>CAVZED010000031.1:0-561721 GCA_963774045.1 uncultured Pseudomonadota bacterium
CGCAAGTGTGGCGACGAGTTGCTGGCGCTGGTGCGGGACGCGGGCATTGCGGACCCGGCGCCGCCGTTGCCGCGGCGCGAGCGGGCGGACCCGGCGCAGGTGGCGCTGGTGAAGCGCCTCGCCGAGATCGCCAACGACGTGGCCAAACAACTCGAGGTGCACTCCGAGGTGCTCGCCACGCGGCGCGAGAAGCTCGAGAAGCTCGCGGCCGGCAAGCGCGACATCAGCCTGCTGCGCGGCTGGCGCGCCGGCGTCGTCGGCGAAAAGCTGTTAGCGGCCCTTTGACTTGCGGCGCAGGGTTCGCGTGCGGCCGCGGACTGCCGGGCGTTTCTTCGCGGCCACGCGGCGTTTCGGCGCGGCTTTCTTCGCGCGCTTCGCGGCGGCCGTGCGCACCGGTGCGCGCCCGCCCTTGCGTGCCTTCGCCTTGGGCTTGACGCGGCGCCGGGGCGCGCGCTTCTTCGCGGCAGCCGGCTTCACTCCCGAGCCCGCGGCGAGCGTTGTGAACAGGCGCTGCGTGACGACGTCGATTTCGCCCTCGGCATCCACCGTGCGGATCAGCCCCGTGTAGGAGTAGAAACCCGACACCGGCTTGCGCGTCGCCTCTTCGTATTTCTTCAGGCGCGCTCGCACCGTTTCTTCGGCGTCGTCGGCGCGTTGCACAACCTGGTGTTCGGTGCGCCCGTCCACGCATTCCGGCGGCACGGAGGGCGGCGCGAAGTAGACGTTGAACACCTTCTTGCACAACTCGCACACGCGGCGGCCGGACAGCCGCTTCACGAGTTGCTCCGTGTTCACCTCGAACAGCACCACCGCGTCGAGCGGCGCCTTGATCTCGGCGAGCAGCTTCGCGAGGCCGTCGGCCTGCGCGACCGTGCGCGGAAACCCGTCGAGGATGAAGCCACGCGCGGTGTCGGACTGCGTGAGGCGGTTGCGGATGATCGCGAGCATGGTGTCGTCGTCGACGTACCCGCCGGATTCCATGATCTGCTTGGCGCGCAGGCCGAGCGGCGTGCCCTGCTCCTGCTCTTTGCGCAGGATGTCGCCGGTGGACACTTGCGGAATGCCGTAACGCGAGACGAGACGCTGAGCCTGGGTGCCTTTGCCCGAGCCGGGCGCGCCCATGAGAACGATGCGCATGCTAGATTCTTGACCTGTGACCACCCCTCGAAGGGCCGTCACAGTACCCAAACCACTCCCCGCAGGCAAACGCCGGCGCGAGACATATCACGAGACAAACGAGAGACCTATGAAACGCCCTGCCGCGACGAAAACGAAGCCCATGAACGCGTTTTATGCTCAATCCGGTGGCGTTTCCGCGGTCATCAATGCCTCCGCCGCCGGCGTCATCGAGGCGGCGATGAAATCGAAGGCGATCGCCAAGGTGTACGCCGGGCGCCACGGCATCGTCGGCGCGCTCACCGAAGACCTCATCGACGTGAGCAAGGAATCCCGCGCCACCATCCAGGGCCTGAAATACACGCCCGCCGGCGCGTTCGGCTCCGCGCGCTACAAGCTCAAGAGCCTCGAACAGGATCGCGCCAAGTACGAGCGCCTCATCGAAGTCTTCAAGGCGCACGACATCGGCTACTTCTTCTACAACGGCGGCAACGACTCGATGGATACCGCCAACAAGGTTTCGCAGATCGGGGATCAGCTGGCCATCGCGTGATCTGCGTCGGGGTTCCGAAGACCGTCGACAACGACCTGCCACACACCGACTGCACGCCGGGCTTCGGCTCGGTGGCCAAGTACATCGCGCTCTCCACCCAGGAGGCGGCGCTCGACGTGGCGTCGATGGCCAAGACCTCGACGAAGGTGTTCGTGATGGAGGTGATGGGCCGCCATGCGGGCTGGATCGTCTCGGCTGCCGGTCTCGCCGGCAAGGGACCGGACGAAGCGCCGCACATCATCCTGTTCCCCGAGATCGCCTTCGAAAAGGAGAAGTTCCTGGCGAAGGTGAAGGATGTAGTTAGTCGCGTGGGTTACTGCGTGGTCGTGGTGTCCGAAGGCGTCCACGACGCGGAAGGCAAATTCCTCGCCGACGCCGGCACCAAGGACGCGTTCGGCCACACGCAGCTCGGCGGTGTAGCGCCCGTGGTCGCGAACCTCGTGCGCGAGGCGCACGGCTACAAATACCACTGGGCGGTGCCCGACTACCTGCAGCGCGCGTCGCGCCACGTGGCCTCGAAGGTCGACGTGCAACAGGCCTACGCCATGGGCAAGGCGGCGGTGGAGCTCGCCACGAAGGGAATGGACGCGGTCATGCCGACCATCGTGCGCAAGAAGTCGAAGCCCTATAAGTGGGTCGTGGGACACGTCGCGCTCTCGGAAGTGGCCAACGTCGAGAAGAAACTGCCGCGCGACTACATCACCGAGGATGGTTTCGGCATCACCGAGAAGTGCCGTGCCTACCTGCAGCCGCTCATCGAGGGCGAGGACTACCCGCCCTACAAGAATGGCCTGCCCGCCTACGTGAAGATCAAGGGAGTGGCGGTGAAGAAGAAGCTCAACACGGAGTTCAAGCCCTAGTACGCGGGGCATGACTGCACTGCAGACGCGGCCATAATCAACGCACGGGAGACGGCAACCGGATCAGCGAGGCGACCATGAATGCGCGGAACTCACTGCGATTCTGCTGGCTCCTGGCCGCCACCCTTCTCACGGCGTGCGGCGGCGATGAGCACAGCGCCAGCGTTTCCCAGTTGCCGCCGAGCATCACGTATCCGCCGACATCGGGTTACGTGGTCGGCGCGCCGATCACCCCCCTGACACCCGTGATAGCCAGCAACGTCTCGGCGTTCACGATCGCACCGCCGTTGCCGGCCGGCATGCAGATCGCGCCGTCGAACGGCGCGATATTCGGCACGCCGACCGCCGTCGCGCCGACCACCATCTACACCGTCGAGGCCATGAGCGGACGCCACAGGGTCGTGACCACGGTTTCGCTGACGGTGCGCGACGTCGCCCCGGATATCTCGTATGCCAGCGCGTCCTGGGATCTCGTGCAGAACGTACCGATCCCATGCATCGCGCCCACCGTCCGCGGCGGCGCCGTCGTCACCTGGTCGATCGATCGTCCCCTGCCCGCCGGTCTGCAGTTCGATCTCGGCAACGGTCAGGTCTGCGGGACCCCGACCGAAGCTTCACCCCGGACTGACTACGCGGTGACGGCCATGAATTCGGGCGGCAGCAGTTCGGCGACATTGGGCATTGCGGTGCAGGCGATGTCGTCCTCGCGCGGCGGAACCTGGACGAGCGGCGCCCGGCGGTCGCGGATCGAGGTGTCCGGCCCGATTCGCTGGTGGCGGCTTGCGGTGGACGGCAGCTACGTCGCGGCCGCGACCGACGCACAGCTGATCGTGTGGGCGCCCACGGGCGAAGTGCTGTTTTCGAAGGTTGCCGACTACGGCGATGCCATCGTCTTCGCCGCCGCGGGCGAGCTGCGCATCGGCGCCGGTGCGGCCGGCTCCCACGTGATCGAGACGATCACCGTGCCCGGGGGCCTCGCCAGCATCAGTTTGCCGTACCTGGGATCGTTCCTCGCCTGGAGTGAAGACGGCGAGGAATTCGTCGCGAACACAGGCGACTCGCTCTGGATCTACCCGCGCGAGGCCTCGGAACTCGCATACGCCGCCGGCGACCCGGGAGTCGAGGGTGTGCCGGCGAAAAAGAAACGCAACCTCGATTTCAAGCCCTGAGACGCAGCGCACCATGCGGTGGCCAGCGATTGCTGCCGTCACCGCGGTTTTGCGATCCTCCTGTCATGCGTAGCTCGAACTACTCGGCGCTGGCCGCTTTCCTGCTCTTCGTCTTGACCGGATGCGGAGGCGGTGGCGGTGACGGTGGATCACCGAACCCACCCCCACCGCCTGCGGCGCCGGTGGTTTCATTCGCGCCGTCCGCCTTCGAGCTGACGACTGAAGTTGCGATCACTCCCATCACGCCGACGGTGACCGGCGGCACGGCTACCGAGTGGCTGATTGCGCCCGCGTTGCCGGCGGGCCTCACACTCAACGCGGCCACCGGACAGATCACGGGCACTCCGACGCAGGGCGCCGCGGCGGCAACGTTCGCGGTCACCGGCCGCAATGCCGGCGGCACCTCCACCGCCAGCCTGACGTTGACGATCAACTCCGGCACGCTGCTCGAGCTCGGACACGCCAACAGCCTGATCGCGCTGCGCAGCGACGGCACCCGGATGCTGAGCCGCGACAGTCGCGGAACCTGGGCATTGTGGAATTCGGCCACCGGAGAACGGCTCGCGCGCGGCGCGGCCACATGCCCCACCGACTGCGCCGGTTCGATCGCGCTCGCGGGGACGACCGCCGTAATCGCCAGCGCTTCGAATCTGCAGATCATCTCCGCCAGTGACGGCAGTTCGCTGTGGGACACCGTGCTCGAGCCCGGCACGTGGTGGGCGCTCGCCGCGGACGGCAGCTACGTCGCGCTCGGCGACACCAGCGCCCTGACCGTTCGCTCACGCGCGGGGGCGCAACACTTGCAGATCTCCGGCGGTTTCGCGGCGGCTCGTCCATTCTTTGCTGCCGGTGAGCTGCGTCTCGCCAATGGCCCATCGGGCAACAGCGTCATTCAGAAGATTGCGGTGCCGGCGGGCTCCGCCACCACGTCGGCGGGATTCCAGGGGTCGTTCTCGGCGTGGTTCGGCGATGGCGATCGCTTTCTCACCGTGCTTCCGAACACCACGTCGGTATGGGTCTACGGGAGCGACGGTACACAGCTGGGTGCGGGCACGCTGCCTTCCACGGTGGCATTGGGCGGCCGCGGTGACCGGATATGGATTCGCGTGCCGAGCGGAAACCCCAACGACCTGACCTCGACACTCGCGATCTACTCGTTCGGCCCGGGCTTCACGCCAGTCGCGCAATTTCCACTGGCGGCGCTTGCGAACGACATCGTGCCCTCCGGCGGCACGCTCGGCATCCTGACCGCGGGCGCCATGAATTTCGGACTCGTCGATCTTTCTGCGGCGACGCCGACCTTGAGCAGCATTTCGACCTCGATTTCTCACCTCACGGCGTACGCCGCCGCGTCTGCGACCGATCGGGCTTTCGGAAACCAGGACGGAGTCCTCATGCGCGATGTCGCCGGAGCGACACCGCCGCAACTCTATTCCCGCGGACGGGTGCGCAGCCTGGCCGGCAGCACGACGCGATTCGTGGTTGCATTCTCTTCGGGCGACATCGAGTACTACGGCGCGGCGAATCACGCCTTGCAGGGCATCATCGAGACGACTCCGCCACGCGGTCCTGGTTTCTTCCGTTCGACCAACGCGCGCGTGCAACTCTCGCGCGACGGCAACACGCTCGCGGTCGGCAGCGTTTCGGACGACGGAACCGAAACCGCCGTGTCGGTGTACTCCCTGCCCAGCGAGACGCCGCTCAACGACTTCAATTTCGGCGCGACGGAGGAACTCGGCGATTTCTCGCTGTCGGGCTCGGGCAACGTGCTCGGTTTCCTGTTCAAGACTGCGGGCGCTGGCGGCCTCAACACCATTCAGCTGGTGCAGATCGACGGGACCATCCTGTATTCGGAGCCCGCACACGCGGGCGGCGCAGCCGTCCTGGCGGATACGGGGAGCCGCGGTGCGTTCTCGCTGCTGCCGCTCGCCGAGAATTCAGGCTCGCGCATCGTCGAGAATGGCGCGCTCGCGGGAACGCTGACGGGCGCGGTGGTCGACTGGCTCGACGAACAACGGCTCGTCGTGAACCGTTTCCGCACCGATGCGTTCGGTTTTCTCGTTTTCGACGGCGTGCAGGTCGTGGGACTCTCGGGCCAGGTGCTGGCCAGCCCGCCCTTGCCGCGCCTCGGCCGGAACTTCGAGGTGGTGGCGACCGACCGCATCTATGCACCCGAGCTCAACGTGATCCTCGATGCGACGAACGGCGATACGGCCTGGAGCAGCGTGTCGACCGATCCATCGCCGAGCGAACGTCTCGGCGCGATTGCCGGCGGCAACATTGTCTTTACCAGCTTCACACGGGTTCGACTCGAACCGTATCAATAGGCGTCGGCGGCCCGCCAAGTCCCGCCCTGAATTGCCATCCGCGCAGCTTCTCTCGCCTTACAGCGCTGTCCCACGCTGTCATCCCGGATTGCAGGTTGGCCGGGGCAGGACACGTTGTTATAGTGCGCGCCCTCAAAAGGCGGGCCGCCCCGGGCGACCCCCTCTTTCAAATCATAACTAGCTGATTTCCGACAGGAGTTCTGCATGGGTGCCACAACGTGGCTGTGGCTGGCGATCGGCGCCGGCGTGATCGCCGTTTTGTACGGCGTGTTCTCGATGTTGGCGATTCTCAAGCTGCCCGCCGGCAATGCGCGCATGCAGGAAATCGCGGCGGCCATCCAGGCCGGCGCCAAGGCGTACCTCAACCGTCAATACACGACGATCTCGATCGTCGGCGTACTGCTGTTCGTGGTCATCGGCTTCGCGCTCACCTGGTACACGGCCGGCGGCTTCGCGGTCGGCGCGATCCTTTCGGGACTCGCGGGCTACATCGGCATGAACATCTCGGTGCGCGCGAACGTGCGTACCGCTGAAGCGGCCAACAACGGCCTCAACGCCGCGCTGCAGGTCGCCTTCAAGGGCGGCGCGATCACCGGCATGCTGGTGGTCGGCCTGGGCTTGTTAGGCGTCGCCGGTTACTACTGGTTCCTGCTGCACAACGTGGACAGCGAAACCGCGCTGCACGCGCTGGTCGGGCTCGCGTTCGGCGGCTCGCTCATCTCCATCTTCGCGCGCCTGGGCGGCGGCATCTTCACCAAGGGCGCCGACGTCGGCGCCGACCTCGTCGGCAAGGTCGAAGCCGGAATTCCCGAGGACGATCCGCGCAATCCCGCGGTGATCGCGGACAACGTGGGCGACAACGTCGGCGATTGCGCCGGCATGGCGGCCGACCTGTTCGAGACCTACGCCGTGACGCTGGTCGCCACGATGCTGCTGGGCGGCCTGGTGCTGGCCGGGATGGGTGAAAACGCCGTCCTCTACCCGCTCGCGCTCGGCGCGGCGTCGATCATCGCCTCGATCATCGGCACGTTCTTCGTCAAGACCTCCGACGGCGGCAAGATCATGAACGCGCTGTACAAGGGCGTGATCGTGTCGGGCGTCATCTCCGCGATCGCGTTCTGGTTCATCACCGAAAACCTGATGCCGAACACCGAGCAGTATCCGAAACTGACGCTGCACATGTTCGGCTGCGCGCTCATCGGTCTCGGCCTCACGGCCGCGATGATCGTCATCACCGAGTACTACACGGCGACCGAATATTCACCGGTGCAGAAGGTGGCCGCGGCCTCGCAGACCGGCCACGCCACCAACATCATCTCGGGCCTGGGCGTGTCGATGAAGTCGACGGCGTTGCCCGTGATCGCGATCTGCCTCGCGATTTATGGCGCGTATACGCTCGGCAATTCAATCGATCCGACCAGCAACTTCGGCCTGTACGGAATCGCCATCGCGGCGACCGCCATGTTGTCGCTCACCGGCATGATCGTGGCGCTCGACGCGTACGGTCCGATCACCGACAACGCCGGCGGCATCGCCGAGATGTCGGGGCTCGACAAGAAGGTGCGCGACATCACCGATCCGCTCGACGCCGTCGGCAACACCACGAAGGCGGTGACCAAGGGCTACGCGATCGGCTCGGCTGGCCTTGCGGCCCTCGTGCTGTTCGCGGATTACACGCACAACCTCGAGACGCATCTGCTCGCAACCGGGCGCGAAATGGTGGAGTTCTCGCTGTCGGATCCGGCCGTGATCATCGGCCTGTTCATCGGCGGCCTCGTGCCCTATCTGTTCGGCGCCATGGCGATGGAAGCCGTGGGTCGCGCCGCAGGATCGGTGGTGACGGAAGTGCGCCGCCAGTTCCGCGAGATCAAGGGCATCATGGAAGGCACGGCGAAGCCGGAGTACGGCACCGCGGTGGACCTGCTCACCAAGGCGGCGATCAAGGAAATGATCATTCCTTCACTGCTGCCCATCCTGATCCCGGTCGTCATCGCGTTCGGCATGAACTGGCTGATGGGTCCTGGCGCGGGCATCCGCGCGCTGGGTGGCCTCCTGATCGGCACGATCGTCACCGGCCTCTTCGTCGCGATTTCCATGTGCACCGGCGGCGGTGCCTGGGACAACGCGAAGAAATACATCGAGGAAGGCCACTTCGGCGGCAAAGGCAGCGATGCCCACAAGGCGTCGGTCACGGGTGACACCGTGGGCGATCCTTACAAGGACACCGCGGGCCCGGCCATCAACCCGCTGATCAAGATCATCAACATCGTCGCGTTGTTGCTGGTGCCGTTGCTCTGAGCGGGAACGAAGCTACTTCACACTCACGGACGCCGGCGCATCGCCGGCGTTTTCCTATGTGGCGCTTGCGCCTGACACTGTAATTTCCTCCTCGTATTCCCGGTCCTGGTAAGCAAACCCAAGGAGCCTTGAAATGACCGACGAAAAGTTTGCCGTCGAGAAGTCCGAGACCGAGTGGCGTTCGCTGCTGTCCGCCGACCAGTTCCGGGTGCTTCGTGAGCACGGTACCGAACGTGCCGGCACGAGCCCGTTGAACTACGAGAAGCGCTCGGGGCAGTACAACTGCGCGGCCTGCGGCCACGCGTTGTTCGAATCGAGCACGAAGTACGAGAGCGGCTCGGGCTGGCCGAGTTTCTTCCGGCCGCTGCCCGGGGCGGTTTCGACGACCACGGACGAGACGCACGGCATGACACGTGTGGAAGTGCATTGCGCGAATTGCGGCGGCCATCTCGGCCACGTGTTCAACGACGGCCCGGCGCCAACCGGACAGCGCTACTGCATGAATGGGGTGTCGCTGAAATTCGACGCGAAGTAGAAGTGCGGTGGGGTCGCAAACCAAAACTCGAACGGTTGTCAATACTACTGAGTTTTCCCCGCTCTACCTGCGCCGGACGCCCGGCCGTACCGCGATCCGCGCGGTGTCGCCGGGCGCGTCGTCGGGGGCAGGCGACTCCGCTTCCACCACCGGGCCGGCATTCACCAGTACCGCGCTCACCAGCTTGTTGAGGCGCGTGCAGTAAGCGGCGACTTCGGGGGTGACGGATTCCATGTGTTCGAGCGCATGGGAGATGTCGTGCAGGCGGCGCTCGATCCGCGAATCCATCTTCAACGAGTGAGTGACGCAGGCGCTGACGCAGGCCGTGATCTCGGCATCGAGCGCACCCGCCGCGGTACCCGCGATGCTCAGCCCGCGCATTTCCGGCGGACAGCCCGCCTGCAGATGCTCGCGCCACATTTGCGACAGTTGCATCGCCCACAGCTCCCAAGACGGCAGAGCGGCCGAAGCTACCCGAATTTGGTGCACCCGTCCCGCGCAATTTCGGGCGCTTCCGGCCGGTCTCCTCCCGCAACGGATGGTGCCGAACCCACAACGTTTCGTGGCAACTCGCCCACAACAACTGGTGGAGCAAGCCGCGCCTCTCCATAACTGATTGATTGTTCTGGTCTCCCCGCGCCTGGCACGCGCGTTGCTATCTAGCAATCGTCGCAGGCAAACAACCTGTGGCGCGAAAACTTTCGGATCCAAACAACTTTTTCCAGGAGATCGAACGATGAACACCAAGACTGCACTTATTACCGCTGCGCTCGGCAGCCTGCTCGCGCTCGGCGCGGTCACGGCGACCGCGGCGGACGACGCCAACACCGAGAAGTGTTACGGCGTTTCCAAGGCCGGCAAGAACGATTGCGCGGGCGCCGCAGCACGCGTGCGCCGGCCAGAGCACGAAGGACCGTGACGCGAACGAGTGGGTGAAAGTGCCGAAGGGCACCTGCGAGCGTCTCGTCGGCGGCAGCCTCGCGCCCGCCAAAAAGTAAGGCGCCGACGGTGTCACCAGCACGTCCGCAACGACGTGACTGAATCCGCGACCGGTGCCCGCGCGTGCGGGCATCGGTCTGCGGGCGGAGCACCATGCGGCGGTGATCGACCAACGGCCCGATGTCGGCTGGCTCGAGGTGCACAGCGAGAACCATTTCGCATCCGCGGGCGCGGCGCATGCCGCGCTCGAGGCGATCCGGCCTGACTACCCATTGAGCCTGCACGGCGTGGGTCTGTCGCTCGGCGCCACGGATCCGCTGGACCGCGAGCACCTGGCGCAACTGGCCGCCGCCATCCATCGCTATCAGCCGGCTGCTCGTCTCCGAGCACTTGTGCTGGGGCGTCGCCGGCGGGCGGCACACGAACGATCTGCTGCCCATGCCGTACACGCACGAGGCGCTGCGCCACGTCGCCACGCGCATCGTCGCGGCGGAGGATGCGCTGGGCATGCCGCTGCTCATCGAAAATGTTTCGAGCTATCTCGACGTTCCGCGATGCGGAGATGACGCGAGTGGGATTTTCTCGCCGCGCTTGCGCGCGAGATCGGGCTGCGGCATGCTGCTCGACGTCAACAACGTCTACGTGAGCGCGCGCAACCACGGCTTCGACGCGCTCGATTATCTCGACGCCCTGCCGCGCGACAGCGTGCGGGAGATCCATCTCGCCGGCCACAGCACGCGTCGCGTCGGCGGTCGCGAGATGCTCGATCGACACGCACAACACATCGTGTGTGCGAGGACGTGTGGTCGCTGTACTCGGCGGCCATCGCGCGTTTCGGACGTGCAACCGACGCTCATCGAATGGGACTACCGACCTGCCCGCGCTCGAGGTCCTGGTCGACGAAGCGCGCCGGGCCGACCGCATCGCGGGAGACACCCTTGCTCTCGCTGCGTGAGCTGCAATTGCGTTTCGTCGCGGCCCTCTACGAGGGGCATGACGCGATCGTGGTCGCCGCGCACATCGAAGGCGAGCGCGTCGGCCGCGGGCGCGCTGCTCGGCGTCTATCGCAACAATCTGCGCGAAGGCTTCATCAAGGCGCTCGCGCTCGAATTCCCGGTGGTCGAAAAGCTGGTCGGGTCGGATTTCTTCCGCCAGACCGCACTGGATTTCCAGCTGCAGCATCCCTCGCGCCGCGGCGATCTCGGCGCAGTCGGTGCGCCATTCCCCGAATTCCTGCGCAGCGCGGCTTCGGTGCCGGCGAATACGCCTGGCTTCCCGACGTCGCCGCGCTCGAATGGGCGCTGCAGGTCGTGGCCGTCGCTCCAGCCGTCCGCGGTCCCGCACTCGCCGCAACTCGCGGGCATCGCGCCCCACCGCTACCAGGACCTCGTGTTCGAGCCGAATCCGGCGACGCGCCTGGTCGAGTCGCGCTTTCCCATCGTGCGCATCTGGCAGACCAACCAGCCCGGTGCGCAACGCCGAAGCCGTCGATCTCGATGCCGGCGGCGACCGCGTGCTCGTGCGCCGCCGCGGCGACGAGCTCGAGTTCGTGCGGCTGGACGCCGCGGGTTTCACCTTCGCGCGCATGCTGGCACGCCGCACGCCGCTCGGCCTCGCCACCGACGCCTCGCTCGCCGTGGACCCGGGTTTCGACCTCGGCCGCGCGCTGACGCTCATTGACGCTCGCCGGCGCCTTCGCGCGCGTCGAGCTCCCCAACTAGCTACCCATCGGAGACTGCGATGAACAAGCTGCTCGACTTCGTCAACCTGCACGCCGCCCTCGGGCGCGGCCTCGACGCGTCTGCGTCACCTGCTGCTGCTCGGCACGCGCCTGTACGTGAGCTGGCAGTTCCTGAATCGGGCTGGCTCAAGGTCACGACCTGGGACTCGACCGTCGAGCTGTTCCGCAGCGAATACCACGTGCCGCTGCTGCCGCCGTACCTCGCCGCGGTCGCGGGCGCCTTCGGCGAGCTGTTCTTCCCGATCCTGCTGGTCTTCGGCCTGTTCACGCGCGTCGGTGCGATCGGACTGTTCGCGGTGAATGCGATGGCGGTCGTTTCCTACTGGCACGTGCTCGGCGGCGAAGGCTTCGAGGCCGCGCGCGGCCAGCACGTACCTGTGGGGCTTCATGCTCGCGGTCGTCGCCACCTGCGGCGCCGGCCTGTTCTCCACCGACACGCTGCTCGAGAAGCGCTCCGCGGCGCGTTGCCGGCCGCGTGTTTCCGCCGGCGCGATGACGGCCTGATTTGCTGACGGCTCGGGCGCGTCACGCCGTGGCGCGCCGTTTCTTCCGACGGGGTGGCGACATGCCGGATACACAGGGTCTCAAGTTGCTGCGCGCACTCGACGAAAGCGTCGCCGCGCACACGGGGCAGGAATTCTTTCCGCAACTGGTGCGCGCGCTGGCGCGATCTCTGGGCGCGCATTGCGCGTTCGTCTCGGAGTTCGACCACGCGAAATACTGCGCGCAGGTGCTCGCGTTCTATTGCAATGACGCGTTCACCGATCCATTCCAGTATCCGCTGGCGGGCTCGCCCTGCGAGTGTGTGCTCGACGGCGAGATTGTCGCGTTCGAGAACCGCATCCAGGACAAGTTCCCGGTGGAGCGCGACGCCCTCGCCCAGATCGGCGCCGAGAGTTATCTCGCGATTCCACTGGTGGACGCCGCCGGCAAGGTGCATGGTCACCTCGCGGTCATTGACAGCAAGGCGCGCGACTGGAACGAGGCGGATCGCGGCATCCTGCGCATCTTCTCGACGCGCGCCGCCGCCGAAATCGAGCGTCGCAACAACGACCGCAAGCTCGAGTCGGTCAACGACGCGCTGCAGAAGGCCAACGCGCAGCTGCGGCGCGAGCTCGCCATGCGCCTGGAGATGGAGGAAGAACTGGGCCGCGCCAAGCAGGCGGCGGAGACGGCCAACCTGGCGAAGAGCACTTTCCTTGCGCACATGAGCCATGAGCTGCGCACGCCGCTCAACGGCATCCTGGGATATGCGCAGCTACTGCGCCGCGACCTCTCGCTCGGCGCCGACCAGCACGAAAGCGTGGGCGTGATCGAACGATCCGGCGAGCACCTGCTCACGCTGATCAACGACCTGCTCGACCTGGCGAAGATCGAGGCCGGCCGCATGGAGCTGCAAGTGGGCGCCTTCGATCTCGGACAACTCCTGATGCACGTCGCGGACCTCACTGGCGTGCGCGCACGCCAGGCAGGACTGATTTTCGAGTACACGCCGGCGGCCGGCCTGCCGAGTCTCGTGTCCGGCGACGAGCGCGCGCTGCGCCAGGTGCTGCTCAACCTGCTCGGCAACGCCGTGAAGTTCACGGAGTCCGGCGGCGTGAAGTTCCGCGCGCACTGTGCACCCGACGCCGCCCGCTGCATCCTGCGCTGCGAGATCGAGGATTCCGGCGCCGGCATCGCGCCCGGCGATCTCGAAAGACTGTTCGAGCCCTTCGAGCGCAGTGGCGAGCATCGCCGCCGGGTCGAGGGCACCGGGCTCGGGCTGACGATCACGCGGCGCCTGCTCGAAGCGATGGGGGGCCGGCTCGAGGTCGCGAGCAGTCCCGGTGCGGGCTCCATCTTCTCGTTCGAGCTCGCACTGGAGCGTCATGCCGGCGACGCGGCCACGGCCGGCGCCCGGATGCGCATCACCGGTTACGCTGGCGCACGCCGCCGCGCGCTCATCGCCGACGACGAACAGACCAACCGCACCCTGCTCATCAAACTACTGTCCGACCTGGGGTTCGAGACCGAACAGGCCGGCAAC
Organism: uncultured Pseudomonadota bacterium; assembly: GCA_963774045.1. Classification (GTDB taxonomy): domain Bacteria; phylum Pseudomonadota; class Gammaproteobacteria; order Steroidobacterales; family Steroidobacteraceae; genus CADEED01. The sequence continues at coordinate 13,565 of CAVZED010000031.1, forward strand.
GGCGCGGAGGCATTGAAGGCCGTCGCGAAACACCGTCCCGACATCGTGATCACGGATCTCGCAATGCCCGTCATGGACGGTCTCGCCGTGGCGCGCGCCCTGCGCCGTGACCCCCTCACGCGCGCGCTGCCCGTGCTGGCGGTTTCCGCCAGCGCGTCCGACTACACGCGCGAGGAGGCGATCAATTCCGGCTGCAATGATTTCCTGCCGAAACCCATCCGCAGCGTCGAGCTGCTGGACCGCCTGGGGCGATTGCTGGGGCTCGAGTGGCTCGAGACGGCGGTACCGGACACCATGGACCTCACAACACCCCCGGGCGGCGCGAGCGCCGCCATCAACGCGGCGCATGCGGCCGATCTCTACGATCTCGCCATGAAGGGCGAGGTCAAGGAGCTGATCTCGCGCGCCGAGGCCGCGATGGCGACCGATCCCGAAGGCGCGCCGGTGTACGAGGAACTGCGCCGCCTGGCGCGAAACTTCGACATGAAAGCCGTGCGCCGCCGGCTCGATGACGCGCGCGGAGGCCTCACGTGAGCGCCGACTCCGCCGCTTCCATCCTGGTGGTCGACGATACTCCCGCAAATCTCGGCTTCCTGATCGAGACGCTGTCGCAGGCCGGATACCGCGTGCGCGTGGCGACCGACGGCGAGAGCGCGCTCGAACAGGCGCGATACGCGCCGCCCTCGCTCGTGCTCATGGACGCGATGATGCCGGGCATCGACGGCTTCGAGACCACGCGCCGCATGCGCGGCCTCGCCACGCTGGCGCAGGTGCCGGTGATATTCATGACCGCGCTGTCCGAGAGCCAGGACAAGGTGCGCGCATTCGCCGCGGGCGCCAACGATTACGTGACCAAGCCGTTCCAGCACGAGGAAGTGCTGGCGCGCGTGCAGACGCACATCGCGCGGCGCGCGCTGGAGCGCGAGCTCGAACGTGCCAACGCCGAGCTCGAAACCCGAGTAGTCGCGCGCACCCGCGAGCTTCAGGACGCGCTCGCCGAAGTCGAGGCCCTCAAGGTCCGGCTGCAGCAGGAGAACCAGTACCTCAAGCGCGAGATCTCCGAAGCCGTGAGCGACGCCATCGTCGGACGCAGTCCCGCGCTCCAGCACGCGCTCGCGCAGGTGGCGCTGGTCGCGCCCACCGACGCGACGGTGCTGATCCGCGGCGAGACCGGCACCGGCAAGGAACTGATCGCACGAGCGCGTGCACGAGAAGAGCGAGCGGCGCGACGGGCCGCTGGTGAAGCTCAATTGCAGCGCCATTTCGGCGGGCCTGGTCGAGAGCGAGCTGTTCGGCCACGTGAAGGGCGCGTTCACCGGCGCGCACGACCGGCGCGTCGGGCGCTTCGAGCTCGCGAACGGCGGCACGCTGTTCCTCGACGAGGTCAGCGAGCTGCCGCTCGATACGCAGGCCAAGCTGCTGCGCGTGCTGCAGGAGCGCGAGTTCGAACCGGTGGGCAGCTCGAAGACACTCAAGGTCAACGTGCGTGTAGTCGCCGCCAGCAATCGCGACCTCGCCGCCGACTCGCGCAGCGGCCGCTTCCGCGCGGACTCTCTACTACCGCCTCAACGTTTTTCCGATCGACCTGCCCAGCCTGCGCGAGCGGCGCGACGACATTCCGCTGCTCGCGACGCATTTCATGCAGCGCGCGGCGCGCAAGCTCGGCAAGCGGCTCGACCGGATCGAGCCGGGTTCGATGCGCCGGCTGGTCGAGCATGGCTGGCCCGGCAACATCCGCGACCTGCAGAACGTCATCGAACGCGCCGCCATCCTCGCCGACGGCGTGCAGCTGGTCGTCAATTGGGAACTGGGCCCCGCAGCGCCTAACAATGCGGCCTTGCCGGCGCCGGCACGGGCGCCCGCTCCCGCCGCCGCCGCGCCGGCATCGAACGGCGCGGCCGACTGCGGCGCCGGGAGCCTCGCACTCCAGGCTCTCGAGCGCCGCCACATCGTCGAAGTGCTGAGAAAAACGCGCGGCGTCATCGAAGGACCGCGCGGCGCGGCCGAACTACTCAGGCTCAAGCCGTCGACCGCGCGCTTCCGCATCCGCAAGCTCGGCATCCAGCGCTCGGAGTACATCTCCAACTAATTGATTCCATGAGGAAAATCGGCTGCGCATGCGCCGTGATCCGGCTCGCCTATACTTCGGGCCAGGTCTCTCAACGTCTCGAAGGCATGTCAGGTTCCGAACATCTCGACGAGCTGCACCTCCTCGCGGCCGCGGCGGCGCGCACGCGCGGCGACGAATTGTTCCCGGCGCTCGCGAGCTACGTCGCGAAGGCGCTCAACGCCTCCGAAGCGATGATCAGCCAGGTGCTGGACGCGGACCACGTGCGCACGATCGCCGTGTTCGCGCATGGCGCTGCGGAACCCAACTTCGACTACTCGCTCGAGGGCACACCCTGCAAGGAAGTGCTCGAGCGGCAAGACGGTTCATCACGAATCTGGTCTCGCGGACAGATTCCCGCACACCTCGCAGGGATACGACGGCTATTTCGGCGTGCCCTTGACGGGCTCGAAGGGCGAAGTCCTCGGGCACCTGTGCGTCTACGACGCGAGCGCGCTGCAAGTCTCGCCGCGGCAGAAACTGTTCTGCGAGATCTTCGCGGGCCGCGCCGCCGGCGAACTGCAGCGGCTCGCGGCCGAGCGGCAGCTGCGCGCGAGCGAGGAGCGGTTCCGCGATCTGTTCGACGAGGCGCCCATTGCCTACGTGCACGAGGGACTGGACTCGCGCTTCATCCGCGCCAACCGGACCGCGATGCGCGTGCTCGGCATCACACCGGAAGACGTGCCGACGATGGTCGGCCGAAATGCTCGTTCCCGACACGCCCGATGCCCAGCGCCGACTGAAGGATGCGTTCGAATCCATCGGCAAGGGCAGCCGACACGTCGCGGCGTCGTGCTCGAGCTCAAGCGCAAGAACGACGGCAAGCAGATCTTCATCCAGTGGTGGTCGCGGCCCGGATCCCGGCCGGCACGCTACACGCGCACCATGTTCGTCGACATCACCGACCGCGTACTCATGGAACGCGAGCAGGCGCGCCTGCAGGCGCAGAACCGCTACCTGCAGGAAGAAATCAAGTCGGTGCACAATTTCGACGAGATCATCGGCGCAAGCTCCGGCCTCGTGAAGGTGCTCGACAACGTGCGCCGCGTCGCGCCCACCGAGGCCACCGTGCTCATCAGCGGCGAAACCGGCACCGGCAAGGAGCTGATCGCGCGCGCCATCCACTCGGCGGGACGTCGCGCCGACCGCCCGTTCATCAAGCTCAATTGCGCCGCGTTGCCCGCCGGCGCTGGTCGAGAGCGAGCTGTTCGGCCATGAACGCGGCGCGTTTTCGGGCGCGGTCGCGAAACGTGAAGGCCGCTTCGAGCTCGCGAATGGCGGCACGATCTTCCTGGACGAGATCGGCGAGCTCGGGCTCGACGTGCAGGCCAAGCTGCTGCGTGTGCTGCAGGAGCAGGAGTTCGAGCGGGTCGGGTCGAGCAATACGATCAAGGTCGACGTGCGCATCGTCGCCGCGACCAACCGCGATCTGCGCAAGGCCGTGCGCGACGGCGAATTCCGCGAGGATCTCTACTACCGCCTCAACGTGTTCCCGGTCGAGCTGCCGCCGCTGCGGGCGCGCGCCGAGGACATCCCGCTGCTCGTGCAGTTTTTCGCGCAGAAGTACGCGCCGCGAGTCGGCCGCCGCATCGACGGCGTCGATCCCGACACTCTTATCGCCCTGTCGCGTTATCCATGGCCGGGCAACATCCGCGAGCTCGAGAACCTGGTCGAGCGCGCGCTGATCCTGAATACGGCGTCCGTGCTCAAGATCCCGCCCGAGATGCTCTCCGTCCACGACGTGCGCGCAACGCGCCGAAATCGCGGCGGCCGCCACCGGCATGCACCGGCTCGCCGGCGTTTCCGATTCCGCCGCCGACCACGGAAATCGACGATACCGAGAACACCGGGCTGCACCACATCCAGCGCGAACACATCCTGCGCGTGCTCAATGCCACGCATTGGGTGATCGAAGGAAATTCGGGCGCAGCGCTCAAGCTGGGCATGAAGCCCGCGACTCTGCGCCATCGCATGAAGAAACTCGGCATCGCGCGCGCACGGACACGCACCCGACGCGAGATGATGTCGAGCGCGGCGGCGCAGATTCCGAGACCGTCCGCTCCCGCAATCCGCCGAACGCGCCCCGCAACTTCTTGTGGGTGGCCGCAACCGGCTGTCCCGCAGGCCGCGCAGCCTAACTACCTGCGCCGCGCTCGAGCCGCGCCAACGAAGGCAATAATCGACTCAAGATCAATGGCTTAGGCGTCTCAGCGACTCCGCGAGACCACGCTGGCACGGGCGTTGCTTTATGGCTCCAGTGAGAAGTTTTTTCACTCCACAGGAGACCCAAGCAATGTCGAACCGCAATTCCCTCTACATGTTCGCCGTGACGTCCGCGCTGGCCGTCGCCGGCGCCGCCACCGGCGAGCGTCGCCATGGTCGGCCGAAGGCGGCATGGAGCAGTGCGCCGGGATCATCAAGGCCGGCAAGAACGACTGCGCCACGTAGCACCAACGCCTGCCACGGCCACGTCGACGAAGGACGCGCAGCCCCGAAGCGTGGATCTACCTGCCCAAGGGCACCTGCGAGCGCCTCGTCCGGCGCGCGCGTGGTCAAGGTCAAGGATCCCGACCCCGAAGAAGTGAGCACACCGGCCCCGGAGCCGATCCGGGGCCGGTCCACCGAAGGAACCGCACATGAAGACGCCCGCTAACTACCTCGCCGACAGCCCCGCGCTGCAGCTCGCCACCCACGCCGACCGGCCGCCGCGGCTGGCTGCCGGAGCCGGCCACCGTGCGCGCGCGCGCTCGATCTTTCGCACTGGCAGTCGCGCGCCGCGCGCGGCTTCACCTGGAACCGCGGCGGCAACACGCAGCGCCGTCGCACGCACTGAAGGAGTGACAGAGTGAAGACACTGCAACGCACCTGGGCCATCGTCCTCGCCGCCGGCGACGGCACGCGCCTCGCGAGCCTCACCACCGACGAACACGGCAACTCCGTGCCCAAGCAGTTCTGCTCGCTCGACGGCGGCAGCTCGCTGCTCGCACGAGGCGATGCAGCGCGCGCGCCACGTCGCGCCGCGCGAGCGCGTCTGCGTCATCGTCGCGGAACATCATCGCCGCTATTGGCAGTCCGCCCTGTGGGCGACGCCGGCGAGCAACATCATCGTGCAGCCGCGCAATCTGCGGCACCGCCAACGGCATCCTGCTCGGCGACCCTCAAGATCCTCGAACGCGATCCGCTGGCGCGCATCGTGTTCCTGCCCGCCGATCACTACGTGCGCGACGAGGCGGCGCTCGCCGGCAGCCTGCGCGAGGCCGCGACCGCAGCTCACGCGCAACCGACCGGAGCTGCTGCTCATCGGCATCGAACCCGAGGAAGCCGATCCCGAGCTCGGCTACATCGTGCCGGGTGAGGAAAGCCGGGAAAACGTGCGCGCGGTCGCGCGCTTCGTCGAGAAGCCCGAAGGCGCCGTCGCGCGCCAGCTGCTGAAGGCCGGCGCGTTGTGGAACAGCTTCATCTTCGCGGCCAACGGCCCGTCGCTGTTGGGCATGATCCGCGCCGCCAATCCCGACATCGTCGAGAGACTCGAGACCGCGCTGGCGCGCGATGCGCGCCTCGGCGCGCGCTCGCTCGCGCTCGAGGAAGCCTACGAGGATCTGCCGTCGTCGACTTCTCGCGCGGCGTGATGCAGGGCGCCGAAGCGCGACCTGCGCGTCATCACCGCGCCGGCCTGCGGCTGGAGCGATCTCGGCACGCCGAAGCGCGTCGCCGAGGCGCTCGAAGCGCTTCGACGCCCACGCCGCGCCGCCGCGCAATCCGTCGCCATGCCCGCCTTCATCAACCTGGCCGCGCAGCACGCGCGGCTGGCGATGGCCGGTTGAGGTCCGTCATGAAAGTCCCGACACCGTTCACTAGGTGGCCTCGTGTCGGCCGCGCTTGCCCTTCCGCGGCTTTCGCGGCCGACACGGCCACACACTCGCTGCTGACCCGCGAAGGCGCGCATCGCGCCGTCGCGGGCCGCGCATTGATTTCGCGCGCGAGCCATGCCGCGCCCGGCGGCGCCATCGCCGTCGTCGATGCCGGCGGACACGTGCATCCTGGTCGAACGCCTCGACGGCACGTTCCCCGCCGGCGCCGACATCTCCGTGGGCAAGGCGCGCACCGCCGTGATGTTCAAGCGGCCCACGCGCGGCATCGAGGAAACGATCAACAAGGGCCGCGACGCGATGATTCCGGTCGCCGCGGTCACGTGGTTCACGCCGCTGCAGGGCGGCATCCCGATCATCGTCAACGGCGAGATCGTCGGCGGCATCGGCGTCAGCGGCGCGGCCGAGCGCGCAGCAGGACGAGGAGATCGCGCATCGCCGGCGCGCAGGCGCTTGACGACGCCGGCGGCTGCACAGGTCGAGCAGCGCGCCGCGAAGGATGTGAAGGCCGCGTTCGCGGCAGGGCGAAACCGGCGCCGTGCTCGTCGAGGACCGCGCGTTTCGCGTGGCCGCCAGCCGGCGCGACGGTGCGGGCCAGGCGGAACTGCACGCCACCGACACGGACATCTTCTACGTGCTCGAGGGCCACGCGACCGTCATCGTCGGCGGCGAGCTCGTCGACGGCAAGGAGACGGCGCCCAACGAGATTCGCGGTAGGTCGATCCGCGGCGGCGAAACGCGCGAGCTCGCGGCCGGCGACGTGCTCACGATTCCGCGCGGCGTGCCGCACTGGTTCAAGAGCGTCAGGACGCCGTTCCGCTACTACGTCGTCAAGAGCGTGGCGGGAGCCTGACATGTCCACCGGCCTCATTCGCATCACGCTCGGCGCGCCGCTCGTCGCCATCGTGCTCGCGGCCTTCGCGATCGCGCTGCTGGTCGAGTGGCTCGGCGACCTGGCCCGCACCTGCCCACATCCGGAGAAAAACCCGTGAACCGATTCGCTGGTCCTGCTGACCGTCGCTCTGCACCGCCGCGCAGGCCGCAGCCGCTCGCGAGCCTCGACCTCATGAGCAGCCGCTGACGCCGCGCAGGTTCAGGCCACCTGGCGCTACAGCGACGCGCGCGTCGTTGCCGCGACCTTTCGCGCGCCCGGCGCCAACGGCCAGCCGGGCGCGCGAACCCGATCGCGACGCAGATCATCGAACCGCGCGCCGGTCGCGCCGACTTCGACGACTCCGCCTGGCCCGTGATCGCGCGCGGAGGCGCTCGCCACGCGCCGCGGCACCGGCCGCGTCTCTTTCAACTGGTATCGGCTCTCGTTGACGCTGCCGGAATCCATCGGCGGCATCGCGTCGCCGGCAAGACCGTGTGGTTCGAGGCGCGCCTCGACGACTACGCGGAGATCTGGGTCAACGGCGAGATCGGCCGCGGCTACGGCCAGAAGGGCGGCTCCGTCGTCGCCGGCTGGAGCGCGCCGAACCGCGTGGTCGTCGCGCACGACGCGCGCGCCGGGCCAGTCGATCCAGGTGGCGGTGTTCGGCATGAACGGACCCGTCTCGGACGCGCCGACGAACTACATCTATTTCCACCAGGCGAAGCTCGAGCTCGACGCCGGCGACGCCGGGGCCCGTGGCGGTGACGCCGCACGAGGTCAACGTGCGCATCGAGCGCGTGGATCCCGGCGATCGACGCCATCGTTTCCGCGAATCCCAAGCTGTGGAAGGTCGCCGAGGGATTCCGCTTCACGGAAGGACCGGTGTGGGTGCGGGACGGCGGCTACCTGCTGTTCAGCGATCCCAACGCCAACACCATCTACCAGTACTCCGATGCGCTCGGCCTGCGCGTCTTCCGCGAGCACAGCGGATACGACGGCGCGGACATCGGCGAATACGGACAGCCGGGCTCGAATGGCCTGACCCTCGACCGGCAGGGCCGGCTCACCATCAACGAGCACGGCCGGCATCGCGTGAGCCGCCTCGAGCGCGACGGATCCGTCACCGTGCTCGCGGCCAACTACCAGGGCAAGCGCCTCAACAGCCCCAACGATCTCGTCTACCGCTCCGACGGCTCGGTGTACTTCACCGATCCGCCCTTCGGCCTGCCGAAGTTCGGCGCCGACCCGCGCAAGGAACTGCCCTTCAGCGGCGTGTTCCGCTGGCAGCCGGGCGGCAGGGTCACGCTGCTCGCGCAGGAATTCTCCGGGCCGAACGGCATCGCATTCTCGCCGGACGAGAAGACGCTGTACGTCGGCAACTGGGATGCGCGGCGCGAAGATCGTCAAGCGGTACGCGGTGCGCCGCGACGGCTCAATCGACGCGGGCAAGGTGTTCGTCGATCTCACGCAGCGAAGTTCCCGGCGATGAAGCGCTCGACGGCATCAAGGTCGACAAGGCCGGCCACGTCTATCTATCCGCGCCAGGCGGCGTGTGGATCTTCGACTCCGCGGGCAAACATCTCGGCACCATCGTCGCGCCCTCGCCCGTCCACAACTTCGCGTGGGGTGGAGCCGATGGCAAGACGCTGTACCTGTGCGCGCGCGCCAATCTCTACCGCATTCCGCTGCTCATCGAAGGCGTGCGGCCATGAATCGCTTTTCAACCTCCGGTGATGTCGGGAGCGGTCGCTCACTCCCTGCATCCCACTCCCCCGCCGATCACCCCATCGGCTCAATCGTGGCGACACGACGCTCCCCGGGCGTCCCCGCCATCACCGGAGCTTTTCATGAATCCAACCCTCGAACGCGAATGGCTGGTCACGAATGGCCTCGGCGGCTTCGCCTCCGGCACCGTGGCGCTCGCGAACACGCGCCGCTATCACGGCCTGCTGGTGTCGAGCTTCAAGCCACCCGTCGACCGGCTCGTGCTGGTCGCGAAGGTCGATCTCGACGTCGCCTATCGCGGCCGGCATTACGCGCTGACCACGCAACGAGTACGCCGACGGCACGCTCGCGCCGCGCGGCTTCGAGCGGCTGGTGTCATTCCGGCTCGACGGGCAGATTCCCGTCTGGACCTTCGGCATCGCGGACGCGTTGATCGAGCTGCGCATCTGGTGCTGCGCAGGGCGAGAACACCAGCTACCTGCGCGTGCGCGTGCTCGCGGCCACCGCTCCGGTCGACGTCACGCTCGCGCCGCTGTGCGCCTACCGTGACTACCACGCGCACCAGCATGGCGACTGGCTGCGTGCGGTCGAGCCCGGGACGCGCGGCTTCCGCGTGCAGCGCACACGACGGTGCGCATGAATACCGGGTCTCGGTGGATACGGGCCGCTTCGAGACTCGCCCGCAGACTGGTACTGGAACTTCCTGCATCGCGTGGAGCGCGAGCGCGGACTCGACGATCGCGAAGACCTGTTTCGCCCCGGCATGTTCCTGGCGGTGCTCGCATCCGGCGAGTCGCTGCACCTCATGGCCAGCAGCGAACCCGGGGAACGTCTCGACGGCGGCGCTGCTCTGCCGCGCGAGATGCAGCGACAGCAGCGCCTGTTGCGCGCCGTGCCTGCGGGCTCGCCCGACTGGGTCTCACGCCTGCACCTGGCCGCCGACCAGTTCGTCGTCGCGCGCGCGGATGCCAGCGGCGCGCTGGCCGGCAAGACGGTGATCGCCGGCTATCCCTGGTTCGCCGACTGGGGCCGCGACACGATGATCGCGCTGCCCGGCCTCACGCTCGGCACGGGCCGGCATGCGGAAGCCGCGGCCATCCTGCGCACCTTCGGCCGGCACGTGAGCCAGGGCATGCTGCCCAACCGCTTTCCCGACGGCGGCGAACAACCCCAGGACGGAGTACAACACCGTCGACGCGACGCTGTGGTTCTTCCACGCGCTCGACTGCTACGTCGACGCGACGCACGACGCCGGGTTGTTAGCCGAGCTGCTGCCGGTCATGAGCGACATCCTGGCCTGGCACGAGCGCGGCACGCGCTTCGGCATCGGCATGGACCCCGCGGACGCACCTGCTGCGCGCGGGCGTTCCCGGCGTGCAGCTCACCTGGATGGACGCGAAGGTGGGCGACTGGGTGGTCACGCCGCGCATCGGCAAACCCGTCGAGATCAACGCGCTGTGGCACTTCGCGCACGTCGCGATGGCGCGCTGGCACGAGATGCTCGAGGACGGCGCGAACGCCAGCGCGCTGGTCCGTTGCCGCGAATCGCATCCGCGACAGTTTCCGGGCGCGCTTCTGGAACTCGCACGACAAGGGACTGTTCGACGTGATCGACGGGCCGGGTCTGCGCGCGGACGCGAGCGTGCGGCCCAACCAGATCTTTGCCGTGTCACTCGGCGCCGGGCTGCTCTACGACGAGCAGGCGCGCTCCGTCGTCGAAGTCTGCGCCCGCGAATTGCTGACGCCCGTCGGCCTGCGCTCGCTCGCGCCCGGCGATGACGCGATACGTGGGGCGCTTCCGCGGCGGCCCGGTCGAGCGCGACGGCGCCTATCACCAGGGCACGGTCTGGAGCTGGCTGCTCGGGCCCTTCGCTCTCGCCCACCACGCCGTTCACGGCGACGCCGACCACGCAATCGCGCTGCTGGCCGCGGCCGCGCCCCATCTCGACGCGGCCTGCATCGGGCAGGTCAGCGAAGTCTTCGACGGCGATGCGCCGCACGCGCCCGGCGGCTGCTGCGCGCAGGCCTGGGGCGTCGCCGAAACGTTGCGCGCGCACGGTCGCTCTCTCGAATGCACGCGCCCGGATTCAACCCTTGAGGAAAGCAAACAATGGCGATAAGAACGCCGAACTACAGCGCCTGCGCGCCGACGGCCCGAAGTGGAAGCAGTGGGGTCCGTACCTGTCCGAGCGCCAGTGGGGCACGGTGCGCGAGGACTACAGCGCACACGGCAACGCCTGGGACTACTTCCCGCACGACCACGCACGTTCGCGCGCCTACCGCTGGGGCGAGGACGGCATCGCCGGCATCTCCGATGCCGAGCAGCGCCTGTGCCTCTCGCTGGCGCTGTGGAACGGCCAGCGACCCGATCCTCAAGGAGAGGCTGTTCGGCCTCACCAACAGCGAGGGCAACCACGGCGAGGACGTCAAGGAGCTCTACTACTACCTCGACGCGACGCCGACCCACTCCTACCTGAAGATGCTCTACAAGTATCCGCAGGCGGCGTTTCCGTACGCGGATCTGGTGAACGAGAACCGTCGCCGCGGCATCGCCGGCGCCGAGTACGAACTGCATCGATACCGGCTTGTTCGACGACGACCGCTACTTCGACGTCGTGGTCGAATACGCCCAGGCGTCGCCCGGCGACATGCTACGCGCGGATCACCGTCCACAACCGCGGCCCCGAGGCCGCGCCGATCCATGTCCTGCCGACGCTCTTGTTCCGCAACACCTGGAGCTGGAAGGACGGCAGCGACGAAGCCGGCGATGCGCAGCTGCACGACGCGGCCATCGAGATCGAGCATCCGACGCTCGGGCGCCAGTATCTCTACGTGCGACGACGCGGTCGCCGCGGCCGGCCACCGCGGCACGCTGTTCTGCGAGAACGAGACCAACACGCGGCGCCTGTGGGACGACGAAGCGCGCGACGGCTACTTCAAGGACGGCATCAACGATCACGTCGTCGCGGGTGACGCGGGCGCGGTGAATCCCGCGGGCAGCCGGCACGAAGGCCGCCGTCTGGTACGAGCGCATGGTTCCCGCCCACGGACAGACTGAGTTGCGGCTGCGGCTCACCTCCACGCACGACGTGCGATCCGTTCCGCCGGTTTCGAAAAGATCATTCGCGGCGCGCATCGCCGAGGCCGACGCGTTCTACGCCGACCTCCAGCACGGCATGGCCGGGACCGATGCCCGCGCGGTCCAGCGCCAGGCCTTCGCCGGAATGATCTGGAGCAAGCAGTACTTCTATTACGACGTGCCGGAATGGCTGAACGGCGACCCTAACCACCCGGCACCGCCCGCCAACCGCCGGAATGGCCGCAACCGCGAGTGGGCTCACCTGAACAACGCCGACATCATCTCGATGCCGGACAAGTGGGAGTACCCGTGGTACGCCGCCTGGGACCTGGCGTTTCACACCATTCCGCTCGCGCACCTGGACCCCGAGTTCGCGAAGGAGCAGCTCGTGCTGCTCACGCGCGAGTGGTACATGCACCCGAACGGCCAGATGCCGGCCTACGAGTGGGCCTTCGGCGACGTGAACCCGCCGGTGCACGCCTGGGCCACGTGGCGCGTGTACCAGATCGACCGCAAGCGCCAATGGCGGTCGCGGCGACCGCGAGTTCCTCGAGCGCGTGTTCCACAAGCTCATGCTGAACTTCACCTGGTGGGTGAATCGCAAGGACGCGGAGGGCCGCAACATGTTCCAGGGCGGCTTCCTCGGGCTCGACAACATCGGCGTGTTCGACCGCAGTGCCCAACTACCCACCGGCGGCCACATCGACCAGGCCGACGGCACGAGCTGGATGGCGATGTACGCGCTCAATCTGATGCGCATCGCGCTCGAGCTCGCGCAGGACGAACCAGGTCTACGAGGACATCGCCACCAAGTTCCTCGAGCATTTCCTGCACATCGCCGAGGCGATGGCGCACATCGGCGGCGGCATGGACGGCAAGGCCGGCATCGGCCTGTGGGACGACGAGGACAAGTTCTTCTACGACGTGCTGCACCTGCCCGATGGCGCGATGACTCCGCTCAAGGTCCGCTCGATGGTGGGACTGATTCCGCTGTTCGCGGTCGAGACGCTGGAGCCCGAGCTGCTGGAGAAGGTGCCCGAGTTCAAGCGCCGCCTCGAGTGGTTCCTGGAGTACCGGCCGGATCTTGCCTCGCTCGTGTCGCACTGGAACGAGCCGGGCCGCGGCAAACGCCGGCTGCTGTCGCTGCTGCGCGGCCATCGCATGAAGAAGATCCTGCGCCGCCTGCTGGACGAGACGGAGTTCCTCTCGCCCTACGGCGTGCGCGCCTTGTCGAAGGCGCACGAGCAGAAGCCGTACGTCTATCACTTGCACGGCGTGGACCTGAAGGTCGACTACCAGCCCGGCGAGTCGAACACGTACGCGTTCGGCGGCAACTCGAACTGGCGCGGGCCGATCTGGATGCCGGTGAACTTCCTCATCATCGAGATCGCTGCAGAAGTTTCACCACTACTACGGCGACGACTTCAAGGTTGAGTGCCCCGTGGGCTCGGGCCAGTTCGTCACGATCGAAGAAGTCGGCGAACGAGCTGGCGCAGCGCCTCACGCGCATCTTCCTCATGGACGACCGCGGCGAGCGGCCCGTGTTCGCTGCACGACGCGAAGATGCAGCGCGACCCGCACTTCCGCGACCACGTGCTGTTCTACGAATACTTCCACGGCGACACCGGCCGCGGCGTCGGCGCCTCGCACCAGACCGGCTGGACCGGCCTCATCGCCAAGCTGCTGATGCCGCGTTACGCACGTGCCGCCGCCGGCGACTCGCACGAGGAAACCGACAGCGCCCCGATGACACCGCCGCGCGCGCCAGGCCGCCTGCCACGCGTCGCACGCAATCGTTAGGAGGAAAGACATGGATATGCCCGTGAAATACGACCACCTGCCGCAACCCGTCATGCCGCGCGTGCCCCCGCAGAAGATGTTGCTGGGCCAGAAGGCGCTGGTGACCGGCGCGAGCTCCGGCATCGGCCGCGCGATCGCGCAGTCGCTGGCGGATGCCGGCGCCGACGTGGTCGTGAACTACGTCTCCGGCATGGACAAGGCGCTCGAGCTCGTCGGCGAGCTCAAGGCGCGCGGCTCGAATGCCATCGCCATCAAGGCGGATGTTGGTGACGAAATGCAGGTGCAGGCCATGTTCAGGCAGGCCATTGCCGAGCTCGGCACGCATCGACATCCTGATCAACAACGCCGGCCTGCAGCAGGACGCGCCCTTCCACGAGCTGTCGCTCGCGCAGTGGAACCGGGTGATCAACGTGAACCTCACCGGCCAGTTCCTGTGCGCACGCGAGGCGGTGCGGGAGTTCATGCGCCGCGGCGTGAAGCCCGACGTGTCGTGCGCCGCCGGCAAGATCATCTGCGTGAGCTCGGTGCACGAGGTGATTCCGTGGGCCGGCCACGTGAACTACGCGGCGTCGAAAGGCGGCGTGATGTTGATGATGAAGAGCATCGCCCAGGAGGTCGCACCGCTGCGCATCCGCGTGAATTCCATCTGCCCTGGCGCGATCCGCACGCCGATCAACATGGAAGCGTGGGATACGGCGGAGCACTACAACGCGCTGATGAAACTCATTCCATACAAGCGTATCGGTGAAGTCGAGGACATCGGCCGCGCGGCCGTGTGGCTGGCGTCCGACTACTCCGACTACGTGCACGGCACTTCGCTGTTCATCGACGGCGGCATGACGTTGTACCCCGGCTTCGAGACCGGCGGCTGAAATGGAAATGAGGAATGTCCCCATTTTCGAGTACCTGGCGGAGGCGCTCGGCCTGGGGCTCTTCATGGTCGCGGCGGGCCTGGTCGCCACCGCCCTCGACTCGCCGCGCTCGCCGCTGCAGGCCTGGCTGCCCGACCCGGACCTGCGGCGCGTCCTCGGCGGCGTAGCGATGGGCCTCACCGCCGTCGGGCTCATCTACTCGCCCTGGGGCAAACGATCGGGCGCTCACATGAATCCCGCGGTGACGCTGGCGTTCCTCGCACTCGGCAAGATCCGGCCGCGCGACGCGGCGTTCTACGCGCTCGCCCAATTCGCGGGCGGCCTGGTCGGCGTGATGCTGGTCGCCGGATTGTTAGGCGATGCATTCGCCGAGCCGCCGGTATCGTATGCGGGCACCATGCCGGGCCCCTGGGCGTCACGGCCGCGTTCCTCGCGGAATTCGCCATCTCCTGCGGCATGCTGCTCGCGGTCCTGAACGTCGCCGGCCATCCGCGGCACTCCGGGCGCGCCGGCCTCGTCGCCGGCCTCCTGGTCACTCTATATATAGGGGTCGAGGCGCCTCTCTCGGGCATGAGCATGAACCCCGCTCGCAGCTTCGCGTCCGCCGCGCCCGGCGCCCTGTTCGACAACCTGTGGATCTACTTCGTGGCGCCGCCGCTCGGCATGTTGTTCGCGGCGCGATTGCACACCTGGCTGCGCGGCGCACGTTACGCCGGCTGCGCCAAGGTGGTCCACGACCCAACGCTACCTTGCATTCACTGTGGACACGAACCATGAGCTCACACTTCGACATCATCATCATCGGCAGCGGCGCGGGAGGCGCGGCCGCCGCGCACCGCCTGGTCGAAGCCGGCCAGCGAGTGCTGCTGCTCGAGAAAGGCGAGCCGCTGCCGCGCGACGGCAGCACCCTCGACATTTCGCGCGTCGTGCATGGCGGCGAATTCCTGGCGCGCGAGGCCTGGCAGGACGGCGCCGGCAAGCGCGTCGTTCCCGAAGAACACTTCAACGTTGGCGGCAAGACCAAGTGGTACGGCGCCGCGCTGTTGCGCTTCGGCGAGCACGAGTTCGCCGCCGACCCCGCGCACGGCTGCCGCGCCTGGCCGTTTCCCTATTCGACGCTCGAGAGTTATTACGGCGTGGCCGAACGGCTGCTCGGCGTGCGACGTTTGAGACCGGAACCCGATCTCGCGCGCCTCCTGGAAACTCTCGGCCGGCGCGCACCGCGCTGGCGCTCGAGCCCCATCCCGATGGCGCTCGATCCGCGCATCGCCGGGCACGTGCACGAGGCCCGGCACTTCGACGGCTTCGCCAGCGCCGCGGATCTCAAACACGATGCGCAGGTGGCACTGCTCGATCCCTTGATCGGGATGCCGAATTTCAGCCTGCGCAGCGGCACGGAAGTGACCGCTCTCCTGGGCGACACGGACGACGCCACGCGCATCACCGGCGTGCGCACCGGTGACGGGCAGATCCTGCGCGCACCGCGCGTGATCCTGGCCGCGGGCGCCCTGCACTCGCCGCGTCTGCTGGCCCGCTATGTGAAGCAGCATCGGCTCGGCGACCGGCTGCCCGGCGCACGCCACATCGGCGCGAACCTCAAACTACATCTGCTCACCGCGATGGTGAGCATCGGCGCGAGGCGTCAGGATGACCTCATCCGCAAGACCGCCGTGCTGACGCACGATGCCTTCCCGCACTCGAGCGTGCAGCCGCTGGGCTTCGACGCCGAGCTGATCGCCACGCTCATGCCGAAGCTCCTGCCGCGCGCGATCTCCGGCGCGCTCGCGCAACGCGCCTACGGCTTCTTCCTGCAGACCGAGGAAGGTTCGCGCATGGGCAACCGCGTGAAAGAAGTCGAATCCGAGGGCATCACGCACCGGGTCATGGATTACGACGAGCGCCGCGACCCGGCCGCAGTGTCGGAACATCGCGCATTCACGCGCGCCTTCGCGCGCGCGCTACTGCACACCGGGCGCGTGAGCTTCACGAAACGCATCGGCATCCAGGGCACGGCGCACGCCTGCGGCACGTTGATCGCCGGCAACGATGCACGCGACTCCGTGGTCGACGCGCAGGGCCGCGTGCACGGACTGACCGGCCTCCACGTCGCCGACGGCAGCGTGCTGCCGCGCATCAGCCGCGTGAATCCGTCGCTCACGATTTTCGCCTGGGGTCTGCGAGTCGCCGACCTGATCGCCGAAACGACCCGCCGCGGCGCCGCCCGCGAACTGGCTACTGCGAGTTGAACATGAAACACCTGATTCGATTGCCCGTGCTTCTCGGCGTGTTGATGTGGTGTGCGTTGCTGAGCGCGCGCGCCGCGGAGCCCATTGCCGCCGTCGACTCCGTCGGCATTCCCGTGAGCGACATGGAACGCTCGCGCAAGTTCTATTCGGCAGTGCTTGGCTTCCAACAGGTTGCCGACCGCGAAGTGTTCGGCGCGCCTTGGGAAAAGCTCTACGGGGTGTTCGGCGTTCGGCTGCGCTCGGTGCGGATGCGCCTCGGCGACGAGTTCATCGAATTGATGCAGTTCCAGACGCCACGCGGGCGGCCGCTGCCCGTCGATTCGCGCAGCAACGATCTGTGGTTCCAGCACGTCGCCATCATCGTGAGCGACATGTCGAAGGCGTACGCTCAATTGCGCGCGAATCACGTTGGCTACGCGTCCACCGCCCCGCAGAGACTGCCCGACTGGAATCCCCACGCGGGCGGTATCGAGGCGTTCTATTTTCGCGACCCCGACGACAACAACCTCGAAGTGCTCGCGTTTCCGCCCGGCAAAGGCGCGCCGAAATGGCAGCGCAAGAATGCCGTCTTCCTCGGCATCGATCACACGGCGATAGTGGTCAGCAGCACGGATCGCAGCCTGGGTTTCTATCGCGACCGGCTCGGTCTCAGGGTCGCGGGCGCCAGCGAAAATTACGGCACGGAACAGGCGCATCTCAACAACGTCGAGGGCGCACACCTGCGGATCACGGCGCTGCGCGCGCCTGACGGTCCCGGCATCGAGTTCCTCGAATACCTGGCGCCCGGCGATGGCCGCGCCACTCCCGCCGATTCGCGTCCCATCGACGGCTGGTACTGGCAGATCAACCTGCGTGCGGCCAGGGCCGACCCGGCCGCGACGCCTCTGCCGGGCGCGGATCTCGGCTACGGCAGCGCAACCCTCGTGCGTGACCCCGACGGGCACGCCAGCCTCATCTACGGAGCGTCGCCATGAACGACCGCAAGCAACTCATCATCATCGGGGGCGGCTTTGCCGGCGCCAGGACGGCCCAACTACTCGAGCATCGCTTGCCGCCCGAATGGAACCTCACCCTGGTCAGCCAGGAAAATTTCATCACGTTCAATCCGCTGCTGCCCGAGGTCGTAGGAGCGTCGATCCTGCCCGGCCATGTGATCGCGCCACACCGGCAGATGGTCCACTGCAGCCACGTGTGCATGGCGACCGTGATCGGCATCGACACCGCCGCAAAGTCGATCGAGTACCTCGGCGAAGGCACGGGCCGCATGAAGTACGACGAGCTGGTGGTCACCGTGGGCACGAACGCCAATCTCGACGTGATCAAGGGCATGGGCCAGTACGCGCTGCCGCTGAAGACGCTGGGAGACGCGCTGTTTCTCCGCAATCGCGTGATCTCACGTCTCGAGCAGGCCGAGCTGCAGCCGGTGCGCGAACATCGCCGCTGGCTGACGACGTTCGTGATCGTGGGCGGCGGCTTCTCCGGCGTCGAAACCGCGGGAGAGCTCGTGGACTTCCTGCACGCGTCGCTGCGCTACTACCGCAACATCGACCGCGAGGACATCCGCATCGTGTTGCTGCACTCGGGCGAACGGCTCGTGCCCGAGCTTTCCGCCTCGCTCGGCGCCTTCACGCTGAAGAAGATGCTGAAACATGACGTCGAGGTGCGGCTCAATGCACGCGCGGTGCGCGTGACGGATCGCGCGGTGCACCTCGACAACGGCGACATCATCCAGGCCGGCACCGTGGTGTGCACGATCGGCACCCAGCCCAATGCTTTGCTGGATGACATTCCGGCGCCGAAGGAACGCGGCCGGCTGAAGGTCAACGACGATTTCTCGGTACCGGGTCTCGACGGTGTGTGGGCCGCGGGCGACTGCGCGGCGGTGCGCAACGCACATGATGGCAAGTCCGCGCCACCGACGGCGCAATTTGCCGAGGCCGCGGCCAGCCGCCTCGCGGGCAACATCCTCGCGAAACTCGCAGGCCGGCCGACGCTGCCGTTTGCGTACTCACCGAAAGGCCAGATGGCGTCGATTGGGCACAACAAAGCGGTGGCGGAAATATTCGGCCTGAAGATCTCCGGGTTCATCGCCTGGCTGATGTGGCGCGGGCTCTACCTGTTGCGGGTACCGACGTTCGCGCGCAAGACGCGCCTGTTCCTGGAATGGAACTGGGCCATGTTCTTCCCGCCGGATATCTCGCACCTGGGGTATCGCCGGACACAGCGGAAGGCAGTAAGCCCCGTGGCATCCGTCGCAAAAACCGGGGGTTAGTCGTATCGCCGCACGCGGGCAGGTGGTGGACCACGTCCGTGGCATCGTCGTGTTATGCGGCAGGATACATAACGAAACGGCCGCGTTTGACGACACCCGGGGGCCGTGCTCTATTTGAATCAACAGCTAGCATCGACCGGGGGCACGTTATCCATGCAGGTTGTCGAGAAATATTCCTTCTTTTGGCCGTCTAACTAAGAGTTAGACGGCATTTGCGTGTGAGTACTCTCGTCCACTCAGATGCCAAGTGCCCGCGATGTTCGATGGAGCCGGGAGCGGTTCACTGACCAAGACCGCGACGGCGCTTGTCGCAGCTGCCCATACGTGGTGAAGACTGCGGCACGAGGTTGCAGGCGAATCCTGCCGAGCTTGCCTTCTCGCACTTGCGATCTGCTCCGCGTACCACGGCCCAGCTGGCTTCTGACTCAGACTCTCTGCGACGCAGCGTGGTCAGTTCTTACCGAATCACGTGGCATTGAGTACAACTGAGGCCGCAGATGAGCTCAGGCTCGAGTTTGAGTACAAGGGCGATCATCGAACTGTCACTGCATAGCCGCTAATGCCGTCTAACACATCGTTCGAGCGGACGCGTGAGGGATAAAGTGCCAAGCTCATACGCCGGCGTGCGCGCCGCTCAACTCAACCGTTAGGCGTCATGTATGCGCGATAGCCAGCTCAATCGAATTCCGTGCTTCTGTACTCCGCGATCTCGACTCTGTCGGCGCTATGCGGTCGGTGAATCGTCGGAGTCGGCTCGACTCGCGCGCTTCGGCTATGGACGAGGTGGCTGCCAGCGGGTCCTGCGCTACGATCGAGCCGTAAGCCTGGGATTCTCACGTGCCTCGGACGGCTGGCGATCAGCGCCGACGCTAGTTCGGCCGACTTCTCGAGGCCATGATGTCCGCAGACTGCGTCTGTACCTTCGTCTGTTCGCGGCATGGCTGAGGTCGCAAGCATGATGTCGCCTAACACATCGCTCGAGCGGACGCGTGAAGGATAAAGTGCCAAGCTCATACGTCGGCGCGCGCGCCGCTCAACTCAACCGTTAGGCGGCTAGCGGCAATCACTCACTTTCGAGCGTCTCTTCACGGCTCGTGTGCAATCGGCTGCGCCCTCTGGCAAGGACTGGTTGCGCCTGTTGAAGCGGCTCGACAGACACGTGGTCTCAGGACGCCACGGACGCGTAAGCTGCGTATACGTCAGGCTTCCGATTGACTGGGTGCATGATTGCGACCAGGACATCGCTCCGTCGAAGTCGAGGTGCCGTGTCAAATTCGCCTCCAGCGCAAGGATCAAGGTGTGGCATCGATGCACGTTGCTCGATCCGCAACCGAGAGGGGCTACGTTCTCGCATGATGGCACCGAAGATGGTGTCGACGAGTCCGCGGCTGCCGCCTAACACCTCGTTCGAGCGGACGCGTGAGGGATAAAGTGCCAAGCTCATACGTCGGCGTGCGCGCCGCTCAACTCAACCGTTAGGCGTCATGGCAACTATCACTTATTGCCTGCCTCGGCGGCGTTGCTATCTACGTCATCGTAGTCACTCGAGTTTCGTCTGACGCACGTGTCAACCGGCGGTATTGGCTGCCCTATGCGGGCGTGCTGTATCCTCCTTTCGCTGCTATTTCCTGGCGGCGTATTTGATTCCCGCCACCCTCGGGCGCGAGGCAGGCATCGACGCTGCTTGAAATAGTCCTTTCACCTTTACGAAGGAAACGCCAGGCGCGCAGGCCTTTAGGCGGCAGGGTACGTAGGGCTTTCGATTTGGGGCATTGAGTATGTTTCATGCACTAGCATTACCCCGCTCACCCAGGCTTCCGCGAACTCTATGACGCCTAACAAATCGTTCGAGCGGACGCGTGAGGGATAAAGTGCCAAGCTCATACACCGGCGTGCGCGCCGCTCAGCTCAACCGTTAGGCAGCGCGATGACTGTCGCAGACGCTTCTTACCACGAGCGACGTTTCGACGGGGAACGCCGCTTCGAGCTTCGGAACGACCATCTGGCGATCTCGGGAAATGCGTCGCTTGGGGCGAGGTTCGAGCAGACGGTGCCGCTTGCCACGCTTGTTCTTCCGCCCGACAAGCAATGGTCCAGGCCTGCAGGATTCAATGCGGGAATCTGGATGACCCTGATCTTCTCGTCGATACCTCTTGGCTTCGGAACGATGCTAAACACATATTGGTTAGGTCTCTCCTGGGTGCTGGCTATCGGGGGCGGGCTCTTGGCAATCGCGACGGCGCGACGCGTTAGTGGGTAACCTTCCGAATCAAACGGGCGTGCCGCTTCTTAGCGTTGCCCGCTCACGCAAGAACCCGCAAGAATTGATCAGTTCATTGAGGCTGCGCAGCGATCGCCGCGCGCTGCCTAACACCTCGTTCGAGCGGACGCGTGAGAGGATAAAGTGCCAAGCTCAAACAACAGCGGTCGCGCCGCTCAATTCAACCGTTAGGCCGCACTGGAGACATCGTGCAGATCATCTACGCAATCCTCTGCATCGTGGGCACCGCGCTACCTCTCGCCCAGTTCATCCCGGGCTTGCTGATCGCGGTCTAAACTTTCCGCTGTTTGTCCAACAAGTTCAACGCCAATCTCCTCGTTCGCGTGGTCGGACCTGCATGTTTCTGGAGTGGTTGTCATCCTCTTCGCCCTCACCGAGGGAGGTCGTCTTGGCATGCGGCAATCATGGGCATCCTTGCTTGGCTTAGCGGTTGGCGCACTAGCATTCCGCTACTTTCTGCTACTTCGCGAGCGGCGCTTAGCGGCGGTGCCGCCTAACACCTCGCTGGAGCGGACGCGTGCGAGATAAAGTGCCAATTCATACGTCGGCGTGCGCGCCACTCAGCTCAACCGTTAGGCGACTCGACGGCGGAGTGCCACATCATTCGCGCGATCCAGCGGGAGGCCTTACTCACGGCACGTGAGTGCAACTTCTGCGCAACTGGCGTAATTCCGCGCCCTTGAGCAGGCTCACTCACGGGATGCGGCCGCTGAGACCAATTCTCCTGGCGCGCTTTGGTTATCACCTGGGAGCGTTGCGGCAGCGCTCAGCGAGGGGCGCCGTCATTCTCTATGATACGCTCAGACGAGATAAGTCGCTGGCTAGAGTCGCCCTCGGGGTCCTCTTCGTGTTAGTCGCGCCGCTTTGTTGAGGATTTCGGCCAGATTGCCATCTTTGTTCAGGTGGATCGTGCCTAACCTTGGTAGAGCGCCAACTGGGCCAACTGATTTTAGCCGGTGAGAGTACGCCTAACAAATCGCTCGAGCGGACGCGTGAGGGATAAAGTGCCAAGCTCATACCCCGGCGCGCGCGCCACTCAGCTCAGCCGTTAGGCGTCACTCAAGGAATTCGCAAGATGCGAGGTGTACCTTACTTAGCGAAGCTTAGCGGAGAGGCGGCGGCCCGTCATGAACTCGGAGAAATTCGGAGCGCCATCGACACCATCGGGTACTGGGAACGCCATGATGAGGGAGAATCTTTACAGTCACTACGAAGCGAATCGATCCGGCAACCCGCCAAGGACGCGCGGGCTTTCTCGTGAGTGTCAAATGCGATCATGAGTTCAATTGTCACAGTCCGACCCTTGAACGTGCGGTAGAGATGGTTAGTGTCTATGACCGCCTCATTGAGGATCTCTTTTACACAATTGGCTGGCCTAGTTGGGCAAGAATAGACCGGCTTGACCCATGACGCCTAACAAATCGCTGGAGCGGACGCGTGAAGGATAAAGTGCCAAGCCCATACGTCGGCGTGCGCGCCGCTCAGCTCAACCGTTAGGCCCTTCGTGGTGAACTTCGAAGCTCTCGTGCACCAGGCGTTTCGCAAACACTCGGCCTCCCGACGGTGAGCTATTTGCCACGGCGAATGACGAAGGGGCATCGCAGGTGTTTTTGGACACGCGATGGGAACAAGTCAGCGTCGAGCGAGCTCCGAGAGCACAGCGCTGCCGTAAACTTTCTGGCCCCGAAAGCATTCGCCTATTTCCTTCCGGCTTTCATTCTTGCGTCGCTGTCTGATATTGGTGTCCTGATTCAGCTTGTGTCAGTTCTGCTACCGCCGAAGGCAGATCCAAATCGACCCAGTTTCGATGCTGGTGGGGCCAATTGACGCCCCGCAGAAGAGCGTGGTCATCACTTTCGTAGAACACTGCGTCGCAACAGGCTCCTACGTAGAGAACGCCTCGCTCGAGGCGCTCAAGCGTCAAGGCGGGCCTAACACCTCGTTCGAGCGGACGCGTGATAGATAAAGTGCCAAGCTCATGCCGCGCCGCGCGCGCCGCTCAGCTCAACCGTTAGACGCCGCCATGAACGCCGCTGCCAACTCCGGGCTGAGTCGCGTCCTTGCAGGCTTGCGCCTCGTCTATACGGAATTGCAGTATTGGCTCGTCGGCCTTACGCCCGAGGGCTATCACCACGCACAAGCGAGCGCGTGGGAAGATCTTGGGGAACTTCGATCGCGCGGCGAGACACTCTGAGGGGCGTACCTGCAAAACAGCGACAGACCGCAAATGCGAGGGTGGCTCGCGTACTGCTACTCACAGCTTGAACAGTGGCCGGATGCGGATCGCGACATACACCACGGCCATCAGCAAGCGGCCACATCCCTCACTAATATTGGGCCTCGCCGAAGCGAAGCTTCATCTTGGGGAAGTGGCACAGGCCGCTGCATTGGCGGCTTTGGTTGAGAGTGCTGATGCACCGCTCGAACCGCACGTTGTACGCGCACTGGAGTTTCTGAAGCCGCAGCTGAAGCGGCGTCTAACATCTCGCTGGAGCGGACGCGTGAGGGGTAAAGTGCCAAGCTCATACACCGGCGCGCGCGCCGCTCAGCTCAACCGTTAGGCGTCATCATGCCGCAGCGAAAGTCATTCGCCTTCGTTCTTGGTCCTCGTCGCTGCCGGGTGCACGGGAGCGGCTCAATGGAAGCTCGCTTGTGGCTGCGTTAGTACAAGCGCCGTGGTTGGCCAAGAGCTTGGTATCACCACTTATCTTGAGGATGGCTCTTTAGATCCGGAACTGATCGTGGTGAAACTACACGAGCACCTTCGTGAAGGCGGGATTCCACTAAATACCCTGAAAGCCGTACGAGACATCGGACCGGCGCACAACACCAAGTGTTACGCGCACTCGAACAGTACCGTTAGGTGCACCTATTGGTTCTGGCGCAATGAAGGATAGCCGGCGTGGGCTGCAGGTAAACATAAGGGATATGCGTCTCACGACGGGCGAGGACGAACAAGTGATTTATCGCTACATCGAGGACTCCACCGAGTGACGCCTAACACCTCGCTGGAGCGGACGCGTGCAAGATAAAGTGCCAAGTTCTTGCGGCGGCGCGCGCGCCGCTCAGCTCAGCCGTTAGGCGGCTAGCGGCAATGCCTCACTTTCGCGTTCTTCTTCACGGCACGGGCATATCGGTGCCGCCCTCTGACAGGGACGGTGCGCCTGTTGAAGGGTTCTACACGACACGGGCTGTGACCGCCGCGGACGCGGAAGCTGCTATTCGTCGGGCTTCCGATTTGATTCGAGTCGAGTGGACCACGGGCAGCTACGCTTCGGCGAATCGAGGTGCCGTGCCAACCTTGTCGCCAGAGCAAGTGTTTGAGGTGGGCTTCGTTAGCCGCTGGCTCAAACAACCGAAGGGGTACTCATTCTATGGAGAGGCAATGAAGAGGGCGTCGACGAAGCTCCTGAGGCGCCGCCTAACACCTCGCTCGAGCGGACGCGTGAGGGATAAAGTGCCAAGCTCATACGGCGGCGCGCGCGACGCTCAACTCAACCGTTAGACCGCATGTCAACATACAGCTAGAGCACTGGCCTTCGGCGTCGTTCTTCTTGAGCCGCACCGATGTTCCTTGCTGAGCTTGACCTACGTACGCACAAGAACTGGCGCAAGCTCTATCGACACAAGGGGGATGGGTCGCACTGGATGGTTGGCGACCGCGGGATACATGGATTGCGGTTTCTGACGCGATTAGAGACGTTGATATAGTTGATGAGCGTCGAACCAACTGCGTTATCGCGAGCGAAAAGACGACTATGTGGCTGGAACCACCTGGGCGGAGTGGTTGAGGAGCGAAATCATTGGGGCTAGAATGTTCAGAGCACGCCGATGCACCGCGAAATCGGCAACTTGCGTCAATCATTCTTTGCAACAGGTGCTCGATTCACTCGGGACGCCTAACAACTCGCTGGAGCGGACGCGCGAAACATAAAGTGCCAAGTTCATACATCGGCGTGCGCGTCGCTCAGTCCCAACCGTTAGGCGTCATGTGCACGACGACGCACAGGCTTTGATGGACATGTGATTTTGGAACGCAGACACGTGACAACGATGCGAGCACGTGATCGATGGAAGGCTGCCATCCTGCGCGTTTCGCACGACGAAGACGGGGATTGCAATTCCTATGCGGCGAAAAAAAAGAAGTCAAAAATGCCGACTCGAGAAGGCAAAAATCGATATTGCATACCGGCGTGATGCTATGATCGAACGAGATCACTGTTGGAGTCGTATGACGATTGAAATGAGCCTAGCTGGAGTGCAGACCGCGAATAGCGGCAAGTGGTCGTTTTAAGTGACAATACGCTTGCAGCCGCCTCACAACTCTATCGAGCGGACAGCGAGATACCGTCATGCGTGGCATCGCTGCTACACCTCGAGTCTGAAGGCTGCGATGACATCGACGAAGTCGATCCAGAATGTGGTGCAGGTTGACGAAGCGCAAAATGGCGGCGAGCCTGGATCGCGAGCGAAAGCAGTCATCTGATCATTGGTGAAAAATGCGCGACATTGGTACAGCATGACGCCTAAACCTGTTCAGCGGACGCGTGAGGGATAAAGTGCAAAGCTCATACTACGGCGCGCTCGCCGTTCAACTGAACCGTTAGGCATCTACTGAATAGCTGAAGGAAACTCGGTCGCATGTCAGCTTCTCGGCATTGGGAAGCTTCGAGACCTCTGGTGGCTTTTCTGCGACAAGCGATTACGTATCGCTGGCGATACCTGGCTCGATTTCATTGCATTTCACGAGAACCACGGCCAACAGCTTCGATGATATATTGAGTGGTCAAAGCACACAAGATATCATTTGGCCATATAGTACGATACTAGATGACGCCAGTCATGAAACGGCGGAACGCCCTGGACGAGAAACAATCGTCTCATATCGATACTGGTATCAACCAATCAACACTGAGGTCAGCAGGCATGATCATGGGCTTCGAAGATAGGCGCTCGTAGCGTGTGGCTACGTCTATCAACTACTTTGGAGCGTCGCAAAGAACAGCAGGCGCAAGTCGCGGCGCCGCACAACTGCCAGGATGGCACTCGACGTCGTGCAATACTTCAAGCGCAACTGGGATGAGTCGAGGGGCGACGCCCATTCGGGAATTGGAGGCACTTCGCATCTGGTAGTTTCGAGACCGCAGAGAGACATGTGGCCCTCCCGGCAAATCGAGGTCTACGCGAACGGCACCGTGCTTTGGTACGACAAGGAGCATATCTGACGTACAGCATGGGGTTTCCGCACGCTTGTTCCGGAAGACTTCGCTCCGTTCGAGATTGCTCAGGCAGAGTTTGAGGCTGTAAAATGGTCCTCACGCCCACCCGCCAGATAGAGGTAACGCGTATGCCGTCTAACAACATCGCTGGAGCGGACGCGTGAGGGATAAAGTGCCAAGTTCATACGTCGGCGTGCGCGCCGCTCAGCTGAATCGTTAGACGGCAAGCGTGGGTATAGATGTGGCATGGGTAAGCGAGCAGCCGACAAAAGCATTCGTAGCCGAGAGGGTCAGTGGTCACACGCCTGCGACTTCCCGTTGCCGAGCTGACAGCCACGTCGTCTGCGTTCTCGAGCCTTGGGCTGACGTAGTGTTCAAGCAGTGCAGATGCGCTGACGCTAGTGAACGTACTTCGCAGTGGGAGATCAGGCTGCTCGCCGTGCTCATCGCCACCCGCTTTCCTCGCACCGGGCGCAAGCTGAACAGTTGGATGGCTGTGGGTGGTGTCCGACACGCACAGAAAGTTCATCGATGATATGAGTGGCTTGCCGCTCTAACAAATCGCTGGAGCGGACGCGTGATAGATAAAGTGCCAAGCTCATACATCGGCGTGCGCGCCGCTCAGCTCAACCGTTAGGCCGCATGAAACTCAACTCAAGTTTGCCCCTGGTCACTCATGTGGAAGCAATGGACCACTGACGGTAGGAAGATCACGGATTCAGCCTCCATGTCTGCATTAAGCAGCTCTTGAGCGAGGCGGATTCTCGGTCGTAAAGGTTCTGAAGCTCGATTCCGGGGGCGTCCACATTCGTCTGTATAGCAATCACTTAGACTGATCCTACCTGAGCGCACCCTCGCGCTGGCGAAACATCTATGTCTGGAACCTGGAGTCCTTCTTAGGGACGCCGAGCCTCTTGCTTACGGCAAGTGCCCAGACGCAGATGGTGCGGTTCCTCGACGAGGAGCTTACTGATGGCGCGCTGCGGCCTAACACCTCGTTCGAGCGGACGCGGGGACGATAAAGTGCCACTAGCCAACATTGGCGTGCGCGCCGCTGCAACTCAACCGTTAGGCGGCATTGCATGGCTTCCCGTCCGTTTCTACCGCTGTTCACGGCAGCACTGTGCGTCGCCTGCTCTGCGCCCCCGAACATCTCGCAGTATCCGACGCTGGTTGTTGATGACAATCATTGGGATCGGCCACAGTCCCACTGGCAGTCGTATCAGATCGCGCCAACAGTCCTGGGCGCAAGTCGACACATCCAAGTTTCAGTTCAAGTACGGTGAAGACCTCGCCACTCCCGACATGATTCTCTGCTTCAAGATGATTCGCAGAATGTTCAAGTTGTCTACGCCAGCGGTTCGCGACGTGCATGTACTCGACGCAGTACCCTAGAGCCAATGCAGCGATCTGGCGCATATTGAAGGGTTTCGCTCAGGTGAACGATGGATCGTGGTCCTAAGGCACAGTTGACTTCGGCGCCTCAGAATGATGAAGGAGGCACTGTCGTGGGTGGGCCACGTGCGGTGAAGTGATGCGGTCTAACACCTCGCTGGAGCGGACGCGTGAGAGATAATGTGTCAGGCTCATACGGCGGCGTGCGCGCCGTAGCAAGCGTGAGAGCGAGACCTTGGAATGGGACACGCCTTGAGCCATGAGTCTTTTGCCGATTGGCGACCGAGCTGATGCTCAATATCGTACCCGTACAATTCACAGTACGAGCTGCCGAACCTCGAAGGTCTCGAGCAGCATAGTGCACGAGCCGACAGGCGCTCGTCTCGCGTCGTATGTTCATCTTAGTCTGCGGTGATGCTTGGGTTGCAACTGGACATGTCAGGAGGTGCCCGCATTCTTGCTCTCGTGGAACGACAGGAATCATGCTTAGACTAGATGCTTGAGAAAGACAGGGATCTACGAAGCTTCCATACATAGTCAGCGGCCTGTCGCGTTGAGGTCCTGATGTGGTTGCCAGGTGGCATGGACAAAGTCGTTCAGGAGGTCGCGATATGACAGTCGGCTGTACGTCCATACTGCGTCAGTCGGACCATGTCGGGTAACCAGCAATGGCAAGTTACGTTCGTCGATCGGGCTGGGTGATCGGGATGACTTCGTGCGTCGAGCCAGTGCGCTCTAAGAAATCGTGGAGCGGACGCAAAAGTGGATAAAGTGCCAAGCTCAGACGCGGCACGCGCGCCACTCAACTCAACCTAGCCGGCATCAAGCAGGCGTAAACAGACATCACGAGAACATCGATGCAACCACTAATCAGTTCATCCTTCGTAGACATGGGTCTCAACGTGGGCATCAGATGCGTCATATCCACGAAGGCTTCCGCCACAAGAGTGATGTCCGCGCACCATGTAGATAGAGAAGTCAGTGGAACTGCTCATACTGCGCCAGCACCGCGACGGGGTCAAAGGATGTCCTCAAGCACTACGATGTCGACCCCTCTGCTTTTGATCGTGTCGCGGCCACATTCGTTGAAGGCTTGGCTGAGCAGCATGGCATCAGCTTCGAGAGCTGACGTTGGCTGGCGACGATCGCCTCCTTCTCTGCAATTGCCGCGGCCCAGTCGCTGGCCCAATCCTTTCGTCCCCGGGGAATTCGTGGTCCCAGCGACGCTTGAGGACAAACCAAGGAGTTATCGGCTGCGGATGCTCACGGTCAACGCGTTGAAAGACTATACGCAGTCATGCTGACGATTAGGTGGATTGACCTAGTTAGACGATAAGCCGGGCCATGGGCAAGGCACTTACATTAGAGACGACGGTCGATCATGCTGATATCCGCGGGTTGGTTACCACCTTACTTGTGTCCGTCGGGCGCCAGCTTCGATCTAGGGACGAGTGTCGAAGCCTCATAACGGTTTCGAAGATTGCGATTTGAACCGGGGCAATGTCGAGCCGAAGGCTCGGCCCAGACGGTTGAGACTTATGGATCACAACGACAGGAATGCTTAATTCCGAGACCAAGCCGAGAACGACGTATGAGTACAATGACTATTTCAAAGGCGACAGCAAAGCGAGTGAGCGGGCTCCCTGGCGTTTTAGCCGGACATCCGTGACACGCAAAGGATACGCGTCGCCATCAACCAAAGTCGACCCGGACACCGAGTCCTCGCAGGACACGAGATGGGACGAGGCGGAATCGCCTATCTTTGGGCGAGAACCTGACCCTTGCGATCCTGATCGGGTCGCGACATGATTGGAAAACCTAGCATGGTCTTGCGGACCGATGCAAAAGCGAACTCAGACAGATCAGCCTCGACACGGCTGCTATTTGGCAGTTGCGGTGGGTCTTGGCCTGAACGCGATTGCGCTCTGGTCAAGGCCAAAGTGGCGTATCGCAGGGGCTTTCGTCGGCATTGCATTCTAAAACCTGGCATTCAGATATTCTCGATGACAAAGCGTTCCGGTGAAAAGGATCGAGACTTAAACCACTACCGACCATCTACTATCGGATCTATGGTCCCAGTGACGCGCCCGTGAGTTTCAACGTCGTCGCCGTGGTGTTATTGGGCTTTTCGCTGGCCCTCCTGGCCGCTTATCGGCAAAGACCGCCCAGGCAACAGACTCACCATGAAAACGGTCTATGACGCGGCTGGAGGTAGTGAGGGGCTGTTGAGACTCGCCGGTGCCTGGCACCGCCGGGTGTTACAGGACGAAGTGGTCAGCCATGCGTTCAGCCATGGTTTTCACCCGCAGCACTGCGAACGTCTGGCCGCGTACTGGGCGGAGGCTCTCGGTGGGCCACCCATCTACTCGACCCGATATGGCGACGAAACTTCTGTCGTCCGGATTCACAGCGGCAATGGGCCACACGAGGAGATGGATCAGCGGGCCATCGCCTGTTTCGATCAGGCGCTGGACGACATCGGGCTCGCGCGCGACGACCGTCTCCGACGCGTTTTGCACGATTACTTCGCATGGGCCACGACGACCACGATGGCCCGTTACCACCACTCGGCGGACGACGTGCCGCAGGGGCTGCATATTCCGAAGTGGTCCTGGGACGGACTCGTGGAGCAACCGAGCGAGAATTGAGGCGCCAGCCTGACGATCGCGCACGCCGCCTAACTCGAATCTCCCGCAGTCCTACGTCCAAAACGGTCCTCGCGCGGCGAAATAGCCGCGCGTGAATACGTGGCAAATATTCCTCTTGCTGGGCTTCGCCGTGCTGCTGATCGCGGGCGGCATTCGCTTCTCGCGCGTGGCCGTCATCCTCGGCGGTTTCGCAATCGCCGGCTTCGTCGCCTTCTCGCATCTCGCGGCCCGTTTTGGCCCGGAGCTCGTCTGGTTCCGCGCCCCGACGTTCTACGCCTCGGTCGTCATCCTTCTCGGCGGAGTTGTGTGGTGGTTGCGCCGTCCGATCTCGCTGAAACTGCGCGTGGGCGCTTTGTCCGGCGTGGTGGTGCTCACCGCCGGCCTGCTCGCGTTCAGCCTGCTCAACGGCCGCGGCTCTCCCGCGTCAATGCTCGTGCCCACGCTCAACCAGGCCGCGCCGGATCTCGCCTTCATCGACGAATCCGGTCGCACTCGCCAACTCTCCGAGCTCGAGGGCTCGGTCGTGTTGGTGAATTTTTGGGCCACCTGGTGCACACCGTGCCGCAAGGAGATGCCGATGCTCGCGAGGATGCAGCGCGAGTACGAGCCGCGGCGCTTTCGTGTCCTCTACCTTTCGCTCGAAGAGCCGCAGGTGCTCGATGCATTCTGGAAGACACACACCTACGAAGGGACCGCCGGGCGTCTCGTCGAAGCCCCTCCGTTCTATGACGCGGGGAAGTTCTATCCGTTGAGTTATCTCATCAGCCGCGATGGCAAGGTGGTCAAACGCTGGAGCGGCCGGCCGAGCGAGAGCTGGCTGGCATCGACGATCGCGAAGGAACTCTAGACGGCCGCCGCGGCGGCCGGAATCGGTGGCAGAATCTCCGCCATGATCACGCAGTCGATCATCCGCCTCGCAACCCGCGCCGACGCCGCGGACATTGCGGTGATGGCGCGCGACAGTATCGAGCGCGGGCTTCCCTGGACCTGGAACGAAGCGCGGGTCGCGCAGTCGGTGCGCGCGGCCGATACGAATGTCGCGGTAATCGGTGAACCCGGCGCGCTCGTCGCCTTCGGCATCATGTCCTACCGGGAGCGCGATTCGCATCTGCTGTTGTTCGCCGTGCGGCCCGAGTCGCGGCGCCGCAAGATCGGCAGCGTACTGCTCGGCTGGCTGGAAGGGGTGGCGCGCGACATGGGGCTCGAACGAATCCGGGTCGAGTGCCGCCGCGACAACCAGGCCGCGCGGAATTTCTACGCCGAGCACGCGTACCACGAGCTTTCGATCGAACGACGCTTCTATCGCGGCATCGCCGACGGTGTGATGCTGGAGAAATGGCTGGCGGCAGCGTCGCCGCCTGCAATCAGTTAGGGCATTCGAAGCCTTACGGCGCGCTCCACGAAGTGGATGCAGCGCAAAAAATATTTCGTTCGCCGGTTCCTGCTCCGCATCCAGCGCGAATCGGCTCCCGTACCCCGATTGAACGAAATCCAACGGCGCGCGCCGTCAACAAGGGGAAAAAATCATGCGTGGTCTGCGAACCTGGTCATTGGCTGGAACGGCTCTGGCCGTCTCGCTGCTTCTATCGGCTTGTTTCGACGGGGACGAAAAGGTCGCACCAACTCTTGCGACTCCGGCGCCGCTCGCCAACGGCATCGTGGGCAACGCGCTTCCGCCCGTCACTTTCAGTGCGACCGGCAGCGCACGCATCACCTACAGCGTCTCGGCAGGTTCGTTGCCGCCGGGCACCGCGCTCGACGCGATGACGGGCGTGTACTCGGGCACGCCGACCGCCGCCGGCAACTTTGCGTTCACCATCAGCGCGACGAATTCGAAGGGCAGCGACAGTGAGCCGGTGACGCAGACCATCCTGCAGGTGCCGGCCATCACCGCGCCCGCGTCTCCCCTCGTCTCCATCGTCGGCGGCGCCGCCTCCTCCACGACGTTCACCGCCAGCGGCTCGTCACCGATCACCTGGACCGTGAGCGCGGGCGCCTTGCCGCCCGGCATGGCGCTCGATGCCGCGACCGGCATCTACTCGGGCACGCCGGCCGCCACGGGCAACTTTTCTTTCACCGTTACCGCGACCAATACCGCCGGCGCCGACAGCGATGCCTACACGCAGCAAGTGACGGCGCCGCCGGTCAATGCCCACGCACTCGTGAACGGCAACAGCATCGCTGCTTTCGCGAGCAGCTTCGCCCCCGGCATCGAGGCGCCGCTGGCGTTGACCGGTGTCGACGCCGGCGACGTCATCGTGAGCATCGATCGCCGTCCGCAGAACGGATTCCTCTACGGCCTCGGGTTCAACGCGACCGCAGGCACCGTGCGGCTCTATGCGATTTCGGGCACCACGGGAATTGCAGCGCCGATTGGCGCCACCGGCACGTTTGTTGGCCCCGACGGCGCAACGCCGGTGCCCGTGGGTGCCGGTGCGAACACGGTGTTCGGCATGGACTTCAATCCGACGGTCGACCGCGTGCGGGTGGTGAACAGCGCCGGCCAGAACTTCCGCATCAATCCCAACACCGGCGCGTTCATCGACGGCAGCGCCACGGTGGCCAACACCAACATGGACGGAGCGATCAACGGTGCCGCCGCTTCCGTCCAGGAGACGGCGTACACGAACAACGAGCAAAACGCGACGCTGACCACCCAATACACGCTGGATCGCGACAGCGATCAGGTGTGTATCCAGAATCCGCCGAATGCGGGCACGCAGTCGCAATGCCTCGCGCTGAGTGGCCGCGTGGACGCGGTGCTGGGCTTCGACATCGCGCCGGGCGTGAACACCGCGACTGCGAATGCGCCAGTGGCCGCGGGCGCCGCCACCGCGATCGTAAAACGCGAGGGTCAAGGCGCCGAGAGCCTGGCGCGCATCGATCTGGCGAGCGGCGCGCTCACGGATCTCGGCGCGATCGGCAGCGGCGGCATCACCGGCCTCGCGATTCAGCAGCCGGCCGCCACGCCGTTCATCGGCCTGTCGCTCGATGGCACGCAACTGGTGCGCTTCTCGAGCGCCGCGCCCAACACCACCGTCCCGGTCGCCATCGCAGGCGTGGCGGCCGGCGAGTCGCTGGTGGGCATCGACTATCGGCCGCAGACCGGCCAGCTCTACGGGCTCGCGGTCAACGACGACACCGACACGGCCACGCTCTATCTACTCGACCCGCAGACCGGCGCCGCGACGCCGGTGGGCGCGCCAGGCCAGGTGCGCTACGTCGATGCGGCCGGCGCGACGGTGCCACTGCCGGACGCGAGCGAGGGCTACGGCTTCGACTTCAATCCGACCGTGGATCGCATCCGCGTCACGAGCTCGAGCGGGCTCAATTTCCGCGTCAATCCCAACAACGGCGCGCCGGTCGACGGCAACCTGAATAATGCGGCCACTCCGCCCGACGGCATCAACACGGATGGGGCCATCAACGGCCTGCCGGTCGGCTCGTTCGGAGTCACCGGCGCCGCCTACACCAACAGCTTCGGCCAGCCGCTCACGGGCGGCGTGACGACGCAATACGTGCTCGATGCCGAGAGCAACCAGCTCTTCATCCAGAATCCGCCAAACGCGGGCACGGTGATCGCGGGCATGCAGCTGTCGGTCGGCGGCGATCCGCTGGAGTTCACCTGGGTGAGCGGCTTCGACATTCCCTCGGACGTGCGCGTGACGACCTCGGGCACTCCCGTCGCAACGGGTTCGGCGTTCGCCGTGTTGATGGTGGAAGGCGTGCAGCGCCTCTATTCGATCGACCTAACCAATGGGCGCGCGGTTCGTCTCGCGACGCTCACGACTCCGCTCGCCGGCCTCGCAATCGGTCAGGTCGCGCTGCGTTGAAACGGGCGTGGGAGTCGCTAGGAGCCCGGCGGCGGCTCCCACAGCTCGATCTTGTTGCCATCCGGATCGAAAACCCAGCCGAACTTCCCGTATTCGGAATCGTCGGTCTTCTCGTCGACGTTGCAGCCTTCGGCGCGCAGCGCCGCGAGCAGCGGCGCGAGCTTGTCGACGCGGTAGTTCACCATGAAGGTGGCCTTGCTCGGATCGAAATATGCCGACGAGGCTTCGAAGATGTTCCACACCGTGGTGCCGACACCCTCCGGATTGTCGGGACTCTTCCAGCTGAACCCGATGCCGCCCCACGCCTCGATGTTGATGCCGAGGTGTTTCTGGTACCAGTCGCGCATGCGTTGCGGATTGGCCGACTTGATGAAGATGCCGCCGATTCCCGTCACCCTTTTCATTCGGAGAATCCCCTGACCACCGATGACAACGTTCGATTGAAGCGGGCGGGATCCTCGAGCTGGATGAAATGCCCGACATCCGGCAACACGCGCGCCTTCACGCCGTGTTTCGCCAGCGACTCGTAGTCCGTCGGATCCTTGTCGGAGTTGATGGCCACGACCGGCAGTTTGAGCTCGGCCAGCAGCGCGGGAACGCGACGCGCGTTGGAGAACGAACTGACCAGCGACGGCATCGACACCGCCGGCGGCGCGGACGCCATGTCTTTGGCCACGCGATCCACCAGCTTGGGATCCGCGTTCGCGCCGAACATGCCGCGCACGAAGGGATCCACGCTGCGCCGGAAGTCCTTGCGGAACTTCGCGGCAAAGGCCTCCACCTGTGCGTCAGTGCTGGGCGATTCGAGACTCTTGTAGTCGTCCACCCAGACGAGCGCCGCCACCCGGCCGCGCAGCCGTTGCGCCGCCGACATGATCACGTCGCCGCCCATCGAGTGGCCGACGAGCACGACGCCCTTCAGGTCCAGCTTCTCGACCACCGCGGCGACGTCGTCACCGAAGGAGTCGATGGTGTAGTTCTTGCGGCCCATGCCGGACTCGCCGTGTCCCGCGAGGTCGATGAGCACGAGCTGGAATTGCGGGCTCAGCTCCTCTATCTGTTCCTTCCAGTAGCTGCGATCGCACGACCAGCCATGCACGAGGACGAGCGCCGGCGCCGCGGTGCCGTGCACTTCATAGGCAATGGGAACGCCGTCGGCAGATGGAACCGTGAGCGCGGGCGTGGACTTGGGTGCCGGCTTGGACTCAGCCGCGGCAATGAACGGGCTCACAACGATCATCGCGAGCATCAGGCAGATGGTACGCATGGGACACTCCGCTGCGACGTCACCGTAGGCGTCGGCAGCGAACCTATGCGCGCGGCGCGCTCAAGTCAAAGTGGGCGTTCCCGTTACGAGCTGCGGCGCGGCGAGATCCGTGAGGCCGGGCGGCGCGCAGCCGAGTCGCGCAACCGCGGCCGGCTGCTGGCGCGCAGGCGGCGCCGCGCGGCCGAGCACCATGCGCCGGCCCGCAGATGCAATCCACCGCTCACCAGGGGCTGTCGGGAGGCAGGTCGCGCGACAGTCGGATGTTCCCCCCGGAACCGGCAAGGCGCGGCGCTGTGACTCTGCGTGACTGTCATGGGATCCCCGGCGTTCTCGGTGTTTGGTGGTCAGGCCGCCATTGCGAGCCGTGCCGGGCGCGCGATGACGTAACCCTGTACGAAGTCCACGCCCATCTTGCGGGCGGCATCGAGCGCGGCGGAATCCTCCACCTGCTCGGCGATGATCTTGAAGTTGAGCGTGCGTGCCAGCTTGATCATGGCGGTGACCATGGTCTGGCTGACCGAATCGCGCGCGAGGTTGCGCATGAACGAGCCGTCGAGCTTCAGGTAATCGAGCGGCAGGTTCTTGAGGCTCGAGAACGAGGCGACTCCCGCACCGAAGTCGTCGATGGTGAATTTGCAGCCCATGCCGTGCAGCACGCCCACGAAGCGGCGCGCGTGCTCGATGTTGCTGATCACGGCGCTCTCGGAAATCTCGAAGCAGACCTGGTCGGGCGACACGCCGGTCTGGTCCAGGCACTCGACCACGAACTCCAGGAACAGCGGGTCGCCGAGCGTCTGGCCGGAGATGTTGATGGCGAGGCTGCGGTCGCGCGCGAGCTGGAACGCGTTGCGCGACAACGCCCCCAGCGTGTTGTGCACGACCCAGCGGTCGACGGAAGCCATCAGGCGGTAACGTTCCGCGGCATGCACGAATTCACCCGGCGCGATCTCCGCGCCGTTCTCGTCGACCATGCGCAGCAGCACTTCCATCGACGGCCCGACGGTGTCGGCGCCGAACGCGGACACGATGGGCTGGTAGTAGAGCGTGAAGCGTTCTTCCTTGAGAGCCGACTGCAGCCGCTGCAGCCACTCGATCTCACCGGAGCTGCGCGCCAGCGCTTCGTCACGCGCGGAGTAGACGGACACGCGGCCCGCGCCCTCCTTCTTCGCCACGTAGCAGGCGGAATCGGCGGCGGCCAGCAATTGCTCGACGGTGCCGGCTTCCCGGCCGATCTCGATGAGACCGATCGACACGCCGACGTTGAACACGCGGTCGTGCCAGACGAAGCGGTAGTTGGCGATGGAGCGGCACACGTCGTCGGCGATCTGGCGCGCCTTGTCGAGCGGGCAGCCCACGAGGAGCATGCCGAATTCGTCGCCGCCGAGCCGCGCGATGGTGTCGGAATCGCGCAGCGCCTCGCGCAGCAGCTTCGCGACCTCCCGCAACATCGAATCGCCGGCGAGATGGCCGCTGGTGTCGTTGACGATCTTGAACCGGTCGAGGTCGAGGTAACACAACATGTGCGTCGCCTCGCCGCGGCGCGCGACCTCGGCCGCCTCGTCGAGGCGCCGTTCGAACTCGCGCCGGTTCACCAGGCCCGTGAGCGCATCGTGCGTCGCCTGGTACGACATCTGGCGATGCTGGCCACGCAGCTCGGTGATGTCGTGCAGCAGAACGACCGCGCCAACGAGATCGCCGTTGTGGTCACGCAGTGGTGACGCGGCGAGCTCGATGGCGCGCTCCTCCCCCGAGGCCTTGCCGAGCAGCACCGCGCGGCGACTCAAATTGTGCGGATTGCCGGTTTCACCGCCCACGGCTTCCTTGATCGGATCCGAGAGCAGCTTGCGATCGCCCTGATCCACGAGACCGACGATCTCCTCGAGCGGCCGGCCGATGGCCTGGGCGCGCGCCACGCCCAGCAGCTTCTCGGCGGCCGGGTTGAGGTACACGAGGTTGCCTTCGAGATTCGGTGGTGACGATGGCCTCGCCGAGCGACTGCATCGCGAACACCTGCAGCGGCGGCGGGGCCGGCGGCGGCGGGGGCAGCGGTGGTGCGGCGATTGCTGCACGGGCCACCGCTTCCTTCTCCTCGATCTTGCCGCTGGCGATGGCCCGGAGCTTGCGCGTCGGGATCACTTCGACGCCGGTCACGAGCAGCGCGGGCGACCCCTCGAAGTCGATGACCGCGGTAGTTAGTTCGAGCAGGCTCACCTGGCCCTGCAGGCCGACCATCTCGACCTCGAAGCGCTCGGCGCCATGCGCCCCGAGCAGCCGGCGGCGCAGGTTCTCGGCCACGAGATCCGCGTACTCCGGCGCGACGAGATCGGAGAGCCGGCGGTCGATCAGATTGACGCGATCGACGCCGACGAAACTCGCGAACTGGCTGTTGGCGTAGAGGATGACGTCGCGGTGCACGAGCACCGCTTCGTGGATGCGTTCACCGAGCTCGGTGAAGAGTTTCGGGCCGGCCTTCTCGCGTCCCGAGGAACGCGCCGCGCGCAGCAGCAGCTGGTTCACGGACAGCCCGAGCGCCTGGACGTCGAGCTGGGTTTCGTGTTCGGCGTCGATGTCGATGTGATGCGGCAGGCGCTCGCCGGACACGGCGCGCTGAACAGTCAGCGACAACTCGGAGACCGCCCGCAGATCGCGCCGTTGGAACAGGAACAGCACGAAAAGCAGCGTCGCCACGAGTGCGAGCAGCACGCATATCAACCCGAGTATCGACATCCCGAAGCGGAATCCTGGTGTTATTAGTCCATCGTGTTGTGCAGAGCATCCATGCTCGACGGCAGCTTATCCGAGCGCCGCAACAGCCCATGCGACATTAACCATAAAGAATAGCGATGTGACGACTGGTTCCGCGCCGAAACGAAGCCCTTCGGGCAGTCACTTTCGGGCAGAATAAGTAGCATCCCGGTCAAGGAGTTGCTCATGCAGATCGAGTTCGCGCGCGGCCAGATGATCACGCAGCAGGTGCGCGCGTGGGACGTGCTGGACGGACGCGTGCTCGAGGCGATGCGCCTCGTGCCGCGTGAATTTTTCGTGCCGGAGCGCTACGCCGAACTCGCTTTCGCCGACGCCGACATCCCGCTCGCGGCCGGACAACACATGCTCGCGCCAAAAATTGTCGGACGTCTCCTTCAGGCACTCGACGGGCGCCCCGGAATGCGCGCGCTGGTGATCGGTTGCGGCACGGGTTTCGTGCCCGCCTGCCTCTCGGCGATGGGCGCCAGCGTCCGCGCCGTCGAAATTCGTGCGGAGCTTGCCGCGGCGGCGCGCAGCAATCTCAAGCGCGCCGGGTTCGGCCAGGTCGAAGTGGTCACGGGTGACACTTTCAACTTGGATCTCGGAAAGGACTATGCGGTCATTGCGGTATGTGGCGCCCTGCCCCTGTACGACGAAAGGTTTGCCCGCGCGTTGGCGGTGGGTGGACGGCTGTTCGTCGTGGTGGGCGAGCGCCAGCCCCAGGAAGCCCTGCTCGTGACCCGCACCGATGATTCCACGTACTCCAGCACCGGTTTGTTCGAAACCCGCGTCGATGCGCTGGAGAACGCCCGGCGTCCCGAGCGCTTCCAGTTCTGAGCCGATGATGGTCCGCGAGATCTCGGTCCAGGAGCTCAGTGCCGCACGCGCGCGGGGCGAAAAGCCCCTGGTGCTGGACGTGCGGGAAGATTGGGAGCTGCAACTTGCGCGCATTCCGGACGTCGTACATGTGCCGATGAGCCAGCTTCCCTCGCGCCTCGCGGAATTCGAGCGCGGGACGCCGATCATCGTGATGTGCCATGCCGGGGGAAGGTCGCTCCGGGTGGCACATTTTCTTGCGAACCAAGGATTTACGGACGTCGCCAATCTCACCGGCGGGATATCGGCGTGGAGCCTGTCAGTGGATGCAACCGTTCCGCAGTACTGAAACGTCTAAGTTTGGTCGCGGACATTGCCTTCGCCCCGGCGGCAGGTGATATAGTGAACTACAACACTAAAGAGGACTCTTATTAATGCGTCGCTTATTCGCCCTGGGCGTGGGATGCCTGATTTCCGTTTCCGCTTCGAGTGAAGACCTGCTGACGATCTTTGACCAGGCCGTGGTCAACGATCCGCTGGTCCGCGAAGCGGAGTTCACCCGTAAAGCCACACGTGAAGCTCGCCCGCAGGCGTGGGCGGCATACCTGCCGCAGGTCAACGGCAGCTGGAGCAAGCAGAAAGACGAGGGCACCGACACGCTCACGCAGGAGCAACTCGTCAACGATCCGAACACTCCGGGCAACTTCGTGATCCAGACCAGCACTCGCGGCGGTGACTCCACGACCGATGACACGCAGTGGGGCGTCCAGCTGCGCCAGAGCGTCTTCAACTGGGGCCAGATATTTGGTCTGCATCAGGCCGGCAAGATCGTCGCGCAGGCGGATGCCGACTACGGCGTGGCCCAGCAGGATCTCGCGCTGCGCGTCGCCACGCGTTACTTCGACGTGCTCGCCGCGCAGGACAACGTGCAGGCGCAGCAGGCGTCGCTCGATGCGATTTCGCGCCAGCTCGAACAGGCGGACAAGCGCTTCGAGGTCGGCCTCATCGCCATCACGGACGTGCAGGAAGCTCGCGCCGCGCGCGACACCGCCGCTGCCGACCTGATCGCCTCCAAGCGCCAGCTCGCAACTTCCCAGGAACTGCTGCGCGAGATCACGGACATGCAGTACGCCGTACTCGCGACACCGCGGACGACCATGCCGCTGGTCATCCCGGAGCCGGCCGACCCGCAAAAATGGGTCGAGGCCTCGATGGAGCAGAACCTGGCGCTCACCTCCAGCCGGCTGGGCGCGGACATCGCGCGCGACGACGTGCGCGTGCAGTTCGGCGGGCACCTGCCGCAGGTGGATCTCGTCGTCGGCAAATCACATTTCGAACGGGACCAGGAAAACGCGTTCGGGACGGTGGCCGGCTTTCCGCAGGGCGGCACGCTGACCTCCACCACGGACAGCGACACCGACAAGTCGGTGATGTTGCAAGTTACGGTGCCCATCTGGTCGAGTGGCGGCACCTCGTCGCGCGTGCGCCAGTCCTCGTACCGCTGGCAGGCCTCCAAGCAGCGTCTGGAACGCGTGTCACGCGAAACCGAACGCGCCTCGCGCGATGCGTATCTCGGAGTGGTGTCGGAGATCTCGCGGGTCCAGGCACTCAAGCAGGCGCTCGAGTCATCGGCCACCGCGCTGCGCGCCACCGAGGCCGGCTACGACGTCGGCACGCGTACGGCGGTCGACGTTCTCGCCGCGCGCCGCACGCTGGTCGCGGCACAGACCGCGTATGCGCGCAGCCGCTACGACTACATGCTCAACGTGATGCGGCTCAAGCAGTCCGCCGGCATCCTCGATCGCAAGGCGCTCGAGGACATCAACGGCTGGCTCGAGGCACCGCCGCCGCCGGCGAATCCGCCGACCGTAGATCCCAACACCCAGCCGGCGCAGTAATGGGGACATTCCTCTTTTCCTAGGAAAAGGGGACGCGGCTCGAATTGAGTGTGAGGTGTGCGGGCGGGACGGAGCGCGGCCGGGGGAGGTGCGGCTTCTCGCGGCGGCCGTGGTTGTGAGTGCGCGGGGGCTGCGGGGCGCCGGCTGACACGAAGATGGTTTTGGCGCAGTGAGTGTCGGGCGATGGCGAAGAGTCCGTTTGAAGCAGGGAGCCGGCTGCGTGCCTCGCCATGCCAAAGACCGCCGCTCCTGAGCCGCACCTCCCCCGTCCACGCTCCGTCCCGCTCCCACCGCCGCGGTCACGCTCACGTCGAGGCGTGTTCCAGATCTCCAAGCAATCGGAGTGCCCCCAACGGGCTTTGGGAAGAGCCGACGCCCGACCGTGTGCTCTTCCCAAAGCCAAGGGCGGCATGCCTGATCTCGCGGCAACCCGGATCCGGGGCTAGATCCAAGCGGTGACGGCGGACGCATGCGCGCCCGGGAGCCCGGACACGCGAGGTGTGGGCCTTCGCAGCGGCGGCTCCGGAGCACTTCCCTCGTGCGAAGCCGGCTCTCCGCTTCAAGCGGACTCTTCGCCAGCGCCCAGCACTCCCTACACCCAAACGTCTTCGTGAGCGCCGGCGGCCATCCCCTAGCGAACCCAACCGCAATCAGCCGCCGCGGAGAAACCACACCTCGCGGGGCCGGGATCCCGGGCGCGCATGCGCCCCCCATCCCCACATCCATCCAGCCCCGTCCCCTTTTCCTAGGAAATCAGGAATGTCCCCATCAAGGCAGTAGTGGTTGGATGAAGGCCATGAGCCGACTAACCGCCCCGCGATTCTCATCAACCGCCTTGCGCCCAGCCGCTCCCATCCGCGCGCGTGCCGCCTCATCCGCAAACAGATCGCCGACGACTTTCGCCAACTCCGCCGCGTCGTGCACGATCTTCACCGCGCCGCGCTCGATCAGCAGCTTGGAAATGTCGGCCGAATTGAAGTTGTGAGGTCCGGCGACGATGGGCTCGCCGAGCGCGGCGGGCTCCAGCAGGTTGTGACCGCCGATGGGCACCAGGCTGCCACCGACGAATGCCACGTCGCCGGCCGCGTAGAACGGCGGCAACTCGCCCAGCGTGTCGAGCAGGAACACCTGCGTTTCCGCCGCCGCGGTCGCGCCGCCGGTTCGCGTGACGAACGGAATGCCGCGTTCCTTCAGCGCACCCGCGACGTCGCCGAAGCGCGGCGGATGGCGTGGGACCAGCACCAGCAGCGCGTCCGGGTAACGCTGGCGGATGAGCGCGTGCGCATCGAGCAGCACGTCTTCCTCGTTCGCATGCGTGCTGCCGGCCACCCACACGGGACGGTGCTCGCCGAGCATGCGGCGCAGCTCGCGTCCGCGCTCCGAGATGTCGGGTGGATAGCCGAAGTCGAACTTGATGTTGCCGATGACGTGCGTGCGCTGCGGGCTCGCGCCGATCGAGCGGAAGCGCTCCGCGTCCTCCTCGCTCTGCGCCGCGATGAAAATTCCGTGCGACAACGCGTCGCGAAACAGCCCGACCAGCCGCCGGTAGCGGTTCACCGAGCGCGGCGAGATGCGCGCGCTCGCCATCACCAATGGAACATTGAGGCGGCCGCAGCGGTTGTAGAGATTCGGCCAGATCTCGGTCTCCAGGATCACCGCGAGCTTGGGCCGCACGCGCTCGAAGAAGCGCCGCACCGAACCCGGCAGGTCGATGGGCACGTAACGCACGTCGACGCCCTGCTTGAAAAGTGCCTGCGCACGCGCGCGGCCCGTGGGCGTGACCGTGGTCAGCACCAGTGGCACGGCCGGAAAACGCTCGCGCAGCGCGAGCACCAGCGGCG
The DNA here is from genome assembly GCA_963774045.1 of uncultured Pseudomonadota bacterium. Lineage (GTDB taxonomy): Bacteria > Pseudomonadota > Gammaproteobacteria > Steroidobacterales > Steroidobacteraceae > CADEED01. The sequence goes on from CAVZED010000031.1 coordinate 56,352, forward strand.
CCGCCGCCTGTACCTCGCCGACGGAAACGGCGTGCACCCAGATGCTCTCGGCCTCGAGAGTGCTGCCCAGGCCGAAACGCTGCGAAAATCCGCGCCAATGCGTGCGATCGCGGAAGCCGCGCAGCGCCAGCGCGCCGACGACGACCGGCGCGAGTAGGTAGGCGATGACGATGTACGCGAAGCGCACGGTTTCAGTTCGATGATGCCTGGGGCAGGCCCGCGGACTCGCGGTAGCCGGCGAGCAGGCCGTGCCAGTCCTCGTCGGTGAAACTCTCCGGCGCGTCCAGCAGCGTCACTTTCTCCAGCGAACGGTAGAGCCGCACCAGCGTGGTGTCCGCCCACCAGCCGCGTTTGCGCAGCGTGCCGCGATCGAAATCGATGAGATAGACCTGCTGCGGCGTGAGCAGGATGTTGTGCGCGTTGAGGTCGGCGTGGTGGACGCCCGCGTCGTGAAAGCGCCGGATGCACCGGCCGACCGCGATCCACTGCGTGAGGGGCAGCGGGCCGCGCATCAGCGCCTGGGTCAGCGACTCGCTGTTCTCGATGCGCTGGGTGATGATGTCGGCACGATAGAAAAGCCCGCGACGCACGTAGCGCGCGGCGATGGGTGTCGGCACCGGCAGCCCCGCGCGATGCAGGTGATAGGTGAGGTACCACTCGGCGAACGCGCGCGTGTCCGTGTCGCCGCGCCACCAGTAGTTGTCCTTTGAAATTTTTGCAGCGAGGCCGCCGCGGCGATAGTGACGCAGCACGAAACTCGAATCACCCGTGCGGATGAACCACGTCGTGCCGCGCCCGCGCGCGGTTCCTTCGATGGCGCCGTGTTTGCGCCAGTAATCGGGCTCGAAGAACTCGGGCGAGAAATTGCTCGTGCGCAGCGTGTCGTATAGCATCCGGCCGCCGCTGAATTCGGCCTCCATCACTTCGGCGCCAACGGGCCAGTGGCGCTTCACTCGCTCACGTCCATGGAAGCACCAGCCTCAATAGCTCCAGAAAAGGTCTGCCTGCTGCGCCTCTCGGCGATCGGCGACACCTGCCACGTCGTGCCGCTGCTGCGCACGCTGCAGGCCGCATGGCCGCGCACGCGTTTTTCATGGGTAATCGGCAAATTCGAAGCGAAGTTGATGAGCCTCATTCCGGATGTGGAGCTTATCACCGTGGACAAGGGCGCCGGCCTTTCGGCTTTCAGCCGCTTGCGTACCGAGATGCAACGCCGCGGTGCCTTCGACCTGCTGCTGCACCTGCAGCTTTCCATGCGCGCGAGCGCGGCGGCGGCGATGATTCCCGCGCCTATCAAGCTGGGATTCGACAAGGCGCGTGCCCGCGAGCTGCAATGGCTGTTCACGAATCACCGGATCGAGCCGCGCACGCGCGAGCACGTACTCGACAGCTTCCTGGGGTTCGCCGACGCGCTGGGTGTCCGCCAGCGAAGGCTGGCCTGGGACATCCCGCTGCCGCCGGACGCCCTCGCCTACGCCGAACGCCTGATTCCCGATTCGCAGCCCACGCTCGTGATCAGCGCCTGCTCGAGCCATCGCGCGCGCAACTGGCTGGCGGAGCGCTACGCGGCGGTGGCCGAACACGCGGTGAATGCCCATCGCATGAGAGTGATCCTGTGCGGCGGACCGAATCAGCTCGAGCGCGAGATGGCGCAGCAGATCGCAAGCCGCGCCGCTGTTCCGCTCATCGACCAGGTGGGGCGCGACACGTTGCCGCAAATGCTCGCACTGCTGGCGCGCGCCACCGTGCTGGTGACTCCCGACTCCGGGCCCGCCCACATGGCGACCATGGTCGACACGCCGGTCATCGGCCTGTACGCGGCCACCAATCCGGCGCGCAGCGGCCCCTACCTCTCGCGGCGCTGGTGCGTCGATGCCTACGATGCCGCGGCACGCCAATTCCTGCGGAAGCCGGCCGCGGACCTGCCCTGGACCACGAAAATCGAACTGCCCGGAGTCATGGAGCTCATCCAGGTCGGCGACGTCGCCGCGAAGCTCGATGAGCTGTTAGCCTTGCCGGCAACACAACGCATTCCCTGAGCCCATTCCGTGAGACGTGGCCGCCCATGAAAGACATCCTGGTTCCCATCTCGCCCGGCGAGATGCTCGACAAGATCACCATCCTGCGAATCAAGGCCGCGCGCATGAGCGACGCCACCAAGGTGGCCAACGTGAAACACGAGCTCGGCCTGCTGGAGAAGACCTGGAAGGAATCCGGCGCCGCCGCCGTGGACCTCGGCCCCGAAGAAGCCAATCTCACGCGCGTCAACGAGGCCCTGTGGGTCATCGAAGACGACATCCGCGATGAAGAGCGCGCCGGACGCTTCGGCGAGAAGTTCATCGAGCTCGCGCGCGCGGTGTACATCACCAACGACGAACGCGCGGCCATCAAGAAGCGCATCAACACCCTGTTGGGATCGACCATCGTCGAAGAGAAATCGTACAAACCCTACAAGGCGGGCTGAACCCATGAGACGTCGCGACGTGCTGACGATGGGTGCCGCAGCGACTGCCCTCGCGACGCTGCGGCCGGAAATCCTGTTCGCCGCCGAAGAAATCACCGCGAACCTCAAGCCGATGACGGGCGACGTGAAGCCGATCGGCAAGGCCGAGTACCTCGCGCGCATCGAGAAGGCGCGTGCGCTCATGGCCAGACACGACATCGGCGCGTTGCTCATCGAGCCCGGGTCGTCGCTGGTCTACTTCACCGGCATCCACTGGTGGCGCAGCGAGCGGCTGACCGCCGCGGTGCTGCCGCGTGACGGCGAGGTCGCCATCGTGACGCCGCACTTCGAGGAGCCGTCGGTGCGCGAGAGCCTGCAGATTCCGGCCGAGGTGCGCGTGTGGCACGAGGACCAGAACCCGCTCAAGACGGTCGCCGGCATCCTGCGCGATCGCAAGGTCGTGCAGGCCGTCGGCGTCGAGGAGACCGTGCGTTACTTCGCCGTCGACGGACTGCGCAAGGTGCTGCCGCACGTCGAGATCGTGAATGGCGCGCCGGTCGTGCGCGGCTGCCGCATGGTGAAGACCGCGGCCGAGCTCGCGTTGATGCAGAAGGCCAGCGACATCACCATCGCATCGTTCCGCTTCGTGTCGAAACACGTCAAGTCCGGCATGACGCCGAAGGAAATAGACGCGATGATCGGCGCCGCGCATCGCAGCTACGGCGCGTCCTATGACGGCGGTCTCGTGCTGCTCGGCGAGGCGAGCGCCTATCCGCACGGCTCCGGCAAGCCGCAGCACGTGCGCGAGGGCGAAGTCGTGCTGCTCGATTGCGGCTGCGACGTGCACGGTTACAAGTCCGACATCTCGCGCACCTTCGTGTTCGGTGCGCCCACGGCCGAGCAACGCAAGGTGTACGAACAGATGCGCGAAGGCCAGCGGATCGCGTTCGAGACCGCGCGCGTGGGATTACCCGCGGGCAAGGTGGACGACGCGGTGCGCGCGCAGTACGAAAAGTGGGGCTACGGCCCCGGTTACAAGCTGCCCGGCTGCTCGCACCGCACCGGTCACGGCATCGGGATGGACGGCCACGAGCCCGTGAATTTCGTGCACGGCGAGACCACGCCGCTGGCGGAAGGCATGTGTTTCAGCGACGAGCCGGGAATCTATCTACCGGGCAAGTTCGGGATCCGCCTGGAAGATTGCCTGCACATGGGGCCGGAGAAACCGATCTGGTTTTCGACGCCGCCGAAGTCGATCGACAAACCATTCGACTAGCGATCTTTGATTTGACGGACGCCCCCGCTTCGGGGGCGTGAAGAGGGCGCGTCAGCGCTGAAGAGTGTACTCCGCGCCGCAATACGGGCACTTCGCCCAGCCGGTCTGCTCGATCGGTAGATAGACCCGCGGGTGCGAGTTCCAGAGATACATCTCCGGCATCGGGCACGCGAGCGGCAGATCGCTCGTGTCGACCTTGTATTCGTTCTGTGCGTTGGGCTGGATGAGCGGTTTGTTGGCTGCCATGGGGCGCATTATGCCTCGACCATGGTCGAGTTCCAGATCGAAGTGACCGCCGCCCGCTCCGCCGCGAATTCCTCCGCCGGCACAAGGGCTTCGGCCTGCTCGAGCGACAGGTGGTGGGAGCGCTCGCGATACTTTCGATAGGCGTGAGTCAGCACGTCCACGGTCAACTGCGGCACGAGATCGGCCGACGCGACGGATTCGAGCTGCCGGATGGTATCCGCGAACATCACCACCGGCGGATGCGTGCCCGCATGCAACAACGCCCAGTACTGCGCCAGGAACTCGATGTCGGCGGTGCCACCGGCATCCTGCTTGATGTCGAACTTCCCGGATCCCGGTTTCGCGCGCGACAGCTCCTTGCGCATGCGCTCGCGCATGCTCCGCACCTCGGTGCGCAAGGTGTCCCGCTTCACGTGGGACTTCAGGATCTCCACCCGCACGTTCTCGAACTCCGCGCGCAGCCCAGGATCGCCGGCGACGGCGCGCGCGTGCAGCAACGCCTGGTGCTCCCAGGTCCACGCCTCCTTCTCCTGGTATTCGACGAACGCGCCGACACGCGTGATCAGCATCCCGCCCTTGCCGGAGGGCCGCAGCCGCACGTCGACTTCGTAGAGCCGGCCGGCGGCCGAATGCATGGTCAGCAGGTGCATCACGCGTTGCGCGTAGCGGATGAAGAACACCTGGTTGTCGACGGGTTTGGCCGCATCCGTCTCCGCGCGCTCCGCGCCGGAGTCGTGCAGGAACACGAGGTCGAGGTCCGAAGCGTAGCCGAGCTCGTTGCCGCCTAACTTCCCGTAACCCACGGCGCACAGTTTCACGACCCGCCTTCCCGCCCCGGTACCGCTCATGGGCACGCCGAACTGCTCGGTGATCTGTTTCCAGCCGAGTCGCATGGCCTGCTCGACGATGATCTCGGCGATCTCCGTGAGGTAGTCGCTGACCCTCATCAGCGGAATCTTCCCGGTGAGGTCGGCCATGGCCACGCGGAAGATCGCGGCGCGCTGGAACTGCCGCAGGCCTTCGACCTGCCGTTCCGGCTCGTCCTCGGCGAGGTGCTCGAGCCGGGCCGTCACTTCCTTCTCGAGCACGGCGCGCGGCGGAGGCAGGCCGCCTGCCGACTCGTCCAGCAGTTCGTCGAGCAGCAGCGGGTGCGAGGCGATCTGCGCGGCCAGGAACTCGCCGAGCGCGGCCACTTCGACGAGCTTGCGGCGCACGAGCGCGTTCTCGTTCAGCAGCGCGAAATAGGCGGAGCGCGAGCCGATGGCCTCGAGCACCTTGAGCACGCGCCTCAGCACCGCGACCTGGCCGGACCCGGGATCGGCATTCGAGTCCGACCTCGGGTCGGCTATCGAATCCGACCTCAGGTCGGCAATTGAGTCCGACCTCAGGTCGGCAATTGAGTCCGCCCTCAGGTCGGCAATCGAGGAAATCAGCCGCGGCATCAGCGTATCCAGCCGCACGCGCCCCGGCGCATCGAGCCGGCGCATCGCCGTCGAACCGCGGAACTCCTCGAGCAGCCCGGCGGCGGCCTCGGCCTCCGTGAAGCCGCGGGCCCGGAGAGCGCCGGCGAACTGCGCGGCCGGCGCGCCGCGCACCCAGGCCTCCACGATGCCGTTCACGCCCGGCAGTTCCGGGCTTTGCGCCTCGTGCCGCGCGAACATGACTTCCTGAAACGCGCGAGTGACCCGCGCGCGATGCAGGTCGAGCTCGGCGGCGCAGGTCTCCCAGTCCGCGAATCCCATCGCCTGCGCAATGCGCTCGCGCGTCAGTGCATCGGCCGGAATCGTGTGTGTCTGCGTGTCCGCCAGCATCTGCAGGCGGTTCTCGAGCCGGCGCAGGAACAGGTAGGCGGCCTCGAGCTCCTGCGCGACTCGCAGGGGCAGCAGTTTGCCGCCGGCGAGCTGCGGCAGGACGGTCAGCAACGAAGGCGTCTGGATGCGCCGGTCCTGCCCGCCGCGGATGAGCTGGAACGCCTGCACGATGAATTCGATCTCGCGGATGCCGCCCGGCCCGAGCTTCACGTGTTCGGCGAGGTCGCGGCGCGCCACCTCCTTCTCGATCAGCGCCTTCATCTCGCGCAGCGATTCGAACACGCCGAAATCGAGGTAGCGCCGGTAGACGAACGGCCGCACGCTTTCCGCGTGGATGGCCTTCCAGGCGTCGCGCCCGGTCAACGCGCGCGCCTTGATCCAGGCGTAACGTTCCCAGTCGCGGCCGTGCGTCTGTAGATAGTTGTCGAGGAACACGGCGCTGGCCGTCAGCGGCCCGCTGTCGCCGAAGGGCCGCAATCGCATGTCGACGCGGAACACGATGCCCTCGGCGGTGCGCTCGCCCAGCAGCCGGATCAACAGGCGTCCGAGCCGCGTGAAGAAGTCCTCGTTGTCGATGGCGCGGCCGCCGGAGGTCTCGCCCTTCTCCGGGAAGACGAAGATCAGGTCGATGTCGGAGGAGAAATTGAGCTCACCGCCACCGAGCTTGCCCATGCCGATCACGACCAGCGGCTGGGGCTCGCCATCGACGCTCCGGGGTTCGCCCTAGGTCCGCGCGAGGTCATGGCTGGCATATTCCAGCGCCGCCTCGACGGCGGCGTCGGCGAACGCGGTGGTCTCGGCCAGGATTTCGGCGACCGGGGCCGATGCCGGCCAGGTCGCGCCAGGCGATGCGCACCATCTCCCGCAGCCGCTGCCGGCGAATCGCCGCCATGAACCCGGCCAGGTCGGGCTCGCTGGCGAGCGCGGCGCCCAGCCGCCGGCGCCATCTCGGCGGCATCGACGTGGCGATCCAGCGGCGCCCTCGTCGATCAGCCAGTTGGCGAGGGTCGGATCGCGCGCCAGACTGCAGGGCAACGAAGTCGCTGGCGGCCAGCACGCGTGGCAGGGCCTCGCGCAGGGCGGGCGCCGCGGTTTCGAACACTGCCAGCGCGCCGGATTCGCGCACCTTCGTCAGTTGCTGCTCACAGTACGCGGCGAGTTCGGTTCTCACGGCGCGCGAACTCTACTCGAAAAGGCTCTTGCGGACGGCGCGCAACCGCCTACGATTGAAGCCATGAAAACCGCCGCGCGCCCCGTTCTCCTCGCTGGAATCACTTTGCTGCATTGTCCTGGCCGCCTGCACGCAGGGAGAGCGCGTGCGGGAAATCGACTGGGCCAAGGCAGCGCTGGCGCGCAACCCGGCCTACGAAATCCTCGCGACGGACGAGATCCAGCGGCGTCTTCACGGTGCGCGACACCCGTCGGGCACCGTGCACACGCTGCGTCTCGAGGACCTCGTCGCCGCGCCGCGCGCGTCGAAGGCCGCGGCCCTGCCGATGACGCCGGCCATCGCTCCGGCCGTGGAGCCCACCGAATCCGTCGAGAATCCCGACGCGGCGGCGCCTGCGGCCGACGCGCTGGTCGCCGCTCAAACTACCGAAGAGATCCAGGGCACGCGCGGCGGGTCCGGCGAGTCGCTCGCCGAAGGTCCCGGCTACAGCATCACGCGGGGTGTGCGCGGAGAGCCCGGTGACCGCGGAGAATCTCGAAGGTCCCGGATACAGCATCACGCGGCACGAGCCCGAGAAGCAGCAGAGCGGCGGGAGCGCCGAAGCCGTGGCCGCGAACGTCGAGAAGCCGCACCGATCCCATCATCTGCCAGGGCGATCGCCTGATGCGCATCGACGGCGAAACCCTCGAGTTCACCGGCGATGCCGTCATCGCCGAGAAGGGTTGCGACCTCTACATCAGCAACGCACGCATCCGCGCCGGCGGCGTGGGCATCATCGCGCGCCAGGCGCGCGTGCACATCGTCAACAGCACCATCGGTGGCACGCGCGGTTCATACGAGGTCTCGGAAGGCGCGGAGATCTACGTGGCGCAGTCCACGTTCACGGGAGTCGGTCGCCGCTTCGAGGGCGGCTCCATGAACGACCTCGGCGGAAATTCGTACGAGACCCACTGAGAACCGCAAGGGAGATCGATGACGTATTGCGTCGGCGTCCAGGTCGATGAAGGCCTGGTGTTCCTGTCTGATTCGCGCACGAATGCCGGCGTAGATCAGGTCAGCACATTCCGAAAGATGACGTTTTTCGAGATGCCGGGCGAGCGCGTCCTCGTGCTGCTGTCCGCGGGCAATCTCGCCGTCAGCCAGTCGGTCACCGGCCTGCTGCGCGAGCGCGTCGCCAGCGCCAAAACCAGCCTGCTCACGGTGCGCACCATGGCGGACGCCGCGCGGCTGGTGGGTGATGCGGTGCGCGACGTCCACAAACGCGACGCCGAGCCGCTGCAAGCAGCACGGCATCGAGTTCAACCCCACGTTCATCATCGGCGGCCAGATCGGTGGCGAGGCGCCCCGCCTGTTCCACGTGTATTCGGCCGGCAACTTCATCGAGACCACGGCGGACACCCGCTATTTCCAGATCGGCGAATCGAAGTACGGCAAACCCATCATCGATCGCGTGGTGAAAGCGGAGACTTCGCTCGCGGCGGCGGCCAAATGCGCGCTCATTTCGATGGATTCGACGATCCGCTCGAACCTCTCGGTGGGAATGCCGCTCGACCTGGCGATCGTGCGCCGCGATGCCCTGCAAATCGCATTGCACCGAAGCATCGGCCCGGAAGACGCGTATTTCAAAGTGATCCGCGAGGGCTGGGGCGAGTCGTTACGTAATGCGTTCCACGCGCTTCCCGATCCGCCCATCCCCTGAAACCGGCGACTCGGTAAATACCGAAATTGGGACATCTCACCGTGCGGCGCGCACGTTTTGGCGCAGCGGAGTTTCCTTCCGACGGATTCAGGCGTAGCGTTGTTTGCCATGAGGGATTCGCCGTACAACGCGTCGCATGGCCCTGCAGGCGTTGCTGGCCCTGGGCGGGGGCGTTCTGTTCCCGTTCCGTTTTCGCCGAACCTAACATCGCCACGCGCGCTCCCGGCGCCACCGAGGAACTGGGCGGCTCGCTCTCGGATCCCGAACCACTGTTCGCCGCGCCCACGCGCCTCGATCGCATCGGCCGCGTGATGACCCACGTCATGGTGAACGGCAAGGGTCCGTTCCGTTTCGTCATCGACACCGGCGCCAGCCGCTCGACGCTCGCGCCGCATCTCGCGCGCGCGCTGGGTCTCAAGGTTTCCGTGGGCCGCAACGTCATGCTGAACGGCGTGACCGGCGCCGCCGAGGTGCCCACCGTCGCCGTCGACTCGCTCGAGATCGGCGCGCTGCAAATTCGAGAATCAGAACCTGCCGGTCATCTTCACCTCGCATCATGGGCAATGCCGACGGCATCCTGGGTGTCGCGGGATTCGATGACCAGCGCATCGACGTCGACTTCAAGCGCGATCGCGTGAGCGTGCTCACCTCGAACGGTCGCCGGCCTCACTACAGCATGGTGACGGCGCGCGCGCATGCGCAACGACAACGGCCTGATGATCGTCGACGTGCGCGTCGGCCGGCGGATCAAGCGCGAAGGCGGTCATCGACACCGGCGCCGAGCGCACGCTCGGCAACCTCGCGCTTGCAGAACGAAATGAACAAGAATCGCGCGCAAGAACCGCGAAACGGTTTCGGCGGTGGTGCACGGCGCGACGGCGGACATCGCCGACGGCAACGTGCAGGTGGTCAAGGAAGCGCAGCTCGGCGACATGACGCTTTCGAACCTGGAAGTGATCTTCGCCGACTTCCACGTGTTCAAGCTCTGGGGCCTCGACCAGGAGCCGGCCATGCTCATCGGCATGGACATGCTGGGCGTGCTCGAGCGCCTGGTCATCGACTATCGCCGCAACGAAGTGAGCATGTACGGCGAGCGTCCGCGAGCAGATGCGCGTCATGCGCGCCGACAACCGCTCAGGCTCTACGCAGCGAGAACTCGCCGAGTATTCGCCGTTCCCCGTTCAGCAATGCCTCGACCCGGTGCACGCCGGGATGATGATGCCGTGTCGTCAGCTGCCTGAGCGCGATTTTCTTCGCGAGCGTGACGCTTTCGCGCGGCGCCAGCTCGACGGCCTTGAGCTTGAACGTCTTGGCGCCCGTGCCGCGCGTCTTCACGAAATGCACGACGAGATCGGCCATCACGCGCTGGCGCGTCTTGCCGGTGTTCTTCAGCGTGAACGCGACGTCACGTGCCCGCCGATCACGGGCCGCCGCGGCGTGATCGCGACGCCACCGACGCCGACACTCGCCTTGCCGCCGTAACCCAGCGCGCGCAGTGCGCCGGCATCGGCGCGCTTGATCGCCGAGCGCAGCGCATGGTTCACGATCCAGCGCCGTTCGGGCGTCGCGCCGCGCAACCAGCGCTTCGCCACCGCCGCGAGGAGCGCGGGATGATCCTTGCCGATGTCGTTCAGGTTGTTCGCCACCGAGCGGCGCACGTAGAGCTCGGGATCGTCCTTGAGCAGATCGAGCAGCTCGAGCACGGGACGCGGATCCTTCTGGAACGCTCGCAGGCGCGGCGCCCACGGCAGCCGCGGCCGCGTGCCTTCGGATACGAGCCGGCGCACGTGCATGGCTCGGGTCGCTGGCTCCACTCGCGCAGGCGCGCGAGCGTGCTTCCGGGTGCTTCTCGAGATACGCGCGGATGCTGAATTCGGCGGTGAAAGCTGGGTCAGCGCATGCTGCGCGCGCATCGACTCCTCGAAGTGGTCGAGGCCGTGCTCGCGCGACGAAATACAGATGCGGCATGTACAGGAAGGCCGCCATGCCGCCGGAAGCCTCGTGATCGTGTGGCTGCGTCGCGGACGACACCAGGATGCCGACGGCGCGCGGATAATCCTGCGGCAGGTGCTTGCGCAGCGCCGCGGCGATGTGGAAACCACGCCCCGTGAGCGACAGCGGGCCGAAACCCGCGAGCACATCGCGGAGGAACGCCGTCGCGCGGAAATTCCGGGTGGACCGCGCGGATCATGCCCGCGATCGCGCGCGGCGCGCTGGGACCGAACTGGTCCTTGAGCGGCTCGGCCACGGCTACAGGAAGTTGTTGGGCCAGATCATCGAACGCCACATGTGCGCCACCGGCGAGCCGTCGAACCCCAGCCCTTCCTTCGGCTGCCGGAAGTGGCGCCCGAGAATGTCCTCGAACATGCCCGGATCGAGGTCGGGACCCGGCTCGAAGGCGTAGGTGTCGTAGATGGTGACGAGCCGCGAGGTCATGTACCAGCGGTGCGCGCGCGCCTCGTCGTTCGCCTGGCGCACGTACTCGGGGGGCTCGTAGTCCGCGCCGAAATAGCGCTGGTACGCTTCCGGGTATTTGTAGCCGACGGATTCGTCCGCGAAGTAGCGCAGCGGCTGGTGAAAGCGCACGGCCCACGCGATTTCCTCGCTCACGTAGGGCGCGATGAGCTGCGCGCTCCAGTAGCCGTGGTCGGGGCGCACCAGCGCGCCGTTCGAGATGTCGTGCAGGAAACACGCGACGACCACCTTCTCGTCGTGCCCCGCCGCGAGCGCGAGTTTCGCCGAGAGGCAGTGATGCTGGCGCGCGATGCGCCCGAAGCGCAGGCGGTAGAAGTCGAGCAGCGCGGGCTTTTCGGGCATCTTCGGCAGCGCCGGATTGTCGCCCATCATGAACGGCGTGCCGCGCCGGTTCTCCGCGAGCATCGCCATCTCGAGCTCGTAGAAGTCGACGCCGGTGCCGATCACGCTGATCGGCGAAGGGATGATCAGTTTCTGCGGGCTCACTGCCGCGCGGTCGCGAGCTTGAGCCCGAGCGCGATGAACATCGCACCGGCGACGCGGTTGAGGATGGTGGCCATGGACGGACGGCGCAGGATCGCCGTTCGCAACGACGCGGCGCCGATCGCGAGCACCAGGCACCAGGCGAGGCCCATCGCCACGAACGAAAATCCGAGCACGAGGAAGGCGCCGACCTTGTTGGTGCTGCCGGCCGCGATGAACTGCGGCATCAGCGCGAGGAAGAACAGCGCCACCTTGGGATTGAGCACGTTCGAGATGATGCCCTGCCGGAACGCGGACCAGCGCCCGCCGTTCGATTCATCTTCCGCGCCAGGCATCTTGCCGGCGCGCGACAACAACGCCTTCACGCCGATGAAGATGAGATAGGCCGCGCCCGCGAACTTCACGGCCATGAACGCATAGGGTGACGTCGCGAGCAACGCGGAGAGCCCGAGCGCCGCGAGGAAAGTGTGGATCACGCTGCCGGCCGTGATGCCGAGCGCGGCGGCGATGCCCGAAGCGCGCCCACCCGCGAGGCTGCGGCCCAGGATGAAGAACGTGTCCTGTCCCGGCGTGAGGATGAGGACGATGGCCGTCACGACGAACAGCCAGTAGTTGTGAATGCCCAGCATGATGCCGGGCACTCTACCAGCCGTTGTCGCGTGAATCTCTACGAAACGAACGCTGCCGGCACGGGCTCCTCACCCAGCGCCTGGCGCAATATGGCCCAGTGCATGGCTTCGTCGCCGAGGATGCTCGCGGCCGCTTTCGACAACTCTCGGTCCTTGAACAATGGCACCGCGCCCAGGTAGGCGCTGACCGCGCCCTTCTCCAGGCCAGACGCGAATCGCAGCACGTCGTTCTGCGTCTTCAGGGTCTCGACCGGGAAGTCGTACTTCTCCTTCGCCGTCGCGGCCTTGCCGCCGAGCTTGCCGATCGCGCCGGCGAGCACCTCCGCGTGCTGCTTGTGATGGCCCTGGAAGGTCGTGGCCAGGGCGAGCACCGGACCTTTCAACAGTCCGCTGCCGGCGCCGACGCCGTAGGCGGCGACCGCTTCGAGTTCCGCGGCCAGCGCGGTGTTGAGGATCGCCGCGTCATTGGCGGGGTTCGCGGACTTGTCGGCGGCCGCCGCGAGCGAATCGCGGCCCGCGAGCAGCGCGATGGCCGTGCCGGACAGCGCGAGACCACCGGCGCCGAGAAACGTGCGGCGCGCGGTCAGAACGTCACCGAATTGCCTGGAATCGAGGAAGGACATGGGATTGCTCCTGCGACAGTTGTGTCAACCGGTCAATGCGGCGGAAGCGCCCCGCGTTCCCGCGCGCCAAGGAATCCCGACAACCACTCGTCAAACAACAAACAACACCGGGAGACTCCCATGCGCCCTTCCCTTTTCTTGCTGCTGGCCGTGGCGGCCGCCACCGCGCGCGCCAACGACATCGCTGCCACGCTTCCCATCGACAAGGTCACGGTGTATCGCGGCAGCGCCATCGTGACGCGCGCCGGGATCGTCGAGATTCCGGCGGGTGAGCACCGGCTCATCGTGCGCGGCCTGCCCGATGGCGTGGATCCGGCGACGTTGCGGCTGTCCGCCAGGTCCAGCGGCCTCAAACTCGGCGCCATCGAGGCGCAACGCATCATCGAGGGCGACCTCGTCGGCGCGGCCGAACGCGTGCTCAACCGCAAGCTGCGCGACCTCGCGGACCAGAAGGCCGCGATCGAGGACGACATCGTGTCCGCGCAGGCGCAGATCAAACTACTCGAAGCCGTGGCCGCGGACCCGACCGGCAGCGGCAGCAACGCGCAACCGGTCGCGCCGGCCTCGTTGCCCACGTTGATCACCGCGGTCGGCAACGGCGACGCCGTGGCCCGCGCGCGCGTCCGCAACGCGCGCCTGCAGATCCGCGACCTCGACGAACAGATCGCGGCGACGCGGGCCGAGCTCGGCAAGGTCGCGACGAACCGCAAGGCCACGACGGAGCTGCGGGCTTCGATCATCGCAACCGGCGGCGGCAGCGTGCCCGTGAGCCTCGACTACCAGATGTCGGGCGTGGGCTGGAGCTGGCAATACGAGGCGCGGCTCGACAGCCAGAAAAAGAAGGTGTCGCTCGTGCGGCAGGCGCAGCTGTCGCAGGGCACGGGCGAGGACTGGAAGAACATCGAGCTGACGATCAGCACCGCGCGTCCCGGCCTCAACGCCACGACGCCTCCGCTCGCGTCGGCGTTCCTGAGCTTCGTGCCCCAGCAGGCCTACGGATACACGGGCGGCGGTTCGCTGGACGAGGTGGTCGTCACCGGCTCGCGACGCTCCGCGCGCAACTCCGTCCAGAACTCGCCCTCCGCGCTGGCCGTCAAGGCCGAAGACATCGGCACGTTCCCCGACAAGTCCGTACCCGAAGCACTGCAGCGCATGACCACGGTCAGCGCCGAGGTATACGCCTCCGACTTCGTCGCGGACTACCGCATCCCGGGCCGCGTCAACGTAACGGCGGATCGCCAGCCGCGCGTCTATCCCATCGGTGACGACGAACTCGACGTCGAGCTGGTCGCGCGCGCGAACCTCGCGGCGGACCGCGCCGCCTATCTCGAAGCCAAGCTCACCTACAAGAATGACCTGCCGATCGATGCCGGCGATGTACAGCTCTATCGAGATGATGCCTTCGTCGGCCTGGGCGAACTGCCTCTCGTCCTGCCGGGCGCGGACGTGCGCATCCCCTTCGGCCAGGACGACCGCATCCGCGTCGTGGTCCGCGACGAACGGGAAGAGTCCGGGAATACCGGTGTCATCTCCAAGGAGAAGGTCGAGGAGCACAAGCGGCGCTTCGAGATCACGAGTTACCACTCGCTGCCCTTCCCCATCGAAATCGTCGATCGCGTGCCCGTGGCGCACGCGGACGACATCCGGATCGAGGTGCTCAAGGGCGCCACTCCACCCACCACGAAGGACCTGGATGGCCATGCGGGCGTCTATTTGTGGCGGCTTGCCGGCGAACCGCGCAAGACGGAGACCATCAGGCACTATTACTCGGTAAGATTTCCGCGCTCCCGGCAGCTGCAGCAGTCGGAGGGCAGATAGCCGTCAGCAAAGGACTCCGACATGACATCGAACTCGCGCCGTGAATTCATCGCCAGCACCGCGGCGCTCGCCGCAGCTCCGCTGCTCGCCAGCTCCGTGATGGCACAGGCGCCGGGCAGGAAACTCGGCGTCGCGTTGTGCGGCCTCGGCAGCCTGTCGGCCAACCAGATCGCGCCCGCCCTGCTCAAGACGCGCAACTGCCGGCTCGCCGGCATCGTCACCGGCACGCCGTCCAAGGCCGCGGAGTGGCAGAAGAAATACGGCCTGCCGGCGAAGAGCACGTACACGTACGACACGATGCACGAGATGGCGAAGAACAAGGACATCGACATCGTCTACGTGGTGACGCCGAACGCGCTGCACCTGCCGCACCGCCGCCGCGGCCGCCGCCGGCAAACACGTGTTCTGCGAGAAGCCGCTCGAGATCAATACCGAGCGCTGCCAGCAGATGCTCGATGCCTGCAAGAAGGCCGGCGTGCAGCTCGGCGTCGGCTACCGCCTGCAATTCGAGCCCAACAACCTCGAATGCGTGCGGCTCGCGAAGGAGAAGGTGCTGGGCGACGTGAAGGTCATCGACGCGAACTTCGGCTTCGCGATCGGCGATCCGACGCAGTGGCGCCTGAAGCGCGAGCTCGCCGGCGGCGGCGCGCTCATGGACGTCGGCATCTACTGCCTGCAGACCACGCGCATGCTCACCGGGGAGGATCCGATCTGGATCTCCGCCACCGAGGCCAAGACGGACGCCGTCAAGTTCAAGGAAGTCGACGAGACGATTTCCTGGCAGACGAAATTCCCGAGCGGCGTCGTCAGCCAACAGCGTCTGCACCTACGCGGCGAACGGCCTCATGGGATTTCGCGCCGCGACCACGCGCGGCTGGTTCGGCCTCGAACCCGCGTACTTCTACAACGGCAACCGCGGCCGGCGCAGCGACGGCGCCGAGATCAACATCCCGTCGGGCGACCAGTTCGCGAACGAGCTCGACGACTTCGCCGACTGCATCATCAACAAGCGGCCGACGAAGGTGTCGGGCGAGATGGGGTTGTCGGACGTGAAGTATCTGATGGCCGTGTACGAGTCGATCAAGAAAGGTCGCCCCGTCAACGTGTGAATGGGGACATTCCTCATTTCCTAGGAAAAGGGGACGGGGCTCGATTGAAGAGGGTGTGGGCGCATGCGCGCCCGGGATCCCGGCCCCGCGAGGTGTCGGCCGCCTATAGGCGGCCCTCCGCGGCGGCTGATGGCGGTTGTGTTCGCTAGAGCGTGGCCGCCGGCGCTCACGAAGACGGTTTGGGCGCAGTGCGTGTGGGGCGCTGGCGAAGAGTCCCATCGAATCGGAGAGCCGGCTTTGCACGGGGGGAAGTGCTCCGGAGCCGCCGCTGCGAAGGCCCACACCTCGCGTGTCCGGGATCCCGGGCGCGCATGCGTCCGCCGTCACCGCGTCGATCGTGCCGCCCTTGGCTTTGGGAAGAGCTCACGGTCGGGCGGCTCTTCCCAAAGCCTTTGGGGGCACTCCGATTGCTTGGAGACTGGAACACGCCTCGACGTGAGCGTGACCGCGGCGATGGGAGCGGGACGGAGCTTGGACGGGGGAGGTGCGGCTCTGGAGCGGCGGTCTTTGGCATGGCGAGGCACGCAGCCGGCTCCCTGCTTCAAAGGGACTCTTCGCCATCGCCCCACATTCACTGCGCCAAAACCATCTTCGTGTCAGCCGGCGCCCCTCAGCCCACGCTGCCACACCACATCCGCCGCCGCGAGAAGCCGCACCTCCCCCGGCCGCGCTCCGTCCCGCCCGCATACCTCACACTCAAATCGAGCCGCGTCCCCTTTTCCTAGGAAACGAGGAATGTCCCCATTTCATTGGATCGCGAACTCGAAGGGGCCTACGGGCAGGCCCGTGCTGTCGTAGAGATTGCATAGCGGGCTGTCGGCCCAGCAGAAGCGTACGCGGGCCGGCTCCGCGGCAATCCTCTTCACGCCTCCCAGCAGCACTTCGTCGCCATTCAGCTGCGCGCGCACGAACCTGCACGAATCGGGTCCCGCGGCGCACACCTCGAATCCCGACGGATCTCGGGCGCCGATGACGAGCAGGTTGCCGTCGAAGCCGGCGAGCGTGACGTGCAGGACATCGCCCTCGAGCCACGCGCGGGCCGGCGTCGCGCCCCATCGCCGAGATCTTCTCGCCATACACGACCTGCCGTGCGGCGCGCGCGAGCCGCTTGCCGACGTCCTGCTTGTTCTGCGGATGGATGTCGTCGCGATTGCCGATGTCGATGGTGACCGCGAGCCCCGCGTTGCCGTCCGCCTCGACCGCGCGGCGCTGCGCATCGCGCAGCTGCGCCCAGCCACTATCTACCGGCGCGTTCGCCAGCGCTCCGAAGTTCGCGAGCTGCACCACCAGGAACGGCAGCGGCGCATCGAACTGCCGGCGCCAGTCCGCGAACAATCCCTGCAGCTGCGCCTGGTAGCGGCGCGCATCGTCGAGCCCGGCATTCGCTTCGCCCTGGTACCACGGCACGCCGCGCAGCCCGAAATTTCCGAGCGGCGCGATCATGCCGTTGTAGAGGATGTTGATGCCGGCGATCGGCTCCCAGGGCGCGCGCGGAGTGCCACAGACGCGGCAGGCGGCAACGCGTATTCCCAGCCGTCGAGCGCAACGCTGCGTGCCATCGGCGAACCGCAGCGCGCGCCCGCTCGCCGGCCCCGTGCATGCCGCCGCTGCCCCACATGTCGTACACGTTCACGACGACGCTATTCTCGCCGGCCTTGAGCAGCTTCGCGGGCACGCGGATAGGCGTGCTCGCCGTCACCGAAACCCGATGCCCATCGCGCGGCCGTTGATCCAGGCGATGTCGACGTCGTCGACCGCGCCCAGCGCGAGCGTCGCCGCCTGCTTTGCCTGCGCCTTCGTGAGCGTCACGCGCGCGCGGTACCACATCATGCCGTCATACCCGGCGAGCGCGTAACGCCCCACTCTTCCCAGGGCTTCTCGCAATGCCGGCGCCGGTTTCCAGTCCGCCGCTGACCGCGCGGCGCTCGTCCACGGTTGTTTGCCGCCGCGTCTGCGGCTGCGCGAGCCACCACTTCTGGCAGCTCTCGCCCCAGTGACGCATCGCCAGCGATGGATCGCGCGCGTACTCGGCCAGCAGATCGAGCCCGGCATCATTGCCGCCGAGCTCCTGCAGCGTCTCGCGCGACAGCCAGGTCTCGATGCGCGTGCCGCCCCAGGACGAAACGATGATGCCCATGCGGCACGTTCACGGTCTTCTGCAGCTCGCGCGATCGTAGTAGTAACAGACGGCCGAAAAATGCGGCGTGGTCGCGGGACCCGCGATCTTCCATTCGAGCTGTCGATTCGAAATCCGCGCGCGGCGCGACGCTCGCGAAGCGCGGGATCGTGACCTGCCGGATCGCGTCGTTGGCGGAATGCAGCGGCTTCGTTGTCCGCATTGAGCGTGTTGCGCACGGTCCATTCCATGTTCGACTGTCCCGAGCACAGCCACACGTCGCCGACGAGCACGTCATCGGCATTCTGCAGGCGGTCCTTCGTGCGCGCGGTGAGCGTGTGCGGACCACCAGCCGGCAACGCCGGCATCGCGACGCGCCAGCGACCCTGGCCATCGGCGGTCGCGCGCAGGGTGGCGCCCGACAGCGTGACGGTGACTTCTTCCCCCGGGCGCGCGGTCCCGTAGACGTCGATGGGACGATCGCGCTGGAGTACGACGTGATCGCCGAAGATCCTGGCCAGTAGCGGCGCATCCGCCGGATGCGCCATGGGCACGAAACTCCCGAGTACGGCCCACGTCAAAACAGTGCGAGTTCCCTTTAACATGCGATGCCCCTGTCCGAAGTCGCGCAGATAGTCGTACGCCACCAGCCCGTTCCGCAAGCAATGAGAAAAATCAGGATGAGCCCGATTCGCTCGGCCGCGATTGCAGTCCTTACCCTCACGCTGGCCGCGTGTGGCGGCGGTGGCAGCGGCTCCGGCAGCAGTAGTTCGAGCAGCAGCTCCAGCTCGAGCAGCGGGGGTCCCAGTCTCCCGGACCCGGCAAGCGCACCCGCGCTCAAGGCTATCATCGAGGGCCGCTTCGGCGTGGTGGGCTTTCCCGTGGGCGCGGCCATCGAGGCGGATTCGATCACCGGGCCGGCGTCGACGCTGCTCAGGAAGCACTTCAGTGCCATCACGGCCGAGAACGCCATGAAGCCGAACGTCGTGTGGCCGAACGCACCGGGCAGCAATCCGCCGATGCCCGCGGCATCACCGAATTTCGCGCCCGCGGATGCGCTGGTGAACTTCGCCAGCAGCAACGGTCTGGAGGTGCGGGCTCACACCTTGCTGTGGCATCAGACCGTGCCCAGCTGGCTCACGAGCGGCAATCAGTCGACGCCCGACAACTATCGCGCGGACGTCCAGCAGCACATGCGCGACTACATATTCGCGGTGGTAGAGCACTTTCCGAACGTATACGCCTGGGATGTCGTCAACGAAGCGGCCAGCGACACTCCGAACGCGTCCAATCCTTACCGGACCGACAGCCCCTGGTACATCGCGTACAGTTTCGGCGGCAAGGACGGCCGCGAGTACGTGCAGGATGCATTCCTGTTCGCGACCCAGGCGCGCGCCTCCATCGGCCGCACCAGCGCCGACATGAAGCTGATGCTGAACGACTACAACACCGAACTGCCGGGCAAACGCGCCAACGTCATCCGGATCGCGCAGGACGTCATGAACGCGGGGCGTGGCGAGGACATCAACGGTGTCGGCCACCAGTTCCATCTGCAGCTCGGCGCCGACCTGGCGCAGATCACCGCCGCGTTTCAGGCGGTGGAAGCGCTGGGCAGCACGATGGTGAATCACGTGACCGAGCTCGACGTGTCCCTCTACGCGGACCCCGGGAACTGCTTTTCCAGCCGCACGATTCCGCCCTGTCTCGCGGATTTCGGCGCGACTCCGCCGCAGCAGGTGCTTTCCGACCAGGCGACGCTGTACCGCGCGCTGTTCAACGCCTTCGATCGGCCGAGCGTCACGTCGGTGACGCTGTGGGGCCTCGCGGACAACCATACCTGGCTCAACAGCTTCCCCGTCAATCGCACGAATCGCCCGCTGCTGTTCGACACGTCACTGAATCCCAAGTGGGCGTTCTGGACGGTAGTCGACCCCACGATCGTCGTCCCGTAACCCTGGCCCAGGGGAGACCTTGGGCTATGATCCCACGGTAAACCCAGGGGGAGTCATGAAGGTCCTGATCTCGGGCGCCGCTGGCTGCGCCCTGGCCCTCGTTGCGTCCGCGGCGCAGGCCGCCACCACGGTCACCGTGACCCACGATCTCGACGCCGCGCGGACCGCGGAGGTCGTCAGCATTCCATTCGCGCGCATCACCGCGGTGATGCCCGAGGCGCGCATGTATCACCTGGTGGTGCGTGACGCGTCCGGCAAGACCCTGCCCTCGCAGATCACCAACTACCAGCACGATCACCGGGGCGCGAAATACGACGAGCTGGTGTTCACCTACGATTTCAAGGCGGGCGAAAAGCGCGCCACGTTCACGCTCGAGAACCTCACGACCGCGACGCCGCCCGAACCGGCCTGCGTGTACGCACGCTTCGTGCCCGAGCGCTACGACGACATGGCCTGGGAAAACGATCGCATCGCGCATCGCATGTATGGCACCGCGCTCAACACGCCCGCGGCCGGCGGCGAACGCCTGCGCGGCAGCGGCATCGACGTGTGGGGCAAACGCGTTGCGTATCCGATCGTCGATCGCTGGTATGCGAAGGGCCACGACCAGTTCCACAAGGACGAGGAAGGCGAAGGCCTCGACCTTTACAGCATCGGCGGCGCGCGCGGCGCCGGCGGCACGGGTTTCTGGGATGGCGCGAAGTTGTGGACTTCGGACAACTTCACGAAGGCAGCGGTGCTCTCGAACGGGCCACGACGCGCGGCGTTCACGCTGGAGTACGCCCCCTTCGAAATCTCCAAGGGCGCCAATGCGCGTTCGCTCAAACGTTTCACGGTCGACTGCGGCCGGAATCTTGACGCGATCGAGGAGACATTCTCGTTTGCCGGGGCATCGCAGATCGCGGGCGTCGGCCTGACCGAGCACAAGAAGGCAGAGGGCAGTCCCGACGCCGTGCTCACACGCGATCCGGACGGCCGCTGGATGAGCCTCTGGGAAGAGAACAAGGATGGCGGTCTCGGTACCGCGGTGATCCTCGGCAAGGACGTAACGTCGGGCGGTTATGCAAAAGACTCGCCCGATGACAGCGGCAAGTTCAATCACCTGTTGCTGGTGAAGGTCTACGACAAGTCGCCGCTCAGGTATTTCGCGGGCGCGGGCTGGAATCGCAGTGGGCAGTTCGAGGATCGCGCGGCGTGGGAAGCTTACGTGAAGGATTTCGCGGCGCGCGTGACCCATCCGCTCACCGTCACCGTGAGCGCGAAGCCATGAGCAGCCGCTTCGTGCTCGCGCGCGCCGCGTTGCTGGTCATCCCCTTCGTGATGAATGGCGCGTTCGCGCAAGACAAGTATTTCGCGGACTGGCCGCAGGGCACCGACCCGCGCGTGGTCGGCAAACTCGTCAGCGAGCGTTTCATCCCGACGCCGCACATGGACATGTCGAGCCACGGAGCGGGGGCGCTGCACTACTCGCACGTGGCTACCTGGACCGGCGCGTTGCAGTTCGCTGCCGTGTCGCAGGACAAGGAGCTGCGCAAGCGCCTGATCGATCGCTTCGATCCCTTCTTCGCCGCCGACATCACGCGCGTACCTCTCACCGGTCACGTCGATGGCGCGGTGTTCGGCTCGTTGCCGCTCGAGCTGTACATGCAGGAGCCGCGTTTTCGATATCGCCTCATGGGGCTCACGATCGCCGACGCTCAATGGGACAACCCGTTGCCCGACGGCCTCACCCGCCAGACCCGCTGGTGGATCGACGACATGTACATGATCACCGCACTGCAGCTGCAGGCGTACCGCGCCACCGGCGACGCGAAGTACCTCGAACGCACGGCGCGGGAGATGGTGGCCTACCTCGAGAAGCTGCAGCAGCCGAACGGCCTGTTCTTCCACGCGCCGGACGTGAAGTTCTACTGGGGCCGCGGCGACGGCTGGGTCGCCGTGGGCATGGCCGAGCTGCTGCGCGATCTGCCCGCGAAACACCGGCTGCACAAAGCCCGTGCTCGCCGCGTACACGCGGATGATGGCGACGCTCCTGAAGCACCAGGCCGACACCGGCATGTGGCGCCAGCTCATCGACCACCCCGAGAGCTGGGAAGAAAGCTCGAGCAGCGCCATGTTCGCGTATGCGTTCGTGACGGGCGTGAAGAATGGCTGGCTGCCCGAGGAAACCTACGGGCCGGCCGCGCGCAAGGCGTGGATCGCGCTGGTCGGATATCTGACCCCGGACGGCGACCTGCGCGAGGTGTGCGTGGGCACGGGCAAGAGGAACGATCTGCAGTACTACCTGGACCGGCCGCGCGTCACGGGCGATACGCATGGCCAGGCGCCGATGTTGTGGACCGCAACAGCCTTGCTGCGATGAAAAAGGGGACAGATCCAATTTCCGCATGACGGAGAAGCCGCGGGCGGGAGTCATGACAACTGATGGGGATGGAAAATAGATCCGTCCCCTTTTTCCTGAGGGGGAAACGTGAAGAGAAGAATGTTCCTGTTCGCCGCGTGGGCCTTCGCCCCGCTGGCTTTCGCCTCACCCAACGGCGGACCGCTGGGAGATTTCGAGGCTCACGGGGACGTGGGCTCGCCGAAGATCGCGGGCTACGCCACCTTCAACGCGGCATCGCAGGTGTACACGCTCAGTGCGGGCGGCGTGAACATCTGGGCGAAGCGCGATGAGTTCCACTATGCGTACCGGAAGATGAAGGGCGACTTCATCATCCAGGCGCAGGTGGAGTTCGTGGGCAAAGGCGTGGATCCGCACCGCAAGGCCGGGATCATGGCCCGCGCGTCGATCGCCGATTTCGATTCGGCGTACGTCGACGGCGCGGTCCACGGCGACGGACTCACGTCGCTGCAGTTCCGGAAAGCGAAGGGAGAAGACACCGCGCAGACCGAGATGCTGGCCGCCAAGGGTGCCACCGTCATCCAGCTCGAACGCAAGCGGCAATGTCTTCATCTTCTCGGCCGCGCGCTTCGGCGAGCCCTTCGAGGTCGCGCAGATCACGGACGCCACGTTCGTGCCCGAGGAGGCATACGTCGGCCTGTTCCTCTCCTCGCACAATGCGGACGTGAAGGAGACCGTGGTCTTCCGCCACGTGCGCGTGATCAAGCCCGTGAAGGTCGGCTTCCAGCCGTATCGCGACTACATCGGCAGCCGGCTCGAGGTGATGAACGTCACCAGCGGTCACCGCAACGTGTATTACACGTCGCGCGTGCCGTTCGAGGCGCCCAACTGGTTGCCCGACGGCTCCGCCCTGCTCTACAACGCCAGCGGCGGCGATCCCGCCACGCGCGGCCGGCTGTGGAAGTTCGATCTCGCCACGCGCACGCCGACACTGATCGACACCGGCTTCGCGATCCGCAACAACAACGATCACGTGTTGTCGTTCGACGGCACGCAGCTCGCGATCAGCGACCAGAGCACGGGCAGCGGGCAGTCGACCATCTTCACGATGCCGACGCGCGGCGGCGTGCCGGAGCGCATCACGCCGCAACACGCCGAGCTACATGCACGGCTGGACGCCGGATGCGAAATGGCTGACCTATACCGGCGGCCGCATCCCGAAGGGAGGCGAAGGACCACGAGTACGACATCTACAAGATCGCCTCGGACGGCAGCGGCAAGGAAATCAATCTCACGAACTCGCCCGGACTCGATGACGGCCCCGAGGTGAGCCCCGACGGCAAGTGGATCTATTTCAATTCCACGCGTTCCGGGCCAGATGCAGATCTGGCGCATGAGACCTCGACGGCAAGAACCAGGAACGCGTGACCAACGATCACAAGTTCAACGACTGGTTCCCGCACTTCTCGCCGGACGGCAAGTGGATCGTGATCATCTCGTACGGGCTCGACGTCGCAGCCGTCCGACCATCCGTACTACAAGCACTGCTATCTGCGCTTCATGCCCACCGACGGCAGCGCGCCGCCGAAGGTGATCGCTTACGTGTACGGCGGCCAGGGCACGATCAACGTGCCGTCGTGGTCACCGGACGGCACGCACATCGCGTTCGTGAGCAACACGGATCTGCTGACGAACTGAACGGGCTTGCTGCAGGGCTAACAACCCGAGGAAGGCGAGCGCAAGCCATTCGAGGCTGCCGCCGCCTTTCTTGGCGCCGCCGCTGCTGGAGCTGCCGCCACCGCTCGGAGGCGGCGGTGGCGGTGGCGGTGGCTGCGCCGTCACGGTTACCACCACCGACGCGCTGTTGTTCGTGGGCGTCGAATCGTTCCCCGCGACCATCGTGATGTTGCTGGTGAACGATCCCTCCGCCGAGGTGAGCACCTGAAGGTCGATGGTCGCGTTCGCGCCCGCGGCTATCGCATCGAACGCGCACTGCACCGTCGTCACGCCCGTGCAGAAACCGCTGGTTGAGACCGTATCGACCGTCGCGAACGAAGGCAGCGGAATGTTGACCACGATGTCGCTCCGCCTCCGCCCCGGTATTCATGATGGTCACCAGAGGAAAACGCAGCCGCGATCCGCTCGTCGTCGTGGCGGTCGACTGCGGCCACCTCGACCGCACGTCGGTCGTCACCTGAGTGCGCGCATTGGGAACACGATGTTGTTGATGCTGTTGGAATCGTTGACGGTGGAAGCGCTGATCGGAATGCCACCCTGGCCAACGCCACCTTGCATCGCCCGATACCGCACCACCAGCGGATACACCGCGTTCGCCGGCAGGCCCCCGTCGCGCACAAGTACTCGGCCGAATTCGGATTGATCCATGCCGGCGCGCGGACAGTCGGAGCCATTGAACTACATCGATTCCACGCGGTACCACGGGCTCGAGCCCTGATGCTGAAGACATTAACGTTGGACACGGAATTGCGTCCGATGCGTCAGCGTGAGATCGAGCGATGCCTGCTCGCCGACGTTCATGACCAGCGCGCCAGGGTTGGAATCCAGGCTGAAGCCCACGTCGATGTAGGGAGTCACAATGATCGGCACGGTCGATGTGTCATTGGCGGCGTTGCCGTCGGCATCGGCCGTGAGCGCGAAATAGCGGTGCTGCTGGTCGCGGTATCGGACTCGAAGCTCGAAAGACACCCGCGTGACCGGGGCCTCCTGTCCCAGGACGCCATAGGAACCCGTGCATCGCGCGCGTTGCGGTGTGAGGACGGAGCACTGAAACCCGTGCGGGTTGTACATGATCTGCAGGGCCGTCAGTCGCACCGGCGCGGGCAAGTCGAGGGTCGCCACGACGTTCTGCGCGTAGTCGATGCCGATCGACTGGATTTCGAACATGCCCGTGCCCGGCTGGCCCTCGAGCGGCGTCGATATCCAGCCAAGATTGGCCTGCGCGTCGACACGCAGGTTCACGTAGATCCACGTGAACTTCGCGGAATTTTTCGGCTGCACGCCATCCATGTAGTTAGTGAAGCCCACGAGACTCGTAGAGGTCGCGGTATCGAAGCGCAACCGCACCGTAACGGTAGGCACTCGCCGGGATCCAGGGTTCCGAAATCGCATCGGTTCAATCCAGGTCCGGGCGTCGGGCAGGAACCCGCGCCGGGCACGACCGACTCGACTGCGCTCCACGGATTGCTGACGGTGAACCGCGTTTCAGTCGTCGGCAGCCGGCCGATGGACGACCGTATACACGATGTCGTACGTCGGACCGATGACGGCGAGCAGGTTTTCGGTGGACACCTCGGTGGTGACTTCGCGCTCGGCGACGCACGTTGAATTGCGGCCCCCGCGTGGTTGTTGCTGAAGTCCGCGTCACCGGGTGAGCTGACGCTGGACGTCCGCGTAGCCAGACCGGGGTGACCGCCCGGGCACGCACCTGATCCGCGTCTCGTCCCCTTGGAATGTCTGCCAGGTCGCACCGGATCGCGTACTCCTGCCCTTGCTCGGCGCGCAGGGTGCGCGCCTGCAGAAATCGATTCGATGAGCGTACCGGAAACCCGAAGGGTGCCCCCCCGAACCGCCTGCGTGCGAAACGAAGTACGTCGGCCGTGACCTCGATCGGGTCCGTTTCGAAGACCGACGAGGTGCTCACCGAAACAGTGACTACTGACATCCACGGCCGACGCAGCCCAACCACCACGCTGCGCGAGTTGTTGGCGGCTGAAGTCGTTGTCCGCCGCGGCCCGCCCGGACATGATGTAGGTGCCGAGGGTGCTGAGGGTCAGTCGATCGAACGGGCGCTTCCCCGGCGGCCGTACGTCACCGAACTGGCAGGTACACGGTGCTGCCGCTGGCGCTGCAGGTGCCGCTCGTCGAGCACCGCGGAGGGAAATGACAGTTGCGATGGCAGATCGATCTGCAGCGTGGCATTGACACACCCTGCGTCCCGACGGAACTGACGACGATCGGGAAAGAGAAGTCCTCGTTGGGTCGACTTCGACGGGCTGCGCCGGAAACTGCACCGCGATATCGGCGTACTGCAAGGATTGAATGCAGACGCCGCGCGCCCGTTCGACGGCCTGCTGCATCTGGTTGAGGCTGCACTGCGAAAACGTCGAACTCCAGTTGAGTTCGGGCGCCATCAGGAAGTCCGGCGGGACCGATGAACATTCGGAACCCGCGGCGGCATCGTGCGGCGCGCCGAAGTTGTGGCCCAGCTCGTGCGCCATGATGAGTCCCGAGATGAAGTCGTCATACTCGCTGTCGCTGATCGAGACGCCATCGCGCGGCTCGCACAGCACGTCGCGGAACGCGATGCCGATGATGTTGCCGTCGAGATTCCGCCCGGTCATCAGGTGCGCGAGCCCGGCGGCCTGGACCGCGGGCGTCGAGTTCGCGGTAATCCGCGAGCTGATGCAAAAGGTCTTCGGAATCGTTCGTCGTGAACGGATCGTTGCCCGCGGGAATCATTCGCAGTTCCGTCGGAACGAGCAGCACGCCGACCTGTTCGCTGAAGATGCCGTCGACGATGCTGAGCCGCGCGAGCATCGCGTCCAGCGCCAGCGGGCCTTTCTGGTTCTGGAATGCGGTGTCGGCGATCAGGGAAATGTCGAGCTGCTCGTTGGCGACGAGCATCGCGGCGTTCACGCGCAGCTCGGCGACCATTTCCTTGTACTGGTCCAGTCCGTTGCGTGCGCTCACCTTGCTCGGGGGGAGGCTGACGTCGACGCCGCAGAAGTCCTTCGGCAATCCACCGATGATGTCCGACAATCGATAGAGCACGGTCTGCGAGTCGGCACCCTCGATGGGCAACGTGAGCTTCGACACGATCTGCCGCTTGCTCGTGACAACATAGAGATTCTGCCCGTCCCAGATGGCGCCTTCGAGGCCATCGCCCACTTTCGCGAGGCGGACCCACGAGCCGGCAACGCCATTGACGCGGCCACGAAGCAGCCGGTCCTTCCCGATCGACATTTTTCCGGTGGACACGAGAGAGCGGATCAACCGGTCGTTGCTCTCGAGGTCCAGCGAGAACCTCCGTCCATATGCATCGAACTCGGTAAGACCCGCGGCGGCGGTGATGTTCACCTTCTCCGCGAACTGGATGCGCATCTCCTGCGCAGCGGCACCAGTCGCGAACAGCAGCGCGACCAGTCCCATCATCAGCCGTTGAGTCGCACCCACCCCGTGCTCCCCGCTTCCCGCGGTGTTCTAGTTTGGCCCGATCATACTGATGCGCTCTGTCACCAGCCATCGGGGCATGACAGAACGCGCCCCGCCCTGAGGCATCCGCGGCGCCCACGACGCGCTGCGGTGCATGTGGCCGCTCCTCACTCGCCCCTCGCCTCTTAATCGCCCGCCGGTTCGATCGCCTGGCGTGGCATATAACTTGTATGTCACCGAGAACGAAAATTACTGCCCACTGGCGGTCGCAAACCATGCAAAAACAATTGTCTCGCCGTGATCTCCTGCAACTGGCAGGTGCGGTCGGCGGATCCACCGCCGTGTTCCGCGTCGCCATGGCGTTGGGGCTCATGCCCGCCGCCGCGCTCGCCGCCAGGCCGGAGCTCGCGGCGCTCAGCAAGCCCAGAAAGGTTCTCATCCTCGGCGCGGGTATTTCGGGACTCACCGCCGCCTACGAGCTCAACAAGAAGGGCTACCAGGTCCAGGTGCTCGAGGCTTCGTTCCGCGCCGGCGGCCGCAACATGACGCTGCGGCACGGCTCGCGCATCGACGAGACCGGCTATCCGCAGGTCTGTCAGTTCGACGACGACCCGGACCTCTTCTTCAACTGCGGGCCGGCGCGTATCCCGGGACACCACGTACACCTGCTCGAGTACTGCAAGGAGCTCGGCGTCGAGCTCTCGCCCTTCATCAACGACAACCGCAACGCCTGGGTGCAGGACGATGCGATGTTCGGCGGCAAGCCGATCCGCGCGCGCGAATACATGAACGACTCGCGCGGCTTCGTCGCCGAGCTCATGGCGAAGTCCCTGAAACCCGAGTCGATGGCGGCGCCCATGAGCAAGGACGACTGGGACCGGCTGCGCGAGTACATCAGGCACTTCGGCGAACTCGACCCGCAGTTCAACTACATCGGCACGAGCCGCGCCGGCCTCGCGACCCACGACTACACGTTTCCGGACCAGCTCAAGAAGCCGCTGTCACCGAGCGAGCTGCTGAAGTCGAAGTTCATGCTGATCATGAGCTTCGGCGAAACGGACGACCAGGCCGCGATGATGATGGAGCCGACGGGCGGCATGGATCGCATCGTCACGGGTTTCATGCGCAAGGTCGGACACCTGGTGCAGCTCGAATCGCAGGTGCAGAAAATCCAGGTGCTGGGCAACGGTGTCGAGGTCACATACCGCCGCAACGGCGACTACGTGAAAACGAAGGCCGACTACGTGCTCAACTGCATTCCGATGCACCTGCTCGCCGGCATCGAGCACAACCTGCCGAAGGAACAGGCGGCCGGCTTTCTCGCCGTGCCGCGCGGCAAGCTGTTCAAGATCGGCCTGCAGATGAAGGAACGTTTCTGGGAGAAGGAAGGCATCTACGGCGGCATTTCCTGGACGCTGCAGGACATCCAGCAGATCTGGTATCCGGCGCATGGCATCCATCGCCAGAAGGGCGTGGTGCTCGCGGCGTATACGTTCGATCCCAACGCCGGCGAGAAATTCGCGCGGCTCGCGCCCGCGGATCGCATCAAGCTCGCCATCGAGCAGGGTTCGAAGATCCATCCCGACTACGGCAAGTACGTGGAGACCGGCGTGACCGTCGCGTGGCACCAGATGAATCACATGCTGGGATGCGCGGCCCAGTGGAACGAGGCGCTGTTCAAACAATGGTTCAAGAAGCTGCAGGCGCCGGCGGGCAATCACTTCCTGATCGGCGACCAGGTGAGTTACCACCCGGGATGGCAGGAAGGTGCCATCGCCTCGGCGCATCACGCGATCGCGCAGATCGATGCGCGCGAGCGCGCCGGGCAGACGGTGACCGCATGACACGCGCCGGAAAATCCGCGTTGTTGCTGGCGCTCGTCTCTTCCCTCGTCGCCGCGGCCTCCGCGGAGAACAAGTTCGACTACTGCCTGCTGTGTCACGGCACGAATGCCAATGGCAACGTGGGCATCCGGGCGCCCAAACTATCGGGCATGGAGCCGTGGTATCTCGCGCGCCAGCTCGAGAATTTCGCGGCCGGCGTGCGTGGCACGCCCGATGGCGACGCGCCCGGACACGAGATGGGCCCGGTGGGCCTGCGCGTGAAGGCGGAAGGTACGCTCGACGCCGCCGTGGCGTACATCGCCACGCTCGAATCGAAGCGGCCGGAGCCGACGGTTACCGGCGACGTCGCGCACGGCAAGACGCTGTATGCGGCCTGCGCGGCCTGCCACGGCGCGAAGGGCGAAGGCAACGCGCAGTTGCAGGCGCCGGCGCTCGCGGCGCGATCCGACTGGTACCTCGTCACCCAGCTCAAGAACTACAAGGAAGGGCTGCGCGGCGTGGATGCGCGCGATACCTTCGGCGCACAGATGCGCGCGATCGTCGGCACCCTGCCGGACGACAAGGCCATCACGGACGTCGTTGCCTACATCAACACGCTGTGAACTTGGTGCCGGAAATTGGTGCCGGAGTTGAAAAACGGGAATTAGCGAGTTTGATGTCGACGCCGGAGTGGTCGTCGATGCTAATTCCCGTTTTTCAACTCCGGCACCAATTTCCGGCACCAATTTCACACCAACCCAAGGAGTTCCCATGAAGCTCAATCGCTCCGCAATCGCCGCCGCGCTTGCGATCACCCTGGCGGGCGGCGCGCAGGCCGCCGACGTCGTGCGTCATCCGCTCGGCGGCGGCAGCACGTTCCCGATTGCGCGCGCGGTCGAAGTGCCGGCCGGGAAGACCATCATCTTCCACAGCGGCATGACGCCCGCCCCGCTCGATGCCAAGGCACCGCAGGGCACGCCGCAATACTGGGGCGACACGAAGACGCAGGCGACGTCGGTGTTCGCGCGCATCAAGGAGTCACTCGACCAGATGGGTCTCGGCTTCAAGGACGTCGTCGCGATGACGGTGTACCTGGTCGGCGATCCGGCCAAGGGCGGGAAGATGGACTTCGAGGGATTCATGGCCGCGTACTCCCAGCACTTCGGCACGAAGGAGCAACCCAACCTGCCGGCGCGTTCCACCGTGCAGGTCGCGGGGCTGGTGGCGCCGGGCATGCTGGTGGAAATCGAAGTGCAGCTCGCGAAATGAGCTAAGTCCCACGCAAAAGGGTGGAGGGACCGGCGTCCCTCCACCCTTTCGTTTTTCTGATCCCTTCCAGAATCAGAATTTCACATTCACGCGGGCATACCAGAAGCCGCCATTGGAGCCGAACGGACCACCGCTGTTGGGATAGATCTGCCCGTTCGAAAGGCTGTTGGTCAGGACATAGATCGGGTTGTCCGCGGTGGCCATGATCTTGTCCGGATACTCGTTGAACAGATTGCTCGCGCCGATTGCCATCGTGTAGCGCTCGGCGAGGGTGTAGCTCGCCTCCAGATCGGTCGTGAACTTCGAGCCGAACGTCTGTCCAGGGAAAGCCTGTTCCTGGGTAAAGGAGCTGTAGTAGTTCTCGCGCGCCGTGATCGTGAAGTCGCCGATCCCATAGCTCGCCGTGATGGTTCCGCGATGTTTCGGGATGATGCCCTCGATGTCGGTCCGCTGAGCATCGCTGATGATTTCCGCATCGAACTCCGTCACCTCCGTGTCGTTGTAGTTATAGGCGAGCGTCAGGCTGAGCGAACCGGTACCCAGCTCCGGACTATAGGTGCCCACGAAGTCGATGCCTTTGGTGAGCGAGTCATAAGCGCTGGTGGGGTATTGCACGTCGCCGCCTTCGCCCACGGCCAGGAGCGCGGGCTGAGCTGCGATGTCCGCGGCCGTCACGCTGTAGGTCTGGGACAGGCCGATACGGTCACGCACCTTGATGCGGTACGCGTCGATCGTCAGCGACAGGTTGGATGTGGGCGAGAAGACGAAGCCCAGGCCGAAGTTGGTCGACTCTTCCGGCTTGAGCGCGGTGGCACCGAAATACTGGGCGATCGGATTGGTGACCGGATAGGTGCCCGTTTGTACCTGCACACCGTTGGTGAACGCGGTGGTCAGGATCTGCACGTTGCTCTGGCCCGGCGACGGCGCGTGAAAGCCCGTGCCGACCGTACCGCGTAACGAGAACGAATCCGTGATATCCCACAGCGCATTCAGCTTGCCGACCGTCGTCGAGCCGAAGGAGCTGTAGTCCTCGAAGCGCCCGGCGACGCCCACCGAAAAGGTTTCGGCCAGGTCGGCTTCCACGCTCACGTAGGCGGCATAGCTGTCCTGCGAATAGCTGTTGGCAGCATCCGGGCTGGTTCCGCCATAGCCGCTCGCCCCCGGAAAGGGCTTGCCGACCGTGGAGTCGAAGGCGAAAACACCCGGCGACGTTTCGACATACAGCGGCTGGGTGATGTACGGCCCGATGCCGTAGGACTGTTCGTCGCCCTCGGTCGCCTCGTAGGTTTCTTCGCGGTATTCCGCGCCGAACCCGATGGTCAGCGGGCTCGGGAGGCCGGCCTCGACCGACCAGACGAGATCGGCGTTCACGACAGTCTCCTCCTGGATCAGCGTACCGAACTCGAAACTGTCCTGGGTCTGCGGCCCATAGGTCGGGCTGAGCGAGTCGTACATCGACATGGTCAGTTCGTTGCGGCTCATCGATCCCGACACGTCGAAAGTCAGGTTCTCCGCGAGGTCGCCCTTGAAGCCCACCACGCCGAACGCCTGCTCCTTCTCACCCACGAACTGCGGCGTGAAACCCGCCGGGTACATTTCGATGAACGAGAACGTGTTGTCATCCAGGACGAAGCCGCCTGTCGGGCAGGTCGCATTGCCCGCCGGGCACGGGGTCAGGTAGATCGGACCGTTGAAAGCTCCATTTCGCCCCAGGGTGCGTACGGTGCCGGTGGTATCGGTCGCCGTGAAGGTTTCGGGCGAACGGTAGTTGAAACTCTCGGTGATTTCCGCGCTGGCAACGTTGCCGAACGCGTAGAGCTGGGCCGACTCGGTCACGTCGAACGTGGCGTTGACGATCGCCTTCCAGCCTTCTGACGGCGAGTTGCCGTATATCTGGACCGGTTTTGGGTAGTTGGGCAGCTGGTCGGCCAGCTCCGGATGCGCTTCCGCGAACAGAACGGCGACGGGGCGCGTCGCGTTGCGAATGCTGCCGCCATCATCGTTGAATTCAGCGGCGATGGACAAGAAGCCGCGGTCCCCCAGGTTCAGGCCTGCGTAGGCCGCGATCTGCTTGGCCTCGCCGTCGCCGCCGCCGTCAAAGAACTGGCCATAGCGGGTGTTGATCTCGAAGCCTTCTTCGCTCTTGAGCGCGTAGTTCATCACGCCGGCGATGGCGTCCGTACCGTATTGTGCGGTCGCTCCTTCGCGCAGGATTTGCAGGCTGCCAATGGCGATGGTGGGCAGGACAGCGAGGTCCGCACCCTGGGAGAGCGCGTTGGTGGGGTCATCCGCGGCCACCTGCACCAGCGCCGCGCGGTTGAGACGCTTGCCGTTGATCATCACCAGAGTCATGTCACCCGCGAGGCCGCGCAGCGACGGCGCGCGCACGAAGGTCGAGGCGTCGGAGATCTGATTCTGCGCAACATTGAAGCTGGGAACGACGTTCTTGAGGACCTCGAGCATGTCGGCTGCGGGCTGGGTCGCCAGCTCGTTGGCGCCGATGACGTCGACCGGAGAAGCCGAGTCGGTTACTGACCGGTCGGTCCGGCGGGTGCCGAGCACGACGACTACGTCCTGAACCTCGCCGGCGTCCACAGAGGCGCCCTCCGCACCGGCCTCTTGCGCGAGCAGCGGTGGCGCGCACGAGAGGGCCAGCAGGACCCCGGACCTGATCAGCCAGTTCGTTCGATGCATGAGATTTTCTCCCTGATACCTGAATTTATTTCATGCCCGCGTGGCGCGACTGGGTCGCGCCCGCAGGATGCAGGGAGTGTTGCAATTATCCGGCCAACGCCACGGCGCGCGCCGCGCCGCGCGCGGACACGACGCCTAACAACCTCGGAAATTATGCGCGATTGCGCGGGGTTGCAGCGGATTGGTCGCGGAGATCAGCGGCGGATTTTCGGCGCGTCGCGAGTCGTTGGGAAAAAACAAAACGCGCGATAAAGATTCACGCGCCGATTTTCCTGGTGCAACCGCCGCGCCACGAGCAGCGCCAGCAGCGCGAGCCCCAGCCACTCGAAGCGGCCGCCGCCCTTCCCGCCCGTGGTCGACGATGCATTGGTGACGTCGTTGACCTGGATCGCCAGATCCTTGCTGTCGTTCGCCGCGTTCGAATCGTTCGCGGACGTGAGCCTGAGCGCGCTCGTGAACGTGCCCGCCTCATTTGCGTGCACGGTGACGTTCACCGTGGAAATGCTGCCGGCGTCGAGCTCGCTGAAGTCACAAGTCAACACGCTGGTGCCGCTGCAGATCGCGTTCGCCGCCGACACGTCGGCCAGCGTGACCTGGGCGGGCAGCGTCACTTCGAGGCGCGTGCCATAGGCGGTCTCGTTGCCGTTGATCACCGAGATCTCAGGCAGCGCCAGTGTCGAATTGCGGAAGCCCGCAACCGGTGCCCCCACGCGCAGCTCGAGATCGGTGAGGCCGTGGGTGGTGACGCGGCCGCGCACGGCGTCGTTGTTCACCGCGATGTCGCCCAACGTGCTGACGCCGACCGCGACATCGTAGGTCTCGGCCGGCTGCTCGGCCTTCCAGGTCACGCTCACCGTGACGATGCAGTTGGCCGCGAGATCGGTGAAGTCGCAGATGCCGCCGGCCTCCGCGTCGAGGTGACATTCGCCCGCGTCGGCGCTGATGGCAACCACGCGCAGGCCCGGCAAGTAGTGCGGCGCAATGAAACGCGCGGTCGCCAGGTTGCGCCGGTCGGTGGTGACGGTGAACGTTTCCTCGTGCGTCGTGCCCACCAGCAGTTCGCTGAAGTCGATGTCGCCGGTCACGCGGATGTCGTTGTACGGGCGCACCAGCACGGCGCGGCCCAACGTGTCGTTCTCGGGCGCGGTATCACCCGCGGCGACGGCGGTGAACGTCGCGTCGTAGTTGCCGGGCTCGGCGAAGGCCGCGCGGAAGTTCACGTACACCTGCGCACCGCGGACCAGGCTGGGCAACGCGCAGCGGGCGCGCTGCGGCGTGAGCAGCGTGCAGGCAGCGCCGTTGTAGATGGATGCGGACTCGAGCGTGCCCGCGGCATTGAGGTCGATGTCGAAGCTGGCGCCGGTCAGGGTCTGGCGCCCGTTCGAGCGCAGCGTCACCTGTCCGTCGATGGGCAGGTCCTCGACGCCGGCGCCACCCGATGCGAGCACCACCGCGAGGTCCACGGCGTGGTCGACGCGCAGCTGCACGCCGGCGATGTTGTTCGTCGTGTAGCCATCGTCGTCGATGCTGGCGATGGCGCTGATGTCCGCATTCGCGGCGCGCGTGCCATACACGCGCAGGTTCACCACGCGGGTCTCGCCCGCGGCGAGCGTGCCGAGCGCGCACTGGTAAGTCATTGGACCGCTCTGCTCGCAGGCGCCATCGATCGTCTGCACCGCGACCGCGGTGGAGAGCAGCGTGATCGTGAGCCGCGTGTTCGTCGCATCGAGCGTGCCGCGCGAACGCAGCGTGTAGGGAATTTCGTAGTACGCACCGACACCCAGGTCGATCGAGGGCGCCCCCGCCGCGAGGTCGATGTCGTGCTCGGCGCGCACCCAGCCCGTGAGGTTCGCGGTGTTGTTGCTGAAGTCGCCGTCGCCGCCGGCATTGATGCTGGCGCCGGCGAACATCGGCCCCGCCGTGTTCGCGGTCGCGTTCAGCGTGAGACGGCGCGTCGCGCCCGCGGGAAGCGTCGCGATGGTGCAGGTGACCGCGAAGGCGCTGGCGTTGCAGGTGGCGCCCGGCATGTTCGCCGCGGTCACGGGCTCGTTGAAGTTCACGGACAACACGGCGTTGGTCAGCGGCAGCGCGCGCAGGCTCGAAACGTCGACGTAGATTTCGATGGGCGCGCCGAGCGCGACTTCCGCCGCGCTCACGGACAGACGGCAACCGCCGCGTCGATGCCGGAGCGGATCGAAACCGCAAGCTGTCGGCTGTCGTTCGAGGTGACGCGGTCATTGCCCGAGCTGACGCGCGACTGCACGCTGAAATTCTGCGCGGTCGTGCTGCGCCCGTTCACGCTGATCGTGTGCGTAGCGTTCGCTGTCCATCACGCCGAGCGCGCAGGTCGCCGTCATGCCCGAAACTGTCGCAGGCGCCCGCGGAGCTGGCCGCGGACTCGATGGCGAACCCCGACAGGGCCGGCAACGTGATCGTCGCGACGACGTCCTCGGCCGCGAGATTGCCGTTCGATCGCACGATGAAGGGCAGTGAGAACGGTACGCCGCCCTCGCCCGTCACCGCGTAATCGTGGGCTCGATCGAGACGTCGGCGTACTGCGCGAGCTTCACGCAGCTCGCCTCCTGAATGGCTTCTTCCATGACCGCGAGGCTGCAGCTGGAGAACTTGGCCGATCCACTCACGGCGGGCGCCATGATGAATCCGCCGCCGACGCCGGCGCAGGACGGTGCCGGCCTCGCCGTCGTGGCTCGCGCCGAGGTTGTGGCCGAGCTCGTGCGCCATGATCAGCGCGGAAATCGTCGTGCCGTACGAGGCTGGCTCAGCGATACGCCGCGCTCGGCCGAGCACACGGTGCCCACGTAGGCGATGCCCGCGGTGGTGCCGTCGAGATCCTTGCCGGTGACGAGGTGCGCGAGGCCGCGTGCGCGCACGGCGGAGTTCGCGGTGCGATAGGAACCCAGCTGTTCGAGCAGCGTCGTGCCCTTGGTCGCGGTGAACGGGTCGGCGCCCGCCGCCATCAGCCGCACGTCCGTGGCCATGATCAGGAGGCCGAGCTGCTCGCCGAAGATGCCTTCGACGATGTTGAGCCGCGCGAGCATGGCGGCCGTGGCATCGGACTCCGCCGACTGCAGCGCGCCGTCGCCGATGAGCGAGATCTCGATCTGGCGCGAGACCGTGCTCGCCTGGATCTGCGTGTCCAGCTCGCTGACGAGCCGGTTGAACTGGTCGAGGCCGGTGACGGTCGATTCCGCGGAAACCGCATCCAGCGCGCAGAAATCCTGCGGCAGCGCATCGCGCACGTCGGACAGGCGGTAGACCACGGCCTGGTCGGGCCGCGCGTCGAGCGGGGTGGTCAGCGCTTCCGCGATCCGGTCGTAGCGGGTGACGGCATAGAGATCGTGGCCATCCCAGATGGCGCCTTCGACGCCCGACGGCGTCTGGGTGAGCCGGACCCAGGAGCCCGGACTGCCCGCAAGCTTGCCTCTCACCAGGCGATATGACGCGAGTTCGGCCTTGCGCGTGGCCGACAGCTTGGAGAGCACGCGCTCGTTGTCCTCGAGCGTGAGCGAAAACCGGCGGCCGAATGCGTCGAATTCCGCGGTGGTGGATTTCACCGAGAGCGCGACGGGTTCGGCGAACTGGATGGCGGGCGTCTGGGCCGCGGCGGAAACCGCGCCGAAAATAACGTACAACCACAGCGCAATCCGGCTGCCTTTCGCACTCACCCTGTGCTCCCTTCGCCCCGCAGGCGTCGTTCTTGTGAAGGCAACATACCCTGCCTCTATCGGCGCAGGACCGCGAAACGGCGGGGCGATTTCGGAATAAGTGACGCGGGCCGCACCAATAACCGGTGCGACATAAAGACGAGTTGATTGCCGCGCGCGAGCCGTGAAATGCGCGCGAATCTCTTTCCGGGATTCGTGAACCCGGTGCTTTCAGTGGATTCGGCGCAACAGCCGGCGCGCGGTCAGGCCTGGCGCGCCACCGACACCACGAGCCAGAGCCACAGGGCCGCGAGGAACAGCCAGCTGGTGAAGTAGATAGCGATTCGCTTGCGCAGCCGGTTGCCGCCGAGGTGTACGACCGCGTGGAGGGCGCGCGCGGCGACGTAGCCCCAGGCCAGCGTCACGATCACGATGTCGCCGACCCCCGCGACCATCGCGGCCAGGCAGCCCGCATAGAAGAGAGTCGGCGCCTCGAAGAGGTTCACGAAATGCCGGCTCACCTTGCGGGCGGTCTCCGGCTCCTCGGCGCCCTGGTGCAGCCGGAAGTAGGTGGCGTCTATCTGGCCGGCCCGCACCGCCGCAACCCGGCTGCGGAACAACCTCACGAGCACGACCATTGTCAGCAGGACCATGGCCGCCATGGGATAGATGAGACTCAGTACAGACATGCGGGGACTCCCGGGAACGCGAAAGCGTCACGCCAGGGGCCTATGATAAGTCACCCCTCGCAATCGGTAGTCACATAGTCCAAGGGGATCTTCAATGAAGAGGAGAACGAAGAGTACGCTCGCCCTCGGCATCGCGGCCGCGATGCTGGGCGCAAGTAGTTTGATGGCTCACGATGGCGACGATAACCGGGGACGCGACCGCGACGGCAGGTTCGTGGTGCGCGCCGAGCTCGTCGGCCTGCAGGAAGTACCGGCGCTGTCGACGACGGCGCACGGCCGCTTCCGAGCGGTGGTGGATACCGAGGCGAACACCATCACGTTCAAGCTCACCTACGACGCGCTCGAGGGTACGGTGCAGCAGGCACACGTGCATTTCGGGCAGAAGAGCGTCAACGGTGGCGTGAGCTTCTTCCTGTGCAGCAACCTCGGCAACGGACCGGCCGGGACACAGGCCTGTCCGGCGCCACCGGCAGAGGTCACCGGTGTCATCGACGCCGACCCTCGTGCTCGGGCCCGCGGGACAGGGCATCGAGGCCGGGGCATTCGCCGAGATCGTCGCCGCCATCAAGGAAGGAACGGCCTACGCGAACGTCCATACGACGAAGTGGCCGGCCGGCGAAATCCGCGGCCAGCTGCACTGACGGACGGGTACCGGGCAGGTCTCCGGTCCGCCCTGTGAAGGGGCGGGCCGGGGACACCCCGGTAATCCAGCCCCCTGCCCGGGCCCTCCCTACGAGAATTTGTCGCGCCGGGCCAATCTTTCAGGTAGGGTCCCCTCCCGGTTGCTGATCCTTCGTTGACGCGACCCCGTATTCACGGGTGTCGAACCCTCAAAGTATTTGCGACCAGCCCGGCAGGGGCTAATAAGCCTGTCACCGTGTCTTTAATTTCTGTGAGTTGTTCCGTGACGAAACTTTACGTTGGTAATCTTCCTTTCTCCGCCACCGAAGATCAGGTGCGCGCCCTCTTTGCAACCCATGGCACCGTCGACAAGGTGTCCCTCGTGAACGATCGCGAGACCGGCCGCCCGCGCGGCTTCGGTTTCGTCGAAATGCCGAATGCCGATGCTACGCGCGCCATGCAGGCGCTCGATGGCAAGGACTTCGGCGGTCGTCCGCTGAAGGTGAATGAAGCGCAGGAGCGCGATCGCAGCGCTCCGCGTGGCAATTTTGGTGGTGGCGGCGGCGGTCGCCGCTTCTAAGCCCGAAGAGCCTGCTATCTACGGATAGTGAATCAGCGGCGCCAGCAAAACTGGCGCCGCTTTTTTTTGTGCCTACTTCGACGCCGGCGGCTGCGGCGCAGGCGTGGGCGGTGAGGTCGCAGCCTTCGCGAAGTCGCCGGCCTTCACGGTAGTGAACTTCCCGGGCTCGATGAACTTCACGAGTGCGGCGCGGATGGTCGGCGCATCGAGCGCCAGCACGCTGCTTCTCGAGGTCGGCATCCCACGCGTAGGTGCGGTCGAAGAGCGCGCGGCGGGCCATGCCGCGCACCAGTTCCTTGTCCTGCGAGCGACCAACGCTGCGCGACTGCATCCAGCCGGACTTGGCGTCCGCGAGCTCCTGCGCGGAGAAGTCTTCGGCCGAGCGCGCGCGCGATCTCTTCCTTGAACGCCGCCTCGACCTTGTCCGCGGTTCTGCGGCGCGTAAATCGCAGAAGCTCAGGAAACCACCGGACTTGTCGATCTCGTCGGCCTGGATCTGCGAGCTGCCGCCGTAGCTCAATCCGTCCTTGACGCGAATGCGGGCCATGAGCCGCGACTTGAGATCCGCCGCCGCCCAGCATGTAGTTGCCGAGCACGAGCGCGGGATAGTCCGCATCGTCGTCGCGCAGCGGGAACGCCATGCCCGAGATGAAGAACGCGTTCGCCTTGTCGGGCGTCTCGATGACCAGATCCTTCGGCGCCACTTCGATGTACGGATCCGGCACGCGCACGAAGGGCTTCAGCGCCTTCCAGTCGCCGAGCTCCTTCTGCACCTGCGCCGCGAGCGCGGCGGCATCGAAGTCGCCGATCACGGCGAGTTCCGCATGCTGCGCCCCGTAGAATTCCTTGTGGAACTGCGCGACCTGCTCGCGCGTCAGCGCCTTGAAGCCCGCGATCTGCTCCTCGACCGTGGGTTGATAACGCACGTCGCCGCGCGGATACGGGTTCAGGTGCCGCATGAACGCGATTGCCGGCGAGCGTGTTGGGTTCCTTGCTGGACGCCTCGAGCCCCGCAAGGATCTCGGTGCGCATCTGCTCGAATTCCTTCGTGTCGAAGCTCGGCTGCCGGAGCACCTCGGTCACCAGGGTGAGCACGGCCGGCAGGTTTTCGCGCGTGGTCTCGATGTTGACGTTCGCGCCCTGCGCGCTGCCACCGACGTCGACGCGCGCCTTGAGCTTGTCGAAGGCGTCCTCGAGCTGCTCGCGCGTGTGTTTCGTCGTGCCGCGCATGAGCATGCCGGCGGCCATGCCGCCCGCGTCGGAGCGGTTCATCAGCGACTTCTCGTCGCCGAAGTGCAGGTTGAGCGCGACCACCACCTGTCCGCCACGCGTCTTCTTCGGCAGCAGCGCGAGCTTCATGCCGCCGGGCAGCTTCGAACGCTGCGTGCGCGCGTCGATGTTGGCCGGCGACGGATCGAAGGCCTCACCCTCCTCGCGCGCCGCATCGCCCTTGTAGTCCTTCACGAGCGCCAGGACGTCGGGCTTGGCGGGCACCTCGACGCGCGCGGGTTCCTTGGTGGGATAGTAGAGACCCGTGGTGCGGTTCGACGACTTGAAGTACGTGGACCACACGCGCTGCACGTCCGCCGTCTTCACCGCGCGGATACGGTCGCGGTTCAGGAACATGAGACGCCAGTCGCCCATGCCCGCCCAGTTGCTGAGCTCGAGGCCGATGCCGTCGGCGTTGTTCAGGTTGAGCTCGATCTGCTTGAGGATCTGCGCGCGGGCGCGCTCGACCTCCGCGTCCGTGACCGGCTTCGCGGCCGGCTTCTCGACGTCGGCGACGAGGCCGGCGAGCGCCGGTTCGAGCGGCTTGTCCGACCGCACCTGCGCCGCGAACACCAGCAGACCGGGATCGGCAAGCTGCAGCGGCGCACCGAATACTCCCGCGGCCTTCTGCGTTTCAACCAGGTTCTTGTGCAGGCGACCCGTGGGTGTATCACCAAGCACTTGCGCGAGCAGCAGCAACGGCGCGAAGTCCTCGTGCGAGCCGGCGGGCACGTGGTATGCCACGGCCGCCATCTGCACGTCGCCGACGCGGCGCAGGATCACCTGGCGCTCGCCGTCCTGCGTGGCCTCGACGGTGTGGAGCTGAGGCAGGGTCCGGGCCGGACGCGGGATCGGGCCGAAGTATTCCTGCACCAGCTTGAGCGTCGCCGGCTCGTCGAACTTGCCGGCGATCACCAGGATGGCGTTGTCCGGCTGGTAGTAGGTCCGGTAGAAGGCCTGCAGCCGCTCGATCGGCACGC
The DNA here is from genome assembly GCA_963774045.1 of uncultured Pseudomonadota bacterium. Taxonomy (GTDB): domain Bacteria; phylum Pseudomonadota; class Gammaproteobacteria; order Steroidobacterales; family Steroidobacteraceae; genus CADEED01. Next base: position 97,306 of record CAVZED010000031.1, read on the forward strand.
CCTCGATGTCGGAGCGGGCGCCGATGGGCGTGTTGCCGTAGTTGTGCCAGTCGTAGGCCGTGGCGAGCAGGCGCTTGAACAGCACGTTGATGGGCGCGTTCTCGCCCGACTCGTACTCGTTGCGCACCACGGTCATCTCGGTGTCGAGATCCTTCTTCGCGATGAAGGAATTCACCATGCGGTCGGATTCGAGGTCGAGCGCCCAGCGCAGGTTCTCCTCGGTGGCGCTGAAAGTCTCGAAGTAGTTGGTCCGGTCCCAGGACGTGGTGCCGTTGGTGCGCGCGCCGTGCGCGGTGACGCTCGCTGGGAATGTCGGGATGGCGCGGGGAGCCCTTGAACACCATGTGCTCGAGCAGGTGCGCCATGCCGGTCTCGCCATAGTTCTCGTGACGCGACCCGACGAGATACGTGACGTTGACCGTTATGGTCTGCTTGGTCTGGTCCGGGAACAGCAGCACGCGCAGGCCGTTGGCCAGGCGGTACTCGGTGATGCCTTCGACGGAGGTGACCTTCTCGGGCGGCGCGGGTGCCGGGACAGCGACGGGTGCTGGAGCCGGCGCGGGCTGCGCTTTCGGCTTCTTCGCCGCCATGGCTGGTGTGGCGCCAACCGCCATGGCAGCCAGCAATACCAGGGTCTTCGTGACCATCTTCATGCTCGCTCTCCCCGTGCGCCGTGAAAGGTCCCGGATTGTACCGACCTACCTAGCGATAGCCACGCGCCTGCAAGGTGAACAACTTGGAGTAGATCCCGTCTTCCTTCATCAGGTCGTCGTGGCTGCCGCGCTCGACGATGTGTCCCTGGTCGAGCACGACGATCTGGTCGGCCATGCGCACCGTCGAGAAACGGTGCGAGATCACGATGGCCATGCGTTTGCCCATGAGCGAACGGAAGTGCTCGAACACCTCGGCCTCGGCGGCGGCATCCATGGCGGCGGTGGGCTCGTCCAGCACCAGGATGTCCGCGTCGTTGCGCATGAACGCGCGCGACAGCGCGATCTTCTGCCATTGCCCGCCCGAGAGCTCGCGGCCGTCCTTGAACCACTTGCCGAGCTGGGTTTCGTACTTGTTCGGCATGTCGTCGATGAACGGCGCGGCCTTGCCCTGCGTGGCCGCCGATGCCCAGCGTTCCCGGTCCTCGAAGGCGCGCACGTCGCCCGCGCCGACGTTCTCGCCCACGATGAGCTGGTAGCGCACGAAATCCTGGAAGATGACGCCGATGCGCCGGCGCAGCACCGTGGAGTCCCATTCCTGCAGGTCGCGGCCGTCGAGCAGCACGCGCCCGTAGGTGGGCCTGTAGAGCCGCGTGAGTAGTTTGATCAGCGTGGTCTTGCCGGAGCCGTTCTCGCCCACCAGCGCGAGACTCTGGCCGCGCTTGATCTGCAGGTTGATGCCCGTGATCGCGACCTTGTCCGAGCCCGGATAGCGGAACTCGACGTTCTCGAACACCACGCCGGCCTCGGGGTCCGGGCCACTGACCGCGGTGCCGACGTCCGGGTCCACCTCCACCTCGAGATATTCGTACAGGGTGGACAGGTAGAGGTTGTCCTCGTACATGCCGCCGATGGCGCCGAGGCTGGCGGTGACGGCCGCCTGTCCCTGGCGGAACATCATGATGTACATGGTCATGTCGCCGAGCGAGATGAGCCCGCGCGCGGCCTCGATGGCGCACCAGGCGTACGCGCTGTACAGCGCCGCGATGCTCACCAGCGTGAACGCGAAGCCCCAGCTCTCGCGCCGCACGGTGAGGTTGCGGTCCTTCTCGTACAGCCCTTCGTAGATGGCCCTGTAACGTCCGAGGAATAGCGCGCCGAGGTCGAACAGCTTGACCTCCTTCGCGTGATCCTCGCGCGCCAGCGCCGTTTCCAGGTAGGTCTGCATGCGCGTCTCGGGCGCGCGCCAGCGGAACAGGCGGAACGCGTCGCCGGAGAACTTGGTCTCGGCGAAGAAGGCCGGCAGACCGCCGAACAACAGGATGAATACCGCCCACGGCGAGAACTGCGCCAGCAGCACGGCGAAGCTGGCGATGGCGAGGGCGTTCTGGAACAGCCCCGAGGTCCGCATGACCAGCGACAGCGGCCGGCTCGAGGCCTCGCGCCGCGCGCGCGTGAGCTTGTCGTAGAACTCGGAGTCCTCGAAATGCGTGAGATCCAGCGTCAACGCCTTCTCGAGGATCAGCACGTTCACGCGATGCGAGAGCTGCGCCTTGAGCAGCGACTGGCACAGCGTGATGCCGCGGTGCGCGGCCGTGATGACCACGAGGATGCCCGCCTCGGCGACCACCCACCAGACGGTGGGCATGATGTCCATGTGTTGCCCGTTGGCGAGTGCCCGCGTGGCCCAATACACGCTGTCGACGATGCGCGCGCCGACCCATGCCACGCCCGAGGGCAACACGCCGGCGAGAATCGTGCAGAAGCCCAGCAGGAACGACAGCGGCTTGCTGGTGCTCCAGAGCAGCTCGAGCGCCCGCTTGCTGTACTTGAAGACGCCGAAGAACTGGCGCGGGGAATTCAGGGCCTCGCCGTGCAGGTCGGGCTGATTTGCGATCTTGGACTTGGAAGCCATGGGTAGGCGCGAAGCCTACTTGAATCCACCCTCGCCGGTGTCGGCCGTGAGGAAGGCTAACGCATCGAAAGGTTCTTGATCAGCTGATACGCCTCCGGCTGGGCCTTGGCCGGATCGTAGCCGTCTCCGGTCAACCTGCCGGGCATCAGCTCGCAATTGCGGCGGGAAAGTGCCTCGGGAGTTTCGTGCAGCGTGTTGCGCATGCCGGTGCGCATGGATTCACGAGCGAACCGCAAGCCGTCATCCGGAATTCCGGGGACACGTTGCCGGAACAGGTCTGCGTACAGAATGTCGGATTTCTCCTGCAACACCGCGTGGCGTTTGTGCCAGTCCGCCAAGAGCGGCTCGAGTACGGACTTCATATCCGGAAACGTTTCCGTGCAGGCAGTGACGTGCACTTGCACGATGTCGAGGAACGCGGTGAGCCTGTCGATCGCGTCGCGCATCGCGACCTGATCGGCGTTCGGTGACGCACGATTGAGCGCCGTGGCCGGCAGGTCCGCGACGTTGAACCGGGTGACCGGTGTGATCGCCACCTGGGTCATGGAGCCGTCCTCGTTGCGACGCGTGAGATTGAAGAGCACGCCCAATGGCCACTTGACCGTGGGTTGCCTCCAGACCGTGCGCAGGGGATAACAGAGCCGCAACATGCCGTGCGCGAACTGCACTTCCGGAAAATCGATGAACGCGCCACTCGTCGAGAACTTCTGATCGGTCGTTTCGAACTGGACACCCACCAGGTACATGTCCGGCTCGAAGCGATCGATGTCGTATTCGAGCTCGGCGCTCACCATCGTGTCGGGGGTGACGTAGCTGCTCTCCTCCGGGCGCACCGACACCAACATGATCGACGGCTTGCGGGCGCGCGGGCCCTGGATTTCGGTTTCCTGTCCGTGGCCGCAGGCGCGCAGCGCTGCTTCGCCGTCCGAAGGGTCTGCCATGGCCATGCCGGCCAGCGACAGACCGACGAAGGTTGTCCACGCGATTCGAATGACGTTCATGGAGCCCCCGGTCGGTAGTGACCGATGATCCTGAAGCGGAAGAGGATGTCTTCTTCGCGCGTTCCGGCGCCGATGTTGTGGATGACGAGCGGCGTGCCGGTCGACGCCTTCCGGTCGCTCACGATGCCGACGTGCAGGATGCCGCCGCCGAGGTTCCAGGCCACGATGTCGCCCGGTAGATAGTCGGCGGGCGCGGCGCCGATGGGGCGCGACCAGCCCTGGCGTTCGAACCAGGCCATCTGGTTCGGCACCCGCCGGTGGTCGATGTTCGTATCCGGCGCGGCGTTGCCCCAGCGGCGCTGGTGCGGATACTCCGTGCGATGCGCGACGATGTCCTCGTGCATGGCCTTCTGCAGGTCGAGCCCGCGCGACGCACGCAGGGCGCGCACGATGACGTCCGTGCAGACGCCGCGCTCCGCCGGCACGTCGCCGCCCGGATACGCGAGAGGCCGGTAGCCGCCGTCGTAGATGACCGTGACGCCGACCTGTTTGCGCGCGGCTTGCACGATGTCGAGGCTGTCGGCGCGGGCGTCGCCAGCGGCTGCTAACAGGCCCCATACCGCCAGGCAGCCCGCAAACAGCAGCGTGGTTCCCCTCATGAGGCCAAATTACAAGAAAAACTAACCGCGCGGACAGAATCTCTCTCCAACGGGCCATTGAGCCGCGGGGGTCGGGTCGTTAGCCTTGCGGCCCATGTCCGTACTCACCGTCTCCGGCGTTTCCAAGACCTACGCCACCGGCTTCCAGGCCCTCAAGAACATCGACCTCGAGATCCGACGCGGCGAGATCTTCGCGTTGCTCGGGCCGAATGGCGCCGGCAAGACGACGCTCATCAACATCATCTGCGGAATCGTCACGGCTCTCCGGCGGCACGATCACCGCCGACGGTCACGACATCGTGCGCGACTTCCGCGCGGCGCGAACCCGGATCGGACTGGTGCCGCAGGAGCTGGCCACCGACATGTTCGAGACGGTGTGGAACACCACCCAGTACTCGCGCGGACTGTTCGGCAAGCCGCCCAACCCCGCGTTCATCGAGAAGGTGCTGCGCGACCTGTCGCTCTGGGACAAGAAGGATTCGAAGATCATGACGCTTTCGGGCGGCATGAAGCGGCGCGTGATGATCGCCAAGGCGCTGTCGCACGAGCCCACGATCCTCTTCCTCGACGAACCGACGGCGGGCGTCGACGTCGAATTGCGCCGGGACATGTGGCAGATGGTGCGCGGACTGCGCGAGCTCGGCGTCACCATCATCCTCACCACGCACTACATCGAGGAAGCCGAGGAGATGGCCGATCGCATCGGCGTCATCAGCAAGGGCGAATTGGTGGTCGTCGAGGAGAAGAACGCGCTGATGCGCAAGCTCGGCAAGAAACAGCTCACGCTGCACCTGCAGCCAGGCGCTCGCGGCCATCCCGCCCGCGCTCGCCGATCTGAAGCTCGAGCTCGTGAAGGACGGCACCGAACTGGTCTACAGCGTTCGACACCCAGGCCGCGGAAACCGGCATCGCCAATCTGCTGCGCCGGCTCAACGAACACGGCATCGAGTTCAAGGATCTGCACACCGCGGAGAGCAGCCTCGAGGACATCTTCGTGAGTCTGGTGAGGTCCAAGCGATGAACCTGTACGCGATCCGGGCCATCTACGTGTTCGAGATGTCGCGCACCTTCCGCACCATCTTCCAGAGCATCGCCACGCCGGTCATCACCACCTCGCTGTACTTCGTGGTGTTCGGTTCGGCCATCGGCTCGCGCATGGTGAGCATCGACGGGGTTTAGTACGGCGCGTTCATCGTGCCCGGACTCATCATGCTCACGGTGCTCACCGAGAGCCTCAACAACGCGTCCTTCGGCATCTACATGCCGAAGTTCTCCGGCACGATCTATGAAATGTTGTCGGCGCCGGTGTCGTTCATCGAAGTGCTGGCGGGTTACGTCGGCGCCGCCGCGTCGAAGTCCGTGATGCTGGGATCGATCATCCTCGTCACCGCCCGCCTGTTCGTGCCGTTCGAGATCCTGCACCCGATCGCGATGTTCGGGTTCCTGATCCTCACGTCGGTGACGTTCAGCCTGCTCGGCTTCGCGATCGGCATCTGGGCCGACAGCTGGGAGAAGAACCAGCATCGTTCCGATGATGATCGTCACGCCGCTGACGTTCCTCGGTGGCAGCTTCTATTCATTGTCGATGCTGCCGCCGCTGTGGCAGAAGATCACGCTGTTCAACCCGGTCGTGTACCTGATCAACGGCTTCCGCTGGAGCTTCTACGGCAAGGCCGACGTGAACGTGGTGCTGAGCGTGAGCATGACGGTCGGTTTCATGCTGCTGTGCCTGGCGATCATCGCGTGGATGTTCAAGACGGGCTACAAGCTCAAGAACTAAATGGGGACATTCCTCATTTCCTAGGAAAAGGGGACGCGGCTCGGATGAGAGTGAGGGGCTGCGGGCGGGACGGAGCGCGGCCGTGGGAGGTGCGGCTTCTCGCGACGGCCGATACTGGAAGTGGGCTTGGATTGAGGGCCGCCGGCTGACGCGAAGACATTTTGATGTCGAGAGTGCGGGGCGTTGGCGAAGAGTCCCGTTGACACAGAGAGCCGGCTTCGTGCCTCGCCATGCCAAAGACCGCCGCTCCTGAGCCGCACCTCCCACGTCCACGCTCCGTCCCGCTCCCACCGCCGCGGTCCACTCACCTCGAGCCGCGTGCCAATGTCGAAGCAACGAGGAGTGCCCCCAACGGGCTTTGGGAAGAGCCGACGCCCGAGCGTGTGCTCTTCCCAAAGCCACGGGGGACATGCCTGATCTCGTGGCCATCGGGACCCGGTCTTGATCGAAGCGGTGACGGCGGACGCATGCGCGCCCGGGAGCACGGGCACGCGAGGTGTGGGCCTTCGCAGCGGCGGCTCCGGAGAATTTCCTTGGTGCGAAGCCGGCTCTCTACTTCGATGGGACTCTTCGCCACCGCCCGCATTCACTACACCAAAATGTCATCGCGAAGCCGGCGCCCATCTTCTAGCGAAACCAACCGCAATCAGCCGCCGCGGAGGGCCGCCTATAGGCGGCCGACACCTCGCGGGCCCGGGATCCCGGGCGCGCATGCGCCCACATCCCCTCTTCCATCGAACCCTGTCCCCATTTCCTAGGAAATCAGGAATGTCCCCCCAAAAATAACTTGGGGACGATTCCGCGCGACAAGGCGGAATCGTCCCCACTCTCTTCACGGGGTGTCGGCTAACGAAGTTATGCCCCGGCGACCCCTTCCCGGTTCTTCCTGGTCAGGCGCGCTTGCCGCCCACCAGCAGGAGGCCCGCTCCCACCACGATGGCGCCGATACCGGCCCACATCGGGATGCTCACGGTCTCCTTGTCCTTCACGGTGAGCTCGATCGGCCCGATCTTCGCGTCATGCGATTCCTTCGTGTACGAGAACTTGCCGTACGCGAGTCCCAGCACTCCGGCGACGATCAAAACGATGGCGATGATTTTTGTCGAGCTCATGTCTTTCCCTTCACTTGTTAGGTTGAAATCTAGGCCGGCCCCGTCTCGGGCGACATCGTCGCGCGTCCAGTCCGATTCTAGGAGGAATCCTACAGCGCGCCCGTCACTCGAGCCAGGCGTCGAGCCGCGCGCGCACGTGTGTATTCGCGAAATAGCCGTGGTGATGCACCTCGGCTCCGCCGAGCTTCAATGATTCCGTGACGGCGCGACCGAGAGCGTGGCAACCCTCGCTGGGCACGACCAGGTCGTTGGGCTGCGCGCCGAATTCATCGGAATCACCGGCATTCACCATGGCGCCGGCTCCCGAATACTGCGCGCCGATCGTGAACCATTGCTGCGCGGGCTCCCGGAATGCGCCGAGCGCGCGCAGCAGCAGGCTGTCGGGCATCATGGCCTCGATGCCGGGCAGCGATGTCTCGATGCGAGCTTCGACGCATCGCGCCAGGCTCAACGCGCCCTGCAATGTCGGTTCCGCGACGTGTCGGCGCGCGCGCGCGAGCAGCGCAACGTGTCCGTCGAGATAACGCGGCAGTTGCGCTTCGCGCGTGAGCGGCGTGCCGCGATTCGGCGTGCCGATGAGACAGGCGCGGCGCACCGGCACCCGGCCGTCCGCCGCGATCAACCGCGCGAGCAGGCCGCCCCGGCCGTGCGCGACGATGTCGATGCAGTCCTGGCGGCGGGGAGTGTTCGCGCACAACCAGTCGAGATTCTCGTCGGGACTGACGGACAGCGTGGGATGCGCGAATGCGATGCAGCGTCCGTGATAACGATCGAGAACGCGCGCGAAGGATTCATCGCACAACCAGTCGTCGAAAGCGGCCTGCGGCGTACCGAAGGTGCCGTGCAGCAGCAATAGCGCGGGCCCGCGCGCGAGTGCGTCCCAGTCGGGCGCGCGCCAGCCGCCATTGGGCGCGAGCTGCGCGATGCGGTTCGGCCGGTGTTGGCGCTCGAAACGGCTCACCGCCGCCAGGGCGCCGGGGCCCTGCACTTGCTGCGCGGGCCACATGAAGACCCGCAAGGTGCGATGCGTCGTGCGTCCCGAGACAACCGTCAGCGGAAACACGGCCTCGTCGGAATCGCGCGTCTCGGAGAAGATGAATTGCGATACGCCGTCTTCGTCCGTCTGCAGCAACGCGTAGGAAATGCCCTTGCGCCTGGGGACGATGAGTCGCGGGTGTGTTGCCAGCGCGCTGCGCGAGCGCAGCCCGGGTTCACCTTCCGGAGGTCGCCCCTCGAGGTGCAGTGCGAGATGGGCGGCGAGCATGACTTCGGCATCCGCCGCCGCTTCGTTGAAGGGCAGCGCGTGCACACGCGCAGACGCCGCGCTCGCGGCGAGCTGCGTGACCGCGCCGCGAAATCCCGGCGCACGCAGCGTGATGCTGGTGCCCGGCAATTGCTCGCGGGCGCGCGACCCCAGTATTCGCACGGTGGTCGTCATCCCCTCGTCCTGCGTTCTTGTCGTGACTAGCCTAGTCCAACGAAGTCGCGGGTGATACCCGTAGAAATGTCGCGGGATGGCTACGGAGTCCCTATTTCGGCAGGCCGTACCGGTCGAAGTCGACGCGCTGTTCGAAATTGCCGTCGCCGTCGCGATCGAGCTCGGTGAATGTCACGCGATCGCCCGCGTAAAACTCGCGCGCCACGACGCGGCTTCCGGCTGCGTCGAAAACGTCCGTGCTCCTGAGGACGCCGTGCGAGTAACGCGTCGCGAGCTCCGGCTTTCCGTCGCCGTCCGCATCGCGAGCGCCACTGACGAACGCGCCATCGGCGACCTCGTACTGCCACTCGAATTTTCCGTCGAAGTCATCGTCCGACTCGAAGACGTTTTCGAGACCGTGCGAGTCGAAACGCCAGCGCGCATCGGTCTGGCCGTCGTTGTCGCGGTCGTATTCGGTGAGCGTCGGTTTTTTGCCGGCATACCGATAACTGATTTCGTAGTCACCGTCGCCGTCGTAGTCCATGCCGTCTTCGCTGACCGGCGTGTTCAGGCCGAGGTACGCGAACCACGCGCCGCAGATCCCGCCGAGGAAGAACCACAAGGGCCCGCGCATCAACCCGCGAGGTTGCGGCGCCGCGGTCGCCGGATCCGCAGGCTGCGCCTTCTCCCATTCGTCGATGACGTCGCGCGCTTCCGCGGCGCGTTCCGCGGCGACGCGTACCTTGATGCTGGAGCCCAGCGGCAGGTCGCCGCCCGCGCCCGCGAGGAATTCGCCGTCGACGCGCGCCGAGATGCCGGCGCGCGCGAGCAGGTCGCAGATCATGTGCGCCTCGACGGGCAGCGTGCACTCGTAGACTTTTTCGGTGAGGTTTTCCATGACACGAGCTTACTACCCGCGTTGTTGGCGTCACCAGATCCGGACAGCCGCGGGACAACCGGACGCCGCGCAGGACAATCGGATTTCTTCTTGCATTAATCGCACGGCGGGTGCATAAACGCCGCGCGGCTCAACCGTAAGGACACGGACTTCAGGGGGAAGTTATGAGCATCAACCGTCGCGGGCTGCGACGCGCAGCCCTTCTTTGCGCTTTCCTGTTACTGCCGGTAGTTAGTTTCGCCGGCTTCTTCGTATCGAACGGACAACTCGTCGACAACAACGGCACGCCGTTCGTCATGCGCGGGGTCAACTACCCGTACACCTGGTTCCAGTCGCGGCCGACGCAGCAGGATCTCGCCGCGATCGCCGCCACCGGCGCGAACTCGGTGCGCATCGTGCTTTCCACCGGCGGACAGTGGGCGCGCGTCAACGGCCCGCAGGTGAGCCAGCTCATCCAGTGGTGCAAGGACCTGCGCATGATCGCGGTGCTCGAGGTGCACGACTCCACCGGCTGGAGCGAACAGTCGACGGCCGTGAACATCTCGAACGCGGTGACCTACTGGACCAGTTCCGACATCCGCGCCGCGATCAACGGCCAGGAAAATTTCGTGATCGTGAACATCGCGAACGAGCCGTTCGGCAACAACACCACGGCTCAGTACTTCACGCAGACGCGGGACGCGATCATCGCGCTGCGCAACGCGGGCCTGACGCACAACATCATGATCGACGCGGCGAACTGGGGCCAGGACTGGTCCAACGAGATGCGCAACCGCGCGATGGAGCTCTGGAACGCCGACACGCGCCGCAATCTCACGTTCAGCGTGCACATGTACGAGGTGTACCAGTCACTCGCGCCGGTCCAGGCCTACATGCAGGCCTTCGACGACATGAACCTGCCGCTGGTGATCGGCGAGTTTGGCCCCGTGAACAACGGACAGTTCGTCGACTCCGAATCGGTGATCGCACAGGCGCAGGCGCGCGGCAACGGCTACCTCGGCTGGTCGTGGTCCGGCAACAGCGGCAGCGGCGCCGGCCTCGACATGACGAACAACTTCAACGCCGCGTCGCTGACGACCTGGGGCAACCGCATCATCAACGGCGCCAACGGCATCCGCGCCACCTCGGTGCCCGCAACGGTGTTCGGCACGCCGTCCAACTCGCTCACGCTCTCCGCCGGTAGTTTGTCGTTCGGGTCGGCCGCTGCCACCGCGCCGGTGAGCGTGACCGCGAACGTGAGCTGGACCGTCACCGACGACCAGGCCTGGCTCTCCGCCACGCCGGCGAGCGGTGCCAACAATGGCAGCTTCACGGTGAGCGCCACGGCGAACACGGGCACCACCAGCCGCACGGGCACGGTGACGGTGACCGGCGGCGGGCTCAGCCGCACCGTGAGCGTGACCCAGTCGGGAACGGCGGCCAGCAGCCTCACGATCTCGCCCTCCACCCTGTCGCTGGCCCCGGCCGCCGCGTCCGCGGGCGTGACGGTGACCGCGAACGTGGGCTGGACGGTGAGCGACGACCAGGCCTGGCTGACCACGTCCGCGACCAGCGGCTCGGGCAACGGCAGCTTCACCGTCAACGCCACCGCCAACGCCGGCACGGCGAGCCGCAGCGGCACCATCGTCGTCAGCGGCGCGGGAATCACGCGCACGGTGAACGTGACACAGGCAGGCCAGTCCTCCGGCGGAGCGGTCTCGGCCACACCGGTGGTCACGAGCAGCAGCGGCTGGTTCAGCGAGGAACAACTGCGGCTCTCGAACACGGCGAACATCACCGCGTTGACCGTGACCGTCGTCGTGCAGCGGACGACCGGCGTGAGCGCCTCCGGCCAGTACAACACCGTCGGCGGGCAGATCTCGCAGGGCAACTCGAGCACTGCCAGCGCGATCACGTACGTGTTCACGCTCAACCCGGGACAGACGTTGTCGCCGGGCACGAACCGGACGTTTGCGGTCCAGATGGGAGGAACGGGCAGCGTTCATCCCACGGCGGGCGACACGTACACGGTGACGGGCACGGCGGGCGGACAGGCCTTCTCGCTGCAGGGTCACTTCTGAGCGGTGCGTGATAGGCTCCGCCGGAAATGTCCGGCGGAGCCGAATTCAGCTTCGGTCCCTATCGCTTCGATGCGAAGGGCCGCATGTTGTTTCGTGGGACGAAGGATCTCGCGCTGCCGCCGAAGGCCGCGGACACGCTGCACCTCCTGCTCACCCACGCCGGCGAGGTCGTCGAGAAAGCGCGGCTGCTCGACACCGTGTGGGCCAATGTCGTGGTGGGTGAAGGCAGCCTGACGCGCACGATCTCGATCCTGCGCAAGGCGCTGGGTGGCGAGGCGGCGAGCCGCGCCTACATCGCGACGGTCTCGAAGCGCGGCTACCGGTTCGTCGCGCCGCTCGACCGCCGCACCGACGACCCGCAGGGTGCCACGCGTTCGATGCTCCTGGTGCTGCCGTTCGAGAACTCGAGCGCCGCCCGGCCCTACGACTACTTCAGCGACGGCCTCACCGAGGAAATGATCGCGCAGCTCGCGCGGCTCGACCCGCAACAGCTCGGTGTCATCGCGCGCACCACCAGCCTGATGTTCAAGTCGAACAAGCGGCGGGTCAGCGAAATCGGCCGCGAGCTCGGCGTGAACTACGTGCTCGAAGGCACCGTGCGGCGCGGCCGCGACCGCGTGCGCATCGCGGCGCGACTCATCCAGGTCTCCGACGAGACTCAGGTGTGGGCCGAGAACTACGAGCGCAAGCCGGGCGACGTGCTGCGACTCCAGTGCGAGGTCGCCGCGACGATCGCGAACGAAATCGAGATCAAGCTCGCACCGCGCGCGACGCCGCGCGTCGACGCGGTGCCGGAGATTCCGGCGGTCGCGTTCGAAGCGCTGCTCAAGGGCCGGCACTTCCTGAACCAGCGCACCGAGTCGGCGATGCGCCAGAGCATCGCCCACTTCGAAACGGCGTTGCACCACTGCCCGGCCTGCGCGCCGGCCTACGCCGGCATCGCCGACGCCAACGTGATGCTGGCCTGCCGCGGCATGGTTCCGGCGAAGGAAACGTTCCGGCGCTCGGCGGAAGCCGCGCGCCGCGCGCTCGACATCGACGCCGAGCTCGGCGAGGCGCATGGCTCGCTCGCGCACGTGCGCCTGCACGACTGGGACTGGGTGGGCCTCGAGGCGCAGTTCCAGCGCGCCACCGCGCTCGCGCCCTCGCATGCAATCGCTTACTACTGGTTCGCCGAGTTCCTCATGAGCCAGGGCAAGCCGGAGGACGCGATCGCCTGCGCATCGGTGGCCCACCGGCTCGACCCGCTTTCGCCGGTGGTCCGCTCGTCGTTCGGCATGATTCTCTATCTGTCGCGGAATTTCGACCGCGCCAGCGAGATCCTCGTGAACGCCATCGAGAATTCGCCGCAGCATTTCCTGCCGCGCATGCGGCTCGGCATGGTGCGCATCCAGCAGAAGCAGTTTCCCGAGGCGATCCAGCTGCTGAAGACCGCGACGCGCCTGGCCGAGGAGAGCACGGAGACCCAGGCCGCGCTGGGGATGGCCTACGCCGCGAGCGGGGATCGCGCGAGCGCGATGAAGATCGCGCGCAAGCTCGAGAACGCGCGCGGCCGAAAGTACGTGCTGCCGTACAACATCGCCAAGATCTACGCGGCGGCGAACGACCGGGCGCGCGCCTTCGACTGGCTGGAGACGGCCTACGAAGGCGGCAACCCGGATCTCATCGAGCTCAACTCGGAGCCGATCTTCGACTGCCTGCGCACCGACCGGCATCTCGCGCAGCTCATGCGCCGCATCGGCTGGTAGCGCGATTGGCAACTCGACGATACCGCTTCGGCCGTTTCGAACTGCTGCCCGCTGCGCGCGTGCTTCAGCAGGACGGCGTACCGCTTCCGCTCGGCACGAGGGCATTCGACCTGTTGCTCGCACTGGTCGAACGCCGGGGTGAGCTGGTCACGAAGAACGAATTGCTGGAGGCGGTGTGGCCCGGCACCTTCGTCGAGGAAAACAACCTGCAGGCTCAGGTGTCGGCCATTCGCAAGGTGCTCGGCCGCGACGCGATCGCCACCGTTCCGGGACGCGGCTACCAGTTGATCCTGCCGAATGAAGAAGCCGGCGACGCGCGGGCCGGCGCACCACCTGACTCTCCGGTCCGGACTCCCACCAATCTACCCGAGCTGCCCGCCCCCATTTACGGCCGCGCCGACGAAATCGCCGGCACGGTGGCGCTGCTCGCCGAACACCGGCTGATTTCCATCGTGGGTCCGCCGGGCATCGGCAAGACACGCGTGGCGCAAGCGGTAGCCGGCAGCGTGGCCGGTGAGCGGCCCGATGGCGAATGGATCGTCGAGCTCGCGGGGACGAGCGACGCGGAGGCGGCGCACTCGACGATCGCGAAGACACTGGGGGTGACACTCGACCCGCGCAAACGTCCCGAGACGGCGCTGATCGACGGACTGCGCCGGCGCTGGATGCTGCTCGTTCTCGACAACTGCGAACACCTGCTCGAACCCATGGCCGCGTTCGCACGCGCCCTGCTGGATCGCGCTCCGGGTGTCCGCCTGCTGATCACGAGCCAGGCACCATTGCGCCTCGCCGAAGAGCGCGTCGTTCGTCTCGAAGGGCTGCCTCTTCCCGCGGACGGCGAAGGCGGGCCGCTCGCCGAATGCGGCGCGATCCAGTTGTTCACCGCGCGTGCCGGCGCCGGCCCGCACGGGCTGCAGTTGAATCCAGAGAACGCGCGGGCGGTCATCGACATCTGCCGACGGCTCGACGGCATTCCACTCGCGATCGAGCTCGCCGCCGCGCGCTTGCCGCTGCTGGGACTCGGCGGCCTGGCGGAACACCTGGACGATCGCCTCAGGGTACTGGGCGGTGGAATTCGCACGGGCCTGGCCCGCCATCAGGCATTGCGGACCGCGCTCGACTGGAGCCACGGCCTGCTGGGGCCCGCGGAACAAATGGTTTTCCGCCGTCTCGGCGTGTTCCCCGGCGACTTCAGCCTGGAGCTGGCGCGCGCGGTCGCCGGCGGCGAGCAGCTCGAGGAGTGGTCGGTGGTCGAGATCCTCGCGAACCTGATCGAACGGTCACTGGTGTCCGCCGACAGCCGCCCCACGCCGCGCTACCGATTGCTCGAAACCATGCGCGCCTATGCGCTCGAGCAGCTGGAGTCGCATGGCGAGCGCGAAGACTTCGGGCGACGGCATGCACGTGCCGTGCGCGACCTGTTCGAGCGCATGGACGCCGGCTGGCACGAGCACCCGGCGGACGAAACCCGCGAGCGCCACGCGCACGAGCTCAACAGCCTGCGTGCCGCGTACGAGTGGGCGCTGCATTCCACGGATGACAGCGAGACAGCGGTCGCACTCGCCGCCGACTCCACCGAGATCTGGTTGTCCACCGGCCTGATTCACGAGGGCCTGCAACGCTGGGAGCGGGCGTTGCCGCTCGTGGCCCGCGCATCTCGGGCCGTGCAGCTTCGATTCTGGCTGGCGGGCACGGCTTACTTCCGTTGGCGCAGCGATGGCCGTGCGGCCGGCGACCGCGCGATCGCGCTGGCGCGCGAGCTGGGCGACGCTCGCAGGCTCTACGTCGGGCTGTCATTCGCTGCCAGTCATGCGGCGCATCGGGGCGAGCGGGCGGCCGCCCTGCAGGCGCTGCAGGAACTCGACTCGATCGAGCACGCCGAATGGCCGCCGGCGCTCAAGGTCTACGGCCTGGAAGCCCGGGCGCAAACCAGCTACATGAATGGCGACTTTGCGCAGACGCTGGCCGTCGCACGCCGCATGGCCGAGATCTATCGTGCGGCCGGCAACTCGCGCGGCGAGTTCCTGACGCGCCTGTACATCGCGAACATCACCTTTTCGATGGACCAATTTCGCGAGGCCGTGAAGCTGGGGCGCGAATTGCGCGACCAACCGCACGCGAGTCGCTTCGACTTCTATGCACTTGCGTTGCTGAACCTCGTCGAGGCGTTGTTGTTCGCCGGCGAGACCGACGAAGCCGAACGCACGGCGCACCAGTTGCTCGCGTGGCGGCCACCGGTACTCGTCGGCCTGTCGCTGTCCCTCGCGCTGCTGGCGGCCGAGCGCGGGCGCTTCGAAGATGCGGCGCGGCTCTTCGGTCATGGCCGCCGCATCTACGCGAACAACGAGCTCCCGATGGAACCGGCGGAACACAAGGTCACCGAGCGGACGCAAGCGCTGCTGCGCAGCGCGCTGAGCGGCGAAAACCTCGCACGGCTGACCGCCGAAGGCGCCGCCATGGACGAACGTGCCGCCTTTGCGCTCGCCGGGCTGGTCCAGGGCGCGATTCAGAACGTTTCAGAACGTTAAAGGACGTGCCTTTGGGGCACGGCGCAGGCTCTCTCCATGCCGCGCGACGCAAAGAAATCCGTAAGAAAACGATCCGGCGCCGGGAAGGACTTCTTTCCTTCCCGGCGGCGAAATGTGCGCACGGCCCGCATCCAAAAAAACCAGAGGAGTTGCGCATGTCCGGTTACCTGCTCGTCGAATCACGTGACCCATTCGAATCAAGAGGCTTCAGCCAGCGTTGTGAGCTCGCATTGATCCTGCTCGGCGAGGGCTCCGGCGTCACGCTCTTCCTCGTCGAAAACGCGGTGCTCGCCGCTCGCGCCGGCGCGAAGGCGCCCGGACTCGAAAAGCTCGCGAAAGCCGGCGTGCGGATGCTCGTCGACGATTTCGCGCTGCGCGAGCGCGGCATCACCGACCTGGCACCCCACGTCATGCCGGCGGCAATCGAGACGCTGGTCGGCGAGCTCACGAGCGGCGCGAAGGCGCTGTGGAACTAACCACCTGAATCCAGGAGCACACACATGTCGACGCTCACGTTCCTTCTCATGGACGCGCCTTACGAGCAGGCGCGCACGTCCACCGCGTTCCGGCTCATCGACGCGGCGCTGCGCCGCGGGGTCGGCGTACGCGTGTTCGCCTATGAAGGCGCCGTCAGCCTTTCGATGACCAGCCAGAAGCCGCATGCCAATGCGGTCCACGGCCGCACGCTCGAAGAAGAAGCGCATCCGACGCCGCATGCCTGGGTCGGCGCGCTCATCGAGCTCGCCGGGGAAAAGGGCGTGCCCTTCGACTGGGTCAACTGCGGGCTGTGCGTGGACGAGCGTGGCGCGAACGACGTCGTCACGGGCGTGCGGCGCGGCAGCCCCGCCGATTTCTGGAAGATGAACCTCGACAGCGTGAACACGCTCGTCATTCCCACCCGATAGGAGACGAACATGCGCGTATTGCAGATCATCGAACCCGCTTACCGGGCGACTCTCGAGGAACAGGACGACACCGTGTTGTGGTTCACGCGCGCGATCCGCGCCGCGGGTGCGCCGGCGGACGTGCTGTTGTGCGGCACCGCCGTGAATTACACCGTGCGCGGCCAGGACGCCGACGGTTTTCAGGTGGGCCGCTGGGCGCAGAGCCATCCACCTGCGATCGAGCACGAAATCAGCAAGTTGATCGAAAGCGGCGCGCGTGTCGCGGCGCTCGCGGAGGACCTCGCGGAGCGCGGCATCCGGACGGAATCGATGCTGCCCGGTATCGAGGTCCTGAGCCGAAAATCGCTCGGCGGGCTGTGCGCCCAGTACGAGCGCGTCTGGAAGTGGTAGCCCGGGTCCGTACGGCCGAGGTCCGGCAGAGATGATGGCGCTGACGAGCACGATGGCCGAGCCGATACTCGCGCACTTCTTCGACGCCGCCACCTCCACGTTCACGCACGTGGTCGGTTGCCCGCTCACCGGGCGCGCGGCGGTCATCGACTCCGTGCTCGACTTCGACGCGCGGTCCGCGTGCACGTCGGGCGACAGCGCCGAACGCGTGCTCGCCTTTCTCGCCGATGAGCGACTGACGCTCGAATGGATCCTCGAGACCCACGTGCATGCCGACCACCTGTCGGCGGCCGAGTACCTGCGCAGCCGGCGCGGCGGGCGCATCGCGATCGGCGCGGAGGTGCGCGCGGTGCAGCGCGTGTTCGTGGACCTGTTCGGGTTACGCGGCCGCGTCGCGGCCGATGGCTCGCAGTTCGACCGGCTGTGGCGCGATGGCGAGCGCTTCACGCTCGGCGCGCTCGATGTGCAGGTGCTCGCGACGCCCGGCCATACCTGTGACAGCGTGACCTATCTCATCGGGCGGCATGCCTTCGTGGGCGACACGATTTTTCGCGCCTCGTACGGCACCGCGCGCTGCGATTTTCCCGGCGGCGATGCCGAGACGTTGTTCGCGTCGATCGCGCGCCTGTATGCATTGCCGGCGGACACCGTGCTGCATTTCTGCCATGACTATCCACCGGTCGGACACCAGCCCGTCGAATCGCAGACCGTCGCCGAGGAACGCGCGCGCAACGTGCACCTGGCCGCGAACACCAGCCGGGAGCAGTTCACGACGTTGCGGCGTTCGCGCGATGCGACACTGCCGGCGCCGGCGCTGCTGATCCCCGCGGTACAGGTGAACATCGCGGCCGGGCGGCTTCCGACACCGGACAGCGACGGCCGCAGCTACCTGCGTATGCCGCTCAATTCCCTCTAAGTGGTGCCGGAGGAAAAAAGTGGGAATTAGCTTGGGCGCCGAAATCGACGGCATGCCGAGCTAATTCCCACTTTTTTCCTCCGGCACCAAATTACGGCAAACGCGGCGGAGGTGCGGGTTCGCCCATCGGCGGCGACGTGGCGGGCTGTCCCGCGGCGTCCGGACTTGCGGGCGCTGATGCTCCCTCCGTCGTGGGCGGGGAGGTTCGCGGCGGAGGCGTCGTGCCCGGCACCGCGTCGGGCGGGGACGCCTGTGGCCCGGTGGATTGCGAAGGTGGTGCCACATCGCCGGGTGATGGCGGCGTGCGCGGAGCCGGCGAGATGGCCGGTTCCGCCTGCCTGGGAACGGTGGGTGACGCCGCCGGCTCGACCGGTTGCACCGCCACGCGCAGGTTGTCGACGTTCGAATCGAGCAGCTCGATGGAGAAGTTAGGCTGCCCGCGCGGATCGGTGACCAGCACATTGGCGCCTTCGCCGAGCTGCACGTTGACGCGGTCGCGGCGCAGCCGGCTGCTCAGCGCCTGGCGGATGTCGCGCGCGACGGCGATGTCGCTGCTGCCCGAGCGCACCGAAACCGTGACTTCGACCGGGTCGTCGCCGTTGCCGGGTGTCATCCGGAACACGAGCTCACCGCTCGAGGCGGCGGTACCCGAAGGCTGGATGTTCCATTCGCCCGCGAGCGGCGGATTGCTGGCGGCGTAGGTGGCAAACGCGAGCAGCAGGAGTGCCAGGACCGCCACGAAGAATTTGACTCGCACGTCCATGATTGCACTCCCGGCTGGCGCGCCCTGGCCCAATCTTTCGAAGAATGGCCAGGGCGCCAAACTGAATCTGACTATTCGCCCTCGATCTTGATGCTCACGTTCTGCACATCGGACTCGACCAGCTCGAGCGCGAAGTCCGGCTGGCCATCCTTCCTCTTGATCAGGATGTCCTCGCCGTCGTCCACTTCGACGGTGTAACGCTCGGGACTCAATTTCGCGGCGAACGCGTCACGCACGTCCTTCGCGACGTTGTTCTCGGCACGGCCCGCGCGGACGTTCACCGAAATGTCGGTGGACTCACCCTGGCGCGGCGTCACGCGGAACTGGATCTCGCCGGTCTTGAGGGCCTGGCCGTCGAGCTCGATGCGCCACTTGTTGGCGGTCGGCGCCGCGTCGGCGAAAGAGACAGCCGCCAGGACGATGGACGAGACGACGGCGGCGGAAATGGCACCCAGCTTTTTCATGACGACTCCACTCGTGAAACCGGGAGCCAGTGTGGGCGCCCGGCCGTGCGGGAGGTGCCGGACGCGCGCAGGTCCAGTCGTCAGAGCCACGGGTGATGCGGATGTCGTCGCTGGCCGACCCGCTGTCAGTGGACACGCCGCGTTGATATTCAGCGCAGGTAGCCGCGAACCTCGCTGGAACCGCGCCCGATGAAACACTGCTGCGAATATCGCCGAAAGACCTCGAGACCCTTGTTCGCATCGGCCTGTGTGTCGAACAGCTGCAGGTACTGCGAGCCCGATGCCGTGACCGACTCGAGCCGGAATCCTTCGGCTCCGATATTGGTCACGCGCAGCCGGGCCGGGTCATAAGGAAGGCAGTCGTAGGTTGGCGCCGTTGCGCCGTTCGTACCGCCTTCCCAGTACTCGAACATGTATTTCTTGCGCTCGGTGCGCACGTTGTCGCGTCCGACATTGCAAACGCTCGCATACGAACGCGCCAGCGCCAGGCCCATCTCCCGATCGCGCCCGTCGCTGAAATTCAGCAACGGCAGGTCCCCGGCGATGATCGTGCGCCCCGACACGCGCAATGCGGCGGGATCGTACGGAATGCAGTCCACCGGCGTTTCGTACTTGCGCATCGTCATCCGGGAGTAACTCCCGGTTCGCGGACCCTCGATCACCATCAGGGTGACCGTCAGCTGCCCGCCGCTCGCCTGTTCGACGATGTACTCCTCGAGCGTGTCGCGAATCCGGTTCTGTGCCCGGAGGATGGTCCTGGTGGAAGACCCGCCGGAGCGCCTCGATGGTGTGTACGACCTGGCGTCGATCAGCCCCGCATCGAACTGGCCCGATCCCGCCTTGAACCAGAGCTGCATCTTGAGCTGGCCCGCGCGCTCGGAAATCTCCATGCGCGTGATGTCGTCGGTACGACGGTCGGTGTTCTGCCAGGTGCCGAAGAACGGGCTGGTGAGCGTGATTTGCGCATTGGCCGCGCCGGCGACCAGCAGCACGAGGATCGTCAAGGCATGACGCATGCGACACCCCGCAAAAACAAGGCAGCCCTTCGACTGCCTTGTGGAGACGCGCACCACTTGATCCGTCAGTGACGGACGCCAGGCGGGGAACCCGGCGATGACGCGCGAATGGAGTACCCCCTAACTTCTCAACCGCACTTCGAGTCGCCGCAATTCAGGCAGGTCATGCAGCCGTCCATCATGACGACCGCGGCGGTGCTGCACTTGGCGCACAGCTGCGCCCCTTCCGGAAAATGCGACTTCGCGAAGGCGTCGGTCTGCTTCGTGCGTTCCACGAATTCCGCCTTCTTCTCGGCGATCAACTTCTGCGAATGTTCATCGAGCTCCTGCTTCTTGAGCAGACCGATCATCTGCAGGTGCTTCTCGATGACATACCCCAGCTCGGCGATGATCGACGGCATGAACTTGCCGCCCGCCTGCCAGTATCCCCCTCGCGGATCAAAAACCGCTTTCAACTCGTCGACCAGGAACGTGACGTCGCCACCCTTGCGGAACACCGCGGAGATGATGCGCGTCAGCGCCACGATCCACTGGAAGTGATCGAGGTTCTTCGAGTTGATGAAAATCTCGAACGGACGCCGCTGCTCGTAGGGCGTGTCTTCGTTGAGGATGATGTCGTTGATGGTCACGTACATCGCGTGGTCCGACACCGGCGTCTTGATCTTGTAGGTGCTGCCCACGAGCATCTCGGGGCGTTGCACCTCTTCGGTCATGCGCACGACTTTCGACGAACGGCCCTGCCGGTCGTGGGTCATCTCGGCCGCGGGCTCGAACTTGACCACTGCCGCGGCGGCCGCCGCCGACTTCTCTTCGGCGGTCGCGGGCTTCTGCACGCGGTACTTCGCGATTTTCTTTTCGATCTTGATGGCAGACATGATTTTCCTCTGTTCCGGGCGGCGGGCCGCCCGTCAGAACTTCCCGTAGTAGCCTTCTTTGAGCGCGTCGTAGAGATTCGCGGCGGTGTGTTTTTCACCGTCGTACTCGATCTCCTCGTCGCCCTTCGCCGAGATCTCGGAGCCGTCTTCGAGCGTGAACACGTAGGTGGTGTTCTTGAGGTCGTCTTCCTTCACGAGCACGCCCTGGAACGCTTCGGGGTTGAAGCGGAACGTGGTGCAGCCCTTCAGGTCCTTCTCATGGGCGTACAGGTAGATGTCCTTGAAGCTCTCATATTTGTAATCCGTAGGCACGTTCGCAGTTTTTGAAATGGAGCTGTCGACCCATTTCTGCGCCGCCGCCTGGATGTCGACGTGCTCTCGAGGAGTGATGTCGTCCGCCGTGGTGAAGTAGGCCGGCAGCTGTTCGGCCGCGTTCGTTGCATTCGGCATCGCACGCGGATTGATGAGCTCGCGATAGGCGAGAAGCTCGAATGAGAAGACATCGACTTTCTCCTTCGACTTTTTGCCGGGGCGGATGACGTTGCGGAAATAGTGGTGCGCGAACGACGGCTCGATGCCGTTCGAGGCATTGTTCGCGAGCGACAGCGAGATGGTGCCGGTGGGCGCGATCGAGCTGTGGTGCGTGAAACGCGCGCCCACGTTCGCGAGCTGGTCGACGAGCCACGGCGCGGTGCCGGCGACGCGCTGCATGTAGCGGCTGTAGCGCGCGTGCAGGATGCGGCCCGGAATGAGGTCGCCGATCTTCCAGCCGTCCTTGGTCATCTCGGGACGCTTGCGCAGCATCTCGGCGGTGACGGTGAACTCCTCTTTCATGATGGGCGCCGGGCCCTTCTCTTTCGCGAGCTCGAGCGCGGCTTCCCAGCCGGCGACCGCCATCTCGCGCGAGACGTCATCGGTGAACTTGATGGAGTCTTCCGAGCCGTACTTCATGCCGAGGCAGGTGATGGTGCTGCCGAGCCCGAGGAAGCCCATGCCGTGGCGGCGCTTGCGCATGATCTCGTCGCGCTGCTGCTGGAGCGGCAGGCCGTTGATCTCGCAGACGTTGTCGAGCATGCGCGTGAACACCTTCACGACCTCGCGGTACTCGTTCCAGTCGAACTCGGCGAAATCCGTGAACGCGTTCTTCACGAAGCGCGTGAGATTCACCGAGCCCAGCAGGCACGAGCCGTACGGCGGCAGCGGCTGCTCGCCGCAGTTGTGCGCGTGCAGGCCGTTCGCGTCGAACTCGTTGATGCCGGGAACCTGCACGTCGTACACGTCTTCCATTCCGTCGGGCTTGACGCTCTCGACGGTGGCGACGTAGCGCTCGCGGTTCAGCGTGCGCTTGTAGCTGCCCAGCAGGTTGTGCAGGCGGCCGCGTTTCATCGTGTCGGCGAAATCGATGGCTTCGGCGAAGCTGGCGACGTTCTGGCCGGTGATGATGAGCTCGTGCTGCGTCGGGCGGTGGTAGATGCTCGACGCGATGCCGAGTCGCAGCAACATGCGCTGCACGGCTTCGAGCGTGGCGAGGTCCGCCTGGGCGAGCCGCACCGAAACACCCTTGGCCTGGGTGCCCTGCACGCTGCCGTCGGCGTCGAACAGGCCGCGCAGGAAGCCGCGGTAGAACTCGCTCGACGTGCGCTCGATGGCGGGCGTCACGGTGTTGCGGCCTTCGCGCAGGCCGAGCTCGCGCGCCAGCTCGGCGATCGCCGGCAGGCGCAGCCGGAACTCGCCGCGGTGGCCGACTTCGTGCCAGCCGGCGAAGTCGTCGCTGATGCGGCGTGCCGCATCGAGCGCGGCCGCCATGACGGAGTTCGGTCCGCCGACCCCCATGTCGCTGTTGCCGACCGCGCGGCGCGCCCAGACGGAAAGCTCCGTGTGCTGATCGCTCACCGTGCCGTCGCCGACCAGCAGGCCCATGAGGTAACCCTCATGCGTGCCCCGGTTCTTCGCAAGATCGGGGCCCGCCCACTTGGCGGCGCGGCGATGATCCTGCAGCAGCACCTTGTCGCCGGGCGCGAGATCGCCGGCGGCACACCACTCGGTGGCGAGGCGGAAACGCGTCAGCGTCGAGATGCGGCGCACGCGGTGATCCGACGTGAGGCGCACGGAATGGCCTTCGGCCGTCTTGAGGTTCACGAGCGGCTTCACGCCGGTGCGGAAGAAGCCCTCGGCCGAGCTCGCATGATCGACGCCATCGACGCGCGCCGTGAACGGCCGGCCGATGAGCTCGGCAACCTGGCGCGGGCCCTCGCCGGTCTGCACCCAGGTGTCCGCGGGAACGCAGGGGTTCGTGGCGCGGATGTTCTCGCACCACCAGTTGTTGTTCATCTCGTTGACGCGGTCGATGAGGATGAAGCCCGGCTCGGCGAAGTCGTAGGTGGACGTCATGATGACGTCCCACATGCGGCGCGCCGGCAGCGTCTTGTAGATCTTGCAGCACACCAGCCCGTCTTCGCGCGTCACGTAGTTCTTCGTGTTCGGCCACTCGCGCCACACGAACTTCGTCGCGTCGTCGAGCTTGTGCTCGGCCGGGTCGTATTCCTTGGTGAGCAGCGGGAACGCGAGGTTCCAGTCCTTGTCCGCGCGCACGGCGGCCATGAACTCGTCGGTGATCAGCAGCGACAGGTTGAACTGCCGCAGGCGGCCGTTCTCGCGCTTCGCGCGGATGAATTCCAGCGCGTCCGGATGGCCGATGTCGAACGTGCCCATCTGCGCGCCGCGGCGGCCGCCGGCCGACGACACGGTGAAACACATCTTGTCGTAGATATCCATGAACGACAGCGGGCCGGAGGTGTACGCGCCGGCGCCCGAGACATACGCGCCGCGCGGGCGCAGCGTCGAGAATTCGTAGCCGATGCCACAGCCCGCCTTCAGCGTGAGGCCGGCTTCGTGCACCTTGTTCAGGATGTCGTCCATCGAGTCGCCGATGGTTCCGGACACCGTGCAATTGATGGTGGACGTGGCGGGTTTGTGCTCGAGCGCGCCCGCGTTCGAGGTGACCCGGCCGGCCGGAATGGCGCCGCGGCGCAGCGCCCAGACGAAACGCTCGTACCAGAGCTCCCGCACGGGCTCGGTTTCCACGTCGGCCAGGGCCCGGGCGACACGCTTGTAGGTGTCGTCCATGGTCTTGTCGACGGGGGTCCCGTCTTTGGCGGACAAGCGGTATTTCTTGTCCCAGATGTCGAGCGACGCTTCCTGGAAAGGAATGGCATCGACGTCTTTGTGTTCGAGTTTGACCACGCTATTCATGGATGGGTATGGCTCCCCGATGTTCCGGCCTGTGCAACACGACCCGAACCGGAAGAAAGAAAAGGACGCCCCGGACCCCCAGTGCTTGGAGGACAGCGCATCTTTATGAAGAGCGGTCTGCTGTCAGACAGCCGCCATTTCTCTCCCCGGCTCCCCAACCATCAAGATGTCGCGACACAACATCTTGTGTTGGGGTCGGAAGAGTAGAGCACGCTGAAACAGGCGCGTCAAGAAACATCGTTGTCATAATTGCGGTGCGATAACCATCAGATTTTTCAATGCGTTATCGCATTTTCTGCTGCAGGAACGCCCTGTCAATACGCCGCAATTTGACGGATGCAGGAATCGGGCCGGACACAATGATTTTGTGTCCACCGCATGCCCACCGGCTACACACAAGTCGTCCACAGGTTGCTCGAAAAAGCGGGGGTGACCTGAGCCCACGGAACCCGATTTCAACCCACTTGAATCGATTTTCGGGGTCCGCAGATCGGGTGCCATGACGACTCCGGAGTGATCCGGTAGTTAGCAGAACCGAACATTCAATACGGAGGACCGAATATGACCGTCGTGCGTTATGAGCCCTGGGGCTTGCTGAATCGCCTGCGCCGCGAGCTCGATCAAAGCTTCGAAACCGTGGCCCACGATGCCTCCTGGGCGCCCGCGGTCGACATCCACGAAGAGGACCGGCAGTTCATCGTGCGGGCCGACCTGCCGGGCGTGAAGCCCGCAGACATCGAGATCACCGCCGAGAAAGGTGTGTTGTCGCTGCGCGGAGCGCGCAACTTCGAGCAGCAGACCGATGGCGGCCACTACTCGCGCGTCGAGCGCGTGAGCGGCAAGTTCGTCCGCACCTTCACGCTGCCGGAGAACGTGCAGACCGACGCGATCAAGGCGCAGTTCAAGGACGGCGTCCTCGAGCTGACCATCCCGAAAATCGCGAAGGCCGAGCCGCGCAAGATCGAGATCCAGGCCGCGTAATGAACGAAGGGCGATGCCTCCCGGCATCGCCCTTTTGTTTGCCCGGCGATCCGCGCGATCATCCCGGCCGGCATTTCACCCGGGAGATCGAACATGCGGATTCCACACACGCTGGCCATTTCGCTGCTCGCCATCGATCGCCGCCGCTCCCGTGACGGCCGCACAGCCCGCGAGCCAGGCTTGCACGGCCTCGACCGCCCGGACGGGCGCAGCCGCGGAAGTCGCCGCGGCCATCGACAAGCTGCGGCCGCTGCTCTCGAAGGAGCAGCTTGCGGCGCTCGAACGTCCGTTCGATTACGCGACGGCAATCCACTGGTCGAACCTGCCGATCGCCATCGTGCCGCGCACGACGCTGCGGCTCGGCGATCTCGACGAGCAGCAGGCCGCCGCCGCGCGCCGCGTGTTCGAAGCGGCCCTGTCCGCCTGCGGCCTCAAACTGCTCGACGAAGTCCGCCTGTCCGACGACGTGCTGCAGGCCGAAGACACCCGCGGCGTTGGCTGGAGCGGCGCGAATTACTACCTGGCGGTGCTCGGCAAGCCCGCGGCAAAGACCCCCTGGCTGCTGCAGGTCGGCGGCCATCACCTGGCCTATAACTTCACGTTCAACGGCCGCGCGCCCGGCGCCACGCCGCTGTTCTTCGGCACCGAGCCCATCCGCTTCGAGATCAAGGGCGTGGCCTACGACCCACTCGCCCGGCAGCGCGAAGCGATGTCACGACTGGCCGGATCGATCGCCATGCATCCGGAAGCGAAGCTCTCCGGCACGTTCACGGATGTCGTGAAGGGTGTCTTCACGTCGGGTCCGCCCGGCCCGAACATGAAGGGCGGCACGGATACGAATTTTCCGCACACCTATCCGGCCGGCGACCGGGACCGCGGCATCGAGGTGGGCGCGCTCACGCGGGAGCAGCGCCAGCGCGTGCGCGAGGCCATCGAGAGCTTCACTTCGCTGCCGGGCAACGCCATCTCGGCGCCGCTGCTCGCCGCGTACCTGGAGGCGGGCGCGCTCGACGCTACCTACGTGGGCATCTCGGGTTCGCCGGACTTCTCCGTCAAGGGCTCGTACGTGCGCATCGACGGACCGCGCATCTGGATGGAACTGGTCGTGCAGCCCGCCATCGCCAAACCGCAGGAACTGCACTTCCACGCCCTGTGGCGCGACAAGCAAGCGGACTACGGCGGCGAGGTCGGGCGGTGAGGCTCGTGTTGCTCGCCCTCGGCGCGCTGGCCGCGGCCGCGGTCTTCGCGCACCCCGCGCCGAATTCCATCCTGCGGCTGGATTTCCGCGCCGGCGGCGTACACGCCGAATACTGGGTGCCTGTGTCGGAACTGGCGTACGCGCGCGCCGCGGATCCGGGCGGCGGCGAATTCCCGGCCTATCTACTGCGTCACGTGGCGGCGGAGAGCGAAGCCGGCGCGCGCTGGAGCGTCGCGGTCGGCGGCATGCGCGAGGCGACATATCTCGACCATCCCTACCTGGTGGCCGAGCTCACGCTCGCGCCACCGGCCGGCTCGCCCACCGGGTCTTTTGTATTGATCGACGACGCGGTCACGCACGAGGTGCGCAACCACATGGTCTACGTGGTGACACGCCGCGGCAGCGGGAACGATCTGGTCGGCGCCCTGCAGTATCCGGCGCGCCGGCTGAACGTCGCAGCGCGCTAGCGCGCGCCGCCCAGCACGCGCGCCGGCAGCATGACGATGGCGCGCAGCAGGAGAAAACTCCGTCCACGGCGATGCCGAGCAGCCGGAACGGCAGCGAAATCAGCCAGACGATGGGCCACAGCAACAGCGCCAGGATGGCCAGCGGCCAGCAGACCACCAGCAGCAGGCACCACAAGAGAAACTTGATCATCGTTTGAGTATCCTCGTCGCCATGTCTCAATAGAAACGTTCTGGCCCGTCATCTGGTTGCAGCGTGCCTGCTGGTCCTCGTCCAGGCCGCCCAGGCCGCCCTGCCGCCCGGCCGTCGGCGACACGCCGGTGCCGACGCTCGCGCCCATGATCAAGCGCGTCTCGCCGGCCGTCGTGAACATCGCCACGCGCGGCACCGTCCGCGAGCGCTCGCCGCAGAACCCGCTGCTCGAGGACCCCTTCTTCCGCCGGTTCTTCGACATCCCCGACATGGGCCCCCGCGAGCGCCAGTTCCAGAGCGCAGGCTCCGGCGTCATCTTTGATGCAAAAAACGGGTACATCGTTACAAACGCCCATGTGGTTGATAACGCGACCGAAATCACCGTCACGCTGCAGGACGGCCGGGATCTGACCGCCACCGTGGTTGGCAGCGACGTCCCCAGCGACGTGGCGGTGCTCAAAGTGCCGACCGGAACGCTCATCGAAGTCGCGCTGGGCGACTCGACCAGACTCGAGGTAGGCGACTTCGTGGTGGCCATCGGCAACCCGTTCGGCCTGCAGCACACCGTGACGTCCGGCATCGTGAGCGGCCTCGGGCGCTCGGGCATCAACCCGGATGGCTACGAGGATTTCATCCAGACGGACGCGTCCATCAACCCGGGCAATTCGGGCGGCGCGCTGGTGAACCTGCGCGGCGAGCTGGTCGGCATCAACAGCGCCATCCTGTCGCGCTCGGGCGGCAACATCGGCATCGGCTTCGCGATCCCGGTGAACATGGCCCGCAGCATCATGGACCAGCTGCTCAAGTACGGCTCGGTCAAGCGCGGCCTGCTGGGCGTGAACATCTATTCGCTCACGCCCGACATGGCGAAGTCGCTCAACATTCCCAATACCCAGGGCGTGCTGGTCTCGCAGGTCACGGAAGGCTCGGCCGCCGAAAAGGCCGGGATCAAGCCGGGCGACGTGATCACGACCATCAACAGCCAGACCATCAAGTCCAACAGCGAGCTGCGCAACGCGATCGGTCTCTCGCGCGTGGGCGACAAGCTCGACGTCGCGCTGATCCGCGACCGCAAGCCCCTGCACGTGACCGCGATCATCACGGACCTCCCGCAGACGCCGGCGATCTCGTCGGCCCGGGAAGGATCTCCGGGCCCGGCCGACTCGGGACCGGTGCATCCGGGCCTCGAAGGCGCGACGTTGTCGGACGCGGCCGAGGGCGGCGTGCAGGTGCGCGCGGTCGAACCGCGCAGCGCCGCGGCGCAGTGGCTGCGCGCCGGCGATCGCATCGAAGGCGTGAACCGCCGCAACGTCGACGAACCTCAAGGAACTGCGCGACGTGGCCAAGCGCGGCGGCACGCTGGTCCTCACGATCCGCCGCGGCAAGGCGGTCGTGTTCGTGCCGCTCCGCGCTCCCTGATCGGGCGATGACCGACGTTCTCGTAATCGGGGCCGGCCCCGCCGGCTCCATGGCCGCCGCGTTGCTCGCGCGCCGCGGCTACCGCGTGCTCGTGCTCGAGCGCCAGAAATTCCCGCGCTTCTCGATCGGCGAAAGCCTGCTCGCCTGCAGCATGGAGCTGCTGTCGGAGGCCGGCATGGTCGAGGCGGTGATGTCGCGCAGTTTCCAGTTCAAGAACGGCGCCGTGTTCGATCGCGAGGGCCTGTTCTCGGAATTCAACTTCGCGGAGAAATCGAGCGCGGGATATCCGTTCACATTCCAGGTGCCGCGCGCCGACTTCGACGCGACACTGGCCGCCGAGGCGCAGCGCCTGGGCGCGCAGATCCGCTACGAGGTCGAGATCACCGCCGTGGATTTCGCCGGCGACCTGGCGCGCGTCACCAGCCGCGCCGCCGACGGCGCGACGGAAATCCACGAAACGCGCTTCGTGCTCGATGCCTCGGGTTTCGGCCGGACGCTGCCCAAACTGCTCGACCTGCACCGGCCGTCGGCGTTTCCGCCGCGCGCCGCGATCTTCTGCCACGTGCGCGACCACATCGTCTCGGGCGCGTTCGATCGCCAGAAGATCCGCGTCGGCATCCATCCGAAGGACCATTCGGTATGGTCGTGGCTGATCCCGTTCTCGAACGGCATCTCGTCGGTGGGCATCGTCGCGTCGATCGAACACCACCAGGCGCGCACCGGCACGCTCGAGGAGCAGTATTGGCAGGCGCTGCGCGCCGAACCGCGCCTGCACGAGTTGCTCGTGAACGCCGAGACCGTGCGGCCCGTGGGCGAGATGATCGGCTATGCGGCCACCGTCACGCGGCTGCATGGCAGACACTTCGCGCTGCTGGGCAATGCCGCGGAGTTCCTCGACCCGGTGTTCTCCTCGGGCGTGACCATCGCGATGAAATCCGCGAGCCTCGCGGCGCAGGCGCTCGACCGGCAGTTCCGCGGCGAGACCGTCGACTGGGAGCGCGACTTCGCCGACGAGCTCAATTACGGGGTGGAAACTTTCCGCAGCTTCGTCGCGGGCTGGTACGACGGCACCCTGCAGGACGTCATCTTCTTCCCGCGCCAGCAGGAGAACATCCGCCGCATGATCTGCTCCGTGCTCGCGGGCTACGTGTGGGATCGCGAGAATCCGTACACCGGGCCGCAGTCCGGCCGGCGCCTGCGCGCGCTCTCCGAAATCTGCCGCGGAAGTTAGCGGCGCCCGGCCGTTGCGGGCGCCCAACGTGGACCCGCAATTTCCGCAACATCTCCGACTTGACGCGTTGCGGGTACGCGCCAAACATCGGCGCGTGATCCTGACCGAGTTACCCGACGTCCCGCCGCGGCCCGAAACACCGCGTAATGCCGCGTTCCGGCGCGAGTTCTATCGCCGCTGGGGACGTGAGAACTGCGTGATCTCGGGCAGCGCCCATCGCGCCGAATACAGACTCTATCGCCAGGCCCTGTCGATCAAGTGTGTCGCCCGCGGCACGGAAGACTACTTCATCGACCGGCGGCGCATCCGCGTGAGCGATGCGACGTACCTGGTGCTCAACCACGGACGCGAGTACGCGAGCCTGCTCGAAGCACCCGTGGACGCGTACACGTTTTCGATCTTTTTCCGGCCGGGGCTCGCGAACGAAGTCGCGGCTGGACTGCGCCAGTCGCTCGCGCAGGCGCTCGACACGGGCGCGGAAGATGTGAGCGAAAGCGCGGAGTTCTCCGAGTCGCTGCGTCCCCACGATGCGGCGGTATCGCCCGTATTGCGTTACATCCAGAGCCAGGTCGCGCGCGGCGTCCGCGACGAGCTCTGGCTCGAGGAGCAATGCCAGTTCCTGCTCACACGGCTGGTGCGCGCCCAGTTGCGGCGGCCGCGCCGCTGGTCGGACGAGCTGTCGGAGATCCGGAAAGAGCGTCGCGGAGAACTGCTGCGCCGGCTGGAATGGGCCGACGACTTCATGCACGCGCGATTGCAGGACCCGATATCGCTGGGGGACGTGGCCGCCGCCGCCCATCTTTCGCGTTTCCATTTCCTGCGACTCTTCCAGGCCGTGTACGGCCGCACGCCGATGGCGCATCTGCGCGAGTTGCGCGCCCGCCGCGCGCAGGCGCTGCTCGAGTCCACCCGCTTTGGGCTGGCGGAAGTCGCGGCGAGTGTCGGCATGTCGCGCATCGGCCTGTGGCGCACCTTGCGCGCACATGGCATGGCACCCCGCAGCCACTGCCCCGCCGATCGCCCCGCGACCGCTTTTCTCGGTCGCGGGGCCCGGGATCGCTGAGCGGATCAGAAGCTCACTTTCACGCCGAGCAGGAAGGTGCGGCCGAGCGTGTCGTACGCACCCGGAAACGTGTTGCCGCCGTTCGACGTGGTATCCGCCGCGGTGCCGCCCACGAACGGCGGATCCTTGTCGAACGCATTGGTGACGCCCGCACGGATCGTGGTGCGCTCGTCGAAGTGCCAGGCCGCGGTCAGGTCGAAGTAACTGAATGAAGACACGTGCGAGAACTGCGGCAGGACCGGGGTCGATGCCTCGGAACTGACGCCGCTGAGATAACGCCACAGGTAGCCCAACTCGAGTGGACCGCGATTCCACGACGTGCGCTGCTGGATGCGCAGCTTGCTCACCGGGCCGCCGGTCGTGGTGCCGCAGTTCTGTCCGTAGACGCCGGCGCATTCGTTGAGCGGACTCGCGAGTGAGTTGCGGAAGTCGTTCTTGAGGTAGTAGTTGGAGATCAGCCCGAAGTCGAGCCGGCCTGCCGACCCGATATCCACACCGAACGACGCGCTGAAATCGATGCCTTCGACTTCCTGGAGAGCGAGGTTCGCGGCCGCAGTGGTGACGCCGAATGGCGGGTTGCCCGACAAACTGCCGTTCACGTCGTTGCGCACGATGAGCGCGCACAGGTCGTTGAACTCCCGCGAGGGATTGAGATTCGCGTCGTAGCAGCCGTTCACGACGTCGGCGAGCGCGGGCACGTTGATCGCGTCCGTGATCTCGATGTCGTAGTAGTCGAGCGTGATCACCGGGTTGCGGATCCGGCCGGGCGCGGCGGTCGGAGCGAACACCACGCCGTAGGTCAGCGTGTCGCCGGTCTCCGGCGACAGGGCCACGTTGCCCCCGACGAAATTGTTGACCTGGCCCGCGATCGGACCCGGGATCGAGCCGCTGCTGACGCGCGCCTGGGGCGCGCCGGTGGCCACGCACAACGCCGCGAGCGCCGCATCCGTGGTGGGCGCGGCGCCGGCGCACGGATCGAGCGCCAGGTTGCCGGTGCCGAACGTCACGGGCTGGAACAGTTCCTGGATGTTGGGTGCCCGCACCGCGCGTTGCATCTCGCCGCGGAAGCGCAGCGACTCGACCGGCGCCCAGCTCAAGCCGGCGCGCCACGTATCGGTGCTCCCGGAGAGGTCGTACTCCGAGTAGCGAAATCCGAGCTGCAGGTCCAGGGCATCGGCAAAGCGCCTGCCACCGAGCAGCGGCACCAGCAGTTCTCCATAGATTTCCTGGACGTCGAAGTCGCCTTCGACCGGCGACGTGGGACCGAACCCGACGGGAATGGCCGGGTTCGACAGGTTGGAATCAGGCCGCACCTCGCCGTGTTCGGCGCGGTACTCGACGCCCACGGCGGTCGAGATCGGCCGATCGGCGCCGGGGATCCTGAATGCGCCGAGATTTCCACTCACGTAGGCCGACGCCACTTCCTGCGTGTAGATCTCGTCCGAAAGCAGGTTCAGGCGTACGAACGTGGCCATCGCCGGCGAGATGGTCCCCTCTGCGCCGAACAGGTTCACGGGCACGCAGCCATTGCTGGTGTCGCGACACTGCGCGGCGTCGACCGACAGCAGCGCCTGTTGCATGGCCACGCCGTTGAGATCGTTGAGCAGCCGGATCTGCCGCTTGACCTCGCCGCGCTGGTAACCGACGTCGAATTTCCAGTTCTCCGCGATGTCGCCGCGGATGCCGAGCAGCATCTGGAACGTACTGCCGTCGAATTCGTTGATGCGCGGCCCGATTTCCGTCGTGCGGCGGTAGAAACCGAGTCGCACGTCCTGGTCGATGCAACCCGCGGGCGCGGCGCCCGTGGGCGTCGCGTTGAACGGTAGCCCCGCATCCTGGCACAGCAGGTTGCGCGCCTGGTTGGACAGGAAGGGATTTGCGATGGGCAGGTCCCAGTTGAAACCGAAAGTTCCCGATGGCGCGAGCTGCGTGTTCACTTCGCTGCTGGCGAAGATGAGGCGCGCATAACCTTCCGCGTGCGGCGCGATTTCCATGTGGCCGGTGGCCATCGCCGACCAGCGCGTCTGCGGCGTCTGGTAGTAGTTGAAAGGATTGAAATTGAAGCTGCGGAAGCTCGAGGTCGGATTGCCCTGCGCGTCGAACACGTTGGTGAGCGTCGCCTCGTCGCCGATCTGGTAGCCGCTGACATTGCCGAACAACAACGTGGGGATGGTCGTGAACGAACCGCCCTCGGCCGCCGAGCTGGCGCCGGATTGCGAATCGATGTTCACTTCGCCGAAGGAACGGGCGTCGAACAGCACCGCTTCACGCTTCGAATAGTTCAGGTGCAGCGCAACGTTGCCGCGGTCCTCGTCGAGGTTCGCGCCGAAGGTCGCGCTGGCCGTGTAGACACCGCCGTCGCCATGACCGGTCTGCGCGCCATCGAACGAAAACGTGACCCCTTCGTAATTGCGCTTCATGACGAAGTTGACGACGCCCGACATCGCGTCGGATCCGTACACCGCGGACGCGCCGCCGGTGACGACGTCCATGCGTTCGAGCAATTCGACCGGCACCTGGCTCACGTCGACGAAGCCCGACGTGTTGTAAGGCACCAGGCGTTTGCCATCCATCAATACCAGGTTGCGATTCGGCCCCAACCCGCGGAAGTTGATCGTCGTGACACCGGCGCTGCCGTTGTTGGCGCCCGGGTTGTCGCCCGGAATCGCCGCGGGCAGGCCGCGCACCACTTTCTCGATGTCCGCGACCTGCTGGCGCGCGATCTCGTCCGCGCCGACCGTGAGCACCGGACTGCTCGACTCGGTGCCGGGCGAGAGCACGCGGCTGCCGGTGACCACGACCTCGTCCATGTTTTCATCGGGCGACGCCTCCTGCGCGGAAACGGTCGCCGTCGCGACCAGCAATCCCGCGGCGAACGCGCTGCCACACGCCTGTGACTTTTTCATCGTCTTCCCCCGCATCTGAAGCTGCTGCCGATGATTGCACCGGCGCTGCGCCGCAATGACGCGGGGATTGCGGACTTGGGTGGCGCGGGCGCCACCGGTGTTGCAAGGGTTGCGGTAGTTAGTTCGTCACTCGCGCACGTACAAACCGTCGAACTGCACGCTCCACTCCTCGCGACCGGCCGGCGTGGACTCCCACAACTGGCGCACCTTGCCCTCGGGCAGCGGCGTCCACGTGATGCGGTGGCGGATTGCCGGCGTCTCCCCCGCCGCGGAGCGCTCGCCCTCCATGCGCATCGCGCCGTTTTCGAAGCGCCCCGACAGGAACAGCGCGCCGCCGCTCGCGTCGATCCAGGTCTGGTGCCAGCGTGCGTCGTTCGAATCGTAGAAGTTGAGACTCTTGCCGGCGCCGCCCTGGGCGCCGCTCCAGCTCTCTAGCAACGCGCAGCCGCCGAGTATCCGCTCTATGTGGTTGCGGCCGGCGAGTTTGCCGCGATCGGTGACGGTCCAGTCGCCCACCCAGAAATCGAACTGGCGCATCTCGGCGGCGACGCATTTCGCGGCCGGAGGATCGGCCGTCCCGGCGCCGGAGGCGGTGAGCAGCAGGGTAGCGGCCGAGGCCGCGAAGTTCGCGTGACGCATGTGACCTCCGCAAAGGCCCAGCCTCGATGCGGATCGGTGCGCGCGTCAATGCAGGAACGTTTCACGGATTGCGATTCTTGCCGCGGATTCATGCGGGTAAGCGATCCGTAAGCGCCATCGGGTGACGATTCGGGTGCCACCCATGGCGCCGAGGCATAAGCTGTCGGTGTCGCGACTCGGCGCCCAGGCAGGACTTGTGAGGTGTACATGAAACGTCGTGACTTCATCGGCGCCACCGGCTCCGCCGCGGCATGGGTCGCCCTGCTGCGCGAACGCGCGCTGGCCGGCACGGACATCCCGGCCGAACTGCCGGCCAGGCGGCTCGATGGCAGCGCGACGACACTGCGCCCCTCCGACCTCGAAGACCTGCGCGCGGGGCTGCGCGGCCCGCTCGTGCTGCCGGGCGACGCCGCCTACGACACCTCGCGACGCATCTGGAACGCGGTCTTCGATCGCCGCCCGGCCGTGATCGTGCGCTGCGCCGGCGCCGCCGACATCGCACGCGCGCTGCAGTTCGCCGCTGCCCACGGGCTGCTGACCGCGGTGCGCGGTGGCGGCCACTCGCTTTCGGGGCAGTCGACCTGCGAGGCAGGACTGGTCATCGATCTGTCGCTCATGAAGAGCGTGCGCGTCGATCCGCGCGCCCGTACCGCGCGCGTCGAACCCGGCGTCCTGTTGGGCGAGTTCGATCGGGAGGCGCTGGCGTTCGGACTGGTGACGACCACGGGCACGGTGTCGCATACCGGCGCGGCCGGGCTCACGCTGGCGGGCGGCGTCGGGCGGCTGGCGCGCAGCTTCGGACTCGCCATCGACAATCTGCTGGCCATCGACATCGTGACACCCGATGGAAAACTGCTCGCGGCCAACGCCCGTGAGAACGCCGATCTGTTCTGGGGAGCGCGCGGCGGCGGCGGCAATTTCGGCGTCGTGAGCTCGTTCGAATACCGCCTGCGTCCGTTCGATCCCATCGTCTACGGCGGCCAGCTGCGGTTCCCGCTCGCCGATGCGCGTCGCCTGCTCGACCTGCACGGCGAGATGCAGGCCACCGCCCCCGACGAGCTGTGGTCCAACGTGCGGCTCGCGCAGGTCCCGACCGGCGAGCGCTTCATCGAATTCGACGTGTGTTACAGCGGCCCCGTCGAAAAAGGCGAGCGGCTCTGCAAGCCCCTGCTCGCCTTCGGCCGGCCGCTCGCCGGAGCACTCGGCCCGTCCAACTACCGCGCGTTGCAGACGCATGAAGATCAACGCGCGCGCCACGGCCTGCGGCACTACCACAAGGCCGGGTACCTCATCGACTTCACGCCCGACCTGTTCGACGCGCTGGTTGCGCAGTACGCGGATCCCGGCGCCACGCAGTTGCAGATCCTCATCGTCCCCTGGGGCGGCGGGGTCATCAGCCGCGTGCCGCGCGACGCCACCGCGTTCTGGTATCGCAACGTCCACTTCGGCATCAACGTGAGTGCGCATTGGCAAGACCCCGCGTTGGACGAACCGAACATGGCGCGGCCGCGCGCGGCTTTCCGCGAGCTCGAGAAATACACGCGGGGTTTCTATGGAAACTCGATGACGGAGCGCGGCGCTTCGGACATGGCCACGCTGTACGGCGGCAACCTCGCACGCATGGCGGCGATCAAGCGCCGCTACGATCCGCGCAACCAGCTGCGACTCAACGCCAACGTCACGCCCGCGCCCGCCTGAGCGGATCAGAGGTTGCGCGAGCCTTCGATCGACACCACGGGAAACACGGAGCGCAGCTTCTGGAAGCTCGCATCGTGCTGCGCGAGGTCCCGCGCCGCGAGGCGCAGGTGTTTGCGCAAGTGCGGATTGAGGTGCGCGTCGACCGAATCCGGCGGCAGGCGCCGCAGGAGGCAGAAAATGGCGAGCGCGTGCGCGAGCTCGCCTTCATTGAGCTCGTGGGCCGAGCTCTCGAGAGTCGAATTCGTCATGAAGACGCCGAAACCCATGAACACCGCGGCGATCTCCAGCGCCGGCTCCGTGCAAGCGGCGCCGCCAGGCACCGGCTCCTCGAGCGTCTCCACGAAGTAACGCGCGAGCTCGCGGGCGAACGCCGCAACCAGCGAGGTGGCGCCCAGCGTATCCGGCCGGTAGCGGATCACCGGCGTGCGGTCGGTACCCGAGAGCCACGGGCGTTCGGCCTTTTCGTCCGGCTCGACACTGCAGGGCCAGTCCGCCATGCCGGCATGATCGCGCACGCGGCGGAACAGGGCCGCGACACCCGCGTGTCCCGCCATCGCCCGGTCCGGAAAGAATTCTTCCGTGGGCAGCACGAGAGACGTTTCGAGGAATTTGGGATAGCCGCCGCCATTGCGCAACATCCACGCGAACGTGGCGAACTGCCAGTCGCGGCGCGCGGCATCGAGGAAGGACTTGGGTCGGAACCGGACGATTTTGCGCATGGGCTCGAGCGTGTATCGCAACGCATGATGACAGCGCGCGCGTCGCATCTGCACGTCCTTTTTTTCGACGTGACATAAGCGCGAAAAAACTTTCGTTCAGGGTTCCGGCGCGTGCGGCAGAGCGCGTACGGCGTGAATCCTTACGCGTGCGCCCGATTGCACGGCGTGCGAGGCGAGCTCGCGTGCACGGTATTCCTCGAAGGCCGCCAGCGTGAGCGCGGCTGGCGCCACCGCGCCCCAGGTCTCGCGATGCAGGTAACTCCACACGTATTCATCGAGGAAACCGGCCTCCTCGACGCGCGCCAGCGCGTTGAAGTAGTTGGAACGCCGGCCGTGCACGGGCCGCGCGCGGTATTCACGCACGGCCGCGCGCCGCGCCTCGACTTCGAGCTCGAAGGACGGATCGACCAGCCCGCCGCAGGGCGGACCGGCGCGCGGATTCTCGCGCGCGAAGCGGCTGAGCTCGAGCGCGTAGGCGAACCACGCCGGCGTGTCGAAGACGTCGCCGCCGGGCGTCATTTCGATGCTGGGATCCGTGGGCTGGTTCTCCACCGGCAAGGGCACGCGCAGCGGACGCGCCTCGATGGCGGCGGCGACCGCCGCCAGGATCTGGACACGCGCCTGCTCGAGCTCGTCACCGATTTCCGCGCGCATCGAGAGTCGCAGCTTGATGAAAAAACCGTCGGCGGCCGTCATCCACAGCACCGACAACGCGCGCAGGCCATTGCGTTCGAATTCGTACACGGCCTCGCGCGCGACCGGCGCGCCCGGGCCCGTGCGCAACGGACGGGTCACCTCGCCGCGCAGCACGACGTTCTGATAGTTGCCGCCGCTCTCGATCTCCCGCTTCGCGCTCTCGTACTGCTCGCAGGCCGCCGCCGAATCGGGGCCGTCGGGGAGATTCCGGATCGCGTAGTCGAACACGAAGACGTTGAGCGAGATGCCGCTCGCGTTGTAGGCGAAAGAACGGCCCATGCGCCGGTCGTCGTAGCGGGTCTCGCCGGTGTATTTCAGCGGCCCGATGACCTGCGGCACCTTGAGCATCGAAGGCGCGAGCTTCACGGTGTCGGCGCCATGGGCGCCCGCCGCCGCAAGCAGCGCACACGCGAAAACCAGCGCGACGCTGCTCCTCACGGGCCGCTCTCCGGGCCGCACAGCTGCGCGCGCCGTTCGGCGCGCGGCAGTTTCGCGAGCTCCTGCGCCGCCGCGTAGAAGCGCGGCAGGTCGCGCCCGGTGCGCTCCAGCAGGTTCTCGAATCCGGGCACGCAGTCAAAGTAGGTGGCGATCGAGGCGAGGCGCGCATTGTTGGGGCCGCCCGCCAGGTCGTCGACGATGCCGGACTTCACCGAGTAGCGCGCATCGAGCGCTTTCAACTCCTCGACCAGCCGCACGAACACGGATGCCTTGCGCGCACGCATCAAGTCGGCCGCGATGCCGGAGCCGTAGAGCATCGCGAGTTCGGCGCGGTAGCGTTTGACCACGGCGAGTCCTTCCGCCTGGCGTTCGCGCCGCTTGCGGTATCGCACCAGCTGCTCGTCGCGGCCGCGCGCCTTCAGCCAGCGCGCCAGGCCTTCCTGTTCGACGGTGACCGCGAACGCTTCGTTGAACGCCGTGTCGTCGGGAATGTAGATCACCTGGTGCGAAAGCTCGTGGAACAGGATCGACGCCAGCTCGTCTTCGCCGTAGGTCATCATCGTGTTCAGGACCGGATCGTTGAACTTGCCGAGCGTCGAGTACGCCGGCATGCCGCCCACCATGGTGTCGAGGCCCTGCGCGCGCAACCGGTCTGCGAACCGGTTCGCGCTCGCTTCCTTGAAATAGCCGCGGTACGCGACGCAGCCGACGATGGGGAAACACCACTCGAGCGGCTCGATCGAGAACTCGGGCGTCGCGACCACGCTCCACACCACGTACTCGCGCTTCAGGTCGGCGTACGAGGTGTAGCTCTTGTTGTTAGGCAGCCCGAGCTCGCGCCAGGCGAATTCGCGCGCGGCCCGCACCGACTCCAGCCGCGCCTTCAGCTGCGGCGGGGTCTTCGCGTCCGCCAGCACCCGGTCGATGGGCTTGCGCGCGGTGAGGATCTGCATCTGCCCCTTCGCCGCCTGCGCGATGTACAGCGTGCCGCAGCCCTGCGCCGCGAGGCCAAGGCGATCACGAGTACCAGGCGGAGTTTGGTTACCATGCGGGCCATGCAAGTGTACTTGGTGGGTGGCGCGGTCCGGGACCGGCTTCTCGGCCGCAAGGTCTCGGAACGTGACTGGGTGGTGGTCGGCGCGACGCCCGCCGAGCTCGAACGCGCCGGCTACATTCCCGTGGGACGCGACTTCCCCGTATTCCTGCACCCCAAGACCAAGGAAGAACACGCCCTGGCGCGCCTCGAGCGCAAGGTCGGTCCCGGTTATCGGGGATTCACCACCGAGTTCTCGCCCGGCGTGACGCTCGAGGACGACCTGCGCCGCCGCGATCTCACCATCAACGCGATGGCCGAGGACGACGCGGGCCACGTCATCGATCCCTACGGCGGCCAGCGCGATCTCGACGCCCGGCTGCTGCGCCACGTGTCGGAAGCTTTCGCCGAGGACCCGGTGCGCATCCTGCGCGTCGCGCGTTTCGCGGCGCGCTACGCATCGCTCGGTTTTCGCGTCGCCGAGGAAACGCTGGCGTTGATGAAACGCATGGTCGCCGACGGCGAGGCCGCCGCGCTGGTGGCGGAGCGGGTGTGGGCCGAAACCGAAAAGGCCCTGGGCGAACCGCGGCCCGACGTCTTCATCCAGGTGCTGCGCGACTGCGGAGCGCTCGCCGTCATCTATCCGGAGATCGACGCGCTGTTCGGCGTGCCGCAGCCGGAGAAATGGCATCCGGAAATCGACACCGGCATCCACCAGCTGCTGGCGCTGCGCGAGGCCGTGCGGCTCGGCGGCGGCGTCGCCGTGTGTTTCGCGGTGCTGATGCACGATCTCGGCAAGGCGCTCACGCCGGCGCAGATCCTGCCCTCGCACCACGGTCACGAAGACGGCGGCGTCGCGCCGGTCGAGACGCTGTGCGAGCGCCTGCGCGTGCCCAACCACCTGCGCGAGCTGGCCGTCATCACCACGCGTTATCACACGCACGTGCACCGCGCGTTCGAGTTGCGGCCCGATACGCTCGTGAAGACGCTCGAGAGCTGCGACGCGCTGCGCCGCCCGGAACGTTTCGCCGATTTCCTGCTGGCCTGCGAGGCGGATGCGCGCGGCCGCACCGGGCTCGAGAACCGCGAGTACCCGCAGCGGAACTATCTCGCGCGCGCGCGCGACGCGGCCGCGGCCGTCGTACTGAAGCCCGAGGAACGCGCGGGACTCTCGGGCGAGCAGATCGGACAGGAACTGCGCAAGCGCCGCGTTGCCGCGGTCGCGACTCTCAAGAACGAGCTGAATCCCGGCTGACCCGCGGACCCGAACGCCAGCTCACGCCAGCATCGCGGCCGCGATCGCCGCGACGTGGCGATCGTCCGTGCCGCAGCAGCCGCCGACCACGGTGAGCGCCGGCAGCTTGCGCGCCAGCACGCGGTACTCGCCGCCGAGCTCGCGCGGATCGCCGGCGTCGAGATCCGGGCAGGCATCGAGTTCCGAGTGGCTGCGTCGCGAGGCGTTCGCGCGCAATCCGCGGACCCGGCGCACCTTGCGGCCCAGCTCGTCGAGCACATTCTCGAAATGCGAGGGATGCGCGCAGTTGATCATGTAATACACGGGGTACTCGTCGCTCTCCTCGTCCACGCGCTCGATGGCCTCGGTCAGCGATTGCCCCGACGGCAGTTTGCCGTCGGTCTCCACCGTGAACGACAGCGCCAGCGGCATGCTCGCGGCGCGTGCGGCCCGCGCGATTCCCAGCGCCTCCTCCACGTAGTTCATGGTGAAGGCGCCGATCATGTCGGCATCGGTTTCCGCGAACGTCGCGATCTGCGCGCCGTGGTAGTTCGCCGCCTCGGCCACGCTCATGCGCGAGTCGGCGCGATAGCCGTCGCCGCGCGGACCCAGGTTGCCGCTGATGACGACCGGCGTGCCGGCGGTCTCCAGCGCCGCGCGCACCTCGAGCAGCAGCCCGATCGCCGTCCGGTTCGCGTCCGCGAGCGTCGCGGTGTCGTACCCGAGCTTCACAGCCCAGTCAGGGTTGGCGCGCCAGGTTGGCGCCTCGAGCACGATCCCGACGTTTCGCTCGAGCGCGATGCGGGTGTACGTCTCGAAGTAGCGGCGCAATCGCGCGATGCCGTCCTCCGTGCGCAGCAGGTCGAAGGCCGCGAAGTGCGGCAGCTCGACCCGCTCGTGGAACACGAGCGTGGTCTCGAGCCCGCCATCCGTGAGGAACAGCGAATTGCGCAGCTGTGGGAGGCGATGACGGTACTTGCTCATGACGGGATCCCCGGCGCGGCCGCGACGTCACGGCCCGCGAGCAGGCTCATGTATCGGGAAGATGCGCCCTCGTGAAATCCCTGCTCGGGCGCGAATCCGCGCGGGTTGTGCCAGGTGCCGAACAGGATGTCGAACAACGGCAGGTCCGAGTAGTTATTCGCGTGGATGCCGCGCGCATGGTGCCACGAGTGGCTCTCGGGGCGTTGCACGAGTACGCCCAGCCAGCGCGGTGTGCGCACGTTGGCGTGCTGGAACACCGACAGGAACGTGGTGACGCACACGGTGGCGAACACCGCGGATGGAGCCAGCCCGAAAATCGTCAACGCGACACTGAACAGCGCGGTCCAGCCGATCATGTCGAGCGGACTGAACCAGAAGGCGCCCCAGGTATCGAGGCGCTCGGCGCTGTGGTGCCACTGGTGAAACCAGCGCCACAGGAAGTTCGAACCGTGCAGGCCGCGGTGCCAGGCCCAGACGCCCGCCTCGTAGACGAGCACCCCGACGGCGGCGCCCGCCAGCGTGCCCAGCGGGGCAAGGTCCGCGATCTGCAGTGGCGCGAGCCAATCGGCCCACAGAAACGGCAGGTACGAGGAGATGGCGAGGTACGCGGCGAAGGCCAGCAGGCCCTTCGTGCGCCAGCCGCGCACCTGCGGCAGCGGACGCGCGGGTGCGAGCGCTTCCCAGAGAGCGAGACCCGCGAAGATCGCGAGGACGGAAAGCATGAGGGGATCGAGCAGCAGCTCGAGCGGCGTCGGCATGGAAATACTCCTTGGAGCTTCGTTTGAGGTGGCGCGCAAGGTAGAGTCCCCGCGGCGAAACCACTCAAGCCGTTTCGGCTACAAACCTGACGAATCCGCCATGAGCGCCGCGACTCCCGCCTCGATTCACATCCTCGCCCTGCCCGAAGTGGGCGTGTCCACGGTCTACGGCATGTTCGACATGTTCATGTCGGCCGGCCGGGACTGGGGCTTGATCGTCGACGGCCGGCCCGGCGCGTCGCTGATCGAGCCGCGCATCGTGTCGCGCGAGACCGTGCCCTTCGTCGCCGGCAACGGCGTCACGATCCATCCGCAGGGCACGCTGGACTCGAAAGTGCCCGCGGTCGTATGCGTGCCTGAGCTGCTGGTGCCGCCGGGCGAGCCCATCGAAGGGCGTTTTCTCGCGGAGATCGACTACCTCAAGCGCTGTCACGCGGCTGGCGCAACGCTCGCCGCCGCCTGCTCCGGCGCCCTGCTGCTCGCGGAAGCCGGCCTGCTCGACGGTGAGGATGCCACCACGCACTGGGCCTATTGCGACGTGCTGGCGCGGCGTTATCCCCGCGTGCGCGTGCACGCGCAGCGCGCGCTGGTCGTCAGCGGCGAGGGCCAGCGCCTGGTGATGGCGGGCGGCGGCACCTCGTGGCTGGACCTGGCGCTTTATCTCATCGCGCGACTCGCGAGCGTCGAGGCCGCGATGCAGGTAGCACGCGTGAACCTCATCGACTGGCATGACGTCGGCCAGCAACCGTTCGCGCGACTGGCGCGCACGCGCCAGACGGAGGACGCGCTGATCGCGCGCTGCCAGAACTGGATCGCGCAGAACTATTCGAGCGCCGGTCCCGTCGCGCAGATGACCCGACTTTCGGGTCTGGCGGAGCGCTCGTTCGCGCGCCGGTTCCAGCAGGCGACCGGAATGGCGCCACTCGAATACGTCCACACGCTGCGACTCGAGGAGGCCAAGCAGATGCTCGAAGCCGGCGACGCACCCGTGGAAGCGATCGCAAATGAAGTGGGCTACGAGGACGCGGCCTTCTTTTCACGCCTGTTTCGCCGCAAGGTCGGTCTCACGCCGATGCAGTACCGGCGCCGCTTCGGCAGCCTGAGGAAGAATCTCGCGGGCGGTGCTTCCGGCATCCAGTAAACTCCGCGCCGGCCAAACCAACACTGGGCGCCCATGTCACTGGTCGACGCAATCATTCTCGGCCTCGTCGAAGGCATCACCGAATTCCTGCCGGTCTCGAGCACCGGCCACCTGATCCTCACGCGCGACTGGCGCGGGCTCCACGGCGACTACGTGGACCGGCTGCTCATCATCATCCAGGGCGCCGCCATCCTCGCGGTGTGCTGGGAATTCCGGAAGAAGCTGCTCGGCACGGCCCTGACCGTCCATCGCGAGCCGGTCGCGCGCCGTTTCGTGCTCAACCTGCTGATCGCCTTCCTGCCGCTCGCCATCCTCGGCCTGCTGTTCGGCGATCACATCAAGGCCGCGCTGTTCAACCCGGTTGCGGTCGCGATCGCGCTGGTGGTCGGCGGCGTGATCATCCTGTGGGCGGAACGCCGCAAGCACGAGGAGCGCGTCACCGACGTCGACCAGCTCACGGCGACGGATGCGCTCAAGCTCGGCCTGTTCCAGGCGCTGGCGCTGATCCCGGGCACCAGCCGCTCGGGCGCCACGATTATCGGGGGCCTGCTCTGCGGGCTCTCGCGCAAGACCGCCGCCGAGTTCTCCTTCTTCGTCGCGATCCCGGTGCTGCTGGCCGCGACGGCGCTCGACCTCTGGCAG
Organism: uncultured Pseudomonadota bacterium; assembly: GCA_963774045.1. GTDB lineage: Bacteria > Pseudomonadota > Gammaproteobacteria > Steroidobacterales > Steroidobacteraceae > CADEED01. Next base: position 141,032 of record CAVZED010000031.1, read on the forward strand.
GCGCGCCACGAACTCGCCACCGTGGACCTGACTCCCCTCGTGGTGAGCTGCGCGGTCTCGTTCGCGAGCGCGCTGGCGGTCACGAAGTTCCTGCTGCGTTTCGTGAGCCGCCACTCGTTCGCGTGGTTCGCCTGGTACCGCATCGCCTTCGGCGCGCTGATCCTGGTCACGTGGAAAACCGGCGTCGTCAGCTGGTAGTTAGATACAAGCGCCGCTGTAAATTCTGCACGCGGCGCGCCTGGCCGTCCGTGCCACCGTCAGCATCGTATACCGGCAGCTCGCCGCACGATCGCCGGCACGCCGATCGGGCGTAGTCATATGCGAGCTTCCCGCGTCGGCGGAAACCGCTCCACCGGGTCGAATGACCGGCGGCCACGCAACCGCACGGCTTCGGGACTGAACGCTGCTTTCGCTGGTCCGATTGTTGCTCCTTCCGCTGGCGTGCCTGCCGCGCGCCATCAGGGAGTCTTCGCATGCGCACCTTCCGTCTCACCACCGCGTTGCTCGGCCTGCTCGCAGCGACCGCGGCGCTCGCGACGCCGCCCGATCCGCCGAACATGCGCTACTCGGGTGCTTTCAACCGCCGGCTCAACTTCGTCTGGCAGTCGGTGCCTCGCGTCAACTGGTACGAACTGTGGCAACGGCCGAATGACGGCGCCGCATGGGTCAAGTTCGCGACGCTGCCGAGCGGCCGCGTCGGAGTGGGCAGCAATGTGAGCACGCACTTGCTCAACTGGGAACAGGTGCGCTACCAGCTCAAGGGCTGCAATCCCTCGGGCTGCGGCTCGTCCGCCGAGCTCGACGCTTTCGACAATCAGGCAATTCCGGCGATGGTGTACATCAAACCCAGCCGGACGCAGCCGGGTGCGAGGTTCGGCAGCGCCATAGACCTCTCCGAGAACGGCCAGACGTTGGTATCCGTCTCTCGCAGTGAGACCGACACGCCGACGGGGCGCCATGCGATCGTGAACATCTATCTGTTCACCTATCCTTCCGCCGGAGGGCTCTGGCGCCAGCAGACGCGCCTGTTTCCCTCGGTCACCCAGCCGAACAACGGTGCTGGCGTGGTCGCGAACCTGAGCGGAGACGGCAACGTGCTCGTCGTGGGCGTACCGGCCGAACGGGCCTCGGCCGCCACGACCTCGCCCGAGATCGGCGCCGTCTATCTGTTCCGCCGAACGGGCACCACGTGGCAGCAGGAGCGTCGCTTCGCGCCGCCGCCCGACATGACCCCGGCGCACTATGGCTTCGCCGCGGAGATCAGCGAGGACGGCAACACGATCATGATCGGACGCGAAACCGACGGCGGCACCGCCGAGGTGTACAAATATGCGGACGGCGCGTGGACACTCGCGGCGACGATACCCGGACCCGGCGGGGCGATGGGCTGCAACCGCATCCGCCTTTCGGGTGATGGGCGAGGCGGTGGTACGCACCTGCTCGATTCCGCCGTTCGTCAAGGAACTGCACGTATTTCGCGGGCCTTCCTTCGCGCTCGAGCTCGAGGACAACATCTTCAGCACCGACGAGGCGCCGCTGCGCGATCTCGCCGTCGACTACCGGGGCGAAACGTACTTGTGGAGTCAGGTGGGATCGCAGCGGTTCATCGGCTACCGCCAGTGGGTGAACGGCGTCACCACGCGCAACGACTTTCATGCCCCGTACTGGAGCTGCCACGACGACAACATCGCGCAGTCCGATTTCGGTGGTCGCGTGGCGCTTTCGCGCGACGGCCAGTTTTTCGCGGTGCGGGACATCCGCGACACGTGCGGCGGTAGCGGCCCGATACCCTTCTCCGCGCTGACTCCGGGCGCCAGGCCCACGGGCGCGGTGTACATCTACCAATGGCGCAATGGCGGCTCAGCGGGCTACGCCGGATCATCAAGCCCAACGTTGCTCCACCGGAGGGCGGATGGTTCGAAGGCGAGCTCTCGTTCGCCGACAACGGTCATGTGCTCGCCATCTCGCAGCCGGGCGATCGCAGCGGCGCCGCCGATCCGTATCACTCGCAGACCGATACGTCGAAGCCCAATGCGGGCGGCGTTCTCATCTACTAGGAACAGATCGTGAACGACCGCCGTCCCGGCAACTCGTCATCGCAAATCTCCCGTTCGTCAAAAATCCCTTTTAAGGGCCGTGGGTGTTGCGGAAGACTCGCAACACATGAAATTCGACTTCGAAAAGTTCTATCAGGCGGTCAATGCCAAGCGCGCGGCGCGCGCGGCTTCCTGGCGCCAGGTGGCGCGGGAAGTCGGCATCGGCAAATCCACCCTCGCGCGCATGGCGCAGAACAAGCGGCCCGACGCCGACGGCCTGGCCGCGCTGTCGTACTGGGCCGAGGTCAATCCGGCGGATTTCGTGTTCGTCGAGCCGCCTCCGGCCGCGGACGCGGTTTGACCGCGAGATGAACTAGAACGGGTTGGCGGCCCAGTCCTTGATCTTTTCGTGATAACTGCGGCTCGACTGCAGCCGCGCGCCACCCTGCAGCACCACGATGAACTCGCCATGCGGGCCCGTCTCGAGCTCGCGCACGTGTTTCACGTTCACGATGATCGAGCGGTGTATGCGCAGGAATTCCCGCGGATCGAGCGACGCCTCGAGCGTCGCGATCGGCACGTGCAGCAGGTGCCGTGTATTCCCGAGATTGAGTTGCACGTAGTTCTCGGCCGCCTGGACGAACTGGATGTCCTCGACGTTCACGAAGGAAATCCTGCCGGCCGAACGCAGCGCCACGCGCGCCAGGTATTTGGGCGGCGCCGCCAGTGTCTGCAGCAGCGAGAGCACGTGCTGGTTGTCGGGACCGGCGCCCATGCGTTCGCGCACGCGCGCCAGCGCCTGCGAACAGCGCTCGCGGGTCACCGGCTTCAACAGGTAGTCGATCGCGTTGACCTCGAAGGCCTTGATCGCATAGTGGTCGTGCGCGGTGACGAAGATCAGCGGCGGCATGAGCTCGGCGCCGATGTCCCGGAGCACGCCGAATCCATCCATCTCCGGCATCTGCACGTCGAGCAGCACGAGATCCGGCCGGTCGGCGCGGATCATCTGCACGGCTTCGCGGCCGTTGCGCGCTTCGGCGATGGAGCCGATCGACGGCTCCTCGCGCAGCAGCAGCGCCATGCCTTCGCGCGCCAGCGGCTCGTCATCGACGATGAGGACTTTCATGCCGGATGCATTCATGGCGACACCACGACATGGTACGGCAGGACCATGGTCACCTCCGCGCCGCCGCCGGGCGCGGCGCCGGTGCGCAGCTCCGCCGCATCGCCATGGAGCTGCTTGAGTCGCGCGCGCGTGTTCGCGAGCCCCAGTCCGAGCCCGGCGCTCGCACAGTGGCCGCCGAAGCCCGGGCCGTTGTCGCGCACCGTCACCTGCAGCACGTCGCCGACACGCTCGGCGCGGATGACGATGACGCCGGGGCTGGCACGCGCGCCCACCCCGTGGCGGATGGAATTCTCGACGATCGGCTGCAGCGCCATGTGCGGCACGGCGGCGTCGAGCAGCTCCTGATCGACGTCGATGTCGACTCGCAGGCGGTCGGAGAAACGCAGCTGCTCGATCGACAGGTAGAGCTTCAGGTACTCGAGCTCACGCGCCAGCGTGACCTCCTGCGCATTCATGTCGGCGAGCACCGCGCGCAACAGGTCGGAGAACCGCGCCAGCGTTTCCTCGGCCTGTTGCCCCTTCTGCTGGCGCACGAGCACCACGATGGCGTTCAGCGTGTTGAACAGGAAATGCGGCTGCAGCTGCGCCTTCAGCGCGCCGAGCCGCGCCTGCGCGACCTGCGTTTCGAGCTGCGAGGCGCGCAGGTCGGCGCGAAAAGCGGCCTGCGCGCGTTGCTGCGCGAGCTGGTGATTCCGGATCGCCGCCTGGATGCTGAGCACCACCCAGTAGGCCACCAGGGTGGTGTGCAGGCCGAACAGGAACACCATCGAAAACTCGCGCTTCGCGGTCATCGGGGGCGTCGTCGGCCAGAACTCGAACCAGGCGAGATGAAAGCCGGCTTCGATGCTCAGTTTGGCCACGGACCAGAGCAGGCTGAGCAGCAGGTGCAACGCCAGCACCCCGGGCCAGGGCTGCTCCAGCGGCCAGCGCCGGCCGGCCCACACCACCAATGGCGTGAACAGGACCGCCAGATAGATGTTGGCGATCCAGTAGCGAAGATCCAGCCACAGGTCCGGTTCATCGTAGAAATAGCGGCGCGTGACGTTCTGCGCGAAGAAGATGAGCCCCACCAACGTCCAGGCGAGCAGGTAAAAGCCGAAGGGCCTGAGCTTGCGCAGGAGATCGGACATCGGACGCAGCTTAACCCTCAGCGACGCGGATCGCTGAACACGTAATCCCGTGCGGCCGCGTTGCGGTGGCAGGCATCGAAGCAGGCCTGCTTCGCCTGTGCGCGCGTGAGACCGGTCGCGGTATCGGCGCCGCGAAACAGGTTGAAGTACCAACCGCCCGTGTCGGCGAAATCCGCGTCCTTGCGCATCACGGCGACGTGCGCCAGGTCCCCGGCCTGCCACACTCCACCTTCACCGGCCTGCGCGTGCACACGCTCGTCGACGATCACGGCGCCGGCCGCGAACTTTCCCCAGCTCGCGAGCGCGACGTCGTTCGCATGGTGATGGCGGAAGCCGCCCTGCTTCTCGTAGTTAGGGCTGTCCGGGCCGATGAGCTTGAACTTCGCGACGGGCCAGGTGCGGTAGCCCTGCGGGTAGTAAGGAGGCGCCGCGTCCTGCGCCGCCAGCGTGCCCGCGACCAGGAACCCGAGCGCGATGGCCCGCCGCGACATCTTGTTTGCCATGTGCGATACGTTGCCCATATCCGTCGGCGCGGAGAAAGCCTGTTTGACGAAGTGGCCGAATTCGTTGACCAGCGTGGGGAACTCTTCCCGCCTCACAGCGTGCCGCGCAGGTCCTGCGTGCTGAAACCCGCCAGGTCCGCCGCGACGCCGCGCCCGAGCGCGATGACCTTGAATACCTCGCCCATCTCGCCGGGCAGCAGCAGGCGCCGTGCCTCGCCGGCCAGTTCCGCCCGGCGGCGCGCGTCGTCCGCCGCGATGCTCATCTCGGTGGCCAGCAGCGACTCCATGCCGGCGCCGATGAGGAATGCCGCCTGCGTCGCGAAGCCGAGCACCTCGAGGCCGGCGCTGTCCGCGGCCTCGGCGACGCGCGTGAAATCGACCCAGGCCGTGATGTCCTGCAGGCCGACGTTCAGGAACGGATCGTCGTGCGCGCGATGGCGGAAGTGACAACGCAACGTGCCGCGCGCGCGCTCGGGATGATAGAGATGCGCGCGCGGCAGGCCGTAGTCGATCAGCAGCGCCACGCCGGCCTCGAGCTGCGCCGCGAGACCGGCCATCCATGGCTGGAACGCCAGGCACAGCTCCGACTCGTAACCCTCGGGCAATGGCGCGGGCAGCGCCTCGACGATGTCGGCGACGGCATTGAGGATCTCGGGTGTCGGCGAGGTCTCGCGCCATTCGAAACCGTCGCCGGCAATCGCGACGCCGAGCGCGTTGACCGCGATGCCGCCGGGCGCGGCCGCGCAGCACGAAGCGTTCGACGGGCATCGCGTCGAGCACTTCGTTGGCGAGGACGACGCCGCGCATGGGCCGCGCGGGCCAGGCGTGCAGCCACGTCACGCGGCGCGCCAGGTCCGCGGGGAGTTGCGCGATGCGCGCGCGCTGGCGCTCGGCGAGGTCCGCGCTCACCTCCAGGATGCGATAGGCATCCGGCAGGGCGTCGAGCGCGGCGAGCTCGGTGAGCACGTCGGCGGCCATGCGACCCGAACCGGCGCCGATCTCGAGCACGTCACCGCCGGTATCCGCCAGCACGTCCGCGGCCTGTCGCGCGAGGCAGCGCGAGAACAGGCTCGACACCTCGGGCGCGGTCACGAAATCGCCGGCCGCGCCGAGCTTGGTGGCGCCGGCGCTGTAGTACCCGAGCCCGGGCGCGTACAACGCGAGCCGCATGAACGCGTCGAAGCCGATGACGCCGCCGTGTTGCCGGATGAACTCGCGGATGTGCTCCGCGACGCGCCGGACGTGCGCGCGTTCGTCGCCGGAAAGCTCCGGGAGGGTTGTGAGCGACGCGCCGGAAGTCATAGAGTGCGGTGATGCATGAGCGGGACGAGAGTCTAACGGGCAAGACGGTGTTGATCACGGGGGCCGCGCGGCGCGTGGGCGCCGCCATCGCCCGGCGCCTGCACGCCGCCGGCGCGAACCTCGTGATCCACTACCGCCGGTCGGCGCGCGACGCCGAGGCGCTGGGCACGGAGCTGAATGCGGCGCGCGCGAATTCGGTGACGCTGGTCCAGGCCGATCTGCTGGATGTCGCGAAGCTGCCGTTGCTGGTGGAGGCCGCCACGGGGACGTTCGGGGCGCTCGACGTGCTCGTGAACAACGCCTCGACTTTCTACCCGACGAAAATCGGCGAGATCACGCCGGCGGCGTGGGACGACCTGATGGGGACCAATCTCAAGGTGCCGCTGTTCCTGGCGCAGGCGGCCGCGCCGGCGCTGCGGCGTTCACGCGGACTGATCCTCAACATCGTCGACATCCACGCGCTGCGTCCGCTGCGCAACTACACGGTGTACTGCGCCGCGAAGGCCGGACTGCACATGGTGACCCGCTCGCTCGCGAAGGAACTGGGGCCGCAGATCCGCGTCAACGGCATCTCGCCCGGCCCGGTGCTGTGGCCCGAGGGCGCGGGTGATGAGAAGGCGCGCGAGAAGATCGTCCAGCGCACGATCCTGCAACGCATGGGAGAGCCCGCCGACATCGCGAACACGGCGCTGTTCTTCGCGGCACACGCGCCGTTCATCACCGGGCAGGTCCTGGCGGTCGACGGAGGCCGCAGCGTCGCCTGGTGAGGGAGATGGGGTCATTCCCCATTCCCTAACTACCTGGCCGGCAGGTCGAGCTCCACCGGCGTCATCGAGTGCCCGTCGTCGAATTCCCGCCACAGGTCGCCGATGGTCCGGCCGGCGCCGGGGTGCACGACATCGGGCGCGATCTCGGCCAGCGGCCCGAGCATGTAGGGACGCTTGAGCAGGTCCGGCCGCGGCAACGTGTATTCGCTGGTCTTCTCCACGCGATCGCCGAACAACAACACGTCGAGATCCATGGTGCGCGACGCCCACTTGGGCGCGTAACGCGGCCGGCCGCACTGCGTCTCGATCGCGCGCAACCGCGCGATGACGGGATCCAGCGGCTGCGCGGTGGTGAAGCCGACCACGAGGTTGATGAACTCCGGGCCGTCGAAGCCGACGGCGGCATTGCGATAGGCGCGCGAAAAACGCGCGTCGGGCCAGGAGTGCGCGATTTCCGCCGCGGCGCGCACCAGGTGTTTTTCGGGCTCGACATTGCTGCCGGCCGCGACGAACACGCGCGCGTGGCCCGGCTTCAGCAGGTTCACCGGGCGAGGTCCGCTCGCGTGCGCAGCACCGCCACGCCCACGTCCTTCGCTGTGACGGATGGCGCCGGGCTTGTTCACCGACAGCCGCACCCACTCGACGCCGAACTCCTGGAGGACCAGTATCGCCGTGCGATGCGCCAGCGTCTCGACCAGCTTGAATTCCGACGCTTCGACGAACGCGATGATGCGCTTCGCGACCTTCTTGTAGTCGAGCGTATCCACGACGTCGTCGCTCGCGGCGGCGCGCGCGCAATCCACCGGCATTTCGACGTCGACGACGATGGTCTGCTTGATGCGCCGCTCCCACTCGATGAAGCCGATGATGCACTCGATCGCGAGGCCATGCAGGAAGATGCGGTCGCCCGCGTCCGGGGTCGCCGCCGAGCTCGGCAGCGTGTGGGTCTTGGGTCCGCTGGTCACCTTGGTCTCGCGCCATGTCCTCGTCTCGTCGAGCTCCAGTTCTTCCAGATTCCAACGCGCCCGTGCGCGGATCGCCTGCGACTCGTGTTTGCCCGCCTTGAGGCGCGCCATGCCCGCCACCGCGATCATGGCGGCATTGTCGGTGCAAAACTCGATGCGCGGGTAGAAGACTTTCGCCGCCCTGGCGCGCAACCGCCTGCGCCAGGCGCTCGCGCAGCAACCGGTTCGCGCCGACGCCGCCGGCGACCACCAGCGCGTCGTATCCGGTCTGCTCGAGCGCGCGCAGCGTTTTCGTGACGAGCGTGTCGACGATGGCCTCCTGCACGCCGGCCGCGATGTCGGCGCGCGTCGCGTCGGTCGATCGCGCCCTGCTCACGCCTTCACCGCCAGCGCCACCGCGGTTTTCAGTCCCGAGAAGCTGAACTCGAGCCCGGCGCGATCCAGCATGGGCCGCGGGAAATCGAAGCGTTTCGGCGCTGCCGCCGCGCGGCGAGCTTCGCGAGCTCCGGTCCGCCGGGATACGGCAGGCCTAACAACTTGGCGGATCTTGTCGAAGGCCTCGCCGGCCGCGTCGTCGCGCGTCTCGCCGAGCACCGTGTATTGCGCCGTACGCCGCCACGTCGATGAGCATCGTGTGCCCGCCGGACACCAGCAGCGCGAGGTGCGGAAACGGCGGCGGGACTGGCTCGAGCAGCGGCGCCAGCAGGTGTCCTTCCAGGTGATGAACGGCGATGGCCGGCACGTTCCACGCGTACGCCAGCGAGCGGCCGAGCGCGGCTCCGGTCAGCAGCGCGCCGATGAGCCCGGGCCCCGCGGTGTAGGCGACGCCATCGATCGCGGTCGGCGGGGTATTGCGCATCCGCCAGCGCGGTTCTCACCAGCGGCAGCAGCCGGCGCACGTGATCGCGCGACGCCAGTTCGGGCACCACGCCGCCGTATATCCGGTGCAGGTCGATCTGGCTGTGGATCTCGTGCGAGAGCAGCCCGGCCGCGTCGTCATAGACGGCGACCGCGGACTCATCGCAGGAGGATTCGAGGGCCAGGATGCGCATGTATAAGAGTGGGAAGTCGGTAGGCAGCCGGGGCTTTGCTTTTGGCGAGCCCGTCTATAGAATCGCCACCCCTGCCCCAGGCAGGTTGTGGCAAAACTCCAAACAGATCAATGGGTTGAGGTTTCGATGCCGAGCGTTCGCGTGCGTGAAAACGAGTATTTCGATGCCGCCCTGCGCCGTTTCAAGCGCGCGTGCGAAAAAGCGGGCGTGCTCACGGAGCTTCGGCGCCGCGAATTCTATGAGAAGCCGACGCAGGAGCGTAAGCGCAAGAAGGCTGCCGCCGTGAAGCGTCACCTCAAGCGCAACAGCCCGCGTGAATACACGGCGCGTCCGCGCCCGAGCTGAGCTTCCGCAGATGACGCTCAAAGAGCGCATCACCGAAGACATGAAGACCGCGATGCGATCCGGTGAAAAGGATCGTCTCGCGGTCATTCGTCTTTTGCAGGCCGCCATCAAGCAGCGCGAAGTCGACGAGCGCATCATGCTCGACGACGCGCAGATCACTTCCGTGCTCGAGAAGATGATCAAGCAGCGCAAGGAATCCATCGTCGCGTTCGAGAAAGGCGCGCGCGCGGATCTCGTCGCGAAAGAGAACGCCGAGATCGCCATCCTGCAGCCCTACCTGCCCGCGCAGCTCGGGCGAAGCGGAACTCGACGCATTGATCGCCGAGGCCATTGCGTCCACCGGCGCCGCGTCCATCAAGGACATGGGCAAGGTCATGGGCGTCGTGAAGGCGAAGGCCGCCGGCAAGGCCGACATGGGCGCCGTCGGCGCCCGCATCAAAGCCAAGTCTCGGCGGCTAGTTGGGCGGGCGTGGCATCGCCACCGCCGGCGCGCTGATCCTCATCGCGCTCATCTGCATCTCCATCTGCCGGAAGATCGAAACCGAACGGCGTCAGCTCGGGCATTTCCCACGCAAGCGTCTGCCGCTGGTCATCGGCGGGTTCGATCGGCGCGCTGCTCCGCTGCGCCATCGTCGTGCTCGCGATCCTGCGCTGACAGTCGAGCCCCGTGCATCGCATCGACATTCCGCGGCATTCCGGAATATCTCGATGGCTTCCGAATATCCGCGTCGCGAATTTCCGAGCGTACGAGGCTCGGTCACTCATAACCGGCGGCTGTGTCCGCAAGGAGCGCTCTGTGTACTTCGGCGAAAACCTTGAGACATCTCAGGGCGGCAACGCAGTCTCACGCAGCCCGCAGCTCGCGCAGGCATCGGCATCGAATTGTTTTTCATCTGATCGCAAGATCACGAACGACGAGTCCGTGCTTCGGCCGACATCTTCCAGGCGATTCTAAAGGCTCATTCAGTAGACGTGGCTGACGCTGCTGGCCGGCGTGGACGAGAAGCAGATCCGCAGTGACCTGCGGCAGGTTCCCGAAGTCGCGGAGCACTGAAGTCGCAGCCGTCACCAGAATTCACGGCATGCAAGCGTTGGCTGTTTGCCTCGGGCGTCGCTCACGTATTGGGCCTGGCCCTAGGACTCGCGGGCTACCGAGAACTGCTGGTCGCCAAGTGCAGTACAACTACGAGTCGCCCGGCGTGCTGCACGCCGGCGAACAGCGCGACTTTTTCGAGAAGTACGGCGGCCTGCTGCACCGGCGGCAGTATGCAGGCCTGATCACCGAGCAGGAGCGGGTCGCGCGCGTGGCTCGGAACGAGCACGCAATAAGTCCCGGAAATGGGTGTAGACGAACATCGCGGCACGTGCCTGCGTGGAACAAGTGCCGGCGGCAGCGCTTCTACTATTCCAGAACCCAGCTCGTTTCGAGCGCCTAAAGAATCGCTTGGCTGATATTCATCGGCGCGCTGCTGGCATGTCGGAAGCATCTTGACTTCATCGTGGAGGACGCGGCTGCGCAGCGTCCGGCCGTAGTCGCATCGAGGGTGCCAGGGGCCACGCGCGTGCCTGCGACGGCCGCTACATCGGCGGCGCAGACCTCATATTCGCGCCCATGGCCGGCCGCATTCCCCAGAGCTTCATCGACGACCTGACCGCGCGCGCGGACATCGTCGAGCTCATCGGATCGCGCGTCGAGCTCAAGAAAGCCGGCCGCGAATACCGCGCCTGCTGCCCGTTCCACAACGAGAAAACGCCGTCCTTCTGGGTGAGCCCGGCCAAGCAGTTCTATCACTGCTTCGGCTGCGGCGCGCACGGCACCGCGCTCGGCTTCCTCATGGAGTACGACAAGCTGTCGTTCCCCGAGGCCATCGAAGAGCTCGCGGGCGGCTCGGCCTCGACGTACCGCGCGAGGCGTCGGCAGCCAGCCCGACACCACGGGCTCGACCGCGCCGCTCTACGACATGAACCTGCGCGTCGCGAAGCATTTCGCGAGCGTGTCTGCCGAACGACGCGCGCGCGCAGGAGTACGCGAAGAAACGCGGCCTCACGCGCGAGACCATCGAGAAATTCATGATCGGCTTCGCGACCAATTCCTGGAACGACGTGCTCAAGCGCTTCGGCGCGAACGACGACGGACCGCAAGGCGCTCGCCGACTGCGGGCTCATCATCGAACGCGAGCGCACCGACTCGCGCACGCTCGACCGTCACTACGACCGCTTTCGCGACCGGCTCATGTTTCCGATCCGCGATTCGCGCGGACGCGTGCTGGCCTTCGGCGGCCGCATCATCGACCAGGGCGAGCCGAAGTACCTGAACTCGCCCGAGACCATGCTGTTCCACAAGGGCCGCGAGCTCTACGGCATGTACGAAGTGCGCCAGGCCGCACCACGCTCAAACGGCTGCTGGTCGTCGAGGGCTACATGGACGTCGCGCGCCTGCACCAGGCGGGCGTGAACTACGCCGTCGCGACGCTGGGAACGGCGACGACGCCCGAGCATCTGCGCCGCATCTTCAAGCTCGTGAACGAAGTGGTGTTCTGCTTCGACGGCGACAAGGCGGGCCGCGCCGCGGCGTGGCGCGCGCTGGGCAATGCGCTGCCCGAAGCGCGCGAAGGCCGGCAGATCCGCTTCCTGTTCCTGCCCGAAGGTCACGATCCGGATTCGCTGGTCGGCGAAGAGGGCCGGGAGAAATTCGAGAAGCGGCTCGATGGCGCGTTGCCGCTGTCCGAATACCTGGCCACCGCGCTCGCCGAGCAGGCTGATCTGAGGCATGCCGACGGCCGCGCGCAGTTCGCCGAGCTGGCCCGGCCCCTGGTCACGAAGGTCGCTCCCGGCGTGTACCGCGACCTGCTCATTGATCGACTGGCGGAGTCTATAAAGCTCCCCTCTGCCAGATTGAACCAATTATGGTTCAAAGAGGTCACCGACGCGCAGGGCAATCACCTGGGCGGCGGGCGCTGCCACGGAGCCCGCGAGCTCCGCTCGCCGCGCTTCCGCGCGGCCGCGCGACGGCGGCGGTGGCAAGGGTCTGGTCACCAAGCGCGGTGAAGCACCTGGTCCACTTCCCGACGATCGCGGACAAGGTGTCGGGCGCCCAGCTGACCCAGCTCGAGATGAACGACGACGCGGGCTCGCGCTTCCTGTTCGAGCTCGTCGACCAGCTGCAGCAGGAGCCGGCGCCCACGACGGCCGTGCTGCTGGAACGCTGGCGCGACCGGCCGGAAGTCACGCGCATGCAGGCGCTGGCCGGCGAGGAGAATGGTGGAATCGACGAGGGCGGCGCCGCGCTCGAGCTGATCGCCGCCATCGAAAGCCTGGCGATGGAGCCGCGCCTGCGCCGGCATGACGAGCTCATCGCCAAGGGCGATCTGAACGATGACGAACGCGCCGAACTCAAGGAACTCACGATCGCCATCCACCTGGCGAAGAGCCGCGCCAGCCAGACCGTCCCAGGCGCCGGACCCTCCGGGCGATAAATCCGCGCGCACCTGACCCTTTTGGCCCGAATTTTGCGTTCATCGGTTGGCAAAACTCACGCGGAAGTCTTTGACTGACTGGCCATTTTCGTTTTGTCAAGCCACCGTCATTTGCGTAGAATGCGCCCCCTTTCCCGCAAGCCACCTTGTTCGCACCGTGTGTAACCCCACGGTGTCGTACCGCAATACGCCTCGGCGTCCGGAAACTCATGACTCAAAAGCACAAGCGCCCTGCCGCTCCCGCCTCGAAAAAGCTGCCCAAGAAGGCGGCCCACAAGCCCGCCGCCGCCGCTGCGCATTCCAGCAAGGAAAAGGCCGTGCGCCGCGAAGGCCAAAGCACGTCGAGGCCAAGAAGCCGCTGCAGAAGGGCAAGGCCGCCGGAAAAGGTCGCTGCGCCGCCGGTACCGGAGACGAAGGGCAAGGTCGTCGAGCTCAAGGCCGCGCAGAAACTCGCCGCGCGCTGCGCGCCGCAGCGAACGCCGCCGCGCCGGCCGACGGCAAGGTCAAGGGCAAGAAAGGCTCCGCCGAACTGATCAACCTTCCGGCGCGCCGCAACGTGCTGCCCGAAGAGCGCCAGTCGCAGCTCAAGCTGCTGATCGCGCGCGGCAAGGAACAGGGCTATCTCACCTATTCGCAGGTGAACGATCACCTGCCGTCGGAGATCGTCGATCCCGAGCAGATCGAAGAGATCGTCAACACGATTAACGACATGGGCATTCCGGTGTACGAAAAGGCACCGGACAACGAGAGCATTCTCGCGCCCGAGCCGTCCGCGCCGACGGACGAGGAAGCCATCGAGGAAGCCGCGGCCGCGCTGGCCGCGCTCGACGCCGAGCTGGGCCGCACCACCGACCCGGTGCGCATGTACATGCGCGAGATGGGCACGGTCGAGCTGCTGACGCGCGAAGGCGAAATCCGCATCGCGAAACGCATCGAGGAAGGCCTCGACGCCGTGCGTCTCGCGCTGTCCAACTACCCGAGCACGGCGGAGTACCTGCTGCGCGCCTACGAGCCGGTGAAGACCGGCGGCGCCCGGCTGGTCGACATCATCGTGGGCTTCATCGACCCGAATGCTCCGGACGTCATCGCGCAGCCGCAGAATCCGACCAAGATGGACCTGGCGGCGCCGCCGCCGGTCGCCGCCGCCGAACTGAAGACCGAGGGTGAGGAAGAAGAAGGCGAGGATGGCGATTCCGAAGAGGAAGCCATCGACACCGGCCCGGATCCGGAAGAGGCCGCGCGCCGCTTCGCGGCCGTGGGCAAGCACCTCGCGAATTCGCTGAGCCACATCGAGAAGATCGGCGCGAAGGATCCGAAGACCCTGAAGATCCGCAAGAAGCTCTCCGACGAGTTCATGGAGCTCAAGCTCGCGCCGCGCATGTTCGAGGCGCTGATCGCGAACCTGCGCCACGCGATCAACGAGGTCCGCCAGCTCGAGAAGGAAATCATGATCATTGCCGTGCGTGACGCCGGCATGCCGCGCAAGGAGTTCATCCTCTCGTTCCCGAAGAACGAGACGTCGAACCGCTGGCTGCAGAAGCAGATCAAGGGCGGCAAGAAGTGGTCGAACGCGATGGGCCGCCTGCAGGACGAGATCTCGCGCCGCCAGGACAAGCTCTCGACGCTCGAAAAGACCTATCACCTCACGATCACGGACATCAAAGAGATCAACCGTGAAGTGTCGATCGGCGAAGCCAAGGCCCGCCGCGCGAAGAAAGAGATGGTCGAAGCCAATCTTCGTCTTGTCATTTCGATCGCAAAAAAGTACACGAACCGCGGCCTGCAGTTCCTCGACCTCATCCAGGAAGGCAACATCGGCCTGATGAAGGCGGTCGACAAGTTCGAATACCGCCGCGGCTACAAGTTCTCGACCTACGCAACGTGGTGGATCCGCCAGGCCATCACGCGCTCGATCGCCGACCAGGCGCGCACCATCCGCATCCCGGTGCACATGATCGAGACCATCAACAAGCTGAACCGCATCTCGCGGCAGATGCTGCAGGAGATGGGCCGCGAGCCGACGCCGGAAGAGCTGGCCGTGCGCATGGAGATGCCCGAGGACAAGGTTCGCAAGGTGCTCAAGATCGCCAAGGAACCGATCTCGATGGAAACGCCGATCGGCGACGACGAGGACTCACACCTCGGCGACTTCATCGAGGACACGTCCGTCGCGTCGCCGATCGACCAGGCGACCATGGAGTCCCTGCGCGAGACCACCCACTCGGTACTTGCGCAACTGACCCCGCGTGAAGCCAAGGTGCTTCGTATGCGGTTCGGCATCGACATGAACACCGACCACACGCTGGAAGAAGTGGGCAAGCAATTCGACGTGACGCGCGAGCGCATCCGTCAGATCGAGGCGAAGGCGCTGCGCAAGCTGCGGCATCCGTCGAGGTCGGAGCAACTGCGAAGCTTCCTCATCGAAGACTGAGAAAAAACGAAGGCCGCCCCTTCCTGAACAAGAAGGGGCGGCTTTTCATTGGGGGAGCAGGCTGTGTTCAAGAATTGGCTTCTTGCGGCCATGGCACTGGTTGCCGGATCCGCAGCGCTCGCCGACGACCGCACCTTCACGTTCGAGTGCGACGCGCCACCGGGTCATTATTCGAGCTGGACGGCCACGACGAAGGCCACGGCAATCGTCATCACGGGCTCGCTGCGCATCAATGAAATCCGCCTGGACAAGAAAACCGCGGGCGTGGTCTACGTGTATTTCAAGGGCGGCGCCGACGGCCAGACCAACCATGGATTCCGCGGCTACGACGTCGACGACAACCAGTCGTTGTTCTTCAAGATCACGAAGCCCGGCGGGCACGTGGATCTCGGCCGCAAGCCGGTGAAGCCCGGCAACAAGCGCATCCCGTTCCGCCTGGAACTGACCCCTTCGGGGACCCTGCGCGCCAAGGTCGGCGAGGACGAGAAGTCGGTCGAGCTGGGTTCGTTCGCACCGAAGGCGATCGGCCTGGGATGTTCGACCGCCGACTTCTCGTTCAGCGACCTGCGCATCGAGGAAAAGGGCGAATGAACACGTGGCCCTCGCGGCGATCTTCGTGAAACGACCGCCGTCACCCGCCGAGTGACTGCTCGCAGCGCGGACACGTCCGCGTTTGCGCCACCTCGTCGATCTCGGTGTCGTGCGGCATGTACGAGCAGCGCGAACACAGCAGGCCGCGCGCGATCGCGACGCGGCGCCTTCTCGAGGTGACGAACCACAGCGACGCGCCGATCACCGCGAGCAGCAATGCCGCGGCGATGAGCCAGGCGGTGAGCTCCTGCGAATGGTCGCGGTACAAGAAGATCAGCGCGAGCAACGCCGCGGCGCCGGTCAGCGTGACGACGTCACCGCGCCGGCGTATGGACTTGAGCTCGGACCGAGTCGCGTGCCAGTAAGCATCGCGACCCTGCGTATCGAAGGATGCGCTCACGCATGGACCCCCATTCGATGGTTTTCAGGCCGACGTCCCTGTCATTGTTATTCGTCCGTCGATCGACCCGACCCGCGCTGCATCCCTAATGCCCGCTGGGTCGGGTCGTACCTTAAGCCACCCGGGAATCCCCGTCACCTTCCCGCGATCAGGGCCTGCCGCGAACCGTGACGGCGCGCCTGTCATAACGGCTGCGCGTGAACGGAATCAGCGCCGGTACGCGCTCGCGGTAATCGCGGTACGCCTGTCCGAGCTGCACCACGAGGTCGCGCTCTTCGAGCCGGATCGCGACCAGGATGTAACCCGTCGTCGCGATGGCGAAAACAAGGTGGGAAACCGACATCGTCGGAGTCGCCCAGAAGGCAAACAACCAGCCGACGTACAGTGGATGACGGACCACCTTGTAAGGACCCGGCGTGCGGAATCCGATGTCGGCGTACGGGCGGTCGACCAGCTGCAGCCACACCTGGCGCAGGCCGAACAGGTCGAAGTGGTTGATCAGGAAAGTCGCGACCAGCACCAGCAGCCAGCCGAACGCGAAGGCTCCCCAGACGATGCCCTGGATCAGCGGATCGGTGACGGACCAGACCATGCCGCCCAGCGGCTGCCAGAACACGAACATCGCGATCAGCGCCGCGCTCGACGCCAGCACGTACGTGCTGCGTTCGGCCGATTCGGGCACGTGTTTCGTCAGCCAGCGTTTGAAGGCCGGGCGGGCCATGACGCTGTGTTGCACGGCGAACAGACCCAGCAGGCCGAGGTCGACCAGCAGGCTCGGCCCGAAGCCGGCGACCGGCGCCGAGTCCAGCGTACGGGGCACCGCGAAATTGCCGACGAAGCCCAGCGCGTACAGGAACGAGCCGAAGAAAACGGCGTAGCTGACGACGCCAAAAAGAAACACGGTCAATCGCTTCAACATGATTTGCTCCCGTTGATGAACGGCCGGCACGTTAGGGGCCGTTCGTGGGAGCGGGCGTGGAATTGCCCGTGGGATCGCGCCGGCCTACTTCGAGTCCGGGGCGCCGAGAAACGGCTTCGTCAGCCGGACGCGCAACAGATAACCCGCGTGATTCGGGTGCACGCGATCCGCCACCCACAGATCCTCGCGCGGCTGGCCGTCGGACGTGAGCATGGCGTTCCAGAGATCGATGAATGCGAGGTCCGGTTGCGTCGCGATGTACTCGCGCAACACGCGGTTGGTCTCGACGCGCCGGGCCGCTTCGTCCCAGCGACCCGGCCCCGGCGTGATGCTGGAGAAGACGATGGGCACCGTCGGATATTTCACGCGCACGCGTGCGACGAAGGCCTGGAAGTCCGCGAGCACCCGCGCTGGTTGTTTGCCGTTGTGGACGTCGTTGCCGCCGGCGTGGATGACGATGAGCCGCGGCTGGTACGGCAGCACCAGCCGGTCCGCGAACTGGACGAGGTGCTCGATCTGAAACGAGTCGATGCCGCGGTTGATGAGGGTGTAGCCCGGCAGATCCTCATGGATGGTCTTCCAGCGAAAGAACTGCGAGTCCCCGGCGAACAGGATCGCGCCCGTGGGTGGCGGACGCGCGCGGTCCCCGGCCTCGTAGCTGCGTACCTGCAGTTCGAAGCGTTCGGCCTGCGACACGGCCGGCGGCGCGACCGGCGCCTGCGCGACGGCATCCGCGCAGCACAGGGAAGCCGCGAGAAACAGGGAAAACGCGCCGTGGAGTTTCATCATGGCCGGAAACTCTATCTCACGCGCGCAACTCTTTCTCCAGCACGTCCGCGAAGATCGCGAGCGCCTGCGCGTAGCCCTCGCGCTGCGCGCCGAAGCCGACACGCATGTGCGACGGCATGTCGAAGCAGTCGCCGGGCGCCACCAGGACTCCCGCCTGCGCGAGCGCCGCGCAGAACGGCCGGGCGTCGCGGCCGTCGCGGAAGAACGGGAAGCAGGTCGTACCCCCGGCCGGTGCCGCAAATCCCAGCACGTCGCGATGTTTCTCGAGGAACGCCGTGAGCAGCGCGAGGTTGGCGCGCGCGACGGATTCCAGCCGGCCGAGAATCGCCGGTGCATTGGCGATGGCGTGCGCGGCGATCGCCTCGGTCAACAGCGAGCAGGAAATGGTGAAGTAGCTGCGCATGTCGAGCAGTGCGGCGCGGCGCGCCGGATCGCGGTCGACCACCCAGCCGATACGCAGCCCGGGCAACGACAGCGCCTTCGCGAAGTCGCCGAGCACGATGGTGTTGGGCAGATGGCTGGCGCTCGCCACCGGGGCGCCGAAGTACAACGGGTGGTAGACCTCGTCGACGATCAACGGGATTCCGCGCCCGGCCAGCGTCTCGGCCAGCACGCGCTGCTCGCTCCCGGCCATGATCGAACCCGTGGGATTGTGCGGTGTGTTCACGAACACGGCGCGGGTCGTCGCGTCGACCGCCGCCAGCACCGACGCGGCGTGCTGCGCAAACCCGGCGCCTGGCTCGAGCGTGTATTCGCGCACGCCCAGCCCCCAGGCGCGCGCCAGCACCGGCACCGCCGGATACGCCGGTTTCGGCAGGACGATGGTCGCGCCCGGCGCGGCGAAGTGGCAGATGAGCGCCATCAGCGCTTCGGAGGCGCCGGTCATGACGAGCACCCAGTCCGGGTCAACGCCGTGGGTCGCCGCGATGCGCTCGCGCAGTAGTTTGCCGCCCTCCGGCGGTGCGTAGGTCAGCTTCAGCTCGTCGAGCTTGCGGACGTTGCCGCCACCGAGCGCGGCGGCTTCTCCCAGCGTCCACGCCGGGCCCGTGCTCGAGGCGAGGTTGTAGCGGATGGGGGGCGAGGCGAATTCGTGCGCCGCGAGCCACAGGTCGAGCTTGAATGGCGGGAGTTTCATGGCGGGTTATGATCTGCCGCGAGTCCGGCGGAGACAATGTCAGTCCGGCGCGCCGGCCGGCAAAGCGAGTCTTGACATCGGAGGTCCGAAGTTGCGCGTCGTCATTCCCATCGTCATCGGCGTGGTGGTCGCTGCCGCCTTGATCGCCATCCCGGTGGTGCGCCAGATCCTGAAGTCTCGCCGCACCGCCGACGCAACGCCGGAATTGCACGAACATCCGGAACGGCTCGACCAGATGCTCGATCCCACGGACGACGCATGAGCGGCACGATCGACTACCGCGCGATGCTCGACGTGGCGATCGCCGAGGCCCGCAAGGGACTCGAGGAAGGCGGCATCCCGATCGGCGCCGCGCTGTTCCATGCCGACGGACGCCTGTTAGGCGCCGGGCACAACCGGCGCGTGCAGGAGGGAGATGCGTCGGTGCACGGTGAGACCGATGCGTTCCGCAAGGCCGGCCGGCAACGCGGTTACGCGAACACCGTCATGGTGACCACGCTCGCGCCCTGCTGGTACTGCAGCGGCCTCGTGGTGCAGTTCAAGATCGGCACCGTCGTGGTGGGAGAGTCGCGCACGTTCCAGGGCGGCATCGACTGGTTGCGCGAACGCGGCGTCAAGGTGGTCGATCTCCAGTCGCGCGAGTGCGAGAAGATGCTGGGCGACTTCATTGCGGCACACCCCGATGTCTGGAACGAAGACATCGGCGAATAGTTGGTGCCGAGTAGTTGGTGCCGGAGTTGAAAAACGGGAATTAGCGGGGTTTAACGGCGATGTCAGGGTGATCGTCGATGCTAATTCCCGTTTTTCAACTCCGGCACCAACTACTCACCAACTCCGGGCTCAGGTGCGCGCCGCCTCGATCACGTATTCGAGCACCAGCTTGCACGGCGAACGCTGTTCTTTTTCGCGCGTGCGCTGTCCGCAGCAGGTGATCTGCCCTTCCGCCTTGTTCTCGTCCTCGCGCACCAGGCGCACGACGGCTTCGGTGAGATCGAACTCGCCGTCGCAATCGGCATACGGGCAGGGGAAGAAGAAGTATGTCCGGGCGGGCGGATGCAGCACCGTGACCTGCGGGGCCGGCGTGAAAGGCCCGGCATCGCTGAACTGGAAATCGAGCCGCAGGGAAGCGAGCTGCGGGTAACGGTCGCGCATCAGCTGCGTGGCCGCGCGGTCCCGGCGCTGGCGCTCGCGCATGCTGTTGCGGCGGTCAGCCACGCGGACGGGAGCGAGTTTCACGGCGCGGTCGTCCCCGTGGCAACGGTCGCTTCAGCGACCTCCGGTTCCTTGGTCGTCGCGTCGACGCGCGCCTGCTGCTTGCGCTGCAGTTTTTCCTGCTGGCGGGCCTTGCGCGCCGCTTCTTTCTGTCGTTTTGCGTGCTGGTAGTTGGGTTTCGCCATTCTTCACTCCTTCGGAAAGCATCGTCAGTTCGTGGCCGAGGCGCGCGACTTCGGGGCTGCAGCCTGGGATCGGGATGTGCAGGCGTGTTTCGTCACCGTAGAACTCGCCGCCGGCGGTACGCACGAGCGAAAACGGCCCGAAGTGGACGAGGGGAGCGCCGGCGCCGCCCGTGACCCGCAGCCGCACGGGGCCTTCGCACTCGAGCTCGCGGTGCAGGACTCCGCCGACCCACCAGCCGGTTTCCGCGCAGCGCGCGACCAGGTAATTCTCGGGTCCGCGCAAGGAGCCATCGGCGCAGAAACGCACGAAAGTCGTGAGGATCAGCTTGGGAGACTCACCCTTGCCGGTGCGGAAGTTGAGTCGCAGCACCGCGGTGCCTAACTATCGACCACGCCAGCCACCGATGCCGCCGCCATTCGGCGCGCCACGGTCCTGGGCCTCGTTGATCTTGAGCGGCCGGCCGCCGAAATCGGCGCCGTTCAGCGCTTCCATCGCCTTGGTCGCCTCCGCCTGGGACATCTGCACGAATCCGAAGCCGCGCGGCTTGCCGGTATCGCGATCGCTGATCAGGGAGACCGTCTCGACCGTGCCGTGCTGCGCGAACAACGCGCGCACCGAATCTTCGTTGGCCGTAAAGGGGAGATTGCCGACGTATAGTTTGGTCATTGACGTACCCACCGGATGTATGGATCGGCAGCGGATGCTGACGGCCGGATCGCTAACGCTTGGTGGTGATGGTCCAGACGAAGAATCACAAGCCGGGCCTCACGGTACCCGATACCACCTCGCCGCGTCAGGAAATCGGCTGCGCGGCGAAAATCCGCTCATTCGGACGCCCGGCTGAACCGTTGGGAAATGAGCGCGCCGCTCAGCGGCGCACGATCCGTACCTCCAGGTACTCGGCGTCCACGACCATGGTCTTGTCCTTCGCCCGGTTGAAGCGCGCGACCAGTTCCAGCAGGTCGCCGGTGAGTCCGCGCTGCTTTTCGGCGTCGAGCCGGGCGAAGGTCTTGAGCAGCGGCGCGTAACCGCCGCGGAATTTCTCCACCCATTCCGCGGGGGTGCGGCAGCGGAAAGCGACGCGCTTCGTGGTCGTTTCGACGCCGCCATAGACGCCAAACAACTCCGCGAGCCGCTCTTCCGTCCCCCACAGCAGCGGGCCCGGGCTGCAGGCGCGCGGACGGCAGGTGGCGGTCGATGAGCCTGAACAGCTGACCGATGAAGCCCTGTGGCGTCCAGTTGGCGAGGCCCACCGCGCCGCCACGCCGGCACACGCGGATCATTTCCGAGGCCGCGCGGTCCGGGTCGGACGAGAACATGGCGCCGAAGGTGGAAACCACGGCATCGAAGCTTTGATCGGGGAATGGCAAGGCCTCGGCATCGCCGTCCACGAACCGGACTCCCAGGTTCTCGGCTTCGCTGCGCTGGCGCGCGCGGCTGGTCAGGTCCGGGGCGAAGTCGGTGGACGTGACGTCGCACCAGCGCCGGGCGGCCGCGAGGGCCGCGTGGCCATTGCCGACCGCCACGTCCAGTACCCGCGCGTCCTGGTACAAATTCATGGTTTCGCACAGCTCTTCGCCAACGATCTGCAGGGCGTTGCCGACGACGGCATAATCGCCGCTGGCCCAGGCCGACTGCTGGCGCGCCCGGTTGGCGCGATGGTCGATCCGCGGAATATTGCGCGACAAACTCAGATTCATGAGATCCACCCTCCTGTCATTCTCCGGATGGCAAGTTACGGGCACCCCGTGGTAACGGGCGTGGGAAAGCCCGTGGAATCGCTGCGCTTCCGGCTGCTCGGAACTCTCGAGCTGTCGCGGGACGGGGAGGTCCTGAAGCTGCCCGCCTCGCGCAAGGTGCGGGCGCTGCTCGGAATCCTGGTGCTGGCCAGCCGGCCCGTGGCGCGCTCGCAGATCTGCGAGCTCCTGTGGGACGTGCCCAACGACCCGCGCGGCGAGTTGCGCTGGTGCCTGTCCAAGATTCGGGGCCTCGTGGATACGTCGCGCAAGCGCGTCATCGCGGATGGCAACTCGATCCGCATCGACCTCGCGGACTGCTTCGTGGACACGCTCGAGGTGACGCGCGCGCCCGAGCACGGCATCCAGAAGTTAGGGGTGGAGCGCCAGAAGGAGCTGGCGTCGCTGTTCGCGGGCGAGCTGCTCGAGGGACTCGAGATCGCGCGCAGCCCGATGTTCGACGCCTGGATCACCGCCGAGCGCCGGCGCTTTCGCGGCATCCAGGCCGTGCTGCTCGAAAACCTGTCGCGCGCCCTGCCCTGGGAAGCCGCGGCTTCGTATGTCGAGCAGTGGCTGCGGCTCGCGCCCTTCGATCGCAGCGCCCACGAGCTGATGCTCACGGCGCTCGCGCGGCACGGGCGCATCGCGGAGGGCGAGGCCCACCTTGCGAGCGCCAGCAAACTGTTCGAGGCCGACGGCCTCGAAAGCGCCCCGCTGCGCAACCTGTGGCGCCAGGCGCGCGAGGCCCACACCACGCCGTCCGCCGGGGCGCCCGGCCCCGCGCAGATCGTTTCCGCGAATCTCACCGAGGTCCGCCGCTTCACGCCGGAGGGGACGGCGGGCACGCGGCGCGCATCCATCGCCGTGATGCCGTTCGACGACCGCTCGTCCGAGGCCGATCGCAAGGGCGGTGCCGCCGACGCGCTCGCCTACGACGTCATCACGCGCCTCGCCAAGCTGCGCAGCATGTTCGTGATCGCCGCGGCGACCACGTTCGTGTTGCGCGACCGGTCCGTCGGTCCCGAAGAGGCCGGCCGCATGCTCAACGTCGACTACATCGTGAGCGGCTCGGTGCGGCGCAACGCGAAACGCATGAGCGTGAGCGCCGAGCTCATCGAGACGCGCACCGCGCGCATGGTCTGGTCCGAACACTTCGACGAGAAGAACGACGACGCATTGTTGGTGCTCGACGAAATCGGCAACCGCATCGTCGCCTCGGTGGCGCACGAGATCGAGATGGTCGAACGCAATCGCGCCATCCTCAAGCCGCCGAATTCGCTCGATGCGTGGGAAGCGCATCATCGCGGGCTGTGGCACATGTACCGGTTCAACAAGACCGACAACGAGCGCGCACGCCAGTTCTTCTCGCAGGCCGTGGAGCTCGATCCGACCTTCGCACGCGCCTACGCGGGCCTGTCGTTCGCGCATTTCCAGAACGCATTCCTCGGCTGGAAGAAAGCCGGGCCCGAAATCGACCGCGCGTTCGATACGGCGGGCAAGGGCCTCATGGTCGACGATCGCGATCCGGCGGCGCACTGGGCCATGGGCCGGGCGTTGTGGCTGCGCGGCGAACAGGACCCGTCGATCGCCGAGCTGGAGCGTGCCGTCGACCTCTCGCCGAACTTCGCCAGCGGCCACTACACGCTCGCCTTCGTGCACGCGCAGTCGGGCGATCCGAACGCGGCGATTTCGTTTTCGGATCATTCACGGCAGCTGTCGCCGTTCGATCCGCTGCTGTTCGCGATGCTGGGCACGCGTGCATTGAGCCTGGCGCGGCTCGGGTCATACGACGAAGCCGCGGACTGGGCCATCAAGGCCGCGGCCCGTCCGAACGCACACCAGCACATCATGGCCATCGCCGCGTTGACGCTCGGACTGGCCGGCCGTGTGCCCGAGGCAAACGAGTACAAGAAGAAGATCCTCGATCGCGTGCCGAACTACTCGATGGCGGATTTCCTGGCGGCGTTCCGTTACGCTCCCGATGCGGTGGACATGTTCAGGCGAGCCGGCAAGAAGATCGGCATCGCATAGGAGAAAGTCGGGTGCTCGAGCGCTGGCGGCCTGCGTTGCTGCTTTGCTTCCTGCCGATGGCCGTGGCGCGCCCTGACGGCCCGGACGCGGGTCGCGAAACACCGCAATTGACGCCCGTTCCGCGGCTGTGATTTATTGCCCGTCAGGGGGTTGAAATGAAGCTGATACGGACCGCCATCATCGCCGCAACCTTGTTAGGCACGGGCGCCGCCCTCGCGCAGGTCAACCTGCCCGAGCCCGGGCTGCCCGGCAGTTCTCCCGAGACCGCGGTGCGCCTCGCCGTCACCAGCGACATCATGGTCGATCGCCAGGTCAATCGCTGGCTGCGCACTCACTACCCGGGATGGAGCTCGGATCCCATCGAGTTCATGGATATCGGTTTCGAGCGCTACGCGGTGGTGCGCATCACCTCGGCCAACAACCCCAGCCGACGCGTGTACTTCCGCATCCAGAGCCGGGAGAACAATCCGGCGGACGACCGCTCGCCCTTCCCGATGTGAGCACGGGCTCGTTCGCCCGTAGGTATTCGCCGACAGCAGCGTTCCCGCCACGCGCGGATACTCGCGGTCCCCTTCCGAGTCTTCCGGAGATTTCGATGCGTACCGCAAAGCTGCTCGCGGCCTTCGCCGCCGTCTTCGTGCTCGCCGCCTGTGCAAACCAGAAGGAGCCGGCCGAAAGCGCCGTCGCGCAGGTCGAGAAGTCATTGGGTGAATTCCGCGCGGATGCCGAAAAGTACGCCGCCGACGAGCTCAAGGACGTCAACGACTCGGTCAACAACCTCAAGAACAACCTGGCGCGCGAGGACTATCGCGCCGTGATCCGGGGCGCGCCGTCGGTCACGTCGGGCATCACTGCGCTCAAGCAGACCGTCGAGGAGCGCAAGGCCGAGGCCGCGCAGATGCTGGAAGCCGCGCAGGGCGAGTGGAACGAGCTCAGCGCGAACGTCGCGCCGGCGGTCGAGGCGCTGCAGAAGCGCGTGGACCAGATCGCCAGGACGCGCAGATTCCCGAAGGATCTCGACAAGGCGGGTTTCGAAACCGCGAAGGCCGACTTCGAAAACGTGAAGAACGAATGGACGCAGGCCGCCGCGGATTTCGCCGCGGGCAAGGCGTCCGAGGCCTTGCGCCGGGCCCGCGCCGTCAAGGCCCAGGCCGCGGACCTGGCCCAGCGGCTCGAGGTCAGCTAACTACCGGCGAAATCGATGCGCCCGACGATCGCGCGGTTGAGACGCGCCGGCACGGAGATCTTCAGCGGCAGGAAGTAGTCGATCCATTCGCGCGGGACCACGTAGAACACGCGCAGTCCCGGCTTCTCGAAATAGCTCACCTTCCAGGTGTTGAGCATGGCCTCGGCTTCGTCGGAATACAGCCCCTGCTTGAGCAGCGCGCGCTTGAGCGAGACCCGCAGGAGTTTCCTGCCCTCGGCCGTGTAGTCGTCGCCGCCGAAACGCTTCACGCGCCCGAGCTCCGCGCCCGGCTTGTCCCTGGCAATCGTCACCGGTCCCTGTTCGTGGAACGCGACCATGCCATCCACGCGGATGTCGGCCAGCCACACGTTGGGCAGGATGACCGTTGGCGACTCGAGCCAGGTCAACACGCGCGGCGCGGAGATTCGCACCTGCCCGGAGGAAACCCGCGTCTGGAGCAACGCGTCGAGGTGCGCGACGCCGCGGTAGAAGATGTAACGCTCGCCCTCTCCCGCTGCGGGAATGAAGACGCTGCCGGCCTGCACCTCGCGCGGCGCGGTCCACACCGGGTTGTCGGTGAGCGGAGCGACCACGGTGTCGTGGATGCGAACCCCCTGCCACTTGAGCGAGCTCACGACGTAATTGTTCAGCACGTCGAAGCTCCAGCCCGGCAAGACGCCCGCCTCGGTTTTTTCCGTTACCCGGGCCGCATCCACTCTCACCGCGGCTTCGGCGGCCGGGTAGAACTCGTTGAGGATGCCGCCGCGAAAATTCACCTCGACGTCGATCGGGGTTTCGTATTTGGTGCCCGCGGGCGGATGAAAGTAGATGATTGGTGTCTCCAGCCGCATGGTCACGTCGGGGCGGCCGGGAACGAGCGGCGACTTCGCGAAGGCCTTCGCGGGGTCGTGGCGCGTGTGTTCGGGCTCGTAGCGATGCACGAAATCAGGCAGGACTTCCGACGCGTCGATCCTGTTGAGCCCGGTCTGCGGCTTCCCGGCGAAATCGTGGATCGTGGTGATCGTTCCCCACTCGTGCACGACCAGGTCCGCCGCCTGCACGGCGGGGAACGTGCAGATCAGGAACGCGACATACAGTATTCGTTTCGACATGGGCCAACCGCCGGGTTTAGGTGAATCCCCGTTCATACACCTGACAACTCGTCATCCTCAAGGTTCTGTCCAACGATGCATGGCGCACCGCAGCCAACTCGCGCAGAATTGGCGTCAATGCAACCTTTGGCAATCAGGCTGCGGGCTACCCGCAAACGTCTGGTCGCGGAGACTGAAACGGAAGTACACGCGGCGCTGACTGCCGCCGAGCAGGAAGCCGATCGGGTCGGGAAGGCCGGCCTCGTGGATTTCGAAGCGGCGAACGGCAGCATTCTGTCGATGATGATCGGCGGCGCGGAAACGATGTTGAGCTGGCGGTATGCCGGTGACACGGAGCCCCGTTTTCTCAGTCTCGGCGACCCGGACGCCCAGGGCACCGTCGTGCTGTCACGCGATTTCAAGGATCACGTCGACGCTCCGCGCTGGGCGCTCATACCGCGCGGCGATGGACTCGCCGCGCTCGACGAGTTCGCCAAGTCGAACGACATCCCCGAATGCGTGCAGTGGGCGGATTTCACCCCGCCCCAACGCTGATTCTCCCGCGTAAGCGATCCATAAGCGCCGCCGGCGGATGCTGGCCGCGACTCGATTGGGGGCATCACAAGGAGAATTCCCGTGAAGACCAATACAGTCGCCCTGTTCGACAATGAACGCAGCGCGCGTCGCGACCGCCTCAAACGCGAGGTCGCCTACCTCAAGGCGCTCGGCGCCACGCCGGAGCGTTTCCTGCGCACGCTCACCGAACGCACGCGCTGCGAACGCGCGCCCGTTCTTTCCACCACCGGCATCGCCACGGCTTTCGATCCCGCCGCCGTGCGCGAGCTCGCGAAGCTGGCGCGCGACTCGATGCGCCCGTGGCTCGACGAAGCACGCCGCACGTTGATCGCCCGCACGCGCACGCTCTCGACGCAAACCACCGCCGAGCTGCAGGAGTGCCTGGACCTGCTCGAAGCGATGCGGTACTTCGACGCGGCCGGGCCGCAGCTCGACGAGGTTGCCGAGACCCTGCAAAAACACGTGCATGCCACTTCCGCCCGCCGCGACGACGCCGGCGGCACACAACGGCTCGAAGCCTGAGGAGCAGCCATGACCGTCATCGCAAGTCTCTTCGAGCACCAGAACTTCACGGGCGCCGCGAACACCTTCGTCGCCGGCACCGGCTCCCGCTATCGCGGCGTGCGCCTCGGCAACCTCGCGAACGAGGTCACGTCGATGCGCGCGACCTCCTCCGCGGGCACGAACGGCAACGCGTATGGATTCGCGGGCCGCAATTTCGACGGCCGGTTCGCCTGCCTCAACATGCCCGAGGGCTGGACCAGCTGGTGGAACAACGTCGGACCCCTGAACGACGACATCGAGTCCGCGCTGCTCGTGAATCGCGACAAGGAGGAAGCCAGCCTCAACGCGGTTACCTGGATCTCGGGCGCGTTCTCGCGCGAGCTCGAACGCATGCTCGCGGGCACGCAGGTGAGCGCCGAGGGCGAACCCGTCATCAGCGGCACGTTCTTTCCGTCGTACGACCCGGACAAGGTGTTCCTGCGCATCAGGCAGGACCTCGACGTGCGTGTCGACGTGGGAGGCGAGGTCGAGGTTTTCGGCATCCAGCTCGTGCCCGACGATCTCATCATCGATCACTACAAGTGCTTCATCGCCTACGACATCTTCCTCGACCTCGCGTCGATCACGCGCATGCGCGCGGAGGTGCACTGGGTGACGACGTGGGTGGAAAGCGGCCTGTTCGCGGACGAGGTGTTCGAGCAGCTTCATGGCCGGGCCATGGGCGCCGTGGGCACGCTCAACCAGGCGCTGACCGCGCTGGGCGAACTGACCAAGGCGATCTCGTCGATCCGCCGGCGCTTCTTCGCGCAGCCTTACGTTCTACCGGGATCGGAGCCATCGATGCCGCCGCCGAATTCCAACTTCGGCCGGCTCGGCGATTCGAATGAAGGCGCCACCATCGTATTGCCGCTGCGTTCGTTCGCGGTGACGCCGTACAAGCCGGGCCAGGTGGTCGAGCTCGATCGCTGAGCATCGCGGCGCGCGCGGATCGGCGACTCCGCGCGCGCCGTGTTCATCAGCTCGCCCGCGCCGGCCCCGCGACCATGCGCTTGCGCAGCAGCGCCTGGCGCGCTTCCCATTCCTTGCCCGGTTCCATCGGCACGAGGAAGTCGGATTGGCCCGCGGCGTGCGTCGCGACCGGCACGCCGTCGCGATACAGCACGCGGTTGTTCGTCAGCGCGGGCACGCGCGCACCCGGCGTGAGGATGCCGGTGAGATTGAGCGGGTCGGCGGCCGACAACGACACGAAGTCGCCCTTCGCCTCCTGCCGGCGGATGGCGCGCATCGCGGACACGGCATCCGGCAGCGCGTATTGCTCGCCCGCCATGCCCGCGACGAAGCGGCCACCGCGAATCTTTCCCTGCGCCTCGAGACGGCGGAACACGCGCAGCAGCGCGTGCCAGGGCGGCAGCCAGTCCGCCTCCCGCTCGAGCACGCGGCGAAACACGACGCCGTAACGACGCAGCAGGATGTCGGCGACCTGCTCGAGCGCCTCGGCGTCGCTGGTTTCCCTTTTCGATGAAACGGGCTTGCGGATCAGGCTCCAGCGTCCGGCGTCCTCGAGGCCGAACAGCGCGATGCGCCGGCGGCGCGCGACCAGCTGGCGTTTCTTGTCGCTGGGGATCAGCAACGCGCGCAATCCGCTGTAGCTGTCCGCGTTCACGAGCCCCGCCGAGACCAGCTCGCCGAGCGCGGTCTCGGCCTGGGAGCGCAAGCAGGTTCGTGCCGCTCACCAGGTCGTCGAAGAACGACGCGCCGTGTTCAACGAAGTGGTCGTGAAGCGCGCGCGCGGCGTGCCGACAACTGCACCTCGTCGCGCGGAGCCGCGGCGAGCGAGTGCCACAGCGACCAGTTGCGGCGCGTCAGCAAGGCGATGGGTGTCGTGCGCACCGGCGCGGCGCGTGATCGACTTCGCCGGCGTGAGCCGCGCCCACAGCGCGCGGCCCGAGAGGCACAGGCTGTCCAGCCAGTGCGGATCGTATTCATTGAGCCGCGCGGCGAGCACGTCGCTTTCCCACGCGGCGGCCGGCACTTCATATCCCTCGAGTTGGGTGATGACCGCGGCGAGGCTTTCGACTCCTTCCGGTTTCGGCTGGCGCGTGACGCCCTGCCAGTCGAACAGGAAGCGCATGAAATCCGCCGGCGATACCGGCTCGATCTCGGCGCGCAGCGTCTTGATGGTGTAGCGGTTGATTCGCGCCAGCAGGCGCCGCTCGCACCACTCGAGCGTGCGGTCGCCCAGTTGCACGGCTTCGGGCGCACTCGCCTCTTCGGTGAATCGCCCGCGCAGCACGAAGCCTTCGCTCTCGAGCTCGACGAGCGCGACGTCCGATGTCCGGGAGTCTCGACGGCGAGCGAATCGGCGAGATCCCGCGCGGTGACGGGACCGAGGCCTCTGCAGGCGGCCGCGCACGAGCTCGGTGATGGCGGCCTCGCGCGGTCCAGGTGCGGGCGGCGGCGATTTCGGCCGGCGCCGTGACCGGCGGATCGGGCACCGCCCCCGGGTAGACAGGCAGGATCAGCGGCAGGCACTCGGCGCACACCCAGAACTCGTGGCCACCGAAGGCAGCCGCGTGGCGCGATTCGCCGCGATCAGCGCTTCCAGGTGCCGGCTCCAGCCCGCGCTCGCGCCTTCCTCGCGCGTGATGAGACCGAGCGAGTTCAACGCGTCGTGCAGTTCGTCGGCGTTCGTGACATCCGGCCACGCCTGCTGCGCGCACCTGCGACAATGGCCGCCGGGTCGAGCTTGCCCATGTCGGCCGCGGTTTCCGGATCGAGCCAGCGGCGCTGCGCGACCGCGTTCGTGCGCCGCTCTTCGAGCGGCGCGTCGTCAAGGATAGGCGTACGGCCGCGCGTTGAGGATTTCCGCCGCGAGCGGCGATGGAGTCGGGCAGGTCGCGCGCGACGACCTCGATGTCTCCGTCTTCGAGACCCGCGCAGCAGGTTCTGCAGCCCGTCGATGTCCATCGCTTCGTGCAGGCAGTCGCTGCAACGTCTGCTTCACCAGCGGGTGATCGGGAATCTCGCGCGGCCCGGAGAGGTTTTCCGCGCAGGCGATCTGGTCGGGGAACACCACGGCGATCAGGTCTTCGGCGGCCATGCGCTGGATCTGCGGCGGCGTGCGCTTGCCGCCCATGCTGCGGCGGATGGCGAGCGAGATGCTCGCGTTCCAGCGCCAGCGGGCCGTGAACATCGGCGAGTCGAGCATGGCCTGGATCAGCGTGTCCTCGACGGTCTTGCTGTTGAGGAAACGCGCGACGCTCGCGAGCTCGAAGCTGTGCGTCTCGCCGAGCGACAGCACGATGGCGTCTTCGGTGGCCGCGGCCTGCAGCTCGAAGTTGAACGTGCGGCAGAACTTCTTGCGCAGCGCGAGGCCGAACGCGCGGTTGATGCGCGCGCCGTACGGCGCGTGGATGATGAGCTGCATGCCGCCGGATTCGTCGAAGAAGCGCTCGAACACCAGCGTGTCGAGCGTCGGTAGTTTGCCGAGCACGGCTTTCGCGCCGCGCGAGGTATTCCACCATCTGGTGCGCGGCGGGGCGCGGCAGGTGATAACGCTCTGCGACGATGTCGATGGCGCGCGCGATGGATTCGCGCGTCGACCTCGGGCAGCAGCGCTTCGATGTCGGCGCGCAGTCGCGAGACGGACGGCGGAGAGCTCATCGGTGCGCGCCGGCGCTTCGCCCAGCCAGAACGGAATGCGACGGCGGCTGACCCTTCGCGTCTTCGACGCGCACGCTGCCGGCCTCGACGCGCAGGATCTCGATACGACGTGTTGCCGAGCTGGAATACGTCGCCCGCGAGGCTCTCGATGGCGAAGTCCTCGTTGAGCGTGCCGACGAAGATGCCGGCGGGCTCGAGGATGACCTGGTAGTCGGCATTGTCGGGGATGGCGCCGCCGCAGGTGATGGCCGTGAGGCGCGCGCCCTTGCGTGCGCGCAGCACCTTGTTCACCGCGTCGCGATGCAGGTAGGTGCTGCGGCGGCCGCGCTTGGTGCTGATGCCATCGGCGAGCATGCGCACCACGGCGTCGAAATCCGCGCGTGGCAGCGTTGCGATAGGGATAGGCGCCGCGCACGAGATCGAACAGCTCGTCCTCGCCGTACTCGCGCGCGGCGACTTCGGCGACGATCTGCTGCGAGAGCACGTCGAGCGGATGGTCGGGGATGTGCAGGCGGTCGAGCTCGCCGCGGCGCACGGAATCGAGCAGCGCGACGCAATCGATGAGCTCGTCGCGGCTGCTCGGGAAGATGCGGCCCTTGGGGACGCCGTGCGACCGAGTGGTTGGCGCGGCCGACGCGCTGCAGGAACACGGAGATGCTGCGCGGCGTGCCGAGCTGGCAGACGAGCTCGACGTCGCCGATGTCGATGCCGAGCTCGAGCGACGCGGTGGCCACCATGACCTTGAGCTGGCCGGCCTTCAGGCGCTGCTCGGCGTCGAAGCGGGTTTCCTTGACTGAGCAGCCGTGGTGCGCGGCGACCGCGGTTTCGCCCAGGCGCTCGGCGAGATGGCGCGAGACGCGCTCCACCATGCGGCGCGTGTTCGCGAACACGAGCGTGGTGTGGTGCTCCTCGATGAGCTTCGCGAGCTGGTCGTAGACCGTGGCCCACACCTCGCCCGACATCACCGCTTCGAGCGGCGCCGGCGGCATGACGAGGGTGATGTCGCGTTCGCGCACGTGCCCCGTGTTGACGACTGGATGGTGCCGGGTCGGGAAACCGGGATAACTTCCTCGAGATCGAGTCGCTGCTGGTCCGGTCCGGAAGTTTTCCCGGTTTCCCGACCCGGCACCGTCCCAGACCCCACCAGGAACTGCGCAACTTCTTCGATGGGCTTCTGCGTCGCGGACAGCCCGATGCGCTGCACGGGCTGCGCGGCGTTCGCGGCCAGCCGCTCCAGCGTGAGCGCCAGGTGCGCGCCGCGCTTGGTCTGCGCGACCGCGTGGATTTCATCGACGATCACCGTGCGCACGGTCGCGAGCATCTCGCGACCCGATGCGCTCGTCGAGCAGTAGATAGAGCGACTCCGGCGTGGTCACCAGGATGTGCGGCGGCATGCGCCGCATCATGGCGCGCTCGGTCTGCGAGGTGTCGCCGGTGCGCACCTCGCGCGGATTTCCGGCGCCTGCAGGCCGAGCCGGATCAGCTGCGCGGAAATTCCCGCGAGCGGCGCCTCGAGGTTGCGCTGGATGTCGTTCGACAGGGCCTTCAACGGCGAGACGTACACCACGCGCGTGACGTCCTGCAGCTCACCGGCCGCGCCTTCGCGCATCAGCGAATCGATGGCCGCGAGAAACGCGGCGAGCGTCTTGCCCGAACCCGTCGGCGCCGCGATCAGCGCATGACCGCCGCCCGCGATCGCCGGCCAGGCGTCGAGCTGCGCGGCCGTCGCGCCATGCGGGAAACGTCTCGGCGAACCACGCCTGGACGGCGGGATGAAACTGCGGAAGCGGCATGGCCGCACCTTATATAGAGGTCCCGGAATCGTCCATCCAGTGTCCGCCGGCCATCACCACTGGACACGCAAGCCGCTGATTCGGGGCGAATTCCTACGCAGCCGCGGATCGCGGGCGCGGCTCGCGAGGACCCGTGCTTCGCACGTCGGGGCGCGCCGCAGGCAACGACACCATGTGCGTGCTCGAGCTGCGCGACGGAATCGTCAGGACATCTATCGCGAACGAGCGCGCGCGGCCGATCGCGAGCCGCGCTCCGTATCTAGTTAGCTGCGCGCGGCGCGTGCCGCCGGAACTGTCCCGACGCGATGCAGCAAGACATTCGGTACTTTCTCACGTTTTACCGGCCTAACACTCCGCGTTCCCACCGGGGCGCGCGGGTCCCCTGCCACACTGCCGCCCTTTCATTTGGGGGTCAGATGCCGGCCCGCGACCGTGTGGTCACGCAGGTTCTTCGCACGTCCGCGCTCAGCGCCCGGGACTGGGACGAGATCTGGGCGCTCACCGACGAGTTCTACGATGTCGAGCGCAGCTACGCCGAGGCGGAGCTGCGCCGGCGCCAGAACATCGCGCTGTTCCGCATGAATGGCGTGTTGCTCGGAATGGCCTGCATCAGCGTCTACCCGGCGCAGTTCCGCGGACGGCGACTCGCCGTGATCAACACCACCCACGTGCTGATCCGCGAGAACTGGCGCGGCCGCAACCTGCTGCAGAAACTCGGCTTCCGGACCTTCCTCGCGACGCGGATCCGTTACCCGTTCCGGTCTATCTACTGGTTCTTCGACACCTTCAGCTACAAGAGCTACCTGCTCCTGCCCCGCAACTTCCGCTGGTTCTGGCCCCGGCACGACGAGCCGACACCCGAGCCTCGCCGCGCGCTCATCGACCAGCTCGCGACCGATTTCTATGGCCCGGCCTGGCGGCCGGCCCGGGGTATCGCCGTGCGTTCCGGGCGGAAGCGCATGCGCGCCTCGGCCGCCCCGCTGGTACTCACACCGGATTCGAGCCCGGACCTGCAGTTCTTCGCGGGCGCGAATCCGGGCCACGCCGAGGGCGACATGCTCATCTGCCTGTGCCCGCTGACGCTGGGCAACTGGGTATCCGTGGCCCGGCGCGCCCTGGCGCGGCGCGAACGCGCCAAGCCGCATTGACGGCGGGCGATTCTCGCGCGACCCTTTGGCCCGGCACCGGGGATTTCGGGAGAACGAGATGAGAATACTCACCGCCGCATTGATTGCCTGCGCGTTGCTCACGGGCTGCGCGACCGAATCGACACCGACGCGCCCGACCGGAAGTTTTCCACGCGCGGGCGACGGTACGACGCCGGAGACGGCAGTCAGGATCCGCACCTACAGCGACATCGAGCTCAACCGGATGATGAAGCGGTGGCTCCAGACCAACTACCCCGACCACAAGGTCCTCGACCAGGAAGTCACCCAGGAACGCGGCGGCTTCGTATACAACGTGGTGTCGATCGCGGGTCCGGGTCAGTCGATGAAGCGCATCTTCTTCGACATCACGATGTTCGCCAAGCGCGTCAACGATCCGAATTCGAACCGGATGCCGGGTTCGACCGCCACACGTCCGTAGTACCCCGCACCCGGCATGGCGCTGCGCGCCGACGACATCGAGATGATCGTGCGACTGCTGGCCGCGCTCGCGGCCGGGGCGTTCATCGGCTACGAGCGTTCGTTTCACGGCCGGCCGGCCGGGCTGCGCACACACGTGCTGGTGTGCCTGGCCTCCGCGGTGCTCATGCTCGTGACGGTGTACGAGGATCACTGGGTGCGCACGCCGGGTGAATCCCGCCTGGACCCGACGCGCATGGCCCAGGGAATCATGACCGGCATCGGTTTCCTCGGCGCCGGCGTCATCGTCAAGGAAGGCCTCAACGTGCGCGGTCTCACGACGGCAGCGTCCATCTGGATCACGGCCGGCATCGGCGTGCTGGCCGGCGTCGGCCTCTATCTACCGCTGGTCGTGTCGGTGGTGCTCACGCTCGCGGTGCTCTCGGTGTTCCGCTGGATCGAAATGCGCGTCCCCACGCAGGCTTACTACTACTTCGACGTGCAATACGCGCGCGAGGGCAACCTCTCCGAGGAAGGCATGCGCGAGCTGCTCGCGAAACTCGGCTTCAGCATCGCGAATTTCAGCTATCGCCTGGACGGCGCCGGACCCGCGCGGCTGCTTCGGCACAAGATGACCTTGCAAACCACGGACCGCGGCGCCGCCGCGCGGCTCGCGCGCTGGCTCGAGGAAAACCAGACCGTCCTCGAATTCCGCATCTCGCCCACCGGCGATTGACCACCGCATGAAACGCCTGCTGGTCGCGCTCCTTGCCTGCACCGCGCTCGCGGCGGCCGCGCAGGACGCGCCGCGCGCGGATCCCTGGCAGCCGGTCCGCTTCCTGCTCGGCCGCTGGCAAGGCACGGTGCAGGGCGAGGCCGGCACGGGCACCGTCACGCGCAGTTATGAATTCGTGCTCGGCGGCAAGTTCATCGAGGAGCGCAACGTCTCCACCTACCCGGCTCAGGAAAAGAACCGGAAAGGCGAAGTTCACGAACACCGCGGGTTCATCAGCTACGACCGCAAGCGGCAGAAACTCGTGATGCGGCAGTTCCATCAGGAGAGCTTCGTGAACCTGTATGCGCTGACCTCGAGCTCGGGCACGCTCGTGGTGTTCGACAGCGAGGGCTTCGAGAACCTCGACGATTCCTGGAAGGCGCGCGAGACCTACGAGATCTATTCGAGCGACGAGTTCGTCGAAACCTTCGAGCTCGCCGGGCCGGGCAAACCCTTCGAGGTCTACAGCCGTACGCGTTTCACGCGTGTCGGACGCGCTGCCGGGGAATAAGCCGACACGGCAATGACGGCTTGTCCGGCATTTCGGCGCGCCCCCGGGCGCGACGATGCCGGGCATGAACAAATCCATCATCTGCATCCTGGGCGGCGTGGCCGCTCTCGCGCTTTCGGCCTGCCAGACCGGCGGCACCGGCACCGGTTCCGGCAATGTCCGCGGCACGCGCAAACCGGTCGCCTTCACCTGGGAAAGCACGGACAGCAACTCCGGCAACATCACCGCGACCTTCGGCAGCGGCCGCGTCTTTCGCGGCAACTATTTCCAGATCACCAGCGACACGCGCGTCGAGCGGCTCGATCCGCTGTGGGACGGCTGGGGCCGTCCGTATCGACGCAGCTCGTGGCGTTACTGGGATCGTGACTCGGGCCGCGAATTCGTGAAGACGTACAGCGGCCGCGTGCTCGCGAACCTGCACTCCGAAGACGGCGAACACATGCGCTGCCGCTTCAATCTCATCAGCCCTTCGCGGGGCATGGCGGGTGGTGGCGAGGGACGCTGCGAGCTGTCCGAGTCGGATCGCGAGATCAACGCGGAGTTTCCCCGGCAGTCGTAGATGGGCCGTATGGTGCCGGGTCGGAAACCGGGAAAACTCGGTTACCTCCGCGAACTGAATTGGCAACCGGCCGAGTTTTCCGGGTTCCCGACCCGGCATCCATCCTCCATCTACCCCTTGATCGAGCGCGATCGGCGCTTCGCTCGCGCGGACTTGCGCCCGCGGGTGAACTTCAGCAGCGGCCCGAACTCGGCGCGCGCCGCTGACTCGATCCGCCGGAAGGCCGAGCGGTAGCGCCGCACCAGGTCCTTGCCGAAGGGTGTGAGCTCCACGCCCCCGCCCCGCTTGCCGCCAACGGTCGCCGCCGTCACGGGCTCGCGAAACGAGGCCTTGAGGTCGTCGACCAGCAACCAGGCATAGCGGTAGCTCATGCCGAGCGCCGCCGCGGCCCGCGTCAGCGATCCGTGCGCCGCGATGGCCTCGAGCAGGTCGATCTTCCCGGGACCCAGCGAACAACCCGGCGCCAGATCGATGCGAAATCGGACCAGTTGCATTCAAACTCCTCCCGCTGATGAGTTAGGCTGTATACGCGCAGGAAATGCGCGTGTCGACCGAGGGGGCGGCATGGGAACAACAACAAGAAAAACGACGCTGCTGCCGGCATTCCTGGCCGTGGCACCGCTGGCTCTCTCACATACCGCCGAGGACTGCTCGGCG
Source organism: uncultured Pseudomonadota bacterium (assembly GCA_963774045.1). GTDB lineage: Bacteria > Pseudomonadota > Gammaproteobacteria > Steroidobacterales > Steroidobacteraceae > CADEED01. The sequence continues at coordinate 178,044 of CAVZED010000031.1, forward strand.
TTCACGTGGGACCTGTCGCGCGAGCTCGCAGCGATGCGCGCTCCCGCCGTCCGGATCGCCGCCGCCCGGGCGGGGGTTGCCAAACCAACGTGGCTCGAGCTCGGCACGCACTATTCGGCCACGCTGTTGCCGCAGCACGCCGTGAATTTCGTGCACCCGCCGGCGCGGCAGCGCAAGGCCGAACAGCCCATGGCGGGGTTGTTGTACTTCAGGACCGCCAAGGCCGGCCGTTACCGCGTCGCGCTCACCTCCGGCCACTGGATCGACGTGCTCGATGGCGCCAGCCTCATCAATTCCACGTCGCATGAAGGCCGCAGCGGGTGTGAGCTCCTGCACAAGGTGGTCGAGTTCGATCTGCCGGCGAACCGCGCGCTCACGATCCAGCTGAGCGGACAGGATGCCGCGGTCGTCGGCATCACCGTGACGTCGGTCTGATGCCGCGGCCGGATCCGGTTCGCACCCTGTGCTGCGTCGCCGCGGCGTGTTTCCTCGCGAGCTGGTTCCTGCCCGCGCTTGCGGAAGTGCCCGGGTGGATGGCGTTCCGCTACGCGCTCTCGCCGCTGTGGCCCTATGGCGAGCCGAACAACCAGGGCGCCGAGGATTCGATCCCGCAGGTGGCGAGCGCTCTCACGAACGCGGCGTTCGTGGTCACGTTCATCATGGTCATGTCGCGGAAGGTGCGGCGTCCCGCGCTGTTCTTCCGTTTCACCATCATTTTTTTCGTGATCGATCTCTATTGGTTCGTGATGTTCATGCGTGACGGCTCGCTTCACGACCTGCGCATCGGCTACTACGTCTGGCTCGTGGCGTTCGCGTTGATGGTGCTCATCGGCTGGATGCTCATGCGCCCGACCCGCGCGCCACGATGACCCGCTCGCGGCCCTAGCGCTTCTTCAATCCGTCGAACATCGAGAACACCCACGGCCGGCAGGCCAGCATCACCGCCACGCTGCGTTTTTCGCGGCTCGGCAGGTGACGGTCGAGATCCGCGAGCTCGTTGAAATCCGCGACGAGTCGCGTGAGTTTGCGGTTGAGCACCAGGCGCGACGCCTCGGACAGCTCGGCCGAACGGAACTTCAGCGTCTCGTCCTGCGCGAGGAAACCCGAACGCATGAACTCCTCGCGCACCTGCTGTTCGTAGGTCCGGCGAATGGGCCCGTCCTCGCGCCAGGATATGGGCGCGTGTACGCGCAGGCGCGCGCCGAGGCGCGCACGCAGCTCCACCAGCCCCAGGTTGTCGAGCTTGACCAGCCAGCGCCGCAGCAGTTTCTCGTCCGCGTGCAGCTCGCTGGCCACTTCGCGCGGCGTGTGTCCGTTGGTCAGCAGATAAAAACACGCGAGCAGCGGCGGATCCGCGGCGAGCGCGGATTCCTGCACCGCGGTCAGCGTGCTGGAGGTTTCCGCGGGCGCACCGGACACGGGGCGGACCAGCTCCTCGAGCGAGATCTCGGTGGCCTCGCAGATGCGTTCGAGCCGGGGCAGGCTCAGGCTGCCGCGCGACAGGATGCGCTTCACCGAGGGCTCGGACAGGCCGATGCGCTTCGCGAGCATGGCGTACGTGATTCCGCGCGAGCGCAGTCCGCGCTTGAGCGCGAGGATTATTCTGTTGGTGTCTCCCATGGCGAAGCGGATTCTGCCCTAACCAGGCGCATTTGTAGCCATCACCGGCGGTATCGCATTGCGATACCTGGCTTTCGGGTATTGCCGGGAGCTGGCTGTCCGGGCCAGCTTGCGCTCCCATGCACGCGAGACTGCAGCCGATCCGAAAGGTCTCCCTGCCCCGTTGGGTGAACGACACCCACTCGGGGCTCAATCGAACGTCGGTGACCCGCGTTTTCGAGCCGCGCTGGGTGGGCGACGTCGCCGATGCCGTGCTCCAGGCGCGACGGCGCGGCGAATCACTGGCCATCGCGGGCGGGCGCCACGCCATGGGCGGCCAGCAGTTCCTCTCCGGCGGCAGCCTGCTGGACATGCGCCAGTTATCGGGCGTGCGCTGGTTCGACCGGGGCCGGGCCTTGATGGAGGTGGAAGCCGGCATCACCTGGCCCGACGTGATCCGCGGTTACCTCGCCTTGCAGCGCGGGCCCGGACCCTCGTCCGGCATCCGGCAGAAGCAGACCGGCGCCGACCGGCTCACCGTCGGTGGCGCCGTGGCCGCCAACATCCATGGTCGCGGCCTCACCGCGCAACCCTTCGTGGCCGACCTCGAAGGACTCGAAGTCGTCACCCCCAAGGGCGACGTCGTGCGCTGCAGTCGCGAGGAAAACGCCGGGCTGTTCCGCCACGTGGTCGGTGGCTACGGCCTGTTCGGCGTCGTCACCGCCGCGACGCTGCGGCTGGTGCCGCGGCTCAAGGTCGAAAGACAGGTTGCGCGGCTCGACATCGACGGTCTCGGCGAAGCCTTCGACGAACGCATCGCCGCCGGACACCTGTACGGTGATTTCCAGTTCGCGACCGCGCCTGATAGCCGGGAGTTCCTGCACACCGGCGTGCTCTCGAGCTACGTACCGGTCGACCCCGATCGTCCGATACCACGGGAGCAGCGGCGGCTGTCGCAAACGGACTGGACCGAACTCCTGACGCTTGCGCACGCCGACAAGCGCGCCGCGTTCCAGAAATTCACCGATTTCTACCTGGCGACGCACGGCCAGCTCTACTGGAGCGATACGCACCAGCTCAACCTGTATCTCGAGGACTACCACGGCGCACTGGATCATCGCCTCGGAGCCGCGGTGCGCGGCAGCGAGATGATCACCGAGCTCTACGTTCCACGCTCCGCATTGCCGGCCTTCATGGCCGACGTGCGCCGCGACTTCCGCACGAACGGCGTGGACTTCATCTACGGCACCATCCGCCTCATCGAAGCCGAGCACGAGACCGCCCTGCCCTGGGCGCGCGCGAGCTGGGCGTGCGTCATTTTCAACCTGCACATCGACCATCGGCCGCAGGACATCGCACGCGCCGCCGATCATTTCCGGCGCCTCATCGACCACGCGTTGCGCCACCGCGGCAGCTACTACCTCACGTATCACCGCTTCGCGTCGCGCGAGCAGATGGAGGCCGCGCATCCGGGCATCCGCGGTTTCCTCGCGGCGAAACGTGCACTCGACCCCCAGGGGATCTTCCAGAGCGACTGGTATCGCCACGTGGCGGGAGTCTTCGCATGAAGAGAGTGCTGGCGGCGCGCAACTGCACGGCGGCGGCACTGCTCTGGGGCTGCGTCGCCTTGTTCGCCATGCGCGTGCTGGGTCAGCTCGAGGCGCTGCTGGTCGGTCCCGCCTGGTTGCCCGACATGGACGCCTGGTACTCGGGATTGATGCCTTACTACCTGCTGCTGCCCGCGCAGATCGCGATCCTGATGATCATGAGCGTCGTCGCGTGGAACCGCCGCATCCGCAGCGGGGCGTTCGCCCGCGCGCAACCGCGGGTCGCCGGCGCGCTGCGCTCGTTCGCCCTCGTGTACTTCACCGTGATGTGCGTGCGCCTCGGTGTGAATCTCATCGAGAACGGCGCGGAGTTCTGGCGCGAAGGCGCGATTCCCGTGGCCTTCCACTGGGTACTGGCGTTGTTCCTGCTAGTGACCGGGCGGGTGCCAGCCGAGCACCGCCAGCAGCACGAAGTAGCCGACGACATACCCTACGGTGACGTGCCACCCATCCCGCAGCCACTCGACGGCGGATTTGGCCTGCGGGAACAGGCTCGATACGGCCACGCCGGCTGACGAGCCGAACCACAACATCGAACCGCCGAACCCCACCGCGTACGCGAGCACGCCCCAGTCGTAGCCGCCCTGCTCGAGCGCGAGCTTGGTGAGCGGGATGTTGTCGAACACGGCGGACACGAAGCCGAGCACCAGTGTCGACTGCGCCGAGGCGGCCGGCAGGCTCTCGACCGGCATCATCGACGCGCACAACACCAGCGCCAGCAGGAACACGGCGCCTTTCGCCGCGTCCGGCACGGCCTTCCAGTCGGGCCGGCGCCAGGGCGTCAGCAGCAGGATGATGCCGATGACGGTGAGGCCGATGTACGGGAACAGCTCGCCGCGTCCGTCGGGCAGCTGGTTCGCGTAGACGTTCGCGGCGATCGCGCCGACCAGGATCAGCGCCACGATCACGACGCGCGATTTGTCCACGTGCACGTTCACATCCGCATTTTTCACGATGGGCGAGAAGCGCTGCTGCTGGCGCGCCGCCGGAATCGCGAACACGATGAACGCCGCGACCGCCGCGACGTACGCGTGCATCACGTCGAACGGCGAGATGCCGTCGAGCCACATCATCGTGGTGGTGGTGTCGCCGACCACGCTCCCCGAACCGCCGGCATTGGACGCAGCCACAATAGCCGCGAGGTAGCCGATGTGCAGCCTGCGCTGGTAGACCGTGGACGCGACCGTCGCGCCAATGATGGCGGCGGCGATGTTGTCCAGGAACGCGGACAACACGAACACCATGGCGAGCAGCACGAAACCGCCCTTCCAGTCGTCCGGCAGGATGCGCGGCAGCAGCCGCGGTATGTGGCTCTCCTCGAAGTGCCGCGACAGCAACGCGAACCCGACCAGCAGCGAAAACAGGTTGACGAGGATCACCCATTCTTCCGCCAGGTGATGCAGCAGCCCCGCGCCGCCCGTCAGGCCGTGAAAATCCGCGAGCAGCAGTTTGTACGCGACGATGGTGGCGAGCCCGAGCAGCGCGACTTTCAGCGTGTGCGAATGAAACAGGGCCACGCCCAGCAGCGTGCCGCCGAACAGCAGGAACTCGATCGGGACGTGGATCATCCGATCGCGGGGCAGTGGGCGGCGATCACTCCGTTCTTCACCGCATCCGAGATCGCGGCGATGTCCGGCGCCATGTAGCGGTCGATGTCGTAGTGAGGCACGCGCGAGCGGATCTCGCGCATCGCGCCCTGCAGTTTCGGCGAGGTCTGGAACGGCGCGCGCAGGTCCACGCCCTGCGCCGCCGCGAGCAGTTCGATCGCGAGGATGTTGGCGGTGTTGTCCGCGAGGTCACCGAGCTTGCGCGCGGCGAACGTGGCCATGGAGACGTGATCTTCCTGGTTCGCGGACGTCGGCAGCGAATCGACGCTGGCGGGATGAGCGAGCAGCTTGTTCTCCGACGCCAGCGCCGCCGCGGTCACGTGCGCGATCATGAAACCCGAATTCACGCCGCCGTCCCTCACGAGGAACGGCGGGAGCCCCGAGAGGGTCGCATCGATCAGCAGCGCGATGCGGCGCTCGGCCAGCGCACCGATCTCCGCCACGGCGAGCGCGAGGTTGTCGGCGGCGAACGCCACCGGCTCCGCATGAAAGTTGCCGCCAGAAAGCACTTCGACGGCATCGGAACCCTCATTCGAAAAGACCAGCGGGTTGTCCGAAACTCCGTTCGCCTCGCGCAGCAGCACGGCGCGCGCGGACTCGATCTGGTCGAGGCACGCGCCCATGACCTGCGGCTGGCAGCGCAGCGAATACGGGTCCTGCACCTTGCCGCACTCGCGGTGGCTGGAGTTGATCGGGCTGTCGGCGAGCAGCTCGCGGTACGCGGCGGCGGCGGCGATCTGGCCCGGTTGTCCGCGCAGGTCGTGGATGCGCGCGTCGAAGGGGCTCGCGGAACCCTCCGCCGCATCGACCGACAGCGCGCCCGCGACCAGCGCGGTACGCAGCAGGTTGTCGATGGCGAAGAGATTCCACAATGCGAGCGCCGTCGACGTCTGCGTGCCGTTGAGCAGCGCCAGGCCTTCCTTCGCCGCGAGGGTGAGGCGTGCGAGACCCGCGCGCTTCAGGCCTTCGTCGGCGGACATCACCTGCCCGCCGCATTCCACCTCGCCCACGCCTAACAACACCGTCGACATGTGCGCGAGCGGCGCGAGATCGCCGCTCGCTCCCACCGACCCCTTGGCGGGCACGCGCGGCAGGACGTCGGCGTTGTAGAGTTTCACCAGCGCGTCGACGAGCTCGCGGCGCACGCCGGAGAAGCCGCGCGACAACGAGGCGATCTTGAGCGCGAGCATCAGGCGCACGACGGGCGCCGGCAGCGCGGCGCCCACGCCCACGGCGTGCGACAGCACCAGGTTCCGTTGCAGCAGCTCGAGCTGGTCGTTGGGGATATGGGTCTGGGCGAGCCGGCCGAAGCCGGTGTTCACGCCGTACGCGGGTTCGCCGCGTTTCACGACCCGTGCCACGGCCGCCGCACTCCGATCGATGGCCTGGTACGCGGCTTCCGAAATCGACAGTGCGACACCGCCGCGCGATAAATCGCGCAAGGTGGCGAAATTCAGCGGGTTCCCGATCTTGAGCATGCGCGCATGATGCCCGAACCCGGGGACAAGTTGGCAGGTGCCCCCTAGAATGCGGCCAACTCCAGCCTCGAGCTCCTTTCATGCACGCTCGTCTCCTCGTCCCGGCTCTGCTCGTTTCCGTTGCCTTCTCTTTTCTGACTGCCTGCGACAACAACATGAAGCAATCCGCTACCGCTACCAAGTCTTCCTCCGAGCTCGCGCCGCCCGTCGCGGCGAAAAAATCGCACCAGGTCACCTCTCCCAACGGCAACCGCGAGGACGAGTACTACTGGCTGCGCGACGACAAGCGCGAAAACCCGGAGATGCTCGCGTACGTGAAGGCGGAGAACGCCTACGCCGACGCGATGCTGGCGCACACCAAGGCGCTCGAAACCCGGGTGTACGAGGAGATCGTCGGCCGCCTGCAGCAGGACGATTCCACCGTTCCCTATCTCATGAACGGTTACTGGTACTACCGGCGCTACGAGACGGGCAAGGAATATCCCATCTACGCGCGCCGCAAGGGAACGAAGGAAGCCGCGGAAGAAATCCTGTTCAACGGCAACGAGATGTCGAAGGGTCACGACTTCTTCGAGATCGGTGGCGTCGCCGTCAGCCCGGACAGCAGGCTCATGGCCTGGGCCGAGGATACGGTCGGCCGGCGGCAATACGTCGTGCGCGTGATGGAAATCGCGACCCGCAAGGTCTATCCCATCGCGCTGTCGAACGTCGAGAACGACGTCGTCTGGGCCGGCGACAACAAGACCTTTCTCTACATCGAGAAGGACCCGAAGACGCTGCTCGGTTACAAGGTGCGCAAACACACCATCGACAGCGCCAACCATTCCGATGCGTCCGCGGATCCGCTGGTCTGGGAACAGACCGACGACAGCTTCTACACCGGCGTCGGCAAGTCCAAGGACGAGAAGTACCTCTGGATCGCAACGCAGAGCACGGTGTCGTCGGAGGTGTGGTTCGCCGACGCGAAGGATCCGAAACTCGCGTTCAAGGTGTTCCTGCCGCGCGAGCGCGACCACGAGTACCAGGTGGAGCACGCCAACGACCGCTGGGTCGTGCGCACGAACTGGAAGGCCAAGAACTTCCGCCTCGTCGAAGTGAAACCCGGCGACGAGGCAGACCGCGGCGAAGTTGGGCCGACATCGTTCCGCATCGCGACGATGCATTCGTCGACTCGTACGACGTGTTCAAGGATTTCCTCGCCGTCGAGGAGCATTCGGGCGGGTTGCGCAAGCTGCGCATTCGCCCCTGGGCCGGGGGAAAGGATGTCCTGGTCACGGCGGACGAGCCGAGCTACACCATGGCGCTCGACGTGAACCGCGAGTTCGACAGCGGCAAGCTGCGCTACACGTATACGTCGCTGGTGACTCCCCGCACCACGTACGACTACGACGTGAAGACCGGCGGCCGCGAGCTGCTGAAGCGCGACCCCGTGCTCGGCGGCTACGATCCGGCGAACTACGCCACCGAATTCGCCTGGGCCACGGCGCGCGACGGCACCCGGGTTCCGGTGAGCATCGTGTACCGCAAGACGACGCCGCGCGACGGCACCGCTCCGATGCTGCAGATCGGGTACGGCTCGTACGGCTCCTCGTACGATCCGGAGTTCTCCTACCTGCCGCCGTCGCTGCTCGACCGCGGCTTCGTCGTGGTCATCGCACACATCCGCGGCGGCCAGGAGATGGGCCGCAGCTGGTACGAGAACGGCAAGCTGCTCAACAAGAAGAACACGTTCACGGATTTCATCGACGTGACGCGCTGGCTGGTGGCCAACAAGTATTGCGATCCCAAGCGCACGTTCGCCCTCGGGCGTTCGGCGGGCGGCCTGCTCATGGGCGCCATCGCCAACATGGCCCCGCAGGACTATCGCGGCATCGTCGCGGGCGTGCCGTTCGTCGACGCGGTCACCACGATGCTCGACGAGAGCATTCCGCTCACCACGAACGAATTCGACGAGTGGGGCAATCCGAAGGAGAAGCGGTTCTACGACTACATGCTCTCGTATTCGCCGTACGACAATCTCGGGTCCCACGACTACCCGGCGATGTTCGTGCACTCCGGTCTGTGGGACAGCCAGGTGCAGTACTACGAGCCCACCAAGTACGTGGCGCGCCTGCGCGCGCGGCGCACGGGCGACAGCCTCGTCGTGTTACGCACCAACATGGAAGCCGGCCACGGCGGCAAGTCGGGCCGCTACGAGCACTACCGCGAATTTGCAGAACAGTACGCATTCATCCTGGACCAGGCCGGGATCAAGGAGTGATGCGCGGGCCGCTCAGTTCTGCATGTACCAGCCGCCGCACTTGTAAGTGCGATCCCATCTGCCATCGACCTTGTCCAGTCGCACGATGGAGCCGCGTTCGCCGTTGAGCTCGACCGAGAGAAACGCCTTGTCTTTCTTCGGATCGAAGACCACGCGCGACATCGAGAAGTAGCGCAGCCGCGGAACCTTGCGGTGCGCGACGCCGAAGCCCGAGGACTTCGCGATGGTCTTGTCCAGCTCGACGGGAAGCGCGTTGATCAGCTTGAGGCGGGAGACCATATCCTGGGATTCCGGGCCGGACAGGCCGCAGAAATGTTCCCGGTCCGGGTCCGACATGGCGCTCGCGATGAACGAGGCGGCCGCGAAGTCGGACTTGAAGAACAGCAGGTTGTAAGGCTTCGCGGCATGTTCCTTGGCGACGATTTCGGCCATCGCCTTCCAGACCTCGTGTTCTTCCGCCGTCGCGGCCACTCCCGGCGTCACCGCGCGGGCCGCAACCGACGTTAGCGCAAACATGAACGAGAGAAGCAATGCCCCTAAGGATGTGTATCTAATAATCTTGAAGTTCATGGGCGCGAAACTTACGAAAACGAATCGCGTCGTGCCACTGGGAATATTCAGTTTGAGAACTGCGTCAGCCTCGCACTCCAAGTGCGCGAAAAACTACACTTCGTGACAATTCAGTGCGTGAAGTTCCCTCATGCGTTGCTGAGCGCAACTCATGCGGCGTCGACGAAGTGTGATTTTCTGTGCAGGAATTCGAGCACGGCACCCCGCGCGGCTATATAGCCGGCGTCCGCCACCAGGTCGAGCCGGTTGCGCGGGCGCGGCAGCGGTACATGACGCAACTCGCCGACCTGCGCCGCGGGCCCGTTCGTCATCATGACGATGCGGTCGGAGAGCAGCACGGCCTCGTCCACGTCGTGCGTGATCATGAGGACCGTGTTGCCGAGATCGGCGTGAATCTGCATCACCTGCTCCTGCAGGTGCGCGCGTGTCAACGCGTCCAGCGCGCCGAACGGTTCATCCAGCAGCAGGACCTTGGGGCTCATCGCGAGCGCCCGGGCGATGCCGACGCGCTGCTTCATGCCGCCGGAGATTTCGGCCGGGCGCTTCTTCAGTGCCTGCGTCATGTGCACGAGCTCGAGATTGCGCAGCGTCCACTCGTGGCGTTCGGCCGACGTCTTCGTGCCCCGAAAGACCTTGTCGACCGCAAGCCGCACGTTGTCGTACACCGTGAGCCACGGCAGCAGCGAATGATTCTGGAACACCACCGCTCGATCCGGACCGGGTTCGTGCACCTCGCGACCTTCGAGGAACACGTAGCCGCTGGTGGCGTCCGTCAGGCCGGCGACGATGTTGAGCAGCGTCGATTTGCCGCAGCCCGAGTGCCCGATGATGGAGATGAATTCGCCGCGCTCGACGTCGAGCGAAATGTCACGCAGGACTTCGCTGCGCGTGTCGCCCTTGCCGAAGGTCTTGCAGACGTGCTCGATCCTCAGATATTCGTTCATACACTCACCGTTCCACGCCCCACGAGTCCGCCCGTGAATGCGACCAGCCGGTCCAGCAGGAATCCCACGATGCCGACGTAGGTCAGCGCGAGGATGATGTCGCTGATCAGGGAGCTGTTCCACGCGTCCCAGATGAAGAAGCCGATGCCGACGCCGCCAATGAGCATCTCCGCGGCGACGATCGCGAGCCAGGAGAGGCCGATGCCGATGCGCAGCCCAGTGAAGATGTACGGCGCCGCGGCCGGCAGCATGATGGTGGTGAAGTATTCGAAACCGTTGAGCCGCAACACGCGCGAGACGTTGCGGTAGTCCTGCGGGATGTTGCGCACGCCAACCGCGGTGTTGATGATGATGGGCCAGATGGCGGTGATGAAGATCACGAAGATCGCCGACGGCTGTCCGTCGCGAAAGGCCGCGAGCGACAGCGGCAACCAGGCGAGCGGCGGTATCGTGCGCAATACCTGGAACAAAGGGTCGAGCGCCCGCACGGCCCACTTGCTGCTGCCGATCAACACGCCGAGCGCGATTCCGCACACGGACGCGAGCGCGTAGCCGAGCCCCACGCGCTTGAGGCTCGCGTAGAGGTGCCAGAACAGTCCCTTGTCATTGCCGCCGTTGTCGTAGAGCGGATGCGTGATGAGCTCCCAGGTGTCCGAGATCACTTTCGACGGCGGCGGCAGCGTCGAGCCGGGCGCGGAACATAGCGCCTCCCAGGCCACGCCGAGGAGACCGAGCATCAATACCGGCGGCAACACGGTGGCCGCCACGTGCGCGAGCCGCGCGCGCAGGGCGGACGGGCGCGGCGTCAGGCGCGCTTGATCGCGAGGCTCGCGAGGTACGCGGCCGGATTCGCCGGATCGAACACTTTGCCATCGAAGAATTTTTCGACGCCACGCGACGTCCCCTTGGGGATCTGCGCCGCCGGCACCCTGAGCTCCTTCGCCGCCGCGCGCCACAGGTCCTCGCGGTTGACCTTCGAGATCAGCGTCTTGAAATCTTCCTGACCCGTGAACTTGCCCCATCTGACGTTCTCCGTGAGAAACCACAGCTCGTGACTCTGGAAGGGATACGACGCGAAATCCCGCCAGTACTTCATGATGTGCGGCGAGTTCTCGACCACCCTGCCGGTGCCGTAGTCGAACTTGCCGCGCATCCGGTCCTGGATGTCGGCGACCGGCGCATTGATCCAGGAACGCTTCGCGACGATCGCCGAAACCTCGTCGCGGTTCTCGAGCTTGTCGGCCCACATCTGTGCATCGAGCACGGCCATGAGCAGCGCCTGCGCGGCCTTCGGATTCTTGTCGACCCAGTCGGCTCGCATCGCGAAAGATTTTTCGGGATGCTTGTTCCAGAGCTCGCCGGTGTTGATGGCGGTGTAGCCGATCTTCTGGTTCACCAACTGCTCGTTCCACGGCTCGCAGACGCAGAAGCAGTCCATCGTGCCGACCTTCATGTTTGCCACCATCTGGGGCGGCGGCACCGTGATCGTTTCGATGTCCTTGTCCGGATCGATGCCACCGGCGGCCAGCCAGTAGCGGATCCAGCAGTCGTGAGTTCCGCCCGGGAACGTCATGGCGGCCTTCACTTCCTTGCCGGCCGCCTTCTTTTTTGCGATCGCGGCCTTGAAGGGCTTCGTGTCGAGGCCGATCTTGAGGTCGGCATATTCGGCACCAACCGAGATGCACTGGCTGTCGAGGTTGAGCCGCGCCAGGATGTACATGGGCACGGGCACGTTGTTCTGCGTGACCTTGCCGGTGCTGATCAGGTAAGGCATCGGCGTCAGGATGTGCGCGCCATCGATGCCGTTGCCGGCGCTGCCGAGCACGAGATTGTCGCGCGTCGTACCCCAGGAGGCCTGCTTGACCACCTCGACGTCGGGCATGCCGTACTTCGCGAAGAAGCCCTTTTCCTTCGCCACGATGAGCGGCGCGGCGTCGGTCAACGCGATGAAGCCCAGGATTGCCTTCGTGGTCTCCGGCGTCGCCGCCGCGGCGAACAGTGGCTTCGGCGCCAGGGCACCAATGCTGGTTATCGCCGCCGTCTTGAGAACCTGCCGGCGCGAGATCCGGTTCTTTCGCTCGTCACGCATCTTCTTCTTGCTCCCCGTTGGAACGCTTTCACGGAACAGAGCAAGGGTTGTGCCAGTCGGCGGACCGCGGAAAACAGCCGCGCGGCAGGCCAATTTGCGTCCGGACGCACCACGATCGGGAGACCCCCTCCGGGGGTCTGCGTGAAAATGGGGACATTCCTGATTTCCTAGGAAATGGGGACAGGGCTCGACGCGCGACGGCGCGGCGCCACCTACCAGGCCATGCCAATTCGAGCCCTGTCCCCATTTCCTAGGAAATCAGGAATGTCCCCATTGATTCAGGCGGCGCTGCTCTCCCGCTCGGCGCGCAGCAGGTTCTGGGAATTACGTTCCACCCAGCGCCCGAACAGGCTGGCGAGCCGGGCGAGCGACCGGCCGAGGGTCGTCAGGCGGTACTCGACGCGCGGCGGCACCTCCGGGTAACTCTTGCGGCTAACTAGCCCGAAACTCTCGAGCTTGCGCAGCGTCTGGATCAGCATCTTCTCGGAGATGCCTTCGACGCAACGCCGGATCTCCGCGGTGCGTTTCGGACCGTCGGCGAGCTGCGCGACGATGAGCAGCGTCCACTTCTCCGCCAGCACGGCCATGACGCGCCGCGACGGACAGACGGCACTGTAAACGTTTGCAATCGTGTGACTCTTGGGCATGGCCGGGAAAATAACACACCATTTGATACTTACCCAAAGGTAAGTACCCCGCTGGCGCACACTTACCCCCAGGTAAGTACTTGTCAGCCGGTGCGCGCGAACGCAGACTGCGCTCCATTCAAACGACGACCCAAGCAATGGAGCGCAACATGCAACTGTACTTTTCCCCCGGTGCCTGCTCTCTCGCCTCGCACATCACGCTGCGCGAAGCCGGCCTGCCCTTCGACCTGAAGCGCGCCGACACGAAGACCAAGAAGCTCGAGGACGGCGGCGATTACTACGCCATCAACTCCAAAGGCGCGGTGCCGGCGCTGAAGCTCGACGACGGCCAGATCCTCACCGAGGGCGTGGCGATCATGCAGTACCTGGCGGACCAGAAGCCCGAGTCCAACCTGGTGCCGAAGGCCGGCACGTTCGAGCGTTATCGCGTGCAGGAGTGGCTCAACTACGTGACGAGCGAAGTCCACAAGAGTTTCTCGCCGCTGTGGGGCGACAACGACCCCGCCGTGAAGACCTACGCCACGAAGAACCTCGAAAAGAAGTTCGACTGGCTCGACAAGCAGCTCGCCGGCAAGAAGTACCTGACGGGCGACACCTTCACGGTGGCGGATGCCTATCTGTTCACCGTCGTGAACTGGACCAATTTCCTCGGGATCGACCTGTCGAAGTGGCCGACGCTGAAGGCATTCCAGGAACGCGTCGCGGCCCGCCCCAAGGTGCAGGAAGCGATGGCCGCGGAGGGCCTGCTCAAGAAGGCAGCCTGATCGCTCGAGGCTGATTTGATCGCGGCCGCGGAGTCATGCTTCCGCGGCCGCGTTCGTTTTGACGGCTGTGAGGCACAACTTCAGAGCGGCGCCAACATGAGCGCAACGCCTGCGATGACCGCCGCGGTTCCGGCGACACGCGCAACCACTTGCGGATGCGGCAGCAGTTTCTCCAGCAACACGTACACCATGAGCCCCGCGATCCAGACCAGGTTCATGACGCCGAACGCGAACAGCAACGCCATCAACACCCAACAGCAGCCGATGCAATAGAGCCCGTGCCGCCAGCCGAGGCGGACCGAGCCGGGTGCATCGGCCGCGAAGCCGCCATTACGCTGCACGAACGCGAGCGGCGACTGGCATTGCGACAGGCAGGCCTGCTTGATCGGCAGCCACTGATAGATGCCCGCGATGACCAGCAGGATGCCGCCGGCGACGCGGCCCGTGCCCGCCATCATCGGCGGGATCAGCGCCCGTGACTCCAGCAGCCACTGCAGCAGCGTCGCCGCCAGCGCGAACGCGCTCCAGGCCAATAGATAGCCCGCGACGAACCAGCCCGCCGGGGCGAACGGATGGCCACGCGTGGCCGACTGGCGTGCGAAAGCCGCGTACAGCAGCACCATGGGCGCGACGGACGGCGTCATCATGCCGATCATCATCACCACCCACATCGCGAGCATGAATGCGAAGTGCCCGATCGACCATGGAGTGAACTCGGGCGACATCATGTCCGACATGTCGAAGCCGGTCGCCAGCCACCAGGTGTAGCCGAGCGCGAGCGCGCTGATCGCCAGCAACGCGGCAAGGACGAACCAGCGATCGTGCCGCAGCGCCTGCTCGAGCGGCGCGCGGTCCATCAGTTGATGATGCCGTCCTGGCAGAGATGCAGCTCGGCGAATTGCCCGTAGCTGTCGTTGAGCTCGTAGGCGATCGGGCCGGACGTCTTCGTCCAGCCGCGGCCGATCTCGGCCACCTTGAACTCGAAGCCACCGACGGGCTCGATGCGGATGCGGTGCTCGGTGTTGGAAACCGGGTTCAGGATGGGCTCGCCGCGCTGGTCGATGTAGCCCGCCACTTTCAACCGCGAGCGCCGCTTGTCGATGTCGATCTCGAAGTCGATGTCGGCGAACACGGGGTCGTAGACCTTCGTGAGCATCGAGAAGAACACCTGGAACATCGTGGCGCCGGGCTTCGTGTCCTGGCCGCTCATGATGCGCAGCAACGCGTTGCGTTGCGCGTCGGTCGCGCGCTTGTCGACGATGGGTTGCGCTTCGCCGTTGCCCATGTGGATGGCCTGCGGGTACTTGAAGATGCCCGCGAGCTTGAGCCCGTCGAGCTTCACGTCACCGTGCTGGCCCTTGTCGATCTGGATTCCAACCACCGCCCAGCAATTGCCATGCGTCGGCAATGCATTGAACTGGCAGGGGCAACCGTACGAACAGTTGCAATTGGCGAACTCGCGCCCGTGCAGATTCCACTTCGTTTCGGCCATGGCATCACCGCTCGCGGAAGAGGTGGGCCGATTGAATCACAAGAGACGGCCGCAGGGGAGTCCGGCGAGACTCCCCGCGACCGTTCCCGCCGGAATGGGGACAGACTTGCCTCTGTCCCCTCCCCGTCAGCCTGCCTTCTTCAGCGCCTCGGCGCGCAGCAGCGCGAAATCGATGGTGTTGAAGTTGTTCACGCTCACTTCCTTGTAGAGCTTCAGCGCTTCGTCCTTCTGGCCGGAGGCCTCCAGGGCCTGCGCCAGCATGAACTTGTTGTGCAGCTGCGTCTGGTCGGCGAGCTTCAGCTCGGCGATGGCCTTTTTCCAGCTCTTCTTGCGCAGCTCGATGAGGCCCAGCACTTCGTGGTACGGCTCCATCTTGCGCGCGTTGTTCTCGGCGGCGACGAGCTCCGCGTTCTTCTTCGCGAGCGCCGCGGCCTGCTTGTAGTCGCCGCGATAGGCCGCGAGCTGCGCGTCCCAGAATGCGATCTGCGATTCCTGGATCTTCGAGAAAGCCTCGGTGCCCACCGTCTTCGCGTTGTCGCGCGCCAGCGCCGTGCGTGCGGCCAACACGCGTTGCGCGTCGTCGTAGAGGCCGTGATGAAGCGCGATCTGCGCGGCGTTCGTCAGCGCGCCGACCTTGGCATTGATGCGCTGGTCCGGTCCCGCACCCGAGCCGTCGATGCTCGTCACCAGTTGCTCGAGCGACTGGATCGCCTGTTTCGGGTTGCCCTCGTAGAGCCAGGTGTACGACTTGAAGGGCCCGAGGAATGCGGCCGTCGCGGGACCTGCCACCTTCATGCCGTTGTCGTAGTCCTTGCGAGCCTCATCGAAGTTGCCGAGGAAGGAGTTCACGTGGCCGAGCTTCACCGGCGCGGTCGAGTCGCGTGGGTCGAGCTGCAGCGCGAGCTTGTAGTAGCGGCGCGCGTCTTCGAGCTTGTTGGAACCGCGGGCCACGTCGCCCAGCGACCAGTAGTACATGTCGGAGCCCGGCGAGGCATTGACTGCCATGCGGTAGTACTTGTCCGCTTTCGCGAAGTCCTTGGGGTCGTTGAACAGCCAGGACGCGCCCAGCGCGAACGGCGCTGGCGAGAAGTTCGGCGCCATGGCGATGATCTTTTCGAGCGTGGCGCGCTGCTCCGCGAACTGGTTCAGCGCCGCGTGGGCGGCGGCGAGCACGAGGTGTGCACGCGGTGAATTTGGATACTTCTCCACCAGCTTTTTCGCGAGGTCGAGTTGCGCGCCGAAGTTGTTCGTGAGGAACAGCTGGTTGAACTCGAGCAGCATGCGTTCGCCTTCGCTGGCGCGTGCCGCGCCCTGCTCGCCGCCCTTGAGTGCGGCGTTGAACTCTTCGGTGGAGAAGGTGACGTTGCTGAGGTTTACCCAGGCGTAGGTGAAGTTCGGGTCCGCGGCGACCGCGGTGCGGAACAGGTCGTTGGCCTGCGCGCCGTCACCGCGATCGAGGGCGGCCTGGCCGGCTTCGAAGGCGAGGCGCGCGTCGGCGTTGTTCGTGGTGATGGGGATTTCTTGCACCGCGGCAGATGCGAGTGGGGCGGCGAGCGAGATCAGCGTCGCGGCCAGCCACGAGGCTTGTTTGGTGGTCATGGTTTTCTCCCGGTGTGGTCGTGGGCGGGAGTGTCGCGCTATTCAGCGAGGGTGGAAGGGTCGCTGCGGCGAAACGAAAAGATCACTCGGTAAGGCGATCTGGCGTGCCGCAGAAACGCCCGTGTGTGCGGCAAGAGGGCAGCAACGACTCCTGATTGGAGCCGGGCGATCATCTCAGCGTCCGCCCGACGACGTCGAACTAGGGATTCGCCAATCGCGAAAGTGCTTGATACCGTGGACAGTTCGGCCACTCTGAAGCACAGGCTGGCTTGCACCAGCCGTTTATCAAGGCTGTTTCGGCCGGCACGCTATATGCCGGGTTTTCCGCCCCATCGGAACCAAACCGTTCGAGTACCCAGAATTGAGCCGGTGCCCGAATCTCTAAGTCATCCGGCGGCACAACAAAAACAATTGTCGTCCCTCGGCCAAGCAACATCTTCTTCAGGTTCTCGGTCGCAACTGAAGAACACTCCACCCCCTCCATCGTTATTGTCTTGCCGTTTGCTAACGCGATGGTCCCATCCGGCAACACTTGTTCTACAGCTATCTGCGTAGCGTCCGCACTTGGATCGGGCGCTGGCGGATATTGCTTGTCGATTGCACTCAACGCCTTACGCATAGAACGAACTCGCTCGATGCGAGCAGTGGCCGATTCATCGCTGTCTGGAGAAGACGGGTGAGATTGCGCGTTGCGCGACGTCGACTCGACTTCGCGTGGGTGGCCCTCTGGAGTTCCCTCTGTCGTACAACCAAGGAGGAACAGCATCCATACCGAATGACAGAGCAAAGGCAAAGAGCTTTTCTTCATGGCGTTCGCTGAATTCTCTTTCATGCAGAGTCCTTTCATTGGGTGAGTGCGCCGCTTGCCGCAGGATCCTGAGCAACGATGCAATTGATCACGCATTCCGCTTTTCCGTAGTTGGAAACAGCTTTGGAGATCTTCTTGTATCCCCGCCAACCCTTTCTTGCCCATTCGAGCGCTGTCTCTCGCGCCATCTTGTCCAATGCCTTCGTCGCTGCCTTCTTGTGAATCTTGATAGCGAACTCGGTGATGCTCTTACCAAAATACGCATGTAGACCGCACTCTACAGTGCAAATCGTGCCATCAACAACCATCTCACATGCCGTTACCAACATTTCAGACGCTGCTGCCACTGCAGCCGCGTGCAATACCTCCCCACAAGGACGCCCTTCCACTCCCTGAACCCGTGCGAGCAAGCAACGGTAATATTCATCCATGGGGCTGAGTCCGAATGGATCAACCTTTTGTAGCGGCCCTTGATCGACGTAAGAGTAGGTATTCAGACCACCACTCAATCCGATTGGGTCGCTCTCGACAAATCTCCCAACTGCCGGCTCGTAATCTCTGAAGTAGTTGTAGTTGAGATTGCTTTCCGCATCGAACTGCTGTCCAGGGAACCTCAGGTTATAGACAAATGTGCCGAGGGCCGCCGGATTCTCCTCAGGCAAACCGTCCCCGAAGGGGTTCGGGTCCCAACTCCAACGTAACTGATTGTCGATCGGGCGGCTGACCTTGCGTGGCGTGTTGAGCTGGTCAGTATGAACATAGAACACTTCAACGTTCGCGCCATTTGGCCGCAATGTTGCAATTGGGATGTCCGCCAGCCACACCGTCTCTTGGATCAGCCCCCCGCTCGAGTCGTACTCGCCAACGAGATTGCCCGACTCGTCATACACGAAGTAGATAGGTGAAGTGATCGCGCCACCGGACTTCTTCACTCGCTGCCCGAGCGCGTTGTAGACATAGCTCGTGTCTGAGGCGCCCGTCAGACGCCCAGTCTTCATGCGGTTGGCGTTGTTGTACGTGTGCACGGTGGCCCCAGAGCTGAGCGTGTTGCCCACGGCGTCATACGTGTAGCTGCGGCTGAGCGCGCCTGTCGTTGTCGATATCCTGTTTGAGCTGCCGCTCATCGTGTACGTGCTCGCGCTCGATCCGGTCTGGCTCAACCGATTGCCGTTGGCATCGTACGTATAGCCAATTGTCGTGCCCGTCTTGGTCGCGGAGTTGAGGCGATCGAGGATGTCGTAGCCCAGTGTCCAGGACTTGCTCGTGTCCGCAAGATCGCTGGCGGCGGTGATCCGGAACGCATCGTCATAGCCGAACGTGCGCTGACCGGAACTCGTGATCTCGGTGAGCTTGCCATCACTGTCGAATGTGCGACTGGCGGTGGTCGAATTGCCCCACGCCCAGCCGGTGATGGGTCCGAATGGGTCGTACGTGACGTTGCTCAAGATCGTGACATTGGGCGAGCCCAGGAGCGTGACGCTCGACACCTGGTTGTTCGAGTTGTACCCGTATTGGACCGTCTGTCCCGAAGGCAGGACGACCGAAGCCAACTGGCCAGAAGCGTTGTAGCCATAGCCAATGGCCTTTGTGACCGAGCCGACCTGCTGGCCCTTCCCCGTCACGCGGCCGTGGGCATCGTAGGTCCAGGAGAGCGAGTGGTTAGCGTCACTCGCGCCCGTCAAATGTCCCTTCTGGTTCGTACCACCGTCATAGGTGTACGCAATCGTCTGGTCGGTAACGCCGCCCAGCGTGTAGCTGACCGAGGTCACGCGATTGAGGGCGTCATACGCATAGTCGGCGACGGCGCCGCGAGCATCGGTCGAGGTGCCGAGGTTTCCGCCCGAATCGTAAGCATTCGTGGTCAAGCCCGTATCCGGGCTCGTCTGAGTCTTCAGGTCTCCCAAGCCCGTGTAGGTGTAGCTCGTCACGAGATTTCTCGGGTCAATCACCGAAGTCAGATTGTCATTCGCGTCATAGGCAAACTGCGTGATGCCGGAGTTCGGATCCGTGATCTGCTTGAGCCTGTTCAACTCATCGTAGAGGTTCGTGGAATTGCGGCTCAGAGGCGCATTGGTTGTCGTCTGGTTGCCGTTGGTGTCGTAGCCGAAGACGGTTGTTACATTGGCGGTGCCCGCCGCATTCACGTCCTTCCACAACTGGTTCAGCGTGTTGAAGACACGCGAGTGTGTGCGCTTCAAGGCATTGGATGGATCGTAGGTATTCTCGGCCGTTCGATTGCCGGCGTTGTCCAACGTGTAAACGATCTTGTTGAGCGAACCGTCCTGGATCAGAGTCAGTCGTTGCGCGCCGTCGTAGGTGTACTCGAGATAGCTGCCGTCGGGGGTCGTGACTTTCTTGAGCAGCCCGGTTGGCCAATATTCGAGATGAGTGAGCTCACCACCGGAGCACGAAGGCAAGGTGCCTCCGGCGCATCGATCGGTAAGGCGCTGGCGGCTGTCGTACGCCATCGTCGAGACGAGTCCATTGGCATCGGTGATCTGTGTTGCCTGCCCGTGCACGTTGTAGGTGTTGTACGTCGTCACGTGCCCGGCGGCGTTTGTGATCGTGCTCAACTGACCGCATTGATAACCCGTGCTGCAGTTGTAATAGGTGTAGGTCGTCAGGTCCGTGACGTCGGTGCGTGGGCCATCTTCGGTCAGGATCTTGCCGTACGCGTTGTACGTGTACGTCCACGTGCGCGAGACATTCGGCGTGACCGAGGTATCCGTCACTGTGCGAGTGAGGACCTTGCCGGTTCCGTTGTACGTGAATGCGGTCGTGCGATTGGGCTCCGTGATCAAGGTCGGCAACCGCAGCGTCGAATGCCAGGCGGTCGTGATCGTGCGTGCCTTCGCGGTTCCGTATGCCTCGGTGCGCGAGGTCTCCAGATTGCGCGTGAGGTCATACGAGTACGTCGTCACGTTGTTGTTGAAGTCCGTCCGGCTCGCAATGTTGGCATTCGCGTCGTAGGTCACTGCCTTGAATGCGCTGATGTCTTTCGAATAGGTGTAGGCGGCCTTCAGCCGATGGATGTGGTGAATCGCCTGCGCGTCAAAGAAATATCCACGGTATGTGCCGAGTGGATCGGTCACGTATCTGTAGAACGTGTCGGCGGTGATGGTGTACTTGTTGACGCCACCGGCAAGCTCGGTCGTCCAAAGGCGTCCGGCGCCGTCATACGTGTAGGTTGAATATCGAGTGTTGCTCTCGTCTGTGATGCCCGTGAGGTAGTAGCCGGAGTAGTGATACTCGCGAAACGTCGTGTCCGGATACGTCACTCGAGTGAGCTTGGTGCCCGTGTACTGGTACGAAATGATCTGGCCCGCGGAGTTCTGGACCTGGGACACCTGCCCGCCGGAGAGCGTGTAGATGAGCTGGTTGCCGAAACTGTCGGTGACCGTAATGGGGGAACCTCCGCCGCCATATTGCAACGTGTCGGTGGAACCTCCCCGGTAGGCGATGCTCAGTAGCTTGCCGTTGGCGTCGTAGGTCTCGACAGTGTCGTTGGACAACGTGTACGTCCAACCAATGATGTTGTTCGAGCCGTCGCGTTGGGCGACGAGCTGCGCCTCGATGTCGGGTGGCGCCACGAAGGAGTTGCCGGATGCATCGAACTGCAGGGTCTGCCCGTCGGGACGATGAACCGTGGCGCTATCGATGGTTCCGAGCCCGAGGCGCTCGATTCGCTGGAAATACATGGCCGACCAGCCAGGCCCGAATGGGGGAATTGCCAGTGCAATCGACGAATAGTTGATGACGTGATTGCTGTTGTAGTCGCGTTGCACGCTCAACGATCCACCGCCTCCCCGATAGTCGTTTTGCTGTACGTGGGTTGTTGCCGCTACCGATGCCCGACGAGCCTTGCCCGCCGGCGCCGCCGACTGAACCGCCGCTACCGCCACCTCCGCCACCGACATTGACGTCACCCTCGGCGCACGAGCCGCAGGGCTTTTTCGGATCCGCGCGCCACCAGTCCAGCGCGCAGTACGCATTTCCGCCCTGCACCAGCGCGGTGTATCCAGCCGGACAAAAGAAATTTCGTTGTTGGTGAATTCCAATGCCGCTCGTTTGTGAGGTGTCGCAAGGCGAGAGATTCGTCCACACGGTCGTGAACGTGCCTGTGAAGTCGTGTGAGATATCGGACCAGGCAACGGTGGGCCACGCGTAACCAGTCCCGCCCTGCGGCACAAGACTGTCCAGCGTGACCGAGCATTTCGGCGGGCCGGCCTGGCCCATGATGTAGCTAATCATCGCGCTGGTCAGGTCGCCCATGGTGGTGTGAGTACCCACCTGGGGAATGTCAGAAAGGTATCGCCAGGGTGTGTCGGTAGGTCCCTTGCAATGCGTTCCAGACTGCTGGGATTGAGGGCCACACGACGATTGCGCGACAGCGGTCGTCGGCAACGCGCTCGCCCCGAGGCCGATGAGCAGGATTGCGGCGAACTGGAGGAGTCGCTGCGTGAAGATCTTGCTGCGAGCGCAAATCATGTGCCTTGCTCCCTGGCCATTTGGAATCTTGGCTCTCAGGGAGAAGTGTCGCGAGGTGGCCGAGAGTCTCAGCGGGTTGAAGACTTTTTTGGTTCGTTTCTAGGGCAATGGGGCCCAAATCCGACTTGACGTCCGATGCTAATGATGGGAAGCGATGGCGAGTCGCCTACTTCGCGCTCTTCACGGCCATGATGGACTTGGTCAGCCCTAACCACTTCTCGTCGCGGATCTCCGCGCCGTCGAACATGCTGGCGAGCTGCCGCTTGTTGAGCAGGTGCCAGTCGGGCGCGGTCCACTTGGGCCAGAACTTGCGCGAGTGCTTGAGGATGGGAACGACGAGCTCGCGCGGCAGCCATCCGACGAAGGGCAGCCAGCTATGCGCCTCGAGCACGAACCAGCGATACGGCGTCTGCACGAAGAACTGCCGGCCGACGCGCTGGATCTCGCGCGCGAAGGCGCGCTGGTGTGCGAGCGAACGTTCGCGGAATTCCTTGCTGGAGCGCGTGGTCCAGATCTCGCTCTTGGGCAGCGTCACGTGTTCGATCACGGAATTGCAGTACACGATGTCGAAGTAACCGTCGGGAAACGGCAGCTTGCCGCTCTCGTCGACGAGCACGGGCTGAAAACCGTAACTCTTCGCGCCGCGCTCGAGTGCGGCGGAGCTGATGTCCGCGATGTAGGTGTTCGAGGGCTTCACGGCAGTCCCGGCGAGCACGGCATGAATGTTCGCGCCCCACTCGGAGCCGAGGTCGAGGACTTTGGTGTCGGGACCGAGGCGGAAGGCCTGGCGGAACAGCTGGGCGCGCCGTTGGCGGGCGCGGGCGGAAGCCTGCTGGAAGGTGCGGATGAACGGGTTCATGTGCAGCCGATTCTCGCCCGCGCGCAACGCGGCACCGGGCGGGGGAAGGCCGCGCACTCGCGTAGTCCTGGTCCTACGCGAGCGCGACCGCGCTCAATCCGCGCGCCTTGCCCCGGTTTTTTGCTCCGGCACCAATTTCGGGAATTGGCGGACGGTGGCGTACGCATCCATCTGCGCGGGCGCGTTGGCATCGAAGAGCGTGGCCGACGCGAGTTTCGCGTGGTACACGCGTGCGGTCTGCACGGGGTGCACCTGTGGAATGTCGAGGGATGCGAGATCGATGGCCAGGGAGCGGCGATCCGGGGCGATGGTGAAACGCGAGAGCGCATCGTTCCTGAGGTCGAGCTCGGGCGAGCCGTAGTCCGGCGCATCGCGGTACGTCCAGGACTCGAAGCTCAGCGCGGAGCGCAGGATGTTCTCGCTGACGCCGCCCGCGAGGGGCTGCGTGAAGTTCACGCGGAATCCCGTCGCGGTGGCCTGCATCGACACGATGCCGGGCGCCACGGTCTTTCCATCCCAGCGTACGTGCTGCAGGCTCGCGACCTTGCCGCCCTTCGCCTGCCAGCCGCGCCCGGTCTGGCCTAACAACAAGCTGCCGTCGCGCAGGAACAGCGGGCGCATCACGCCGGATTCCAGACCCTCGAAGAACGGCATGACGCTCGCCTGCTCCACGCCGTCGACTTTCTGCACGACGACACGCAGCAGGTTCGACTGCGTCTGGTCGCCGATGAGTATCTGCCCGGCATAAGGGCCGAACTTTCCCTTCGTCAGATCCCAGGCCGGATTGCCCGGCGAGTTCGCGACGCGGTTGTGCGGGAACAACGCGACGGGCTGCGCCTTGCGGCCCAGCACCTGCTCCCACTGGATTTCGGGCGACGCGGGCGTCATGCCGGGCAGGTCCACCAAACCGGCGGGGTGGCCGTAGAACCTGTCCTTCTCCAGCACGAACATTTTCGACGTCCCGACGAAGTCGCCCTGGTTGTCGGTATAGAAGATGCGGCCGTCGGGGCCGGCACCGAGACTCGCGGGGCTGCGCAGGCCGTTGGCGAACAACTCGCCCTTGCCGGACGGAGTGACGCGGATGGCCCAGCCGTTGAAGCCGCCGTACGTGCCCATGACGTTGCCGCCGCCCATGTACGCGGCGCCGCTGCCGTCGTGCGCCAGGTTGAGCACGAAGTAGTAAGAGCCGTCCGGCCCGCGCACCGGGCCATGCATGTAGCTGTGGTAGTTGCCGTGATACGAGTGCGCGTCGAACAATGTTTCGTACTTGTCCGCGACGCCGTCGCCGTTGGTGTCGCTGATGCGCGTGAGCTCGGCCTTCTGGCCGGCGACCACGACCAGGCCCTTGCCGTCCTCGACCACCACGCCGAGGCTGTCGAACAGGCCTTCGGCGAACTTCTGCCATTGGCCATTCACGAGCCGCCAGATGCCCGCGCTGCGAGTCGCCACGACAATGGTGCCGTCTTTCGCGAGGCCGAGCCCCAGTGCCTCGAACAGTTGATCACGGCCGTAGTTGTCCTTCGGCGGATAGTAGTTCTCGATGCTGTATCCGGCCGGCAGTTGTGCGGTAGCCGGCGCGGTCTGCATCGGCTGCACCTTGAACGCGAAGCTCGAAGCCGCCGGACGCCACGCCTTGCTCGCCAGCGCGATGTGGCCCACGAGTGTCGCGCGCGTCTTGCCGGCGGGCAGCGTCCAGCGATCGCCTGCGAGCGTGCCGCTGCTCGCCACGGATTTCTGCAGGAGGCCGGTGTTGACCGTGAACACCTGCGGCGCCACCAGCGTCCCGACGATGCGGATGGTGACCGTGCCGTCGTCCGAAAAGGCAACGGACTCTTCGATGATGTTCTTGCCGACGCGGAATCTGAACGCGGGCGCTTCCACCTTGCTCTTCGAGTTGCGCGAATAACCCAGGAACTGCGCATCGATGGCGGCGACCTGCGCGAGCTGGTCTTCCTTCGCATTGAGCACGGCCTTGAGACGCGCGGCGTCCCGCCACTTCGCTTCCTTGAACGAGAAGTCGATGGCCTTGCCGCCCGGATCCAGCGGCGCGAGCAGGTACTCCTGGGCGCCGAAGCTGATCTCGCGGCTCTCGTAGCCCAGCGCGAGCCCGTTGTTGCCGCGGCCGATGAGCTCGCCCGACATGTCGAGAAAGCCGCCCTGCCAGATCTTCGCGACCGCGAGCAGCCGCGGATCGAACGAGTAGTTCACGCCACTCGGATCGCCGACATGGATGCTGCGCGCGGAAACGCCGGGCAGCGGACCGCGCTGCAGGCGCACTTCATCGCCGACGAGCCACTGCAGGCCGTCGGTCATCGGGTCGTACGGGGCCGCCGCGGCCAGCACCGTGAGTCGCATGACCGGGCCCTTCTGGCCGGGATCGTTGAGCGTCAGCAGGTAGTCGGCCAGCGCGTCGATCTGTGCGTCGCTCAGAACCTCGGTGCCGAACGGCGGCATCACGGGTAGATAGGCTTGCCCGCCGGTCGGACCACCCTCCGCGATGGCGAGCTGTTCGCCCGGCGCGCGCAGGCTGCTGCGCAGGTAGTCGCGGTTCGCCTTGATGGTGAAGCGATGGCCCTCGCCGCCTTCGACGATCTCGCGCTGGCGCGCGTCGGGACGGAACAGGCCGTAGAGAGCCGGACCGGAGCTCGCCGCGGTCGAATTCGGGACCACCTGGTGGCAGGCCTCGCAGCCGACGGACGTGAACAGCGCCTTGCCGACGGCGACGGTATCGACCAGGTCTTTCTCGTTGGTATCGCCGCCGGAAACCTTCGGTAACGTGACCTGCGCGAAGTCCGCGGCCTCGACCCGCGCGTTGCGGATCGACACCGGTCCCTGGCGCACGAACAGCACCGCCGGACCGCGGAAGTCCTCGCTCTCCCAGCGCGCGCCCGGGCTGAACGTGGAGAAGAGGACATTGCGCTGGACCTGCGTGCCGACATGCGATTCCAGCAATAGCGCGTTGTCTTTTTTGTTATAGCCCTCGTCGAAACGCGGGGCCCGGAAGCGCCAGGAAACCGGCACCCAGTCGCCGGTGCCTTCGAGCGCGAGGGCGTAACGCCCCATCGCGTAGATTTCGGCGCGAGCGCCCTTCGGCGCCTTGTATTCGAGGGACAGGACGCTGTCCTGCGTGCCACCACGCGTCATGAGGGCCGTTTCTATCGTCGAGGGCGCGGTGGCGGTGAGCACGCCGTCCGCGAAAGTCCAGGCCGGGTTGTCCCGGAACGGCGACCGCGGCGCTCCATTCTCGGTCTGGCCCAACGCCACGAAACTCGCAAGCGCAAGAATGGTCAATACGCCAGTGGCGCGGCTCAACTTCGTCATGAAACCCCCTTCTGGGCGGCTACACTAACCGAATCTTTCGAGTGAGACACCCCATTGCTTTGGATGCTTCTTGCCGCTAACGCCGGCGCACAAACCCCTCCCCCGCAACCCGAAATCATCGTCACCGGTTCGCGCGTCGCGGCGGATCCCGCCGATCTCGGCGCGAACATCACGGTGTTGTCGCGCGAGGATTTCGATGCCGAGAAACCCGCGAAGGTTGCGGACATCCTGCGCCGCGTCGCGGGCATCCACATCGATTCGGTGGGCGGCCGTGGCGGCACGGGCTCGCTCTACCTGCGCGGCGCCGACCCTAACTACACGCTGGTGCTGGTCGACGGCGTGCGCGTCAACGACCCCACGAATGCGCGCGGCGGCTCGTTCGATTTCTCCGCGCTCGACATCGCGGACGTCGAGCGTATCGAGATCGCACGGGGCCCGTATTCGGCGGTGTACGGGGGCGACGCGCTCGCCGGAGTCATCAACATCGTGACGCGGCACGCACCGCGCGAGACAACCACGGCGTCGCTGGATGCCATGGGCGGCACGCACGACGTGCGCGAGCTGGCGTTGTCCGCGGGCGGGCCCCTCGGCAACGGAAACTGGAACTTCGGCGCCAGTGATTCGAACGAAGGCGGCGTCGTGCGCGGCAATCATTTCGATGGCCAGCGTGTCTCGGGCAGCTTCGACACGGGTCTCGGCGCGAATACCACGTTGTTCGTCACCGGCCGTTACTCCGAGACCGAGCGGGAAAGCTGGCCCGACGACAGCGGCGGTTTCGAGTTCGCCGCGATTCGCGCGACGGAGAAGCGCGAGGCCGATGAAGCCGTGTTCGGCGCGGGCGTGAATTCGCGTTTTGGGGATTCGACGGTCGCGCTGACGGTGGGCTGGTTCGATCGCGACGATCACATCGACTCACCCGGCATCGCACCGGGCGTACGCGATCCATTCGGCGTACCGCCATCGGTGGTGGATACGAACCTGACGCGCTACTCCGCCACGCTGACGGCCACGCAGAAATTCTCGGATCTGCTCACCCTCGCCTACGGCGTGGACTGGCTGCGCGAGGAAGGCGTGAGCGAAGGCGCGCTCGATTTCGGCGGTGGCTTCGTGCTGCCGACATCGTTCGAGCTCACGCGCACCACCTGGGCACCGTTTGCCGAGGCGCGCGTGAATTCGCGGTTCGGACTCTCCGCGCAGGCCGGCGTGCGCGTCGACAAGCCTGACGGCGAGGGCTCCGTCACCAGTCCGCGAGTACGCGTCGCCTACGAATTCGGCGAGTCGGGATTCAGCGTCGCGGGCGCCTGGGGCAAGGCGTTCAAGCTACCGTCCCTGTATGCGCTCGGTCATCCGCTGGTCGGCAATCCGGCGCTGGTTCCGGAGCGTGGCCGGTCGCACGAAATCGAGCTGGCGCAGACATTCGCCGGCGGCCGGGCGCGCTGGAGCGCCACGTGGTTCGACGGCGAGTTCCGCAATGCCATCGATTTCGATTCCGAGACCTTCGTGCTCGTGAACCGCAATCGCATCGACACGCATGGCGTGGAACTCGCCGCCCGGTTCGCCGCGAGCGACGCGTTGTCGTTCGACGCCAGTGTGTCGAACATGAAGAACCGCATCGCCTCGACCGGCGGCGAGCTGCGCAACCGGCCCGAGTGGCGCGCGGGCGCCGCGGCGCACTGGACGCCGGTCGCGCCGCTGAAGTTGTCGTTCTCGGCCACCTACGTCGGGGACTCGTTCGATTCGTCCATCGCCACCGGCGACGTGCGCATCGATCCTTACACGCGCGTGGACGCGGCCGCTTCGTGGCAGGTGTCGACGCGTTTCGAGGCGTATCTCGCGCTCGACAATCTCACCGACCAGAAGTACGAAGAGTTCGTGGGTAACGAGGTGCGCGGGATCCTGCCGCGCGCCGGCGTGCGCTTCAGCTTCTGAGGGCTAACAAGAAGGGTGTGTGGCAATTCGTTGCCGCCGTCTCCACCAGGAGACATCTAAAGTATTTTCGCTAGCGGCCGTTGCCCGAATCACGACATAACGTGCGGGCCCTTCGGGTCCACTGGATCGGGCCATGAAGACGGTAACGAGCGAAGCGATCGGCGCCTGCGGCGTCAAGCAGGACCCGGACGGACGCGATCTGCAGCGCGCCCTGCGCGCAAGCGTTTCCGAAACGCTCGACGTCCAGCGCCGGGGACACGGCGTGCACGGAATCGTGCTGGCCATCCGCGACTCGCTCGCGCGCGGCGAAGATGCCGACCAATTGTCCGCGAAGGTCGACCTGGCGCTCGATGCGGCGTCGAAGCACCTCGCGGAAAAGGGATATACGCAGGACCAGATCGACGCCGCGCTCACGCGTTTTCGCAATCGCCTCGTGCACGAGATCGACGCGCTGGCCGGTGATTCGCCTGCCACCGGCGCCGCACAGCGCACGGCCGTGGCAGTTGCCGCCCGCGAGGTGACACGCGAGCGATTCTCGCTCGACATCCTCACCGCCGAGGGCGACAAGGTTTCCATCCGCTTCAAGTCGCTGAACGTCACCGACGTGGCGGCGGCGCAGGTCTCGAACGGCAACGGCACCGCGACCGCGGTCGAAGCCAACGTGATCTCGCGTGGCCGATTCAAGGTGGAGGTGGATGGCAACCTCAACGAGGCGGAGCGTGCCGCGATCGGCGATCTGCTCGACGAGGTCGACGGCATCGCGCATGATTTCTTCGGCGGCGACGTGCAGGCGGCCTTCGCCGCGGCGGCGCGCGTCGGTCTCGAATCGGACGCGTTGAGCGCGTTCAGCCTGAGGCTCGCGTATTCGAAGAGCACGGCCATGGCGGCCAAGGCCTATGCGTCGACGGCCGCGCTGATGGATGCGCCGGCGGCGCCGGCTCCGACGCCGGCAACCACCCAGACTCCTGCCGTATCAAGATCAGCGGATGCGCCGGCGGGCGACTCGACGACTCCCGAGTCGACCACGGCGCCCGCGCCCTCGCCGTCCGGGCCCACGACGCCGGCCGCGAGCGCGCGTCAGACCATCGCGAGCTTCACGAAGGACGTGCTCGCGCGCCTCGCGACAGCCGGCGAAGGTCGTTCGGTGTCGTTCTCGATGCGCTGGAAGATCGATTTTCTGATGACGGCATTGTCATCGGCGCCGTCTTCGGTCACCGCGTCACAGCCGGCGATCGGCGCGTTTGGCGAGGCGCTGAATAGTCAGGCTTCTACAGCCTGATCCCGACATGCGCGCCGGGCCCTACCGGGCCCTCATCAATGCTCGTGCTCGAGATTCTCACCGATGCCGATGCCGTTGCCGTCCGGGTCCGCGATCCTGCCGTCGCGCATGCCGTACTGGCGATTTTCCAGTGGGTGGATCACGCGCGCGCCGGCGGACACGGCATCGTTGAAGTACGCGTCGACCTGGGTCACGTTGAGGTAAACGTGACTGGGCACGGGTTTCTCGACCTTGAAGAGATGGAACTCCACGGCGTCTCGGCACACGCTGGCCAGCCAGGGTGGCTCTCCGACGATCCACCCGCTCGCGAACCCGAGCGCTGATTGATAGAAGTCGAGAGCTCGCCGCAGGTCGGCGACCTGCAGGATGGGTGTAACGGAGTTCAGTCGGGTTTTTGACATCTGTGCTCCGGGATGGGAAAGGGGCGGGTTGCTTGCCCGCCCCTGCCTTTTGTTGAGCCCTGTCCCCTTTTCCTAGGAAATGAGGAATGTCCCCATTACTGCTTCAGGTCTAGGACGACGGGTTTGTAGCCGCCGCGGCTGCGGAACCAGAGGATCAGGCCGAGATACACGAGGAACATGATTCCCGGGAGTATCGCGATGGTGCGCAGCGCATCGTGCTTCGCTTCGCGGTCGGCCGCATCGACGGCCGCCTTCTCATCACCCGCGATCGTCGCGCGCTTGGCCGGATCGATCGCCGTGTAGGCGCCGAAGATGCTGGTGCGCTCTGTCTTCAGCGTCTCCACGATCTGCGTGTTGTTCTTCGCGTCATACGCGGCCACGCCGCTCACCATTTGACGGTCGAGCACCTGGCCGATCAGCGGGCCGCCGATGACGCCGGCGCCCAGCATGCCGATGCCCGCGACGACGTTGAGCGTGATCGCGCCACCGCGCGGCGACTGTTCCGACACGACTCCCAGGGACGTCGGCCAGAAGAACGCCTTGCCGAAGCTGTAGACCGTCGCGGCAACCACGATCATCACCGCACTGGATGAAGTCGACAGGAGCAGCAGTCCCGCCACCGCGATCAGTGCCGAGATGGCCAACAGCCCCAGCGGCGAGAACTTGTGCACCAGCGGTCCGGCAAACAGGCGCAGCACCAGCACGATGGCCATGGCGTAGACCAGCACCCAGCCGGCGTTCACGCCCAGGTCCGTCATGGCGGGCGTGAGGATCTCGGTGATCCAGCTGTCGGTACCGAGCTCGGTGATGGCGAGCGGGATCATCACGAGGATCATGACGATGTACAGCGGCTTGCCCGCGGAGCGGCACCACAACCCGTAGCCGATGGTCAGCGCGGCGATCAGGCCCCACGTGACGCCGGTCGAGAGCCCGAACACGCGGGCGAGCTCCATCAACATCATGAAGGCGACGACGAACGCGCTGATGAAGCCGGCCTCGGCCAGCATCTCGCGATAACTGACGCCGGCGGCGACGCGCTCGCTCGGCGGGAACTGGCGCGGCAGCAGCATCACGATGTACGTGATCACCGGGATGAGGATCAGCGCCATCTGGTAGCGCCAGCCCATACCCGAGGGGAACATCATCGCGAGCAGGCCGCCGAGCACGAAGCCCGCGGGCCAGCCGGCGTGCAGCCGGTTCAGCCACGTGGTCTTGTCGTGGCGGAACTCGCGCGCGATCAGGGGATTGATGCCGGCCTCGACGGCGCCGTTGCCCAGCGACAGCACGAACGTGCCCCAGTACAGCGACCAGTACCCGTCCGCCTGCAGGATGAGGATGAGGCCGGCGAGATGGCACACCGCGGCGAACCACAGCGTGGCCTTGAAGCCTATCTTGTCGATGATCAGCGAGAGCAGCACGATGCTGATGGCGAACGGCCACAGGCCCACGCCCGCGAGCTCGCCCATCTGGGTCTGGCTGAGATCGAACTCCTTGCCCCACGCGCCGATGGAAAATGCGCGCAGGATGAAGCAGAACGACGTGGCGACCAGCGCGGCGAAACACACCGCGAAAGTCTTCCTGGCCTCAGCTGACACCGGCATCGCGCCGGTCATAGCGGCTTCTGTGCTCATTGTTCGAACCCCCTCAACTTTATCGATGTTGTTGGATCAAGCCCCAAACCTTCAGACCTTGGTCCAGGCACTGTTGGCCTGGCCCGATTTCAGCACGGCCTCGATGAACGCCATGACGCGAGTGCCCGTGACCGCGTCCGGCGCGAACAGCGACGCGGCCTTCGGCGAGCGTGACTCGAGCCGTGCCGTCACGCGCTCCGCGAAATCGGTGTAGAGCTGCGAGAAGGCTTCGATGAAGCCCTCGGGATGGCCGCCCGGCAAACCCACCGAGCTGGTCGGCGTGCCCGGATCGCCGCGGCGCACGAAGCGCGGCGCCTCGCCGGCCTCGACGACCATCAGCTCCTCGGGTCGCTCCTGGAACCACTGTATGGAACCGTTCTCGCCATAGACGCGCAGGCGATGCGAGTTCAGGTGACCGATCGCCACTTGGCTGGCCCACAACGAGCCGCGCGCGCCATTCGCGAAACGCAGCAGGACGTTGACGTTGTCGTCGATCGGCCGACCCGGAACGATGGCCGTCACGTCGGCCGCGACCTCGGACACCTTCGCCCCCGTGACGAACTCGACGAGCTGGAAGGAATGCGAGCCGATATCCCCGAGCGCGCCCGCGCCGGCCAGCTTCGGATCCGTGCGCCACGAAGCCTGCTTCTGTCCGGTCTTCTCGAGCGCCGTGGCAAGCCAGCCCTGCGGATACTCGGCCTGCACGACTCGCAGCGTGCCGATCAGTCCATCGGCGATGAGCTGCTTGGCATGCCGGATCATCGGGTAGCCGGTGTAGTTGAAGGTGACGCCGAGCAGCCGCTGCTTCGCGGCGGCCAGCGCCACCAGCTTCTCCGCATCCGGCAGCGTGGTCGTCAGGGGCTTGTCGCAGATCACGTCGAGCCCCGCCTCGAGGCACGCCGCCGATTGCACGTAGTGCACGTGGTTGGGCGTGACGATGGAGACCACTTCTATGCCGTCGGGGCGGGCGGCTTCGGCTTTCAACATGGCCTCGACCGACGGATACGCACGCGCGGGATCCACGCCCAGCGCGAACGCCGAGCGGCGCGTCTTCTCCGCATCCGAGGAGAACACCCCGGCGAGCAATTGATAGCGCCCATCCACTCTCGCCGCCATGCGGTGCACCGCACCGATGAACGCACCCTCGCCGCCGCCGATCATTCCCCAACGTAGTGGACGCATTACTTCAGACCCAATGTTTTGAGTGCAACCGAGTTGTCGCCACCCGCGGCGAAGTCGTCGAACGCCTTCTCCGTCACGCGGATGATGTGTTTCTTGATGAACGCCGAACCTTCGCGCGCGCCGTCCTCGGGATGTTTGAGCGCGCACTCCCATTCGAGCACCGCCCATCCTTCGAAGTCGTACGCGGCGAACTTGCTGAAGATGCCGTTGAAGTCGACCTGGCCGTCGCCGAGCGAACGGAAGCGGCCGGCGCGATCCTTCCACGACGCATAACCCGAGTACACACCTTGCTTGCCCGTGGGACGGAACTCCGCGTCCTTCACGTGATACATCTTGATGCGCTCGTGATAGAAATCGATGTACGCGAGGTAGTCGAGCTGTTGCAGCACGAAGTGGCTGGGGTCGAAGAGGATGTTGCAGGCCTTGTGACCCTGCACGCGCTCCAGGAACATCTCGAACGTGGTGCCGTCGAAAATATCCTCGCCCGGGTGCACTTCGAAGCAGCAGTTCTGGCCGTTGGCCTCGAAGACGTCGAGGATCGGTTTCCAGCGCTTCGCCAGTTCATCGAATGCGGCTTCGATCAGTCCCGGCGGACGTTGCGGCCAGGGATACAGATACGGCCACGCGAGCGCGCCCGGGAAGGCGGCGACGTTCTTGAGGCCGAGATTCCTGCTGGCCTTGGCCACCAGCTCCATCTGCTTCACGGCCCAGGCCTGCCGCTTGCCGGGGCTGCCGTGCACTTCTTTCGGCGCGAAGCTGTCGAACTGCAGGTCGTAAGCGGGATGCACCGCCACCAGCTGACCCTGCAGGTGCGCGGCCAGCTCGGTGATGGTGATGCCGTGACGCGCCGCCACGCCCTTGAGCTCGTCGCAGTACGCCTTGCTCTCGGCGGCCTGGGCCAGGTCCATGACGCGGCCGTCCCAGCTCGGGAGCTGCACGCCGACGAAGCCGCACTCCTTGGCCCACTTCGCCATGTCGTTGAAGTTCTGCAGGTGCGGGCCATTGCCCGCGAACTGCGCCAGGAAAATCGCAGGCCCCTTGATGGTCTTCACGTCCGCGCCTCGAAAAATGCCAGACCGGGACCAGTTAGACAGCGAGTTTGGTGAGGTAGTCGCCGCTGATCTTCACCGAGTCGAGGATGGGCCGCGTGAACGGCGCCTCCTGCTCGTAAAAGAATGCCTTCGTCCCGTTCTTCTTCGCGGTGCCGATCACCGACTTCCAGTCGACGACGCCTTCGCCCAACGCCACGGACGGCGGGTCCTTGTCGGCAGACTCGCGCTTCGACACGTCCTTGACGTGCAGCGCGACCACGCGATCCTTGTACTTGTTCAGGATGGCGATGGGATCCTGCTGCGCAACCTGGACCCAGCCCACGTCGAGCTCGATCTTCACGAGTTTCGGATCGGTCATTTCGAACAGGTGATCGAACGCGGTCTTGCCGTCGAACTTTTTGAATTCGGCGCTGTGGTTGTGATAACCGAAGGCCATGCCGGCATCGCTGACCTGCTTGCCGAACTTGTTGAACAGGTCGGCATTCCATTTCCAGTCGGTGAGGTCGACCGATTTCATCTTCTCTTCCCACGGCAGCTTGTCTTTCTCGGGGCTCACGCCCGGCGAGGAGCAGACGATGTACCGCAGGCCCAGCGTCTTCGCGTCCGCGAGGATCTGGTCGCCCTTCTTGGCGATGTCGCCCGCGCCGGCGTGCATGCTGACGAGAGAGAAGCCGATGCCCTTCATGAGCTTGCCGATTTCGGCGGCCGATTTGTCATAGAACCCGGCGAATTCGATTTCACGGAAGCCCGCGGCGTAGACCTTGCGCAGGGTGCCTTCGAGGTCCTTCTCGGCCTCGTCCTTCACCGTCCACAGCTGGATTCCGAGCGGAATCTTTTCGTGGTGGTTGGCGAACGCACGCGTCATGAAGGATCCGGCCGCGATGCCCGCTCCCGCGGACACGAGAAACGTACGTCTGCTCAGCATGGAAAACCCCTCTCAGTATGTGCTGGCGCAGGCCCTTCCTGGAGCCCGTCGCCCGGACGCCGGAGTACACGGCATCGGCCGTGGGGCCGTCAAGGGACCGCGCTCCGTGGCGCGTCATCGGCCTGCGCGGTGATTTCCGCGAGCTTCTGCCGCAGCTCGACGATGCGCGGCGGCTTGCTGAGCACCGCCATGACCTCGGGCGGCACCTCGCCGGTGCCCATGAGGCGCTGCCCCCAGCCGGTGAGCATGATGATCGCGGTGCCTGGCGCCGCGGCCTTGATCGCGGCCGCCACCGCCCGCCCGTCGATGTGCGGCATACCCAGATCCGTGATGACGACCGGGAAGGGTTTGCCCGCCTTTTGTGCATCGAGGAAGGCCTCGATGCCCACCTTGCCGCCATGCGCGATCTGTACCTGGTGCCCGTCGTGCGTCAACACCTCGCGCAAGGAAGTCAGCAGCACCGGGTCGTCGTCGATGAGCAGGATCTTGGTGTGGCTCGGGAGCTTCTGGACGCGCACGCTCGCGGTGGATTGCGGCGCGGGCGACGTCGCGGCGAACGTCAGACGGAACGTGGTGCCCTCACCCGGCACGCTCGTGATGTCGATGTCGACACCGTGACGCTGGGCGATGCCGTAGACCATCGCGAGCCCGAGCCCGGAGCCGCGCTCGCCCTTGGTGGTGAAGAAGGGTTCGAGGCAGCGGCGGCGGGTCTCCTCGTCCATGCCGAACCCGGTGTCGCTCACTTCGATGAACACGCGCCGGGAAATGCCCTTGCCCGACTCGAGCGCATGGCCCGTGCGCATCGTGAGAGTGCCACCGTCGGGCATCGCATCGGTGGCATTGAGCACGAGGTTCACCAGCGCTTCGCGCAGCTCGCTCTCGATCACCTGGACCACGGGGTTCTCGGTGGTGACCTCGATCTTCGTCTCGATCACCGCGCCGCGCTGCTGCGCCATGTCCGACCAGCGCGCGCGCGTCAGCTCGAGCACCTGGCGCAGGACGTGCGGCACCTCGACCGTGGTGAGCTCGGCCTGCGCCGGCCGCTGGCGATAGAACTCGCCCATGCGCTTGACCGTCTGCGCCACGTCGTCCACCGCGCGCTGCACGATCTCGAGTTGCTTGCGTGCGCGGTCGCTGAAACCCGTCTCGTGCGTGAGGATGGCCTCGACGTACAGCGCCACCGGCGAGATGGCGTTGTTGATGTCGTGCGCGATGCCGCTCGCCATCTGGCCCAGCGCGCGCAGGCGCTCCTGTTCGAGCACCGCGTTCTGCGTGAGCCGCAGGTCCTCGTAGGCCTGCTTCAGGGATTCGTGCAGCTGCGCCTGGTTGGCGGCGAGCGAAACGTGATCGCAGAGCTGGTGCAGGAATTCGCATTCGGCGCTCGAGAACGCGTCCGTCTCGCGGCGCCCCACCACCAGCACGCCGAAGACGCCGCTGCGTTCCTCGACCATCAACGGCACGATGACCATCGACTTCAGGCCGCCGCGCGTCAGTCGTTGCGGGAAAGGGAACCGGATCTGCGTGATGTCGGGCTCGTATACCAGTTTGCCGGCCACGCAGCGCGACAGCCCGTTCTGGTCGATCTCGATGCGCGAGCGTTCGGTCATCGCGAGGTCGAGCGCGAGCTGCGAGCTGCGCGTACCGACGCGGCTGACCGTCAGGGTCCCGGCGTGATGTTCGTAGTTGCACATCGCGGCAAAGTCCGCGGGCAGGTGCTCCTCGACGCTGCGCACCACCACCTGGAAGATGCTGTCGAGATCCTGCCGCTCCGCGATCGCATGCGTGATCCGCCGCAGCAGGTCGAGCCGCTCGATCTGCGTCAATGCCTTGACCTCGGCCATCTGCCGCACGCCCACTTCGCGGCGCAGGTCGGCATTGACGGTCTCGATCTCCGCGGTGCGCGCGGCGACGCGCGCCTCGAGCGCCTCGTTGCTCGACAGCAGCTCCTGCTCCGCGCGCATGCGGCGGCCGGTATCGAGCGTGCCCATCTGCATGAGGTGCAGCAGCAGGAACATCCCGAAGCCGAACACGCCGAAGTGCGCGGCCATCGCGAACTTGCTGGTGGCCTCGTCGGAATAGAGCATGAGCGAATGGGCCAGCGCGGCGCCGAGTGCGTACCACGCCAGCGCGGGCGCGAGCCGGTTCATGCGCCGCCAGCGCCACAGCGTGATGCCCACCGGGACCCAGAACAGCGGCACCAGGAGCAGGCTCGGCCGGACGATGCCGAGCACCGTCGGCGGCGTGTAACGCGGCAGCCACTGGAACAGTCCGAACAGGGCGATCGCAACTGCGCAGGTGACGACCGCGAACGCCAGCTTCGAGGTGTTCTGCGTCGGACCGACCCACAGCAGCAGGCCGACGCCCAGCGGCAGTAGATAGGCGGGTGGCGCCCAGGTTCCGGAGGCCAGGACGCGCAGCACCGCGTTGAGCGGCTCGGAGGCGGTGGACGGCTCGAGCGCGGCGATCACGTGCAGGACCTCGAGCACGCCGGTCACGGCGAAGACGATGGCGAGGAAATGCACCACCGGCGCGCCGGTTCGCCAGCCCAGGTCCCAGAACAGCAGTGCGAGCAGCACCGTCACCAGCGCGATGCCGGTGTTGAGGATGGTGTGGAGAACGGGGAAACCCGGGCCGGGGGAGGCAAAGATCGCAATGGCCGCGATCACGCACACGGCGAGTGCAATGATGAAGTCTCGGCCGGGCCTCAGCTCGTCACTGACGTCCACTCAACCCTCCCCTCGACCTGGCCCGAGGATACCGCAGGCCCCGATGCCAAGGGACGATTGCACGGAGCGGCCGGGCGGTTGATCCTTGGGGAAACCATGACAAACCGACTCGATCGCCCCGTCGATCCCGCGCGCGACCACATCGTCGGCGCCGGACATGCCGAAATCACGCTGGTCGAATACGGCAGTTACGACTGCCCGCACTGCCGGGCCGCCAACGCGCGAATCACCGAGGTGCGCGACCAGCTGGGTGATCGCGTGCGCTATGTTTTTCGGCATCGGCCGATCACCAACAGCGAGATCGCACGGCGCGCGGCGGACCTGGTCGAACAGGCCGCGACGCCCGATGAATTCTGGAGCGCGCACGTCACGTTGATGACCCGTTCGCGCACACTCACCGAGGACGACCTGGTCGCGGTCGCGTCCGACCTGCGCCTGGAAGAACGCGAGACGGACATTGCCGCGCGCGCCGCGCGCGAGGCGCAGGCACGCGTGAGCGACGACATCGCGAGCTCCCGGAACAGCGGCGTGCGGTTCACGCCCACCTTCTTCATCAACGGCGAACGCTACGACGGGCCGTGGGACGAAGCGTCATTCACCGATGCGATGCTGGGATCGCTGGGCCATCGCGTGCGCACCGCAGCGCTGGGCTTCGCGAGCTGGGCGCCGTCCACCGGCGTGCTGCTGCTGCTCGCGACGCTCGCGGCGATCTTCCTGACCAACAGCGCCGCGGGAACTGCATTTTCCGACTTCTGGCAGATGCCCCTGGGACTCAGCCTGGGCGACACGGCCTTCAACATGTCGCTGGTTCAATGGGTGAACGACGCGTTGCTGACGGTGTTCTTCCTGGTCGTCGGGCTCGAGATCAAGCGCGAGTTCACGGTGGGACACCTCGCCACGCGGCGCAGCGCCGCGCTGCCCATCGCGGCGGCGATCGGCGGCATGGCGGTGCCGGCTCTTATATATGTGTTGCTGGTGCCGGCCGGCGACTGGCGAATCGGCTGGGGCGTGCCCATGGCCACGGACACGGCGTTCGCCGTGGCGTTGATCGCGGTGATGGGCGCGCGCGTGCCGGTGGAGCTGAGAATCTTCCTCACGGCGGCGGCGATCGTCGACGACATCGGGGCCATCGTCATGGTCGCCATCTTCTACTCCGGCGCGCTGCACTGGAGCTCACTGGCATTCGCGCTCGCGGCCGTGGGCTTTCTCGTGTTCCTGAATCGCGCCGGCGTTTATCGCGTCTGGCCCTATGCGCTGACGGGCATCGTGTTGTGGGCCTGCGTGCACGCGGGCGGACTGCACGCCACGCTCGCGGGCGTGTTGCTCGCGGCATTCATTCCCACTCGCCCGCCGCCCGACTATCGCGCTTTGGTGGCGCAGGCCGACGCCATCCTGTCCGCGGAAGCCAGCCACGGCGGCGAACAGTTCCGTCACGGCCCCTCCGCGCCGGCGCTGCGCGAGCTCGACGCGATCCACGATCGTCTCGAGTCGCCCGCCGATCGCCTGCTGCGCAATGTCGCGCCGCGGTCGAGCTACCTGGTGCTGCCGGTCTTCGCGCTCGCCAACGCGGGTGTGGTCATCGCCGCAGAACTGCTGGGCGGGCATGGATGGCTCATGGCCGCCATCATCTGCGGCCTCACGCTGGGAAAACCCGTGGGCTTCGTGCTCGCGTCGTGGCTCGCGGTGAAATTCGGCGTCGCCGAAAAACCCGCGGCCTACTCCTGGCGGCAGCTCGCAGGCGCCGGCGCGCTCGCGGGCATCGGCTTCACCATGTCGCTGTTCATCGCGAGCCAGGCCTTCCCCGTGCCCGGCGATTTCGCGGCGGCGAAGATTGCCGTCTTCGCCGCCTCGGTACTTTCGGCCATCATCGGGGTCGCGATTTTGTGGAACGCGCGTGCGCCAGCGGGCGAATCAGTGCGTTCGTAGCGGCGCGGCGTTCACGTCGGCGCCTTCCTGGTCCTGCACCATTCAGGGGCCACCTGGCCCCGCCTCGCAGACTTGCACACGCCAGCCGGCGGCCTAAGCTTCGGTCCTGCATGTCCGCCATACCCCATATGAATCCATCCGGGCCCTCACGCGAGGCACTCATCCACCAGCTCTACGAGGCCGCCGAGCTCGAGCACAACCTCATGTGCACGTATCTCTACGCCGCGTTCTCGCTCAGGCAGGGAGTGGAGGAAGGACTGTCGACGGCCGAGGCCGACGCGACGGCGCGCTGGCGCCGCACGATCTTGCAGGTCGCGATCGAGGAGATGGGACATCTCGCCGCGGTGTGGAACATCACCGCCGCGCTCGGCGGCAGCCCGCGATTCGGGCGCATGAACTTTCCGCTCGATCCCGGCGGCCTGCCGGCGAACATCGTGGTACGGCTCGCGCCGTTCAACGAGGCGGTGCTGCAGCACTTCATCCACCTCGAGCGGCCGAAGGGTTCGGCGGAGGCGGACGGCGACGGCTTCGCGCCGGATTTCACTTTTTCGCGCGGCATCCTGGCGCCGCGGCTCACGCCGATGCCCATCGACTACGAAACCGTCGGTGCGTTCTACGACAACCTGTCGCAGAACGTGCGCGACTTCGTCGCGCGAATCGGCGAGAAGGAAGCATTCTGCGGCGACCGCAACCTGCAGATCTCGCGCAAGGAGATCGATTTCCAGGGTTGCGATCCGGTGATCTGTTCGATCACCGCGCTCAAGGCATTCGACGCCATCGTCACGCAGGGCGAAGGCGCGTCCGAAGCCAATCCCGACTCTCACTACTGCCGTTTCATCGAGATCCGTGACGAGCTGCAGAAACTGAAGGCGGCGAACCCGGCGTTCGAGCCGGCGTATCCAGCGGCCGTGAACCCGGTGCTGCGCAAGCCGGTGCGGCAGGGACGTCGCGTGTGGCTCGAAAACGAGGAGGCCGCGAGCACCGTCGATCTCGCGAACACGGCCTACATGCTGATGCTGCGCCTGATCTCGCACTCCTACCTGCTGCCGCGCCCGCATCCCGTCAAGGCCTTGTGCATCGATCTCGCGCTGGGACTGATGCGCGCGATGGCGCCGCTCGCCGAACGCGCCGCGCGCCTGCCCGCGGGTCCATCCAACCCGGAGTGCAATGCGGGCATGTCGTTCACGGCGCTGCGCGACGCGGCGCCGCTGCCGCCCGGCGTCAGTGCCGGCAAGTTCTTCACCGAGCGCCTGCGCGAGTTGTCAGCGGGCGTGGAGCAGGCCGCGCGGGGTGGCGACGTTCGCGTGGCCCAGGCGGCCAAGATCATTGCAGAGCTGACGCGGCGCGCCGGGCTGCGTTTTGCGGAAGCGGAAGAGCCGGTGGCGCTGACCGCGAACGCGGCACCGAAGCCGGCGCCGGCTCCACCCGCTCCTCCAGCGGTGCGCGCGGCGGGCGCGGCCGTCATCGAACCGGGAAACGTCGCCCCGACACCGCGCACGGAAGGCGGCGTCGACTACATCGAGGGCCGCGACCTCACGTTGATCTATGAAGGGAAGAAGTGCATCCATTCGCGTTTTTGCGTGACGTGGGGTCCGAAGGTGTTCATCGCCAACGTGAAGGGTCCGTGGATCAATCCGGACGCCATGTCCACGGACGCGCTCACGGAGATCGCGCACGTGTGCGTCTCCGGCGCGATCCGCTACCGGCGCAAGGACGGGCAGCCCGACGAGGCCGCCCCGCCGGTGAACCTCATCTCCGTGCGCGAGGGCGGCCCGTACGCGATCCGCGCCGACATCCGCCTCGACGGCGCTCCGCCCGCTAACTACCGGCTCACGCTGTGCCGCTGCGGCGCGTCGAAGAACAAGCCGTTCTGCGACGGCTCGCACCACGAGGTCGAGTTCTCCGCGAGCGGCGAGCCGCCCACCGGCAAGGCCGACATGCTGCCGGTGCGCGACGGGCCGCTCGACATCGTGCCGCTGACGGACGGGCCGCTGCAGGTGCGCGGCAACATGGAGATCATCTCCGGCACCGGCCGCGTGGTCGCCCGGCTCGAGACCGCGCGGCTGTGCCGCTGCGGCGGCAGCAGCACCAAACCGTTTTGCGATGGCACTCACGCAAAGATAGGCTTCAAATCCTGATGGTGCCGGGTCGGGAAACCCGTGACGTTGGTGCCGGAGTTGAAAAACAGGAATTAGCATCGACGACCTTTCTGGCGTCGACGTCAAACCTCGCTAATTCCTGTTTTTCAACTCCGGCACCAACTCCCGCCGCAACGCGATCAACGCCTGCGGAAACAGGGTGCGCGTGAGCTGCATGGACGGCGTGGTGATCGTGAGCTCGGTGTAGGGTTTGGTGCGCGACTGCATAGTCTGCATGTCGGGCCCGCCATCCATTTCGACGGCGGGCACTCCGAGGTTCGTGATCGGCTTCGCCGGGCTGCGCAACGTGCCCGAACGATCGCCCACGATCTGCGCGTACGAAAGAGAGTCGGCGTATTCGTCTCCACCGACGGCGATCGCGATCTTCACGAAATGTTTGGGGTCGCTGCCGACGATGTCGCACGCGGACAGGTAGGCAGGGTCGACGCTCACGGGCACGAGCTTCAGATCTTTCCATCCCGAAACACTGGCGACGTCGTCGACCTCGAGTATCGAACAGGCGTCCGGCACGTGGAGCTTTGGCGCGGGTTCATCCGCCGCGGGTTCATCCGCCACGGGTTCAGCCGCTTTGGCCGCTACGGGCGGCGCTGCTTCCTTGCCGCACGCGGCCAGCAGCGTGACGGCGATGATCGCGAACGAGGCGCAGGCTGATGGTTGTTTCATGCGTCTCTTTTTAAAGCCCCGATGCGCGGCGCGTCAACGCCGGGGCATCCAAAATGTCACCGCGCCTTCACGCGGGTGAAACTGCCGATGCGCAGCATGCCGGTCCCACGATCCGTTCCAGGGAGACACCATGCTACGCACATCCTTCGCCTCCGCGGCCTGCCTCGCGTTTGCCCTCACATCGTCCGCCGCCAGCCTGGCCCATGGCGACCGCCACGAACGTGGCGATCCTTCGATCCAGGTCGGCCCGCGCCCGATGTTCCTCATCCAGGGCATGGGTGAAAGCGAGCTCAAGCAGCGACTGCTCAAGTGCGAGGACGACCTCGTGCGCCGCACGAAGTTTTCGATCGCGCATCGCGGCGCGGCGTTGCAGTTTCCCGAGCACACCCGGGAATCCTACGACGCGGGTGCGCGCATGGGCGCCGGGATCGTCGAATGCGACGTGACGTTCACGAAGGACGGGCAGCTCGTGTGCCGCCACGACGAATGCGATCTGCACACCACCACGAACATCGTCAACACCGAGCTCAACGCGAGTTGCACCGTGCCGTGGTCGGGCGCGGGCTCGACCCCCAAATGCTGTGCCAGCGACATCACCCTCGCGCAATTCAAGTCGCTCAAAGGCAAGATGGATGCGTCGAATCCCGCCGCGACCACGGCCGCGGGGTACCTGGGCGGTACCGCGGCCTGGCGCACCGATCTGTACAACAGCCGCGGCACATTGCTCACGCTGCGCGAGAGCATCGCGCTCAATCGGCGCAACGGCGTCGGCCACACGCCGGAGCTGAAGGCGGGTAACCCCGCGCGCGTCGCGCAGGTGTTCGGCAGCCAGGCGAAATACGCGCAGGCGATGATCGACGAGTTCAAGCGCGCCGGCGT
The DNA here is from genome assembly GCA_963774045.1 of uncultured Pseudomonadota bacterium. Taxonomy (GTDB): domain Bacteria; phylum Pseudomonadota; class Gammaproteobacteria; order Steroidobacterales; family Steroidobacteraceae; genus CADEED01. Next base: position 220,928 of record CAVZED010000031.1, read on the forward strand.
GAATCCGCGCGAGGTGTGGGCGCAGTCGTTCAACCTCGATGACGTGCTCTACTGGATCCGCAGCGAGCCGCGCTTCGGCCGCCAGGCCGTCTATCTCGACGACATTGATCCGGGCGCCGGCATTCCGCGCCTCACGGTCACCGAGTTGCAGAATCTGCGCGCCAATGGCGTCCGCATCTTCGCGCCGCCGATTCCCGCCCTGCTCGCGGTGGACGCCAGCACCAACACGCTGGTGCCGTCGCAGTACGCCAACGACATCAAGGCATCGGGCCTCGACATCATCACGTGGAGTTTCGAGCGCGCGGACCTGCGCCGCGGCGCCGCGTTCGGCGGCTTCTACGCGGCCTACGACCCCGAGGGCAAGGTCGTGAAGACGGACAGCGACATGTATCTCGCGCTCGACGCGCTCGCCCGACAAGTGGGTGTCATCGGAGTGTTCTCCGACTGGCCCGCGACGGTGAGTTATTACGCGAGCTGCATGGGCCTCGAGTGATCAGGCCTTGGGGCGTTCGAGAATCGCGATGACGGAGTTCGAACGTCCCCACAACGTGGACGGCTCGATGATCTGCGACAGTCTCCAGCCCTCCTGGCCCGCGGCATTGAGCGCGTCGTGGATATCCGTGCTGTCCGCCTGGAAAATGCTGGGCTTGTAGGGCAGCAGGATGACCTTGTATTCGAGCGTGCTCATTCGTGACTCCGAAAGGCGCGCGACGGACCGGCCACGCCCGCGGATGGTCGCACGATGTGCGGCGCCGTGCCGGGATTCCGGCACGGCGCTAGACTTGCGCGGATGTTCCGACGTTTTTCGCCACTGTTCATCCTGCTGGCCGCGCCGCCGTGCGGCGCGGCCGTCGGATCGTTCACTCAAGTCTCCGATGTCGGCAGCGTCAGCCGGCCAGTCGAGGCGCGCTTTGATTCACTGACGGGCGCCTACGTCATCGGTGCTGGCGGCGCGAACATCTGGGGCGAGCGCGACGCCTTCGGCTTCGCGTGGAAACAGGCGCGCGGCGATCTCGCCATCACGGCGCGCGTCGAGTTGCAGGGCAAGAGCGCGCAGGCACATCGCAAGGCGGGCGTCATGTTCCGCCAGTCGCTCGACCCGGACGCCGCTTACGTGGACGTGGTCGTGCACGGCGATGGGCTGACCTCGCTGCAGTTCCGCGCGGTCAGGGGCGGTCCCACGCGTGAGGTGCAATGCGCGCAGCAGACACCCTCCGCGGTGCGCCTCGAGAAACGCGGCGATCACGTGCAGGTGTCGCTGCAGGACGTGACCGGCGGATTCGAGCGTTCCGGGTGCGGCATCCGCATCGCCCTGCGCGGCAATTTCTACGCCGGCCTCGTCGTTTGTGCCCACGACGAGTCCGGATTCGAAGTCGCGCACTTCAAGCACGTGGCGCTCGGCGAGCCGATGGAGCGCAGGATGGATCCCCTGTACGCCATCGAGCTGCTGAACCTCGACTCGCTCGACCGGCGCATCGTGTTCCGCTCGGCCACCCGCCTGGAGGCGCCGAGCTTCAATGCCGGTGGCGACTCGGTCTGTTTCCGCGACGACGGCCGGTTGTACCGGCTGGTGCTCGATGACGGCTCCGAGCCCGTGGAGATCAACCTCGACAACGTCGCCGGCTGCACCCTCGCGGCCGCCAGCGGCACGATCGCGTCGGAGAATCTCCCGGATTCAGGCCGGAACGGGCCGGCCTGGGTGCCGCGGCTGTCGCCGGACCGGTCGCTGATCGCGTACCTGTACTGGCGGGGCAAAGGCGACCACGGGCGCCCGGGACCCGGTGACTATCTACTGCGCTCGAACCCGCTCGCCGGCGGCGCGGTGCGCGAGCTGGCGCAATTCTTCGGCGACGGCGGCGCGCTGGGCACGGCGCCCTGGTCACCGGACGGAAGCCGGCTGGTATTCGTGAGCCGCGAACCGGAGTGACGGCGATTGACGTCGGCGGCGCGCGCATGATCTAGTCGCGTCCCCATGATTTCCCGTCACTGGGGCGCGCTCGTGAAACGCGAGCTCGCGCCCGACTACATCCGGCACCTGCAGGCGGAAACCTTGCCGCGATTGCGTGGTATCGATGGATTCGGTGCGCCACTACGAAGTCGTGTGATATGAAAATACTCGTCACGGGCAGCTCGGGTCACCTGGGCGAAGCGCTGATGCGCACCTTGCCCGCCCTCGGGCACGAGGCACTGGGCATCGACGTCACGCCCGCGCCGTTCACGCACGTCACGGGCTCGATCGCGGATCGCGCGCTCGTCGACCACTGCATGCGCGGCATCGACGCCGTGTTGCACGCCGCGACGCTGCACAAGCCGCACGTCGCGACGCACAGTCGCCAGCAATTCGTGGACACGAACGTCACCGGCACGCTGAACCTGCTGGAAGCGGCGGTGGCCAACTCGGTACGGGCCTTCATCTTCACGAGCACGACCAGCGCGTTCGGTGACGCGCTGACTCCGCCCGCGGGCTCTCCGGCGGCGTGGATCACCGAAGACGTGGTTCCGATCCCGAAGAACATCTACGGCGCCACCAAGACGGCCGCCGAAGACCTGTGCAGGCTGTTCCACCGCAACCATGGCCTGCCGTGCCTGATCCTGCGCACGTCGCGCTTCTTTCCCGAAAAGGACGACGACGCGCGCAGGCGCGACGCGTTCGACCACTCGAACCTGATGGTGAACGAGCTGGTCTATCGCCGGGTCGACACCGAGGACGTGGTGAGCTCGCACCTGGTGGCGATGGAGCGCGCCGCGGCGCTGGGTTTCGGCAAGTTCATCATCACCGCCACCACGCCGTTCACGCGCGCCGATGTCGCGCAGCTCGGCGTGAATGCGCCCGCGGTGCTGGCGCGGTACTTTCCCGATTACGCGCGCATCTTTGCCGCGCGTGGCTGGAAGATGCTGCCGGCGCTCGACCGCGTGTACGTGAACGAAAGGGCCCGCTCGGTGCTCGGCTGGCAGCCGAAATACGACTTTGCGCGGGCGCTGGCGAGCGTGGCGGCGGGCGAGGATTTCCGCAGCCCCCTCGCCATTGCGATCGGATCCAAGGGATATCATCCGGGAACCCCCGTCCCCAACTAGACAGGCGGGGTGTGCGAGCCAGGATAAAGAGGGGAATTTCGTGGGGAACCTGATCGTCTCGGGCATCGACTGGGCCGGCGCCATCATCGTCGTCATCGCCTGGATCTGCATCATGGTGATCGCGTTCCAGAAGAGCATACTCTGGGGGCTCGGCGTGCTGTTCTTCGGCGGTATCGTCGGGCCGATTTTCGCGCTGCTGAACTGGAAAAAGGCCGGTTACTGGCTGATGTTCGGCCTCGTGGGCTGGCTCATCATGTACATCTTCTGAACGAATGTTCGCCATCATTCCATTGGGGAAGAAGGGATCGACGGGACTGCCGATCCTGACGATATTCATCTGCGTGGCCTGCGTGATCGTGTTCGCGTTCGCGCACGGCGAACGCGAGCTGGTCGCGCTCGCCTACAACGCGCGCACGTTCGATGTACCGAGCATGTTCACGTCCGTGTTCGCGCACATGGACATCTGGCACCTGACCGGCAACCTGTTCTTTTTCTACAGCTTCGCGCGCACCATCGAAACGCAGATCTCGATCAAGGGCTACCTGCTGGCGTTCGTGTTATTCGTGTTCGCCACCAACATCGCGTTCAGCGTGGCGACGAAGGACCCGGCCTGGACGGTGGGGCTTTCGGGCGTGGTCTGGGGATACATGGGAATTTTCCTGTTCCGGTATCCCCGCGACAAGATCGACTGCTTCGTCTGGTTCGTGGTCGTGTTCAAGATCATCGACGTGCCCGCGATCCTCTTCATCCTGGCGTATCTCGCGGTCAACGTGGCCGAGTACCGGCACCTGGAACACACCGGCGTCAATTACATCGCGCACTTCTCCGGCTTCGCCGCCGGCGTCCTGTTCCGGCTGCTGTTCTGGCGAGTTTTCACGACCGAGAAGCCGGAGCCGAGACGCAAGGGCTCGTATCCCGCGCGTCCCGCCCACGCACGCTCGATGCGCCGCTGATCCACAACCGGATCGCAACGGGTGTGAAGATTTTCTTGTTGTCCCCGCCCGTGGGCCGTGAGGCACAATTTCGGCCGTGAAGGCGCTGCTCGACAACATCATGTGGAATTGCCTGTCGGGACCGCAGGCGCGCTTCGCGAGCGGCGCGGGCGCCGTGCGGCGCTATGCGCCGGGGTTCTCTCCCATCATCGGCTGCCGCGATCCCGAGCGTCCCGATTTCGCCGAGCTCGAAAAGCACTGCGCTCCCGGCGATTACTTCTACGTCGACATCTGGTCCGGATCCGCGCCCGCCGGCTGGCGAATCGACAAGGAAGCGCACATGTTCAAGATGGTGTGGGAGGCGCCCATGCCCGCGGACGACCCGGCGCCCGATGCCGTCGTGTTGCGGCCCGAGCACGCGGCACAGGCCGTCGAGCTGGCGACGCTGACCAACCCGGGTCCCTTCGGCATCCGCACTCCCGAGCTCGGCGAATATTTCGGCTACTTCGACGGTGAGCGGCTCATCGCGATGGCCGGCGAACGCATGGAGGTCGCGAACCTGCGCGAAATCAGCGGCATTTGCACACATCCGGATTTCCAGGGCCGCGGCCTCGCGCGCAAACTCACGCTCAAACTCGTGCGGCGCGAGATGCAGCGCGGGCTCACGCCCTACCTGCACGTGCTGAGCCACAACACCGGGGCACGGGCCCTGTACACGAAGATGGGATTCCGCGATTACCTCGAGACCGTCGTCAGGGTGGTAACCCGGCTATGAGCGACAAACCCCATGAAGGCGGCTGCCTGTGCGGCGCCATCCGCTATCGCGCCACTGCCGCGCCGGTGCGCGGCGTGATGTGCCACTGCCCGCAATGCCGGAGGGTCTCCGGAGCGCCGGCGCTGACGTTCGTACATTTTCCGGCGAAGAGCTTCACGTGGCTCAAGGGCGAGCCGAAACGTTTTCAATCCTCGAAACACGCGCAGCGCGGCTTCTGCCCGACCTGCGGCAGCACGCTGTCGATGCACGAAGACGTGCTCGCGGACCGGATGCTCGTGACCATCGGCAGCCTCGACGAGCCCGGCCGCGTGCACATCGACGACCACGTCTGGATCAAGGATCGCGTGCCGTGGTTCGACACGACGGACAAACTACCGCGATTCGAGACGCACAGCTCGGCGGTGAAGACGAGGGCGTTCGACAAATGATCGAGGGTTCCTGCCTGTGCGGCGCCGTGAGTTGGCGGTTCAATGGCATTCCCGAATCCGCGACCGCGTGCAATTGCAAGGCCTGCCGACGCTACGGCACCTTGTGGGCCTACGATCACGAGGGCGAAGGCATCTGCGTATCGGGACCGACGAAAGCCTATGTTCGCGGAAACAGTCTCGAGTTTCATTTCTGCCCGACTTGCGGCTGCGTCGCCTTCTGGCGCGGACAGAAACCGGACGAGGCCGGACGCCGCCGAATCGCGGTGAACCTGCGGCTGGCCGACCCGGAACCCGTCGCCAACATCCCCATCGAACACTTCGACGGCTTCGATACCTTCGACGACCTCGGCCGGGACGGCCGCTGCGTGCGCGACTACTGGTTCTGAGCGCAGCGCGCTTCCGGGCCGGTTCCTCCGACCTCAGAACTTGACCATCACGTGCCGCACCGCCGTGTAGTCCTCGAGCGCATACACCGACAGATCCTTGCCGTAACCCGAGCGTTTCATGCCGCCGTGCGGCATCTCGCTCACGAGCATGAAGTGCGTGTTGATCCAGGTGCAGCCGTACTGCAGCCGCGCGGCCACCTTCATCGCCTTGCCGACATCCTTGGTCCACACCGACGACGCGAGACCGTAGTCGGAGTCGTTCGCCCACTCGATGGCCTGGTCGGCGTCCTTGAAGCGCGTGACGCTCACCACCGGTCCGAAGACCTCCTTCTGCACGATTTCATCGCTCTGCCTCGCGCCGGCGATGACGGTGGGTTCGTAGAAGAAGCCGCTGCCCGAGCGCGCCTTGCCGCCCGCGGTGATCTCGATGTGGCGCTTCTCGGCCGCGCGCTGCACGAAACCGGAGACGCGCGAACGTTGTTTGGCGGTGATGAGCGGCCCCATCTCGACGCCCTCTTCCTCCTGCGAACCGACCTTGATGCTGCTCGCGGCCGCGGACAGCTCGGCGACCAGCTTGTCGTGGATCTTCGGCCCGGCATAGATGCGACAGGCCGCGGTGCAATCCTGCCCGGCATTGTAGAACCCGAAGGTACGAACGCCGCCGACGACGGATTCCAGGTCCGCATCGTCGAAAACGATGACCGGCGCCTTGCCGCCGAGCTCCAGGTGCGTGCGCTTGGTGCCCTTGACCGCGGCGGCCAGCACCTTCTCGCCACTGGCGATGGAACCGGTGAGCGAGATCATCGCCACCTCGGGTTGCGCGACCAGCGGCGCACCGACGGTGTTGCCGCGCCCGAAAATGATGTTCACGACTCCGGGCGGGAACAGCTCCGCGCACAGGGTCGCGAGCTTGAGCGCGGTGAGCGGAGTCTGCTCGGAGGGTTTCAGGACGACGGTGTTGCCGGCCGCGAGCGCGGGCGCCATTTTCCACGCGGCCATCATCAGTGGATAGTTCCACGGCGCGATCGACGCGACGACGCCGATCGGGTCGCGGCGGATCATGCTCGTGAAACCGGGCAGGTACTCACCCGCCACGGTGCCGTGCAGCGAGCGGACGGCGCCGGCGAAGAAGCGGAAGACGTCGGCGATGGCCGGGATTTCGTCGTTCAGCGCCGCGGCATACGGCTTGCCGCAATTCTGCGATTCGAGTTTCGCGAACTCCGCGGCCTCCGCCTCGATACGGTCGGCGAGTTTCATCAGCAACGCGCCGCGATCCTTGGGCACGGTCGCGGCCCAGCCGGGGAATGCCCTGGCGGCAGCCTTGACGGCGGCGACGATCTGCTCCTCCGACGCTTCGTTCACGTGCGTGATGACCTTTCCGGTCGCCGGATCGAGCACGCCCAGGTCATCACCCTTGCCCTTGGTGAGTTTGCCGTTAACGAGCAGTTTCGTGTTCATCGTCGGGCCTCGTGAGGTAGTAAGCCAGCAGGATCGGGATCAGCGTCACCGCGATCACGATGACCGCGACGACGTTGGTGACCGGCCGGTCGCGCGGCCGGAAAAGTTCATTGAAGAACCATATGGGCAGTGTGCGCTCTTTGCCGGCGGTGAAGATCGTGACGATGACTTCGTCGAACGACAGCGCGAAGGCCAGCATGCCGCCGGCGAGGAATGCCGTGGCCACCTGCGGCAGCAACACGTAACGCAGCGTCTGCGTGCCGTCGGCGCCGAGGTCCATCGAGGCCTCGACCCAGCTCGGAGGCAGGCGCCGCAGGCGCGCGATGACGTTGTTGTAGACGATCACCGTGCAGAACGTCGCGTGGCCGGCGACGATGGTGAGGAACGAGGGCTCGATCCCGCCCATTCTCATCGCGGCCAGCAGCGCGATGCCGGTGATGATGCCGGGCAGCGCGATGGGCAGCACCAACAGCACGGTGAGCGAGTCCTTCGCCGGAAAACGCGCTCTTGCCAGCGCGAACGCCGCAAGCGTGCCGAGGATGAGCGCGATGACGGTCGCGCAGGCGGCGACGGCCAGCGACAGGGTGAGCGATTGCCAGATGTCCGAGCGCTCGAACGCGCGCTCGAACCAGCGCAGCGTCAATCCCGGCGGCGGAAACCGGTAGCTGCGGTCTTCCGTGGTGAACGCGTACAGGATGATGATGAACACCGGGATGTGCATGAACGCGAGACCGGCGAACGCGCCGGCGCGCAGCAGCCACGAAGGCTTGTCCGGCCGGTATTTCCTCCTAGAGAGCATCGAACGCTCCGAAGCGCTTCGCGATCGAGAGATAGACGAAGATCAGCACGATCGGCACCACCGAAAACGCCGCGGCGAGCGGGATGTTTCCCGCGGTGCCCTGCTGCGTGTAGACCATCATGCCGATGAAATACCCCGGCGCGCCGACCACGTTCGGGATCACGTAGTCGCCGAGCGTGAGCGAAAACGTGAACACCGAGCCCGCGGCGATGCCGGGCACCGCGAGCGGCAGCACCACGTTGCGAAACGTCTGCGCCGGCCGCGCGCCGAGATCGGCGGAGGCCTGCAGCAGCGAGCCGGGCACGCGCTCGAGCGCCGCGGCCATGGGCAGGATCATGAACGGCAGCCACATGTAGACGAACACGATGAACATGCCGAGATAGGAAGTGGATAACGAGGGACCGCCGATGCCGGGCGCGGCCAGCAACGTATCGAGTACGCCGGTGAGGCCGAGCTTGCCCGCGACCCAGGCGATGATGCCCTCCTTCGCGAGCAGCAGGCGCCACGCGTAGACCTTCACGAGGTAGCTCGTCCACATCGGCAACATCACGCCCACGTAGAACAGCGCCTTCATGCGTCCGCGCGCGTACCGCGCCATGTACAGCGCGATCGGCAGCGCGATCAGCGCGCAAGCAAGGGTGACCGCGAGGCTCATGTACAGCGTGCGCAGCACGATGTCGACGTGCGCGGGCTGCGTGACCAGTTGCTTGTAGGTCTCGAGCGTCGGCTCGCGCACGATCTGCGCGGTGAAGTCGTCGATGCGATAGAAGCTCTGCCACAGGAGCGCGAACAACGACCCGAGATAGACGGTGCCGAACCACAGCAGCGGCGGGACGAGCAGCAGCGCGAGGTACCAGTACGGGCGCCGGTAGAAGAACGTGGACGCCGCGCGCAGGCTCATGACGGCGCCGGCGACTCACCGAGGTTCACCGCCGCCTCGCGCGGCCACGACAGCGTGACCCGCGAGCCCACGGACAAACCGTGGAGCTCGCGCCCTTCCGGTACCAGGGCGCTCCAGATCCCGCCGGCATCGAGCTCGACCTGCCAGCGGCTCATCGCGCCGTGGTATTGCACGGCGACCACGGCGCCGGATGCGACCATCGAGCCATTCGCCGCGACGGAATTCTCGGCCTGCACCGAGATGTTCTCGGCACGGATCGCAAAAGACCCGTCCCACCGGACGAGTTTCATCGCCAATTCCGCATTTGCAACATTGGCGCTGCCGACGAACCGCGCGACGAACTCGGTGCGCGGCCGCGCGTACAGCTCGCGCGGCGCGGCGAGCTGCTCGATCCTGCCCTTGTTGAACACGGCGACGCGGTCCGCCATCGACAAGGCCTCACCCTGGTCGTGCGTGACGTAGACAAAGGTGATGCCGAGCTTCTTCTGCAGGCTCTTGAGCTCGATCTGCATCTCTTCGCGCAACTTGAGGTCGAGCGCACCCAGCGGCTCGTCGAGCAGCAGGACCCTGGGACGATTGATGAGCGCGCGCGCCAGCGCGACGCGTTGCCGCTGGCCGCCCGACAGCTGGGCGGGCCGACGCTCGCTCAAGCCGGCCATTTGCACCAGCTCGAGCATGTCGCGTGCGCGTCGTTCGCGCTCCTCGCGGCTCACGCCGCGCACGCGCGGACCGTAGGCCACGTTGTCGAGCACGGACATGTGCGGGAACAACGCGTAGTCCTGAAAGACCGTGTTGACGTTGCGGTCGTAGGGCGGCACGGCGGAAACGTCCTGCCCGTCGAGCAGGACCGCGCCGCTGTCGGGCGCATCGAAACCCGCGACCAGCCGCAGACACGAGGTCTTGCCGGATCCCGACGGACCGAGCATCGCGAAGAATTCGCCGGGCTCGATGACGAACGACACCTCATCCACGGCGCGCACCTCGCCGTAGACGCGCGAGACCGCGCGGAACTCGATCGCAGGCGCCATGGTAGTTAGGGGCAGACTTGAGTCCGTCCCCTTCCGATCACTTGCCTCCAATGATGGCGACGTAGTCAGTCACCCAGCGGCTGTAGGGAACGCAACCCTCGACGTGCGACGCGCACTTCGCCTCGGGCGTGCGCCAGAACTTGATCTTGTCGAAATTATCGAAGCCGTTGTTCTTGCAACCTTCGGCGCCGAGCAGCTCGTTGCCCTCGCAGGCCTTCGGCACGACCGGGTTCGATCCGAACCAGGCCGCCACGTCACCCTGCACCTTCGGGGAGATGGACCACTCGAGCCACTTGTACGCGCAGTTCGGATGTTTCGCGCCCGCCGCCAGCATGGTGGTGTCCGCCCAACCGGTGGCGCCTTCCGCCGGCACGGTGGTCGCGACCTTCGCCTTGTTGGCGAGCAGCGTGTTCGCCTGGAACGGCCACGAGCCCGAGGCGACGACGCCCTCGTTCTGGAAGTCCTGCACCTGCACGTTGGCGTCGTGCCAGTAGCGCTGGATCAGCGGGTGCTGGCCGCGCAGCACGTTGAGCACCTCGGCGTACTGCGCCTCGTTGAGCTCGTACGGATCCTTGATGCCGAGCTCCGGCTTCTTCGACATGAGGTACAACGCGGCATCGGCGAGGTAGATAGGCCCGTCATAGGCCTGCACGCGACCCTTGTTCGCCTTGCCGTCCGGGAGCTTTTGCGCCTCGAACACCACGGCCCACGAAGCCGGCGGCGTCTTGAAGGTGTCCGTGTTGTACATCAGCACGTTCGGACCCCACTGGTAAGGCACGCCCCAGTGTTTGCCGTCGACGAAATGCCACGCGGCCTGCTGCAGGCGCGGATCGACGGTGTTGTAGCTCGGGATGCGCTCGAGCGACACCGGCTGCACCGTGCCGCCGCGGATCAGGCGCAGCGACGCATCGCCGGAGGCGGTAACCAGGTCGTAGGGCGCGTTGCCGGCCGGTGGCCACGAGGCATCACCCGGCGGGCTCGGCGGCGTACCGCCCGAGGACATCAGCGAGACCATTTCGTCGGAGGTGTTCGCCACCTTCACGTTGACCTTGCAGCCGGTCTCCGCTTCGAAAGCCGACACCCAGTCATAGGCCTTGTCGCTCTCGCCGCGTTCGATGTAGCCGGGCCACGCGACGATGTCGAGCGCGCCTTCGAGCGCGGTCGAGGCCATCGCTGCTTCCTTCGGTGGTTCTTCTTTCTTGCCGCAGGCGGCGATGGTTAGTGCGGCGCTGCAGACGAGGACTGACAGAGACCGGATCGCGGACGCGGTGAACATGGCGAGCCCCTTTTGTATGCGGCGTTGGCCCGGGTGGGCTCACCGGCTTTGCGGCCTATTGTAGGCCGGGGCTCACGAACAGCAACGCGCCGCCGTTCAGCGACGCGCCCGCTCCGCGTCCGCGGCCCGCTCCGCGCGGCGCTTGGTCATGGCGGCCTCGCGACCTTCCATGCCGGGGTCGTCTTTGGGGTCCGGGATCACCGCGAGCGCCAGATTGAGGCGCTCCTGCATCGGCGTCTTGAACTCGGCGTAAGGGATGACGTAGAGCTGGTTCGCCTGTACGGCGCGCACCACGATCTCGCCCAGCTCCACCGGGTCGTATCCCGGCGAAATGACCTCTTTCAGGCTCTTCATGACGTTGGGGTCCGCACCGTAATAGCCCGTGTTCGAGAGATGTTTGGGCCGCGTGAGCACCGCCTCGTGGATGTTGGTGTTGACGGCGCCCGGGCACAGCACCGAGACGCCGATGCCCGCCGGCGCGAGGTCGAGCTGCAGGCACTCGGACAGGCCGCGCACCGCGAACTTCGTGGTGCAGTAGATAGCGCAGCCGGGGATCGGCAGGAATCCGGCCATCGACGCCGTGTTCACGATGTGCGCGCCGAGCCCGTGCTTGATCATGCGCGGCACGAAGGTCTGGACGCCGTTGATCATGCCACCCAGGTTCACGGACATCTGCCAGTCCCAGTCGTCATAGGTCGCCTGCTGCACGGGACCGAACTGGCTCACGCCCGCGGTATTGCACAGCAGCTGCACCGGTCCGAAGACTTTCTCGGCCTCGTCCGCCGCGGCGGCATAGGCGGCGCGGTCGGTGATGTCGAGCTGGATGCCGTGAATCGGCAGGCCGTGTTCCTTGAACCAGGCCACGGCCGAATCGAGATGATCGCGGCGGATGTCCGCGATGACGATCTTCATGCCGGCGGCCGCGAATGCCTTGGCCTGGCCCAGCGCCACGCCGCTGCCGCCACCCGTGATGAATGCCACTTTGCCCGCCAGATCCTTCATAGGAGCCTCTTTCATGACCGCCTCTGTGGCCAGAGGATGCGACCGTGCGCCGCTCCGTGTTCAACCCAGAGCGAAGACTAACGTTGCATCGCGCGCCCCAGGAACTTCATCGCCGTCTCGTTGAGGCAGGTGGCCGCCGCCACGCGCATCCAGGTCCTGGGCAGCTGCGTCGGCGAGAACAGGCTGCCCGGCGCGAGCAGCACGCCTTCGCGGCTGCCCGCCGTCGCCAGTTCATTGGTGTCGCGGCCGAAGTCCGCCCACAGGTACATGCCGCCCGTGGGGTGGACCGGCGATCTTCGCGCCCATGCGCGTGATGGCCTCGGCCGTGCGCGCGCGGCATTCGTCGAGCCGCGAGCGCAGGCGCTCGAGCATGCGTTCGTAACGGCGCTCGACGATGATGCGCGCCACCACGCGCTCGCCGAGCTCGGACGACGAGAGCCCGGTCAGCGCCTTGATGTCGCGCAGCTCCTGCGCGAGCGCCGGATGCGCCGCGACGAAGCCGACGCGCAGGTTCGCGGCCAGCGTCTTCGAGAATCCGCCGACGTAGATCACGCGCCGTCCGTCGTCGAGACTCGCCGCGCGCGGCGCATGGCTGCCCTGCAGGTCGCCGTAGATGTCGTCCTCGAGGATCATGAAGTCGTGGCGGTTCGCGAGCTCGATGCACCCTCGCCGCGACGCGGGCGCTCATGCACGAGCCGGTGGGGTTGTGCAGCACGGAGTTGAGGATGAACAGCTTCGGCTTCTCGCGCGCCAGCAGGCTTTCGAGCGCGGCGATGTCCGGGCCTTCGTGTGCCGCGTGGCACGCCGACGATGCGCGCGCCGAATGCCGCGAAGCGCGCGAACATCACGAACCAGGCCGGATCTTCGACGAACACCACGTCGCCCGGCGCGAGGAAGCGGCGCGCCACGAGGTCGATGGCCTCGGTGGCGCCGGCGGTGGTGACGATCTGGTCGGCGCGCGACGTCGATGCCGACGTGCGCCAGGCGCGTGACCAGCGCCTCGCGCAGCGGTAGATAGCCCTCGACGGCGCCGTACTTGAGCAGCCACGAGCCGCGGCTGCGGCCCACGCCGCGCACCGCGGCTGCCACCATCTCGTGATCGAGCCAGTCTTCGGGCAGCAGCCCCGCGCCGGGCTGTTCGCTGCCCGGCGACTGGCGGCGCTGCGCGCGCAGCAACCAGCTCACGTCGAGCACGGTGCCGGGCAACGAATGCGCGGCGGCGCGGCGTCGCGCCAGGTTGTTGCTGGCGCAGGCGCACGTAGAAACCCGAACCGCGCCGCGACTCGATGAGTCCCGGCGGCGATGAGGCGGTCGTAGGCTTCGACCACGGTGGAGCGCGATACACGGGATTCCACCGCGCAGTTGCGGATGGAGGGCAGTCGCGTACCGGGGCGCAGCGCATGAGTCTCGATGCGTTGTGCGAGGCGCGCGGCCAGCTGGGCGGGAAGGCGATGATCCTGTTTGGTCTGCAGTGACATATATAAGAGCGGGCCAGTGAAGGAATGGTCGGCGGTTAACTGTACTGTAACTGTACTGATCGCGTCGCGTATATTTCGACGTACATGAATGCCGCCATGAACGATCCCGCCGGTCTTCGCTCCCGCCGTTCTGCCCGGACCGCGCCGCCATCGAGGCCGCGGCGGAGGTGCTGCGTCCGCTCGTTCCGCCGACGCCGCAGTACGTCTGGCCGCAGGTGGCGGCGGCGTTCGGCGCCGAGGTGTGGATCAAGCACGAGAATCACACGCCCATCGGGGCATTCAAGGCGCGCAGCGCCGCTATGTATTTCCACGAGCTGATGCAGCGCGAGCCCGGCGCGCGCGGCGTCATCACCGCGACGCGCGGCAACCATGGCCAGGCCGTCGGCCTCGCCGCGCGGCGCTTCAAACTACCCGCGACCATCTACGTGCCGCACGGCAACAGCGTCGAGAAGAACACCGCGATGCGCGCGCTCGGCGTGACGCTGGTCGAAGCACGGCTCACGATTTCCAGGAGTCACGCGAAGAGGCCGCGCATGTCGCGGCGCGCGACGGGCTGCACATGGTGCCGGCGTTCCACCCGGACATCGTGCTCGGCGTCTCCACCTACTGGGCCGAGCTGTTCCGCGCCGCGCCGGATCTCGACGTCGTCTATGTGCCGATCGGCCAGGGCTCGGGCATCTGCGCCGCCGCGGCGGCCCGCAACATCTGTTCGCCGCGCACGAAGATCGTCGGCGTCGTCTCCGACGCAGGCGCCGGCATTTTCGCGATCCTTCGCCGCGCGCGCACGTGGTGGAGGCGCCGGTCGACGACCAACCTCGGCGACGGCATGGCGTGCCGCAAGCCGGATCCGGAGGCGCTCGCCATCATCCTCGCGAACGTGAGCCGCATCGTCGAGGTGACCGATGCGGAGCTCGCCGCCGGCGATGCGCGCGCATCTTCGCGATGACGCACAACGTCGCCGAAGGCGCGGGCGCCGCCGCGTTCGCCGCGGCCTGGCGCGAGCGCGAGTCTCTGGCCGGCCGGCGCGTCGGCATCACGCTGAGCGGCGGAAACGTCGATATCGAACGTGTTCGCCGACGTGCTCGCCGGCAAGTACTAGCCGATGAAAATCGACGAACCTGCCTTTCGGCAACCGTCGACTGGAACGACCGTCGAGACGCACGACCCACGCCGGCGACGACCGGTGAAGCGCGCTGGCGCACGCGCCATTTCGGCGACGTGCGCGTGCGCATGCTCGAGTATTCCGCCGGGCTACCTGCGCCGACCACTGGTGCTCCAAGGGCCATTTCCTGCTGTGTCTCGAAGGCGAGCTCGAGACCGAGCTCGCCGATGGCCGCCGCTTCACGCTGCAGCCCGGCATGAGCTACCACGTCGCCGATGGCGCCGAGCCGCATCGCTCGTCGACCCGCAGCGGCGCGCGGCTGTACGTCGTCGACTGAGGGTGGTGGATCGATGAGCGTCGACGGCTACGAAATCTCGACCGATCCCGCGCGGCTCGACGTCGACGCGATACATGCCTACCTCACGCGTTCGTACTGGTCGCCCGGCATCCCGATCGAGATCGTCGAATCGCGCCGCGCGCCATTCGCTGTGTTTCGGCGTGTACGAACAGGCCGGCGGCGCGACAGGTGGGCCTCGCGCGCGTGGTCACGGACTACGCCACGTTCGCCTACCTCTGCGACGTGTATGTGCTCGAGGAGCATCGCGGCCAGGGCCTGTCGAAGTGGCTGATGCAGGAAGTGATGTCGCACCCCGCGCTGGCCGGCGCGCGCCGCGCGATGCTGAGCACCCGCGATGCGCATGGGCTCTATCGCGCGCTTCGGCTTCCGCGCGCCGCCCGACGATGGCGATGCTCATGCAGGTCGTGAGGCCGGACATGTATCGCGACGCCGGATCGGCACGCGACTGAAGCGCCCTTCGCCGCTGGTCCGGCGACGCCCACTCCGTATACTCCGGCGCATGATCGTCCGTTCATGCACGCGCGCCGCCGCGGTCCTGGTTGCGCTGACCCTCACCGCCTGCGCCGCCGCGCCGACGCGCGAGCAGGCGCTCGAGCAGGTGATCCCGCTCACCGCGCCGGTGCTCGCGCCGGGCGTCGAGGCCAACTCCGACAAGTTGTTCGTCGTCGTCACGTTCTCCGGCGGCGGCAAACGCGCGGCCGCGTTTTCCTACGGCGTGCTCGAGGCGCTGCGCGACGTCAAGGTGACGACGCCCGACGGCGAGCTGCACCCACTCCTCGATGAGATCGACCTCATCTCCGCAGTTTCGGGCGGCGCGTTCACCGCGGCGTACTACGCGCTGCATGGCCACGAGACCTTCGACAGCTACGCGCCGCGCTTCCTCAACCACGACACGGAAAAGGACCTCTGGAACAAGGTGCTCAAACCGTCGAGCTGGCCGCGGCTCGCGGATCCGCTGGTGAGCCGCAGCGATCTCGAGGTCGAATACTTCGACCAGGAGCTGTTCCGCGGCGCCACGGTCAAGGACGTCATGACGCGCTCGCCGCGCGTGATCATCACGGCGACCGACCTGGTGCGCGCCAAGCCGTTCGCGTTCACGCGCGAGCAGCTGAACGGCGTCTGCGTCGATCCGGATGCGCGTGCCACTGGCGCGCGCGGTGTTCGCCTCCGCCGCCACGCCCATCTACTTCGCGCCGCTGGTCATGCGCAGTTTCGCGGGCGAGTGCGGCTACCAGCCGCCGAAGGGAGTCGCGCCGAGTCGCTCGACGCGGAGGAGGACGTGTACCGGCGCGAGCGCGCGGAACGACTGTTGTCGTTCCTCGACAGCGCCAAGGCTATCCCTACCTGCATCTCGCCGACGGCGCGTTCGCCGACAACCTCGGCGCGCGCGCCATCCTCGACGAGGTCGCGCTCGGCGACACCGTTACCGACGCGCTGCGGCGCAACGGGTATTCGCGCGCGCGCGCCGCATGTTGTTCATCGTCGTCGACGCGCGCACCGGGTTCGATCCGCAAGTATGCGCAGTCCCCGAGAACCCTCGGCATCAAGAAAGTCATGGACGCGGTGGTCAGCGTCACGTTCAACCGTTACAGCTTCGAAACGATGAACCTCATGCGCGCCGCGCGTGAGGCGCTGGGAGAACGGAAGTGCGCGCGACGCGCTGCAAGGTCGCGCTGGCGATTCCGGACTGCGACAAGTTCGACGTCGACCTCGTCGAGCTCTGCGTTCGAGCGCGTCAAGGAGCCGGAAGGAGCGCGAATACCTGGATCGCGTGCCCACGGCGTTCACGCTCTCGACCGAAGCAGATCATCCGCCTGCGCCGCGCCGCCCACATGCTGGTCGAGGAATCGCCCGAGCTGCACCGCTTTCTCGAGGAATCCGCGCGCAGCGCGCCGAGCGCGAAGATCGGGCCGGAAAGTAGGACAAGCGCCGACACGATCCTAGGTAGTACTACCGATGCCGCGCGCCGGCCGCCTGCGCGACCCTCGCGCGATGCAGCCGATCCGGCAGAATCCTGGTTGCCGTGAAGAATCCCGCCGCGCGCGCGCTGCCCGCGGTGAACAAGGCCGCGCAGATCGCGAAAGGCCTGGGCGCGCAGCTCACGCTGTTTCACGACATCGCCACGCCGCTGTACGCGGAGGCCTTGCACGGCCGTGAGATCGACGTGCAGTCCTGGCAGCGCGAGGTGCAGACGGCGCGACGCGAGCAACTCGAAAAGCTGGCGGCGCGAATCCGCAAACACGGCATCGACGTCGACGTGGCCGCGGACTGGGACTATCCGCCCTACGAGGCGATCATCCGCAAGGCGCAGCGGATCTCGCGCGGACCTCGTGGTCGTCGAGAACCATCACGGCACGCGGCCGTCATCCCGCGCGCTGGCTGCTCTCGTACACGGACTGGGAACTGCTGCGCACTGTGCCCGATGCCGGTGCTGCTGGTGAAGAACCGGCGGCTGTATCACCGGCCCCGCGTGCTCGCCGCCATCGATCCATCGCACGCGTTCGCGAAGCCCGCAATCTCGACCGGCAGATCCTGCGGGCCGGCGCGCAGCTGGTGCATGCGCTGCACGGCGAGCTGCATGCGCTGCACGCGTTCTTCCCGGCGCTGCCGGTCGATTCCGGCGATGCCCGACGGCCCGCTGGTCGACAGCACGCGGTACGCACCGCGAGATGCGAGCGCGCGGCGCGCCGCGAGCTCGACCGCGCGGTCGACGGATTCGACGTCAAGCGCAGCCACCGCCACCTGGTCGAAGGCCGCCCCAACGAAGCGATTCCGCGCGCCGCCAAACGCGAGCGCAGCGCGATCGTCGCCATGGGCGTGGTGTCGCGCTCGGGGCTCAAGCGCTTCTTCATCGGCAACACCGCCGAGTTCGTCATGGACGCCGTGACCGCGGATATCCTCGTGGTGAAGGCGGCGGATTTCGACTCGCGCGTGCCGCGCGCGGGGCGCGGCGTGCAGATTCTCTCGCTGCCCGATGCTGCCCGGCTGAGCGACGCTCAGGTTGCGTGCTGCTCGATGCGGGGCTCGCGCCGGATCGGCGTCGACGAAGGGCATGCCGCGCTGCGCAAAGTGTTCGAAGATGTCGTCGAGCGCGAGAATGCCGGCGAGCCGGCCGCGATCGTCGACCACGGGCATGCGCCGCACGCCACCGACCCGCATGCGCTGCAGTGCCTCTTCGATGCTGGAGCTGCACCAGCACCGTGACCGGATGGCGCGTCATGACATCATCGACCAGCGACGCCGTGGGGATCCGAGTCGGAGGCGATCACGGCCGTCACGATGTCGCGGTCGGTGAGCATTCCGACCGGCCGTTCGCCGCCGTGGATGCCGGCGGGCTCGACGACGACCAGGCAGCCCACGTTCCGCTCGCGCATCATCCAGGCGGCGGTGACCAACTCCTCGTGGCGCCGCACCGTGACGACATTTCGCTGGCAGAGCTCATGGGCGTTCATCCGTGCGTCCTCACCCTGAAATATTCTGATGCTCCAATGAATAACACTGCGCGCAGGACGCGTTTTCAATAGGGACAATCCCGTCGACCTCCAAACCCCGAGGAGTACCCGCTATGCCACGTGAGAAGAGTCCGACACGCCGTGACGGTCGAAAAGCGCGCGCCACGCAAGACCGACGCCAGGCGATCAGGCGGCGACTGCAATTCACGCAGTTCGTCGATCCCGAGAAGCGGGCCGCACTGATCGCCGAAGCCGCGTATTTCCGCGCCGAGAAGCGCGGGTTCGCACCCGGGACACGAGCAGCGAGGACTGGCTCGCGGCCGGAGTCCGAAGTCGATGCGCCGGCTGCTGCAGGCGCGGAATCGCGCCCCGCGGGTCTAGCAAGCCGGCCGTAACGCAAGGAGTATCTTTGGCGTGGCATGCCCACGCCGTCACCTGACGTACTCGCACTTCTGGAGGCAACGTTTGACGCCGTCGTGATCATGGACGATCGCGGCCGAATCCAGGCATTCAACGCGTCCGCCGAGGAGATGTTCGGCTATCGCGCCGCCGACGCGCTCGGCCGCAACGTCAACATGCTCATGACGGCGACCGACCGGCTCGGGCACGACGATCACCTGAAGCGCTACCTGGCCGGCGGCGAAGCGCGCGTTCTCGGCAAGGGGCGCGACGTGCGCGTCCGGCACCGCGACGGCAGCGAGTTTTCGGTGTTCCTCTCGCGTCGGCCGCATCCCGAACACCGATCCACCCCAGTTCGTCGGCTTTCTGCACGACACCTCGCTGCGCCGCAAGGCGCTGGCAACGCTGGAAAAGGAGCGGCAGCTCAACCGCCTCTACCTGGATCTGGCGCAGGTCATGCTGGTCGCCACCGATCGCAACGGCATCGTCCAGCTGGTCAACCAGCGGGCGATCCGCGTGCTGCAAGAGGGCCGAGGGGGACATCGTCGGCAGCTCCTGGGTGGACAGCTGCGTCGCGCCGCGAGGATCGGGCGATCGCGCGCGCGGCCTTTCGCGCGCTGCTGCATGAGCGGCGGCGACGAGCCGCAGAGCTGCGAATACCACGTGCGCGGCCTGGACGGCGAGGACCGGTTCATCACCTGGCGCGGCGTCGCGCTGCGCGACGCCAACAACGTCGCGACCGGCATCATGCTCTCCGGCGAGGACATCACCGAGCAGCGCCGCGCGGAGAGCGAGGCCCACAAGGCGCTGGAGCGCATGAACAGCGTCTCGCGCCTCGCGACCATGGGCGAGATGGCGGCGGGCATCTCGCACGAGCTCAACCAGCCGCTGGCGGCCATCGCCAACTACTCGCAGGCCTGCGTGCGCATGCTGCGCATGCCGGCCCCGGACATGCCGGAAATCAGCGGCGCGCTCGAGCAGATCTCGGTGCAGGCGCTGCGGGCCGGCGAGATCATCCGCCGCATCCGCTCGCTGGTGCGCAACGAGGACGTGCGCCGCGAGTCGCAGGACATCAACGACCTGATCCGCGAGATGCACGGACTGCTCGCGAGCGACGCGCGCGTGCACGACGGCCGGCTGGCGCTCGACCTCGCCGAGACCGCTGCCCCGGGTGACGGTCGACGGCGTGCAGATCCAGCAGGTGCTGATGAACCTCGTGCACAACGCCTTCGAGGCGCAGGCGGCGGACTTGGACGCGCCCGACCACAATGGCATCGCCTTCGAAGTCCGCATCGCGACGCGGCTCACGGACGCGGGCGACGTCGAGGTGTCGGTGAACGATCTCGGACCGGGTCTGCCCGGCGACGTCGAGCAGAAGATCTTCGAACCCTTCTTCACGACCAAGGCGACCGGCACCGGGCTGGGCCTCGCGATCAGCCGCTCGATCATCAAGGCGCACGAATCGCGCGGCTCGGATATCGCGCCAACCAGCCGCGCGGCGCATGCTTCTACTTCGTCACTTCCGGCGCACCAGGAGGCTCGCATGAAAGACCTGCCGCAAACCGTGTTCGTGGTCGAT
The DNA here is from genome assembly GCA_963774045.1 of uncultured Pseudomonadota bacterium. Taxonomy (GTDB): domain Bacteria; phylum Pseudomonadota; class Gammaproteobacteria; order Steroidobacterales; family Steroidobacteraceae; genus CADEED01. The sequence goes on from CAVZED010000031.1 coordinate 241,356, forward strand.
GACGACGATGCGGTCCGCAACTCATTGAAGCTGCTGCTCAAGTCCGCCGGCATCGCGGCCGAAACCGCGGCTTCGGCGCAGGAATTCCTGTCGACCTACGATGCCGCCCAGCCCGGCTGCCTGGTGCTCGACGTGCGCATGCCCGGCATGAGCGGCCTGGAGATGCAACACGAGCTCAATCTCAGCGGCGCGATGATTCCCGTCATCTTCATCACCGGCCACGGCGACATTCCGATGGCGGTCGAAGCGATGCAGCACGGCGCCTTCGATTTCCTGCAGAAGCCGTTTCGCGACCAGGAGCTGCTCGACCGCGTGCACCGCGCGCTCGCGCGGGACGCGGAGAACCGCGCCCGCATGCGCCACACCGACCGCATCCGCGAACGGCTCGCGTCGCTGAGTCCGCGCGAGCGCGAGGTGCTCGACCTCGTGACGCAGGGCAAGGCGAACAAGATGGTCGCGGGCGACCTCGGAGTCAGCCAGCGCACCGTGGAAATCCACCGCGCTCACGTCATGCAGAAAATGGAAGCCGGGTCGCTCGCCGAGCTGGTGCGCATGATGATGTCGGTAGCACCTTGAAACCTAAGGGCGAATGAGCCGGCAGAATAAGCCACGAGAAAGTACGTATTTATCAGGCCGTTGGCCGATGCAATGCTCCGCGCCGCGATGGTGGGGTCAAGACAATGGCAACGGCGCACGAATGAGAGTGGCACGGCGCGCGTGCGCACCATCATCGTCGCCGGGCAGTCCTCGCCAGCGCACCCGCGAGGTCCTGCGCGCCCTGCGCGGTTTCACCAACGTCATCTGGCCCACGTCGCTCGAGTCCGCGCTCGCGCAGGCCGCGTCCGTCGATGCCGGCTGCCTGGTGATCGCCGACGACCTGCGCGAGGAACCGATCGACGAGTTCCTGCAGGAAGCGCGCGAGCTGCATCGCAACCTGCCGATCTTCGTGATCACGGATCCGGACGACGTCGCGGAGGCGGTTTCCGCCATGCGCCACGGCGCCACCGCGGTCATCGAGATTCCGCCGTCGTACGCGGCGCTGCGTGAAGAGGTCTCGCGCGCGATGCAATGAATGCGTCGCAACAACTCACACGCGCGGGTCACATGGTTCTCGCGACGCATCGCAGTTCCGGCGATTACATCGCCGTAGGAATCGTCCGGATTGACGCGCGACGGACGCGGGCAAAGACTCCTCTGACATCCCTGTCCTACTTCGTGCTGCGGAGCGCCCCATGTCTGCACAACTCGCCAGCGTCGTCCCGCTCAAGCTGCTCGAGCCCGTCACGCGCGGTCTCATCCTGCACGTCGAAGACGATGAGGCGATGCGCCGCTCGACCGGGATGTTGATGCGCTCCGCGGGCTTCGAGACTCGCGAGGCCGCGTCCGGCGAACAGGCGATTTCCCAGGTGGAAACGCTGCGCGGCCGGCTCGACGTGCTGATCGTCGACTATCATCTCGGCTACACGATGACGGGAACCGAGGTGGCGGAGGAGTTCGCGAGGTTGTTAGGCCACGCGGTACCGACCGTGATCCTCACGGGCGATCCCGCGAACGCCGAGGTGCCGTGGCTGGCCGATGCGCCGGTTTGGGTGGCGCGCAAGCCGCTGGCGCCCGAGACGTTGCTCGCCGCGCTGCCGCCGCTCGTCGCATTCCGGCGCGCCGTCGCCGCAGCGGCCTCCCGCCAGCCAAACTAGCTAGTTGCGCGCTCAACTCGCGCTGCGCGTACAGCGGCAGCACGCGCGGCAGATTCTTCTCGATGTCCTTGATGCGGTCCTTCGGCGCCGGATGCGTGCTCAGGAATTTCGGCGTGCCCGAGGCTTCGGCGCGCGCTCATCTTGTTCCACAGCGTCAGCGCGGCGCGCGGGTCGTAACCGGCGCGCGCCATGAGCTCGAGCCCGATCTGGTCCGCCTCGGATTCCTGGTCGCGGCCGAACGGCAGCTGGAACGTCACCTGCCGCCACCATGTTGGCGATGTTGGCGGCGCCTTCGCTGGCGCCGGTGACCGCGGCTGCTCCCGCGAGCACGAGCTGCTGAGCATAGGCGCGCGAGACGCGCTCGCGCGTGTGCTCGCGCAACGCGTGCGCCACTTCGTGCGCCAGCACGGTGGCGAGCTCGGCGTCGGACAGATCGAGCGATTCGATGAGGCCCGAGTAGACCATGATGCGGCCGCCGGGCATGCAGTACGCGTTGAGCTCCTTCGTCTTCTGCACGTTGAACTGCCAGTTCCAGCCTCGCGCATCCGCGCGGAATGCGGGCGTGGCGGAGACGATGCGCTTCGCGACGTTCGTGACGCGCGCGAGCTGCGCCTTGTCGGTGTTCAGCACGCCCTTGTCGCGCGCCGCCTTGAGCTCGGCCTCGTAAGCCTGCGCCGCGCCCTGGTCGATCGCCTCGCTGGAGACCAGCATCTGCTGCTTGCGGTCGACGCCGACCGCGCCGGCGCTCGTGGTTTTCACGGTTTCGCATCCGGAAACGCCGAGCAGCAACGCGGCGACGAACGCGAGGGTGTTTTTGGGTTTCATCCGTGCAATGTGCGCGCCGCGGCCCGTGCGGGCCAGCCGACATCGCGCAGGTTGTTAGCCGGCGAATTCCTACCCGGGACGGACTACAATTCCGTCCCCGCATTTCTTGGGCGCCCTCGATGCAGTTGCCACTCAGCCGTCGCCAGATCATCCTCGCGGCCAGCATGGCCGCCCTCGCACCCCCCGCACCCGCGCAAGCCGCCGACGGCCGCGAGGTCGAGTTGTGGCCGGGCGTGGTTCCGGGTGCCGCGCGCGTCAGGGTGCGCGAGGAAGTGGTCGATGCCACGCCCGGCAGCAATCCACGGGATCGCGTCGTCCAGCACGTCACCCGGCCACTGCTCACGGTTTTCGCGCCACGCGGCGCACCGAATGGCATCACGTTTCTCGTGGTGCCCGGGGGCGGTTATCGCCGCGTCGTGATCGATCGCGAGGGTTACGACACCGCGGCGTGGCTCACCGAACGCGGCTTCGGCGCCGCGGTTCTGCGTTATCGACTGCCGGCCGACGGCTGGGAGGCGGGCCCGGACGCGCCGGTGCACGATGGAATCCGGGCGATGCGCTGGCTGCGCGCACATGGGGGCCCGAACGCCGCCCGCATCGGGGCCATCGGATTCTCCGCGGGCGGGCACCTGGTCGCGCGGCTGATCACCGAACCCGCGCTGGACTATCCGCACGTGGATGCCGACGACGAGCTGCCCGCGCGTCCCGATTTCGCCGTGCTCATGTACGCCGTCATCCTCACCACCGGCGCGTACGCGCACGCGGGCTCGGCGCAGCAGCTCATCGGCGCGGGCGTCGCGCCCACCGACCTCGCACTCGCGCGGTATTCGGTCGAAGCGCATGTCGGCCCCGCGACTCCGCCGACACTGCTGGTACACGCGGCGGATGACCGCAGCGTGCCGCTCGAGAATTCGCTGCGCATGCACGAGGCGCTGCGCGCGGCCAGCGTGCGCAGCGAGCTGCACGTGTTCGAGTCCGGTGGTCACGGGTTCGGCCTGCGCGGTGTCGCCGGCAAGAGCGTGGCCGCGTGGCCGGCGCTGGTGCAGAACTGGGCGCTCGCACATGCCGCTCCCTGAGCAGGTCGACGCGCGCCGCCGCCGATTGTTAGGCGTGGGCGCCACGCTCGCGATGCTGCCGCTGCCGGCCATGGCGCGAGGCGGGCCCGTGATCCGGACGACCGCCGGCCGCGTGCGCGGCTCCATCGACGGCGATCTCATGGTGTTCCGCGGCATTCGTTATGGTGCCGACACCGCACCGCGCCGCTTCATGCCGCCCGAACCACCGGCGCCGTGGCGCGACGTGCGTGACGCGCTGGCCTTCGGCCCCGCGAGTCCGCAGGGTGGCAGCGAGCCGAACCAGTCCGAGGACTGCCTGTTCCTCAACGTGACCGCTCCGGCCGGCAAGCCGGCGCGGCCGCGTCCCGTCATCGTCTACATCCACGGCGGTGCCTACAGCAGCGGATCGGGCTCGAGCCCGCTGTACGACGGCGCCGCCCTGTGCCGCGACGGCGACGTCGTCGTGGTCACGCTCAATCACCGGCTGAACCTGTTCGGCTATCTCTCGTTGCCCGGATTTCCGGATTCGGGAAACGCCGGCACTCTCGACCTGGTGCTCGCTCTGCGCTGGGTGCGCGACAACATCGCCACGTTCGGCGGCGACCCGGGATGCGTGACGTTGCTGGGGCAGTCGGGCGGCGGCGCGAAGATCGCGACGCTGATGGCCGTACCGGCCGCGGCGGGCCTGTTTCACCGTGCTGCGACGATGAGCGGTCAGCAGTTGACGGCCTCGGGGCCGCTGCACGCGGCGGGACGAACGCGCCTGCTGCTCGAGAGGCTCGGCGTGCCGGCGGAGCGCACGGCGGAGGTCGCGAGCCTGCCCGTCGCCGCGCTGCAGCGCGCGCATGCCGCCACGGTCGATCCGTACATCGGCCGCGGCAGCTGCTACATGGGACCCGTGCTCGACGAACGCACGCTCACGCGCCACCCGTTCTATCCGGACGCGCCAGCGCAGTCCGCAGGAATTCCGATGATGATCGGCAATACGCGCGACGAGACCCGCTCGCTGATCGGCCGCGGAGATCCCACGACGTTTGCGCTCGGCTGGGACGACCTTCCGCGGCGCCTCGAAGCCGAACTGCGCGTAGACATCTCGGGCGACCTGGTGACCGCGGAGTATCGCCGCCTCTTTCCGCAGTACTCGCCCTCCGACGTGTTCTTCGCGGCCACCACCGCGGGACGCTCGTGGCGCGCGGCCATCGTGGAAGCCGAGCTGCGTGCCCAGCAGGGCTCGCCCGCCTTCGTTTATCAGCTCGACTGGCGGTCGCCCGAAGACGGCGGCAAGTGGGGCGCGTTCCACACGCTCGACATCCCGCTGATGTTCGGCACGCTCGCCGCCCCGGGCTCGCTCACCGGCACGGGCGAAGATGCGCGCAGGGTTTCATCCACCATGCAGCGCGCTCTGCTCGCGTTCGCGCGTGGCGGAGATCCCAACTACCCCGGCATGCCGCGCTGGGAGCCGTACACGCTGCCGCGCCGCGCGACCATGCTGTTCGACCGGGAGTCACGGCTTGCCGATGACCCGCGCGGCGCAGAACGGCGATTGTTCGAGAAAGTTCCCTTCATCCAGCAGGGTACGTGATGGGGACATTCCTCGTTTTCTAGGAAAAGGGGACGCGGCTCGAAGGTGAGTGTGAGGGGTGCGGGCGGGACGGAGCGCGGCCGGGGGAGGTGCGGCTTCTCGCGGCGGCCGATGTTGTGTGGCAGCGTGGGCTGCGGGGCGCCGGCTGACACGAAGATGGTTTTGGCGCAGTGAGTGGGGGGCGATGGCGAAGAGTCCCTTTGAAGCAGAGAGCCGGCTGCGTGCCTCGCCATGCCAAAGACCGCCGCTCCAGAGCCGCACCTCCCCCGTCCACGCTCCGTCCCGCTCCCACCGCCGCGGTCACTCACCTCGAGCCGCGTGCCAAATCTCCAAGCAACGAGGAGTGCCCCCAATGGGCTTTGGGAAGAGCCGACGCCCGACCGTGCGCTCTTCCCAAAGCCAAGGGCGGCATGCCTGATCTCGCGGCAACCAGGATCCGGGGCTCGATCCAAGCGGTGACGGCGGACGCATGCGCGCCCGGGAGCCCGGACACGCGAGGTGTGGGCCTTCGCAGCGGCGGCTCCGGAGCACTTCCCCCGTGCGAAGCCGGCTCTCCGCTTCAACCGGACTCGTCGCCAGCGCCTACACTCTCTACGCCCAAACCGTCTTCGTGATCGCCGGCGGCCATCTCCTAGCGAAAACAACCGCAATCAGCCGCCGCGGAGAAACCACACCTCGCGGGGCCGGGATCCCGGGCGCGCATGCGCCCCCATCCCCTCTTCCATCGAGCCCCGTCCCCTTTTCCCAGGAAATCAGGAATGTCCCCATTATTTAGCTGTCATCGTTTCGAGATCCCACTTCGCCGAATCAAACGGCTGCGTCGTCAGCGCATCCTTGGGATATCCGCCCCACTCCGCCTGGCTGTCGATGACGTAGCCGCGGCCTTCGATCGTGTCGGCGACGATGCGCGCATCGTCGGAATCGCGATCCCAGTTGCGCGCGCCGGCGTTCTTGATGATGTAGTCCTGCACCAGGCTCGCCGGCATCGGGGTGACCCCCGGAATCGGCGCCGGGTTGAGCTTGAGGATCTTCACCGGCGCGTTCGTATACGTGCCGCGCATCGGCAGCGGTGCGCCGAAGCGATCGACCGCAATGTTGTCGCGCTCGTAGATCGCCACGTCGCCCGATCCGCCGACCGTGATCAGCGGAACCTTGTCGGGCGTCGATTGACCGCCCCGCATGACGTTTCCGATCACGGTCATCTCGCCGGTCTGGTACGGGTGATCGCCCCACTCGGCGGCGATGAGGTTGTAGTGGATCGCGCGCTGGCCCGGATCGTAGATGAGGTTGTTGATGATCGCGCCGCGCACGCCACCCTTGAACAGCGGACTGCGCTCCTGGTTGTGGGCGTACAGGTTGTTGATGATCAGGATGTCGGAGACGTTGTCGTGGATTAGCGAGCCCTTCGAGTGCTCACCTTTCACGTGCACGGAGTCCGCGAGTCCTTCGGCGATGAGGTTGTTGCTGAAGGTGATCCGGTGCGAGGTGCCCTTGCGCCATTCATCGGGCGTGTTGCCCGTGAAGCGCGGACCGGAGGCGGAGAGATTTTCGTCGGTGGCCCAGGTCAGCGTGCAGTGGTCGACGATCACGTCGTGTGCGCCGATCGTCGAGATGGCGTCGTAGTCGCTGCCCGAGAGACGCGCACGGCCGCCGTCGCCGGGGCGCACGCGGATGTGGCGGATGACGACGTCGTGCGTCGTGATGTCGATGCCGCCGCGGATCAGCGTGATGCCGGGCTTGGGGGCCGTCTGGCCGGCAATAGTTAGAAACGGCTCGGTGATCTTCACCGTGCTTTCGGCCAGGTCGATGACGCCGCCCACCTCGAAAACCACGATGCGTTTGCCCGGCTTCCTGACCGCCTCGCTGAAGGATCCCGGCCCCGTGGGTGACAGCGTGGTGACCCGGACGATTTCGCCGCCCCGGCCGCCCGGCGTGGTCGCCGCCGCGCCCATCGCCCCCGGGAAAGCAAGAGGGGTCGCAGCGGTGGCTCCCTGCACGAAAATCCAGGCCCCGAGCAGCAAACTTCCGCCCCTGAATCTGCGACTAGCCATGCAATTGTCCCCTCGAGACGTTGAAAATGACACCGGTTTCCCTATATAACACCGGCACAAGGAAAGCGCTCGACAAAGAAGGTCTCAAAATTGGTTTCCGTTGTCTCCGACCTCGCGTTCGACGCCAAGGGGGTGGCCGCCGAATTCGTAAGGGCGCGCCGTTCCGCGGGCTCGTTCACGAAATACCCAGGCTCCCAGCCGCCTGACCTCGCCTCGGCCTATCGGTGCCAGGACGAGGCCATCGGGCTCTGGGACGATTCCATCGTCGGCTGGAAAGTCGGATGGATTCCCGAACCTTTCAGCAGCAAATACGGGGCGCAGCGCCTCGTGGGCCCGATCTTCAGCCGCACGGTCTTGCAGTCGCAGCCCGGCAATTCGCAGGACATGCCGGTATTCGCGCTGGGCTTCGCCGCCGTCGAAGCCGAGTTCGTCTTCCAGCTCGTGAAGGATGCGCCGGCGAACGTCGCGGAATGGAACGCGGAAACCGCGCGCCGTTTCGTGCGCACCATGTACATCGGCATCGAGATCGCCAGCAGTCCGCTCGTGAACATCAACGACTACGGCCCCGCCGTGGTCGCGAGCGACTTCGGCAACAACGCAGGCCTGCTGCTCGGCGCCGAGGTGCCGGACTGGCAGGCCCGCGCGCTCGATACCCTGAACTGTGAAACGCGCATCGACGGCGTGGTCGTGGGCCGCGGCAACGCCGCGGCGGTGAGCGGCGGACCGCTCGCCGCGCTGGCGTTCGCCCTGCGTTGCAATGCCCAGCGCGGACGGCCGCTGCGCGCCGGCGACTTCATCTCGACCGGGGCCGCGACGGGTGTCCACCCGATCAGGGCAGGACAGACCGCCGAGGCAATCTTCACGGGAATTGGCAGCCTGCGCTGCCGAACCGTGCCGATGACACCGGTTGAATAGCGGCGTTTGTTAGGAGACAAAACCGCGCTGAAACATGTCCTGGTTGCCCGCACTTCCGTAGAATCCCCTACCCATGACACGGACCCGGAAAAAACCTGCTGGCACTCGCGTGGCACCGCCCAAGGTACCCGCTCCGTTGAAAGTCTCCGGCATCAAGCCCGGGCGCAACGCGACGATCAACGACATCGCGCGACTCGCGAGCGTTTCGAAGAAAACCGTGTCCCGCGTCATCAACCAGTCGCCGCTGGTGCAGGAGGCGACGCGCGCGCGCATCCAGGCCGTCATCGACAAGTTCGGATACGTGCCCGATCCGCAGGCGCGCGGCCTCGCCTTCCGCAAGGCCTTTCTCATCGGCATCGTCTACGACAACCCGAATGCGCAGTACATCGTGAACTCGATGGAAGGCGCGCTCGATGCCGTGCGCAATACGGAATACGAAGTGGTCGTGCATCCCTGCGACCGCAAGAAGCCGGATTTCATCTCGGGTGTGCGCCGCTTCGTCGAGCGGCAGAAGCTGCGCGGCGTGATCCTGCTGCCGCCGATCTCGGAGAACGATGAGCTCACGCGCGCGCTGACCGCGGCCGATTGTGCCTACGTGCGCATCACTTACGCGCAGCTCGACGACCCGGCGCGCATCGTGATCTCGAACGACCGGCTCGCGGTCGCCGAGGTCGCGAACTACCTCGTGTCGCTGGGCCACAAGCGCATCGGTTACATCGCCGGACCGCCGGGGTTCCGCTCCGCGATCGAGCGCCTCTCCGGTTTTCGCGAGGCGCTTGCGGCCCGCGCGGTTCCGTTTCCGGAGGAGCTCATCGTCGAGGGCGGATACACCTACGAATCCGGTGTCGCGGGCGCCGAGAAGCTGCTCGCGCTGAATCCGCGACCCACGGCGATCTTCGCCAGCAACGACGAAATGGCCGCGGGCGTCTACCGCGTGGCGAACAAGCTCGGCCTGTCGATCCCCGGCGATCTGTCCATCGTCGGCTTCGACGACGGCCCGCTCGCCTCGCGCCTCCTGCCTTCGCTCACGACGATCCGCCTGCCGATCCGCGAGCTCGGCCGCCTGGCGGCGAACAAGATCCTGCATCCCGAGGCGGCCGGCGGCACCCATGCGATGGTGACGCCACTCGAGCCGCATCTCGTCATCCGCGACTCCTGCCAGCCCCCGACGACCCGCTGAGTTCGCTGCGCCGCTCTCGATAAATGACTGTCAGCGTCCGTGCGACATGACACCGGTTTCCTGGCAGCCGGGAGACCGGGTAGAATCGCCGTCCCCGCAGACCCCCAGGATCCAGGACATGAAGTTCGAGACGCGCCACGCCAGCCACCAGAGCATCATCCAGACCGCCGATACCGCGAAGCTGCGCGAGCTGTACCACGTCGGCGGATTTTTCGTGGCGGACGACGTCAGCCTCACGTTCTGCCACATCGAACGCATGATCGTGGGCGGCGTCATGCCGGTCACGAAGGCGGTCGAGCTCAACGAAGTGCCGGCGCTCAACAAGGGCACGTTCCTCGCGCGCCGCGAGCTCGGCATCATCAATGTCGGCGGCCCGGGCAAGGTCACCGTCGATGGCAAGACCACCGCGCTGGCCGCGCGTGAGGGTCTCTACGTCCCGATGGGCACCGAAACGCTGTCGTTCACGTCGGACGCCGCGGCCACGCCCGCCAAGTTCTACCTCGCCAGCACGCCGGCGCACGCGCGCTACGAGACCGTGAAGATCGATCTCGCGAAGGCGAACCCGATGCCGGTGGGCGCGCCCGCGACGGCCAACGAACGCACGATCTACCAGTACATCAATCCGGACATCTGCAAGTCGGCGCAGCTGCTCATGGGCCTGACCTCGCTCAAGGAAGGCAGCGTGTGGAACACGATGCCCTGCCACCTGCACGAGCGCCGCTCCGAGACCTATTTCTACTTCGACCTCAAGCCCGATGCACGCGTCGTGCACATCATGGGCGAGCCGCACGAGACGCGGCACATCTTCGTCGCGAACGAGGAAGCCGTGATCGCGCCGCCGTGGTCCATCCACACGGGCTGCGGCACGTCTAACTACAGCTTCATCTGGGCCATGGGCGGCGAGAACCAGGAATACAAGGACGTCGCCTGGGTCCCCATGAACGTCTTGCGATGAGCAAACAATTCGAGCTTGGTGGGGTCGGTGGCGGCCGTAACCGGCGCGAACACCGGGCTTGGCCGCGCGATCGCGGAGGCGCTCGCGGGCGCCGGCGCGGACATGGCCTGCATCGGACGCAGCGATCCGGCCGAAACCCTTGCGCTCCATCAGGGCGCTGGGCCGCCGCGGCCACTGGGTCGACCGCCGACCTCGGCGCGAAGCCCGACTACGGCGCCATCGTCGGCGAGGTCGTGGCGAAGCTGGGCGGGCTCGACATCCTGGTCAACAACGCGGGCATCATCCGCCGCAACAACGCCATCGATTTCACCGAGGCCGACTGGGATGCGGTGCTCGACGTGAACCTGAAGGCGGTGTTCTTCCTGTCGCAGGCGGCCGCGCGCCACATGATCCCGAAGGGCGGCGGCAAGATCATCAACATCGCCTCGATGCTGTCGTTCCAGGGCGGCATCCGCGTGCCCTCGTACACCGCGAGCAAGAGCGGCCTCGCGGGACTCACCAAGCTGCTGGCGAACGAATGGGCCGGCAGCGGCATCAACGTGAATGCGATCGCGCCGGGTTATTTCGCCACCAACAACACCGCAGCCCTGCAGGCGGACGTGAAGCGGAATGCGGAAATCCTCGGGCGCATTCCGGCCGGACGCTGGGGTGATCCGCAGGACCTGGGCGGCGCCGCCGTATTCCTCGCCTCGAACGCGGCGAACTACGTGCAAGGGATCATCCTGCCCGTCGACGGCGGCTGGCTGGCGCGCTGAGGCAACGCCGGTATCATGTCCGCTCGCCACCGGAGCCGACATGCGACGAACCTGCCGTGAATCCTTGCGTGCGCTGCTTGCCTGCGCCACGTTGTGCGTGGTCAGCACGGGTGCGCGGGCGGCCCCCGATCACATCGACCTGACCTGGCTGTCGATCGCCAACATCCACTTCGATTTCGGCGTCACGAAAGTGCTCGCGGACGGTTACATCACCCGCCTGCCGCAGTCGAATTTCCAGGGTGGCGGCGGCTACGACACCACGCTGCGGCCGGTGCGGCCCGACGAACCCGCCGTGCGCGAGGTGTTCGAGGCCATCGGCGGGCGCGACGCGATCAAACTACTGCTGACCGGCCACAGCCATTTCGATCACTCGCTGGACACGCCGGTGTGGGCGAAGCTCTCGGGCGCGGACGTGACGGGGTCGAACACCACCTGCCTGCAGCTCCAGGCCGCGAGGCTCCCCGCCGCACGCTGCCGCGCGGTGTCGGGCGGCGAGCGTTTCGAGCTCGCCGCCGGCGTGCGCATGTACGTGATCCGCTGGAACCACAGCGGCGATCCTGAGAAGAACCCCGCGCAACACAATCCGCGTGAGCTCGACGCCGTGCCGGTGCCGGATGCCGCCGGCGGACTGCGCGCGGGCGTGGCCGAGGACTTCCCGAACGGCGGCGGCAACCGCGCCTACCTGTTCGTCGTCGACACCGCCGGCGGCCCGCTGAGCCTGCTCTACCAGGACTCGGCCAGCGCCGTCGACCTCACGGTGCCCATCGTCATGAATGGCCGGGACTACGGCGCGCCTCTCGAAAACCTGCGGCGCGCGCTCGCCGCCGCGAAGCTCGAGAGCGTCGACCTGTGGATCGCCACGGGCGGGCGCGACGTCGCCGCGCTGGTCTTGCCCGTGCTCAGGCCCAAGGCCTATCTACCCGTGCACTGGGACGGGCTGTTCGGTGCGTTCAAGGCCGGCGTTCCGCAGCCGTTTTCGGATCCTGATCTCGAGAAGCTGCTGGCGGACACCGGCGTGCGGCTCATCCGCCCGGCGCAATACCTGGACCGGTGGCGCCTGGATCGCACCGGCGTCACCGGCGTCGACAATTCCGCGGTCAAGCGCCGGCTGGGTTTCCGCTGATGCGCGTCGCGTTCCTGGGACTCGGCGCGATGGGCAGCGGCATGGCGACGCGCCTGATCACCGCCGGACACACGCTTGCGGTCTACAACCGCAGCCCGGCACGTGCGCTGCCGCTCGGAAAGCTCGGCGCACGCGTCGAGGATTCACCGCGCGCGGCGGCCCACAACGCCGACATCATCATCGGCATGACCGCGGACGACGAGTCGTCACGCGCCATGTGGCTGGGCGCGAATGGCGCGCTCGCCGCGTCGAACGCACCCGATGCGCTCGCGATCGAATGCTCGACGCTGTCGCACGACTGGGTACTGGAACTGGCGCCGCTGGTGCGCGAGCGCGGCTTCCGCTACGTGGATGCACCCGTCACCGGCCTGCCCGACGCCGCGGCCGCAGGGACGCTGACGTTGCTGGTCGGCGCGAACGGCGCGGATCTCGATGCGGCGCGACCGATCTTCACGTCACTCGCCACGCGCGTGCTGCACTTCGGCGAGGTCGGCCAGGGAACCGTGTACAAGCTCATGATCAACCTGATCGGAGCCGTCCAGATCGCCTCCGCGGCCGAGGGCATCGTGCTCGCGGAACGGGCCGGTCTCGATCTCAAACTCGTGGCCGATGCGGTCGCGAACGGACAGGCCGCAAGTCCACAGGTGGTTCGCAACGTGCGCCGCTTCGTCGCCGGCGACCACGCGGCGGGCGTCAACTTCACGCCGGCCTTGCGCCTCAAGGATGTCGAGTACGCGCTGCGCCTGGCGCGCAAGCTGGGAGTGTCGGGAGAATTCGGCGCCGTCGCCGCGATGTATTACCGCCGCCTGTGCGACCACGGTTTCGGACAGGACAACGAGAGCCGCATCATCGATGCGGTGCGCGGCAAGTAGCCGGGCCGATTACAACTCGCAGACCGGTGCGTTGACCGTACCAACGGGCTTCGTCACGCGCGCCACCGCGTTGTTGCTCGGAACCACGCGCAACAGCAGCCCCCAGGGAGTGCTGCGGTAGGTACCCGGAGAAATGTCCGGCGCGACCAGCCGAACCACCACGGCATCGTGCGGCTCCGGCCGCAGCACACGCACGTGCGCGTTGATGACGTTGCTGTTCGGCGCCGAGCGCTGCAGCTGCACGCAGATTTCATCCTGGTCGCTGATGGCGACGTGCCGCGGCTGGTCATCGATGACCACCGCGAGACGTTGGCCCGCCGGACCGGAATAACGCGCGGGATCGACGTCGAGGAAATAGGTGCTGCTGCTCGCTTCGACCTGGGCGAGCGCAACACCCACGAGTGCGGCACACGCTGCCGCGGCGGTTGCTAGTTTGCGCATTCCGATATCGAGCGCCCTTTTGCTAGGAAGTTCCCTCAGCAGTTGCGCCGACATCTTGTCGGTGCCGGCTGACATCGATTCGCTGCATGCTGGTGCATCGCGCCGCGAATTGTTCGACCTAACACGACAGTCCGTCACAAAAATTCACAAAGTCGCCGGATCGCGACGTTGTTAGGGGTGGAAAAAAGGTGGGGGCGGACTCGCGCCCGCCCCCACCCCCTTCATCATTCCTTCATCTATCAGAAATACTTGCGCAGGCCGAAGGTCAGGAACAGCTCGTCCTTGTCGTAGCTCACGACCTCGCCCTGCGCGACCCAGCTCTCGCCGAAGCGCAGGCCAGCGCCGCCGCCGAAGTAGATCCCGGCATCGTGGATCTTCTCGAACAGGATCTGGTCACTCGACGTGCTGTTCTCGATCTGCACGATCCCGAACTTCACGAGCGGGAAGAACTTCGCCGCGCGACCCGCGCGGAACGGCAGCCATTCGACGCCCACGCCCGCCAGGCGGTAATCGATGTCGCCCAGGTGTCCCACGGCCGGGTTGTCCGAGGAGATGCCGGCCTTGCCGCCGTTCGCGTAGAACGCCTCGGCGCCCCACTGCGCCGACCAGGAATAACCGACCGTGAGGCGATAGCCGGTGCTCTGGTCGTCATCGACGACATAGCCGCCGCCGCGATTGCGCGGCTCGAGGCGGGAGGCCCCCACGTCCACGCTGACATACGTGCCTTCCTCTTTCGCCGGCTCCGCGGCGCCCGCGACGCGCGGCGCGGCAATGCCGCAGGCGATCAGCAGGGCGGGCAGCAACCGGGCGAGGTTCGCACCGCGGCGGCGGAACACCACGAGGCCCGCCAGGGCCAGCAATCCGCCCACGGTCAGCGGGTCGATGGCGCCCGAGCCGCGCACCGCGGTCTCCAGCTGACCGGGTGAGTCGAGCGAATCCGGCACGCCATCGTGATCGGAATCGCCGCGGCCTTCGCGCGCGTCGTCCACGCCGTCGTTGTCGCTGTCCTGATCGAGCGAGTCGATCGAGCCGTCGCCGTCGGAGTCGGGGCGTGGCAGCGCATGACCGCCACCCGCTCCGCCTTCCACCGTATCGGCCAGGCCATTGTGGTTGGCATCGGCGCCGTCAGCGCGTCCGTCGCCATTCGCATCCGTGCCGCCGTTTTCGATCAGGTCACTCATACTGTCTCCGTCACTGTCGAGGTCGCGATGATTGTCGACGCCGTCGCCGTCCGTGTCGGGCAGCGGCAGCGCGTGGCCGCCGAGCACCGTCTCGAACTGATCCGACAGGCCGTTCTGGTTGATGTCGACGAAACTGTCGGCCAGGCCGTCACCGTTCGAATCGGTGCCGCCGGCTTCGACGAGGTCGGCCACGCCGTCGCCATCGCTGTCGAGGTCGGCCAGGTTCGGCATGCCGTCGCCATCGGTGTCGTCGGAGCCGTCGGCGGCGTTCGTCACGCCATCGTTGTCGAGGTCCTGGTCCTGCGCGTCGGCGATACCGTCGGCGTCGCCATCGGCGTAGGTGCCGAAGACCTGCGGCGCGGCGTCGGCGACGTCGCGAATGCCGTCTTCGTCACTGTCGGTACCCGCATCGACGCGGCCATCGGCGTTGGCATCGAACGCCGCGGCGCCCGTGCCGGCGATGTCCGGCGTGCCGTCGCCGTTGGAATCGAGCGACCGGAAGTCCGGAGCACCGAAGCCATCGGCATTGCGCGGGGTCGCCGTGGGCGACTGGCCCGCGTCCATGAAGCCATCCGCGTTCGTATCGAAGAGGCCGGCCTCGCGCACATCGGATAAGCCGTCGTCATCGGAATCGAGGTCGCGCACGTCCGGGGTGCCGTCGCCATCGGTGTCGGTGAGCGCGACCGGCGTGCCCTCGACCGAGTCGAGGATGCCGTCGTCGTCGGAATCGACGTCGCGGAAGTCCGCGAGGCCGTCGCCGTCGGTGTCACCCGCGACACCCGCATCCGCGACGCCGTCCTGGTTCACGTCACCGCCGCCGACTTCATCGACGTCGAACGCATCGTCGATGCCGTCGCTGTCGCTGTCGGCGCCGCTGGCGCCGCCCTCGAGGGCGTCCGGCAACGTGTCGTCATCGCTGTCCAGGTCGCGGTAGTCAGGCGTGCCATCACCATCCGTGTCGGCCGGCTGCGCCGGGCTCGAGCCCATCTCGAGCGCATCCGGGATGCCGTCGCCATCGCTGTCGCGATCCAGGTAGTCAGCAATGGAGTCGCCGTCGGTGTCGCGCGGATCCTGGGGCGTGCCGCCGAGCTCCGTGCCGTCCGCCATGCCGTCGTTGTCGCTGTCGGGATCCGTGGCGTTCGCGCCCGGCTCGAAGACGTCCGCAATGCCGTCGCCATCGGTATCGGTGGGGCTCGCCGGGTTGCCGACTTCCGCGCCGTCGCTGGTGCCGTCGCCATCGGTGTCCGCCCCGTTGCGATCGGTTCCGACCGCATCTTCCTGGGCATTGGTGAGGCCGTCGCCGTCGCTGTCGGTCGCGAGGCAGGCGGCGTTGCTGCCATTCGGCACGCAGGGATTGCCATTGGCCGCGTCGGCCTGGTTGGCGACGCCGTCGCCATCGCTGTCGGTGTTCGAGGATTCGAGCGCATTCGGGATGCCATCGCCATCGGTGTCGCCGGTCTCGGCCGCATCGTTCGCGCCATCACCGTCGGTGTCCGGATTGGTGCGGCTGGTGCCCTGCGCATCTTCCTGCGCGTTGGTGAGGCTGTCGCCGTCGCTGTCGAAGGCGAGGCAGGCCGCGTTGTTGCCGGCCGGCGCGCACGGATCGTCGTTGGTGGCATCAGCCTGGTTGGCGACGCCGTCACCATCGCTGTCGGTGCCCGAGGACTCGAGCGCATCGATGACGCCATCACCGTCACCGTCGGCCGGCGCATTGACGTCGCCAACTTCGGCGCCGTCGTTCGTGCCGTCGCCGTCGCTGTCCGCGTTGCCGCGGCTGGTGCCGAGCGCGTCTTCCTGCGCGTTGGTCAGACCATCGCCGTCGCTGTCGTGGGCGAGGCAGGCCGCGCTGTTCGAGTTCGGTACGCACGGATTGCCGTTGGCGGCGTCGTTCTGGTCGACGATGCCGTCGCCATCCGTGTCCGTGGTCGCGGACTCGAGCGCATTGCTCACGCCGTCACCATCGGTGTCGAGCGGCGCGTTGACGTTGCCGCCGACTTCCGCGCCGTCGGCGAAGCCATCGCCGTCGGAATCCGGGTTGTTGCGGCTGGTGCCGAGCGCGTCTTCCTGCGCGTTCGTGAGGCCGTCGCCGTCACTGTCGGTCGCGAGGCAGGCCGCGGTGTTCGAATTCGGCACGCAGGGATTGCCGTTGGCCGGATCGGACTGGTTGGCGACGCCATCACTGTCGCTGTCGGCGCTCGAGGATTCGAGCGCGTCGATCACGCCGTCGCCATCCGTGTCGGAGGGTGAATTGACATTGCCGACTTCGGCGCCGTCGTTCGCGCCGTCGCCATCGGAGTCCGCGTTGTTGCGGCCGGTGCCGAGCGTGTCTTCCTGGCCGTTCGTGAGGCCGTCGCCGTCGCTGTCGGTCGCGAGGCAGGCGGCGCTGTTGATGTTCGGAACGCAGGGGCTGCTGTCGTTCGCATCGTTCTGGTCGACGACGCCGTCGCCGTCCGTGTCCGTGGTGGCGGACTCGAGTGCGTTGATCACGCCATCGCCGTCGGTGTCGAGCGGCGTGTTGACGTTACCGCCCACTTCCGCACCGTCGTCGAAGCCGTCGCCGTCCGAGTCGGCGGTGTTGCGGCCGGTGCCGAGCGCGTCTTCCTGCGCGTTCGTCAGGCCGTCGCCGTCGCTGTCGTACGCGAGGCAGGCCGCGTTGTTCGTGGCCGGTACGCAGGGATTGCCGTTGGCCGGGTCATCCTGGTTCGCGACGCCATCACCGTCGGAATCGGTGAGTGAGGACTCGAGCGCGTCGATGATGCCGTCGCCATCGCGGTCGAGCGGCGTCGAGGTGTTGGGACCGACCTCGGCGCCGTCGGCGACGCCGTCGCCGTCGGAGTCGGCATCGTTCGGATTCGTGCCGAGCGCGGTTTCGGTCGAGTCGAGCAGGCCGTCACCGTCGCTGTCGTTCTGAACGTTGCTCGGTCCGGATCCCGCCGTGTGCGTGAACTGCGCGATCGCGATGTCCTGCTGCACGGGGAAATTGCCCGCGTTCGGGTCGAGCCAGAAGAGCTGCGCCTGGATGGTGTAGGTACCGCTGACGCTCGCGAGCGGATAGGTCGGGTTCACGGTACGCGCGACGTCCGCGCCGGCGGCGGCGGCGAAGTCCTGCGAGAGGACGGTCACGGCATTGCCGTTCGGATCGATGAGGCTGATCTGCAGGCGGTAGGTTCCACCGCTGGTGGAATGCACGGTAGTCGACGTATTGATGGTCACGGTGCCGGCGTTCACCGAGTAACCGGTGATCTGCACGCCGTGCGTGTCGCCGTTCACCGCGCCACCGCCGTCGACCAGGATCTGGCCCCAGTCGATGCCGACGACCCACTGCGTCGCGTCGCCGCTGGTGTCGACCTGCACTTCGACCAGGTTGTCACCCGGCACCAGCCACGCGGGATCGATGTTGAAAGCGGTGACGCTCCACACGTTGTTGGCGCCGGTGAGGCGGCCGAGGTAGTGGCCGTTGATGTAGACGTCGTCGGTCTCGCCCTGCTCTTCGTCGACGTCGTAGGCGCGCAGCGTGATGTTGGCGCTGCTCTGCGGCAGCGTCGCGAAGTTCACGTTGAACTCGATGGGATGCAGAGGCGACGTGTTGCCGACCGTGGCCTCCATGTCGTTGTCCGCGACGTGTGTATGCGCGTTGTTCTCGTTGTCGGTGTTCGTGTACCAGGTCGCCTGGGCGAAGGCGCCCGGGCTGGTGGCGGCTAACAAGATGAGCGCGGTGCAATGCAGCGCGTGACGGACTGAATGAAACATCCTGGGCAAACTCCTTGACCGACCTGACCGATCCGCCAAACTCGTGACGCAAACGCCACAACGGATTGCGGAAATTTCACTGGCAGGTCTGGAATCGGCCCTGGCGCGGGTTGCCTTAGGGCTTTTTAGGAGCGGTGTTTCAAATAATCTCTGGCAAGTACGGACATTGTTAAATCGGCGGGCGGCCTTCGTTCAGAGGACGCCGCTGCTGGAGCCCAGCATCTCGCGCCGGACCAGCGGCACCGGCGGAGCGCCATACGAGAGGAACTTGTCGTGGAACTGCTGGAGCGTGGCGCCCGGATTGGCGGCCATCCAGTCGGCGCGCAACTTGCGGATCATGAGTTTGCCGAGCGTGTACGCGAGATAGCCGGGATCGTAGGTGCCACGCAGCGCCTGCTGGCGCGCGTTGCCGGGGTCCGCGAAAGCCTGCTCGCGGAACATCTTCTCGGACTCCTCGAGCGTCATGCAGCTGGAGTGCAGGCAGATCGCCGAGAGGAAACGCACGTCGCGCAGCAAGGCATTGGTCAACATGCCGACGCGCATCTCGGGCTGACCCGCGCCCAGGCCCTCGTCGTACATCATTTCCTCGCTGTAGTGCGCCCAGCCTTCGCCGGACGAGTAGTTCCACCACAGCGCCGCGACGCGCGACGGGCTGGAGTTCGTGTACTGCGACTGCAGGTAGTGCCCCGGCCACACCTCGTGCGCGGACACGTACAACAGGTAGCCCTTGCCCGGTAGATAGGCGTTGCGCTCGGCGGCCGACCACTTGGCATCCGGCGGCGCGACGTAGTACGTGACCTTCACCGCCGGGCTCTCGTACGGCCCCGGTATGCTGATGTACGCGAAATTGCCGCGGTTGTAGGGCGGCGACTCCGCGACCAGCGCCTGCTCCTGGTTGGGAATCGAAACGATCTTCTTGTCGAGCACGAACTTGCGCAGGTCGGCGAGCTGCGCGCGGGCGCCCTCGACCGTGCCGCCGGTCGGCTTGTTGGCGCGCATCTTACCGACGCAGGCCGCGAGCGTCGCCTGCGGCGCGAAGACCGCGCACGCTTCCTCGAGCGCGGCGAGATTGCGTTCGAGGTCCTTGCGCCCGATCGTCTCGAGCTCCTCGAGCGGAATGTCGACCAGCTCCGTTTCGCGCAGCATCTCCCGGAACTTCGCGGCACCCAGCGCGAAATCATCGGTGCCGGTGGCGCGCTGCGTTTCCAGCCACGCCGTGAGCTCCGCCATCGCGTTCGCGGCCGCGGCGGTGGCGTCGGTGAGATCCTTCCTGAGTTTCTCGTCGCCGATGCCGGCGAAGATGGCCGGCATTTCGTCGCGGAAGAACGTGGCGTAGCCGCCGAAACCCGCGCTACCGCGCTCGATGTAGGCCTTGGGCAGCGGCGTGCGCAGGTTGGCGCGGATGTCGGACGCGAGCGCGGGGATCGCGCGGGCGTAACCGAGGTAGCCTTCGAGGCGCTTCGGCAGTGGCGCGTACTCCCGCGTCAGGTACATCGACGGATCGAGGCGATCGAGATACCAGGCGGGATTGCGGAAAGGTTGCTCTGCGTTCACCTGCCAGAAAAGCTGGGTCTCGATGACCCACATCAGGTGATCGCGTTCGAGCCGCTCGGGAGCGCTCAACGTGGCGGGATCGAATTTCGCGGCCGTGGCCAGCGCCTCGCGCAACGCGATTCCGTCCGCCTCGATCGCGGACCGGCTCCAGTCCGGCATCCGGCCATCGTACTCGTGCCGGCCCGAGCCCACGGCGAAATACGGATCCGCCTTGAACCGCGCGTCGATGAATCCCGCGGCGAAAGCCGACCAGCTCGCATCGACCGCCGCTTGCGCATTCGCGGGCGGCGCGGCGGGCGGCGCCGGTTCCTTCGCACAGCCCGCGGCGAGAATGAACAGCGTGGTGGTAACCACGATTCGAATGGATGCGGCCGGCATGCGCAGTACTCCGGGTGAGGTTGCGCGCATCGTAGCCGAATCGCCCGACGGTTGAATTCGCCCTGACGATCAGTTGGTCGTCTGGCGCGGCGTCAACTCTTCGGCGCGCGCGAAGCTCGCGAGCGCCGCGTCGACCAGGCCACTGTCCGCGAGCAGCCTGCCCAGGGCGAGGCAGGTGTCCGGACGTCCCTCGAGCAGGAACGCATTGCGCAGCGCGCGAACCGCGCCGCGTGAATCCCCGAGTCGCGCGAGCGTCACGCCGAGGTTGTGCCAGGCCACCGCGAAATCGCGCTCTACCTCGATCGCGGTCCAATAGTGATGCAGCGCGGCCCGCAGGTCGCCGAGCATCACGTGCACGCAGCCGCGGTCCGACCACGCGCGCGGGTCCCGGGGCTTGAGCTCGCAGGCGCGCGCGGCGTGCCAGGCCGCCTCCGCATGCCGGCCGGCGCCGGCCAGCGTGAAGGCGAGATGGCGCAGCAGGTCCATGTCGGCGGGGCGGCTGCGCAGCAGCGTGTCGCGGCTCATGCGATCGCGCCGCAAGGCAGGATTTTCTCGTCGGAAGACATGCCAACCTCTGCGCGGGTGCGCTCTGGGCTGGCTGCCTGGGTCTCTCGCCGGGGGAACCGCGAGTGCCTAGGTGGCTGTGGACAGGGTAGTTAGTTAACGGGTCACTTGGTCAGGATGAGCTTGCCGCTGCGCGTCACCTGCAGCAGGTAACGTTCCGCAGCGTGTTCGATCCAGATTCGATGCGCTCCACCCAGCAGCTCCTTCGTCGTGACGACGCGCTCCGCCGATGGGCGCGCCGCGGGCTGCGCAGCGGGGGCGGCGGGTGACTCTTTTATATGGTCGGGGACCATGCTGAGACCTCAAATAAGAACGCTTCTCATTTGCGTGCAAGAATAGAAAAGGTCCCACGCCAATGCAAGGGGTCGGAGAATCAAGGGCTTGGAGCCGCCGAGCGGGACCCGGACGTCAGAAAGGCTTCACGACCACCAGGATCACGATGCCGATGAGCAGCAGCGCGGGCACTTCGTTGAAGAACCGGAACCAGCGCTCCGGGCGTGAATTGCGGTCGGCGGCGAACTGCTGCAGCAGGGCGAAACAGGCGCCGTGGTAGCCGATCAGCAGGAACACCAGCAGCAGTTTCACGTGCAGCCAACGCATGAGTAGATAGTCGGGCGCGGCCGCCAGCATCGCGACGCCAAAAGCAGCTGCCAGACCGGCAGCAATGGTCGTGATCAGGAACAACTTCCGCTCCATGACCTTGAAGCGCGCATTGCCCGCGGCATCGTCGATCGAGCCGCACTGGATCTGCGCGTGGTAGACGAAGAGCCGCGGCAGGTACAACAGCCCCGCGAACCAGCTCACCACGCCCACGATGTGAAAGGCTTTCAGCCAAAGCATGCTGAGACCCCCGGAACCGGCGCCGCGCCGGCGCTCGCGCGCAGCACGGTGCTGCGTATTGCCGCGACGTGATCCGCGCGGCCGTTGAGCGCCGGTACGTAGCTGTATTTCTCGCCCCCCGCGGCCAGGAACACGTCGCGGTTTTCCATGCCGATCTCCTCGAGCGTCTCGAGGCAGTCGGCCGCGAAGCCGGGGCAGATGACACTCACGTGTTTGACGCCGCGCGCCGGCAGCGCCGCGAGGACTTCACTCGTGTATGGCTGCAGCCAGCGCGCACGGCCGAAGCGCGACTGGAACGAAACGCTCCACGCATCACTCGCCAGGCCGAGGCGCGCGGCGAGCAGGCTCGCGGTGCGTTCGCACTGCTTCCGATAGGGATCGCCGCGGGTGACGAAGAATTCGGGAATGCCGTGGAACGACATGAGCAGGTGACGCGCGGTCCCCTGCTCGCGGCGGTGATCGGCGACACTGGCGGCGAGCGCCTCGATGTACGCGGCCTCGTCGTGATAACTCGCGATGAAACGCAGCGACGGAACGTCGCGTCGCATGCGCAACTGCGCGCTCACCTGGTCGAAGACCGCACCGGTGGTGGCGCCGCAGGACTGCGGAAACATCGGCAGAACGATGATTTCGTCGACGCCGGCACGACGCAGCCCGTCGATCGCCTCGGGTACGGTGGCCCCGCCGGTGTAGAGCATGGCGAGCCTCACCGGCATGGCCAGGGCGGCGAGCGCCTGCTCCAGCCCGGCGCGCAACGCCTCGCTTTCGATCGCGAGCGGCGAGCCCGCCGGCGTCCAGATGGCGGCATACTTCTTCGCGCTGGCGCGCGGCCGCACGCGCAGGATGATGCCGTGCAGGATGGGCCACCAGATGCATTCGCGGCACTTCCACGACGCGCGGGTCACCCAGCAGACCGGCGAGGAAGGCGCGCACGTCGCGGGTCGCGAGCGTTGCGGGCGTGCCGGAATTGACCAGCAACACGCCGCTTTTCATGAACGCCAGCCAGTCCGCGCGGCTTGAGGTAAGCCTCGAGCCTGGCCTCTGGCGAGCCCGGCTCCGGACGGTAGTCATAACGCCACTCGGCGCGCGGCGGCAGCGACATCAGCAGCGACTCGGTGCGCGCCTGCGACTGCAGGCCGAAGCGCGTGCCACGATCGAAGGCGAGGTTGAACTCCACGTACCGCCCGCGGCGCAGCCGCTGGAAATCCTGCTCGCGCTGGCCGAACGGCGTGTCGCGGCGCAGGCGCACGATGTCGCGGTAGGTCTCGAGGTAGACCGTCCCCGATGCGGCGAATCAGCGCGAAGCAATGCTCGAAGTCTCCGCCGATCTCGGCCGCCACGTCGTTGAGGTCGTCGACGAACAGGCCGCCGACGCCGCGGGTTTCGCCGCGGTGCGGCAGCCAGAAATACTTGTCGCAGGTGTCCTTGAGCAGTGGATAGGCGCGCGGCCCGGCGGGCGCGCAGGCGGCCCGCGCGGCCTCGTGCCAGCGGCGCACGTCTTCGTCGAAGGGATAGACGGGCGTGAGGTCGAATCCGCCGCCGAACCACCAGACCTCGCCGCCGCGCGCGGTGAACAGCCGCACGTTGGCGTGCGACGTGGGTGCGTACGGGTTGACGCGGATGCACGACGACGCTCGTGCCCATGGCGCGGAACGGCTGGCCGGCGAGCTCGGTGTGCCGCTCGCTGGCGGCGGCCGGTAGTTTGGCGCCGGTGACGTCGCTGAACGCCACGCCGGCGCGGTCGAGCACCGCGCCGTTTTCGATGAGCGAGAGCCGCCCGCTGCCGGCGAGCGCGTCACCCGCCGGCCGCTGCCATTCGTCGCGGCGCTGCGCCGTCGCGGGGTCGAGCGACGCCCAGGCGTCGCTGAGCCGCGTGTGCAAGCCGGAGAAGCCGCGTGAAGTCGACTCGCGCGCGCCGATTCGATCTCGGCGGCGCGCGCACTCACGGCGCGCTCCGAAAGAGATAACCGCGCCCGCGCAAAGTCACGATGTGCACGGGGTTCTCCGGATCGGGCTCGAACAGCTTGCGCAACCGCAGGATGAAGTTGTCCACGGTGCGGTCGGTGGGAAACTGGTCCATGCCCCAGACTTCCTCGAGCAGGTCGGTGCGCGTCAGCGCGCGGTTCTCGTTGGCCGAGAACACTTCCATGAGCCGCAGTTCCTTGTCCGAGAGCGATACCTCGCCCTCGTTGGTGAGGGCCTGGCCCGTGTCGAAGCGCACCCAGAAGCCGGCGAACGCCGAGGCGCGGCGGCGCCGTCGCCGGCCGGCCGCTCGCGCGGCGCAGCAGCGCGCGCACGCGCGCCAGCAGCTCGTTGACGTCGAATGGCTTCGGTAGATAGTCGTCGGCGCCCGCATCGAGGCCCGCGCACCTTGGAGGTGCGTGTCGCTGCGCGCGGTGAGCATGAGGATGGGCGCGCTCATGCCGAGGTCGCGCGCATACCGCGTCAATGCGAAGCCGTCGCCGCCCGGCAGCATGACGTCGAGGATCGCGAGGTCGAAATCGCGCGTCGCGAGCAGGGCCCGGCCCTCGTCGAAATTCTCGGCGGCGACGATCTCGTAACCCGCATGGCGCAGGTTGACGGCGACGAGCTCGCGCACCAGCCGTTCGTCCTCGACGATGGCGATGCGCTCAGCCATGCGCGGCTCCGGCCGGCGAGCGCGAGCATCGAGCGTCACGGTGAATATCGCGCCCTGGCCGGGGCCCGCGCTGTGCGCGCTGATGTCGCCGCCCATGCGGCGCGCGAGCTGCCGCGCGATGGCGAGGCCCAGGCCCGCGCCATGCGTCATGCCTTCGCCGCTGCCACGGTTGTGCAGCGTCGAACAGTTTCTCGGCCATGTCGGGCGCGAAGCCACGGCCGCGGTCGCTGATGTCGAGACGCCAGCGTCCGTCGCGACGTCCCGCGGCGAGCCTCACCTGCCGCCGCCATACTTTTGAGCGTTGTCGAGCAGGTTCTCGAGGATCACGCGCAGGCCGTCGCGGTCGGCAAGCACCTCGCACGGCGTCGATCACGGCGACCTGCGACGTCGCCGCCACTCGCCGTGCGCGCGCGATGCGCGAGCAGGTCGGCGATGAAACGCGCGGCATCGATGCGCTGCGCGCCGGTCGCGCGGGTCGCGCGACATCGCGCGTTGATAGGCGAGGATGGTTTCCGCCAGGTGCTCGAGCCGATCGCATTCGAGCTGTCCGAGCTGGATGAGCTCGGCGCGCTGCGCCTCGGGAATGCTGCCGATCGCGAGGCTCTGCAGCAGGCCCTTCACGCCGGCGACCGGCGTCTTGAATTCATGGCTGGTGAACTGCAGCAGCTTTTCCATGTCCTCGCGCTGCTGCTTGCGCCGCTGCGCGAGCAGGAACAACACGACCAGGCTGCCCGACAGCATGCAGCGCCAGCAGCGTGGATTCGCCCACGAGCATGACGTTGCGCCGGTCGTGGTGTGCCGCGATCTCGGCCTGGCGCTCGGCGACCTGCTGCATCGGCAAGCCGTGCTCTGCGCCGCGAGCAACGCGCGCTCGAGCGTACTCGTTGTTGCGCATCTCGCCGCGCAGCAGGATGGTCCACCAGAACACCAGCGACGCGGTGCGCGACGAGCGTCACGCCGAGCACGACGAGCTCGGCGCGTTCCGCAAACCACTGTCGCAAGTCGGGTCGCATCAAGCCTTTCCGTCGCTCGCAAGCACGTCGAGCAGTCTATCGAGATCGGCCGTCGGTGTGAGCCGCCGAGAGGAAGCAGACCTCGTACGCCGACGGCGGCAGGTACACCCCGCGCGCCAGCCAGCCGCGGTACCGGCGGTGGTACTCGGTCATCGACGGCCGGCGGAATGGTCGATGGCGCCGCGACGGGCAACGGCGCCGGTCGGCGTCGAAATACGGCCAGACGATCGGAGCCGACGCGCGGCAGCTGCGCAACGCTTGCCGACCGCGTGTCGCGCGTACCGCGGCATCGAGATGTTTGCCCAGCACTTCGAGATGTCGGTAGACCCCGCCTTCGGCGAGCTCCTCGAGCGTCGCGATGCCGGCGGCGAGCGCACACGGGATTTCCGGCCATCGTGCCCGCCTGGTAGACCGGACCCGAGCGGCGCGAGCTGCTGCAGCAGCTCGCGGCGGCCGAGCACGGCGGCCACCGGCAGGCCGCCGCCGACGATCTTGCCGAGCGTCGTGAGGTCCGGCTCGATGCCTAACAACTTGTCGTAGCCGTGGTACCCGAAACGGAAGCCGGTGATCACCTCGTCGAAGATGAGCACCGTGCCATTCGCGCGCGTGAGCTCGCGCAGCTTCTGCAGATATTCGCGGCGATGGCAGCAGCAGGCCGTTGTTCGCCGGCAGCGGCTCGATGATGGCGGCGGCGATGTCCTTGCCCTGCTCGCTGAACGCCTGCTCGAGCGCGTCGACGTCGCCGAGCGGGCATCACCAGCGTGTCCGCCGCCACCTGCGCCGGCACGCCCGCGCTGTCGGCCAGGCCCTGCGTGATGACGCCGCTGCCCGCCTTCACCATGAGCGAGTCGACATGGCCGTGGTAACAGCCGTCGAACTTGAGGATGCGGCGGCGGCCGTTGCTGACGCGCGCGCGATGCGCACCGCCGTCGCGACGGCCTCGGTGCCGCTGACGACGAAGCGCACCAGCTTCGCGTAGGGATATGCCGCGAGCACGCGCTCGGCGAGTTCGCCCTCGCCGCGATGCGCCGTGCCGAACGCGAGGCCGTCGGTGGCGGCGCGCTGCACGGCCTCGACGACGCGCGGATGCGCATGGCCGAGGATCGAGCGGACCCCACGCCATGCAGAAGTCGAGGTAGCGGTTGCCGTCCTCGTCGATCGCGTGCGCGCCTTTCGCCTCGCGAAAGAACACCGGCGTGCCGCCTACCTTGCGGAAGGCGCGCACCGGGCTCGACACGCCCGCCGGAATCAGCGCTTCAGCGCGCGAGTAGAGCTCGGCCGAGCGCGCCTGAGCGGCAGCGTCTGAGAGTGTCGACGGGCTTGCAGCCGGCGACGGCTCCGCGGATGAATGAGTCACGTTGCGATTCCCTCGTGGGTTGAGAATCTGTCGGTAGTTCGACGCTGTGCGCCGCCCAGCCGACGCTCGGTGGCAATACCCAGATGGGCGCGATTGCCGGCCACATAGCAGCCGAAAGGCGTGGAGCAGCCGCCTTCGATGACGCGCAGGAACTCGCGTTCCCAGCGCGTCGCAGCGACACAGGCCGGCATCGGCCAGCAGCGCGATCTGCGCTTCGATCTCGGAGTCACCGGCGCGGCACTGCGCCGCGAGCGCGCCCTGCCCCGGCGCGGGGATCCACCACTCGGGCGGCAAGCTCGATGACGACGAATGCCGACAGATCGAGCGCGAGTCGCGACAAGCCCCGCGGCCGCGAGGACGATGGCATCGACGCCCTGCGCCTTCGGCGAGCCTGCGCAGCCGCGTCGGCACGTTGCCGCGCAACGGCACCGACTCGGCCTGCGGCGCGAAGCGGCCTAGCAACGCCCCGCGCCGCAGCGACGAGGCGCCGACGCGCGTGCCCGCCTTGAGCGGCAGCAGCCCATCCTCGCGCGGCGCGTGGAATTCGCGGCGGATCAGCAGCCAGTCGGCGGGCGTGGCGCGCGGCAGGATCGTGCGATTCGACAGGCCCTGCGGCTCGGCGGTCGGAAGATCCTTGAGCGAATGCACGACGAGGTCGATGCGCCGCTCGAGCAGCGCGACCTCGAGCTCCTCGCGTGAAGAAGCCCTTCTCGACGCTGCCCGACGAGGTAGCGGCGACTGGTCGAGGTCCCCGCGCGTCGTGATCGACCGTGATGTCCGAGTGCCAGGACGGCGCGGGCGCGCTGGCCGCAGCGCCGCGAGCACGGTGCGCGATTGCCACAACGCGAGATCGCTGCCGCGCGAGCCGATGTGCCGGACGTTCATGATTCGCGCCTCGCCGCGGAAATGAACTCGTGCAACATCGCGTTCACCTCGGAGGTGAGCTTGCGCGCGCGCTGCGGCGGCATGCCTTCGAGCAGGCCGGGTAGTTTGTTCTGCATGAATTCCGTGCGCATGGCGGTCATCGCCGCGAGTGTGTCGCTGGGCGGCGGCGCCAGCAATGTCTGGCAGACCCTCTCGGCGCTGGCCGCGCATTCGGCTTCGAGCGCGGCGTACTCGGATTCCGGCAGCACCGCGCCGTGCCCATCGAGCAATTCGTCGAGCGCGGTCAGCTGCCAGCCGGGCGCGGCCACGCAGCTGCAAGCGGGCTGCCGAGATCGAAGACCGGCGTGCCGTTGCCTCGGGCAGCGTGAGCCCAGGCATGCGGCGCGCCGGACGCCAACGATCACGACTTGTCGACACGCTGCAGCGCGGCCTCGAAGGCGCGCATGCTGGCACGATTGAAACTCTCGACCGCGGTGAAACCCGCGTCGGCCAGCGCGCGCAACATCGCCGGCCGATTTCGCCCAAGCCCGAACACGGCGATGGGCGCGTCGCGCGGCACGTCGATCATGCGCTGGATCACCAGCGCCTGCACGCCGCCCGTGCTTGCCTTGCGGCAGGATGCGGCGCGCGCGGTTGAGCATGTCGCCGACGCCGCGCCACGCGACGTGCAGGCTGCGGCACACGGTGCCTGCCTCGTGCGCGCGCTCGAAGGAGCGCAGCACCTGGTTGCCGATGGCGTGTTCACCCTGCGCGACGGAATCGAGCCCCGCCGCCACGCGCAGCAGTCCGCCGACCGCGGCGGCACCATGCCGCACGCGCGGGCGCAGGTGATCGGGGTTTTCCGCCGCGCCGATCAGCGCGGCGCTGAACAGCTCTGCGGCCCACGCCGGCCGTGCGCGATGCCATCAGCCACTCGACGCGCGCGCAGCTCTCGATGCGCACGATGCCGGTGATTTCACCCGACGTCGAGCAGCTGGCGCGACGGCCCGGCCGTGCCCGAATCGAAAGCGGCGAGCGCCGCGCGAACCGCCGAAGGCGCTTCGCGATAACTCATGCCGACGAGGGCCAGCGGGATCATGGCTGCGGCTGTTCAGGCGAATTCCGCGGCGGTCTCGACCAGGGCCGCGACCGTTTCGGGCGGCGTGCCCGGCAGGATGCCGTGCCCGAGGTTCAGGATGCAGCTGCGCCCGCCGGTGGTCTTCTTCATCGTTTCGAGGAGCGCTGCGCGTGCGCTGGCGGATGACGTCGGCGCTGCCTAACAACAAGCACGGGATCGATGTTCCCCTGCAGCAGGTGCTTCGGATACATCGCGCGCGCGACTTCCCATTCGGTGCGCCAGTCGAGCGAAAAGCCCGTGACGCCGCTCTCGCCGAGCAGCGGCAGCAGGTGATGGCCGCCGCGCACGAACAGCAGCGTCGGAACCTTGCGGGCGTTGAGCTTCGCGGTGATGCGCTGCAGGGCCGGCAGCGCGAAGTCGCGGTATTCGTCGGGCGCGAGCAGGCCGCCCCAGGAATCGAACAGCTGGACCGCGTCGGCGCCGGCATCGACCTGGGCCAGCAGCAGGTCCGCGACCACGTCGGCGATGGTGCCCAGCGCGCGTCGCGCGAGGCGCGGGGTCGCGATGCATGAGCGTGCGCGCTTCGCGGAAATCGTCGCTGCCGCCGCCTTCGACGCAGTACGCGAACAGCGTGAACGGCGCGCCGGCGAAACCCAGGATTCCGTAGCGATCCTTCAGAGTCTGCTTGAGATGCGCGACCGCGCGCGGCAGGTAGGCGATGCGATCGAGCACGCCGTCGAGCTGCCAGGCGTCGAAGTCGGCGGCGCTGCGCAGCGGCCTCGCGATGCGCGGCCCTTCGCCGGGACCGAAGGTCACGCCGAGGCCCATCGCCAGCGGCACGACCAGGATGTCGGAGAACACGATGGCCGCATCGAGCGCGTAGCGGTCCAGCGGTTCGAGCGCCGCGCGCGTCGAAAGCTCGGGGTTCTGGCAGACATCCCAGAAGCTGTGCTCCGCGCGCAGCTGCGCGATAGCCCGGCAGATAGCGGCCGGCCTGGCGCATCAGCCAGACGGGCGGGCGGTCGAGCGCATCACCGCGCAGTGCCGCGAGGAATCGCTCACGCGAATGCATCGAGGGATAAACTCCTGGGAAATCAGGTGAAAGCGTACGGCCGCGGTGCATGTGCGTACTGTCACAGCTGTGTCACGCGTGAGCGCATCGCCGGTTCCCCCGGGGCTAACATTCATGACGGGGTCGTGACCTTGTCGTTCACCTGGATCATCACCAAGTCGCAGCCGCACGCCGACAGCGTGGTCATCCAGCTGCGGCGGCAGGGCCTGTGTCGCGCTTGCGATGCCCTGCATCGATCACCAGTGGCGCGACTGGCCGCAGCTGCGGCGCATCGGCGCGCGTGGCGCCGCGTTGTTGTTCGTGACGAGCCGCGCTGCCGCGGCACGCATCGATGTGCCGCAGGGCGTGCTGGTCGCGGCGATCGCGCCCACGACCTCCGCCACGCTGGAAGCACGCGGCATTCGCGTCTCGCTGAGCGGCGCACGGCGGCGTGCGCGAGCTCGCGCAGGCGCGTGGTCGATTCGCCGGCGATTCCGGCGGATGCGGAGGTGTTCTATCCGACCAGCGACGCCGCGCTGCGCCAGCCCGAGCACCTGGCCGCGGTGGCGACGCTCGGCTCGCGATTGCGCGTGCACACCCAGGCGGTGTATTCCACGGTGGCGCCGGCCAACCTCGCCCAGGAACTGGCGGCGCTGCAGGCGCCCGGGCGCCGCGGGCGTCCGCCGTTCGGCTTCTGCGTTCTGGAGTCCGTCCGCGATCGAGAATTTCGCGGCCGCGCGTGGATTCGAGCTGCCGCCGGGGCCTGCGGTGCTGATCGGCGGCTCCACGGAACGATGCTGGCGCGAGACCGCGCCGCCGGCGTGGCGGCAGCGCCTACAAACACGATGCCGAGACGCCGCTCGAATGGTCGCTGCGCTTCCTCGAGCGCGGCGCGGCGGTCGGCGAAGGTAGCTGGTTACTTGATCGAGCCCGGCTTGCGCATCATCTTGCGGATGTCCGCCAGATGCATTTCTTCCGCCGCGATCTGGTCGCGCGCGTATTCCTCGAGCAGGATGCTCTTGCCGGCCACGAGCTCCGAGCAACTCGTAATACGCCTCCAGGCCTTCCTTCTCGTGCTTGTAGCGCTTCCTTGAGGATCTCGTTCACGTCGTGTTTGTGCGTCTCGAGCAGTGATCCGATCTTGAGCGACGGATGGCCGCCGAACGCAGTGATGTGCTCGCCGGCCAGCACGGCATGCGCGTTGGATTCGTTTGACTGGTCGCGCAGCCACGCGACGATCGGAATGCGGTTGTGGCCGAAGATCATGAAGCTGTAGTGCATGTAGCGCACGACGCCCGCGAGCTCGAGCTCGAGGATGCGGTTCAGGCTCTCGATCACCTTCTTGGTGAGCTTGGCGTCCAGCGGCGAGTCGGTCATGGCGTTCCTCGTTGCGGTCGTCTTCGTGAGGCGTGCATGGTAGTGCGAGTCGCCCCGCGGATTTCAGACTTGCGAATGCCAATGCGAATGCGTCGCATCCGGTGTGCGCGAGCGGCGACCCCATCCGCTGCCACGCGGCGCAGGAATTGAACGTCAGAACTTCGCGCGTACTCCCAGGAATAAGCGCTTGCCAAAGGTCTCGTTGCCGTTGCGGCGCACGGGATTGTTGTATTCGAGCTTCTGCTCATCGAGCAGATTCACGATGTCCACGAACGCGGTGAAATGTTCGTTCACGTTCCAGCTCGCCGACGCGTCCAGCGTGCCGTAGTCATCTGTGAACTCGGCCAGATTGCCGCGACCGCGCGGGGTCGTCATCCAGGCTTCGCGCCAGTTGTAGGCGGTGCGCACGCTGAACCGGCTGGTCTCGTAGTAGAGCGACGCGTTGTAGCTGAGCTCCGAAACCCCGGGGAAAGGCAACGGATCGCCCGAGAAGAAGTCCACCTCCCGGTATCCCTTGTCCTGCGAGACCGTCGCGTTCGCGAGGAGACCGAAGTTGCGCCACGCGCCCGGCAGGAAGTCGAAGGCGATCTGACCGCCGACTTCGAATCCATCCACGGTGACCTGGTCATTCCCGTTCACGGGCATCGTGATGGTGAAGGGCAGCCCATCGCCGTTCACGTCCTCGGTGAACGACCGGTTGGTGATGAATCGCGAGATTTCGTTGCGGAAATAACCCACCGACAGATAGCTCACATCGGACAGGTAATACTCCAGGCCCACGTCGTATTGCCGCGCTTCGAATGGCAGCAGGTCCGGATTGCCCTGCGACCCCGTGCGATTCACGGCCGTGTCCAGCGATCGCCGGAATGCCAGTTGCGAGGGGTTTGGCCTCGCCATGACATCACCAGCCGTGAGCCGGCCAACGAGCTTGTCGCTGAAGTCGAAGCGCACGTTGATCGAGGGCAGCCAGTTGTTGTATCCGCCCTTGCGCACGGCCTCCGGAAAAGTGGCTGGGACGCCAACGACCTTCACTCGCGTGAAACCGGAGGAGACCGTATTGGTGTCGAAGTAACGAACGCCGAGCAAGGCGGTGATCGGCACGACGTCGTTGTCGAACTTGAAAGCAGCCTGAAGATATCCGGCGAGCGTCTTCTCTTCGACGGACCACGTATCGAGCAGATTCTGGAACGTACCCGCGGTATCGGGATTGGTGTTCACGCCGCCGTAGGGATCCATCGCGAGACCGCTCGCCGCGATCGTTGCCTCGTAGGTTGCATCGCCGTTGTCGTTCCAGTACTTGATGCCGCCGGGAAATCCCAGATCGCCGGTGTCGAAAAACGGAACGTCGTTCACGCCGGAATTCGTGTTCACGATGTCGGCGATCGTCGCCTGCGACACCGACACGGTGGTGGTCGCACCGGCGCTCGCGGGTGGAGGCGTACGGCTCGTGATCTGCAGGGTGCGCGAGTAGAGCAGGCTGTCCGCCGTGAGCTCGCGCTGCTCGACGCCCGCCTTGATCGAAGTCAGCCAGGACATTTCCGGGTTGAACTCGACGTTGAATCGGGCACCGTCTTCCTGCTGATCGTTGTTGCGCGGGTTGAACACCGCCGCCAGGTTGTTGACCAGGGCACCGTCCGTGGTATCGATGCCGGGGAACGAGAAGTTCGGCGCGCGATCACTTCCGGTGTAGTCGATGATGGCGCGCGGCACGCCGAAAATCGTCGCGGTGGAGTTCTTTTCGTCGTTCTGCACTTCGCCGCGCGCGTGACTCAGGCGGCCGTCCAGCTTCCACTGGCCAAGGGTCCAGGACGAACCCAGGATGGCGTTGTACTGCTCGCGCTCGAGCGCGCCGTTGATGTTGCGGAACGCGAGATCCATCGGAAAGTTGGCATTGCTCGTGAGCTCGACGTGGTCGACGGTGTTCTCGGCACCCACGGTCGAATTGGCATAGTCGATGAGACCGCCCGCGGCGCCCAGCTGCATGAGCATGCTGCTGACTTTCTCCCGGCCGCGAGAATAGGTGCTGTCGAGGTAGATCTCGAAGTCCTCGCTCGGCTTCCATTGCACGACACCATTGAACGCGGTTCGCGTCGTCTCGCGGCGATCGATGATGTAGCGCGGAATGTCGGGGATCCAGTCGAGCGTCCCATCCGCGTTCACGTCCGTGCCACGACCCGGCGTCGCGCCGGCGCCGCTCGCGGCAGGTGCGCGGGTCAGCCATCCCGTGGTGCGCGCATTGTTGCTGTCGATGTGCCGCTGCTCGAATTGCGCCGAGAGCAGGATACCGAGAGTGCCGTCGAGAAACGCCTTGCTGCCGATCAATGCGAACTTCGGGTCGTACTCATCGGCCAGATCGCTGTAGACGCCCTGCACCGAGCCCGACAGGAAGCCGTCCGCCTCGTCCAGCGGTTTACGCGTGAACACACGCACGGTACCGATGCCGCCTTCGGTCATCTCGGCGGTGGGTGTCTTCACGACTTCGACGCGGGACAGGAATTCCACCGGCAGATCGCGAAAATCCACGTCGCGTCCGCCTCCGACCGTCAGCGACAGTGCCGTGACCCCGTTGAGCTCGACCCGGATCAGCGAAGGATCCGCGCCCCGGATGCTGACGCCGCGGCCCTCGCCGTCCTGACGATTGATCTGCACGCCGGGCACACGCTGAATGGCTTCGCCGATGTTCTTGTCCGGGAAGTCGCCCACATCCTCCGCCGAAATCGCATCGATGACCTGGATCGCGTCGCGCTTCACGGTCAGGGAATCACGCAGCGAGCTGCGGATGCCGGTGACGACGACTTCTCCGATCTCTTCGCTCTCCTGAGGTTGCTGTGCGAATGCCGGCCCCGTGGCGATCGCCAAGCTGCCGAGCACGACGGGACGGACGAACCCCGCGGAAAACCTGTATTTGGACGCTTCCAAAGTAACCCCCTGTTCGTTGGACACTGAGCCCGACAGGTGCCGGGCCAAGTACGCGTATGCTCGAATTTGCTCTTTTGTGATTGTTACTGCAACTTATCAAGCACTGTCAAGCCGAGTTTGCTCACCAAATGGGTCGGATTCAGGAGCAGGCGATCAGTAAGCTCCATAAACGCTCAAGATCGGGGGATCAGAGATGAAAGCGCCGATGAAAGGGATTTCCGCCGCCCTGTTATCGATGGCTGGCGCCTGGGCTGCTGATCCGCCGGCCGCGCCGCCGGTCGACTGGATCGACGCCGCCACCGGCCACCGCGTGATGCGGCTATCCACCGAGCCGGGTACGCGCTCGCTCTACTTCCACCAGAACAGCCTCACACCCGACGGCCGCTTCGTGATCACCGATTCGGAGCGCGGCATCGTCGCGATCGAATTATCGACACGGAAGAACACGCTCATCGTGCCGGGCAAGTTCCGCACGCTGTTCGTCGGGCGCAAGACCGGGCTGGTCTATTACTCGGGCGGCGCCGCGACCACGCGCGCGAACCAGGCGGCCGGCCGCGACATCTTCACGATCGCGGCAACCGGAGGGAAAGGGCGGAAGATCGCGACCGTCGAGCGCGGCACGATCGGTTCGGTCAACGCGGACGAGACCCTGTTGTTAGGCGTGTACGCCGAACGCGAATGGCAGCTCGAGCAGGGAGCGCGCGATCCGCGGTTCGACGCGAACTACCAGGCGACGGGCGCGGACGGGAAGCCGCTGACCTTCGCGGAAGCGAAGGAAGTGCGGCTGCTGCAGCGCGAGCAGGCCCGCATCCCGATGGCGTTGTTCACCGTGGACACCGCGACCGGCGGCCAGAAGATCATCCACCAGTCGACCGACTGGCTGAATCACCTGCAGTTCTCGCCCACGGATCCCGCGGAGCTCATGTTCTGCCACGAGGGCCCGTGGCATCGCGTCGACCGGGTCTGGGCGTTGAAGCTCGGCGGCGAACCGCGCCTGGTCCACAAGCGCACGATGAACATGGAGATCGCCGGCCACGAATTCTTCGATGTCGACGGCAAGACGATCTGGTACGACCTGCAGACACCGCGCGGCGAGGATTTCTGGCTCGCGTCCGCGGCCGTCGACGGCACGCGCCGCTGGTACCACGTGGAGCGCGACCACTGGTCGGTCCATTTCAACATTTCGCCCGACGGCAAGCTGTTCGCCGGCGACGGCGGCGACTCGGAAATGGTCGCGCATGCGAAGGACGGCAAGTGGCTGTACCTGTTCCGCCCGGAGCGCATTCCGGACGTCGCGGGCATCTCGGCGCCGAACTCCGCGGATCTCATCCACCCCGGCACGCTGCGCGCCGAGCGGCTGGTGGACATGGGCAAACACGACTACCGGCTCGAACCGAACGTGTTCTTCACGCGCGACGGCAAGTGGATCGTGTTCCGCTCCAACATGCACGGCGACGTGCACACCTACATGGTGGAAGTGGCGAAGGCGGGTAGCTAGCTCTTCTCCTGCAGGCGGTGCCGCCAGTTCGCCTGGTATTCGAGCAGGCCCGGCACGCGCAGCGGCACGACACTCGTCAACGCACTCGCCGCGGGCGAACGCATGCCGGCGAGGTGCGCGGCCACCCGCGTGCCGCCGCCCTCCGGATACGTGCGCACCGTGCCCACCGGAACGCAGGCGGCCAGCAACCTGGCGAACAGCGGATTCCGCGCCAGCGGTCCATCGACGAAGATTTCACCGGCGGCGCCCAGCGATTCGATCAGCTGCGCCGTCATGAGCGCCGAGTAGAGAGTCGCGAGCGCGGTCCGCTGCGTGCCGACCAGGTTCTCGTCGCCCTCGATGCTCCCGGCGCGGCCGGCATACGGGCCCGCGCTGGCGAACGACGGCAGGGCGATCGCTCCCGCCGACAACACGCCGATCACCGCGTCGATGGTCGGCTCCTCGGCGCCTCCGGCGATCGTCTCGTACTCGCGCCCTCCCATGTAGCGCGCGGTGGCGACCGGCGCACCGAAGGCGTTGACGTTCGCGAGCATGTCGCGCTCCTCGCGCAACCGCCGCAGGTCGCCGCGATTGGCCATCACGATGGTCCACGTGCCGCTCGACACCACCGTGAAAGCCTCGCGTTCGCGATCCAGCAGAAATCGCAGGTAGGACGCGTTCGAATCGTGGATCCCGCAGGCCACCTCGCAACCGGCGGGCAACCCGGTCGCGGCGGCCACGCTGTCGCGGATGCGGCCGAGCCGGTCGGACGCGCTGCGCATCGACGGCATGCGGCGCGCCCAGCCCTGCTTGCGCGCGAGCTGCGAATACGTCTGCTCGTGGGGGCGCCACAGGTCGGTGTGCGTGCCGAGCGAGGTGACCTCGGTCGACATCACGCCCGAGAGCCGCCAGGACCAGTACTGCGGATACAGCAATATCTGCGCCGCGCGTTCGAACAGGTCCGCGCGCCGGGTCTGCAGATGGTAGAGCTGCCGCCCGAGGTTCAGGCCATGCGGCAGATTGGGCGAGAACGTGAGCGAATATGGATCGCGCAGCGCCGCGTATTCGCCCGCCACGTCGTCGAAGCGCGGATCCTCGTAATCGGGCGCGGCGAGCACGTTGCCGTCGTGATCGACCAGCACAGCCGCCGCGCCGTGCGCGATCGGCACGATGGCCAGCACGCGTTCGCGTTGCGGCGCCTGCCGCAGCGAATCGAGCAGCCAACGCTCGATCGCGAACACGTCGAGCTCGCGGCCCGTGGGGCCTTCGATGATCTCGTTGGGCCGGCGTGCGCTCCAGATTTCCTGGCCGAGCGCGGGATCGACCAGCGCGACCTTCGCGTTGGTCTTGCCGACGTCGAACACCGCGATGAGCGGTTCACGCGCTCACTTGCGGTTCACCCAGGCCGGAATGGCGACGACGAGGATCAAGCAGCGCTCCCGTGAAGATGGACATCACGATGCCCGGAATGTTCATGAGCCCGAGGCCGAACGTCACGAGGCCGAAGACGAGGGCCGCCAGCACGACGCCGATGATGCTCCCTTTGCCGCCCCACACCGAGACGCCGCCCAGGATCACCATGCTGATGATCTCGAGCTCCCAGCCCTGCGCGATCGACGGGCGCGTCGAGCCGAGCCGGGACGTCAGCAGCACGCCGGCGAGGCCGCTGAACAGCCCGGTCAGCGCAAACAACGCGAAGCGATAGCGGTCCGCGGATATGCCGGCGAAGCGGGCCGCGGTCGGGTTCGCGCCGATGGCGAAGATCGCACGGCCCCAGCGAGTGCGATGCAGAAACAGTCCGAAGGAGATCGCGAACACGATGAAGAACGCGAGCTCGATCGAAACGGGTCCCACCAGGTATCCCTGGCCGAAGGTCGCGAACGAGGCCGGATAATCCTTGAGCACCCGATCGCCCAGCACCGCGTAGGCCGCGCCCCGAAACAAGGTCATGGTGCCGATGGTCGCGACGATGGAAGGCACGCGCCCGAGGGTCACCAGCGCGCCGTTGATGCAGCCGGCGAGCAACCCCGTGCCGAGACCGATGGCCGACGAGACCCGGCGTACCGACACCGGCCGCGGCCCCCAGTCCCATGGCCACCGACGCCAGAGCGATGATCGCCGCCACGGAGATGTCGATTTCTCCGGCGATGATGAGCAGCGCCAGCGGCAGCGCGACCAGCGCGCGCTCGGTGAAGTTGAACGTGGCGTCCGACAGCGTATCGACGTTGAGGAAATACGGCGACAGCGACGAGAACAACACGAACTCGAGCACCAGCACCAGAGCCAGCATCGACTCCCAGCGCAACGCAGCGCGTCACGTGGCGCTTCTCGAGAATCGTGCGCGCGTGCGTCGCGGCGCCGCGCGCGAAACGAGCACCGCCACGAGGATCACCACGCCGTTGATGAACATCTGCCAGAACGGCGAGATGCCGACGCAGCGGCAGGCTGTTGCGGATGATGCCGATGAACAGGCAGCCGAGCAGCACGCCCACGGCGGATCCGGCGCCACCGGCGATCGCGACGCCGCCGATGAGGCACGCGGCGATGACCTGCAGCTCGAAGCCGAGCGCGATGTCCGTATAGGCCACGGCGAACCGCGCCACCCACAGATAACCGCACAGTCCGGCGATCGCGCCGCAGATCGTGTACGCGATGAATTGCATGCGGCCCGCGTCGATGCCGGAATACGCGGCGGCCTCGGGATTGCCGCCGGCCGCATAAAGGTCGCGCGCCAGGCGGGTGCCGCGCAGCGCGGTCACGAACAGCACGGCGAAGCCGATGGCCAGCCACGACAACGTCGACAGCCCGAGAAATTGCGCGCGCGGGAACGCCAGGAAGGCACGCGACATCTCGTTTTCGTTGACCCAGGCGCCCTGCGACAGCAGATAGATCACGCCGCGATACACCGACATCGTGCCCAGCGTCACCACGATGGGCGGCAGCCTCAGCTTCCACACCAGCAAGCCGTTCACCGCGCCCAGCAATCCACCGGTGCCGAGCGCGATGGCTATGCGCCGGCAGGATGCCCGCGTCCGGATATGCGCGGTTGAACAGCGCCGCGAGCATGCCGCACAGCGCGAGATTCGCCGCGACGGACAGGTCGATGCCGCGCACGAGGATCACGAGCATCTGCCCGAGCGCGAGCAGGATCAGGATGGAGGTGTCATCGAGCACGCCGGCGAGGTTGCCCGGCGAGGCGAAGGCCGGGAACGCGACCGTGACCGCCAGGAACAGCACGAGCGTCAGCGCGGCGAACGCCAGGTCGCGCCGGGCGGCCTCCGAAATGCCGCTCAGGTAACGCAGGATCATGCGTCGCTCGCGGCGCGCAACAGCGCCTCGCTGCTGGCGGTCGCGCGCGTGAATTCGCCGCGCACACGCCCGCGGCGCATGACCAGCACGCGATCGGACATGCCGAGGATCTCCGGCAGCTCGGACGAAATCATGATCACGCCATTTCCGGCGCGCGCGAATTCGCTCGTGACCGCGTGCACCGCGGCCTTGGCGCCGACGTCGATGCCCTTCGTGGGCTCGTCGAGGATCAGCACCGCCGGTTCGCGCGCCAGCCACTTGGCGATGACCACCTTCTGCTGGTTGCCGCCGGACAGGCTGCTGCACCACCTGCTCCGGACCGGACGCGCTTGATCGCGAGGCGGCCTATCCAGTCGCGCGCGAGGTCCGCTTCGCGACGCGCGCTGCACCAGCCGCGCGGCGCGAGCGTCGCGAGATTCGGCAAAGCGAGATTCGCCGCGATCGAGAACGGCAGGATCGCGCCCTGGGTCTGCCGATCCTCCGGAACCAATGCCAGGCCGGCAGTCATGGCCGCCGTTGCCAGCGTGACGCGGCCCGCATCGGCGCGCGTCGACGCCGAACAGCACCTGCGCGAGCTCCGTGCGCCCGGCGCCCACCAGGCCGTAGATGCCGAGGATCTCGCCCCGGCGCAACGTGAACGAGACGTCGGCGAACTCGCCCGCCCGGCACAGATCCCTCGACGCGCAGCAGTTCCTCGCCGGGCGAGGTCTCCAGCTTCGGGAACAATCGTGACAACGTCGCGTCCCACCATGAGCCGGATCAGCGCATCCCGATCGGTTGCGGCGAGCAGCCCGGCGCCCACGGAAACGCCGTCGCGAAACACCGCGTAGC
The DNA here is from genome assembly GCA_963774045.1 of uncultured Pseudomonadota bacterium. GTDB lineage: Bacteria > Pseudomonadota > Gammaproteobacteria > Steroidobacterales > Steroidobacteraceae > CADEED01. Next base: position 280,985 of record CAVZED010000031.1, read on the forward strand.
GATCCGCGATTCGAACGATCTCGTCGAACTTGTGACTGATGAACAGCAATGCGCGGCCGGCATCGCGCAGCTTTCGCACGATGCGAAACAGCTCGGCGCACTCGCGCTGCGACAGCGAGGCGGTGGGCTCATCGAGGATCAGCACGCGCGATTCGTGCGCCAGCGCACGCGCGATCTGCACCAGGTGTTTTTGCGCGATGCTGAGCCGACCCGCCGGCGTGTCCGGCGCCAAAGTCAGCGTCGAGGTCGCGCAACACGGTTCCCGCCTGCTCGTTGCAGGCGCCGCCAGTTCACGAAGCCACGGCGCGCCGGCTGGTTGTTGACGAACAGGTTTTCGGCCACGGTGAGGTTGTCGAACACCAGGCATTCCTGGTGCACCACGCTCGATGCCGAGCGTCGCGCGCCGCCACCGGATCCGCGATGCGGATCTGCCTGCCATCGAGCCGGATCTCGCCGCCATCGGGTTGATGCACGCCGGAGAGGATCTTCACCAGCGTCGATTTGCCGGCGCCGTTTTCACCGATCAGCGCGGTCACCGAACCCGGGTGCAGTTCGAGCGACACGCGCTCGAGCGCGCGCGTCGCCGCCGAAGGACTTGCGAACGTCGGCCAGCGTCAGGAACGGCGGTGACACGTCAGAATATCTTGGCGAATTCCGCAACGTTGGAGGCGTCGTAGACGAACGGCCTGGCTCATCGCGCCGACGCCATCGGCGCCGAACGCCACCTCGCCCATGCGCCCGGCGGGGACGGGTTTTGCGATGTCGCCGCCGCGCGCGAGTTGCGCGGCCACCTGCATGGTCGTGTAGCCGAGATCGATGGGATTCCAGATCGCGAACTTCGGCACGACGCCGCTGCGCACGTAGCCCGCCAGCTCGGACGGCAATCCCAGGCCGGTGACTTTCACTTTGCCCGTGAGACCCTGGTCTTCGACCGCGCGCGCCGACGCCACGATGCCGACCGAGCTGATGCTCACGAGCACCGCGAGATCCGGATGCTGCTTGAGCAGCGCGACGGCTTCGCGATATGACTTGTCGGAAACGTCGTCGCCATAGGCGACGCCGACGAATTCCAGCCCCGGATGCTGCGGCAGCGCCTTGCGCATTTCGGCCAGCCAGGCGTTCTGGTTGGTCGAGGTCGGCGTCGCCGAGACGACGGCGAACTTGCCCTTCCCTTCCGGTGCCAGCTCCGCGGCCAGCGCGACCACGGTCTCGCCGATCAGCGGATCGGAAGAGGGCGCGAGATGGGCATTGCGGCCGGCCGGCGCGACGGCGGAGTCGTACGAAATCACTTTGATGCCGCGATCCATCGCCCGCTTCAGCGTCGGCACGAGCGCATCGGGATCGTTGGCGGAGATGGCGATCGCATCGACGCGCTGCGCGATCAGCGAGTTCAGCGTTTCGATCTGGCCTTCGGCGGTCGGCGTCGTCGGGCCGGTGAAGATCACTTCCGCATCGAGCTCCGCCGCCGGCTTCGTCGGCGCCCTTGTGCACGGCATCGAAGAAGCCATTGCCCAGCGACTTGGCGACGATGCCGATGCGCGTGCGCGCCGGGTTCGTCCGGGCCGCTGCGCCGCAGCCGACGCGAGGCAATGCGGCCGCGGCAAGGCAGCGCGTCGATGCATCGATTCTCGCGTTCAACGTAACCGGCTGTCGTCTCCGCCGCTCAGGCGAGCTTCTGCATCTCGTCTTCTTCGGTCACCTTCGCGACGATCACCTTGATGCCCGCGGCCTGGAAAACTTCCAGCTCTTCGGGCTTGGCGCCATCGTCGGTGACGATGGTGTTGATGCGGTCGAGGCCGGCCACGATCATCGCGGACTTGCGCCGCAGCTTGCTGCTGTCGGCCATCACGATGACGTGTTCGCTGCGCTTCAGCAGCTTGGTCTGCGCCTGCACGATCAGCGGATCGGCTTCCATCATGCCGAAGCGGTTGAGGCCATAGCAGCCGACGAACAGCTTGTTGCCCCAGAAGCTCTCGATGGTGTCGTTCTCGAACGGGCTCAGCACGATGTTCTGCTCGCGGAAGATGGTGCCGCCCGGCAGCGTGATGCGGTTGCGGCTGGTCGCGAACAGCTTGGCCGCGATCGGAAACGAATTGGTGAGGATGTCGAGGTCGTGAGTCCTCGAGGAACTCGACCAGCGCGAAGGTGGTGGTGCCGCCGTTGATGATGATGCTCTCGCCCGGCGTCGATGAGCTCCGCGGCCGCGCGCGCGATCGCGCGCTTCTGCGGCACGCTCATGTCCTGGCTCAGCGCGAACGGCATGCCGACCAGGTGCGGCTGGTGCCGCGGCCGCACGGCTTCGGCGCCGCCGCGGATGCGCTTCACCTCGCCCTGCTCGGCGAGCGCATTGATGTCGCGGCGAATGGTGGCTTCGGACGCGCCCAGCAGATCGAGCAGGTCGCCGACGCTCACGATGGAGCGTTCCTCGACGAGCTTCAGAATCAGGTTATGGCGCTCTCTTTCCAGCATGGGCTCACCCATTTTCGACCTTCGACCGTGATCGATTATGAACGTGATTGATTGTATATGACGGCTTCGTGTGTTAAACAGCCTCTCCGTAAAACGAGGCTGACCGGTGCGCTACTTTAGCGCCAGCTGCAGCCCGGAGAGATTAGATGAGTGTGGTACAGATGGCGCCCCAGGCGTCACTCGAAATCGAAAACCGCTGGGATGACGCTCACGCGGCCGAACTGTCGCCCGCCGGAGCTGCTGCTCTACCGCTCGAACCTGCTGGGCGGCGACAAGCGCATCACCAATTTCGGCGGCGGCAACACCTCGGCGAAGATCAAGGACAAGGATCCGCTGACCGGGCAGGACGTGGAGGTGCTGTGGGTCAAGGGCTCGGGCGGCGACCTCGGCACCATGAAGCTCGACGGCTTCTCCACTCTATATATGGAGAAGTTCCTCGCGCTGGAGAACCGTTCTACGAAGAGCGCGGCAAGGACAGCGACAGCATGCTGGTGCCGCTGTACGCGCACTGCACGTTCAACCTGAATCCCCGCGCCGCGAGCATCGACACGCCGCTGCATGGCCTCGTCGATCGCGCGCACGTCGATCACATGCATCCCGACGCGTTGATCGCGATTGCCGCCGTCGGCGGATTCGAAGCGCGCTGACCGAGGAAATCTACGGCGACGAGATCGGCTGGCTGCCGTGGATCCGGCCCGGGCTACGAGCTCGGCCTCGAGCTGCGCGAGCTCACGCAGAAGAATCCCGAAGCTCAAGGGCGTGGTGCTCGAAGCGCACGGCCTGTTCACCTGGGCCGACACGTCCAAGGCCTGCTACGAGAACACGCTCGACGTCATCAATCGCGCCACGCCGTGGCTTGACGCAGCAAGAGCCGCGGCAAGCGCCCGTTCGGCGCCGTCACGACCGCACGCGCTGACCATCGAGCGCCGTCGCGAAATCGCGGCCGGCATCATGCCGCGCGATCCGTGGCCTCATCTCCGCAGCGCTCAAGGCATCACCCTGCCGTCAAGGTCGGCCATTTCGACGACAGCGAGACCGTGCTCGAATTCGTGGGCGGCGAGAAGCTCGCGGCGCTCGCGGCGCTCGGCACGTCCTGCCCGGATCACTTCCTGCGCACGAAGATCTGGCCGCTGGTGCTGCCGTTCGATCCCGCGCAGCGACACCGTCGAGCAGCTCGCCGCGCGCGTGAAGCCGGCCATCGAGGCGTATCGCGAGCGATACGCCGGCTACTACGAGCGCTGCAAGCGGCCCGGCTCGCCGAAGATGCGCGATCCGAACCCGGTGGTCTATCTGGTGCCCGGCGTCGGCATGATCACCTTCGCCGCGGACAAGGCCACCGCGCGCATCGCCGGCGAGTTCTACGTCAACGCCATCAACGTGATGCGCGGCGCCGCCAGCGTGTCCGACCTATCGCGGCCTGCCCGAGCAGGAAGCGTTCGACATCGAATACTGGGACCTCGAAGAAGCCAAGCTGCAGCGCATGCCGAAGCCGAAGGCGCTGGCCGGCCGCGTCGCGCTGATCACCGGCGGCGCCGGCGGCATCGGCCTCGCGACCGCGCGACGGCTCATGGACGAAGGCGCGTGCGTGGTGCTCTGCGACATCGATCGCGACGCGCTTGAGCAGTGCCGAAGCCGAGCTGCAAGAAGAGATACGGCACCGACGTCGTCGCCAGCTCCTGGATGGACGTCACGCGCGAAGACGCCGTCGCCGCCAGCTTCCGCGACAGCGCCTGGAAGTTCGGCGGCGTCGATATCTGCATTTCCAACGCCGGCATCGCCTCGGCTTCGCCCGTCGAAGAGACCACGCTCGCGCTCTGGCAGAGGAACATGGACATCCTGGCGACGGGATATTTCCTGATCGCCCGCCAGGCGTTCCAGCTCTTCAAGTCGCAGGGCATCGGCGGCTCGATCGTGTTCATCGGCTCGAAGAACGCGCTCGCCGCATCTCCCGGCGCCGCCGCGTACTGCACGGCCAAGGCCGCCGAGCTGCACCTCGCGCGCTGCCTGGCGCTGGAAGGCGCGCCGCTCGGCATTCGCGTCAACGTCGTGAATCCGGACGCGGTGCTGCGCGGCTCGCGCATCTGGCAGGGCGAATGGGCGCCAGCAGCGCGCCGCGCAGTACAAGACCAGCGTCGGACGAGCTCGAAGCCGTGTACCGCGAGCGCAGCCTGCTGAAGCGCAGCGTGTATCCGGAAGACGTGGCCGAAGCCGTGGCATTCTTCGCCTCGGAGCGCTCCGCGAAGTCGACGGGCAATATCATCAACGTCGATGCCGGCAACGCCGGCGCGTTCACGCGTTAGACTGCCGCGACGATCCAGAGGGGACCATGCAACGCTTCGCCGATCCGCGCGACGCGAACTATCATCGCGTCGGCCAACCAGCCGCATGCCGCCGCGCTGGCCGCCGACTACTCCGCGCTCGGCACGCAGCTCGCGCGCCGCGGCATCGACATCGATGCGGTCACGCAAGGCGGTCGCGAACTTCAGGGTGGCGATTCCTTCCTGGGGCGTCGGCACGGGCGGCACGCGCTTCGCGCCGGTTTCCCGGGCACGGGCGAGCCGCGCAACGTGTTCGAGAAGCTCGAGGACTGCGCGGTCATTCACAGCCTGACGGGCGCGACGCCCGACGGTCTCGCTGCACTTGCCCTGGGACCACACCGACGACTACCGGCGCTGCGCGAACACGGCGCCGCGCTCGGCCTCGGCTTCGACGCGGTGAACTCGAACACCTTCCAGGATCAGGTCGGGCCAGACGCTTTCGTACAAGTACGGCAGCCTCACGCACACCGACGCCGCCGTGCGCGCGCAGGCCGTCGCGCACAACATCGACTGCATTCGGATCGGCAAGCAGCTCGGGCTCGAAGGCGCTCACCGTGTGGATCGGCGACGGCGCGAATTTTCCCGGCCAGCAGCATCTCGGCCGCGCGTTCGAGCGTTATCTCGAATCGCAGCGGCAGATCTACGCGGCGCTGCCCGAGGACTGGCGCATGTTCATCGAGCACAAGATGTACGAGCCGGCGTTCTATGCCACGGTCATCCAGGACTGGGGCAGCTCGCTCATGGCGGCGCAGACGCTCGGGCCCGAAGGCGTTCTGCCTGGTCGACCTCGGCCACCACGCGCCGAACGTGAACATCGAGATGATCGTCGCGCGGCTGGTGCACGCGCGGCGGCTCGGCGGCTTCCATTTCAACGATTCGAAGTACGGCGACGACGATCTCGATGCCGGCTCGATCGATCCGTTCCGGCTGTTCCTGATCTTCAACGAGCTGGTGGATGCCGAGCTCGCGCAAGGCGCCGAACTTCAAGCCGGCGCACATGCTCGACCAGTCGCACAACGTCACCGACCCGATCGAAAGCCTGATGACCAGCGCCATCGAGCTGCAGCGCGCGTATGCGCAGGCGCTGATCGTCGACCGCGAGGCGCTTGCACAGCATCAGCATCGGCAACGACGTGCTGATGGCCGCGCAGACGCTGAAGCGCGCCTTCACCACGGACGTGTCGCCGATCCTCGCGCAGGCGCGCGTGCCGAAGCGGCGCGGCCATCGATCCGGTCGCCGCGTATCGGGCAGAGCGGCTATCGCGCCGAATGCGGGAAAAATGCGGCCGGGCAAACAAAGCCTCGGTGGTGGCATAGTCTGAGGGTCACGATGGCCGTCACTCAATTCGCATCGAAGATCTGCGCCAGGCAAGCGCGCCGCCGGGTGCCGCGCGCCATCTTCGACTACGCCGATCGCGGCTCGTACGACGAGGTCACGTTCAATCGCAACCTCGGCGGACCTGCGGGCCATCCAGTTGCGCCAACGCGTGATGGTCGACGTGTCGCAGCAGCAGCTCGCCACCACCATCCTCGGCGAGCGATTGGACCATTCCGCTGGGGATCGGGCCCACCGGTCTCACGGGGCTGTTTCACGCCAATGGCGAGATGTTGGGCGCGCGCGCCGCGCAGGCCTTCGGCGTGCCGTTCTGCCTCTGCACCATGTCCATCTGCTCGATCGAAGACGTGCGCAGCGTGGTGCAGAAGCCGTTCTGGTTCCAGGTCTATCTGATGCGCGATCGCAGCTTCAACGTGGAGCTGCTCGATCGCGCGCTGGCGGCCAACTGCTCGGCCATCATGCTCACCGTCGACATGCCGGTGCAGGGCCTGCGTCGCCGCGACCCGAAGAACGGCCTTTCCATTCCACCGCAGACTGACGCTCAAGAACACGTTCGAAGTCGCGCATGCGGCCCACCTGGGCGTTCAAGGTGCTCACGGGCAAACGCCGCACTTTCGGCAATCTCGAAGGCCGCATGAAGAGGCACGGGCGGGTCTCAAGACGCTTGTCCGAGTGGATCGCGCAGCAGTTCGATCCCACGGTCACCTGGAAGGATCTCGCGTGGCTGCGCGAGCGCTGGCCGCGCAAGATCATCATCAAGGGCATTCTCGATCCCGAGGACGCGCGCATGGCCTGCGCAGCACGGCGTCGACGCCATGGTCGTTTCGAATCACGGCGGCCGGCAGCTCGATGGCGCGCGTTCGACCATCTCGGCATTGCCCGGGGTCGTGGAAGCCGTGGCGGGCCGCTGCGAAGTGTTGTTCGACGGTGGCGTGCGCTACGGGACAGGACGTGCTCAAGGCGCTGGCGCTCGGCGCCAAGGGCTGCCTGATCGGCAAGGCGTTTCTCTATGCGCTGGCGGCGCGCGGCGAAGCCGGAGTCACGCTCGCGCTGGACATCATCCGCAAGGAGCTGGCCGTCAGCCTCGCGCTCACGGGCGCGAACGACGTGCGGAAGGTCACGCGCGACATCCTCGTCCGACGCTAGCGATCCACGCCCAAAAAGAGACGCCGCCGCGAGGATGCGGCGGCGTCTCGATCGGGGCGGTCAGATCAGAAGTTTCACGTTGACGCCGAAGAACACGTCATGCCCGCGTAGTCATAGGTCGACGGGAACGTGTTTCCATAGCCACCAAAGCCCGCCACGATCGGCGGATCCTTGTCGAGTGATGTTGTTCACGCCGGCGTAGAAGTCGACCTTGTCGCCAAAGCGAAGGTGCCCGACAGGTCGAGGTAGTGCATCGCGTCGAAACTGCGGATTCGTATACGTCAGCAGCGCCGCCGGGTTGGGGTTGGTGCCCGCCGACTCCGGCAGCACGCAGCGATCGGTGGTCACGCTGTCAATGTACCGATGACGGAGGCTCACGCCCAGCGGGCCCGTGGTCCACGTCAGGCGCGTGACACCCTTCCACTCCGGAATGGGCTCACCGCAAGTCGAACCATAGGCGCCGAGGCAGCGGTTCTTCTGCGGCAACGCCGCACGGGCGTCAGCGTGAACTTCTTCGTCCAGGTCCAGAGCGTGCTGAGTTCGAAGCGGCTGGCGCCCTCCATGCCGAAGCCCGCATCCCAGCCATAACGTGGCGTTGAAGTCGATACCCGACGGTCTCGAGCGCGCCGATGTTCGTCTGGCAGACGATCAGCGAGTACGGCATGGTGATCGAGCCGGTATCCGGATTGCGATGCACGGCCTGGCAGAAGTCGCTGTTGGCGTCCTGGACGCGTGAGGTAACACAGGTTCAGCGTGTTCTGCGCTCCGCCGCCGAGCTGCGCAATGGCGCCGTCGAGCTTGATGTCGAAGTAGTCGATGGTCACGACCAGGTCATCAGCGAATCGATCGGCGTGAACACCACACCCAGCGGTGCGCGTGTCCGAGCTCTCTTCCTGCAGATCCGGATTGCCACCGGAGACGAGCCGGCATGATGTTGTCCGGCTGCACGCCGGCCGGTGAACACGGATGCCGCGGGCACGCCGGTGGCGATACACACGTCGCGCACCGCCTGCGTACTGGTTGGTATCCCGGCTCGAGCAGGGTCGGTCAGCGTCTGGAAGTTCAGCTGCAAGCCGCCGTACAGGTCTCCGATGTTCGGCGCACGAATGGCGCGCTGGAACTGGCCGCGGAACGCGAACGATGTCATTGACGCGCCAGTCGATGCCATAGAGATAGGTCGCGACGCGGCCGACGCCATCCAGGTCGTAGTCCGAGCTGCGAAAGCCGCCATTGGCGCGTGAGGTTCTGGATCGAACGGAAGATCGGCCAGGAGCGGGCACGCGCACCTCGGCGAAAATTTCTTTCGCCGTGACGTCGCCCGACGTCGGCAGGCCGGCATTGAATCCCGACGACGTCGCCCGTACGCAGATACTCATCAGGAATGTACTCCGCCTCGGCCGTGCGCCATTCGAGGCCGACCGAGAAGTTCACGGCGCCAGCCGGCAGGATCGAATGCTTCGCCGCCGAGCGTGGCCACGGCCACCTGCTGCTCCGCATTCGTGGTGTTGGTCGGCGTTGATCGTGATGGCGTTCACCGCCGCGGCGCGAAAGGTTCTGGCCGAAGATGTTCGCCACCGGCGCCGTCGTGCCGATTGGGACGCAGCATCGCCTGCGCGTAATGGCTGCGCGAGGCGGCGCCTTCCTGGCGGCTGGTGTCTTCCGAATGCGCGAAGCTGTAGTACACGTCGTAGGACAGGTTGCGCAAGAAGCTGCCCGACGCGTCGCCGAGATCGCCCCGCACACCGACCGCGGCGCGCCACACGTCGTGGTCGTCAACGTTGTGCCGGAACGGCAGCTCGACCAGGCGTCGGCCCGCCGTTGATGATCGCCAGACCGTCGTTCTGGGTGGTGGTCTGGATGCGACTGCCCTGCGCGGGAAGCGTCGTGGTCCGCGTCTCGGCCGCATCGAGCTGCGACCAGCAACGCGCGCATGTCGTCGTCGAGATACGGGTTGTCGACGTTGACCAGGAAGTGGCGTTGATGTTCGACTGCGTGAGCTGCTGGTCGACCTGTTGTTGCTGAAGTGCAACTCGGCGTAGCCGGTGACGCTGTCCGTGAAGTCGAAATGCGAGAACACGTTGAGCCATGTACCGCTCGGCCGGAACCTGCAGATAGTTGAACTGCGTCAGGTTGAAGTCGTCCGCCGGACGGTTCACCAGACGCTGGTTCGCACCCGCATCGTCGAAAGTCCAGCCATTGCCACCGAGGCCGGCGAGGCCCGCGTCGGCGAGCGCGGATTGCACTCCGGCATTCGCCAACTGCGCCGGCGTCAACGTGAAGCGTCCGTTGGGAATGTCGCCACTGCCCGCGAATACGAAGCCCATCCGGCCGCCGGATGCCGCGCAATTGGCGGCATTCGAGCCATTGGCGGTACCGATCAGGCTGTCGCTCCAGGACTGCTGCGGTCACACAGGCTTCGCCGATAGGGCAGCTCGGCCCAGTCGCCGCGCTCGTCGCGCGTGAAGCCTTCGCGCTTGTAGTAGTTGAGCGAGGCCACGACGTTGCCGCGATTTTCCGCAAAGTTCGTGCCCGCCGTCAGGTCGACACTGAACGTCGGGGAATTCGTGGCGCTGTCGAAACCATACGAAGCGCCGGCTTCGATGCCATCGACGTCGTCGCGCATGATGAAGTTGACGACACCGGTGATGGCGTCGGAGCCGTACACCGCGGAAGAACCGCCGGTGACGACTTCGGTGCGCTTCACCAGCGCAGCCGGAATGGTGTTGAGGTCGGTGACCTGTTCGGGTCCGTAGATGGCGAAGCGCCGCCCGTTGACCAGCGTGAGGCTGCGCGTCGGACCGAAGCCACGGAGGTTGGCGTACGCCGCGCCCGCCGCGGAGCCAGCCGGAACCGTGTTGGCCGTCGCGCCACCGTTGGTTGCCTGCACGAACTGGGGCTGATCGCCCAGCATCTTGTCGAGGTTCCGCGTGCCCGACAGCTTGAGTTCTTCGGCGTCGATTACCGCGAGAGGTGTCGAAGCATCCTTGACGTCACGCGCGATGCGCGAACCGGTGACGACGATCTCTTCCTGTTCCTGTGCCTGCTCCGGCGGTTGCTGGGCGACGGCGTTTCCACTGGTGGTGATTGCGAATGCCAGCAGCAAGAAATGGTTGGCGTGCGCGCGGCGAGCAAGGCTCGCCCATCGTTTGATCGGCATGGTTCCCCCTTCGTGTTTTTAAGCACGGCCACACCGTCGGCGCGACAGCGCCGGCGGTGAGATCCGCAGAAGTGGTGAGCAAAGTTTCCGCGCTCGGCTCAGCCACGACAGCCCGATCATGTATGAGCGAATTTGCGCGAGCAAGATCGGGAACGGGGCTTGGTGCGGATTCAAACCACCCCAAAGCACCCATATACCCAGCAGAAACGCGCATTTATGCGCGCACGAGACAGGCGCGAGACATCGCAAAGAAGATTTCAACGGGGGAGATAGGAGGAGCGCCGCCAGCGAAGGGGTGCCAGCGGCGCTCCGATTGTCGAAAAGCGCACAGAGCGCGGACAAGGTGCACTTCTCGGACTCGACACGGCTCCAGGGAGCCAGAAACCCTGCGCGGGTACCAACTTGTACCCGTCACAAACGCTCATTTATGAGCTTGATCAGTCAAAACGAATCGTTTTTTATCACGAAACGCGACTTCCGAGGCTAAAAATCATACTTTTTGCCCCTAATCGGTCGCACGAGGAAGGTACAACCGTGATAACGCTACCGGCTAGCGAAATCTCGCGGGCAAAAGACATTTTCAGGACGGTCTACTGCGCGGCGAGCGAAGCCGCCTGCCGGAGGGCTTCGACCAGGCTGCGTTCGTCGGCGATTCCCTTTCCCGCGATGTCGAACGCGGTGCCGTGATCGACCGAGGTCCGGACCACCGGAAGCCCGACCGTGATGTTCACGCCCGCCTCGAGGCCGAGGACCTTGATGGGTCCATGACCCTGGTCGTGGTACATCGCAACGACGATGTCGAAGTCGCCGCGTGCGGCGAGATAGAACAGCGTGTCCGCGGGCAGCGGCCCCCGGACATCCCGGCCGCGGTCGCGTGCACTGCGCACCGCGGGTTCGATCTTCGTGGCTTCTTCGCCGCGCCCGAACAAGCCGTTCTCGCCGGCGTGCGGATTGATGCCACACACGCCGATGCGCGGCCGCTCGATTCCGGCCCGCGCCAACGTCGCGTGAGCACGCTCGATCACGCGCTCCACGAGCGGCGCGTCGATGCGCTCGATCGCGTCGAGCAGACCGATGTGCGTCGTCACGTGGATCACGCGCAGCTTCGGCGCGACCAGCATCATCGACACTTCCGCCGTATTCGTGAGCGCGGCCAGCAGCTCGGTGTGACCCGGATAACGATGCCCGGCGGCGTGCAGCGCCTCCTTGCTGAGGGGCGCCGTGCAGATGGCCTGCGCATCGCCGGACTCGACGATGCGCACCGCGCGCTCGATGAAACGGAACGCGGCCTCGCCCGCCACGGCCGACGTTGCGCCGAACGGCAGATCGTCGGGCACGAGCGCAAGATCGATGCATTCGACCGAGCCGGGCGCATACGTCGCATCACGCGGAACGGCGCGGCTCACGATCTTCAGATGCGAACGGACGATCTTGCCGGCCAGCGCGAGGCGGCGCGCGTCGCCGATCACGAGCGGGCGGCAGATCGTGCGCGCCTCGAGTCGGGCCAGGGCTTTCATGATGATCTCGGGACCGATGCCGGCGGCGTCGCCCATGGTGATCGCGATGGTCGGCAGGCTCATGCCACGATTCCCGTCTGTCTGATGAAGCGCAGTCGTTCGACGATGCGTCGCAACGATCCCTCGTCGCCGAAGCCGCCGGACTTGGTGACCAGCGGCAGCGGCCGTTCGCCAAGTGTAAGTCCCAGCGACGCACCCGGTTCGAGCTCGTCCGACAGCTGGATTCCGCGCACGCCGCAGCGCGTGAGCAGCGCCGCGGCCGTATCGCCGCCGGTGGCCATCAGCGCGCTGGCGTGGGCGCACAGCGGCGCGATCCGCCGCGCCAGCGCGTCGACGACCTCGCGGGATTTCGGCACCGAAGCGTCAGCGGGCGGAATGATGTCGATGACGACGTCCACGCCTGCCGCGAGATCGCGCGCGAGCGCATCGAGCGGCAATGCCGTGTCCGCGCCGCCGGCGACGAGGCGCGACGCATCGGCGCTGATGCGGCGTACGCCGGGAATCCGCTCCAGGGGAGGCAGCGCCACGCGCGAGGCCTGCGCCTGGGAGCCGACGACCAGCAACGCACCGTGCATCGACGGCGCGTGCACGATCGGAGGAACGCGCGGCCTGTCGGCCTGCGAGACGCGCCGCGCGAGCGCGTGAGCGAAGCCGGCGCTGCCCGCGAAGAAAGTCGGGCCATCATCGGTGAGACTCGCCGCGACGATGCGGTCGAGATCGTCCTCCGTTTCCGCGTCGCAGATGCAGAGCGCCGCGCCGCCCCGGCCGTCATCGAGCAGCGCGCGCAGCCGGTGCGCGCCGCCGCGCACGGCATCGAGCCCGACATGGCGCGAGTGCAGTCCCGCGCTTTCCAGCATCACGGCGAGGTCGGCGTGTTCCGCGGGTCGCGCGGCGTCCCAGAACTCGGTGCGCTCGAGGGGCGTGCCATGCACGAACACCCGCCCTCCGCGCGTGACGCGGCCGCCGGCGGGAAATGCCGGCGTGAACACCACGCGCAGCCGCGGGACGTGCGCCGCGAGCACGTCGAGCAGCGCGCCGATTTCCTCCGCCGGATGACCGCGCAGCGTCGAATCGATCTTCTTGAAGACGTGCATGCGCGCATCGAGGAGGCGGCCGAGGACTTCCTGGTGCCGGCGCGCGGCCGCGGCCGCCGGGAGCTGCCGCGTATCGGCATCGAAGGCCAGCGCCAGCGCATCCGCGCGTTCCTCCGGGCGCGGTTCGCCCCAGCTCACGCGCGCCGGCAGGCGCCGCTTCGCAAACGCGATCGCGCTGTCCGCCGCGCCGGTGAGGTCGTCGGCAATGATCAGCCAGCGCTGCTCCATCTACTCTGTTTCCATCGCGTCCGGCCGCTTCGCGACCCGGCGCGCGGTCCAGGCGGTAACGAGCGGCACGACGATGGCGGTCACCACTACGCAGGCGGCGACGAGTATCGTGGCGTGGGCCGCCGCGTCGGCGTACGCGGAGTTCGCGCTGGCGACGATCGCGGGCACCGCAACGGCGTTGCCCGCCGTCGAAGCCGCGGCGACGCCCGCGACCCCGGTGCCGCCGGTCAGGCGGTCGGCGTAAGAACAGCGGTATCCCCGTGACGACGACGACCGCGAGGCCCAGTCCCAGGCCTAACAATCCCGCCTGCCATACCTTGCCGAGATCCAGGTTCGCCCCGAGCGCGAACGCGAAGAACGGGATCAGCACGGGGATCGCGCGACCCAGGAATTCGCGCATCTCGCGATCGAGATTGCCGAGCAGCATGCCGAGGAGCAGCGGCAGCACGCCGCCCACGAGCGTGGGCCACGGGAACGCCGCGAGGCCCGCGACGCCCAGCGTGACCATGGTGAGGAACGGGCCGGACTCCAGCGACATCACGCTGTACGCACCCACGTCGCGCACCTGGCCGTACTGCCCCATCAAGGCCATGTAGAGGCCGCCATTCGTGTCGTTCATCGCGGCGACGATGGCAAGCGTCGAGATGCCCGCGAACAGGCCGGCCTCGACCGGCGACTCGCCGAGCAACCGGCCGAAGACGACGCCTAACAAGATGCCGATGCCCACCTTGACGGCGAACAGCGTGCCGCCCTTCTTCAGGAGGTACGGCGTGGACCTGAAGTCGATGCTCGCGCCGGTGCAGACGAAGAACACGGCGAGGATCGGCAGCGCGCCGGTGAACAGCGCGCCCGTGAACGAGCCGAAGAATCCTGCGGTGCCGGGTGCGAAGGTGGTGATCAGTGCGCCGCACAACAGCGGCACGACCATGAGCCCCCCGGGCACGCGTTCGATGGCGCGCTTGATCGGAACCTGCTTCATTCTTGCCTTCGCCTGCCGTCGCGGGTAGCGTGCCGGCCCATGAAAAACCACATCCGCATCCATGCTCACCGCCGGCCTCATCGTGGCGGCGGCCATCGGCAATACCGCCCAGGCGAAGGCCGACTGCAAACTGAAGTTCACGATCAGTGGCTGGTCGGCATTCTACAAGCGCTCGGATGGCACCGGCACGATCACCTGCACTAACGGACAATCCCTGCGCGTGCGTCTACGCGCGCGCGGCGGCGGCCCGACCGTCGGACACTCCACGATCAAGAACGGCACCGGCGAGTTCTCCGGCGTCGACCACATCAACGAATTGCTCGGCACCTACGTGAGCGCGGAGGCCGAAGCCGGCGCGGTGAAGTCCGCGAAGGCCCATGTCGTGACCAAGGGCGCGGTCTCGCTGGCGCTCTCCGGCACGGGTGAAGGCTGGGAAATCGGCGTGGCCTTCGGGAAGTTCCAGATCCTCAGGCGCTAGCGGCCAGCGGCTCCGGCTGACGCGACCGGCCGAGGCAGGCGGTGAACTCGGCGCCGAACAGGAAAATCTGCGCCGAGTAGTACAGCCACAGCAGCAGCGCGGCGAATGAGGCGGCCGCGCCGTATGCGGTGGGCTGCGTGGCCCGTCCCAGGTACAGGCCGATCGCCCAGCGCCCGGCGTGGAACAGCAACGCGGTCACGAGTGCACCGATGATCACGTGCCTCCAGGCGAGCCGCCTGGCCGGTAGATAGCGGTACATGAGAGCGACCAGCCCCGTGCCGAGCGCGATCGAGATCACGAAATCCAGGGACGCAAACAGGCCCACCAGTCCCTCGAAGTGGCGCAGCACGTAGCCGCGCAGCGCGGCCAGCGCGGTCGTGAGCGTCAGGGACACGAGCAGCAGGAACCCGATCGCGAGGATGAAACCGAACGAGATGAGCCGCGCCCTGACGAACTCGCGCCATCCACGCGGCAGCGACTTGCGGCCGCCCCACACCTGCTGCAAGGCACTCTCGAGCGCGGCGAACACCGTGCTCGCGCCGATCACCAGCATCACGACGCTCACGATGGTCGCGAACAGTCCGTCGGTCGACTGCGCTCCGCGCATCGCCTCGAGGATCAGCGTGGCGCTCTGGTGGCCGAAGAGCATCGTCAGCTGGCTGCCGACGTACGAGTATGCGAGGTCGCCCCCGATGATCCAGCCCGCGATCGACACCGTGATGATGAGCAGCGGAGCGAGCGAGAACGCGCAGTAGAACGCGAGCGCGGCGCTGATGCTCGACGCCTGGTCTTCGAGCCAGTTGTCGGTCGTGCCCTTGAGGATCTGCCAGAAACTGCGCGGGGCGTTCACACGCGGATTCTGCACCAGGCCGCCGCCTAACAACCCGCCGCACCCGTCGGCGATGCCCGCGCCCCGGCGTGGGCCTCGGCCTACATCACCGCGCGGGCCACCGGGCGCTGGCCTGGACGCGCAGCGCATCGCCATCGCGACCGATCAACAGCGCCGCAACTCCCCGCTCGTCCGCGAGCCGCAGCGCGGCGCCCGGGGACATGGCCATGAATACGGTGGCGAACGCGTCGGCCTGCATGCAATCCGCGGCGAGCGCCGTTGCGGAAACCGTCTGGTGCGTCACCGGTGCGCCGGTCGCCGGATCGATGATGTGCGAGTAGTGCCGCCCGCCGGACTCGAAGAAGCGCCGGTAGTCGCCGGCCGTCGCGATGCTTTCGTCGCGCAGCGTCACGACCGATCGAGCGGCCTCGCCGGCGGCCACGGGCTGGTCCGGCCCCGGGCGCTCCACCGCGACCCGCCAGGACGCGCGTTGCGCGTTGCGGCCGCGCGCGCGAAGTTTTCCCGACAGGTCGATGAGGTAGTTGGTCACGCCGCGCGCGTCGAGATATTCCGCCACGCGATCGACGCCACGCCCCTTGCCGAGCGAAGACAGGTCGACGCGCACGCCGGGCGCCTTGCGCGCGCGATCGCGCGTCGCATCGACCTCCACCTTGCGCCAGCCGACGCGTTCGCGGGCGGCGCGAATCGCCGCCGCATCCGGCACCTGCCCGGTCGCGGCGTCCGGTCCGAATCCCCACAGGTTCACGAGCGGCCCGACCGTCACGTCGTACGCGCCATCACTCGCCGCGGCCAGGCTCAACGCGTAGCGCAGCACGGCCGCGAGCTCCGGGTCGATGTCCATCCATTCGCCGTCGTCGCGCGCATTGAAACGGCTGAGCGCCGAGTCCGCGCGCCAGGTGCTGAGCGCCAGGTTCACCGCGTCGAAGCGCGCCTGGATGCCGTCGCGCAATTCCGTCTCGCTTCCGGGCAGCGCGCCGGCGACCTTCACGGTCCAGGTGCTGCCCATCGTCTCGCCCGAAAGCAGCGTCTCGCGCTGCGCGGGTCGCGTCGCGCATGCCGCGAGCGCCATTCCGGCGACGACCAGCGCGGCGATGAGCGGCGCGCCTCTCAAACTACTGCGTCAGCACTTCGAACGTGGCGTTGTAGCTGGCGCGGCGCTTCTTCACGTTCGGCACGGTCGCACCCTCGTCCTGGACGCCGGCACCCAGCCAGTACAGGCCGGCGCCCGGCCACTTGACCGCCACCTCGCCGTTCGCATCCGTCTTGAGCAGCATTTCATCGGGTGAGTCGCGATATCGCGTGCCGCCCGCGATGATCTCAATGTCCAGGTCCTTCGCGGGTTTGCCGTCGAGGAGGAAACGGAATTTGGCCGTCTCGCCCGCGTACAGGTCGTTGGGATGAGTGAGCGGCACGAGCAGCAGGCCGCCACGTTGCTCGCCCAGCGCACTCGGCCTGCCGACGCTCACGAAGGTCTCGATGCGCCGCTGCATCTGCTCGACCTCGAGTTTCGCGGCGTTGGCGGGAATGCCGGCGGCCATTTCCGCGGCCGTACCGCGCCAGCGCTTGGGCTTGCCGTCCTCTTCCCAGCGCGCCATCACCATGTCGTCGGCAACGCTGATGCGATAGGTACCCGCCTGGCGCAGCTCGAGATCGAAGCTCGACCGCGTTCGGCCCTTCGCGACGTTTTGCGGCGTCACCGGTTTTCCGTCGGGGCCGGACACGACCAGCGGATCGATGTTCATCGCGCCCTGGTTGAACGAGAACAGGTCGTCGGCCATCGCGCCGTCGACGGCGACCCAGCCGCCGGAGTTCGCGACGATCGTCTGGGAGGGCAGCAGCCAGGCGCGCGCGGCATGTGCACTGAGGGGCGCGAGCAGCGCCGCCAGGAGCGCGAGTTTGAGCGTGTTTTTCATGAGTCTTCCCGTTGCGGAATCAGGGATTGAGGGAGAGCGCGACCTTGCCGAGTTCTTTCTGCCCGCTGGCCGTTTCCTGCTTCGCCTTCTTGATCGGCCACTCGAAGGGAATGCGGACGGCTTCGCGACCGCCGACTTCACGCACGGCCTCGACGACCAGCGCGTACTGGCCCGGCGCGAGCTTCGCGAGTGGCGCCTGCGCCGCGTCGAACTTCAGCAGGTGTTGCCCCACCGGGCGCGTCGCACCCGTCAACCCGTCGACCGGCACCTTCAGGTCCCGGCCGCCACGGCGCCACCACTGGCGCAGGTCGGGCAGCCACTTCGTGTGATCGCCGCGCAACTGGTACCAGACCGCCAGGTTCACCGCGATGGCCTGGTCGGGCCCCTCGACCCAGACGGCGACGTACGGGCGGTGGTACTCGGCCACCGGCAGGTTGGGTATTTCGACGTTTACCGAAAGATCCGCGGCCCCGGCCGACGCGGCGCCGGCGGCAAGGAACACGGTGAGCGCGAGGCGCGAAACACGGGTCATTATTGGCTCCAACTAACTACTCAATGGATGAAGAAGATCATGAGGACCGCCGCCACCACGGTGCCGCCGATCACCAGCGGCCAGGTCGAGCGCCGCTGGCGCGCCTGGATCTGCAGCAGGATCAGGCCGGTCAGCGAGAAGAACAGGCAGGCCGCGGCGACCACGTCGATGAAGACCACCCAGGCGATGCCGGTGTTGCGGCCCTTGTGGAGATCGTTGAAGTACGCGATCCAGCCGCGATCGGTGGCCTCGGACCGGGCCGCCCCGCTCGCGCGGTCGATGGAGATCCACGCGTCACGGCCCGGTCCCGGCGCGGACAGATACAGCTCCTCGTCGGACCACTCGGCGCTGGCGCCTGCCAGCGGCAGGCCGAACTCCTTCTCGATCCATGCGGCGAGCGGCGATGCCACCTCGCCGCCGGACTGCGCCGCGAGCGCGGTGCGCAGGCTTTCCGGGAGCTGCGCCGCGTGGGTGGTGACGACGGGTTTGCCCCCGATCGAGCTGGCGTGATTGAGCGTGATGCCGGTGATCGTGAAGAGCGTGAGTGCCGCAAAGCACACGGCAGCGCTGATCCAGTGCAGCAGGTGCGTGGTGCGATACACCTGCATGCGCAATCGGGAATTCATCGGTCTGACATAACTCCAGGGCCGGCAGGCCGCCGGGAGCGCAAACCTACATGAGAAGGATTCTTATTTGCAACCCGAGTTTGGCCGGCCTCTCCTTTTTATAGGCTTCCGGGCGGTCGCCGTGCGCGCTGCCCGCGTTGCTGCATAATTTCGCGGCTTTTGACGGTCACGCGGGATGTGAGATGGCACGGTCGATCGGAGTCGAGCGCAAATCCCTTTCGGCGCAGGTGGCTGACACCCTGCGCGAGCTCATCATTTCCAATACGTACACGCAGGGTCATCCGCTGCGGCAGGACGAGGTCGCCAAGCGTCTCGGCGTCAGCCACATCCCCGTGCGCGCCGCATTCCAGCTGCTGGAATCCGAAGGGCTGATAACCAACGTTCCGTACAAGGGCGCCATCGTCACGCGCCTGTCGACCGCGGAGATCGAGGAATATTTCGACATCCGCGCGACGCTCGAGGTGGACCTGCTGAAGCGGTCGATCAGGAATCTGACACCCGATGCCATCGCGCGCGCGCGCAAGATCGTCGAACGCATGGACAACGCCCCACCCGCCCGCTGGGGGGAATACAACTGGAAGCTGCACGAGGAGCTGTATTCGGCGGCCAGCCGTCCGATCACGCTCGATTTCGTGCGCAAGATCCACGACAACCTGGACCGCTACGTACGCATCCAGCTGTCGATCGCCGAAGGAAACCGGCAGCGCGCGCACCAGGAGCACATCAAGCTCATCGACGTGTGCGAGGCCCGCGACGAGGCGAAGGCAGCGAAGTTGCTGCACGCTCACATCGCCGGTGTGCGCGACGACCTGCTGAATCACCTCGAGAAACATCCCCAAGGTTGATGGACGACGCGCCGCAACGAACGCCCGATGCCGTTCGGGCAGTTTATATATTATATATACTGCTCGGCCTTCGAAGTGGGCGCCTGCGGAATGAGAAGAATTCTTTGCACGTGTTGGACGTCGGCGTTCATGGCCTGCACGGCGGGCGCGGTCGCGGCGCAACCCCAGCCGGCTCCCGAGCCTGCGAACGTGGTGTGGCTCGACAGCCTCGACCTCTCGCGCCTGTCACAGCGCCGCGGACAACCGCGGGCTAACCGCTCCATCCGCGATCTGCCCATCACGCTCGGCGGCCAGGTCCACGAGCGTGGCATCGGCACGCGTTCCATCAGCGAATTCGTGATCGACCTCGGCGGCGCCGCGTCGCGGTTCGAGGCGGTCGTCGGCATCGACGACGTCGTGAAGGGCGGCGTGGGATCCGTGACCTTCGAAGTCTGGGCCGACGACACGCGCGTTGGCGCGAGCGGACTCCTGCGTGCCGGCGATCCCCCGAAGAGGATTTCGGCGCCGCTGGACGGCGCACGGGTGCTCACGCTGCTCGTCGACGACGGCGGTGACACGAGCAACGACGATGAGGTCGCGTGGGCCGATGCGTTCATCGTGGTTGCGCGCCATGCCGGACGGCTGCCCGCGCCCTACTCCGCCCCCGAAGAAGCGCCGCCGGCGCTCGCGCCCGTGGCCGATTCGCCCGCGCCCCGGATTCACGGACCCCGCGTGACGGGTGCGACGCCGGGCCGCCCGTTCCTGTTCCGCATCCCCGCGACTGGTAAACCGCCGCTGCGCTTTTCGGCACAGGGTCTGCCCGCCGGCCTGCGCGTGGACGCGGCGACCGGCGTCATCAGCGGATCGCTGCGCGACGCGGGCTCCAGCAAAGTCGTCGTAACGGTGCACGGCACCGGCGGCCGCGCGCGCCGCGAGTTGACCATCGTGGCCTCGAACGATGCGCTCGCACGCACCCCGCCCATGGGCTGGAACTCCTGGAATGCCTGGGGCCCTGCGGTCGACGCGCAGAAGATCCTGGCCGCGGCCGAGTGGCTGGAGCGCAGCGGACTCGCCGCGTACGGCTACCAGTACATCGTCATCGACGACGCCTGGTCCGGAAAACGCGCTGCGAACGGCGCGATCATGCCGAACGAAAAATTCCCTGACATGCGCGCGCTCGCCGATGCCGTGCACGCACGCGGGCTCAAGCTCGGCATCTACTCCTCGCCGGGCCCGAAAACCTGCGAAAACTTCGAAGCCAGCTGGCAGCACGAAGCGCAGGATGCCGCGACCTTCGCGAGCTGGGGTGTCGATCTGCTCAAGTACGACTGGTGCTCGTACGAGGAAATCGCGCCCGATCATTCGTTGCCCGAGCTGCAGAAACCCTACTTCGTGATGCGCGACGCGCTGGCCCGCGTCGACCGCGACATCGTGTACTCGCTGTGCCAGTACGGCTACGGCGACGTCTGGACCTGGGGCACCGAGGCGGGCGGCAATCTCTGGCGATCGAGCGGCGATCTCCTCGACCAATGGGCGAATCTCGAAAGCGTGGGTTTCCGGCAGTCCGGGCGCGAACGCTGGACGAAGCCCGGCCACTGGAACGACACCGACATGCTCGTCGTCGGCACGCTCGGCTGGGGGCCCGCGCTGCGGCCGACGCGGCTCACGCCCAACGAGCAGATGCTGCATCTCGCGCTGTGGGCGCTGCAGGCCGCGCCGCTGTTCATCGGCGCCGACCTCTCGAAGCTCGATGCGTTCACGCTCGCGCTGCTGACGAACGACGACGTGCTCGACGTCGACCAGGATCCGCTCGGCAAGGCAGCGCGGCGCGTGTGGCAGGACGGGCGCCTGGAGATCTGGGCCCGGCCGCTCTCCGACGGCACGACCGCCGTCGGCCTGTTCAATCGCGGGCTCGGCCCTGACGAGGTGACGGTGCCGTGGACGCTCATCGGCCGCGCCGGCGCGCAGCCCGTGCGCGACCTGTGGCGGCGCGTCGACCTCGACCCCGCGCGCGATTCGTTCACCGCGACCGTGCCGCGGCACGGCGTGGTTTTCATCAAGGTCGGCAAGCCCGGCAAGAACACCAAGGAATCCATGTCATGGTACGACTGAGAATCGGGATTGCCCTCGCGTCGCTCGTGTTCGCCATCGCGGCCGCCCGCGCCGAAGGGCCGCCGAATACACCCACCGGCTGGGCCGATGACCTGCCGTCGCCCGGCTCGCTGATCACTTTCGCGCGCGCGGAAAGCGACCTGCGCACCGTCGTCACGCGCTACATGCAGGATCGGGCCGCGCTCGACCGGCGCTTTCCAGTGTCCGGATCGCCTGCGCGCATCGCGCGCATGCGCACGTTCGCCGACGGCTGGCGCAAGCGCCTCCCGGAAATCGATTTCGACGCCCTGAACGACGAAGGCAGGATCGACTACATCGCGCTGCGCAATCGCATCGATTACGACCTCGCGTCATTGAAGCTGACCGAGGAGCGCGCCGCCGAGGTCGCGCCGCTGCTGCCGTTCTACGACGACGCCCGGCTGCTGATCGAGCAGCGCTTCGATCGCAAACGTGCCGATCCGCAGGCCACCGCGCGCACCCTGGACCGGATCACCCGGCAGGCCGTCGATCTCACCAAACTACTGGCGGCGCACAAGCCCGGCACGCCGCTCAAGATCGGAGCGAAGGAGCTCAACAACGTCGCGCCGTTGCGCGCGGCCGACCTGCTGCAGTCGCTGCGCGACGGACTCAAGGACTGGAACACCTTCTACGACGGCTACGATCCGGCCTATACGTGGTGGGTGCGCAAGGCGTACGCGGAACTGGATCCGGCGCTGCAGGCTTATGCGGATGCGCTCAGGCCGCCGCGTGTAAAGGGCGCGCCGAGCGCGCCGATCTACGGCGATCCCGTGCTCGCGAAGGGGCTGGCCGCGGACCTCACCGTCGAGATGATCCCGTACACACCCGCCGAGCTGATCGTCATCGGCGAGCGCGAGTTCGCGTGGAACGAGGCGCGACTGAAGGAGGTCGCGGCGCGCATGGGATACGGCGAAGACTGGAAGGCGGCGCTCGAATACACGAAGAGTCGCGCGCCGGCGCCGGGCGAGGCGCCGTGGGCCATCTTCGACATCGCGAACTACGAAGAGAACTACATCGCCAATCGCCACGACATCACACTCGCGCCGCTGGCGCGCGAGATCTGGCGGCTCGCGATGCAGACGCCGGAACGCCAGCTGGTAAACCCGTTCTTCAACGGCGGCGAGGTCACGCGGCTCTCGTATCCCACCGACTCGATGACGCTCGACGAGCGCGCGATGAGCATGCGCGGCAATTCGCCGCACCTGAATTTTCCGACCGTGCAGCACGAGCTCGTGCCCGGCCATCACTACCAGCAGTTCATGAACGACCGTTTCAACGTCCATCGCCAGTACCTGAACGACACGCCGTTCTGGACCGAGGGCTGGGCGCTGTACTGGGAGCTGCAGCTGTGGGACGCCGCGGATTTTCCGCGCAACGACCCCGACCGCATCGGCATGCTCTTCTGGCGGCAGCATCGCGCGGCGCGCATCGTGTTCTCGATGAACTACCAGCTCGGCCGCTGGACGCCGCAGCAGTGCGTGGACTTCCTCGTCGAGCGCGTCGGCCATGAACGCGCGAACGCGGAGGCCGAGGTGCGCCGCACGACTCAGGCGCCGCCGCTGTACCAGGCGGCCTATCTGCTGGGCGGGCTGCAGCTGCGCTCGCTGCACAAGGACCTGGTGGGTGGCGGGCGCATGAGTGGCACCGAGTTCCACGACGCGATCCTCATCGGCGGGCCGATGCCCATCGAGCTGGTGCGCGCGCGGCTGACGCGGCAGAAACTCACGCGGGATTTCCAGAGCGGCTGGCGTTTCTACGACGTTTCGACGCGCTGAGCGTCAGCGCACCGGAGCCGGATCCACGGGCTCGAGCGGCAGCGGGCGAGGTGTCGCGTACTCGACGCTCCCGAAGTCCGGGACGCGGAGGCGCTTGAGGTTTTTCTTGCGCCACTTGTCGAAGGCTTTCAGGTCGAGAGCTTCCGGCGGCTGTTCGCCCCAGCTTTCCTGGTGTCGATACTCCCAGGTGAATTCCTCGAGGAAGCCCGCCGAGTCGATGTCCGCGAGACCTTTGGCGAACTTCGAGCCCTTGCCGACTTCCGCCGCCACGGTGAGCACACCCTTCAAGGCGGCGACTTCATTCGCAAAATCCGGTACCAATGGACCGCCGCAAACCGGCATCAACGCGGGGTGCTCTTCTGCCGCCGCCGACAACGAGACCAGGTACATGAGTGCGGATGCGGTCTCTTCGGCATCACCGGAGTTCAGATTGATCTGCGCCGTCTTCTTCCCGGCATCCGGATCCACGGGAGCCAGGTGCGGCTTCAACGCCTCGCCCAGCGCGGTGAGAATCGCGCGGCGCGCTTCCGGCAGCTCATCGCGCAGTTTTTCGTCGACGCTGAACCGCAGCTTCAGCAACACCTTCGCCGCCCCCGTGAGCCAGATGTATGAAATGGTGGGCCGCTCGGAGCGAGTGAGCTCGTACACCGCCTCGCGCGCATTGGGCGTTTCCGCGGCAGTGTCGAGACGCGCGAGCTGCTGGGATGTCAGCCGGACATCGGAATAACCGGCACGATCGATGTCGCTCTTCGCCGCCTCGAAGGCTTGGCAGGCGATTCGGGTGTCTCCCCCATCGGGAATGTCGCTGATGCCGAGGTCATAGACGTAGATGGTGAGCGACAGACCGCCGCCGGAGTATTGATAGGAACTGCCGAGCCGCGGGTCATCGTACTTGTGGGCGTCCCCGTTGATCCGCATCGGGCCGATCCGGTCCGACAGCTCGAACGGCCCGGGCAGGAGTTTCACCGGCTCGGCGTGGGCAAGCGTCATGCACGCCAGCAAACTCATGTACCAGATTCGCGACATGCGCCACCCCGGACTCGTTACCCGCTTCGGGCAGTGTAACGAATCCAGGGCGCGGTTTGGGCTAACTACCAGCCGGCTCGCCGCAACCTGGGCGGCGACCGGCGCCGCCGGCGGCCGCGGCTCGGGGACGCGGTTCCTGATCGCCGGAAGTGACTGCAGGTACGAGAAGATCGCCGTCAGGTCCTGATCGGTGAAGTTCCGGTACACCATGATGGGCATGGGCGGCAGTACCTCGCGGCCCCGGCCCAGGTGCCGGCCGGTGCGAATCGTGTCGATGAAGGTCCGTGCATTCCACTTGCCCAGGCCGGTCTCGCGGTCCGGCGTGAGATTGGCCGCGTAACTCACACCCCAGGGACCGGCGAACGCGTTGTTGGTCGCGCCCACCGTCATGAGCCAGGGCTGGGCGGGTTGCGGCGCCGGGCCCATGTCGAGCGACTCGGGATGGCCCGACAACGAACGGTTGAAGTCCGGCTTCGGACCTTCCGGAGTCATGGTCCACGGCGTGTGGCAATCGTGGCAGCCCGAGGTGCTCACGATGTATTTGCCGCGGGACACCTGTTCGGCATCCGTGGCGGGCGCCGGGTCGGCGGCGCGCGCATACGACGCGACCACCACCAGCGCGATTCTCAACAACATCTTCAGTGAATTCACGATCGACTCCTCTAACAATGTCTAGTGCTTGGAAACGGGAAGGCTTTCGATCCAGCGGCCGATGAGGCGCAGGGCCTCGGCATCGATGGCCGTGGTGCCGAGCGGCGGCATCCGTTGCAACGGATCGCGCGAGGCCATGCGCATCGCGATCACGCTCGTGTCCTCGCGGCCGGGGGCGATGCGCGGTGTGCCGGCCGGTGCTCCGCGCGCATGAAACTGGCTCTCGACGCCGACGATGGAGCCCAACACGGCTCTGGACGAGGCCGGTGCGGCCACCCGCTGCGCGAGGGTCATCTCGAGCACCGCCAGCGGGCCGTCGTCGTTGTGGCAATTGCCACAGTTGCCGTGCAGGTAGCCGAGCGCGGCGCGTTCGGCGGGCTCGACGCGGCGATGCGCGGCGCCTGCAGGTCCGGCGGCAGATTCCTGAGCAGGCCGCGCGCGGTGAGCGTCGTGAGATTCGTGTCAACGGAACCCTCGGCATGCGGCGCCAGCGGATCGCGGTCCGGCGAGAGCTGCAGCGCGCTGAATCCCAGCACGGGCACTGGCGCGGCCTCGTGGCAGGCGCGGCAATCATTCTCGGAAGGAATCGTGTAGCGCTCGCCCGGTGCGCCGGATGCCGGCAGGTCACGCACGCCGCCGGCCGGCGCGAGCGTCGCGTCGCTGCCATCGACGTTCCACACGTAGCTGCCGAAACGCCAGATGCCGTCCATTCCGCGCGAAAGGAAGCGCGTCTCGAGCGCGCGGCCATGGCTGAACTCCTTCCAGAGTTTCGTACCACGCGGGAATTCCCAGGCGTCGGGCCGCGCGGCATCGATGCTGGTGCCGGGCGGTAGATAGATCCAGCGGCGCTTGGCCGCGCCATCCGACCACAACGGGTATTGCGGGGAGAACGGCACGACATCCGCGCTCGAGAGACCGGTGTCGCTCAGGCGCTGCGGCAGCCCGCGCCCATCGTCGGCGCGTGCGGCCACTACGCCGGCCAGCACCAGCGTCAGAGGCAACCAACGCGAGACGGGGCGGCCCATGGACGTCAGGCCGCCTGCGCGACCGGAATCCGCGCCTTGTTCGCCGCAAGCCAGGTCCGGAAGCTGGCGGTGGCCGGGTGCAGCGCGCGCACGCGCGACAGGTCGCGCCGGCCGAGATAGCGGCCGCGAAATCGCGCTTGAACTGCCACATGTTGCCGAGCTCGACCGCGCCGGGAAATCCGAATGCGCGATAGGCGTCCGGCGTCACCGCGTTGTAAGCCACCGGTTCGCCGAACGCGGCGCTCAATTCGGTGGCCAGCTCCGCGCCCGAGAGGTGGTCGCCGGCCACGCCGATCGAGTCGCCGATCAGTGCGTCACCGCGCAGGAAGATCCCGGCGGCGGCGGCGCCGATGTCCGCGGCGGCCACCCACGGAATGCGCGCCGTGCCGGTCGGAAAGGTCACGGAAAGTGATCCATCGGCGCCACGCTGCGGGCCCATGCCGAAATGGATCATGTTTTCGAAGTACGCCGACGTGTACAGGCAGGTGGTCGGCACGCGCTGCTGCGCGAAGAAGCGGTTGGCAGCACCCTTCGCATCGTAGTGCGGGATGTTGTAGCGGCCTTCGAGCACCGGCATCCGCCGGCCGTCGGCCGGGAAGAAATCCCGCGTGTCCTCGAGCGTCGACCAGATCGCGTGCCGAATGCCCGCCTGCGCCGCGGCGCCGGCCAGGGTCTGCGCCTGGACCTCTTCCTTCTGGCCGGACATGTGCTCCCAGAAATTGGTCACGAAGAAGGCGCCGTACGCGCCCTCGAGTGCTCGCCGCACACTGTTGCCGTCATCGAGATCGGCCAGCACGATCTCGGCCCCGCCGCCTGCAATTGCCGGGCGACCGGCCCGTCCGGCTTGCGGGTGACGGCGCGCACCGAAAAATGGCGGCCGGTATCGGCCAGCAGAGCGCGGGCCAGGCCGCCTCCCTGGGCTCCGGTAGCACCGAAAACGGTAATCAGGGGCTTTGGCATGTGCGCGACTCCGGGGCAGGGGCCCTTTCGGGCGAGGAGCGCAAGGTATGAAATCGCTTCGCGGTCGGTTGCTAACTCGCGCTTAGCGAATCCTTAAAATCACGCTAACGTGCGCATACCGGATCCAGAACAAGAATAAGGACATGGCTCTCACCCAGGACATGATCGATCTGCTGGCGGCGGGTGTCTCACACCAGGTGGGCGCCTGCTCAAGCACCGGGCGACCCTCGGTGTGCCGGGGTCTCGCCGCGAGTCTCGAGCCCGACGGTCGCCTGGTCGTGATCCTCTCCTCGAAGGCGGGCTTCGAAGTACTCGCCGCCGTGCGCGAAACCGGACGCGTGGCGCTCAACCTCACGCTGCCGGAGAACTACAAATCGATGAGCCTGCTCGGCCGCGACGCGGTCGTGAGTGATGCCGGCGGTGAATACCGCGCCCTCATCGAAGATCGGTACCTCAAGTTCCGCACCCAGCTCGCTGGACACGGCATCTCACCTGCCTACACCAAGGCCTGGTATGAGCCGCCCGAGGAGGAATTCGTCGCCATCCGCTTCACGCCCTTCTCCGCGCGCAATCAGACGCCCGGACCCGACGCCGGCAGCGCCCTGGCGCTGGCAACGACATGAGCACCGTGTTCGAGGACGGGCTCACGTTGTTCGGCGTGCGCCGCATGATGGAAGGCCTGATCCCGCCGACGTTGTGCACGGTGTCGATCGACCACATGCCCAACGTGAGTTATCTCTCGCTGGCCGAATACGTCGACCCGCTGCACATCGCTCTGTCCTATCAGTTCTTCAATCGCAGCCGTGAGAACGTGCTGGCGACAAAACGCGCCGCGCTGACGCTCGATGATCCGTACAGCGGCGCCGGCGTGGTGCTGCAGATCGAGTACCTGCGCACCGAGACCTCCGGACCCGTGTTCGAGCGGCTGCGCGCGAAACTCATGGGTATTGCGAGCCATTCAGGCATGGACCAGGTGTTCCACCTGCGCGGCGCCGACATCTACCGTGTGCGCGAGTTGCGGCTGGTGCCCGGACGTTGCGAAATGCCCGCCGCCGCGCCGCGCGTCGACATCGCGTCGAACTCACGCCTGCTGTCCGAGCGCATGGCGCACTGCGAAGACCTGGCGGATCTGCTCGACACCTTCCTGGATGGTCTGGGCGAGCTGCTGCGCATCGACCACGCGATGTTGTGGCTCGCGGATTCCGCGCAAGTCGCGCTCACGCTGCTCGCGAGCCGCGGCTACGGCATCGACGGCGCGGGCGCGGAGATCTCGATCGGCGACGGCATCGTCGGCACGGCGGTGCGCGAGGGCGTGGCGATCCGCGTGGGGCACATGATGAACATGGCGCGTTACGCACGCGCCGCGCGCGAGAGCGCCGACGCACTCGGATTCGCGCCCGCGCTGAAGTCCGCGATTCCCCTGCCGGGACTCAAGGAACCGCGCAGCCAATGCGCCGTGCCCCTGCGGGCGCGCGGCCGCGTGCTGGGTGCGCTGCTGGTCGAAAGCACGCACGACCAGCACTTCGGCTACGACGACGAAGACGCGCTGATGCTGCTGTGCGGCCAGTTTGCCGTGGCCATGAGCCTGATGCAGCCGCCCGAACCGATGCCATCGAACAATCAGGCGCCGGAGGTCAAGGCGCCGAAGCCGGAGGCGACACCGGGGGACTGCCCGCCGGTGCGTTTGCGGCGCTACTTGCGCGACAACAGCGTGTTCCTCGACGACATGTATCTCATCCGCGGCGTCGCGGGGGCGATCCTGTGGAAACTCGTCGGCGAATTTCAACGCAGCGGCCGCAACGAATTCACCAACCGCGAGCTGCGCCTCGCGCCCGAGCTGCGATTGCCCGACGTGCAGGACAATCTCGAGGTCCGCCTGCTGCTGCTGCAGCGCCGGCTCAGCGAGCAACACGCGGCGATCCAGCTGGAAAAGGCCGGCCGCGGCCGCATGCGGCTCAACCTGTCCCGTCCCGTGATTCTGGAAACGGACGGCAACCGGCGGGTCACCGACCGGATGTAGTTAGCGCCGCGGCGCCATGTCGATGTCGCGGCTTCGAGACAGGCGCGCCGCGCCGCGCTCCGGTATATAAAGCGCCACACGGATCCGGAACTACTCACGCAGGGAAGGCAATCATGAAGGCATACAAACTACTGCCGCTCACGCTCGCGATGGCGGCCACGATCGCGCACGCCGATGTCACCGTGCTCGCGACCACGTCCGGCAAGGCTTCCATCATCAACGTCGGCGGCACCAGCACGAACCTGATCAAGGGCAATCGCATGCGTACGGACTCCGTGATGGGCGGGCGCACCGACTCCCTCATCATCGACATCGATGGCCGGCGCTTCGTGAACATCGACGAGAAGAAGAAGTCCGCGACGGTGACGCCGCTCGATTCGATCAGCGACGAGCTCGCCAAGGCCGGCGTGGGTGCGCTCAACGCTTCGCTGAAGAAGACGTCGCAGGTGAAGCAGGTCGCCGGCTACTCGTGCACGGTGCACGACATCAGCGTCACGTTTCCGTTCAGCGTCACGGGCAGTCCCGGCGACGGCATGGACGTGAACATGGTGCTCAGCGGCACGGTGTGCCTGTCCACCGAGGCGCCGGGGCTCGCCGACTACCAGAAGTTCTACCGCGCCTCCGCGGACTCCGGCTTCATCTTTGGCGATCCGCGCACCACGAAATCCCCAACCGGCGCGGCGACGGCGAAGGCCTATGCCGCGCTCACGCGCAAGATGGCCGAGGCCGGCATGGCGCTCGAGAGCCACGTGGTGATCACGGCCAACGGCGCGAATCCGATGGCCGGGATGATGGCCAAGCTTGCGGCGAGCGACATCACGACCACCGTCACGCAGATCACCGTGGGCGATCTGCCGGCGGAGCAGTTCGACGTGCCGGCCGGCTACAAGGTGAAGACGCAGAAATAGCCGCGGGCGCGGTCGGGGCTTATGCTCGCCCCATGAACAAACAAGCCTTGCGCGTCGCGCTCATCGCCGCCGCTGTTGCGCTCATTCTCGCCGGCGAATCGCGCGCGCACAGCCGCGCGCAGTTCACCACCAGCGGCACGCGCTGCAATGCCTGTCATACCGGCGGTCCGGCGCCGGCCGCCAGTTTCTCTAACGGCGCGGGCGCGACGCGCGCCGGCGCGGGCCTGCGGATCGTTGCCGGCCAGCCGGCGAGTCTCACGCTCGATGTCGCGACGCTGCCCGGCAAGGGGCTCGGCCTGGCGATCACCGCGGCAGAGGGGCTGACCCTCGAATCCACGAGCGCGGATGTGCGCGTCGAGCGCCAGATTCTCGGCCACCGTCTCGTCATCCTGGCGCCGACCGTCCGTTACAACCTGCCCTTCACCCTCAATGCGCCCGCCGCGAGCTGCGGACGCACCTACACGCTGAGCGCGAACGTGGCCGCGGTGGATCGCAACGGCTCGCCGGCCGGCGACGGCACGGTGACGACCGCGACGTCGGTGCTCGTCGACTGCCCCGATGCCGCGAAGAGTGCGCCGGCGACGGCCGAAGTGCCGAGGGTCACGGTGCAGCCGGCTAACAAGCCCGCCGCCGCGCCCACCGCGCCCGCACTGCCCGCTTCTGCCGCGGGCGGCGCGCGCGTCATGGCGCCCACCGGGCAGATCACCGCGCCCGTGCGCGTGAGCGTCGACGCCTTGCGCGCGCCGGGCGGCGTCGCGCAGCTCGAGCTCTCGAACATCGATCGGCTGGATGCCTCCTCGCGACCGCCGGAAGCGCATTTCCTGTCGGCCGGTGGCGGTGACGCGGGTTCGGTGACCATCCGTTTCACGCAGGCCGCCGGTCACATCGTCGTCGATTGCGACCTGCGCTCGCCCGCCGATGTGCGCTTCACGATCGACGCGGGTTCGCTGCACATCGAGAACACCGTTCCCGCGGGTGATGGACACGCGGTGACCGTGGTGCCGCGCAGCGGCATCCGGCGTGATGTCCAGGTTTCGTTGCAGAGCACCGGCCGCAAATGGAGCTTCCGCTCCTGCGATCTGACACCGGTTCGCTGAGGGGCTCTATTTCCCCTGCGCCTTCTGCGCCTTGCGCACCAGCTCGACGAACTCGGCGCGGTATCCATTGCGGTCTTCGCCCTTGGCGTTCTGCGCGGACTCGATGACGTCTTCGAAGGTGAGCTCGCCGGTGTACGTGCCGCCCTTGAGGATCTGCGCGAAGCCGGCGACCGCCGTCGAGAACTTCACCTCGCGCTGCACGACGGCCGAGAGGTTGCGGGTCTGGAGCGGAATCGGCCTCGTAATCAGCCTCGACACATCGTCGGTGGGCAGCTTGTAGCGGATCTTGAGGAAACCGTATTCGTCGCGGTGGCCGCCGGCGGCACGCGGTGCCTTGTCGCCATTGCGCGTATACCGCGGCGGATCGACGCTCACCGCGCTCGAGCCCACCGGCGTGATCTCGTAGATCGCCGTCACCGTGTGGCCGGCGCCCACATCGCCCGCATCCACCTTGTCGTTGTTGAAGTCCTCGCGCTTCAGCGCGCGCGTCTCGTACCCGACGAGGCGGTATTCGGCGACCGTCGCCGGGTTGAACTCGACCTGCAGCTTCACGTCCTTCGCGATGGTGAACAGCGACGCCGGTGGCCTCTTGCACCAGCACCTTCTTCGCTTCGTTGAGCGTGTCGATGTACGCCGCGACGCCGTTGCCGTTCTGCGCCAGCGCCTGCGCCAGCTCATCGCGATAGTTGC
This sequence comes from uncultured Pseudomonadota bacterium, assembly GCA_963774045.1. Taxonomy (GTDB): domain Bacteria; phylum Pseudomonadota; class Gammaproteobacteria; order Steroidobacterales; family Steroidobacteraceae; genus CADEED01. The sequence continues at coordinate 312,734 of CAVZED010000031.1, forward strand.
CCTGGCCGAAGCCGAGCACCGACAGGAAGATGCCCTTCTCGCGCTTGCGCTCGACGAAGCTCTTGAGCTCGTCGGTGTCGTCGATGCCGACGTTGAAGTCGCCGTCGGTCGCCGAGCAGGATGCGATTCACGCCGCCCTTGCGGAAGGTCTTCTCGGCGAGCTTGATAGGCGAGCTCGATGCCCGCGGCGCCCGCGGTCGAGCCGCCGGGCTGAGAGCGAGCGCAGCGCGCGCGAGGATCGTGTCCTTGTCGCTGCACCGGCGTCGGCGCGAGCACCTGGCCCGCCGCGCCGGCGTACACGACGATGGCCACGGTGTCGGTGGGCTTCAGGCTGTCGAGCAGCAGCTCCATCGAGCTGCACCGCCAGCGGCAGTTTGTCGGGCGGGTCCATCGAGCCGCTCACGTCGAGCAGCAGCACGAGGTTGGCGTCCGGCGCTTCGCTGCGCGCGCAGCTCGTAGCCCTTGATGCCGATGTGCACCAGCTTCTTGCCCTTGCCCCACGGCGAGTCGCTGACGGCGACGGTGGGCTTGAACGGCACCGTCGCGCGATTCGGGCGCCGGCCACGCGTAGTCGAAGTAGTTGATCATCTCTTCGACGCGCACCGCATCCTTCTGCGGCAGGCGGCCCTCGTTGATCATGCGGCGCGACGAAGCTGTAGAGGCCGTGTCGACGTCCACGGAGAAGGTCGAGACCGGATCGTCTGCCACGCTGCTTGATCGGGTTGATCTCGAAATGCTGGAACTTGTCGTCGCCCTCGGCTTCGTACTGCACCGGCGGCGGCGCGGGCGCGATCATGCGATTGGCCCACCCGTCGCTGCGGCCCACGATGCCACTCACCGGCGACTGCACCTTGGCGAGACTCGGCGTTTGTCCACCGGCGCCTCGGTGTCGGGAACGCGCTTCAGCGACTCGGCGACGTTCTGGTCCTGACCTGGCCGATGTCCTCGGCGGTGATCACATCGGCATATCCAAAGGACTCGCGCTTCGCCTCCAGCCCCTGCCGCTGGTTCGGCGCGCGTGCCCGTGACGACGAGTCTCATCGGCGCCGGTATCGGTCTGCGCGGGAACCGGCTCGGTCGTCGCGGACACGAGCGGCCCGGGCCGACGCCGCGGCTGCGGCGCCGGTTCGGCGGCCGGCCGCTCGAGCGGCGCTGCACTCGAAGCGACCGGCGACGAGATGCGCTGGTCGACGTCCAGTTCGGGGGCCGGAGCGGGATCTCGTGCATGCCAGGCGTCAGATCGATCGTCGTCTCCTGGTCCGGTGACATCCGCTCCTCCGGCACAGGGCCGGCAGGTCACGGTTCACGAACATCGGCCACAGGATCGCGGTGCGAACGCCACCACGCACGCGCTCGCCACTCCGCCGAAGGCGGCTCGACTAACTACCAGCTTCATTCCAGGACTCCCGTTGCGTTTCCGTCACGGGAGAGACGCGAGCCACGACCAGAATCCTTGGCGTGCGGCCGGCGCGGCCGGCGCCGCAGGCACGGGTAACGGCGCGCGCGCGGCCTGCACGCGCTCGAACTCCTCGAGCGCCGCGCGCTTCGCGGCGAGGCGCGCGGCGGGCCGCGGCGGCGGCGCGTTGATGCGCGCGAGTTGTTTCGGCGGTGTCCTTCATACGGCGTTGCTCAGCCTGGTTTCGTGCTTCGACATCTGCTTGCGGATCGTGTGCACGCGCCAGGAAATCGTGGATTCGGAAACTCCGAGGATCGCGCCCGCTTCCGCGTGGCTCAGTCCTTCCGCGTGCACCAGCAGGGCGGTTTCCTTCATGCCCTCGCCCAGGTCCGCGAGCTGCTCGAGCACCTGCCCGAGATAGATGTGGTCCTCGGTCCGTGAGGCATCGCCGTCGGGCTCGTTCTCCGGCAATTCCTCGTGTTCATGGCGCTGCTGGCCGCGTTGCCAGTCCTGCGCGCAGCTGATCACGAGGCGATACAGCCAGCTCGTGAACGCCGCCTGGAAGCGAAATTGCGTGAGACTGCCCGCCAGCTTGATGCAGGCGAGCTGGGCGATGTCCTCGGCGTTGGCCTCGTGACCGCACCATTTCCACGCGAACCGGTAGATGGTGTCGTAATGCAGGTCGAGGAGATCGGCGAAGGATTTCGCGTCTCCGGCCTGTGCACGACGAATGAGAGCCTGGTCGTCCATCCTGCCTTTCGCTGTCAGTCCACCATTAGACGGGGCGGATTCCCGTTTCCTTGGCGGTCTCCCTGGAAACGCCCCACCGTCCGGATCGGGTTCAGACGGCGGTTTTCGAGGGCGCGCCGGGCACCTCGCGCACCAGCCGGGGCACCAGGTACCCCGACAATTGCGCAGTCAGCCCCTCGATGAGCGACTGTGCCTGACTCTCGGCCACGTCGAAATGGGCCGTGCCGCGCACCCGGTCGGGCAGGTGCAGGTAATAAGGCAAAATGCCGGCGTCCATGAGCTCGACGGACAGTCGTTTCAGCGTGGCGAGGTCGTCGTTCACGCCACGCAGCAGCACGGACTGGTTGAGCAGCGTGACGCCGGCCGACTTGAGGCGCGCGCAGGCCGCGCGCACGTCGGCATCGATCTCGTTCGGGTGATTCACGTGCAGCACGAACACCACCGGCTGGCGGATGCCGGCCAGCCAGGCCAACAACCCGGCGTCGACGCGGGACGGCACCACCACCGGCTGGCGGGTGTGTACCCGGATGCGGCGCACGTGTTTCATCGCGCCGAGCGCGCCGGTCAGCGACTCGAGACGGTTGTCGCTCAATGACAGCGGGTCACCGCCGCTCAGGATCACTTCTTCGATGGACGCATCGCTCGCAATGGCTTCGAGCGCCGTGGCCCAGCGGCCGGCTTCGTCGGCCTGTTCGGAGTAGGGAAACTCGCGCCGGAAGCAGTAGCGGCAGTGGATGGCGCAACTTTGGGTCGTGATCAGCAGTGCGCGGCCCGCGTACTTCTGCAACAGCCCGGGCGCGCGTCGCGCCGCGCGTTCGTCGAGCGGATCGGACACGTAGCCCGGCTGTTCCTCGAGCTCGTCCGCGAGCGGCAGCACCTGACGCAGCAGCGGATCATCCGGATCGCCCGGCCGGATGCGCGCCAGGTACGACGGCGGCACGCGCAATGCAAAGGCCTCGTTGGCCGCGTTCGCGCCCGCCAGTAGTTGGGGATCCAGGCCGAGCGTTCGCAGCAGCTCGGCGGGCTTCGTGATCACTTGTCGAGTTGCTTGATGCGGATGTTGCGGAACCAGATCGGCTGGCTCTCCGCCTGCAGCGCGATGTGTCCAAACGAAAGCTGCAGCGGCGCGCCGGCGGCGAGCAGCTTCTGGGCGAACTCGTCCCGGGGATCGAGCTGCGGATGCTGGTAACGCAGGACTTCCACGCCGTTGACCCGGTGGATCACTTCGTCGTGCCCGCGCACTTCGATCTCGGCGCTCACCCATTCGTCGACCGGAAAGAACTTCGACGAGGAGTCGATGATGTGGTCGAGCGAGCAGCTTGCCCTTCATCTCGAGGTTGGTGCCCGGCGTGCAGACGTTGCCGGTCTGTTTGCCGGCGGTCGCGCCCACGCTGAGGAACTGGAACTCCATGCTGGTCGGGAACTCCTGTCCGAGGGTCATGCTCAGCGGCGACTGCGAGTGGACCATCACGCCGCTGTTGAGCTTGGCCCAGGGCGGCGAGTCCTCGATGGCCTTGCCGGTGATCCGGTATTCGAGCCGCAGGATGTAGTTCGAATACGCGTGGGTCGTATAAAGGTGTCCGAACTGCCGGTCGAACTTGCCGTACTTGTCGTAGTTGACCTTGATGACGCCCGTCTTCCACGCGGAAGGTGTCGGCGTAGTTGTCGCCCACGGGATGCTCCGCGATCTTCGGCGTCCAGCCGTCGAGGTCCTTGCCGTTGAACAGCGCGCGCCATTCGCCGGCAGCGGAATCCGCGGCCTGCACGGGTTGAAGCAGCGCGCCGGCCAGCAGCGCGGCCATGAAGAGGTTGCGAATCATGGAGTCCCCCGGGATGAATTGGCACGGCCAGTGTAAGGGGGCCCGCCCGCGGGTCAACCGGGCTCAGCGCGGCAACGTCACCGTGAAGCGGCTGCCGCCACCGGCGCGCGGCGCGTATTCGACACGGCCGCGGTGGGCATTCGCGATCTGCCGCACGATGGCGAGGCCCAGCCCCGAGCCACTGCCGCTGGCCGTCCCCTCCGCGCGCTGGAACGGCTCGAAGATCCGCTCGCGATCGGCTTCCGGAACACCGGCGCCCGCGTCTTCGACCACGATCCGCGCGTGCGCGCCCTCTTCCTCGACCCGCACCTCGATCGCGCCGCCGGCATGCACCTGCGCATTCTCGAGCAGGTTGCGCACCAGCCGGCGCAGCAGCGCCGGATCTCCCGGCACCACCAGCGACGCACCGACCGCCTCGCGGTCGAAGTGCGCGGCCTCTTCCGCGACCAGCGCGAGCAGGTCGACGGGCTCGGTGCGTTCCAGGCGGCTGCTCGCGTCGAGCCGGCTCGACAGCAGCATCTCGCCGATGAGTCCATTCAACTCCACGATGCCGCGCGTCAATTCCGGATTCGCCGCGCGCTCGGCCTCGGGCAACTTTTCGATCGCGAGCCGCATGCGCGCCAGCGGCGTGCGCAGCTCGTGCGAGCAGTTGGCGAGCAGCAGCCGGTGTGCGCCGATCAACCGCTCGATGCGGTCGGCCGAGTCGTTGAAACTGCGCGCGAGCGCGGCGACTTCGTCGCGGCCCTCGACCCGCACGCGCGCCGCGAGATCGCCGCCGCCGAATTGCTGGACACCGCCCTTGAGCCGCTCGAGCCGCGCGGTGATGCCGCGCGAGATCGGCCAGGTCAGCAGCGCCAGCAGCGCCGCGATGGCCAGCAGCAGCACGCCCATGTGGACGCCGTGCAGCAGGAGCCGCCGCCGCGGGTGCACGACCAGGTGTGCCCCGCCCTCGAGACGCAGGCTGTAGAAAGGTCCGCCGCGCGCGAACTGCCAGCCGGATCGTTCCAGCTGGGCCGCGCTCGGGACGTAGCGTGTGTGGCTCGTGAACGCCGGCTCCGAACTACCCGCGGCGAACAGGGCGACGTCGGCATGCATCTGCTGCGAGAGAGAACCGATGATGGCGCCCCGGCGCGCGTCGTCCGTACCCGGATCCTCGAGCAGGGCTGCCGCCAGCGCGCTCGTGGTTTCGACCTCCCCCAGCGTGCTGCGTGAGGGCGCGAAGAAGTGCCAGGCCACGGCGCAGGCCGCGAGGAATGCGAGCATCGTGCCGATGATGGCGAGGTAGAGCTTGAAGTGCAGCCGCCGGATCACCGGTCCTGCTCCTTCGCGAACACGTAGCCCGCGCCGCGCAACGTGAGGATGCGGCGCGGCCGCTTCGGATCGTCCTCGATCGCGGCGCGCAGCCGCGACACGTGCACGTCGATCGAGCGATCGAATTCCTCGAGGGTCTCGCCCTTCGTGAGATCCATCAGCACTTCGCGCGACAGGACGCGCCCGGCCCGCTCGGCGAGCGCCACGAGCAGCGTGAACTGGAATCCGGTGACGGAGCGCGTTTCGCCGTCGACGCGCACCTCGCGCGCGGCGCGGTCGATCTCCAGCCGCCCGAAGCGCAACACGTCGCCGGCCGGTACCGCCGATCCACGGCGCAGGATCGCGCGCAGCCGCGCCAGCAGCTCGCGCGGCTCGAAGGGTTTGGGTAGATAGTCATCGGCGCCGAGCTCCAGCCCGACGACGCGATCGAGCGGGTCGCCGCGCGCGGTCAGCATCAGGACGGGGACCGCGGATTCCGCGCGGATCTTGCGGCACAGGTCGAGCCCGTCGGTGTCGGGCAACATGAGGTCCAGCACCAGCGCGTCGAAGGATTCGCGGCGCAGCCGCCGCTCGGCGTCCGCGCCCGTGGCCGCATGGGTCACGCGAAAGCCGGCCTCGGAAAGATAGTCGCGAGACCATCTTCCCGAGGCGCGCATCGTCTTCGATCAGCAGGATGCGATGGGCCATCGCGACTGATATTAGACCGGCGGTGGCGTTTCGCCATCTTTTCTCCGAGCTTCGTCCGCTGCTCGGGCGTCAGCACTTCGGCCGCATCGGCCATCGCGGTGATGCAGCGCTTCGACGCGGCGTCGAGCGCCTGCAGATGTTCGCTACGCAGTGACTCGAGCCGCGTGCGGTCGATGGTCGAGGCCGTGAACAGCTGGTGCAGCTCCTTGCGGGCGTTGCCATGCTGGTCGCGAAGCGCCTGCAGGTCCTTGGTGGCGGCGGCCACGATGTCCTTGATCTGCGCCTTCTGCTCGGGGGTGGCATCGACCTCCGAGAGGACGTGTTCGACGTGAACCTGCAGATGCTCGACCATCTCGCCGGCACCCATGCCGTGGCGCCAGCCGCCGCCGCCATGGGCGAAGGCGAGCGCGGTGCCCGCCGCGAGCGCCACGCAGGCGGTGATGATCGATCCCACGATGACGCGCTTCCTGCGTTTGCCGGGGGTGGCTTCGGTTGATTGCATGTGAGAGCTCCTTGGGGTTGGGGTACGGAAACCAGCCTCTCACCTGCCCGTTTCCCGCAAATCGCGGGCGTGTAAAGTTTCGTAAAGCTTGAAGTGGGTAGCACCCGGCGGCCCGGCCGTTGCAACTTCTGGTCTGCACGAGCACTCTTCTACTCGTGCGCTCCCTCCGCTCCAGATGGCTGATGACCGTGCTTGCCCTCGTCCTGAATCTCGGGGGCGGCCCCATGGCGTGGGCACATCTGGCGCCGGCCGCTCATCACGAATCGGCGGCCAGCCAGATGCCCGCCGACTGCGCCGAACACGCGCAGCCGGATCACTCAAAGCCCGGCCCGCCGATGCCGTGCTGCGAGGGCAGCTGTGAGTGCGCGGCCCCGCCCGCCCCGCCGGTGATGTCGCTGGACTCTCCCGCCGATGCGCGCCACGACACCCTGCTTTCTTCCCCGGTCGCGCGCCTCGTAGCGCCCGAACCACTCGACGACCCCCTCCGCCCTCCCATCCGCTGACCGTCCCCGGTTGACGTGTCCGCGCGTGCCTCGTGTCGCGCGGCTGATGTTTTTTGGCGGAGAGTTCCATGAGACGAGAGTTTTTCCTCGCGCTGGCTTTGGCCGGCGCCATCCTGTCGGCCAGCGGCTGCGCGTCCCTCGCGCATGAACGCGGCACCGGCGCGGTCAACGCAACGATCACGGCGCGGGGCGCACCGCCGGTCACGTTCGAAACGACGCGGCCGGCCGCACCATCTGCGGAACCGCTCACTGCGCGACAAGCGGTCGAGGTCGCCTTCGAACGCAGTCCCGAGGTGCGGTCCCTGTATGCCGAGCTGGGTATCAGTGCGGCCGATGTCATCGAGGCGCGCTCGCTGAGCCTTTCGCTCGGGTTTGCACGGCTCGCGTCCGGAAGCGGCGGGGCGAAGGTCACGCGCAGCGCATCGCTGGGGTTCGCCGATCTGCTGCTGATGCCGAGCAGGGCCCGCTTCGCCGGCCAGGGCTTCGAGAACACGCGCGATCGCGTCGCCGCGCGGCTGCTTGCGCTCGAAAGCGAGGTCGAGTCCGCGTGGTACGAAGCCGTGGCTGCCGCGCAATCGGCCGAGGCCAGCGAGCTCGCGGCGCGCGCCGCGGCCGCCTCGGCCGAATATGCCCGGCGTCTCGATGCCGCCGGCAACCTGCCGCCCCGATCGCTGGCACTCGAGCTGGCCGCCGCGGCGGAAGCGCAGATCGAATCGGCACGCGCCAGGGCCGCCGCCGTGCGGGCGCGCGCGACCCTCGCCTCGCTCGTCGGACTATCTACCCGCGACCCGTGGCGCCTGGCGGCGCGCCTGCCGGCGCCGCCCGGCGCGGACACTTTGCCCGCGGACCTGGTCGACCGCGCGCTCGAATCGCGTCCGGATGTCGCCGCCGCGCGCCGCGAGGCCGGCGCCTTCGAGAGCGCGCTCACCGCGACTCGCGCTGTGGGGCTGGCTCGGTGATTTCGAGCTGGGCTACGAGCGCGAGACGGAAACCGACGGCGTGCGCCTGCGCGGCCCGACTTTCGCGCTGCGGCTGCCCTTGTTCGGCTTCAATCGTGACGGCGTGTTGCGCGCGCAGGCCGCGCTCGAATCGTCCCGCGCGCGACGCGACGCGCTGGAGCTCGCCGTGCGCAACGACGTCGCGCTGGCACTCGACCACCTCGCGACCTCGCGCGAAATCGCCGACGTCTACCGCACCGCCCTCGTGCCGCAGCGCGAGGCCGCCACGGCGCGCACGCTCGAGCAGACCAACTACATGCTGACCGGCGCCTTCGAGCTGCTCGCGACGCGCCGCGAGCAATACGCCGCCTACCGCGAATACATCGACGCGGTGCGCGACTACTGGCTGGCGCGCGTCGAGTTGCGGCGCGCGACCGGCGCGCAACTGCCGGACGACGCGGAACCGACCGCAACGCTGGATCCCGCTTCCGCCGGAGAACGCCCATGAAATTCACCCGTCGCAATCTCTTCATGGCCGCCGGTGCCGGCGCGATTTCTCAAACCACCGCCGCGCAGGCGCCCGCGGAAGCGCCGGCCCCGCGGACGTCCCGCGCCTCCGGGTATCGCCCGGTGCGCACGCTCAACGGCTGGACGCTGCCTTACAAGCTGAAGGACGGCGTGAAGGAGTTTCATCTCGTCGCCGAGGAATTCGAGCACGAATTCGCGCCCGGCTGCCGCGCGAAGGTCTGGGGCTACAACGGCTCGACACCGGGCCCGACCATCGAGGTGGTCGAGGGCGATCGCGTCCGGCTGCTCGTGACGAACCGCCTGAAGGAACACACCACCATGCACTGGCACGGACTGATCCTGCCCAGCGGCATGGACGGCGTCGGCGGATTCAGCCAGCCGCACATCATGCCCGGCGAAACGTACGTCTATGAATTCACGATCCGCCAGTGGGCACGCACATGTACCACCCGCACGCCGACGAGATGGTGCAGATGGCGCTCGGCATGATGGGCATGTTCATCATCCATCCGCGCGGCGGCGAGGCGGTGCCGGTCGACCGCGACTACTGCTTCCTGCTGCACAACTGGGCGCTGCATCCGGGCACCTAGCGCCCCGACCCGATGATCATGCAGGACTTCGACCTGTGGACCTTCAACAGCAAGGTGTTCCCGGCCATCGAGCCGCTGGTGGCGCGCAGCGGCGAGCGCGTGCGCGTGCGCGTCGGCAACCTGTCGATGTGGAATCACCCGATGCACATGCACGGCGTCGAGTACCAGGTCACGGGCGGCGACGGCGGCCGCTGGCCGCGCGCGCTGTGGCGCCGGGAGGTGACGGAGCTGGTCGGTGTCGGCCAGACGCGCGATCTCGAGTTCGTCGCGGTGCCGGGCGACTGGGCGCTGCACTGCCACATGTCGCATCACACCATGAATGCGATGGGGCACGACATCCCTAACAACATCGGCGCCGACCAGTCGGGCGTCGCGGAGGAAATGCGCGCCTTGCTGCCGGGCTTCATGCCGATGGGCGAGAACGGCATGGCCGAACACGCGGAGCACTCGCGCATGGGCCACATGCGGGGCCCGCCGAACACCCTGCCGATGATGATGGGCCAGGGTCCGTTCGGAAACCTCGAGATGGGCGGCATGTTCACGCTGATCAAGGTGCGCAACGACATCCGGCCCGGCGACTACCGCGATCCGGGCTGGTACCGCAATCCGCCGCGGCACCGTGGCGCGGCGCGTGAGCGCCGATCCGGATTTCGGCGCGCCGGTGCGCGCGCCGGCGCTCACGCCGGCGACACCCACGGCTCCGGTCGATCATTCAAAGATGGATCACTCGTAAGGAAGAACCATGAAAACGCTCATGACCATCGCGGTGACCCTGTTGATTTGCGTTCTGTCGGGACTGGGGCTCATGTATGCGGGCGCGTTCAGCGTCGCGGCGGACGAGCCGCACTGGGGCTTGACGTCGAAGCTGCTCGAGACCGCGCGCGAGCGCGGCGTCGAACGCGGCGCGCGCGGCATCGCGTTGCCCGCCGATCTCGCCGACGCAAAACTCATCTCGAGCGGCGCCGCCGAATACGCCGAGATGTGCGCGAGCTGCCACCTTGCACCGGGCGTGAAGGAAACCGAGCTGCGCGCCGGGCTCAATCCCCAGCCACCCGATTTCTCCGCGGCGGTCAACGGCACTCCGGCCGAGCAATTCTGGGTCATCAAGCACGGCATCCGGATGACCGGCATGCCGGCCTGGGGTCTCACGCACGACGACCAGCGGCTGTGGTCGCTGGTGGCCTTCCTGCAAAAGCTGCCCGGCCTGTCCGCGTCGGACTACCGCGCGCTCGTGGACTCGGCCGAAGGTGGCCATCACCACGACGAGGCCGGCAGCGAGGAATCCGGTGAGCACTCGCATGAGCACGCGAACGAAACGCAGGCATCGGCCGCGATCGCAGTCCTGCCCGGCGAGGCCGCGGGCGCTGCCGCCGTCATCGACGACTTCCAGGCCAGGTTGCGACAGGGCGACACGCAGCGCGCCGCGCAGCTGCTCGACCCCGCCGTACTCATCTTTGAAGGCGGGAACGCCGAGAAATCGCGTGCGGAGTACGCGTCCCATCACCTGGGCGCGGACGCGGAATTCCTGAAAAAGGCGACCGTGCGGCCGCTGTGGCGCACCGGCGCGGCGCAGGGAGATCTCGCATGGATCGCGACCGAGTCCGAGATCACGACGAACTCCGCTCAGCCGCTGAGCCTCGTCGCCAGCGAAACCATGGTGCTCCGCAAGACCGCCGCAGGCTGGCGCGTGACGCACATCCACTGGTCGAGCCGGGAAAAGAAATGACGCGCGGCGGCTCAGTCGATGCGCTCGAGACGGGACGCCACGTTGACTCTGGACCGCGGTCCAGGGTTTAGGCTTCGCGCACGCCAGTCCCGGAGACGACATGGAATTGGGCATCGGAAAACTCGCGCGTCTCGCCGGCGTCCGGATCGACACCGTGCGCTACTACGAGCGCAACGGCCTGCTGGCGCCGCGCGGCCGGCTCGCGTCCGGCTATCGGCGCTACGGCGAGATCGAACTCGCGCGACTGCGGTTCATTCGTCGTGCACAGAAGCTCGGTTTCTCGCTCAAGGAGATCGAAGCGCTGCTGAATCTCTCGGCCAGCCGCAACGTCGCGCAGATCAAGCACACCACGATGGCGAAGCTCGCAGACGTGGACGCGAGGATCGCCGATCTGCGACGCGTGCGCGCGGGGCTCGCCCAACTCGTGGACGAATGCCCCGGCCACGGCGAGCCCGCGGATTGTCCGATCGTTCGCGCACTCTCTTACGACGAAGAACCGGCCGCATCCGGCTGACGGAAACGCAAGCCTACTGCCCCGCCGCCTTGAGCTCCGCCGCCAACGCGTCGCTTTCGTCCGCCGCCGCGCGCAAATCCTTGGCGATCTTTTCGCAGTGGCGCACGATGTTCTCGTGGCCCGACTTCTGCGAGCCGGCGCTGCCGGCCTTGTGTAGCTGCGCCAGCTTGTCGTGTCGCGCTGCGCTCGCGCGAAACTCCGTGGCCTGCTGCGCGTAGGACGCCGAAGTCGGCGTTGTCGTATCGGTGGCGAACGCGCCGCTGCCAACGAGGCTCGCGGCCAGCAACGCGGCGATGATTCCGTTTTTCATCTTCATATGACCTCCAGTTAGAACTCACGGAGATTGTGGTGGGAGGGAAGATCGCCTGCGTCTGTAAGACTACCTACCTGATCAGGAAAAAATGCGGAATGCGCGCACCGCACTTGACCCTGGACCATGGTCCAGGGATCAAGATGCGCACACCACATTCAAACGAGTACGACATGCATTCACCCAAAGGACCCTCTGCTCACGATTGCTGCGCCGGCAATCCGGCGCGCGAGCCGCCTCCGAAAGAGCGGGTCGAACGATCGGAGGTGACCTACACGTGTCCGATGCACCCCGAAGTGCGGCAGCGGGGTCCTGGCAATTGTCCGATCTGCGGAATGGCGCTCGAACCCCTGATGCCCGGTGCGACGGAGGACGATTCGGAAATCAAGACGGTTCGACGCAAATTCTGGATCGCCTTCGCGCTCGCGCTGCCGGTCGTCATCCTCGGCATGGTTCCGCACCTTTTCGATCTGGCCCTCAGCCACGCACAGGCGCGCGCCCTGCACTTCGTGGAGCTCGCGCTCACCACGCCCGTGGTGCTGTGGACGGCGGCTGACTACTACCGGCGCGGCTGGCGCGGCGTCGTCCAGCGTTCGCCGAACATGTACACGCTGATCGGCCTCGGCGTCATCGTGGCGTTCGGCTACAGCGTGATCGCGCTGCTCGCGCCTGCGCTCTTTCCGCCGCAGATGCTCGACGCCCACGGCATGGTGCCCGTGTACTTCGAGGTCGCGGCGGCCATCGTGGCGCTGGTGCTGCTCGGCGAGTGGCTCGAGCTCGGCGCCCGGGGACGCACCAGTGCCGCCATCCGCCAGTTGTTGAGTCTCGCGCCGAAAACCGCGCGCCGCCTGCGTGAAAACGGCGACGAAGACGAAGTGGCGATCGAGACTCTCGCGATCGGCGACGCGGTGCGCGTGCGACCCGGCGAGAAGATTCCGGTCGACGGACGCGTGTTGTCCGGCACGTCGAGCGTGGACGAGTCGATGCTCACCGGCGAGCCCTTGCCCGTGGAGAAAAATGCGGGCGACCGCGTCGTCGGCGCCACGATCAATCAGACGGGCGCATTGGTGGTCCGCACGGAACGCATCGGCGCCGAGACCATGCTCGCGCAGATCGTCGCCGTCGTGGCCGAGGCGCAGCGCTCGCGCGCGCCCATGCAGAAACTCGCGGACCGGGTCTCGACCTGGTTCGTTCCCGCCGTCGTGCTGATCGCCATTGCGGCGTTCGTCGCCTGGTACCTGCTCGGCCCGCCGCCGTCGCTGGCATTCGCCATCGTCAACGCGGTGGCGGTGCTCATCATCGCCTGCCCGTGCGCGCTCGGGCTCGCGACGCCGATTTCCATCATGGTCGCGAGTGGCCGCGGCGCGCAGCTCGGGGTGTTGTTCCGCGATGCGGCGGCCATCGAGATGCTGCGCGCGGTCGACACACTCGTGGTCGACAAGACGGGCACGATCACGCTCGGCAAGCCGACGTTGAGCGCCGTGCACCCGTTGGGCGGATTCGGCGAACGCGAGCTGCTGGAAATCGCCGCCGGGCTCGAGCAGTCGAGCGAACATCCCATCGCCCGCGCCATCGTCCTGGGCGCTGCAGCGCGCGGCCTGAGCGCACGATCGATCGCCTCGTTCCAGTCGGTCACCGGCCAGGGCGTGACGGGCTCGCTCGATGGGCGCTCACTCGCCATGGGCAACGCGGCGCTGATGCGCGCGTCCCAGGTCGACGTCGAGCCGGCGCGTGGCACGGTCGAGGCGGCGCGCGCTCAGGGCATGACGGCGATGTACCTGGCGATCGATGGAAAACTCGCGGGCGTGTTCACCGTCGGTGATGAAATCAAGGCGACCACTCCGGAGGCCCTGAAAGCGCTGAAGGCCATGGGCCTGCGCATCGTCATGCTGACGGGCGACAGCCGGACGACGGCGGAGGCCGTCGCCGCGTCGCTGCCCATCGACGAGATCATCGCGGAGGTGCAGCCCGCCGAGAAGGCGGCCGTCGTCGCGCGCCTGCAGTCGGCGGGCGCTCGCGTCGCCATGGTCGGCGACGGCATCAACGACGCACCGGCGCTCGCGCGCGCGGATGTCGGCATCGCCATGGGCACCGGCACGGACATCGCGATGGAGAGCGCACACGTGACGCTCGTGAAGGGCGACCTGCGCGCCATCGTCCGCGCCATCGCGCTGAGCCGCGCGACGGTGCGCAACGTCCGGCAGAATCTCGTGTTCGCCTTCGGCTACAACGCGCTGGGCGTGCCGCTCGCGGCCGGCGTGCTCTATCCGCTCACCGGCTGGCTGCTGAGCCCCCTGATCGCCGCGCTCGCGATGAGCATCTCCTCCGTCTCCGTCATCGGCAACGCGCTGCGGCTGCGCAGCGTCCGGCCTTGAACAGCGCACGGGAGCAATACCACGTGGACCAGATCTCACGGTCGAAGGTTGCCGAATCGATCTCGGTGCTGGGTGCGGGCATCCTGGGAGCGGGTCTCGCGTTGTGGTGGCGGGAAGTGCTTGGCGCTTTCGCCGTTCATCTGCTCGTCGCCGGTGTAATTGCGCACGGAATCGGCATGTATCTCAAGCGAAAGTCAGAGCCCGCCGGGATCCCGCAACCGCGCTGGTTCACCTGGCTGTACGTGGTGTGCTGGATCGCGATCGCGGCGGCCCTGGTCGTCCGGCTGATTACCTAACAACATTGCGCGACGCGGCGAGGCCAATCAAACTACCAAGCATCGCATGGTCCACTGGCTTCGCACTGTCTCGCCGCGCCCCGGCGAGCCAGCGCGCGAGCCAACCGGACAGCCACGGAGCCAGCGCACGGAAGATTTTTCATCGAACCGGTCGTTCGACGGTTTTCCCCTATGGACAGCGCTGTCGTCGCGCGGCAATTTCATCCGCGTTTCACAGGGGGACCTCGTCTGACAGCGGTTGACGTCGCGATGCGACGACCGTGATCCATGGATGTGTCATTCGATGAGCGCGCTCATGGATCGAGGGCGGGGCAACATCAGGTCGTTGCCAGGAGAAATTCATGTTGCGATTCCATGGAAGAAGGCCATGGCGCTTTGCGCCGTGGTTGTTAGGAGCGTTCGCATTGCTGTTGGGCACCGCGCCGGGTGCCTTCGCGCAGGCGCCGAGCTGTTCGGTGACCTACACCTGGCCCACGTGGGTGGGCGGTAACGGATTCGGCGCGAGCCTCGTCATCACCAACAATGGTCCGGCCTTGAACGGCTGGACGGTGCTGTTCAACTTCCCGAATGGCCAGCAGCTGCAGAACGGCTGGCCCGTGGCGGTCACGCAGTCGGGCTCGCAGGTCACCGTCGCGAGCAACGCGGACTGGAACCGCAACCTCGGGACCAACCAGAGTTTCACGGTCGGCTTCAACGGCACGTTCAGCGGCGCCAACAACCCGCCCGCGTCGTTCACGTTGAACGGCACGGTCTGCGGTGCGCCGCCCACCAACACGCCACCCACGGTGTCGTTGACCGCGCCCACCAGCAACCAGTCGTTCCCGGCCGGCACCACGAGCATCACGCTGTCCGCGAATGCGAGTGACAACGGCGGCGTCGCGCGCGTGGAATTCCGCATCGACGGCGCCCTGGTCGGCACGGATACCAGCGCTCCCTACAGCGTCACGGCGACGGTCGCGGCCGGCAGCCACTCGGCGACGGCCACGGCGTTCGACACCGCCAGCCCCGCGCTGAGCACCACGTCCACGGCGGTTCCGTTCGTGGTCCAGACCAGTGGCGGCAACACGCCTCCGACGGTTTCACTCACGGCACCCACCAACAACCAGTCGTTCCCGGTGGGCACGACGAGTGTCGCGCTGTCCGCGAACGCCAGCGATCCGGGCGGCGCGGTGGCACGCGTCGACTTCCGCGTCGACGGCACCCTGGTCGGGTCCGACACCACCTCGCCATACAGCTTCACCGCGACCGGCCTCGCTACCGGCAGCCATACGGCCACCGCGACCGCGGTCGACAATGGCAGTCCGGCGCTGAGCACCGTGTCCACCACGGTGACGTTCGTGATCCAGGCGGCGACGCCGACGATCAGCTTCGTGCCGAACACGTTGTCCCTGGCGGGCGGCAACAACGCCCCGTCATCCGTGCGTCTCTCCGCCGCGCCATCGGGCTCGGTGACCGTGACGATCACACGCTCGGGCAGCACGGTGATCACGCACGCGCCCACCAGCGTCACGCTCACCAGCGCGAACTGGAACACGGGCGTACCCGTGACGTTCACCGCGGGCGCGGGCACCACCACCGCCACGTCGACGTTCACGGGCGCGCGCGAGCGGCTACACCTCCGGCACCATCACGGTCAATCGCACCGCGACCACCACCGGCGCGATGTTCCGCGTGAACCCGCAGGGCCGCATCACCAAGAACGGCACGGTGTTCCCGGTGCATTGCGGATCGTGGTTCGGGCTCGAGGGCCGGCACGAGCCGTCGAACGACCCCGTGAATCCCAGCGGCGCGGCGATGGAGCAGTACATCGGCAACACGTCGTGGGCGAATGGCGGCGCGGGCACCGGCCGCACCATCCAGCAGACCATGGCCGAGATCGCCGGCATGGGCATCAACGTGATCCGGCTGCCGCTGGTTCCGCAGACGCTCAATGCCAACGACCCGCAGGGCACGGGCAACGTGCTCAAGAATCATTCCTCGGTGCGCATCGCGAACTCGCGGCTGGCGCTCGAGACGATGATCCGGGCGGCGGATGCCAACAACATCGAGGTCATGCTCGACATCCATTCCTGCTCGAACTACGTGGGCTGGAGAAAGGGCCGTCTCGATGCGCGTCCGCCGTGGGTGGACGCCGACCGCGACAACTACGACTTCAAGCGCGAGAACTACTCGTGCGCGGCGACCGGCAATCCGTCGACGGTGACCACCACGCATCCGTACAACACGACGATGTGGCTGGACAACCTGCGCACGGTGGCCGGTCTCGGCACGGCGCTCGGCGTCGACAACATCATCGGCATCGACATCTACAACGAGCCGCACGACTACACCTGGGCGGAGTGGAAGTCGCTGACCGAGCAGGCGTACGCGGCGATCAACGCGGTGAACCCGAACACGCTGTTGTTCGTGCAGGGCATCGGCACGAACGCGGGAACCCAGGACGGGACGCCGGCCACGATCACTCCGCAGCCGCATGGTGACGCGGCCACCAATCCGAACTGGGGCGAGAACCTGTTCGAAGCCGGCACGAATCCGATCAACATCCCGAAAGACCGGCTGGTGTTCTCGCCGCACACCTACGGGCCATCGGTGTTCGTGCAGAAGATGTTCATGGATCCGGCACAGCCGCAGTGCACGGGGCTCGAAGGCGATGCCGCCGGCGACGCCAACTGCAACATCGTGATCAACCCGACGCTGCTCAAGCAGGGCTGGGAAGAGCACTTCGGCTACCTGCGCGACCAGAACTTCGCCGTGGTGGTCGGCGAGTTCGGCGGCAACATGGACTGGCCGCTGGGCCAGGCCAGCATCCGCGACCGGGATCGCTGGAACCACATCACCCCGGGCATCGATCAGACCTGGCAGAACGCGTTCGTCGACTACCTCGCCGAACAGAAGATCGAGGGCTGCTACTGGTCGATCAATCCGGAATCCGGCGATACCGCGGGGTGGTACGGACACGCCTACGACCCCATCAGCAATACCTCGGGCTGGGGCGAGTGGCGGGCGTTCGACCAGCGCAAGACGAACCTTTTGAACAGATTGTGGCTGGCTAACCCCTGACTCGGGTTTCGATGACGACCGGGATCGGCATGGATGCTGATCCCGGTCTTTTTTTGGGTCGCCATCGGAGTTAGCCTTGCACCGCGCGGACGATATAACGATCAGGGGGAATCATGTTGAGAGCGATCATGCGCGGCGCGTGCAGCGTCGCCGCTGCATTTGCATTGGGAACCGGCGCCGCATCGTCCGCCGACGAAGCCGTGCCGGAAATGGCGATCTACGACACCGCGCTCGCGCCCGGTTGGGAAAACTGGAGCTGGGCGAAGGCGGAGCTCGGCATCGAGATCGCCGGCAGCGCGCGCAAGCCGATCCGGGTGGAAGCGGCGCCCTGGGCGGCGCTGTACCTGCATCACGCGCCGTTCAGCACCAAGGGATACAAATGGCTGAGCCTGCTGATCCAGGGCAGCGTTCCCGATCGCGAAGTGCGCGTGTTCCTGCTGACGGACGGCAAGATCAATGGCGAAGGCAAGCTCGTGAAGTTCAGCAACACCGGGTGGACCAAGGTGGAAGTGCCGCTCGTCACGCTCGAGTCCGAAGACAAGATGGTCGATGGGCTGTGGGTGCAGAACGCGTCGGGCACCGAGCTGCCCAAGTTCTTACGTCACCGAGATCCGGCTGAAGTAGCCAGCTTCTCGAACGCGTAACCGAGCGCCAGCAGCTTCGCATCCGACCCCGCGGTGCCGATGAATGACAGGCCGATGGGCAGGCCGCCGACCTGCCCCATCGGCACGGTCAGGTGCGGATAACCCGCCACGGCCGGCAGCATCGACGACGACCCCACCGAGCGGTCGCCGTTCACCAGGTCCACCGACCACGCGGGCCCGTTGGTCGGGGCGATCAGCGCCGCGACCTTGTGTTCGGTCAGCAGCCGGTCGATTCCGCCGCGCGCGATCGCGAGCGCCTTCTGCAGCGCCTGCCTGTAAGCGGCATCGTCGAGACCCCGCGTGGCCTGGCTGGTCTCGAACAGGTCCTGCCCGAACCACTCGAGCTCGCGCGGATCTTCGCGGTTGAATGCGATCAGGTCTTCGAGCGTGCGCGACTTCACGGCCGGCGGCGTGCTCGCGAGGTATTCGTTGATGCCGGCCTTGAACTCCGTGGTGAGGATGGTCATTTCGAGGTCGCGAATGTCCGCGAAATCGAACTGCTCGATCTCGACCAGTTCCGCGCCGTTCGCCTTCAGTACCTCGAGGGCCGCGTTGAAGACCTGTTCGGTCCGCGGCGAAAACCCCTTGATGAACCGTGCCACGCCGAGGCGCACGCCCTCGAGCGAACCCGCTTCGAGCGCCGGGCGAAAATCCCGCGCCGGCACGGTCATCGCGCCCAGCAGCAGCGCCGCGTCCATCACGCGCGCCGCCATCGGGCCGGCCGCGTCCTGCGTGCGGCTGATGGGTACGATGCCGACCTGCGGAATCATCCCGACGCTCGGCTTGAAGCCAACCAGTCCGTTCACCGATGCCGGGCAGACGATCGAGCCGTTCGTCTCGGTCCCCACGGCAACCGGCGCGAAGTGCACCATCACGGCGACAGCCGAACCCGAGCTCGATCCGCAAGCCGAGCGCAACGGATCGCGCGCATTGACGACCAGGCCACCCACCGCGCTCCAGCCGCTCGAGGAATTCCGGGAGCGGAAGTTGGCCCACTCCGACAAGTTGGCCTTGGCGATGATGATGGCTCCCTCGAAGATCAGTCGGCTGACCAGCGGCGCGCTGCTGGTGCTGAGGTTATCGACGAGCGCGAACGACCCCGCGGTCGTCACGGCGCTTTCGAGATCGATGTTGTCCTTGATGATGACGGGGATGCCGTGCATCGGGCCGCGCACCTTGCCTGCCGCCCGCTCCGCATCGCGTTCCTTCGCCGCGCGCAATGCGCCTTGATTCGTCGAGATGACCGCGCGGATCTCGGCATTGCAGGCCGCGATTCGTTTCAGGTAGGCGTCGACGAGCTGCACCGACGTCACCTTCTTCTGCGCGAGCGCGGCTCCGAGCTCCTCGACCGAGGCTTTCGCCAGGTCGAGCGAGCCCACGCGAAACTTGTCGCTGCAGGCGAATCCGGGCGCGGCGGCCGCGAGCAGGGCCAGCACGATCAGTGGACGAGGCATCGGTTTCATGGCGCGAGCATAAGGGAAGTCGCAATGGCGGGTCCCCCCGCTTGACGTTACGATAGTCATCGTAATATCGTACCGCGCCATGAAGCCCCTCGAAGTCGTCAACGCCCTGGGAGCGCTCGCCCATGAATACCGGCTGGGCATCTATCGCCTGCTGGTCGAGCAGGGACCCGAAGGACTCCCGGCCGGCGCCATTGGAGAGCGCATCGGGCTGCAACCCTCGTCGCTCACCTTCCACCTGCAGGCGCTGCATCGCGCCAGGCTGATCACGCAGATTCGGGCGAGCCGGCAACTCATCTACAGCGCGGACTACGCCGTGATGAACGACCTGGTCGGATTCCTCACCGACAAGTGCTGCAGCGCCAGCGGCGCCTCCTGCGATGCGGTCTGCAAGCCGGAGCGCGTTTCGAAACCGGCGCGCCGCGCGAAAGTCGCCTGAGAACGCCCGTGAACGAGCCCATTGCCGCGCATCCGAAACTTGCCGTCGCCAGCGCCCTGCTCGCGTCCGCGAACCTGCCCACCGCGGATCTCACCGAGGAACATTGCCGGCACTTCTTTTTCGTCGGGCCGCACGACGCGCCGGTCGGTCTCGTCGGCGTCGAGTTGCTCGGCGACGTGGCCCTGCTGCGCTCGCTGGTCGTCGCGCCGTCTGGCCGAAAATCCGGCGCGGGCTCGGCGCTCGTTCGCCACGCGGAAAACTACGCGCGGCTGCGCGGAGCCCGGAATCTCTATCTCCTGACGACCACGGCCGAAGCCTTTTTCGCCAAGCGGGGGTACGCAACGCGCTCCGCGCGATGCGGCACCCGCCGCGATCAGGGCGACGCCGGAGTTCGCGGGCCTCTGCCCGGCGAGCTCGGCGTTCATGGCCAAACAACTCTGAGCGAGCCCCCATGAACGAACGGCCTTACAACGTGCTCATTCTCTGCACCGGCAACTCGGCGCGCAGCATCCTGGGCGAGGCGCTGATCAATCACTGGGGCCGCGGCAAGTTTGCCGGTTACAGCGCCGGCAGCAGTCCGAAGGGTGAGGTGCACCCGATCGCGCTCGAGCTCCTGCGCCACATGAAGATGCCGACCGAAGGATTGCGCAGCAAGAGCTGGGATGAGTTCGCGCAGCCGGGCGCGCCATCGCTCGACTTCGTGTTCACGGTCTGCGACAACGCCGCGGGCGAGGCCTGCCCGGTGTGGCCCGGCCAACCGATGACCGCGCATTGGGGCCTGGACGATCCTGCGGCCGTCGAGGGATCCGACACCGTGAAGTGGCTGGCGTTTCGCAAGACGTTCCACGAGCTCGAGAATCGCATCAAGGTCTTCACGAGTCTGCCCATCGCCTCGCTCGAGAAGTCGAAGCTGCAACAGCGGCTGCGCGAGATCGGCACGCTCGCGGCGAACGACGCGGTCGCGTGACCCGTGAAGCGTGAGATACCTGCCGAGTTCCTCGGCTCGCTGCTGCTGACCGCCAGTGTCGTCGGCTCTGGAATCATGGGTGAACGCCTCGCGGCGGGAAACGCGGCGCTGGCCTTGTTGGCGAACACCGGCGCCACGGTCGCCGTGCTCGCCGCCCTGATCGCCATGTTCGGGCCGCTGAGTGGCGCGCATTTCAATCCGGTGATCACGCTGGCCGCGCTCTTCGGCAAACAGGTGAATCCGCCCCGGGCGATCGCCTACATCGCGGCCCAACTACTCGGCTGCGCGGCCGGGGCCGTGCTCGCGAATGTCATGTTCGAGTTGCCGCCCATTCTCCCGTCCACGCACGCGCGCACCGGCAGCGCGATGTGGCTGGCCGAGTTCATCGCCACCGCTGGCCTGGTGCTGATCGCCTTCACGTCACCTTCCGTCAAGGAGGCGGCCTGGCGCGTGCCGGCGTGGATCGCGGGCGCGTACTGGTTCACCGCCTCCACGTCGTTTGCAAATCCGGCGATCACGCTCGGCCGCTCCCTCAGTGACACGTTCGCGGGTATTCGCCCCGCGGATGCGCCCGGCTTCATCGCCGCGCAACTGGCGGGCGGTCTCGCGGGCGCATTGCTCGTGCGGATGTTCACGCCGCGCCCGGCGGCCGCATGAGCGGCTTCCTGGATTCGCAAGCCGAGCGCCTCAATCGCTCCTGCGATTGCGTCGGGTCCGACCTTCCCGCCTTGCGACGCGACCTCGAGCGTGTGCTGGAACGCGACGGCGGCCTGCCGCTCCTCGACACACACCCGCACCTGTTCTCGGAAATCCCCGTGTTCATCGACGGCGCGCACGTGCGTCACATGGAATCTCTGATCGACGCGGTCGGAGCGACCACGCAGCTGCCGGGTTATCGCCAGGCCGCCCTCGCCGCCGCTCCGCCCATCGCGGCGGTTGAGCCGCGCGCGCTCGGAGTCTTCACCGGCTTCGATTTCCACGTGACCGCCGATGGGCCGAAGCTCATCGAGATCAACACGAATGCGGGAGGGGCGCTGCTGAATGCGTTCGCGCGCAATGCACACTCGGCCTGCTGTCCCGCCGTGGCTGAAGATTTCCGGCTGCAGCCGCAGGCCCACGAGCTCGAGCAGCGGTTCGTCGCCATGTTCCGGCGGGAATGGACTCGCGCGCGCGGCGCCGACGCCCCCTTGCGCACGATCGCCATCGTCGACGACGACCCCGCGGGCCAGTACCTCTTTCCCGAATTCCGGCTGTTCCAGCGGCTGTTCGAGGCCAACGGCTACGAAGCCGTCATCGCGGACGCAAAGGACCTGCGGGTTTCCGCCGCCGGGCTCGAGCATCGCGGCCGGCGCATCGATCTGGTCTACAACCGCCTCACGGATTTCCATTTCGAAGCGCGCGAACACGAGGCGTTGCGGCTGGCCTGGCAACGCGATCTCGCCGTCATCACTCCGCATCCGCATGCGCACGCGCTGCTGGCGGACAAACGGAATCTCGCGCGGCTGACGGATGCGGATTTCCTGCGTTCCATCGGCGCTCGCCCGGGCGACATCGAAACGTTGCTGCGGTTCATTCCACGCACGTTGCTGGTCGATGACTCCGCGGAGCATTGGTGGAGCGCGCGGAAGGACTGGTTCTTCAAGCCCACGCAGGGTTTCGGCAGCCGCGGTACCTATCGGGGCGACAAGCTGACGAAGCGCGTGTTCGCCGAGGTGATGCGCGGTCGCTACGTGGCGCAGGAACTCTCACCGCCCGGCGAGCGCGAACGCAAGTGCGCCACCGGTCGCGAAACCTTCAAGCTCGACGTCCGTGTCTACACGTATGCCGGCGCGACGCAGCTGCTCGCCGCGCGGCTCTACCAGGGGCAAACCACCAACTTCCGCACGGCGGGCGGCGGTTTCGCGCCGGTCTACATCCCGCGCTGACCCGCGATCACCGGTGACCGCGAAGCGTCATGGCTCCGCTGCACCGGAGGCCGGCCTCCGTTGAGCAACGCGAATGCTCCCGGAAGGAAGCGCGCGAGCAGGAATCCGCCGCCGAGGCACAACAGGATGGTGAACGACACGCTCGAGAGGTAGTGGACCACCATCCAGAAGTCGTTCACCTCGGGAAGCAGCTCCCAGAGCAGCCGCTTCACTTCCGCCATGAGCGGAAAGTGCGCGGCATACAGAAAGAATGCGAAGGGTCCCAGCCTGGCAAACAGAGATCCGAACCGGCTCTGCGCGATTCGCAGGAACAATCCCCAGCAGGCCAGCACGCCGACCAGGCGCATCGCGCGCGTGAAGGCCGAGAGGAGCGGCGTCGATTCTTCGAATACGAATGGCGCCAGTGCGCGCAATGTCACGAGCGCAAGGTATGCCGCGAGCAGCGCCACAACCGCGCGACCACTGAGGCGCACCTCGAAACGTTTCGCACGGATCAGGCCGCCCAGGAAAAAGAAGAATGCGACGTCTGGCCGGAAGAAGATCTCGAAGTCGTAGTTCAGGAGCCAGGCCGCCAGCAACACGGCCGCGCCGATCCTCGGGGCGTGCCGGATGAGCCACAGGATCAGCGGACTCAACAACACCGTCACGAACAGGTCGCGGACGAACCAGAACTGGAAGGCCACGGGGTAGTGGTCGACCGCGAACACCGCGTTGAAGTATTGCCACACTGTCGCGGTATCGAAATCGATGTTGAGCGCGGCGAACACCGGATGGTCCGGCACGAAAGCACGGAGCACGAGCAGCATGCCGATGAAAATCGCGTTCCAGATCACCAGCGGCAGGTACAGCGACAGGCATCGCGCGCGGATGCGCTTGCCAAGCGCGGGCGCGGCGCGCGTTTCAGGCTCGTCGAGAAACGAAAAAAACAGCCACCCCGAGATCACGCTGAGCAGCGGCACCGTGGCGAAGAAGAAGAACAGCAGGAAGCTGTTCACAAAGGTCGCGACCTCGTGTTCATCCACGCTCATCCCGCCGAACGGATTCGCGCGGAAGTTCGGATACATCCCATAGTGCAGGAACACGATTCCGACGATGAGCAGGATGCGCGCGACGTCGATGGTGCGCGAGAGATGAATGGGAGCGGCGGCGGTAACGTGGCGGAACACGCCGCGTCGCAGTCTTGGCCAGAGCGGAGCGATGGTCATCCCATCCATCGAAGCTGTCCGAAGATCATCCTCGTCCCAGTTGCAGCCAGACTGCGCGGTCGCGGTGCGGGGAACAAGACCCGACTTCCACGAAACCACTGCCGTTGCTCCGACGGGCCGTAGGCCGACGCGCGCCGGAAATCTCGTCGATTCCGGCTCAGGCGAGCGCGGGAAGTACGAACGCGACCACTGCGCCGGCCGCGAACGATATCAACGAGACCGCGTAGAGACCGGCGCTGATCCGCCGCAGGCGCATGCAGGTGCGCGCGGCGCCGGGATCCGCCGGACAGGGCAAGGTGCGGGCGCGCCAGATCAGCAAGCCGCTGCCCAGCAGTAGCATCCCGGCAACGCCAAACACCGCCACTTTGTGCTCGGACAGCCAGACCAGTTGCGGAAACGCGCTGACCAGCCCGACCAGTACGGCACCGGCACCCAGCGAGACCAGCACGGCCGGCAGCACGCAACAGACGAGTGTCGTCGTACTCGCCAGCAGCGAGCCGAAGGCGACGCCGACATTTCGCGCCAGCGGATCCATCAATGACCCGCCTGCAACGTCGCGCGTACTTCCGCGATCGTCCGCTCCGTCCGCGTGATGCCTTTCACGTCGTAACCCGCATCGGTCAGCGCCTTCCTGAGCTCGGCGTCCGGGATGTCCTGGCCAGTTTTCGTGCTGATCGCGACCAGCTTGTTCTCGAGGCTCACGACCACGTCGTCGGTCGCGGGATTCCTGCGCAAGGTCTTCTCGATGCCCTGCGCGCAAAAGGCGCACACGAGGCCGTAGACCTTCATTTCGATGGTGCCGGCCGCGGCGGAAACGCTCAGGGTCAGCAGCGTGAGCATGGTGAAGAACTTCTTCATGAATTCGCTCCGGTCCTAAAAGTTGAACATGGCCATGGCCTGCAGCTTGCCGTCGGTGGTGGCGCCCGCCTCCACCCACGCGCCGCCCTTGAAGAGCCGCAGCAGCAGCGCCCATTCCACGCCGTCGTGAATGCCGCCGGTGTAGTTGCGCCCCTGCACGACGAGCCACGTGGCGAGCGTGTCGTAGTCGTGCCGGTAAGGCGCGAGCCCGAGCTGCAGCGTGTCGACGCGATGCGTGAAATCCGCGGAGCTGTGAAGGTCCGTCTTCAGGGACGTATAGATGCGGCGGGTCTCGTAATCGAATTGCGCGCCGGCATTCCATGCGAACGCGGACGAATTCGTCTCGCTCACGTAGGCATTGCCGAGGCTGCCCCAGGTGAACACGTTGGCCTGCGCGGACTCCATGTTCCAGCGCTTCACCAGGTAGTTCACGCGCGCATAGGTGATCTCGCGGCGTTTCGCGGTGATGTCGCTTTCGAGCTCCAGGTACCCGAGGCCCAGGGACCAGAAGTACTTCGGCGCGTAGAAAACCTGCGCCTCGTTCATCGTGCCTGCGCCGTACTCGGCCATGACCGTGGTGCCGTGCGCGAACGCTATGGGCTTGGCGAACCCCGGGTTCGCGGCAGCGAGCGCCACGGCGCCCGCGAGAATGTATCGAGTGAGGTTCATGTGAACCCTCCGTCATCGAATCCGGAATGCAACGCGCTCGCGTATTGGCGCGCGCGTCAAACTGCTGGGGGATTCAGACGATCTGCGGAGGTTTGAGCGGCGGCTCGGGAAGACGCGCGAGCGGAATGCCCGGCGCGGATTCGGCCGCAACGGCGGTATTCACGCGTTGCGGCAGGGAAAACGTGGAAATGAAACCGACCGATGCGGCGCAGGCGCTGAGGCAGGCGGCCGTATCCATCGCTCCGTCGGGGCAGCAGGGACAGGCCTCGCCGTCACCAGCCATCGGCATCGAATCCGCGCAGGGCATTTCGGCGGCCGCCGGCGCGGTTTCGCCCGAAAACGCCGCCGCCGGCACCGACAGCAGGAGCTGCGCGGCCACCAGCATATAAATGAGTGCGCGGGAGAATCGGTGGGTCACGGGGCTAACCATAGGCTTCCCCGGTTGAGACCGCCAGACGGGCGTCCTGTTCCCGGTCGAAACCGCGCGCCCCGTCACGGAGCGCCGCCTCCTTATATAAGGTGTCGCCGGTGGCCTCGTGCGGGTCAGCTACAGCAGCGACTGCTTCACAACACCAGCCTCGTGCGAGTGCGTTCGAGCAGATACGTCTTTCCGCGCCAGATGAATTCTCCGGGCAGGTCCGCGGGCCGCTCGATCACGGCCGTGAGTTTGCCGCCTTTGATCCGGTAACTCACGGTCACCGGGCCGTGCGGCGTTGCCGCCGTGGCGTCGAGCGACGTGAGAGCGCCGAGCGCGGGCATGACACGCAGGCGCGCGTAACCCGGCGCTGCCGGCCGGATGCCCGCGACCACGCCTAACAAGTCGGCGGTCGGGTGCGCGCTCCAGGCGTGTGTGTCCGAGCGCGGCTGTTCGCGGGATTCCGGCCACGTGGTGTAGTTGAGCGCCAGCAGGTCGCGCCAGTTCTGCAACAGGTCGAGGTATCGATCCTGCCGGCCGACGTGCTGGAAGGCGCGCACCAGGTACCACGCGAAGTAGTAGCTCGACTCGTACATGCCCGGCGGCGCGTCGATGCCGTGGCCGCTCACGATCCTGTCGAGGATGGCGGGCGCCTCTTCGGGCGTGGCGATGTCGTACAACACCGCGAACACATTCATGTGCTGGCTGAAGACCTGGCGGTCGCCGTCGTCGGCAAACAGTCCGCGCCCGGGCTCCCAGCAGTGTTCACGAATGGCCGCGCGGGCCGTGTCGGCGGTCGCGGCGAACCGGGCGGCAAGCGCCGCATCGCCTCGTGCCGCTTCGAGCTTCGCGCCCTGCCGCAGTGCGCCCACCCACATCGCGGTCATCAGGCAGCTGCCATTCTGCCTGCCCCACGAGGGAAAGTGATCGCGGTCGTCCCACTGCTGGCCGGACCAGTCGATGAAGTTCCACTGCGGATTCTTGCCCAGCAACCCCTGCCCGTTGCGCAGCGGCTCGAACCAGTGCAGCACGCGGCGCATGCGCGGCAGGTGGCGCCCGATCAACGCGGTGTCCGGCTGCTCCATGGACCAGTCGTCCAGCATCGCGACCCAGGCGAACGCGAACGTGGCTATGACGTTCTGCAGCCGCGATGGATAGGCCCCCTGCATGAGTCCGCCATCCACGTCGGACTCGGCGAAAGCGTCGATGGCCTGACGCGCCAGGCGCGCATCGCCGGATACCGCATAGGTGATCAGCATTTCGAGGCGCGTGTCACCGGTGTACTGGAGCTGCTCCCAGTACGAGCTGTCCATGAAGGTTTCGTGTGCGTCGACGCGCAGCGTGCGCCAGCCGATGTCCCAGATGCGATTCAATTGCTCGTCGTTGCTCCTGAAGGATGCAACCTGTTTGAACGGATAACCGGTCTCGTTGACGCGGAACGCGCGCAGCGTGAGCGGTTCGTCTTCCGTGATGACAACGATCTCGGCGTAACGGAACGTGCGCCACCACAGCGGCGCGAAGGTTCGCGCCTGCCCGTCCGGAACGAACGTGTCACGGAAGCCGCGCAGCTCGCGATCCTCGACGAGATTGCGGTCGGCCTTCTTTCCGGCCGCGTCATACAGCGCCTCGCCGTAGGCGAGACTGAGGCGCGCGCCGCGACCACCGTCGATTTCCAGCTCCGGGTAGGCGGAGATCATGGCGTCGAGCCGCAGCAGTAGTTTGGCAGTGGTGCGCGGTGGCACGGTTACGGGCCGGGCCGGAAACCGCTCGCCTCCCGGCAGCGTGCTGCGCACCACGACACCCCCGGCCGCGGGCACGAACGATTGCGCGGGCAGCGGGTCGTCGATGAGCGTGCGCGCCGCGGCGGCGGGCGCCGGCACCGCGTCGCGCCACGGCCGGTCCCAGCGCGTCGCGTCGATGATCTCGGGCGCGCTCGCAACGTAGTATTGCCGCTCGAAGTACTGCTTGGCGGAAATCGCCCAGCGGCTGAAAACCCTGCGCACACGCCAGCCCGGCGCGCTGGTGGAGATCGGCGGACCCACGAGCCGGAAGCCGGTGGCCACACTCTGCTGGTGCGCGGGCGCGAGGTCGCCGAAGTTCCAGACGGTGGCGGTGATGACGTTTGCGCCCGGCTTCAGCCACGGCGCCAGATCGACGAGGGACTGCCGCCAGCTCTGCACGGTTCCCGTCGAAGGTCCGCTCGCGGCGCGTTTGCCGTTCACGAAGAAAATGAAACGGTTGTCCGCGGTGACCTTCACCGGCAGATGCTCCGGCACGCGATCGAGCGTGAATTCGCGCTGGAATTCGAGCACGACCGGCGTGTCGGTGGCGTCCGGATGGGTGATCCAGCCGGAAGCGTCCGCGGCTCGGGCCAATGGCGACGAGACGATCAACAGCGCGGCAAGGAGGCTCCGGATCATCCGCCAAGCATACACTTGGGGTGCCGGACGTCTCAGCCGAGATCGGTCCCGGACTCTTTCAACACGCCGAGGCCGGGCGCCAAGAGTAGATAGCGAGATGCCCAGGGCCGGAAGCCAGCACCGCCATTGAGCGATTCGGACGGCAGCCTTGCGCGCGGCTCAGCGCGATGCAATCCTGCGGCCGGTCTTTCGTCCGCGATCCAATCCATGCTGTCTTCCGATCTTGTCCGCAGCGTCATCGATTCCGCGCCCGACGCGATGGTCATCATCGACTCGTCCGGGAAGATCGTGTTCGCGAATCGCCAGGTGACCGCCCTGTTTGGTTACGAGAGCGCCAGCATTGTCGGCGGCCCGATCGAGGCGCTGCTGCCCGAGCGTTTCCGCAAGCGGCACGTGGGCCACCGCAGCAACTACACGAACAACGTTCGCGTGCGCCCGATGGGAATCGGCCTCGAGCTTTTCGGAGTGCGCAAGGACGGCACCGAATTTCCGGTCGAGATCAGCCTGAGTCCGGTCTCGCAGGGCGATGAGATCATGGTGGCCGCCGCAATACGCGACGTCACCGAACGCAAGCAGGTCGAAACGGCATTGAAAGAGGCGCGGCGCGAGGCCGAACACGCGAATCTCGCCAAGAGCCGTTTTCTCGCGACTGCGAGCCACGATCTTCGGCAACCGCTGCAGACGCTCGGCCTCCTGAACGGCGCCCTGCGCCGCATGCTCCATGATCCCGATTGCCTCGAAGTCCTGGAGCAGCAGGAGCTGGCGACGGACGCGATGGCGCGACTGCTGAATGCCCTGCTCGACATCAGCAAGCTCGAATCCGGCGCGATCCGGCTGGACCTCGTGGATTTTTCGATCACGCCGCTGTTCGAGCAGATGCGCGGCGAATTCGCCAGCATCGCCACCAGCAAGGGACTGCGCTTTTCCATCGACGCGGCAACGGCCAACGTCAATTCGGATCCCGCACTGATCGGCCAGGTCATGCGCAATCTCGTCTCGAATGCGATCAAGTACACGCCGCGCGGCTCGGTCGAGCTGCGTTGTGAGCATGTCGGCAACGCCGTGCGCATCGAAGTGCGCGACAGCGGTGTCGGAATTCCGCCCGACCAGTTGAGGCTCGTCTTCGACGAGTTCTACCAGGTCGGAGTGTCTCCCAACAGCTCTCGCGAAGGTTATGGTCTCGGCCTTTCGATCGTCCAGCGAATCGCGAAGCTCCTCGATCTGGAAATCAACGTCGCGTCCGAGCCCGGCAAGGGATCCGTATTTTCCTTCGAGCTGCCGGCGGCGCTCGACGCGCCTGCGGTCAACGGCGGCGCGCGCACCCGCGAACAGATAGTCCTCGCGCCCGCGCCCGGCGCGCCGCAGATCCTGCTGGTCGAAGACGAGCCCGGCGTGCGCAATGCCATGCGCATGTTGCTCAAGATCGCGGGTTATCGCGTGCTGGTCGCCGCCAGCGCGGAGGCTTCGATCACCATGCTCGCATCGGAGCGGGACGTCGACCTCATCGTGACCGACTTTCACCTCGAAGGCGGTCGCACCGGTACGGAAGTGATCGCCGCCGCGCGTGCCGCCCTGGGTCCCGACGCCCGCGCGATCCTGGTGACGGGCGACACATCGTCCGCGGTCCGCGAGATGCGCGGCGATGCGCATCTGCGCATCACGAGCAAGCCGATCAATTCGGACGAACTGCTCGCGCTCGTCAAAGAGCTGCTTGCCACCTGACGGGTTGCGAGAGGTCGGCGGCCGGCGCGCACTCCAGATCGTTGACGAACAGGACATCGCCGTCGAAAGTTTCGGCCAACCGCGACGACAAAGTCCCGGCGATCGCGCTCACCCCGTTCGCCGCCATGTGCGAGCCCAGCGCCAGGACGTCGTAGTGCCGTTTCGCGATGAGCGGCGGCAACGTGCGTGCGGGATCGCCCGAAAGGAGCTCCATGTGTTCCCCGCCGACATGGAATTCGCGCACGATCCGCGAGAGTCTCACGGCCCGCGACATGCGTAGCGCTTCATCGCGTTGCTCACGCTCGCTGTAGAGGACGTCGATCGGCGCGTCGCAGCCCAGTGCCAGGAATCCCGCGCTGTGCAGAATCGCGCGCGCCAGCGCTCCTCCCTCGGCCACGTCGACCGCGGCCGCGAAGCGCGGCGGCGAGGACCAGGGCTTGTCGCGCACCAACAGCAAGGGCGCGGGACAATCGCGCGCGAGCTGCCAGTCGTTGAGCCCGAACGTGAGGCGCCGCAGCGGGTGCGGCCCCGCCGCGCGCTTGATCACCAGGTCCGGGCGGGTCCGGGATGCCATGCGCAGCACGACTTCCGCAGGCGACTTCGCCAGTTCGCTGACGCAGCACATCATGACATCGCGGTAGGAGTTCCCGGCGCACAACCCGGTGTACACCCGCATCTGCCCGGCGTCGGTCAGGAGCTGATCGATCCGCGCGTCGAAGGCGCGCGCCACCGTGAGGGCCTTCACCAGGAACGACTCACTCCCCTCCTCGAAAGGTGGCGCGACCGCGAGGATCGAGGTGAGTTTTTCCATCTCAGTCGCGTCGCTCGCAGGCGCTGCACTCTTCGATGTGCGCGAGCTCGGAGCGAGCGGCGCGCAGGGTGTCGTCGTCGGGTGCGTTCATGGTTTCGATGCTGGCACGCGCCCCACACCACTCCCATTCGACCGGTTACGTACTTCGTCCGTGGTATTGCGTACTCCCCGCGTCGCCGGCCAACTCCATACTGCCGCAATGCATTCCCGGGAAACCCAGGCGCTCATGGAGGCCGCCGTCGACGCCATCATCGTGATCGACCAGGCCGGACTCATTGCGTCCGTGAACGAGGCGACGTCGGCGATGTTTGGATACGAGCCCGGCGAGTTGCTGGGAGAAAATGTCCGGGTGCTCATGCCCGAACCCGACCGCAGCTCCCACGACGACTACATCCGGCATCATCTGCGCACCGGCCGGACCCGCATCATCGGCCGCGGCCGCGAGGTCACGGCCCAACGCAAGGATGGGACGCTCTTTCCCGCGCACCTTTCGGTGGGGCGAGTGCGTGACACGGAGCCCGCGCAATTCGTCGGCATCGTGCGCGACGTCACGCCTGAACACGAGGCGCTCGCGGCACTCAAGCTCGAGCGCGACCGCGCCAGCGCCTATCTGGAGTTGCACGATTCCATCCTGCTCACGCTGGATGACGGGCGACGCGTACGCGAGATCAACGCGCGCGGCTGCAATCTGCTGGGCTCGCCGCGTCAGGAGCTGCTGGGGCGCGACTGGCTCGAATTCATTCACGGCACCGACGAACGGGAGCGTGGCCGGCTGATGCTCGAGAGCGCGCTGGCGAACGGCGCGTCACGCGAACGCGAGTTCGACTCGCGGGACGGTGGCGGCATGGCTCGGCGCCTCTACTGGCGGTGCATCGCCCGGCGTTCCGCGGACGGCACGCCGTCGGGATGGCTGTGTTCCGGGCTCGACGTGACCGAACATGCGCGGCGCGAAGAGGTCGCGCATCTCGCCCACGAGCGCCTGACCCGGGTGGCGCGCTTCGCGACCATGGGCGAGATGGCCGCGGGCGTGGCACACGAGCTCAACCAACCATTGACCGCGATCACGACCTATGCACGTGCCTGCGAACGCTATATCGACAAACCGCAGCTCGAACTCGAGGAGTTGCGCGAGGCCGTGCGTGAAATCAGCGCGGAGGGATTGCGCGCGGGAGAGATCATCCGGCGCCTGCGCCGGCTCGTGCAGGGTGAGCAGCAGGCTCACGCTCCCACGGACCTCAACGCGCTGGTCGAAGAGCTGCGAACCCTGCTGCTCGCCGATGCGAGGGCCCACGACACGAAGCTGCGGATCGAGTTGTCAGCGGACCTGCCGCGCATCAGTGCGGATCCCGTCCAGATCCAGCAGATGATCCTCAACCTGGTCAGGAACGCCCTCGAGGCGCTGGGGGATACGCCGGTGGAGTCGCGCGAGGTCGGTCTCACTACCGTCCGCATGATCGACGGCGACGTGGAACTGCGCGTCACCGACAACGGGCCCGGCATTTCGCCCGCCATCGAAGCCCGGCTCTTCGAACCCTTTGCCACGACCAAGAAGACCGGAACCGGACTGGGGCTCGCGATCAGCCGTACCATCGTGCAGGCGCACAGCGGTACCATCGGCGTGCGGCCAGGCCAACCGCGCGGCGCGGTGTTTTTCGCGCGCCTGCCCGCCGTGGAGGAAAATGCATGACGAAGACCCGACCCGCCACCGTGATGGTGGTCGATGACGACACAGGCGTGCGCAACGCCATGCGCCTGCTGCTCAAATCGGTGGGTCTCGAGTCCGCGCTCTATGCGTCCGCGCAGGAATTTCTCGCGGCCTA
This sequence comes from uncultured Pseudomonadota bacterium, assembly GCA_963774045.1. Classification (GTDB taxonomy): domain Bacteria; phylum Pseudomonadota; class Gammaproteobacteria; order Steroidobacterales; family Steroidobacteraceae; genus CADEED01. The sequence continues at coordinate 345,395 of CAVZED010000031.1, forward strand.
CCAGCCTGCGCAGCCCGGCTGCCTCGTACTCGACATCCGCATGCCGGGCATGAGCGGCCTCGAGTTGCAGCAGCAGCTCAACCTGCGCGGCGCCGTTATTCCCGTCATATTCATGACCGGGCATGGAGACATCCCGATGGCCGTCGAGGCCATGCAGCAAGGCGCATTCGACTTCCTGCAGAAACCCTTTCGCGACCAGGATCTGCTCGACCGGATCCAGCGCGCCATCACGAAGGACGGCGAGTTGCGCAAGTCACTGGGCGAACATGAGCGCATCCGCACGTACCTGGACTCGCTGACGCCACGCGAACGCGAGGTGCTCGACCTCATGACGAAAGGCAAACAGAACAAGGCGATCGCGCAGGACCTGGGCGTGAGCCCGCGCACGATCGAGATCCATCGGGCCAGGGTCATGGAGAAGATGGGCGCGCAATCCGTCGCCGAGCTCGTGCACATGATGCTGAACCAGAACGCGGCCACGGCCGCGCGTTGAGCTCGACGCCCGCCCTGCGGTGGCCCAGCGCCGCGCGCACCTGCGACGGCGTCGAATATCGCATCCGACCCATCGAGCCGGCCGACGCCGCGCGCGAGCACGACTTCATCCGCGGCCTGAGCGCCGAATCCCGCTACCTGCGTTTCATGCACGACATGCGCGAGCCGTCGGCGGATTTCGTGCGCTCGCTCGTCGAGGTCGATCGGCATCGCACCATGGCGCTGGTGGCGGTGCACGGCGAGGGACCTGGCGAGCGCATCATCGCGGTGGCGCGTTACGCGGCCGATGCGCAGGGGCAGGATTGCGAGTTCGCGGTGGCGGTCGCCGACGACTGGCAGTGCCGCGGCATCGCGACCACGCTGACGCCACTGTTGTTCGAGCACGCACGGCGTGAGGGGTTTCGAACCATCTACGGAACCGTGCTGGCTCACAACCAGCGCATGATCGAGCTCGCAATCGGGCTCGGGCTCGAAGTCGAATCGCCCGCGGAGGGTGAAGACACCGTACGGGCGTGGCGCGCGCTGATCTGACCCGGCCCGCGACCCGCCGACGTCAGATCGTGGTCAGGGGTCGGCATCCGGCGGTCATGGAGACTGGTGCGGCGGCTCAGGTTCGCCGCCCTGCCCGCCGATTCGCGACAAGTAGTCCGACAGCGCGCGCACCTGTTCGAAGTCGAGCGGCGCGACACGTTGCGAATGCATTCGTGGCAGCGCGGGGCGCCGGCCATCGACCGCGTCGTACATCTGCCGCATCAAGTAGGCGTAGTGCTGGCCGGCAAGACGCGGCACACCTTGTCGCGCGTCGCCGGCCGCATCGGCACCGTGGCACGATCCGCAATCCTTCGCGTAAATCTCGCGCCCCTGTTCCGCGAACTCGCCGCTGCCGATTCCGCGCCGGCCCGCGCGCTCGAGGCCGCTCACGTAGACGGCCACGTCGGCGATGGCTTGGGGGTCCGCCAGGTGATGGCGATCCGCCATGGCCTCCATGCGGAAATCCCAGCGTTTGCCGTTGCGGAAATCCACCAGCTGCTTGGCGAGCACGCGATAGTGCTGCCCGGCGATGCGCGGGGTCGCGCCGGTCACTTCACCGCCGCCGTCAGCGCCGTGGCAGGACATGCATTGAGCGAACAGTTCTGCTCCGCGCACCGCATCGGGCTTGCTGCGCAGCACCGCACCGAGCTCGGTTCTCGAAGTTTCCGCGGCGCCGGCCAATGCGGGCAAAAGCAGCATCAACCACCCGACTCTCCGCATACACATTTCCATGGCTCACACCTCCGTGCCCGTCATGTGTTCTATCAAGTGCCGCTGTTCACTCATATACGTGGTAGACCGCATGACGCGTGGATTGCCCCGATGCGGTGACCGGCTGCGCCGCTCGATAATTCGCCCGGGCGAAGCGGTCAAGCGCGGGAGGCGGCAATGGGGCAGTCAGGAGGCACGAAACCCGTCGGCGACCACCGGCCATTTTTCATGGAACACCGCTGGGGGCAGCGGATGAAATGCCGGGCGCGCGTGCGGCTGTCAGCCGGCGACGACATCAATGGCGCGGGCCGCGTGCGCGACATCAGCTCGAGCGGGGCGTTCATCGAGACCGCGCTCGCGCTTTCCGCGCACACACCCCTGAGACTCGTCGTACTGGGAAACGAGTCTGCCGCTCACACCGTCGAAATCATCGCGAGCGTGGTGCGCGTGGACCGCGACGGAGTCGGCGTCGAGTGGTGCGAAACAGCAGCCGGTTCGATCTGCGCCGCAGTCGGCTGCACCGTTCGCTGTGGCATGTCGTTGTCGGGCGACCGGGACGCGCCATGAGCAAACACATTCTGGTCATCGACGCGCATCCGTAGTTTTACGGACGTGCGGTGCGATCTCCCCGATGGCGGGGCGCAGGCCCGCGACTAACATTCCTGCCGAACCCAGCGTGCACAGGTAACCCGTGAAAATCAGAATCGTAGTCGCCGACCAGAGTGAAGCCCGGTTTTTCGACGTCGTTGCCGGCCGGCGGTTGAAGCCCGCGGGTTCCCTCACGAACCCGGGTGCGCGGTTGCACGATCGGGATCTGAAATCCGATCGACCCGGGCGCGTCGTCAACGGCTCGGTTGCCGGAAAGCGACGCGGCGCCTCCAATCACCACGCGACCGGCGGCGAAAACACGCCGCGGCGGCACATCCTCGCGATGTTCGTGCGCCGCATCGTCCTCGCGCTGGAACGGGCGCGCAACGCGGGGGAATTCGAGCGATTCGCCATCGTCGCGGGCCCGCTGCTGCTGGGGCAATTGCGCAAAGGGCTGACCAGCGCCCTGCGCGCCAGCCTGACAGCGGCGGTCGCCAAGGACGTGGTGCACGATCCTCACGTGGACGTGCTGAGCTATTTCTCGCGCGAAATGCTCGCGGGTCCGACGGGATTCGTGCCGGCGCCCCGCATGGCGCGCCGTATCAGCGGCGGCTGAAGTTTCGTTCAGGTCAATGGCAGCGCATCAACACAAGGATCAACCATGCAATCCACGGACTCATTGCGCAAAGAGATCGCAGAGATATTCGAACGCATCGACGTGAACGGCGATGGCAGTGTGAGCTTCGTCGAATTCAAGGGCCTGATGATCGAGTTGGGGGATCTCTCGAGCGATGGCGCGCTGCGAACGTCGTTCGCGCGGATCGACCTGGATCGCGACGGTGGCATCGGCGTCGACGAGCTGAGCGCGTGGTTGCGCAGATCCGCAAGGGGGCTGGCGCTGAGCGCAGCGCGAGCCACGGATGGCCCCGTGCAGGGCTGAGCCACCATGAAGGTTTCGAACAAACCGAAAACACTGTCGGACCCGACGAGCGCCCGCTTCGGAGAACGCATTCCGTTCGAACTGCCGGTGCGGATCAGCGTCGACGGCCGGGCGCTGGGACACGGTATCGTCCGCAACGCGAGCCTCAGCGGCGCGCTCATCGAAACCGCGCTCGAGCTGCCGCTTCATACCAACCTGGTGGTGACGCTGACGATACCTGGCAAGGGCGCGCCGGCCCCGCGCGAGCTCGCCGCTTGCGTGGTGCGCATCGACGCGGCCGGTATCGCCATCGAATGGCGCGACATGGGGAGCGTGGACGTCAACGACCTGCTCGCGCGTGCCTCCGAATACGACACCGTAACGCCTCGCACCTGATCCCACCGCGCCCGCCTTCTTGCACATTCCCTACTGCTTCAGCCCGTGTTTCTACTGCGGGTGCAACCGCGTGATCACGCGCGAGAAGAGTGACAATCAGCCGGGATGATCGAGTTCTATGTCGAAATCAAGTGGGTTCACGTCTTCGCCGTCATCGCGAGCGGAGCGCTGTTCGCGCTGCGCGGCGCCGGCGTGCTGGCGGGCGCGCGCTGGCCGATGTGGCCGCCGCTGCGTCATCTCACCTACACGATCGACACCGTGCTGCTCACCGCGGCCCTCATGCTCGCGACCATCCTGCGACAGTATCCGTTCGTGGACGGCTGGCTCACGGTCAAGGTGTGCCTGCTGGTGGTCTACATCGTGCTCGGCACGTTCGCGCTCAGGCGCGCCCGCACGCCGCGCGGACGGGCGCTGTGTTACGCGGCGGCACTCGGGGTATTCCTGTTCATCGTGAGCGTCGCGCGAACCCATCACCCGCTCGGCATCGTCGATCTGATCGCTCACTAGCCGGAACGTCCGCGCCATACGGGCTAACACCTACACCGGGATGTCTTTCATTGGTGCGGTCCCGTACTGACACCTCTTCCTGATCTGCGTCAAGGTGCCGCATCAGTGCGGAAGAGATGATTACCGCATCGCAAAGCCCGGGAGTGAACGATGAGAAAGTGGTTAGTCTTCCCCTCCGCCGCCGCACTGGTCTCATTGATGGGACTGGTGGCTTGCGGTCAGCCGCCGGTGCCTGCCGGCAACTCCCCGGCAGATACGGGCGGCTCTCGCCAGGGCGATTTCGGTCCCCCGCAGGGTGAGCCGGTGATCGCGGTGCTCACGAGCCCCCCTCTCGTGCCACCGCCCACCGGCCGCCATGCACCGGCCAAGGTCATCGTCGAGCTCGAGGTGCGCGAGGTCGAACGGGAAATCGCCGAGGGCGTGAAGTACACGTTCTGGACTTTCGGCGGCACCGTGCCCGGCAGCTTCATCCGCGTGCGCCAGGGCGACACCGTCGAGTTCCACCTCAAGAATCATCCCGACAGCAAGATGCCTCACAACATCGACCTGCACGGCGTGACGGGCCCGGGAGGCGGCGCGGCCTCGAGCTTCACCGCGCCCGGGCACCGGACCCAGTTCACCTTCAAGGCATTGAACCAGGGACTCTACGTCTATCACTGCGCGACCGCGCCGGTGGGCATGCACGTGGCGAACGGCATGTACGGCCTCATCCTGGTCGAGCCGCCGCAGGGAATGTCCCGGGTCGACCACGAGTACTACGTGATGCAGGGCGACTTCTACACCGTCGGCAAATATCGCGAGAAGGGCCGGCAGGCCTTCGACATGCAGAAGGCCATCGACGAGAACGCAACGTACGTGCTGTTCAACGGATCGGAGTCTTCGCTGACGGGCCCGAACGCACTCAAGGCGAAAACCGGCGAAAGCGTGCGGTTGTTCGTCGGCAACGGCGGACCCAACCTCGTGTCGAGCTTCCACGTCATCGGCGAGATCTTCGACAAGGTGCAGTACGAGGGCGGCACGCACTTCCAGGAAAACGTGCAGACCACGCTCATCCCGGCGGGTGGCGCCGTCACCGTGGAGTTCCACACCGAAGTGCCGGGCAACTACATCCTGGTCGATCACTCCATCTTCCGCGCCTTCAATAAGGGCGCGCTGGCCATGCTCGCGGTGGAAGGCGATCAGCGCCCCGAAATCTACTCCGGCAAGCAGGTGGATGAGACCTACCTCGGCGACAAGGTCGCGAGCCTCGCGCCGCTGGCCGCGGCCGCTGAAGCCGGCGCGGCCGGCAAGCTCACGCGGGAGCAGCAGATCAAGGCGGGCGAAGTGCTGTTCAAGGGCACCTGCTCCGTGTGCCACCAGGACAACGGCCAGGGCATCCCCGACGTGTTCCCGCCGCTCGCGAAGTCTGACTATCTACTGAAGGACAAGGAGCGCGCGATCGCCGTCGTGCTGAACGGCCTCAGCGGACCGGTGACCGTCAACGGCAAGCCCTACACCTCGGTGATGCCGCCCATGAGCCAGCTCAACGATGACGAGGTGGCCAACATCCTCGCCTACGTGCTCAACACCTGGGGCAATGACGGCGGGGCGGTCAGCGCCGCGCAGGTGAAGGCCGTGCGCGCCGGCACGAAGCGCGCCGAAGGCGCCGCGCATTGATCATGCGTGCGCCGGCGCTCACCTTCGCCACGTTGCTGGCTGCGTTCATGGGCGCGGCGGCCGCCGGGCCGCGCGAGGCCGACCGCGCGCCGGTGGCGGGCGCGACGTTCCAGACCATCCTGCCGCCGGCCGCCGGCGTGAAGAGCGTGACGGTGCGGACATTCGAGCTCGATCGTGCGCCGGTGACGAACGCGCAGTTCTCTGCCTTCGTGGCGGCGAATCCGCGCTGGCGCCGCGATCGCGTGGCGCGCGTGTTCGCGGACCCGGCCTATCTACAACACTGGAGCAGCGCCACGTCGCCCGCCCCCGGCACCGGCAAACAGCCGGTGACGCAGGTGAGCTGGTTCGCCGCGAAGGCGTATTGCGAATCGCGCGGCGAGCGCCTGCCCACCTGGTACGAGTGGGAGTGGGTCGCGGCCGCGAGCGCGACGTCGCGGGACGCACGCACCGATCCCGCGTGGCGCCAGTCCATTCTCGACTGGTACGCGCGGCCGGCGGGCGGCGGCCTGCCTGAAGTCGGCGCGGGCAGTCCGAACATCTACGGCATCCGCGACGTGCACGGACTCGTGTGGGAATGGGTGCTCGACCTGGGCTCGATGATGGTCTCGTCGGACAACCGCGAGCAGGGAGATCCGGACCTGCAGCGCTTCTGCGGCACCGGCGCGTTGAACATGGAACAAAAGGACAACTACGCCATGCTGATGCGCGTCGCGACCCTCTCGAGCATGCAGGCCGGTTATACGTCGAAATCGATGGGATTCAGGTGCGCGGCCGACGGCGGCGAGGTCGCCATGAGGCTCGCGGGACGTTGTCTCGCCTTCGTGTTGTTTGCCGCCGTGGCATTCGCGCGCGATTCGGATCCGCCGGAGTCCGTCTACCACTTGAAAGCGGTGCTCACCGACCAGGCCGGGCGTGTCCGGGGCCTGGATGTGTATCGCGGCTCCCCGGTGTTGGTGACGATGTTCTACGGCAGCTGTCCCGCGACCTGTCCGCTCATCATCGACACGCTGCGCGCGACCGAGCGCGGCCTCACGCCGGAACAGCGCGCGCGCGTACGCGTGCTGCTGATCTCGATCGATCCCGAACGCGACACGCCCGAGGCGCTGCGGCAGCTCGCCGTGACGCGCCGGCTCGACACCGCGCGCTGGACGCTGGCGCGCACGGACGCAGAGAGCGTGCGCGGCATCGCCGCCGTGCTCGGCGTGCAGTACCGCAAATTGCCGGACGGCGAGTTCAACCATTCGACCGTGATCGCGGTGCTGTCGCCGCAAGGCGAGATCGAGGCGCGGACCTCCGAGCTCGGCCGCGCCGACCCCGCGATCCTCCGGGAGTGGGGTGGTGCCGGAGTTGAAAAACGGGAATTAGCATCGGGAATTTCGACGTCGACGCCGAAATTGTCGTCGATGCTAATTCCCGTTTTTCAACTCCGGCACCAACTCCGCGGCACCAACTCCGACCCTTATTTCAGGATCACGACGATCGTGCGGGCGGAGAGCACGTTGTCGTCGTCGTTGTAGTTTCCGCTCGCCGTGAAGCTGATCATCGCGGTCGAGCCATTGAGCCGTGTTCCCAGCTCCGCGACGAAGTCGGCGAAGTCATGGAACGCATGCGACTCCTCGCGCATCACGATCAGGTAGGCCGTCGGTCCGCTGGACGGCGGAGCAATGGTCGGTGACGCCGGCAAGGACTGCAGGTTCAGGATGCGCGGCCCGATGGTGAGCACGTGCACGCGGCCGATGTCCGGATTCCCGAGATCCAGCACCAGGCCCGTCGCGTTCTGGCTGCTGAACGGCGCGGTCGTGCCGGTCGGACTCCAGGTCAGCGACAACATCGCGGGCAGGCGCGGGAAGTCGACCATGGTGCGCGTCGTGAAGTCCGGCGGCGCCATGCCGAAGGGCGTCGGGAAACCGATGAGCTTCGTCGGCTCGCCCATCGAGAGACCGGACAGGCTCAGTGCGCCGGTGGCGACTTCATAGTTCTCCGGGTCGGCATCCATCGCGGCACTCGTACCGGTGCCCGCGAAGTCGAACGCCGAAACGCGGCGGCCCGCGATCGAGTCGAGCTGCAGCGTCAACGCCCCCGTCGACGCGGATTTCAGGAACCCGTAGACCGGCGTCGGATTCATGCGCACGCGCCCGGCGGTCGCATCCAGCGTCCAGTCGCCGGACATCGCCGCGGCGCTCACCGGGCTCGCCGCACCGAAGGCTTCGATGGATTGGCCCACCGAGATGTCGCCCGGCGCCGCCAGGGTGGCGGGCACCGTGCCGCCCTTCACCACCTTCGTGTTCGCGCCAACCGTCACCTGCACGCGGCCGCGCGCGAAGCGCGCGCCGTCGCTGTTGCGCACGATGGTCGCCCCGTGCACGGTCAGCACGTCGCCCGTGCGCGCGATGACTGCACCGATCACCGTATCCACGCCGGCGCCGGGCACGCTGGTGCCGGCGAACACGCGGGCCGCGTCGAACTGGCGCGTGGCCGTCGTCAGCGTGCCGAACGCGGCCGTCACGGTGCCGGCGCCCGCGGCATTCAACGCAGCGAGACCGGCGCTGCCGGTGTAGTTGGTGCCGTTGATCTCGAACGTCGTGTTCGCATCCGTGTGCACCGTCACCTGTCCGAAGCGCTGCGCGCGCATGTGGAACGGGCGCAGGTCGGCGACGTAGGTGCCGGCCGCCGTGTCGACGCTGACCAGCGGACCGCGCACGCGCAGGTCCTTCTGGTCGATCAGGTCGAGGGACGCCACCAGCGCCGGCGTCACGGTGACCGTGGCCGGAGTCGTGGCAAGGTCCACGGCATTGGACGCCGCGAGATTGAAGTCCAGCGAGAACAACGACGGCCGCCCGCGCGTCACGAAGAAGTGATGCCGGTTGTCGAGCGTGACGGTGACGTCCACGGCGCCGAGCGCGTTGCCCGCGGAATCGACCGCACGCGCCGCCACCGGCGCGCCGTTCAGCTCCACGGCGATGTCGGCATTGGAGTAGTCGAGACGCAGCGTCGCGGCGACATATTCTCCGTTCGGAATCGTCGCCGCCGTGAAGAACTCGGTGAGGTCGACCAGCTGCGCGAAGTCGATGCGCGTGCTCGCGGGCAGGGTTTCAACCAGGGTGCCGTTGGCGCGCCGCAGCTTCAGCGATGAGACGTCGACGGTGTAGCTGAGGAAGTCGCCATCGGCGTCGGTGATGGCGATGTACGCGGTGCCGCAATCCGTGCCGCAGCTGGCGGATGGCGGGTTGTTGCCGGAGGGTGGAGGGTTGCTCGCGCCGCCACCGCCGCAGGCGGTGAGGATCAAGGCAGCGGCGAGTACGCTGATACGCGACAGCCCGGTGCGGATTGTTGACGTGAACATGAGGACTCCCCGCGGAATGGTGACTACTGGAGCACCTAACGCGGAAGAGTCACGCCGGTTGACGAGAGTTCAAATCCGTCGCCGGAAGGCGACCGGGGCGCGCGTCGCCAGCGGAAAAATCAGCGCTCAAAGCGCCTTCGCCGCGGCGGCGGTCAGCTCCTGCAGTGCAGCGCGCAACTCGCGCAAGCGCACGGGTTTCCCCAGCACGCGATCGACGTGCGCCGTCACCTCGCCACTGCCGGTCTGCCACCAGCCCGTGAGCATGATGATGGGAGTCCTGGGTGAGAGCTCTTTCACCGCGGCGGAAACGATGCGGCCATCGACGTAAGGCATGCCGAGGTCGGTGAGCACGATATCGAAGCGCTCGCCGCCACGATGCGCGGCGCCGAATGCATCGATGCCCTCCTGCCCGCCATTCGCCGTCACGACGGCATGACCCTGCGCGCGCAGTGCGGCGGTCAGCGCTTCGTTGACCATGGGATCGTCATCGATGATGAGGATGCGCAATGCGCGCGTCTCGGCGCCGTGCGAATCCACGCCGGTGCGCTCATTCTCGGGCGCGGCCAGGAAGCGGAACGTCAGGCGCATCGTGGTGCCGACGCCCGGCTCACTGTCGATGGCGAGCTCGGCGCCATGACGCTGCGCGGTTCCATAGACCATCGCGAGTCCGAGGCCCGTGCCGCGCTCACCCTTGGTCGTGAAAAAAGGCTCCAGGCAGCGCGCCCGGGTTTTCGCGTCCATGCCGACGCCGGTGTCCGTCACTTCGAGCACGACGTGGCGCCCGCCGTTGACCGGGCCGCGCTGGTTCTCGATGCGCGGCGCGGATGGCGAGCGTGCCGCCCTGCGGCATGGCGTCGACCGCATTGAAAATGAGATTGGTGAGCGCGTCGCGCAACTCGTGCTCGTTGCCGGCGATGCGCGGCAGGTCCGGATCAGCATGCGAGTCGAGGGTTATGACCACACCGCGCTCCTGCGGCATGTCGCTCCAGCGCGCCCGCGTGAGTTCGGTGACCTCTCTCACGAGATTCGCGAGATCGACCGATGCGTGTTGCACGTCGGCTTCGCGCTGGCGATAGAAGCCGCGCATGCGCTCGATGGTCTTGCCGACACCCTCGCTCGCCTGCTGGATGATCTCGAGATACTCGCGCGCCGCCGACGGCAGCTCGAAGCGCTCGAGCAACAGCGTGGCGTACAGCGGGATCGGCGAGATCGCGTTGTTGATGTCGTGCGCGATGCCGCTCGCCATCTCGCCGAGCGCGCGCAGGCGTTCCTGCTGCAGCATGGCGCGTTGCGTGTCGCGCAGGTCGTCGTAGGCACGCTGCAGCGTACGGCGGAGGTCGGCCTGGTGAAACGCCAGCGCCACCTGCTCACCGAGCTGGCGCAGGAACTCGCGTTCGCCGCTGCTGAATCCATTGTGCGCGCGCCGCGCCGCGATCAGCAGTCCCAGCACGCGCTCCCCGGCCGAGAGGCGCACCGCCGCGAGGGAGCGCAGTCCGGCGCGCGCGAGGTATCCCGCGAATCCTTCGCGCTGCGCCGTGATGTCCGGTTCGTAACTGAGCTCCGCGCCCATCCAGAGTTTGACGGGCGCGTCGACGTCGCTCTCGCTGGGCTCGAGCAGCAGGATGCCGGGCGCGAGCGTCGTTCCCTTGCTGCCCGCGGCGGCGACGTACATCGGCCCCGCGCCCTCCTCGCGCAGGCAGATGCACGCGAGATCGACGGGCATGTTGTCTTCGAGGCTGTGCACGACCACCTGCAGGATGCTCTGCAGGTCCTGGCGTTCGCCGATCGCCTTCGCGATCCGGTTCAGCAGGTGCAGGCGGCCGATCTGCGCCTGCAGGCGGGCGTACGACTCCTGCAACGACTGCCGGTGTTCGAGCCGTTCGCTCAGCAACCGTCCGATGCGCGCCAGCAGCTCATCCGGATGGAAGGGTTTGTCGAGGTAGTCCTGGGCGCCCTCCTTGAGCAGGCGCACGCGCATCGCGTCGTCGGCATGCGCGGTGAGCAGTACGATCGGGACCTCGTTGAGCGATGGGTCGGCGCGCACCTTGCGGACGAGCTCCTCGCCGCTCAATCCGGGCAGCATGATGTCGGTCAGGATGAGATCGGGGCGCGACAGCTCGGCCATCGCGAATCCCTGCTCTCCATCGAAGGCACGCAGGACGCGGTACTGGCGCGACAACGTGCGCGCGATGAATGCGTTCATGTCCTGGTTGTCTTCGATGACCAGCACGCTGGGTGCATCGCGCCCGATCGGCGCATCGTCGGATCCGGAAGACGCGTTCGGCGCGTGCTGGCGCAGCTCCGCCAGCGCCAGTGACAGATCGTCCCGTGATTCGGCGGCCGGCGGCCCGACGACCTGCCCGGCGGGCGCGCGCAACGGCAACTCGATGAAGAAACGTGCGCCGCCCGATGGCGATGCATCGACGCCCACCGCGCCGCCCTGCAGCCGTACGAACTCGCGCACGATGTGCAGCCCGAGACCGGTGCCGCCGGCGCCCGCGCCGGCACCGCCACCCTGGCGGAAGCGTTCGAAGATCGCCTCGCGCAGGGATTCCGCGCACGCCCGGGCCGGTATCGCTCACCTCGATGCGCAACCGATCGCCCGCGGACTCGAGCGACACGCCGATCACACCTCCCTCGGGCGTGAACTTGAACGCGTTCGAGAGGAGATTCAACAGCACGCGCTGCGTCTTCTCCGCATCGAGCTCGGCATCGAGCCGTGCCGGCATGCGCAGCGCGAACTGCAGGTGGCGCTCCGCCGCGAGTGCCTCGAAATGTGATGCCACGAAACGCAGCAATTGCGCGACGTCGACCTCGCGGTACTGCGGCGCGAGCGCGCCGGCGTCGAGCTTCGAGACGTCGAGGAGGTCGTTGACGTGTTTCAGCAGCAGCTTCGCATTGCGTTCGACCACGCCCAGGTCCCGGACCGCGGACGGCGACTGGGTCGGCTCGGCGAGCAGGTTGCGCACCGGCCCGAGGATCAGCGTGAGCGGCGTCCGCAGCTCGTGGCTCACGTTGGCGAAGAATTGCGTCTTCAGGGCATCGAGCTCGCGCGTCTGCTCGTACAGCCGCGCCACCTCGGCGTGCGCGTCACGCAGCCGCTGGTTCGCCTCCGCGAGCTGCCGGGCCCGCTGGAAAACCTCCGCCTCCTTCTGCTCGGCGAGCCCGAGCAGCTCGGTGCGCTGCTGCTTGAGCCGCACGAATTCGCTGACGTCTTCCACGCGGTGGATCAGGAAAGCGATCGAGCCGTCGGCGGCGAGCACCGGGCTGTTGACCGGGCTCCAGAAGCGTTCCTCGAATCCGCCACCCTCCTCGGGTGGCCGCCGGATGTCGTACTTCTGCACCGGCATCGCGTCCGCGCGGCGCTCGCCCACGGCGCGCTCCAGCGAGGCGCGCAGGTTGCGCGCGCCGCTCGCGGCCGGATCGCCCGGGTTGTCGGGAAACACTTCGAACAGGCCGCGCCCGAGGATGGCGTCGCGCGAAGTCATCGTCGCCTGTAGATAGGCGTCGCTCACCGCGAGGATCGTGAAGGCAGGGTCGGGCGCGAGCACCAGGTAGAGACCGGGCGCGGACTCGAACAGCACTTTGAAATCCGGCTCTCGCTTGTCCTGCGAAGAATCCATCCCGTCGTTTCGTCCGCGTGGCGGTGCGGGACATACTACGCAAGCCGGGTGCATCGCGGCATGAAATGTCGCGGCTCGGGGGTTCCCCTATCGATCGTCTTGCGCGGTGTACGAACTAGTCCTGAGGTCCCGGCGACCAGCTTGCGACGACCTCGGTGCCCGCACCCGGCTCCGTCACGAACGTGAGCGCGATGCCGACACGCGAAGCGCGCTCATTCATGCTGACCAGGCCGTAAGCGTCGCCGCGTACTGCGTCGATGTCGAAACCGACGCCGGCATCCGTGACGATGAGCCGGACCGCGCCACCCGGCACGAACTCGATCTCCACCTGCACTCGCGCGGCACCGCTGTGCCGGATCGCATTGCTGATCGTCTCGTGCGCGATGCTCGCGAGCGCCGATTCGACGGGCGCGGGCAGCAGGGTGGCTTCGCCCTTCACGGCGAGCGAGACCTCGCCCGCGAAGTGGCGCCGCAGGCTGTCGGCGACATCGCGGACGGCGCGCGTCAGGCCGCCGGACGTCACTCTCGGCCGCAACATGTTCAGCGACCGGCGCGCATAGGCGAGACTCTCCACGGCGAGCTCGCGCACGGTATCGAGCGGCTTCTCGGCCCGGGCCCACAGCGGCCCGAGTTTTGCCTCGGCGTCGGCGAGCTGCATCACGATCATCGCCAGGCCCTGCGCCAAGGTGTCGTGGATCTCGCCGGCGAGGCGCGCGCGTTCCGTCATGATCGCGGTTTCGCGCTCGTTCTCGAGGCGCCGCATCTGTTCGCGCTCCTCTTCCGCCCGCTTGCGCTCGGCGATGTCGCGCACCAGCGCCAGCGCGAACCGTTTTCCGTCATGCCAGAACGGCCGCACCCGGACTTCGGCCGGGTAGGTGGAGCCGTCCTTGCGGCGATGCGTGGTTTCGAAGACCAGGCTCTCGCCGGCATCGAGCCGCCGATTTATCGACTGTGCCCGCTCGATGTCTTCGGCCACGCTGGCATCGAATTCGCCCGGTCCCATCCCGATGAGCTCCTCGCGCGAATAGCCGAGACCCAGGCATGCCTGCTGGTTCACGTCGAGGATCCGCGCCCGCTCGTCGTGCACGAACAACGCGTCGGTCGCGTGGTCCACGAAGGTCCGGAAGCGGATTTCGCTGGCGCGCAGCCCGGTCTCCGCGTGTCGCAGCTCGGTGATGTCCTGCATCACGCCGAACATGCGCACCGGCTCCCCGGGCGCGCGCCAGGTCACGTCGCCGCGACTGCGCACGATGCGCTCTTGCCCGTCGGGGCGTACGAAGCGGTACTCCACGTCGTAGCGCGGGCCGCCGCGCAGCGCGGCCGCGACCGCCTCGGCCATCCGGGCGCGATCGTCCGGGTGAACCAGGGTGAGCCAGCGTTCCTGCCAGTGCGACAGATCGATGCTGCGTTCGGGTTCGAAGCCGAAGATGCGGCAGGACTCGTCGGAGAGCAGTGATTTGCCCGGTGAGGAGATCCCGGTCCCAGTAGCCCACGTGGGCAATGCGCTGGGATTCCTCGAGTCGACGCTCGCTGTCGCGCAGGCTGCGGAACATCAGCAGACTGGTCAGCGCGTTCTCGAGCCGATGGCCGATCTCCTCGAACAAGCGCCGCTCCTGCAGCGTCCAGATGCGGGCGCCCCCGCAATGGTGCAGGCCGAAGGCATAGGGCCGGTCCGACTTCGGGTAGAGCGCCATCATGATCATGGCCATGACATTGTAGTTAGTCTGGCTGGCGGTCGACAGCGGATGCTCGTTGCCCGGCCCGAAAACCACGGCGCCCGGCGATGCGCGCACGAGGCGCGTCATCGCCTTCACCTCGGGCGACGTCGGCACGTTCGTGCCCGAGGGGGAGCCGAACGCGAACTCCGGCCTCGTGCGCTCCTTCACGATGGTCCAGGTGGGCGCATCGACTTCGCAGGGATACACGAGCCAGGCGCGATGACACCCGAACACGTCGAGCAGGACGTCGAGCACGTCGCTCACCATCCCTTCCAGATCGTTCGTGCCCTGCATCGCGCGATTGATCCGGTCGAGACTTTCGAGGAAACGCAGGTAGGCCTGGCGTTCCTCTTCGAGCCTGGTCAACTCGGTGATGTCGGACCCCATACCCGTCGGAGCCTCTCGCACGTCGATCAACTGAACCGGATCAGTCCCCGCTCAACGGCTTTCGCCACGGCATCCGTGCGGCTCGTCGCTCCGAGCTTCTCGAACAGGTGAGTCAGGTGGATCTTGACGGTCGCTTCGCTGATGTTGAGCACATCGGCGATCTCCTTGTTGGACCCTCCCGAGGCGACCTGCCGCAGCACGGCGATCTCCCGCGGAGTCAGCTGCACCTGCGTCATCCGCGCAACCAGCCTAGAGGCGATGACCTGGGAAATCCAGGTGCCGCCCTGGTGCACGGTGCGTACGCAAGCTACCAAATCCGCCGGGGCGACGTCCTTAAGGAGATACCCTTTGGCGCCGGCCTTCAGCGCCCGGTCGATGTCGTCGTCCGTGTCGTAGGTCGTCAGCATGACCAGAACCGCCTCGGGGAACTCCTGCCGCAGGTCGACGACCACCTCGACTCCCTCGAGTCCGGGCATTCTCAGATCGAGCAACGCGACGTCCGGCCGTTCCCGCCGGTACATCTCGATCGCCGAATTTCCGTCCGATGCCTGCGCAACGACGCGAATGTCCGGCTGCTCGCTGAGGATCTGGGCCACACCCTTGCGGACGATCGTGTGATCGTCGGCGAGCAAGACCCGAATGGGAACGGTCTCCACGGCTTGTTCTTTGTGTCGGCGTGTTTGCTCAAACTAGCCCCTGGCTGCCATCCCGGCAACTTCGCCAAAGGGCTGATCCCGACTACGACTTTCGTCGTAGACGAAGCCGCACGCCTCCCGACAAAAGTCTTAGCGAATTCCAATCGTTCGCCGAATGGCGCCGCTGCCGTCGCGGGCGCACCTTGAGCACACGATGGAGCACTGATGAACGCAAGGGAGCCCGTATGCCCATGTTGTCCTACGCCGCAAGCGAGCCGGCCTTTTTGAGACCGCAGGCAAGACCGCAGGAGCCGCACTTGTCGATCCAGTTCTCCAGCACCGTTGATGCGCGAACGCATGCCCCGGGCCGCGGATTCTCGACCCAGAACATCGACCTGTGCGCGTTTCGCGAACTCGCCTCGCCCATCGTCGGGTTCGATGAGTTTCGCGTCAGCGCTCCGATCTGCGGGCCACACCCGCACGCCGGGTTTTCAACGTTCAATTATGTCTTCGAAGATTCACAGGGCAACCTGCGGAGTCGTGATTCGCTCGGCAACGACCTGGTGACGCGGCCGGGCGGCGTGGTGTGGACACAGGCGGGCAGCGGCATCCTGCACGAAGAGCTTCCCCACGATGAGGCCCGGGAAGTGCACGGACTGCAGGTCAACGTCAACCTCAGCTCGAAGAATAAGATGATCGCGCCCGCGGTGTTTCATGCTGAACCGGAGCAATTGCCCCAGTGGCGCAACCAGACCGGCGATCGCGTGCGCATAGTCCTAGGATCGTTTGCCGGATTGTCGTCGCCCATCGCGCCGGTGGAGCCGTTCTCCCTGTTCGACGTTCGCTTGCGATCTTCGGTGCTATTCGAGTTGCTGCAGTCCCACAATGCCATGGTCTACGTTCTTTCCGGCATCACGCACGTCGTTGCCAATGGCCATGCGCGGCGGCTCGAAGCAAGACAGGCCATTGCGTTCCAGGGCATTCGCGCACCCGCCTTCGTTCAGCTCATCGGATCCGGTCACGTGCTGCTGCTTTCCGGTCCCGAGCTGCGCGAACCCATGGTGTCGGACGGTCCGTTCATCATGAACTACCCCTGGCAGATCGATGCGGCGTTCGCGCGTTATCATGCCGGTGCGATGGGGCGGCTCGAGTCGGTCCCCAAGCCCTATCGTGGAACGGGTGGGTTCCCATAACCGGAGAAGTCTCGATGAAGGTCACGACATGGATCGCCGCCGCCGCCGCGGCCGCGCTGCTCTCCGTGCCTTCACTCGCCGCCGATGCCGGCCACTACGAACGCGTCGACGTGCAGGCGCCTTCACTCGCGGGCAACCTCGCTGGCGACCCCGCAGTGCGCAAGGTCTCGGTCTATCTACCGCCGGGTTACGCGAAGCACCCTAAGCAGCGTTACCCCGTGTTGTACCTGCTGCACGGCTTCACGGATTCCGACGCCAACTGGTTCTGCCTCGAGCGCAGACATTTCGTGTGTGTACGCCCCGCGGCCGACGCGGCCTTCGCCGCCGGCGTCCCGGAAATGATCGTCGTGATGCCCGATGCGATGACGAAGTTCCAGGGCAGCATGTATACGACCTCGGCGGTGAACGGAGACTGGGAGGCGTTCGTGGCGCGCGAGCTCGTGCCGTACGTCGACGCTCACTACCGCACGATCGCGAAACGCCCGGGCCGCGGCCTCGCGGGTCATTCCATGGGCGGCTACGGCACGCTGCGCCTCGCCATGAAATACCCCGGCATCTGGTCGGCTATCTACGCGATGAGCCCGTGCTGCCTGGGACCGGCATCGCAGCCCGATGCGGGCATGTTGGCGAGCGCCGCGAAGATCAGGAGCTACGACGAGATTCCAGCCGCGGAGTTCATGACGAAGGCGATGCTCGCCTCCGGCGCGGCATGGTCGCCGAATCCGCGCAAGCCGCCGTTGTTCATCGACCTGCCGATTCCGGGCGAAAAGGCGACGCCCGAGGTGCTGGCCACCTGGGTGGCGAATTCACCGGTCGTGATGCTGCACCAATACCTGCCGGCGGTGAAATCGTACCAGGCCATCGCGATCGACTCCGGCGACCAGGACGGTTTCATCGCTCCCACCGTCGTCCGCCTGCACGAGCTGCTCGATGGTTATTCGATCGGACACGACTTCGAGATCTACGACGGCGACCACGTGAATCGCATCGAGCAGCGGCTCACCGCCAAGGTGCTGCCGTTCTTCGGCCAGCACCTGGTCAGGAAGTAGTCAGAGCCCGCAGCCGCGCCAGGTCGGCATGGCGGGTGGTGATGCCGGGCCGGTCCGCCGCCAGGCGCATGTCGCGCAGCACTTCGAGTGAGCGCAGCAGCACCGGCAGCGGCGGCCCGCTGGCGGTGACGGAGGCCAGATGCGCCTCGTCCATGCCGCGCCGCCGGCGATCTCGATGAAGCGCTTGACCAGCTGGTCGTGGTGTTGCGCGGCGATGCGGCCGAAGAGATCGCACAACGCGAGGTACGAGCGCGCATTGCGCTGAAACCAGTCCTGCTTCGAATGCGCGGCCGAGAGTGCCAGCAGCTCGTCGAGGAAACTCTGGTGGCGCATGCAGTCGCGCAGCCGCGCCTGGTCCGTCGGCGGCATGAACTGCATCTTGTCGACCAGCAACTGCGCGTAGTACGGATCGTTGGCGCGGCACAGGCCGAGCAGCAGGTCGAGCTCGTTGATGCCCGAGAAGTCCCCCGCGTTCGCGCCGCGGTACTCCTGCCGGCCCACCATGTACGGCTTGTAGTAAGGCCGAACGGACCAGAAGAACCGCTCGACGTCGAGCTGCGCGAACAACCTCGCATTGGATTCGATCACGGCCTCGAGCGCGTGCCGCGCCGCGGCGAACGGCACGTCGACGATGGGACTCGAGATGCCGAGCGGCACCACCTTCGCCAGCGCATCCGCGGCGAGCTGCAGCAGCAGGATGCCGCGCGTGTTCTCGTCGATGAACAGGATCTCGTCGGGCAGCGAGGTGAAGCTCTTGCGCACGCCGGCGTGCGCGAAGTTCAGGTGCGCGAGGTGCGCGGTCGAGAAGCGCGGCGCCATGCCGAGCGCCGCGCCGACGTGCATCGCGAGCGACGAGGCCTGCGGAAACGGCGACTTCTCCTCGCGCGCCGGATTCGTCAGTTCGTGCCGCCGCAGCGCGGCGAGGTACATGCCGACGTTGCCGAGCACGCCGAAGGCGGTGGCGAACCCGTCGCCGGTATCGCCTTCCGCCAGCAGCGCGACGACGTGCACGTGGCCTTCGTCGCGCAGCCGTGCCTTGAGCTCGGCGCCGGCGCGCGATGACGTCGGCCCGGTCGTCCTGCGCGAAGTAGAGATTCTCGAGCTCCGTGTTGATCTCCATGAAGGAGCCGCGGATCCAGCGGTCGAAGGCGTCGGAGAGGGTACTCATGGCGGCAGACTGCCAAAGCTCCGCGCATGTCCCAGCGCGACGAAAACGACGGCTCCGGGTATTTCCTGTATCACTCCATCGGGATGTTTCCCGGGCAAGGCGGAGCGGGTCGCCGCAGCGCTGGCGCACGTCGCCACGCTCTGGGGTACGCCCGACGACGCGCAATGGCCGCGGTCGCTCGAGATCCGCAACCAGTTCCTGCAGCGATGGAGCCATCTCATCGGCGCGCCGGCCGGCACGCTGACCACGGCGGAAAACGTCACGACCGCGCTGTACTCCTTGATCGGCGCGCTGCCCGACCGGTATCTTGCCGGCCGCAAGCTGCTCATCGCCGCGGATTGCTTCCCGAGCCTGCATTTCCTGCTGGCGGGCATGGCGGAGCGCCGCGGATTCGAGCTCGAGCACCGTGCCGCTGCGCGCCCGGCGAGACCTGGGTGCGCGACGAGGATTTCATCGCGCACTGGGGCGCCGGACGTCGGCGTCGCGCTGCTGACCTGGGTCACCTCCACCGCCTCGCATCGTTGCGACCTGCGCGCGTTGCGTCGAGCACGGCCGCGCGATGGGATCGCTGGTCGGCGTCGACATCACGCAGGGCGTGGGCATCGTGCCGTTCGATCGTCGCGCGCGGCCGACGTGGATTTCGTCGTGTCCAGCTCGCTCAAGTGGCTGTGCGGCGTCGCGGGCGCGGGCGTGCTGCAGGTACGCGACGCGCTGTTGAAAGAGTGCCGGCCCGAACTGCGCGGCTGGTTCAGCCAGGAGAACATCTTTTCGCGTGGGCGCTCGATTCGTTCGCGTATGCGAGCGATGCGCGCCGCTTCGATCACGGCACGCCGTCGATCCTGGCCTGCGCCGCCTGCCTGCCCGCGCTCGACTGGCATGCGCAGCAGGATCTCGCGTCGTTAGGCGCCCACAACCGCGCGCTCGCCGAAGCGCTGATCGACGGCTGCGGCAACCTGGGCCTCGACCTCGTGAGTCCGCGAGCCGCGGAGGATCGCGGCGGCAGCGTGATGTTCCGGCTGCCGCCGACGGCGAACGCCGTGGCCGTCGTCGCCGCGCTGCGCAGCCAGAACGTGTTCACCGACTGCCGCGGATCGACGCTGCGGCTGTCGCCCGGCAACGTGACGACGCCAGCCGGTGTCGAGCGGCTGTTGCGGGCGCTGGCCGCGGCGGTGCGCTGATCGGCGAAGTCCGCCCCCGACGTCGGACTTACTCCTGCGCGTTGTCGGCGTTGTCCGCGATGTCGCGATACATGCGACTCGTCGTGGAACTGCCGCGGACCGGAGTGATCGCATGAGGATGGCAACACGCAAGATTCTCGGCCCGATCACGGAGCTTCCGGAGGCGCCCGGCGCATTTCCGGCGCGCCGCGACGACGATTCGCACGCGCAGGGGCCGAGCGACAGCTCGGACAGCGGTTCCGACGTCGCGGGGCTCGACCTGTCGACGGATCGCTACGGCACCGGCGAGCGCGCCAGCGCCGATCAGGAAATCGACCCGTTGGATGGGCTGGATGGCGACATCCTGCCCGACCGCGTCGTCGATGCCGATCACGCGGGATTGGGCGACGGGCTCGACCAGGCGGAAGAGGCGCAGTTCGGCATCACCGATGACGAGCTCGAACAGGCGCGGATGCGCCTGAACCCGTGGGCTACCCGCAGGCGCCGCCGGTGAATTCGTAACGCCGCTTCCCGAGCTTCGGATACAGCGCGAGTAGTTTGATCAGCACGGCGTTGGTCCAGCCGAAGCCGTCCTGCACCGGATACTCGCCGCCCGCCGCCGGCGCCGGCGTCGCGCACGTTGTATTTCTCGACCAGCTTGCCGGTGCTGCAATACACGCGGGCATTCTCCGCGACCCAACGCTCGCGCGATGGTCGCCGCCAGCTCGCTTCTCGCCGTGGCGTCGCAGGCCGTCGATCGCGATCCACTGCAGCGGCGCCCAGCCATTGGGCGCATCCCATTGCTGGCCGGTGTCCACGGTGGTCGTCGCGAGGCCGTGCGGCATCAGCAGCGTGCGCTCGAATCGTCGCCGCGACGCGCGCGCGCCTGCGGCTGCGCTCGGCGAGGCCGACGAACAGCGGATAGGCCGTGGCGGCGGTGACCTGTCGCTCCGGCTGCCGGCTTGCGCCAGTCGTAGTCGACGAACGCGCCGCGTCTGCTCGTCCCACATCAGCGCCGCATCGGCGCCTTGCGCGCGCTCGCGCGTGCGCGCGCATGTCCTGTCGTCGCAGTCGCGCCGCCGCGCGGCTTGCAGCCGCGCGCGATGGTGCGTCTCGAGCTGGTACAGCAGGCTGTTGAGATCGACCGGCACGATGTCCGTCGTGCGGATCGGTCGCCAGCGTCCTGCCGTCGGCGAACCAGCGCGAGCTGAAGTCCCAGCCGCTCTCGGCCGCGGCGCGCAGGTCGCGGATACACCTCCGGCGGCGGGCGCGGTTGCTTGCGCGCCGTCGCGACGTCCTCGCGATAGGCCTCGTCGCGCGGGAGTCGCAGGTCGTCCCAGTAGCGATTAGCACGGTGCCGTCCGGCGAGCCGCACCACGCGGCGGTGCGCGCTGCCGGGCGCGAGCCTCTTCGGCGCCGTCCATCCAGAACGCGTATTCGCGCTCGAGCTGCGGCAGGCAGCTCGGTCAGCACGCGCCACGCCGTCGCTGCTCGCGCCTGCAGCTCGACCATCGCCGCGAAGAACGGCGGCTGCGAGCGGCTGAGATAGTAGCTGCGGTTGCCGTTCGGGAATGTGGCCGTAGCGGTCGATGAGGCCGGCGAAGTTCTCGACCATGTCGGCGACCAGGTCGTCGCGCCCGCTGGCCTGCAGGCCCACCATCGTGAAGTAGGAGTCCCAGTAGTAGAGCTCGCGGAAACGGCCGCCGGGCACCACGTAGCGCGTCGTCAGAGCGGCAGGTTTGAATCGGCGGCAGGGCGCGCGCCCGGTTCGCGCGTCAGCGCGGGCCACAGCCGATCACGTGCGCGCGGATCTCTTCGCGCGGCGTCGGTCCTGAAATCGCCGCCTGCGGCGCTCGGGAACGATGAAGTTCTCGGCCACGAAATCGCGCAGCGAGAATTCCGCGCGCATGCTTTTCGTGCTTCGTAACGCCGCACGATCTCCGCGGGGGCGGCCTTCGGCAATCGCATCGGCGAACGTCTTGCTGTCCGGGAAAATCCTCTCGCGCTGCACGCGATCGAACAACTCGCCGTACAACGCCGCGGTGCGGCTGCGGCGCGGCGTCGCGCGCGAATGCTCCGGCGATGAAACGAGCGCAATGCGGCGGCGTGCAACGCACGCGGAAGTATCGTGTTCTTCACGGGCGACGAGCTGTAAGCCGATGCAGCGCAACAAGCATTCGGGTGTCGTTTTTATAGACAAAGGCTGACGCGACGAATCGCGCAGTTGCCACAGCCATTTGGCCGGCTATTGGCGGACACTGCGGCTTTCTCCCCACGTTTGGAGAGGGGCCATCATGAATTGACGGAGAAGGACGAAGAGACTGCGGAATCGCGCCAGGGGCTGGCCTGCGCATGCTGATTGCGGCGGCGGCCATTCCAATCGCGGCTGGTCGCAGGATCAGGCAGCAAACACCCGAGCGCGAGCGAGAGCGGCCTCGAGACCATCGTCGTCACCGGCAGCGCGATCGGCGAGCGGCGTCAAGAAGCTCGAAGCCAGCTACAACATCGTCACCGCGAACGAGGAAGCAGATCCGGCAGTCGCGAATCCGAAGAGCACGGCGGACCTGCTGAAGATCTCGCCGGGCATGTGGCCGGAATCGACCGGCGGTCAAACCGGCGCCAACATCGAAATCGCCGGCTTTCCCGGCGGCGGTGACGCGCCGTATTTCACGACGCTGCTGATGGGCTCGCCGCTGTACGGCATGCCGACGCTGTCGTTCTTCGAAACCACCAGCCATCTTCCGGCTCGACGACACGGTGCGAGTCCGTGGAAATCCTGCAGGGCGGACCGTCGGTCGTGTTCGCCGGCGGCCAGATGGGCGCGACCGCCAATTTCTTGCTCAAGACCGGCACGGACGACGCCGTCGGGCAGCCTCGGCCTGACGTATGGCGACGAGAATCTCATGCGCGTCGACGGCTTCGTACGGCTTCCCGATCGGCGAGGATTGGTATGGCAGCGTCGGCGGCTTCTGGCGCACTTCCGACGGCGTGCGCGATCCGGAGTTCACGGCCGACGAAGGCGGCCAGCTCACGGCGACGCTCAAGCGCGAGATCGGACGGCGGCCAGCTCGTGCTTGTACGCGCGCTATCTCGACGACAAGAACCAGTTCATCACGCCGATTCCGGTGATCCAGCGCGGCACGCGACAATTTCAGCGCCTATCCGGGCTTCGATCCGCTCACCGAGACTTACTACAGCAATGCGATCCGGCGCGTCCGGCTCGACGGCTATCCCGGCGGCGGCACGAACGCGGATCTCGCCGATGGCCGCGGCGCGCAGATGTGTTTCGTCGGCGCGAACTTCGACCATGAGTTCGGCAACGGCTGGTCGATCAGCGACAAGTTCCTGGCCAACGCGCGGCGACGTCGACACCAACGCGCTGTTCTCCGGCAGCAATCCCGCGACGCTGTACGACGAGCTGTACACGATCCCGACCGAATCTCGGCGGCTTCGCGCTGCCGGCGGGATCGGCGACGGCCACCTTCGTCGGCGGCGGCGCGGTGCCCGCCGACCAGAGCGTCATCCACCAGGGCTGGTGGTTCATCCACAAGGAGCTCGAGAACATCAACAACGATTTCCGCGCTGAGCAAGGAGCTGTTCGAAGACAACACGCTGACGGTCGGCCTGTACCTCGCCTACTACACGATGGACGACGAATGGGCGCTCGGCAACCAGATGTTCATGACCAACAAGCCGAACGCGACGGCCGATCACCGTGAGCTACGTGAACGCGGTGGGCCAGACGGTGCAGCTCACCGACGAGCAGGGCTTCCTCGACAACGGCGGCTTCAACATCACGCAGCGCGGCCACGCGTTCAACAGCGCGGTCTATCTGTCCGATTCGTGGCGCATCGACAAGTGGCTGCTGGACGCCTCGGTGCGCTACGAGAACCAGGACGCCACGAACCGCGTCTGCAACCTGTACGAACGTGGATCTCGATGGCAATCCGCTGACGATTTACAACAACGCCGTGCCGGTGTGCAACGGCACGTTCGCGTGACGGACTACGACGAGGACTTCACCTCGTGGACGGTGGGCGCGAACTACAGCTTCACGGACTACATGTCCGCCTATGTCCGCGTGAATCGCGGCGGGCACTTCCTCGATTTCGACAACGGCATTCGCGGCAGCACCACGGGCAACACGCCGCCCGATGCAGGTGGTGCGCAACTACGAGGTCGGGCTTCAAGTTCCAGAACGACCTGCATCTATGCCGACATCAGCGCCTACTTCCGCGACTTCACCGGCCTGCAGTATCAGCAGACCACGGCGAACGGCGCGCCGACCGGCGCGCGGCTGTTCTATGGCTCGGAGTCGAAGGGCGTCAACTTCATCGGCGCGATCACGCCGGGTGAGAACTTCCGCTTCCAGGTGGTCGCCAATCTATCTCGACGGCGAATACACCGACTACGACGCGCTGTTTCCCGTTCACCAACGTGGTGACCGGCGATGGCTGCGCACCGATCGAAGGACAGCAGTTGCAGCGCCAGCCCAAGCTGCGCTACATGCTGACGCCGAGCTACCGGATGCCGATTGGGCTCGGGCGACGTCGAAGCCTTCGTGACCTACACACACGTCGGCGATCACACGCAGGATCAGTCCGGGCTGCAGCAGCTGGGCTCGTACTAGACCTGGGACTTCGGCGTGACCGCGAACGTCGGCGACAACTGGCAGTTCTCGCTGCGCGGCACGAACGTGACTCGGATGAGCTCGGCCTCACCGAGAGCAATTCGCGCATCTTCGGCGTGGCCGCCGGATACCGGCGGCGTGCTGCTGGCGCGGCCGATCGAGGGCAGCGAGATCAATTTCCAGGCGAAGTACCTGTTCTGACCGGAGGAGTAAGTCCCAGGTAAACGGTGCTCCACAGCTGCGCGGCGTTCGACTCATCCGCGTCGGCGCCGCTGCGGCCGAATGGTTCGATGCGGTATTGGCCGTTGGCGTACGACCACGACCACAGTTCCGACGTGCGCAGTTCCTTCGAACGATCGATGGCGGCCCACGTGGTGGCGCGGGCCCGCAGGAGCAGGGCGCGCGAGTTTTCGGGCAGATCCTTGCGTCGCAACTGGCGTTCGATGCCGGCGGCGAGCAAGGCCTGCTGCCAGGACCACACCACCGTGCCGTGATACGCGTTGCGATCGAAGTTGCGCTGCAGGTCCGCACCGGCAAGCGCGGGGTTCGCGACTACGATTCCCACGTCGGTCACCAGCCCCGCGGGAAACGGCCGCAGGATCGCGACCAGGCAGCGCTCGAGCTCCTCCGGCGCCGGATCGGTGAACAGCAGGCGGAAGCCCTCGTCCGAATTCAGGATGGGGATCGGTTGCCCCCGCTCGTCGAGCGACAGCGCGTGAAACTTCAGCGGTGTATCGCCGAGCGCGAGCTGCGCCTTGGCGCCATCGAGCCCAACCAGGCCGGCGTAGGCGGCGATGTCGGCGCGCGCCTCCGCCGCCGAAACGTCGACGGCGAACAACGCCGGTGCGTTCTTCGACCAGACGCGCGCACGGTTTTCGGCCCGCTCCAGCGTGCTGCGCTGATTCGCGTCCAGATAGGCATCCAGCAGCCGGCTGTCCAGCAAGCGCGCGGCCGAATCCAGTGCCGCCGGCACCAGCGCCGCGTTCACATCGTAGGCGTAACGCCCTGCGCCGAGACCCGCTTCACTGTCACGCCAGTTCCCGGTCGTGCGCCCGGCCTTGATGCCGACCAGGTTCACCGCGCGCGGCGCGTCGGCGAATTCATCGGCGCGTTCGACGACCCAGGCGAGATTGCGCACGAGCGCCGCGCCATGCGCGACGCCGTCCGCGTTCTTCGCGTCCAGGAATGTGGCCGCCCGCGCGCGCCCGCGCTCGTCATCGAGCAGCCAGCGCGCCGCGAGCGGCGCCAGCATGAAATCGTCGTCGACCATGCCGTAGTCGTAGATCGGCGTCGCGATCTTGCCGCGGCCCTCGCGCGATTGTTACGCAGCACGGCGAACTCGCCGATGTCCTCCTCGTGGGCCACTTCGCCGTTCGGCGCGAGCCGGTCGAGTACGCTGGCAATCGCGCTTTCCATCGCGGGCGGCTCGAGTGCCGGCGCGAGCAGCATGGCCGACATCAAGGTGTCGCGCCCGAAGTACGTGTCGAAGCGCCACGAGCCGGCGAGGAATTTCTCCCGGTAACTGAGGAATGCGAGCGCGTCGCGGGCGCGCGTGTCGCCGCCGGCCTGCGGCGCGAGCAGCGCAGGCAGAGGCGTCAGCGGAGTTTCCCCGGTGAGCGCCTGGATGCGCAGTCGCAGCGGGGATCCCGACGCGGCGACTATCTTCACCTCGGATCCGGTCTTCGCGGAGATGCGCGTGCCGGCACGCGCCTCGATCACGAGCTTGAATCCCGCGGCCCCATCCAGCCGATCGCGAACCCACGACAGCCGGCCGCCGGCGAGCTTCGGGTCGACATCGACCTCGACGGGTGCGTCACCCTGCAGCTCGAAATCGCGCAACACGCGAATCGACGACAGGACGGCGGCGCGCGGACGCAGCTCCCGAGCGCGCGTTTCGATTTCGAACTCGATGCCGCGCAGGTCCCGTTTTCGCGCGTCGGGCGCCGTGATGGGCCGAGGGGGCGCGACCAGCTTCCATGCGACGGGCGAGCTCACGTCTTCGAACCACAGGCCGACGCCGCTGTTGCCGGCCGGAAACGCGACGAGCACGCGCGGGCGCGTGCCCGAGCGCAGCAGCAGATGCGCGGCCACCGGGCCGGCGCGCACGAAGCTGTTGATGTTGTTCCCTTCGTCGATGCGGAAGGCCAGCGGCGGCCCTTGCGCAGACGATGCCGCGCCGGCGCCCGCTCCCCACGCCATCAAGAAGAGCGAGAAAACTGCACTGATGAAGCAACGCATTCCCGTAGCGTCGTCATCCTCCGTGACCCGCCGATATCGGCGTACAGGCGGGAGCGGTGTCAGCCATCACGCTGCGGAGTTTCACATATCGGTATTTTCATCGAGCGCCGCGGCAACCGCCGCGATGGTCCGCGCGACGTCGTTCTCGCTCGTGCGCCAGTTGGTCACGCTGATGCGCATCGCCCGGCGGCCCTTCCACGTGGTGCCACTGAAAAATGCTTCTCCGCCGGCGTTGATCCTCGCGATCACCTCGTCGTTGCGGCGATCGTGATCGGCGTCAGTCGCCCCGGGTTTGCCACTCGGGAAACGCACAAGTCCCTGGTTGATGCGCGGCTCCCACAGTAGCTCGGCGCCGGGCAACGCGCCGATGCCGCGCACGATGGAGTTCGCGTGCACGCAGCAGCGCTCGATCATCGCGCGCACGCCGTCGCGCCCCAACTCGCGCAATGCCGCGTAGGTCGCGAAGCCGCGCGCGCGCCGCGACCACTCCGGGTTCCAGTCGGATTCGTCGCGGGCCTCCGCGGCGTAGGAGATATAGGAGACCCGCAGGCCCAGCGCGCCGGCATGGGCTTTCGGTTCGTTGACGAACGCGTAGCCGCAGTCGAAAGGAACGTTCAGCCACTTGTGCCCGTCGGTGGCCCACGAGTCGGCCGCGTCCGCACCGCTGATGAAGTGCTTGAGCTTCGGGCTCGCCGCGGCCCACAGGCCGAAGGCACCGTCGACGTGTACCCACGCGCCATGTTCGCGCGCGATGGGAATCACGGTCGGGAAATCGTCGAACGCGCCGGTGTTCACGTCGCCGGCCTGCAGCACCACGATGGTGGGTGCGCGCTGCGACTCGAGCGCGGCGCGCAGCGCGGCCGGCGGCAGCTGGCCCTTGTCGTCGACGGGAATCCGCGTCCAGTGCTTCGTGCCCAGCCCCAGCAATCTCAACGCACGGTCGATGGAGCCGTGTGCGTGCGTGCTGGAAATGATGCGAACCGGTGGCGCGCCGTACAGGCCTTCGGTCTCGACATCCCACCCGTGGCGCGCCAACACGCCGTGCCGCGCGGCGGAGAGACAGGTGACGTGCGCCATCTGGCAACCGGTCACCAGCGCGAACGACGCCGACTGCGGCAGGCCGAGGATCTCCTTCAACCACTTGCCGGCGACCTCCTCCACCATCGCGGCCGCCGGCGAACACGCGAAGTTGTGCGCATTCTGGTCCCACGCCGACGTCAGCCAGTCCGCGGCCAGTGCCGCGGGCAGCGCGCCGCCGATCACCCACGGGAAAAAGCGCCCGCTGTTCGTGACGTGGAGCCCGCCGGCGACATCGGCCGCGAGCTCGTCGATCACCTGCGTCGCAGGCGTGCCCTGCTGCGTGAGCGGCCGGTCGAGGCGCCGGCGCAACGTGGCGGCGTCGGCGCGCGCGCCCACCGGTGCGGTGTCGATCGTGGCGAGATGGGCGCGCGCGTGGCGGATGGCCGCATCGAGGGGTGGTGAGAAGTCGCTGCTCATGTCGGTGACCAGTGGTTGATTAGTAAATAGCCAGTTGGCAATATACCAGTATGACTATCGAGCTTGAAGCGGGATTCAAGGCCCTCGGAAGCGAGAAACGATTGCAGATCCTGGACTGGCTCAAGGATCCCACCGCGAATTTCCGGCCGCAGGTCGACGGCGACCTGGTGAAGGACGGCGTCTGCGGTGTGCTGATAACCGAAAAGCTCGGCGTCTCGCAACCCACCGCCTCCGAACACCTGCGCATCCTCGTCGATGCGGGCTTCCTCACCGGCAAGAAGATCAAGCAATGGATCTTCTACCAGCGCGACGAGAAAGAAATCGCCGCGTTCCTCAAGAGCGCGAGAAATGACGTATGAAACAGGACTTTCCGTACGCGACCCACCTGGACGTCAAGTTCGATCCGCTGACACTCGTCGACGTGCCGGCCCTCGTCGCCGCCTGCAAGGACCGCTGGTACAACCAGACGTTGTGCAAGGTGAACGAGTCCGTGATGCGGCTCGGCGTGATGCAGGGTGAATATCACTGGCACAAGCATGACGATGACGACGAGTTTTTCTTCGTGCTCGAAGGGACGTTCTACGTCGACCTCGAGGGTCGCGAGATCGAGCTGAAGCCCTGGCAGGGATTCACGGTGCCGAAAGGGCGTGGTGCATCGCACGCGCGCGCCACAACGCGCGGTGATCCTGATGCTCGAGAACGCGGGCATTGTGCCGACGGGCGACTGACTACTCCACCCACGAGAGCGAGTCTCCGGTAGGTTGGTGGTGCGCTCTTAGCCCATCGAATGGAACGGCGGAGGCAGGTTGACCCTGCCTCCGCTTGGCGAATCACTCCATCAATACGTATCCGCGGACATCTCGGTCGGGCATTGCGTCGTGCCGGACCGCTAGCTGAGCCAGGGCACCGACATTAACGGGGTCGGCATGCCCGCCGTCCATAGCAACTCGATCTCCTTCAAAGGCCGCGATCGCGTCGATCAGGCGGCTGAAGCCCGACTCGAGCGCGTGATTACGCCTAAGCACGGTCGTTGGTGCGCCAGACGCCGCCTGCTCTTCCGCCGCCAGCTTGCCCCCCAGCGTAGTCGCCGAGTCCTCCAGGAACGACTTGATCGGTTCCCACCGAACATTGGAAAGTCCATTCCGCTTTCCAACTTGGGCCGTTGCGTCGCGCAGGTTCTCGCTAGTTGCCTCGGGTTGCGCAGTTGAAAATGCCGGCGTGCTGTTCCGTATCGCAGCCCTCTCTAAGAGGTCGCGCAATACACCGCCGTACACAGGAGATCTGAGCATTGCTGGCGGAGCAAAACCTCCGAGCGTTCCCCCACCGTTCGCCGCGGCGTCGACCTGGTTCGCCGTATACTCGCCATTCGTGAAGTTGAGGAAATCGATGCGATTGGCGCTCGCAGAGAACCAATTGTTGACGGTTATTGATCCTCCGCCAATCACCGAAGCAATGTGCCGCGAACCACCTATTGCGCGATGGGATGATGGCGTAATCACCTAGCACTTGTCTCGCCCTTTGCTGTGCAAGAAGCAGTGAAGGAGTAGACAAGTGAAGACAGAAGGCGAGACGCGCGAAGCGCGGAACAAGGACATCGAACGAGCAGACAGGCGACGAGCCTGGCCGGCGCAGGTGCGCGAGGCGGTGGTGCGTTCGGTGATGGACAAGGGCTTATCGACCTTTGCCGTAGCGCACCAGTTAGGCGTGCCGTACACGACCGCGGTGATGTGGGTGAAGGCATATCGGGAGCGCGGGGAAGAGGCGCTCAAGGTGAAGAAGCTGGCGCTGCACCGAACCTCAAGAAGCCGCCCGATGAGCGGGCGAAGGCGGTCCTCGCAACACACGACGCACAGCCTCATGCCGGCAGCCGCCGCATCCGCGATGTGATGCGACGGTTCTTAGGGATAGGCACCTCCGAGACGACGGTGCGGCGAGTGCTGGAGGGCCGAAGGCATCAAGCCGCAGGCAGCCAAGCGACGGATCCGAAGGAAGGTCGAGGTGCAGCACTTCGAGCGTGCTGAGCCTAACCAGTTATGGCAGTCGGACCTCTTTACGTTCCTGCTTCGTCGTCACGAGCGGATCTATGTGGCGGCGTTCCTGGACGATCACTCTCGGTATCTCGTGAGCCTTGCGATGGCACATCACCAGCGAAGCGTGCTGGTGCTCGAGGCGCTCTCGCGTGGCATCGCAGAGTACGGGGCGCCGCGGGAGATCCTGACGGATCAGGGACGGCAGTACACCGCGTGGCGCGGATCGACGGAGTTCGAGGCGGAGTTGAAGCGCCACGGTATCCAACACATGAAGAGCCGTCCGCATCATCCGCAGACCTGCGGCAAGATCGAGCGGTTCTGGAAGACCTTGTGGGAGGAGTTGCTCTCGCGCACGGTGTTCGCCGACTTCGAGGACTGCCAGCGCCGCGTGGCGTTGTACCTCCAGCACTACAACTTCCAGCGTCCTCACCAGGGGCTCGAGGGCTTGACGCCCGCGGACCGGTACTTCCGCGCCGCGAGTCCAGTGCGCGCGAGCATCGAGGCGCAAGTGGCCGAGAACGCGCTGCGCCTGGCGCAACAGCAACCGCTGCGCAAGCCGTTCTACCTCGCCGGTCAGCTCGGCGATCGGGTGCTTGCCATCAGCGCGAGCGGCGCGGCGTTGTCGGTGCGGGTGGGCGATGAGCACACCACGATCCCGTTCGTGAAGGAGAGCGACGATGAAGATCACGCGCGAGCGAGCCGATGGATCGCCGGCCGAGACAGTGAGGAAACCGCAGCGCCACCGGCGCACCACGCACAACCTGCCCCTGTGGCTGATGCAGCCGGCCGAGCAACAGGCGATCGCGCAGCGCAGAACCTTGATGATCCTGTCGGTGCTGGCGGGCCAGAAGTCCGTCCAGGAAGTGATCGAGGAGGAGAAGGTGTCGCGGGCGTTCTATTACCAGCTGGAGGATCGGGGGTTACAGGGCATGCTGCAGGCGTTGAGCCCGAGGATCGAGGGAGTGACCAGCGAGCATCGGGAGTTGACGCAGGCCCGCGAGCAGGTGCGCACTTTAAGCGAACGGGTGAAGTCCCTGACGCAGCGCAAAAGGAGCGCGGAGCGGCTGTTGCGGCTGCTGATCAAGTCGAACTGTGCGCGGGTGACGAGCGAGCGACGGGGCCGACCGCGAAAGGCCCTATCGATACCGACGATGCCTGGAGGAGACTTGCCCTGATCTGGGAACGCAAGCTCTGCGGCGCGGATGCCGCAGAGCGATCAGGGGGTGTGCGATGAACGAAGAACCGCCGAAGGAGCCGAGTTCTACCTACACGCCGAGCCCCGAGGTGCCGCAGGAGCTGGCGCCAAGGCTGGCGTTGATCCTCGAGGTGCTCTCGGGAGCGAAGACTCTCGCGCAAGCGGCGCGCGAGGCGAACCTGTCGCGCAATCACTTCCAGTCGTTGCTCAACCGCTCGTTGGGCTCGATGGTGCAGGCCCTCACACCGCAGGAGCCGGGCAGGAAACCCAAGCCACAGCAGCTGAGCGCGCTGCAGCAGCGCCTGAAGAAGCTCGAACGCGAGAACACTCGTCTCAAGAAACGCGTGGAGGCGACCGATGAGCTCATCATGGTGGCCGGTGAACTGCTGCACGGCCAGCGCCGGCCGGGGCAACGCACGCGCCGCGCACGCAAGGAAGGCGAGCCCGACGATGCGGAACCTGAGCCCCGGGCGAGCATCTTGGAGCGGGTGGATCGCATGCGGAAGGTTAGGCCAAACACTCGCACGCATCGCGCCGCTCGCCGGCGTGGCTCCGTCGACGCTACGCCGCTGGCGGTGCGAGCGGTGCAAGCGACGCAGGCGCACCGTGCCAACATCGGTTGCGAGCCGTGCCGAGCGGATCGTGCGTGATCTGCACGGGCTCATCGGGGCGGCCGCGCTGGGTCATGCGCTCGCCGGCTTGAGCCGCCGTCAGGCGGCGCGCATCAAGGGTGCGACGCTCACGTTGCTGGAATGCGAGCGCCAGGCGTCACTGACCCGAATCAGCGTCGATCGTGCGGGCCTGATCCGCGGACTCGATGCCATGCATCTGTCGACTCAGAACGCAAAGTGTTACGCGCTCATCTGCGCGGATGCGGCGATACCGTATCGCACGACGGCAAGCTTGGGCGAGCACTATGACGCGGCGCTGGTTGCCGGCACAATCGAACGTGACATCGCCACCCACGGCGCGCCGCTCATCCTGCGCGCTGATCGGGCGCGCACGCATGACAGCCCGCTCGTGAAGAAGATCCTCGAAGAACATCAAGTGCTCATGTTGCATGGGCCGCCGCGTTATCCGTGCTTCTACGGCCAGCTCGAGCGGCAGAACCGCGAGCACCGCGCATGGCTGGATGCGCTCGCCGATCCGGTGGGTGAGCCCATGCAGGCGCTGCTCGAACGGATGATCTACTGCCTGAATACCTTGTGGCCGAGGCGCTCGCTCGGCTGGAAGACTGCGGCGCAAGCGTGGAATGTCCGTCCGGACATCCACATCGACCGACAAGCGTTCAAGAAGGAGGTGCAGGATCGCGCTCGATGCCTCGAGCGCCACATCGATCTGCGTGCCAAGCCCGCAGATATCGTTGAGCGCCTAGCTATAGAGCAGACGCTCGCAAATCTGGGATACTTGCATCGCCAAGTGGGCGGATGGTGCTAAGTGATTACTGCAACCGCACATCGCGCAAAACGCTGGCTCGGCACAATTGTCTTGCTTGGCGAGGGCGAAGAGCGAATCCGCGCTTGCGATCATGGAAATCAGCTGGTACGCGCCCTGTTGCTGTACGAGCTCATTAAAAAGCTGCGTAGCGTATCGATGGAAGTTTTCGTCGGCAGTCGACTCTCCATTCATGTCCGAATCGACTGAGAAGCGCTGCTGCTCTCCCGGATGCAACAGTCTCCACATCGGCGCGAGGGTCCCCTCAAGACTTGTCAGCAATCGCGTGGATGCGGATTGCACGATGTCGCTTATTGCAGCACTCGACATGCTGGGCATCGCTGCCGCCAGCACACGCGAGACTTCGAAAGAGTCTGTAATCGGCCACATGAAGTGTTGCTCAAGCCATGTCAACGGCGAAAAGCTCGAAGATTCCGTCTCAGTCGTAATTTCTTCTTCTGAACCGTCTCTAACACCCGTGAGAAAAGAACCGATTGGCTGCAGTCCCGCAACCGACGAAACATTTGCAATCCTGGGCGCCAGGACTGCGAGTTGCTGCTCTTCGGAAAATGTGAACGCTTTCTTGAGAATCCCGACTAGAAGCCCGCCGACGTTTGCCGGGTTGGTCGTATACAGATGCGCTATCCGCGGTTCGAAGGCGATCCCAGCATTCAACGCGAGATGGGCGCCAAGGGAGTGGCCCGTCAGGTTGATTGTTGTTGACTCGTTGACAATTCCTCCGCCGTAGAGCGGATCAAGAATACGATTAACGTACGTCAACGCGATCTGGTCCTGCATCACTGCCGTCCCAGTGATGGCGAGGCCGCCATCCGCAAGAGCAAGATCTCCTGGCGTTGGTTCAGTACCGCGAATTGCGACCCAGATCCGACCCGCCTCGCGTCCCAATCCCTCTAGTTCCACTCCAGGAATCAGAGGCTTCTCGCGCAAAGTAACCGCTGCGAAGTCCAGAAAATTGATAGTCGACACGACTTCAAATCGGTCGGCAATCTCCTGGATCATGAATTCTGAGAAGCGATTGCTCTGCCTCATTCGAACTACAAAAAGTTCACGGGAGAGCGTCTCTCCATAGCCGACGGGTCCAAAGTTTACGTACGAAACATCAGCAAGCAGATTGCCGTAGTACTGATCAAAGATGGAGGTCATTTCGAGTTCCCCTGTTGGCGTGCGCTGACATCGCGCAGTACCCGTCGAATGAATGCGTCATCGCTATACGGATTGATTGTTGAGTACGGACAGTTGTAGCTCCATGCGAAATTGCCTGCTCGTTCCGCGGGCGTCCCATATTCGAAGTGATGAAACGTCGCAGCATTGCTCTTTGACTGTCGATCAAAAATGCTGCGCTGGAAGGCGCGCAGAGTTACCCCATAACTCTTGCGCAGATATTTGACGTTTGTTTTGACGTAGTACCGGCTTTGCGGGCCGCCGGTAAGATTTACTTGCGCGACACACGTGCCCGCAGGCGGCGTCTCGAAGTGCCCTCTCGGCAAGCAAGATTCACTGCCTGCTGGAGCAAGTTCAAACTTCACAAACCGGTTGGCCGATCCTTGCTCATTCGCGATTGGACCGAACTCAACGTAACGAAAATTTCCGCGTGCGACCTCGCCCAGGCAAGCGTCGCATCCGTCCAGTTCGTCGAACGGCGCATGCCAGTATCCTTCCACATAGTCCGTATGGCCAATGCGCAGACCTCCTTCTTTTTCACATGCCTCTCGAAGCGCAAAGTAGCCTACGGGGGCGACACAGTAGTGCAAGACCCCGATGACTAAAGTAATCGCAATCATTGAAGCGACGATTGGAGTCAACCTCACCTTTAGCCATCTCATCTCTCCCTTCCGCTTTCTTCCACATGTTGCATTACCGGCGACAACACGTAATCGATAAGCGGCCCGGTCCCCGTCGTCACTTCCGCTGTCACCGCCATGCCAGGAGACAGCAATACATCCACTCCATCCACGCGCATCGTCGACTTCGCAACTCGGACTCGCGCGGCGTAATACAGCCCTAACTTCTGATCCGCAATCGCGTCGCGACTGACACTCGTGACTTCGCCCGAAATCACGCCGTAGCGCGTGAATGGAAATGACTCCACCTTCACCGTGACTAACGCCTCGCCCTGATGAAGCCGATGTCCTTGTTGAGGATCCTGGCCTCGATCTCGACCGGCAATGCGCCTTCGGGCACGACTGCATCAGCGCTCTGGCGGGTTCGACGACGCCGCCGATGGTGTGCACCTGCAGCTGCTGCACCACGCCGTCGACCGGCGAGACGATGCGCTGCAGTACGACTGGCGCTGGTCGGCCTTGGTGAGGTCCTCGCCTCTGTGCGGCGATCACGCTAGCTCTCGGCCTCGGTCCAGCTCCTTCATGCGGTCGCGCGCGCGACTCGGCGAGCGCCTGCGCTGCTGCTCGAGCGAGGTCGATGGCGGCCTTGTGCCTCCAGTGTTGACCTTGGCGCTGGCGAGGTCCTGGCTGCGCTTCAGGTCGACCAGCTCCTCCTGCGCGCGCAGATACTTCCATCTTGGAGATGACGCCGGCCTTCGACCATCTGGCGCGACATCTCCGCCCGCTCCGCGACCAGCGGCAGGGTCTCGCGTGCCTTCGCGAGCGCGCTCTGGGCCGAGGCGGCGTTGGAACTCTGGCGCCAGCGATGATCGATCGATCCTGCTTAGGCTCTGCAGGCGATGCTCCTGCTCAGCTCATCTGAGACTTCGCGAGTCGACGATGCCGCTGATTGAGGTCAACTGCCGCCGGCTCACGTCCTCCGGCGGATTGGTTGAGGATCGTTGCCCGGTCGTATCGAGGCCGAGCAGCGAACGCGCAGCCGCGCCGCCTCCAGCCGCGCCGGCGCTCAGCTCCTGGCGCGTGCGGTCGGCATCGGCAGCCGGTCGAGGTCGAGTCCAGCTCGACCAGCAGGCTCGCCCGCCTTCACGTGCTGGCCTTCCTGCACCGCGATGGTCTTGACCACGCCGATGCTCCAGCGGCTGCACCACCTTGGTCCGGCCGGAGGGGATGACCTTGCCCTCGCGCCACCGCCACGATGTCGATCTCCGCCCAGCTGGCCCAGCCGATCACCGAGGCGAACAGGGCGCAGATGCAGATGGCGAGGATGCGCCCGGCCGGCGAAGGGCGGCGATTCCAGCACCTCGACCGCGGCGGGGAGGAATTCGAGCTCGTCCGTGCGACCAGAAGCCGCGTGAGGCGGCGAATCGCAGGCTGGCGAACATCGGCGCGCGCTCCTTTGCTGATGTCGACTCCGCTGCATCGATGCCTCCGACCGACGCGACGCCGGATTGATAGCGGTGCGCGCGCGTAGCGGCCGTTGGTGCGAAGCAGCTGGTCGTGGCGTGCCGTCCTCGACGAAGCGCGCCGCCTCTCGATGGTGATGATGCGGTCGGCGGTCCGCACGGTGGAGAGCCGGTGCGCGATGACGAGCACGGTGCGGCCCTTGGCGATCGTGGCCATGTTGTCCTGGATGATGCGCTCGGACTCGTAGTCGAGCGCGCTGGTCGCTTCGTCGAAGATCAGGATGCGCGGGTTGGTGAGCAGCGCGCGGGCGATCGCGACGCGCTGGCGCTGCCCGCCCGAGAGAGTGGAGCCGCGCTCGCCGATCATCGTGTCGTAGCCTTGCGGCAGCTCGAGGATGAATTCGTGCGCGCCGGCGAGCTTGGCCGCCTGCGATCACGCGCTCCATCGGCGCGCCGGGATCGGCGAGGGCGATATTCTCCCGCACCGCTGCGCGCTGAACAGGACGTTCTCCTGCAGCACGACGCCGATCTGCCGGCGCAGCCAGGCCGGATCGATCAGGCGCGAGATCGACGCCATCCACCAGCACGCGGCCTCGCTTCGGGCACAAAGAGCCGCTGCACCAGCTTGGCGAGCGGTGCTCTTGCCCGAGCCGGAGCGGCCGACGATGCCGACGGTCTGGCCCGGCGCGACGTCGAGCGAAAGGTCGGCGCAGGGTCTCCGGCCCATCGGCCGGTAGCGGAAGCGTCACGTGCTCGAACTGGATCGCGCCCGGCGATGGCGGGCGGCGTCGCGCTTGCCGGCTTGTAGCGAGGGCTCGGACGGCGTGTTGAGGATGTCGCCCAGCCGCGCGATCGAGATGCGCACCTGCTGGAAGTCCTGCCACATCTGCGCCAGGCGCAGCACCGGGCCATGCACCTGCCCCGCCAGCATGTTGAAGGCGACGAGCTGGCCGACCGTCATCTCGTTCTGCAGCACAGCCTTGCGCGCCGAGATAGAGCATGCAGCGATCTGTCGTCACCTTGTTGATCAGCTGCGCCGATCTGGCTGGCCCAGTTGCCGAGGCTGGTCGACGCGGAACCAGGCGCGCGACATAGGCCGGCCAGCTGCTCCTCCCAGCGCTGCTGCATCTGCGGCTCGACCGCCATCGCCTTGAGCGTCTCGACGCCGGTCATCGCTCTCCACCAGGAAGGCCTGGTTCTCCGCGCCGCGCGCGAATTTCTCGTCGAGCCGGCGGCGGAAGATCGGCGTCACGACCATGCGACAGCGCGACATAGAACGGGATCGCCCCGATCACGACCAAGGTCAGGATCGGGCTGTAGATAGCACATGACCGCGAGGAACACGAAGGTGAAGATGAGGTCGATGACCAGGGTCAGCGCGGAGCCGGTGAGGAAGGAGCGGATGTTCTCCAGCTCGCGCACGCGCGCCACCGAATCGCCGACCCGCCGGGCCTGGAA
Source organism: uncultured Pseudomonadota bacterium (assembly GCA_963774045.1). Lineage (GTDB taxonomy): Bacteria > Pseudomonadota > Gammaproteobacteria > Steroidobacterales > Steroidobacteraceae > CADEED01. The sequence continues at coordinate 383,215 of CAVZED010000031.1, forward strand.
GTAGCCGATCGGCAGCGCCAGCAGGTGATGGAACAGCTGCGGCGCCCAGCTCCACATCCACCCGGTTGGTGGTGTGGGAGAAGATGTAGGTGCGCAGCGCCGCCGAGCAGGATCTCGAACAGCGTGATCGACGAGCAAGGCCGATCACCAGCACATCGAGCGTGGTGAGCCCGCGATGCACGAGCACCTTGTCGATCACCACCTGGAAGAACAGCGGCGAGATCAGCGCGAAAAGCTGCAGGAAGAACGAGGTCAACAGCACTTCGCCCAGGATGCAGCTGGTATTTGAGGATGGCGGGGATGAACCAGGCGATGTCGAACTTGCCGGTCTCCGGCAGCAGGCTGCGCCTTGGTGACCAGGATCGCCGTGCCGCTCCAGCGCTCCTCGAACTCCGCACGGGTCAGCGCCACCGGCGGCGTTGGTCGCCGTGTCGTGCAGCAGGATGCGGTCTTCGACGATCTTCGCGGCCACCAGGAACGACTCCATCTGTTGCCTCACCAGCGCGGGAAGCGCGGTCTGCGCGAGGCGCGCCCAATCAGAGCGCAACTCTTTCGCCTTGAGACCCGCTCAGGCGGGATGCCAAAACCAAATCCCGCGTCTCAAAGCGCTCCCGGAGCTTTGCCGAATTCGTGGCGAACTTGAGTCGGGTCGATCGGAATGCCGTGAAAGCGCCCGACGATGGTCAGACTGGACGGGAGAGCCCGGAATCCTCCATCGCGTGGCTTGAACTAGCTGAGGCTGATTCCTGTGTCACGAAGTCTATTTGCTCGTTTCCCAGAGAAAATCTGATTACAGCGGCTGTCTGCCAGCGTCAATGCAGTTTCAAACGAAATATTTTTGCGCGAAGGGTGAGAGAAAACGGCTTGTCGTGACACGCATGGAGAATTCATCGATTTTCGCAAGGAATTCGGCTTGCGATCTCCAGTTCGAGCGGCGCGGATCTCAAATCGATTTGACTCAGGGCTGTTCGAACAACCCGAATTGCAATCAGATAGCGCTGCGACTAACCGGTCGACGTCGCCCGGCGCGGCTACAACTGCTATCGGAACGGGTCACTGCTACTGTGCGCACCATGGCGCACGACCGCACCTGGCTGTACTTCGCCGTTTTCGCGCGTTCTCTCGCGACGGGCATGATCGGCGTGCTGCTCGGCGTCCACCTCGCCGCGCTCGAACTACCGGCGTCGGCGGTGGGAACGATCGTGGGGCTTGGCCTCGCGGGCGCGGCCGTCGCGACGAGCATCGTGACGTTTTTCGCCGATCGCATCGGTGCCCGCCGCGCGCTCATCGCCATCACCCTGCTCACCGCATTGGGCGCGGCCGGACTCGCGCTGAGCTCGACGCCGGCGATGCTGGGGCTCGTCGCATTCATCGGCATGGTCAACGGCATGGGCCGCGATCGCGGCGCGGCGCTGGTGCTCGAACAGGCGGCGTTGCCGGCGACGACCACCGACGCGGAACGCACCATGACTTTCGCGCAGTACAACGTGCTGCAGGATATCGGCCATGCGGGAGGCTCATTGCTGGCCGCACTGCCCGTGCTCCTGCATGCCGGCTTCGATGTTGCGCCGGACGCGGCCCAACGCGGCTCCCTGTGGGTGTATGCGTTGCTCTGCGCGGTGCCGCTGCTGGCCTACGCCCGTCTCAGCCGCGCGGTCGAAGCGCCGCGCATGCTCCGCGCCACCCGGCTGAGCGACGAGAGCCGTCGCACGTTGACGAAGATCTCCGGGCTGTTCGCCATCGACAGCATCGGCGGCGGCTTCCTCACCACCGCCCTGCTGTCCTGGTTCTTCTACGAACGCTTCGGCGTCGGCGCGAGCGAGATCGGCCTGCTGTTCTTCATCGCGCGCATCGCGAATGCGGGCTCGCATTTCGCCGCGGCGTGGCTGGCGCGGCGTATCGGCCTGGTGAACACCATGGTGTTCACGCACATCCCGTCGAGCCTGCTGCTGCTCACCGTCCCGTTCATGCCCGATTTCACCACCGCGGCCATCCTGTTCCTGCTGCGCGAGTCGCTGGTCGAGATGGACGTGCCGACGCGGCAATCCTATGTGATGGCGGTGGTCAGGCCGGAGGAGCGCACGTTCGCCTCGGGCATCACGCACCTGGTGCGCCTGGCGGGCTGGGCGATCGCGCCCGCGTTCGCGGGCCTGCTGATGGCGGGCCAGTCGATCGCAATGCCTATCTACGTCGGCGCCGCGATGAAGATTTTCTACGACCTCGCGTTGTGGCGCGCGTTTCGAAAGGTCAGGCCGCCGGAGGAGTTGCCGGCGAAGGCTGGTTAGTCCGCAGCCAGGCCAGCACCAGTCCGCCGAGCGCCAGCACCGCCAATCCGACCAGCGCCCCGAGCTTCACGTAGGCAAGGCTCGACCACAGCACGAAGAGGCAGGCCGCGCAGAACACGAGCGGCACCCAGGGAAACAGCGGTACGCGGAATGGGCGCGGCAGATCCGGCCGGCGCCAGCGCAGCAGGATCACCGCGAAGCCGCTGAGCGTCAGGAACAACCAGAAAACCGGCGACGAGTAATCGACCATCGTGATGAAGCCATCGCGCGTCCAGGTGCCGAGACCCACGAGCATCAGCCCGACGACTCCCTGCGACACGATGCCCGCGACCGGAATGCCGCGCACGGTGTTCCAGTGGCCCAGGAACTGCAGCCCGGGCCAATCCGCCGCGGCGGCATACGTGGTCCGCGCGCCGACGACGATGGTGGCGTTGATGGAGGTCAGCGTCGCCATCGCGATGGCGAGCGCGGTCAACACGCCGGCCCAGCCGCCGAAGGCCCGCGCGATCACGTCCGACGCAGGCGTGCGGCTGCCGGCGAGACCCGCGATGCCGAGCCCGCGCCACAGTGCCCAGTTCGCGAGCAGATAGAGCACGGTGATCGTGACGATCGACGCCACCAGCGCGCGCAGCATGCCGCGCCGTTCGTCGCGGATTTCCGCGGACAGCGTCGACACCTCGCTCCAGCCGCTGAAGGCGAACAGCACGAACAACAGTGCCAGGCCAAAGGTGCCGGGAATGCCGGCCGGCGCCGGCGCGTCCGGAACCTGCGGTGGCGCCCCGGCGATGACCAGGGCGACGCCGGCCGCGAACACGATCAGCAGGCCGCCGACTTCGAGGCCGGTCATCGCGTAGTCCGCGGATTGCCCGGTATACAGGCCCTTGAGATTGAACAGGGTCATCGCGACGATGGTGATGAGCGCATACCACGACGAGCCGTGCGGCCCGAGCGACCACACGCTGTTCGCGTAGTCGCCGAGCACGAAGCCGAGCAGCGCAATCGAACCGGTGTTGATGACGGCGAAGCGTGCCCAGGCGAACAGGAACGCGACGCCGCGGCCGTAGGTCGTCTTGAGAAAGTGGTAGTCGCCGCCGGCGTTGGGCAACATCGTCGCGAGCTCCGCGAAACACAGCGCGCCCGCGAGCGAGATCAATCCACCCGCGACCCAGGCGGCGAAGAACCAGAAGGACGAGCCCGCGTTCGCGGCGATCTCGGCGGGAGAACGGAAAATGCCGGCGCCCACCACCATGGCGACGGCCACCATGACGACATAGAGCGCGCTGACGTGGCGACGCGGCGCGGAGTTCGAATCCATCGGATTTCAGGATACCCGAGGAACGGCGTACATTCCGGAGCATGAAACGACGAACACTGCTGCAGGCTGGTGCAGGAACGATGTTGATGGCTGGCACTGAAATCTCGATCGCGAAGAAACCCCTCATGCCCTCGCGCCGGCAGGAGTTGTACGCACTGCTCGGCAAGCTGCCGCCGCGCGACCGCGCGGTCGGCGCGAAACTGGTTTCCAGCGAGGACCGCGGCTCGTACACGCTCGAGAAGCTGGTCCTCGATCTCAATGGCGAGGAAGCGGCTCCCGCGTATTTCGCTGCTCCGAAGGGCGCGAGCGGCAAACGCCCCACGGTGCTGTTCAACCATTCGCACGGCGGCGGCTACACCATCGGCAAGACCGAGTTCACCGAAGGTCGCGAGTACCTCGGCAAACCCGCGTACGCGGAATTCCTGACCTCGCTCGGCTACAACGCGCTGTGCTTCGACGCCTGGATCTTCGGCGAACGCTCGGGCCGCACCGAGCTGGAAATGTACAAGGAGATGATCTGGAACGGCCGCGTGTTGTGGGGAATGATGGTCTACGACGCCCTCAAGGCCGTGGACTACCTGGTCACGCGTCCGGACGTCGATGCGCAGCGCATCGCCACCGTGGGCATGTCGATGGGCAGCTCGACGGCACAGTGGTTAGGCGCGCTGGATCCGCGCGTCAAGGTGGTCGTCGACATCTGCTGCCTCACCGACTGGCACACGCTGGTGCAGGTCGGCGGACTGCGCAAACACGGCATCTACTACTACGTACCGGACCTCCTGAACCATTTCACCACCGGCCAGATGAACGCGCTCATCGCGCCGCGCGCACACCTGTCTCTCGCCGGCAACCAGGACGAGCTCACGCCGGCGGCGGGTCTCGAAAAGGTGGATCGCGAGCTGCAGCAGGCCTACGCAGCGTCCGGGCATCCGGAGCACTGGAAACTGCTGCGTTACGACGGCGGGCACCTCGAGAATCCCGAGATGCGCGAGCAGATCCGGCAGTGGTTAGTCGAAAATGTGGGTGTTCCGCGGCTGGAAGGAAGGGTGGACCCCGCGTCCACCCTCCCGGAGAGGCCTATGGCGTATTGCCGTAGCCAATCGCGCCGTTGCAATGCATCCACTCGCTGTTGGAGCCGCCGCCACAACGGCCGTTGGCATAGAGCCCGGTGTTGTAGCTCTGCGCTTCCGACTGCCGCGTCGCGCCGTTCACGATGATGTAGTCCACCTGCACGTCGCGGCTGCCGCCGTCGTTGGTGAACGCCACCGTGATGCCGCCGCTGAGCGTGGTCGACGCCGTGTAGTTCTGCATGCCCGTGCCCAGCGTCCAGGTCTGCACGTTCTGGTTGTTGACGCGCAGCGTGATGGACTCTCCGCCGGCCGTGCCGCGCGCACGGACGGTGAAGCTCTTGGTGCCACCGCCGCCACTCGAGGACGACGAGCTGCTCGATGAGCTGCTGCTGCTACTGCTACTGCCGCCCTCGCTGATCGTGATATCCGAGCTGCCGCTGCTCTGATAACCCTCGGTCGCCATGACCTGGTAGTTGTGAGTGCCCAGGTTCATGCCGTACGCGGCCCACGCGTCGAAGTGGTTGCCGGTGGTGATCGTCCCGCCGGTCCGCTTCTGTTGCCGCACGCTCCAGTATTGATAGAACGTCGCGGTACCGATGATGGAAGGCTGATTCACCCGCTGCGTGCGGTACACGTCGTAGGTGCCACCGTCGCTGGTCACGGTGCCCATGAACCCCTGCCCGCCGGGCGGCCGATAGGTGCCCCAGTTGTCGACGATGTAGTACTCGATGAGCGGATTGGTGGTCCATCCATAGAGCGTCAGGTACCCGTTGCCGGGCGAGTTGAATGAACCGGAGTAGTTCACCACGCGGCGCGAACCGGTCTGCCAACCCTTGCCGCCTACCCAGTTGTTGATACCGCTCCAGTTGGATGTGTACCGTCCATTCGGGTACATGCAGAAGTTCACGGTCCCGCCGCTGTCCTTCCAGAAGGAGTAGTAGTGGCCGTTGTTGGTGCCCGTTTGACTGGACGTCAGACAGGTTTGGGCCTGGGCTGGTGATCCCCAGAGGGCAGCCGCGCCGATCAATGCCGCTGCGACGAATCCTTCGCGCAGACCGGCCTTCTTGAGACTAACAATCATGAAAATCCCCCTTCGTTGACGGGCGGGCCGCGAGACTGCGGCCGGAATCGCACGTCGACTCGTTGATTGATGCGTCTATACGAAAAAAGCAGTTTTGGTTTGGTTTTGGGGTGTCCTTGCCTCCTGAATGTTACCGCTACCTTACGGCGCGCCATTTATCCCCGCGTGCGCCGAACGTGTCAATCAGCAACTTCCCCCTTTGTAGTGAGGCGCGAGCCAGGGGGCCGCGCGACGCGGCCCCGCCCGGACGAATTCGATTCAGTCTAACAACCGCACCGGGACGCGTTTACTGACGCGTCACGGTCACGTTGTCGATTCCCGCTTCGATCAGGCTCGCCGATGCCGCATCCACCGCGTCCACGCGCAGCTGGATCGTCTGCCCGGCCCAGGCGTTGAGGCTCGCCGTGCGCGAGCGCCACACGCCTGCGGCGTTCGTGGACGTAGCCCCGAGCGACGACACGGTCTGCACCACGCCGTTGTTGCCCACCACGCGCACGCGGAAGAAATCTGCGCTGGTGGCGTTGCTCAGGTGGGCGAAGAAATATTGAAAAGTCAGCGTGATGTTGCCGCCTGCCGGCAGCGCGATGGGCGGCGACTGGATGGAGGTCTGGCCGCCGTCGACATCATTGACGCCCGCCGAAGCGCCGGCCGTGAGACCCGTGATCAAACAGTTGACCGACGGTCCGGCGCAGGTGCCCGGCTGCAACGTCATTCCATTCGAGCTCGTGGGCTGCGGATCGCCGCGTTGCCATAGTCCGGTCGACGCGGTGTTGGCGCCACCGGTGAGCGTCCAGCCGCGGGCCTGCTCGAAGTCGTCGCTGAACAGCACGTTGGTCGCTGCCGGCTGGAACAGCGCGGTGAAGGTCGTATCTTCGTTCGGCGTTGCGATTTCGTGCGTCGCCTGCCCGCCGTCGGACCAGGACACGAACTCGTACGTCGTGCCGCCCGAGGTTTGCGGTGTCACGACGCCGAGCGTGCGGATGACGCCTTCGACACCGGTGAACGAGAACGGCGCGGTGATCGGCATGCCATCCAGCGTGAGCTGCGCGTTCGCGACGTTGCTCTCGATGCGCACCACCGACGTCAGCGGCCGGACATCCACCGAGGACGTGTGTGTGAGGCCCTGCGAATCGGTCACGGTCAGGATGACCCGATAGAACACGTTCGCCGAAGTCTCGCCACGATTCGCGATGGTGAACGAGCCCGACGTGACGCCGCTGGTGGGCGGCACGTGCGGATGCACGTGATCGTCGTGGTGGAAATCCACGCGCCACGTGAAGGCGCTGGGCGGCAACGAGCCGTCCTCGGGATCCGTGCCGGTACCGCTGAACGTGAACACCTGCCCGCCGCGATACGTCGTGCCGTTCGCCGGCGACGTGATCGTGCCCGCGGGCGCGGCATTGCTCGGCACCGTCAAGGTGGCCGCGTTGCTGGTCGCGGAGCCGGCCCCGTTACTGACGACGGCGCGGAACATCGCGCCGTTGTCGGCGGTCGTGGCCGTGAACGAATACGTCGGCGCGTTCGCGCCGGCGATGTTCACGCCGTTGCGCTGCCACTGGTAAGCCAGGGGCGCGGTGCCCGAAGCGGTCACGCTGAAGCTGGCGGTTTGTCCAGCCGCCACCGTCACGCTCGATGGATGCGAAGAGATGCTCGGTGCCGTGGCCGCCGTGAACTGCACGCGAAATACCTCGCCGCCGCCGCGCGCGAGATACCAGAGCGAGCCGTCCGTAGCCACCTGGATGTCCACGAGCGAGCTGATGCCGGTCGCGAAGCCGGCCGACGTCGCGTAGTCGGGTGGACTCAGCATGCGGATGAAGCCGCCGCAGTAATCCCCGAAGAAATAGCGCCCGGCGTATTCGGTGGGGAACGTCTGGGTGACGGGGCGATAAAACGCGGCGCCCGTGATCGCGCAGTTCGAGCCCGCGTTCTGATAGGCATGGAGCGGATACGTGACGCCGGCGACGCCGGGAGGATTCGGGCCCTCGGTCTGGGGCCAGCCGTAACTCGCGCCGGCGATGCCGAGGTTGACCTCCTCCCATGAGTCCTGTCCCACGTCGTTCTGATGGATGCGGCCGTTCGTACGGTCGACCGCGAAGTTGAATGGATTGCGCAGGCCGCGTGCCCAGATCGCCTGGTTGATGCCGGTCGTCTGGCTCACGAAGGGGTTGTCCGCGGGGATCGAGCCGTCGGCGTTGATGCGCAATATCTTGCCCAGCGTCGTCGTGAGCAGCGGCGAGTTGGCGCTGTTCGCGTTGTCGCCCACGGCGATGTAGAGCTTGCCGTCGGTGCCGAAATGGATCGCGCCGCCATTGTGATTCGTCGCGCTGCTCAGGTTGGGCAGGTTCAGCAACTGCACTTCGCTGCCCGCCGCCACGACGTCGGGATTGGCGGCGCTCGCCGTGAAGCGGCTCACGCGGTTGTGGATCGGCGCGGCCGAGGTCGTGTAGTAGACGTACACGAAGTTGTTGGTGGCGAAGTTCGGATCGAACGCGACCCCGAGCAGGCCGCGCTCGCCGGAGGAATTCACGCTCACGGTGAGGAAGGGCTGCGCGAGCAGCGCGCCGTTCTTGATGACGCGCAAGGCGCCGCCCTGCTGCGCGACGAACAGCCGGCCGTCGGGCGCGAACGCCATCGCCGTGGGACTGGCGAGGCCGGTGGCGATGCGTGTTTCGGCGAAGCCGGTTGGCAGGGTCGCCGCGTGCGACAGTCCCGCGAACGTGCAGATGAACAGGAATGCCAGGGACAGCCGGAGCATTTTTCCGGCCGTGCGATCGCGGTGACTCGTGTTCATACGTCTTCCCTGACGAGCGGCTGTGACTGCTCGTATAGATGGGGCAGCCCCGCCGATCAATCGGCTTCCGGCGCGAAGCACTCCGGCACGTGGCGTTTGCTGACGTGGCGACGAACCAACGGCCTGCTGCGGCGCGGTGGCCTAGCTAGGAAACGAGCAGCGGGAGCGCGAAAGCGAAGGTCGCGCCGACCACGAAACAGAACAATGCGATGCCGAAGAGCGCCTTGCTGCCGCGCCGCAGCCGCGTGCACGTGCGCGCCGCGGCCGGATCGGCCGGACAGGGCAGCGAACGTGCGCGCCAGATCATGATTCCGCCCGCGAGCAGCAGCAGTCCCGCGACGCCGAATACCAGAAACTTGCGTTCCGACAGCCAGACGAGCTGCGGCACGGCGGTGACGAGACTCACCAGCGTCGCGCCGGCACCGAACGCGACCAGGACGGCGGGCAGCACGCAGCACAGCAGCGTCGCCCCACTCGCGAGCAACGTGCCGAATGCCACGCCCACGTTGCGAACGTGAGCGTCCACGGCTACTTGGATGCCACCAGGGACTTGCGGACTTCCTCGATCGTGCGCTTCGTACGCTCGACGCTCTTCAGGTCGTACCCGGCGTCCTTGATCGCCTTCTGCAGATCGGTATCCGGAATGTCCGCGCCTCCGCGCGTTCTCACCACGACCAGTTTGTCCTCGAGGCTCACGACCACCTCTTCGGTGGCCGGGTATTTGCGCAGGTTCGCCTCGATGCTCTGCGCGCAGAATCCGCACACCATCCCGAACACTTTCATCTCGATGGTTTCGGCGTGCGCCGCGAAGCCCATCAGAGCCAGAGCCAGGGCAACGGCCAGTCTCTTCGAGTGGGAACTCTTCATGGGGATACTCCGTTTCAGAAACTGACCATCAGGTTGGCGCGCGCGAGGCCATCGGTGGTGGCGCCGGCCTCGACCCAGACGCGCTTCTTGAAGAAGCGCAGCATCAGGGCGAGCTCGGTGTCCTCGTGCAGGTTGCCGGCGTAGTTGCTCGCCGAGAGCAGGATCCAGGTGGCGAGCGAGTCCGTCTCGTGTTTGTAAGGCGCGAACCCGAGCTCCAGGGTGTCGACGCGGTGCCAGTATTTCGGCGTATCCAGCAGGTCCGTCCGGAACGATGCGTAGATCCGGCGGGTTTCGAAGTCGATCTGCCCGCCCCAGTTGGTCGAGTCGATCGAGTACTCGCGCCACGCGGTCGGCGGCGGTCCGCCGTGGTCGTGGTCCTCGTTGCCATCAGGCGTCAGGGGTATCTTGAGGTGCGCGGTGCCCAGGCCGCCCCACCCGTACACGTTGGCCTGCGCGGATTCGAAATTCCAGCGCTTCACGAGCAGGTTGATGCGCGCGTAAGTGCCCTCGAGCTCGTGCCGGTTGGCGTCGCCCTTCAGTTCGGTGTGGCTCAACCCGACGGACCAGTTGTGCTCGGGCGCGTAGAAAATCGACGCGTCACGCATCGCGCCTTCACGATATTCGGCCATCGCCGTGGTGCTGCCGGCCGAGAATATGGGCCGCGCAGCCACCGGGCACGCGAACAGGGCCGCCACCAGGGCGACGACACACGCGCTTGGAAAGAAATGCCCTCCCATTCGTGTAGTAATCACCACGGGCTCCACCGGCCACATAGGGCCGGCGCCCAAGAGCGCGTCAGACGGCGGGATGCGGAACTTGCCGTGCGTCCGACACGCGCTCCGCTAAAGGTGGCGCGGACGGCGTCGCTCGCCCTGTTTCACCTGCTGCGACTTGCCGCGCGGCTTCTTGAGCGTCGTGCCGTCGATGTGATCGCTGGGGATCGTCAACGCGAAGGTCGGCGGGTTGTTGGCGCGCACCTGCGTGACGGCCTCGAAGCCGGAGGCGAGTTTGATGAGCATCGGTTCGCTGAACGCCGTGCCGAGGAAGCTGATGCCGAGCGGAATGCCGAACACCATGTTCGCCGGCACCTGCACGATCGGGTACCCGGCACCGGCCGCGAGGCCCGAGCTGCCGAAGATGAAACGGTCGCCGTAGAGCAGGTCCGTGGGCCACGCGGGGTTGTCCGTGGGTGCGATCACCGCGTCGAGATCGAAGTCCGCGAGGGCCTTGTCGATGCCGTTCACGCCGGAGAGCCGGTCGATCTCGAGCGCCTGGTTGTACGTCATGCCGCCGAAGTCCGCCTGCGGATCGTCCGGGCCGGGCGCCATCGCGGCCGTGAGCTCGAAGATTTCCTGGCCAAAGAACGGCATCTCGCGGTCCGCGTTCGCATTGTTGAAGGCGATGGCGTCCGCCAGGGTCTTGCCGCCGAGCGGCACGCGCGTGCGCGTCGCGAGATAGTTGCGCAGGTCATCGCGGAACTCGTAGCACAACACGAGGAACTCGCCGTCGGCCGGCGCGAACGTGAAGCCCGCGGCATCGAGGTCTATCAATGTCGCGCCCGCCGCCGTCATCGCCTCGAGAGTTTCCTCGAAGGCAGCGACCACCTGCGCGGGTGCGTCGTCTATTCCGGAGCGCGTGACGCCGAGGCGTGCGCCGCGCAAACCGTCGCGATCGAGAAACCGGGTGTAGTCGGTCGGGATGTTCGTCGGCCGCGCGCGGCCGGTCCAGCCCAGCGGCACCGTGCCGGTCGCCGGATCGCGGCCATCGAAGGTGCGGCTCTGGATGACGGACAACGTGGCGGCGGCGTCCGCCACCGTGCGGGCATGCGGGCCCACCGTGTCCTGCGTGCGCGAGATGGGCACCACGCCCGCGCGGCTCGTGAGGCCGACCGTCGGCTTGATGCCGACGACGCCGTTCGCATTCGACGGGCACACGATGCTGCCGTCCGTCTCCGTGCCCAGCGTCACGGCCGCGAAGTTGGCCGTCGCCGCCGCGCCGGAACCCGAGCTCGAACCACAGGGATTGCGGTTGAGGCCGTAGGGATTGTTGGTCTGCCCGCCGACCGCCGACCAGCCGCTGGTCGAGAAGAACGAACGGAAGTTGGCCCACTCCGAGAGATTGGTCTTGCCGAGGATCACCGCGCCGCCCGCGCGCAGCTGTGCCGCGACCGTGGAATCACGCGTCGCCGGCGCGCCCTTCAGGCCAAACGAGCCGGCCGTGGTCTGCATGCGGTCGCCGGTGTCGATGTTGCCCTTGATCAGCACCGGGATGCCGTGCAGCGGACCCAGCAACCGGCCTTGCCGGCGCAATCGGTCGGCGTGACGCGCCCAGTCGAGAGCGTCCGGATTCAGCTCCATCACGGAGTTCACGCCGGGACCATCCTGGTCGAGCGCGAGGATGCGGCCGAGGTATTCGCGCGTCAGTGCTTCGGAGGTCAGGCGGCCGGATGCCATTTCGGCCTGCAATTGCGCGACGGTGAAATCCTCGTGGCTGCGCCGCACGGCGGAAGCCGGCTCTGCGTGAGTAGTGAGGGGCAGGAGGAAAAGAACGATGAGCGCGACGCGCGTAATCATGGTTGAGCACTCCCTGGTGAACCGGACGCGTCGCGCCCCGGGCGCGCTTGCGTCGTGCCGTTTTTGAGGGCGCGACTGTGCGCCCGCCGTTGCCGCGAAACAATAAGCGCGGCCGCCCGTTCGTCCGGGTGCTCCATTCGGCCGACACGGGAACGGCGCGCATTTTGACGAGCGCCGCGCCTTCCTGCCGCAGTGCGGCTAGCTCTTGCGCAGGTTGAGCAGGCTCGCGATGCCGGCGATGAGCTCGCGCGGCTCGACAGGTTTGGGCACGTGCATCTGGAATCCCGCCAGCAGTGCCCGCTGCCGGTCGTCGTTGCGCGCGTAAGCGGTCAATGCGATGGCGGGCAGGTTGCGCAGGCGGGTGTCGTGCATCGAGCGGAGTTTGCGGATCAACTCATAGCCGTCGAAGTCCGGCATGCCGATGTCGCTGATGAGGATGTTCACGTCCTCTTCCATGATGGTCTTCAGCGCGTCGGCACCGCTCTCCGCCAGGATGCAGCGGCCGCCGTATTCCTCGATCAGGCGGCAGATGAGGATCCGCGCGTCGGCTTGGTCGTCGACCACGAGCGCGCGCACGCCGGCGAGGCTGGGTAGCTCGATGGTGCTGACGTCCACGTCGCTGAACGCCGGCCGTTCCGGGCGCGCGACATCTTCGGCACGCATTACGGAGATCGGCAGGGCCACGACGAACGTGGCGCCCTTGCCTTCGCCGGGACTCTTCACGCGCACCGAGCCGCCGTGCAGCTCGACCAGGTGCTTGACGATGGAGAGGCCGAGACCCAGGCCTCCGTATCGCCGCGTGGTCGAGGAGTCCGCCTGCCGGAAGCGGTCGAAGACGAAGGCGAGGAACTCGGGCTTGATGCCCATGCCCGAGTCCTCCACCGACACCTCGACGTGCGAATTCGCGCGCTCCATGAACACGTCGATGTGCCCGCCGGAGGGCGTGAACTTCACCGCATTGGTCAGCAGGTTCCAGAAAACCTGCTGCAGCCGGCCCGGATCGCCGCGCAGCCGTCCTGCGCGCGCGTCCAGCGTGACACGAAGCCGCAGCTTCTTCGCCTCGATCGAGAGCCGAACCGCGTCGAGCGCGGCATTGATGACCTCGTTGAGATCCAGGGGTTGCACGTCGAGCTGCACCTTCCCGGAGATGATGCGGCTCATGTCCAGCAGGTCGGCGATGATCTGCCCCTGGACGCGCGCGTTGCGCTCGATCGTTTCGAGACCGCGGGCGTGATCTTCGCTGCCCGGCTGCAGCCGCCGCAGCAGCGTCGCCCACCCGAGCACCGCGTTCAGCGGCGTGCGCAGCTCGTGCGACACCGTCGCGAGGAACTCATCCTTGAGCCGGCCGACCCGCTCCGCTTCTTCGCGCGCCGCGCGCTCCGCCTTCAGCGTCTCCTCGCGCTCGGTCTGGAGTTGTTTCGCCTCCGTGATGTCGACACACGAGCCGATATAGCCCGAAAAACCGCCGGTCGGTCCCTCGAACAGTGGCGTGGCCTGCTCGATGATCCAACGAGCCATGCCATCGGCACGGCGAACGCGATATTCGGAGCGAAACGGCTTGCGCGAGTCGAATCCTTCCGCGTAGTTCTGCAGGCAGTGCGTCAGGTCGTCCTCGTGCACGTTCTGCGTCCAGCCGAAACCCTGTTCCTGCTCCAGCGCGCGGCCCGTGAATTCCAGCCAGCGCTTGTTGAACCAGCTGCGCCCTTTCGTGCTGTCGGCGATCCAGATGAGGACGGGTGCGCTGTCGGCCATCATCCGGAAACGCTGGTTGCTGACGCGCAGCGTTTCCTCCGCCTCCTTCTGGGGAGTGATGTCGCGCGCGATCTTCGAAGCGCCGATGATCTCGCCGGCCGCGTTGCGAATCGGCGAGATCGTCAACGAAATGTTGACGACGCTGCCGTCTTTCCGGACGCGCAGGGTTTCGAAATGATCCACCCGCTCGCCCGCGCGCAGGCGCGCGAGAATCGTGGGTTCCTCGTCGAGCCGGTCCGGGGGAATGAGGATGGTGATCGGCTTGCCGATCACTTCCTCAGGCGTGTAGCCGAAGATGCGCGTGGCGCCTTCGTTCCAGGTCGTGATGACGCCATCGAGCGATTTGCTGATGATGGCGTCGTCCGATGACGCGACGATCGCCGCCAGGCGGCTGCGCAATTCCTCCGTGTCGCGCGCCACGATGTTCGGCTTTTTCATTCGCGCCTGCTAGGGGGTCCTGTTAGCCAGACTAGCCCAGATCAAGGCGTGCGCCGATCAGCGCTGTCCTACGCGAACGGGTCGATTCGCTCGGCCGGCATGAACGTCGGCGCGCGGTCAGTTGCCACGCCAGTTCTCGAGCAGCCAGGCCGCGGCGCAATATTTGCCGACGATACGGTCCTCGCGTTCATTCTCGAACAGGGGGTACGCGCCCGCGAGTTGGGTCTTCACGTTGCCCTTCTGCACGGTTGCCTTGATGTGCTCGAACTTGCGGCGCGCGGCCGGATCCGCGGTCGACGGGCAGCTCGTCTTGTTGTCGAGGCGTTCGATGAGCCAGGCTTCCATGTCCGTCGGACCACCGCCGCGTTGCACCTTGCAGCGGTTGTCGACGCTGAACTGGATGGCATCGGCGGTGTGCACACCGTACGCCGGACTGCAGAGCGGGCTCTTCTGGATGCGCGACATGTCCGCGGCCGCGCGCTGCACCTGCGCCGGGGTCACCGCGCAGTAGTCGGTGCCGAGCGCGCGCGACTGGGCCTCGGTGACCGCGGCGGTGCAGGCCTCCGATTGCTGGCTGGCCGGATCTCTGCCGGTCATCCGGCGCAGCGCGGGCGAACCGGCGTACGGATCTTTTTCCGGCTGCTTCGGTGCATGAATCACCGAGGATCGTTGCGTGAGCTGTTTCGGAACTCCCGCCGACGTGCGCCGCACCCAGTCGCCATTCGGCGCCCAGCGGAAAGTCCAGTTTTCGAGCAATTCGGCACTGCCATAGGCATAGACCGAAATCTCGGCGAGCTTGGCTTTCGGACACTCGGCATTGAAGAGAGGCAGCAGGTCGTCGCTGACGAACGTGGTTGCGGCGGAACGCACGCGCGCGGCGATGTCGTAGTTGGCGCGATCGTGGAACAGCTCGAGCTTCGTCGTGTAGAGCCCGCACCAGGGCTCGCCGGGCAACGCGCGATATTCATAGCCCTCCTTGCGCATGACCAGTCCGAAGTCGTCCGAGACCGGCGTCTCGGTGGCCGGCTTCACGCCCGCGGTTGCCGCGGCGGCTCCCTTGCGCGTCTCTCGTGCGAGACATTCGCGCGCGAGTTGCGGCTTCTGCAGCGACCACGCGAGCAACACGACCTGCGCGGCATCCACCTTCTTGCCGAGCGTCTGGAGGTCGCTCGTGCGCCAGTTCTGCCCCGTGTGTTTCGCGAGGCAGCCGCAGGATTGCAGCCGGTAGCCTGACGGGTCCGTGAGCGGCGACTGCACATAGGCGTCGCAAGCCTGCTGGACGACGAGCGGCAGCGGCAGCGCGCGATCGCGTTGTGCCTGGAGCGAAATCTGGCCCTCCGCCGCGCGATGCAGATTCTCCTGGAACTGGCGGATCTCCGGCCCGGCGCACTTCCAGGTGTTGAACAGCCGCATGTAGTCGGTCTTCGCCGCGGAGATCACGTCGTCGTAAACGCCGGCGTTCAGGATGTTCACGCCGGGCGGCGTGGTGTTCATGTTGCTCCACGTGCGGTCATAGAGCTGCACGTCGACACGCAGGACTTCGGTGTATTCGAAACGGCTGACCTCCATGCCCCAGCGGTTCTTCCTGATCATCGCGTGATCGATGCGGATCTCACGCGTGCCGTTCGGGGTCTTCGTGCCGCAATACTGGTCGCTCGCGGTCACATAACCCATGTACGTGAATCGCAGGCTCAGGGAATCGATGCCCGCGAAATTTCCGAGGAACACGGCGTCGATGAACTTGTAGTCCGTCTGGCGACCGAGCTCGGTCAGGAGACCGCCCGAGGATTTCGGCGGCGTCGGGTTCTGCACCACGGTCGGACTCGCGGTTGCCTTGCCCGCGGCGGCGGCATCCGAGCGGGCTTTCTTCTGCCGCTCTTCGAGCGCGGCGAGCTCCGCCTTCGACTGCGACTCCGCGGCTTCGGCCTTGTCCCGTGCATCGGTGCACATCTTGAGGAACAGCGAGGACTGCGCGGGCGGCATGGGCCTCTTGAGCGTCTGCGCCATGGCCGTACAGGTCTGGGCACACGTCAGGTAGTGCTGGCGGTCTTGTTTGAATAACGAGTCGCATTCGGCGGCGATGTTCTGGGCCGTCGCGGATTCACCGGACTGCGCCCAGGCGGTGGCGCCGAAAGCCATGCAGGAGGCGGCTGCGAGCGCCGGCAACAGGCGGTCGTTCATGGAAGCTCCCTTCTCGCCGGCGCTCGTTGCGTTCGGTTTTATTCACGCACCCGCGAGAGGGCCGATACTAACATCTGCCGACGCAGAACCCACTCGCTATTGCTTTTCTCCGCGGCTAGATAGGAAAGTGCGCCCTGCGGCGGCTCCGCCGTTCCAGGGGACGGGCGCGTGAAGTATTTCCCGGTTGTTTGGGCGGGCTTGTGGCGGCGGCCCGCACGCAGCGTCTTCACGCTCCTCTCGGTGGTGGTTGCCTTCTTCCTGTTCGGAATACTCCAGGGCCTCAATGATGGCTTCGACAAGGCCATCGCCGACCAGCATCTCGACCGCCTGATCACGGACACGCGCGTGGTTGGCGCACCGCCCATGCCGATTTCGGCGCTCGCGCAGATAGAACGCATTCCCGGCGTCACACGGGTGGCGCAACGCGCGACGCTCATCGGATCCTGGCGCGAACCCAGGAACATGGTGGCCGTCCTCGCCACCGATCCGCAGCGTTTCTTTGCCGTGCGGCCGGAGTTCGCCATCTCGCCCGGGCATTTCACCGCGTTGCAGAACACGCGCAGCGGCATGGTCGTGACACCGGCGCTGATGAAGTACTTCGGATGGAAGACCGGCGACCGCATCCCGCTCAAGTCCCAGGTCCTGCAGCGCGATGGCAGTGATCTGTGGACGCTGGAAATCGTCGGCACCTTCGACGTGCGCGACGACCCGAACCGGGCCTACCTCTCGCTCATGAACTACCAGTATCTCGATGAGGCCCGCGCGCGCGGTCAGGGCGACGTGGAGCGGTTCATCACCCGGATCGCGGACCCCAACCGCTCGGTGGCCACCGCCGCCGCCATCGATCGCCTGTTCGCGAACTCGCACCACGAGACCCGGACGCGCTCGGAGAAGGAGATGACGCTGGCGCGACTGAAGCAGGTGGGCGACATCAAGTTCGTCACCCGCGCCATCGTCGGCGCGGTGTTCTTCACGCTGCTGTTCCTCACGGCCAACACGATGCGCCAGTCGGTGCGCGACCGGACCGCGGAGTTCGGTGTGTTGAAGAGTGTCGGATTCTCCAATGGCGCCATCCTTTGCCTGATCGTCGCGGAAGCCGGGTTGCTCTGCGTGATCGCGGCGCTCATCGGACTGTCGCTGGCGGCGGCGGGAGCGCCGCTGGTCGCGGGCACGCTGGGTCCGGTGCACCTGTCGGCGCTCAGCGTGTTCGGCGGAATCGCGGCCGCGCTGGCAGTCGCACTATGCAGCGCCATCCCGCCCGCGTGGCGAATCGGCCGGCTCAGCGCGGTCGATGCGCTGGCGGGAAGGTGACCCGATGAACTTCGTCACCCAGATCGTGGCGGTCACCGGCGTGAACCTGCGCATGCTGCCGCATCGGCCCGGCAGCTCGCTGGTCATCGTCATCGGCATCGCGGGCGTGGTCGCCGTGCTGATCTCCATGCTGTCGATGTCCGCGGGTCTGCGGCAGACCATGGCCAATGGCTCACGCGAGGACCGGGCGCTCGTCATGTCGCGCGGGGCGGCCGACGGCGAGAGGATGAGCGAAGTCACGCGCGCCGACGTGGTTTCGCTTGCGAACCTGCCCGGCATCCGCCGCATCGACGGCAAGGTCGCGCTCTCCGCGGAGGTGCTGGCGCTCGCCTCCGTGGCGAAGAAATCCGATGGCTCGGACGCATTCGTAACGCTGCGCGGCGTGGGTCCGGAGGCATTCGCCGTCCGGCCGGAACTGAGGATCATCGCTGGCCGGATGTTCAAATCCGGGGAGCGCGAGGTGCTGGCGGGCAAGTCCGCGCAGTCGCAGTTCTCGGGCCTGGATCCGGGCGATCGCATCACGCTGGGCGATGGCGAATGGCTCGTGGTCGGCGTGTTCGAAGGTGCGGGAAGCCTGCACGAGTCGACGCTGATCGCGGATTCGGAGGCCGTGCGGGCGGCCTTCAAACGCAACTCGTTCAACAGCGTCACGGTGTTGCTCGACTCGAAGAGCTCCTTCGATGCGTTGTCACGCGCGTTGGCCGCCATTCCGGCCTCGAGCCTCGAGGCGCGCGCGGAGGCGGAGTACGCGGCCTCGCAATCGCGCGCGTTGAATCGCCTGCTCCAGCTCATCGCCTGGCTCATCGGCGCCATCATGGCCGTGGGCGCGGTGTTCAGCGCGCTGAATACCATGTACTCGGCGGTCAGCGAGCGCGGCGTCGAGATCGCGACGCTGCGCGCGCTGGGATTCAGCGGCCGCAGCGTGGTCGTTGCGGTGCTCATCGAGGCGCAGGTGCTGGCCTTGCTCGGCGCCTGCGTCGGCGTGGTGCTGGCGCAGATGTTCTTCGCGGGTCAGACGGTGAGCACGGTGCGCGACACCGTCGGACACAATCCGCAGATCGTGTTCTCGCTGACCATCAGCGCGGGGCTGGTGGCTGCCAGCGTCGCGCTGGCCTGTTTGATAGGGCTGGTCGGCGGGATATTCCCTGCGTTGCGCGCCGCGCGGATGCCGGTGGCCGCCGCACTGCGCGGCACCTGACGCGCTTGACCCTGCTGATTACACGTGTAAACTTACGACCGTCTACACGTGTAATCGTAACGCCGGAGAAGTCCATGGGAGACCTTCCTTCCATCAGCGAAGCGGAGTCCGCGGTGATGGAAGTGCTGTGGCGGGCCAGTCCAGTCTCCACGGAGGATGTGGTGGCCGCTCTGAAGAAGCGGCAGGAATGGCAGGAGCCGACGATCAAGACACTGCTGAATCGCCTGTTGACCAAAGGGGCCATCAGCGCCCGGAGAGACGGTCGCCGCTATTTGTACTCTCCCGTGCTTCAGCGCGATCAATGGCTCGCGAGCGAAAGCAAGGGACTCCTGGACCGGCTGTTTGGCGGCCGCGTCGCGCCGCTGGTGGCGCATTTCAGCAAGCAGCGGAAGTTGACCAGGAAGGATCTCGCGGAACTCAAACGCCTGATCGAGGAGCTCGAAGATGAACGTTAGCCCGATGTACGTGATCGCGGAGCTGACGGTCGCAACCAGCCTGGCGATTCTCGTCGTCGGGCTCGCGCGCAAACCGCTGCGGCGTCTGGCCGGCGCGAAAGTGGGCTATCTGTTGTGGTTGCTGGTGCCCGCCAGCGCGCTCGTTGTGTCGCTTCCGGCGCCCTCACAATCTCTGGAA
Organism: uncultured Pseudomonadota bacterium; assembly: GCA_963774045.1. GTDB lineage: Bacteria > Pseudomonadota > Gammaproteobacteria > Steroidobacterales > Steroidobacteraceae > CADEED01. Next base: position 402,710 of record CAVZED010000031.1, read on the forward strand.
GCGGCAAGCCTCGCTATTCCGCGCATGGTGCTCAGCGCACTCCCTTCCGCCCTGTCATCAGGGGCCCATGTCCAGGCAGGCGCCGATTACGCCACGGCGGGAGTGGTAGTTTGGGCCGCGGGGTGCCTGTTGATGCTCGCGTTCATGGCGAGCAGGCAGAGAGCGTTCGTCCGCTCCCTGCGCAACGTGACGGTTGCCACGGACGGCACGTATCGCAGCGCCTCGGCCATCGGCCCGGTGCTCGTTGGCCTCTGGCGGCCTCGCATCGTGCTTCCGATCGATTTCGAGACCGTGTATTCGCCGGAGGAACGCGCGTTCGTGCTGGCGCACGAAGAGGCACACAAGAAGCGATTCGACGTGCTCGTCAATGCCATCGGCACGGTCTGGTTGTGTCTCTTCTGGTTCAATCCACTGATGTACTGGGCCATGGCCCGCTTGCGGTTCGATCAGGAGTTGGCGTGTGACGCGGCCGTGTTCGTTGAATCGGACACGGGACGTCGCCGATACGCGGAGGCTTTGCTCAAGACGCAACTCGCCGCCGATTCAGCGTGGCGTATGCCGGTCGGATGCCATTGGCAATCCAGCCATCCATTGAAAGAGAGAGTCGCCATGCTCAAACATCCCTTGCCAGGCTTTTTGCGCCGGCTGGCCGGCGTCGTACTGGCGTCCGTGCTGATTACCTCTGGCAGTTATGTCGTCTGGGCCGGCCAGCCCGAGCCTGGAAACGCGCGCGAACAGCAACGAGAAGATCCGCAGCTCGCGATCTCCGCGGATCGCGTGTCGACGTTGGAAAACGGTGATATCGAATATTCGGGCAACGTCATCGTCAGATCGAAGAGTGCCGATCAGGCGCATCAGGTGTTTGTCGAACCAGGCGACATCAGCTACATGCCCGACGGCTCGACGGTACTGGGAGGCGCAGTGCGATTCCTGATCGCAGGTCGCGTGCTGAGAACCGATCGGGCAATCATCGAGAAGGACGGGACGATCAGAATGGACTCGGCTCGCGAGTCGCGGGCATCGGAGTCCCACTAGAATACGCGCGCGAAATAGGTCCGCGGCTACCTGAATTGCATGTCTTCGAGCGGAACGGGCACGGCGTTCCAACTCGTGTTGCAGCCGCGCGCCTCGTATTGGAAATCGAACACCACCTCGTGCTGGTCGTTCAGGCCCACCAGCCTGGCATGAAAGAAATCGTTGATGCGCGCATACGAAATCAGGATCGATTGACCCGCTTCATACGCGCTACTGCAGTGATCGGTATGGAGCAACTGGTCATAATCGAAATGCCACACTTCGTTCGCGGTCATGTTCGTGCTATCGATCCGGTAGGCCGACGCGGCGCTGTAGGTGCGCGATTCGCCACGGGGTGCACCGGCCGGCTGAGCTTGCGATGGGTTTCCGGCGTTGAACAACAGCAGCAGACCGTCGTGGGTAATGGAGAGCGAGTGCTGACCGGTGGGATATAGACCGCCAGCGTCGAGCGCCAGGGCTTTCGCGCGCAGCGATGGAAATTGCCACCAGTATTTCGTCGGATCACCCAGGATCCAGCGGATCGCTCCGGTGTCGTAGTCGATCTTCATCACGCCGTGCTCGCGCGACGAGACGATCAACGAGTCATCGCTGGCGTCGTAGATCGCGGAGTTTGTGTGGAACCAGTCGTTCGGTGGCCGCACCAGCAGGCTCGGGTCGTCGCCGCCGCTCCTCAGGTGGTCGCTCACGATGGTCGCGAAGTCCCACACCTTGTGAAAGCCGCCGGCCTTCGTGAATTCGACGATCGTGCTCTGGAAGTTGGACGCCGTATTGACGCCGGCGAGGAACCCGGCCTTCCCGACTTCCATGTTGTGATGAAACCTTGTGTAGATTGACGGAGCGGACGGCCATGAAATCTCCGTGCCATCCAGCTCCGCGCGCCAGATTTTTCCCGAGCTCTGGCTGCCGGCGAGGAATCCGTTGTCGGTGAAGACCGAACTGATGTGCGACCGCGGGATCGTGCCCACCCAGCGTATCGCGCCGTCGGTATCGACGATGACGGGCGTCCCAAAGCCGGATTTCATGGCGAAGAAGTCGAAATCGAGCGTACTGCCCACCGCGCGTTTCTTGATGATTTCCGGAACGTCGTAGACGCCGTTCGGGTCCGTGTATGCGGCGGTAGTCAGAGTGCGGGCGATGGCCTGAGTGGAGCCGTCGTCGAAGCCCAGATCGATCGATACCGAATTCGCATATCCGGCATAGAGACCGAATACGGGCAGCAGCACTTCGCCGCTCATCACCCTGCCGCGGCTGTCGAGCGCTTCCATCGAATAGGTGACCCGCACGGACTTGGATGCGCTGCCCGGCTTCGGTTCCACCGCATAGGAAATCGATCGGACCGACTCCAGATCTTGACCAACCAGGCGCACGATTGAGATGAAGGGAGTGACCCCGGGTTCGCTGGTCGCCCACTCGATGTCGCTGGTGTCCGCTTCGGTGGGCGGGGGTGGCGGCGGTGGCGGGGGCGGTGGCGGGGGCGGCGGCGCGGGAGTCGGCGCTGGCGTTGGCGGCGGTGCGTTGTTGCTTCCGCCACCGTCACCACCACCACACGCGGCGAGGTTCGCGACGAGCAGCAGCCCCAGGAGGTTCCGCATCGGGCGAACTACCCGGCGTTGTACCGGCTCCGGATGGCTCACGGGCGCGACGACAAACTGGTAGCCGAAACGAGGGGTCGATCGAATGCCGCTGGCTGTCGACCTTCGTCGCCGGACGCCGGGGCTGAAGGCCGCACGGGCGGCACTTCGACCAGCCAATGCCGTGCCTTGCCCGCGTGATAGCCGAGCCAACTCGTGATTCCGAGTATCTTGAAGCCATCCTCCGCCAGACTCGACAACCACCCGTGACCATCCGAAATGTCCACGAGCACCGAGGCGGCGAACAGCACCATCGCCGCGACGAGCAACTGGTAGTTCTCCGCCAGAATCAGGCGGCGATGACTCAGGAGATAGGCCGCGGCCCCGCACGCATGGCAGGCGAGGATGGCCTTTTCTTTCACATGGAAATGAACCGGCGCGATGTATTCGTGAATCATGAAGAGGTCGTCGAGCAGCAACACGATTGTCAGCACCCCCGCCCACAGCAGGAAACGCGCCTCGACATGACGACCTTGCCGGCGCAGGAGGTTGTGGCTGAACAGGCAAATGGTCGCCGTGGCACACCACAACAGGATGCCGACGTTCGACACCACGCCGATGAGGGGATGGACATGTGCAAGCGCGGCCATGTCGCGCGTGAGACTGGCGGCGGGAATGCGCAGGGCGCGGGCGGCGATGACCGAGACGAACAGGAGCGCGAGGATGGGCAGATAGAGCATCGAAAGCCCTTTGAGACCTGGCAGTCCCGCAAGACGACCCCTCACCGTCGGTGCATCCGCACTCATGGTTGTCTCCCGCACGGGGAATTTTTCCCCTTTCGAGTCACGGTGAGCTAAGCCGGTTTCCGGTCGAAGGACACTCGGGGACAGCCTCGAAAACGCCCCCCTGGCGTCTTACAAGCCGCGATCCGGCCATCGGGCCGACCGGCATGGCTTTCTACACCGGCAAGTTCGTCCCCGAGTGGCGCAACAACCTGTTCGTCGCTTCGCACATGGGGGAGCACGTCGCGCGGCTCGCGCTCAAGGGTGACAAGGTGGTGGGCGAAGTGCGGCTCTTGCTCGGAAGTAACCTTCTCAGATGCGAATGGCCAGCCTCGTGCCTTTTCGGAAATCGAATCGTGCGCGTGAAACGATTGTCTGGCCGCTTGCAGAAAGCATAGTTTGGCCGGCCATGCAGAGCTGATTCTTCAAGATCATCTTTTTGCTTCTAGCCAGGTGAGCGACGAACTCAAAGCTGTATACGAACGGCTATTTGCTCGCGAGCTCAGAGCTCGTGATGAATTGCGGCAAAAACTCGACGCGCGCATTGATCCAGGCGTGCCTACAATTCTTCCATGACCGAAGGGGCCGCAGCCCTGGTTTGCATGAATGGCGCTTACGGCTTGACGCCGAGGTCGATCCGGGTCGCGCGCAGCTGGTTGGCCAGGCTGCGCGGGATAGGGATGACCGTACCGTGGCGCATGCGCAGCGGCGTGCCCTCGTCGGGGAAATGCATCTGGCTGGTGACGTCTTCCCAGTTCACCATGTCGCGCGAGCGCATGCCCACGTACTTCTGATCCATGTAGGCGTCGAAGTACATCACCGCGTGATCGCCGATCTGCAGTCCGGTCGGTCCCTCGGACCACGGGCCCTTGGCCGTCACCGGCGCGCCCAGTGCTCCGAACGGCCCCTGGAGATCGGGTGCGCTGGCCACCTGGATGTACTTCTTCGGCGGCTTGACGGTTTCATCCTTGACGATCAGGTAGTTCTTGCCCTGGTACTTGATGAAGGTCGCATCGATGACCGAGAAGCCGGGATCGTAGAACACGCGCGCGGGCGTAAAGTTCTTGAAGTCGCGCGTGGTGGTGGCATAGATGCGGTGGTTGTACTTCTCCTCCGACGTGCCGGCCGTCTGGGTAAATTTGCCAGGAATGGTGGACGCCCAGTGGATCAGATATTCACCGCGCCTGTCGTCGTGGACGATTTCGGGCGCCCAGGTGTTCAGCACGTCCGGCTCATGGGCCATCACCGGAATATCCTGCTGCGGCGACCAGTGCACCAGATCTTTGGACCAAGCGTAGCCGATATTGTTTTCGTTCCAGCCCGAGGTCCAGACCATGTGATACAGGCCGTCCGGGCCGCGCACCACGCAGGGGTCGCGCACCAGCTTGGAGTTGCCGACCGTGGGCACCATGACGGTCAGTCCGTCATTGACGCGTTCCCACTTGTAGCCGTCGTCGCTGACGGCCAGATGGAGGCCGTCTGCTCCGTTCTTGACGAAGTGGACGAACACGTAGGACGTGGCCTCAGGGGCGGTGCTGGCAGGCGTGCTCTTGGTGGCGCAGCCCAGCAGCAGGGCGGCGCCAGCCAGGGCGGCCGACAAGGCGAGGACGCGGCGCCGCGTCTCGTTGGAAGGAGAGTGTTGGGTCGTTGGTGTCAATTCGGACATGGTCGCAACTCGTCTAGGATTTCTTCCCGACGAACTGCAGCCAGTTGCCGTCGGGGTCGAGCACCACGAAATGCTGCTCGTCCGGTTCAGTGTTGCTGTCGCGAAGCTCGATCGCGAAACGGGCGCCCTGCGACTTCAAGCGACGGAAAAGCGTGGCAACCCGATTTACCGTGAATGTCACCTTGGCGAAACCCGTGATGTCGTCCGAGTCCTTGCCAGCCAGCGCGTCCGTCTTTCTCACTGTCTTCGCGTTCTCCACGAGCTCCAGTTCAAAGTCTTGCAAAGCGAGGATGGCCAGCTTGAGCTGATGCTCCCGAAACTCTTTTCGGACTTTCAGCTGAAATCCGAGATGCGAAACGTACCAGCGCACAGACGCGTCCAGATGATCTACCTGGAGCCCCACCAGTGAGGGCCGCACGCTCGGCGCTTCCACCTGGCCAATGCTGGCGGTGGCGCAGAAAGCGGACAAACACAGCGTCGGCAGAGTTTTCAGCATTTTCACGGCGCTGAGGATATCGCCGCTGAGACCTTGCCGCCTCTACCGCCCGCCATAACGAAGTGTGACCACCGACGGAGTGCCGGTGGATGGGATTGTCACGATCAGGAGGCGGTCGAACTCGTCTTCCCGCACTGGCGGAATTTTCCCAGCGCCCAGCTTCTCCACGATGGTTGGGATCGTGCCGCCATGGTTCACAACCAACGCGCTGCTGCCCGGCGGGAGTTGCTTGAGCTTTTCGACCAGGACGTCTGTCTTGTCCACCGGCACCAGCTCGCTTCTGATGCGCGCAGCTTCAGCAGCGGGAGCCGCGGTCTCGATGGTGCGGATCATTTGTGACGTGTAGATGGCGTGCGGATTCAGGTCCGCAATCGCGTAAGCAAGCGCCTTCGCCCGTTCGCGTCCTTTCTCGCTCAGCGCCACGTCTCCATCGGGCGTGATCCGTTCGGCGTGGCGAACGAGAACGATCGTTCTCGGCGCGTCGGGCAGTGTACCGGCCGTGGCGGGCACGAACGGCGCGTTGGCGACCGAAAGCATCGCGAGACAGTGGAAGACTCTGCGGCGGGAGATCGGCGGTATGTTGTTAGCCATGGCCCGATCATGCCCAGCGCGTGCGAGGAGTTGTCGAGCAATGGGACGAATGGGTGTTCTGCTGGGGCGAACGGGCGGCCGTCAGACCCCGGAGCGCGTGGGTGCGGGGTCCGGAACTCTTGTGGTGAGCAGCGCCGTCTCGAGTACCTTCTTGAAGGATCGCGCCGACCTCACGACGCGGCCGCTGCCGAGCTGCACCTCGTATTCGCCGTGACGCAGGCTCCGCAGTTGGGCGACGCGGCTGGTATTGATCAGCCGCGCCCTGTGTATGCGTACGAACCCGAACGGCTGTAGCTTTTTCTCAAAGGCAGCAAGTGTCCCCCGAACCAGATGTTCCATCGAAGGAGTGAATAGCGCCACATAGTTGGCCGCCGATTCCAACAACTCGATGTCGCTGGAATCGACGAAGCGGATCGTCGAGGAACAAACTACCGGCAGCCGCAACGTGTGCGCGGCTTCGAGATCGGCCGCCCTGGACAACCTTCCCGTCGCTTCCAGCAGCAGCCGTGCCCGCCCGAGCGCCTGTCGGAATCGCTCCTTTCGCCAGGGCTTCACCAGATAGTCCACGGCCTGTAATGCGAACGCGTCGAGTGCATATTGCTCAAAGGCGGTCGTGAAGATGATGGCCGGAGCATTCGGGGTAGCTACGCGCGTCGCGACTTCGATCCCATCCAACAATGGAATGTGGATGTCCAGAAAGACCACGTCGGGCGCAAGCTCCTTGATCGCTTCGATCGCGGACCGGCCAGTCGCACATTCGCCCACGATCTCCACATCCGGCTCGGTTCGCAGCGCCAACCGGATGCCGTATCGCGCCACAGGCTCGTCGTCGACGATCAGTACTTTCACACCTGGCCTCGAAAGGATGGTCCGCGCAGCGGCAGCTGGATGAACACGCGATAACCGTCCGCTGTTCCCGCTGCCTGCATCGAATGACCTGCCCCATATAGTTGCTGCAGCCTGGCTCGCAGATTCTGCAGTGCCACTCCAGATCTGGGTGAGCTGCTGTCCTGTATGCCCGGTCCGTTGTCGGTGACTTCAATCCGCAACCCGTCTTCCGCGGCGTACACCCGAACCAGGACGAGGCCGCCCTCCTCGCGTTTCGTCGCGCCATGGTGAATCGCATTCTCTACCAACGGCTGAAGAAACAACGCGGGAACCAATGCGTTCTGCAGTTGCTCGCCAATCTCGACCTCGATCCGGACCCGATCACCCAGGCGCGCGCGCTCGATCTCCAGATAGCTGTCGATCAGTTCCAGCTCATCGCTGAGCGGTACCTCATGGGGCATTTCGGGCTTGAGCCTCGCGCGCAACAACTCACTGAGTCGCTGCAGCAGGCGCCCTGCTGTTTCCGCCTGCCCGTCTTCGATGAGTACGCCGATGGTATGTAGTGTATTGAAGAGAAAATGCGGATTGATCTGCCGCTGAAGACCTGCGAGTTGCGCCTCACGGAGGTTTGCCCGCATCTTCATGGATTCCAGTTGTCGGGTCTGGAGTCTTTGCGAAAACATGAAGACATGCGCAATGGCGACCACGGCGCCGTACGACAACGCGCCTTGCAGAAACTGACTCGATAGTAGATAGGTGTAGAAGCCGCCGGCATCCGCATGCCGGCCGACCCTCGGCCAGAACGCCAATATCATCGCGGCGTGAAGCGCGACATACAGCAGGCTCCAGAGCGCGGCGAGCACGCCGTGGATGGCCAGGGACCGGAGCGTGTGCGGAGCGGCCACCAGGATTTTCTCGGAGAGGACCAGACACACGGGCGTGAGCAGCGCCCTCACGAAGAAGTCGGGCGACCACGAGACCAACGTCGCCCACCACTCGAGCTGCGGGTTCTTGATGCTTGCCTGCGAGACCGTCAGGAGCAGTACCGTCGCCCAGGCAGCGAAGCTTACGGCAATGGATAGATGCAGCCGCCTGCCCGACCAGAAGTCGGCATCAGGCGGGAATGATTGCAAATCCTCCGGATCGTCGGGTCGTGTCAATGGTCGAGCCGCAGATGCCGGCTCGCGAAGGCGAGCAGGAATTCCATGATTTCGCGGGAACGATCATCGTCATTCTGATTGTCGAAACCGTGCACTCCCGCGGGATGGTTCATGACCGTGACATTGGCGTTCTCGCGGATGGCACGCGCGATGAACCGGTCGATCGAGTCGTTCATCGTCGGAATCTCGTCGAGGCCCGCACGCGCGATGAGCATCGGAATCTCCCGGGCTCGTATATCGCCGAGGTGCTCGATCATCGAATATTGCTTCACGCGCTCGGCCGGCTCATTGTCGCGATGCAGGCTCGATTGTTGTACGTCGAGGAACGCGTACACGGCGATCAGGCAACGAATGTAGGGGCGCTTCGCGTCATATCCGAGCGTGAGCAACGGTCCGCCCGCCGAATAGGCCGCGAGGCAAATGCGATCCGGATCCGCGCCGAACTTCGCGGCGTTTGAGCGCACGTAGTCGATGGCCGCAGCGACGTCAGCACCGGATTCCGCGAGGAGCGGCTTCGGGTAACCGAGGCGATGCGTGAACGTCACGCCCACGAGTCCCGAGGCACCGGCCAGCCGGCCCCAACCCTTATAGATGCCCCAGTCCTTGGGGCGACTCGCCGAACCCGCCCCGCCATGCACGAATATCAGAACCGGGCGGCGCTCGCCCGCCTTCACGTCCAGCGGCGAATACACATCCATCAGCAGGTTCGGGTCGTCGACGCCTTGGTGGTATCGCAGCTGAGTGGTTACCTTGACGCGCTCGGTGCCCGGCTTCTGGAGTACCAATGGCATGTTGACGATTTCTTCGAATGTCTTTTCGCGCGCTGCTTGCGCGTCAGCCTGTTGCAGCGCGGCCGCGGTGAACAACGCGGACACCAAGCACAACGACATCGTTTTCATGAGATCTCCCGGTTATATCGACACCAACAGCCGGTGCGCAAGCAAACTCACGGCGGCGGCGGCCCCACCCACTGGCCGTCGCTCACGAACAGCACGCCACCCTTGGCCACGTGCGTGACCTTCCCCGCGTCGAATTCTCCTTGCGCGACATTGCCGCGATACAGAACGAAGTCGGCGCGGCTGCCAACGCGAACCGCGCCCACCGAATCGTCGTGCAACACGCGCGCGCCATTCACGGTGACGGCTTCCAGCGCCTGCTTCGGCGTTGCGCCAAAGTCCACCCAGCTGCGCAGCTCCCACCAGATCGCTTCGCGATGGCCGTTCGCGGGCGATCCCGCATCGGTGCCCGCCGCCAGCGGGATACCGCTCTCGCGCAATTGCTGGAACTTGCGGCGGATGGTCGGGAACGCGCCATCCATGCGCCTGGCGTGCTGCCCCTCGCGATCGGCGATTTCCTTCTCCCACGCGGCCCGCACGTCGGCCAGCTCATCGGGCGGGATGAATTCAAAGTTGAGCGGCTTCGCGATGAGCGCCGGGTTTTCCTGATGGGCGCGATAACGCGCGTGCACACCGACTCGCGCCACCCAGATGAGTGCCGGCTGTGCGCGCGCGGACTCGAGCAGCGGTTGCGCATACTCTTTGGCGGGCGAGACGTCGATGTAGTCGATCGTGTCCGGCCGAAGGGGAAGTGACGAGGCCAGGTCGTCCTGCGTGTAGCCGGAGGCGAGCAGTCGCAGTCCCAGCTCCCGTGTGGTGCGCACGATGACGTCGCGCTCATCGGCGCTGAACTTGTGCGCTTCGTGAATGGCGACCCATTCGAAGCCTGCGGTCTTGATGCGACGCACGCGATCCGCGGCGTCCGCGAGGCTGGTGACGGTCCACACCGCCGATTCATATCCTTCGGTCGTTCCCGGGACGAACGCCGGGCCCGCCGACTGCAATCGCGGCAGGGGCGTACAGTCGTCCTGCGAGTCCGCACGCAGCATTGCGCCCTGCCTGAGATCCAAGAGGTGAATCCGGCCACTGGTCACGCCGGCGCTCAGGAGTTGTGGTCCGGTGATCACCGCGGTGCCCCAACGATGGTCGCCGGGCCTCGCTTCGCGCTGGCCGACGTAGGAAAGATGCAGGTGAGAATCGATGAAGCCGGGCAACATCGTGGAGCCGCGACCGTCGATGACGCGCACGTCCGCGCCGATGGCGCCGGCCCGGCGCGATGGACGTATCGACTGAACGCGTCCCGCCGTGACGTACACGTCTCGTCCGCGCTGGATGCCGCCCGCAGACCACACGTTCACGTTGCGGACCACCAGCGGTGAGCGGTCGCAGGCTCCGGCCAGCGCAGTCATCACACAAAGCCCGAGGCCGCCAATGACGAGGCGCGAAGGGTTCATCCGGATCTCTCCAGTGCCGACACGAATACCGTGAAGGTTAGACGCGAAAAAGATCCGGGGTGCGAGCGGCCGGGACGATCTGCTCCAAAGACGGGACGAAACGTGGCCGGCGACGAAGGCAAGAGGGTCTACGTGCCTCGCACTGCTCGGCCACGCGCAACGCCTCGGCCGGACGATGCGCAAGAAAGTACGCGTTTGACCAGAACTTGAAGGTCGTGTTGTTGCCGGGATCGAGTTGCGCTGCGCGCTCGAACAACGGCAGTGCGACGTCGATATCCCCACGGGCCGCGTGAAGTTTGGTCTTGGTCGCCGTCGCGTGTCGGCTGAAGTTGTGCTTGAAAACCGGCCTGTTCCGTTTCGGGCACTTCACGATCCTGATGAAACAGGATTTTTAGGACGCGCACCCATGCTAAGTTCCGCGGCCAGCGGTAAATGATCGGAAAGCATCCTCCAGTCGCGCGCAGATACTTTCACAGGCCGATGCCCGACGTTCCTGACGTAAATCCGGTCGAGCCGGAGCCAGGGTGCGCGCGCCGGAAACGTGCGCGCCGGGCGGCCCACCGCGGACGCATGGACTTCTTCCAGGCCAGAAAGGACCAGCCTTCGGTGCGCGCGTTCGCGCCAGTCATTGAAGTCGCCGGCGATGACAAGCGCCGCGCCGTCGGGAACTTCGTGGACGACCAGATCCAGAAGCCGATCAACCTGTCGACGGCGGTGCGACTCGCGCAGCGCGAGATGCAGACAGATCGCGTGCAGTGGCTCACCATCCAGCCCGATGACCGCATGCAGCAGGCCCCGCGGCTCGGCCTTGCCGACCGATGCATCGACATTGCGCCAAGTGGTGACCGGATGCCTGGAGAGCAGCGCATTACCGTGATGCCCACCCGTCGCAACAGCATTCCGACCGTAGGCGTGCTGAGTCCAGACGCCGTCCGCAAGTACCTCGTACTGGTGCGGTTGCGGCTCCGGACCCGCAACCGCACCGATTTCCTGAAGGAAGACGAGGTCGGCCCGAAAGGCGCGCAAGGCATTGCGAATTCGAAGCAGGACGCCATGCCGGTGTCCGGCACGCAAGCCCTGATGGGCATTCAGCGTCAGCACGCGGATCCACGTCTCGTCGCCGCCAGGCGCAGGTTCCATGCGTAAGCTATACCGGGAGGCCTGACGTGGGCGAACTGGAAATTCCGACAGTAGTTGCGATGCTGGTGCTCGCCGGCACCGTCGGGTTCTTCATCCTGCTCATCTGGTCGATGAAGCGGCATCGCGACCCGAAGCTCGAGGTCGACTGCGACGCGCCGATAGAGGAACTGCTTCCGTCACTGGCCGGGCTGACCTTCGGCTCGGTCATCGAGGGAAACAGCGTCGAAGTGCTGGAGAACCGGACGTTCTTCGACGCCTTGATAGAGGAAATCGACAAGGCGCGCAGCTCGGTGCATTTCGAGACTTTCCTCTGGAAGGAGGGCAAGCTCGGCTCGCGCCTGGCGGAGGCGATGATCGGGCGCGTCCGGGCCGGCGTCGATGTCCGCGTGCTGCTCGACGCCAATGGAACGCGTCGTATGGGCAAGGACGTGGAGCAGCAACTCGTGCAGGCCGGCTGCAAGCTCCGCAAGTTTCATCGTACGACCCTCGCCAATATCGGCGTTCTCAACGAGCGGGATCACCGCAAGCTTGCGATCATCGACGGAAGAGTCGCCTTCGTCGGCGGCCATTGCATCGTCGACAGCTGGTTGGCTGAAGAGGGGGCGAAGGAGCGCGTCATGGACGTGAGCGTACGGCTCCGCGGCCCGATCGTTCACAGCATGCAATCCGCCTTCAGCGAAAACTGGGTCGGGCAGACTGGCGAGCTGTTCATGGGCGATAGCGTGTTTCCGCCGCTGGAACGCGCCGGCGACATCGCGATTCACGCGGCATTCGTCAAGCCGGAGAGTTCCGCACCCGCCGTCAAGATCCTGCACCATGCGGCCATCTGCTGCGCGCGACGTCGCATCTGGATCCAGAATCCCTATTTCCTGCCGGAACCCGCCGCGATAGATGCACTAGGCGACGCCGTCAGGCGCGGTGTCGATGTGCGCGTGCTCATGCCGTCGACGTCAGGGTCCGACAACCCCATGGTGCAACACGCCGGACACCGCAACTTCGAGAAACTGCTCCGCTGCGGGGTGCGTCTCATCGAATACCCGGCGGCGCTCCTGCACCAGAAGATCATGACAATCGACGGGCTGTGGTGCGCCGTCGGGACGGCCAATTTCGACGATCGCTCCTTCGAGACCAATGACGAGATCACTGTGTCGTTCATCGATGCCGCGACCGCGCAGCGGTTCGACGAGATTTTCGAGCGCTATGCGGCCGATGGCAGCGAGATCGAACTCGAGCGATGGAGCCGGCGGAGTCCGATCCACAAGCTCGTGGACCACGTGTACTACCTGTTCAACGAATTCCTCTGACTCCTGGGGATCAGTCAGTCAAAGCGGTCAACTTATGGTTTCACGCGCACCAAGACGTCCCCCGTGCCCTTCCTGACTGATGGGTGACAGTTTATTCCGGAGACATAGGTAACACTTTTCGGCATTTGCGGGGGATACGCAGATGCCGTGGCGGGAGTGTTACAAGATGGATGAGCGCCTGAAGTTCGTGGCCCGATTGCTCGATGGCGAGAAGATGGCGGTGCTGTGCCGGGAGTTCGAGATCTCCCGCAAGACCGGCTACAAGATCTTCGCGCGATACAAGGATTGCGGGGTCGAAGGGCTCACCGATCGCTCTCGCAGACCCTACCGGCATGCCCGACAGCTGCCCTTTCAGATCGAGAAGGCGATCGTGCAGTTGAAGCAGGAGCACCCCAGCTGGGGTGCTCCGAAGATCCGTGAACGGCTGCGCCGCAAGCACTCCGAGATCCAGTGCCCGGCCATCAGCACCGTGCACGCGATTCTCGATCGCAACGGCCTGGTCAAGCGTCGCCGCCGGCGTCGCTACAAGGCTGAAGGCACGCGCGCTGTCACGCCCCCACACGCCGAACGATCTTTGGTGCGCGGACTACAAAGGGCGAGTTCATGCTCGCCGATCGGCGTTACTGCTACCCGCTCACCATCACCGATTTCGCCAGCCGCTATCTAATCGGCTGCGAGGCGCTCTCGACCACGCACACGATGTACGCCTTACTCGGTGTTTGAGCGGGCTTTCAAGGACTTCGGGCTGCCCCGAGCGATTCGCACCGACAACGGAACCCCCTTCGCCAGCGCCAACTCGCTCTTCGGACTGACCAGGCTGTCGGTGTGGTGGCTGCGGCTCGGGATCGACATCGAGCGCATCAAGCCGGGCCATCCCGAGCAGAACGGCCGCCACGAACGCATGCATCTGACCTTGAAGAAGGAAGCCACCAAGCCGGCGGCCAAGAATTTCCTCCAGCAGCAAGCAAAGTTCGATCAGTTCATCCGCGTCTTTAACGAGGAGCGGCCTCATCAGGCGCTGAACATGCGATACCCGGCCGAGCTCTATAGACCTTCGCCGCGTCCCTACAGCGGCTTGCCCGAGCTCGAGTACCCCTTCCACGACCGCACCATCACCGTCACGCGCTGTGGTCGCATCTGCATGGGGCCGCTGAAGATCAACTTGAGCCAGGCGTTTGCCGGTCAGCGAGGTGGGCATCAAGGAGGTCGCTGACAAGATCTGGCTGGTCAGCTTCATGAGTTACGATTTAGGATTCTTCGACCATGAGACATGCAGGATCGAAAGCGCCGAAAATCCCTTCACCGCTAAAGTGTCACCCATGTCTCCGGAATAAACCGTTACCTATGTAATCGGAATAGACCCCGCAGGAATTGGTGGGCCTGCCTGGATTCGAACCAGGGACCAAGGGATTCACGTTACCGGTGCGTTTCCGCCCCGCGTGGACTATCTCTTCACCCTCGGTAGTTAGACTACCGGTGGGGTGCGGGACGCTCTAGCCTGTCATCAAGGGCGCTTTAGCCCCCAGGTAGTCTCTGCACCTTCCCGCGCTGTAGCGCGGGCTTGGCTCAGGATTGCCATTCGTCATGAGTGCTCACGACGTTAAGGTTTCCCTGAATTCATCCCGTCCACTGCGCACGTTCCCGCGCGCAGGCACCTATATATAGATGAGTCCCCTGCACTAACCGCTGTGCTACAGGCCCAACCGGGCGCGATTGTACTAGGAACCGTCAAATCCGCCTTGCATGCAAAGTGATATCACTTTAGTATCAACCACACGAACACCAAGAAAGGGAGAAGGTCATGAATGCGCCTGGCGGTACGGAAGAAGTCGATTTCAAGAGCTCCAGCGGCTACCTGGCCCTGGTGTTCATGTTCATCTCCCTGCTCGGGATTCCGCTGGCCATCATGTCGCGCTTTCCGCCGTTGATCCTGCTGGCGGTGCTCGCGTTCATCTTCCTCGCGAAGGGCATGTACATGCTGCAGCCGAACCAGTCGGCGCTGCTGATGCTCTTCGGCTCCTATCGCGGCACGGACTACTCCACCGGATTGAGGTGGGCGAATCCCTTCTTCAACAAGACGAAGGTGTCCCTGCGCCTGCGCAACTTCAACAGCGAAAAGCTCAAGGTGAACGACAAGCGCGGCAACCCCATCGAGATCGCCGCGGCGGTGGTCTGGAAAGTGAGCGATACCGCGCGCGCGGTTCTGGATATCGACCATTACGAACAGTACGTGCCGATCCAGGCCGAGGCGGCGCTGCGCCACCTGGCGAACCAGTACTCCTACGATCACATCGAGGACGAGGAAGGTGCGCTGACGCTGCGTGCCGGCGGCGATGAAATCATCGCCAAGCTCAAGCACGAGCTGCAGGAACGCTTCGAGAAAGCGGGCCTGCGCATCGAAGACGCGCGGCTCACGCATCTCGCCTATGCGCCGGAGATCGCCGGCGCCATGCTGCGCCGGCAGCAGGCGGAAGCCATCATCGGCGCGCGCAAGCAGATCGTGCTCGGCGCGGTGAGCATGGTGGAGATGGCGTTGAACGGCCTCACCGAACGCGGCGTCGTGGAGCTCGACGCCGAGCGGCGCGCGGCGATGGTCTCGAACCTGTTGGTCGTGTTGTGCGCTGAATCCGAGGCACAGCCCGTGATCAACGCCGGCACGCTCTACAGCTGATACGGCGGTCTCTTGAGCGAGCCGCCCTCACGCAAGGCATTCCTGTTGCGCCTCGATCCGGCGGTCGCCGCCGCGATCGAGGGGCTGGCAGCGCAGGAACTGCGCAGCGTCAATGGACAGATCGAGTGGTTGTTGCGCGAGGCGCTGGCCAAGCGCGGCCGACCGATCAACACGACGTCACGCACCAACGCGCGCCGCACCAAGGAATAAAGGAGCGCCCTCTTCAGTTCGCGGCCGCGGTCACCGCGCCAAACCCGCGGCAGCCCGCTTCGACGGCGACGTCGCCCGGCGACTTGCCACAGGCCACCGCCACGCTGTTGCGGAACTTCGCGAGCACCGCGGCGCGCGCGGGCGTCGTGTTCCATTCGCGCAGCGCCTTGTCGAGCCGGGTCAGCCGCGACAACGTGCGGCGATGCACGCGGTTCGGACCGTCGAGCTCGGCGAGCACGGCGGCGCCCACCTTCTCGATCTTCGCCGTGTCGTTCGGGGTCAGGCGCAGCAGGCCGGACAGATAGTTGAATCCCCACTGGAAGCGCGACGCGGGGCCCTTGGCCTTTTGATAGGCCTCCGCCATGTGCGCGAGCGCCGCCTGCTTGTCGCCGAGCTCCTCTTCAACGTCCGCGAGATCGCCGAGGTAGTACCAGGGGGTGTTGGACGTCGCAGACTCCTGGACCATGAGCGCGCGCAACTTCTCGCGCTCCTCGAGCGCGATGTAGACGTTTGACGCGGAGTTCACCACGCCCGCGCGCACGTATGCGTCCTGCTTCACATCGAGCATCTTCGCGGATGTGTTCAACGCAATGGCGCGCACGTCGGTGGGTACCTTGCCATCGGGCGCGTAGGCCTTCGCCACGCGGATCTTGATGAGCTGCGCCGCAAGCTGGTCGGCCGGCGCGAACTGCGGATTGACGGTTGCGGCATCCCCGACGGACATCACGCGCTCGCGCAGCGTGGATGCGACCTGCGGCAGCGTCTGGCGCGCCGCGAGGTAGAACTCATTGGGCAGGCCGCGCACCGCGTCGGCATTCGTCAGTGCCAGATCCCGGTTCGCGAGCAGTTCGTTGACGCGCAGGATGAGCACGACCAGCGCCTTGTCCGCCTTGCCGCCCTTCTCGATTGCTTCCTTCTGACGCGCCGCCGCTTCCGCCGCGGCCAGGAATGCGAAGCGGGCGCGCTCCTTCGTGAGCTCCGCCGGACACGTGCGCGCGGCATTGGCGAACGCGGTCTCGAGCTGCGCGCTCTCCGACACGCCATCGTCTTCCAGACCGAACGCGTGATAGGCCAACCGGCGGCAATCGATCGCGGAGAGCGCCGCATCGCCCTTGACCGCGAGCGCGATGACGTCCTTCACCGGCCGCACGTCGCCGAGCGCGTCATCGAGCACGCTGGCATAGAGATTGAGATCCATGTTGCCGGCGATTCGCGTGATCTCCGTCTTGTCGGGCTTGAGCACGACGACCGTCGGATACCCGTGACCCGGAACACGTCGCCCCACTTCTGTGCGTCCGGCAGGTCGCCGTCGAGATACACGGCGACGAACAGCTTCGATTTCTCGATGAAATCCGGACGGCTGAACACGGCGGACTTCAACTGCTTGCACGGCGGACACCACTGCGCGCCCCAGTACAACAGCACGGGCTTGTTAGAGGCTTGCGCGGCCGCGAACGCGGACTCGGTGTCGCCCTTGAACCACGCGAGACCCGGCGTGTCGTCATGGACCTCGTCGAGGTTCACCGCGGACTGCGCCGCGGGTTTCGCCGGCGCGGTCGCCGCGTCACCACGTCCGCACGCCGCGATGAAACCGCAGGCGAGTGCGAACGAGGCCAGGACAACGGCGCGAAAGGCCGCACGTGGGTAACGCATTCGTAATGATCTCCGCGCTAGGCGTCGCAGGGTCGCCACGTTAGCATGCGCGTCCATGAACGATCGACCCGCATTTGACGCGATCCTCGCCGCGCGATTGTCACGCCGCACGTTTTTTGCGGCGAGCGCCGCTCGGCCTCGCCGCCTGCGCGCGGATTCCTACGTACGCGAACGACGGGGGCGCCCCCAACGCGTTCCGCAGCATCGCGCCGCAGGACAACGATGCGTTCACGATCGCCGGCGGTTATCGGTGGAACCTCATCGCGCGCTGGGGTGACAGTCTCGTAACCGGCACGCCCGATTTCGATACGCGCCGCATGACGGACAACCGCTGGGCCGATGCCGCCGCGGTCGATGCGCAGCACCGGCAGTTCGGCACGAACGCCGACGCCGTGCAGTACTTCCCGCTCGCGCCGGGCCGCAAGGCGCGCGGCCTGGTCTGCGTGAATCACGAATACTTCAGCGGCGAGCTCGTGTTCCATGCGCATCGCGGCGCTGGCATGAAGGCGGATGACCGCCGCCGCTGGATGGAGCAGCACCCGCACGCGGTGGCGTTCATGCAGGCCGCGCACGGCGTCACGGTGATGGAGCTCGGGCGCGAAGCCGGCGGATGGACGCGCGATCTCTCCTCGCCCAGCAACCGCCGCATCACCGCGCGCACGCCGATGGAGATCTCGGGCCCGGCGCGCGGCCACGCGTTGATGCGCACCAAAGCGGACCCCGCCGGCGAGCGCGTGCTCGGCACGTTCGCGAACTGTGCGGCCGGCAAAACTCCGTGGGGCACGTACCTCACGTCGGAGGAGAACGTCGACGACTACTTCGCCGGTGGACGCACTCACGCGCGAGACGGCCGGCGATGCGGCGGCGAACGACGCCAACCGGCGCTTCCCGTTGCGCGAAGACAGCTTCTACGGCTGGGACGTGCAGGACCCGCGCTTCGACATGCGCTCCGAGCCGCACGAGCCGTTCCGTTTCGGATGGATGGTCGAGATCGATCCGCACGATCCGAAATCCGTGCCGCGCAAACGCACGGCGCTCGGCCGTTTCCAGCACGAGGGTGCGAACACCATCGTCGGCAAGACCGGTCACGTCGCCGCATACATGGGCGACGACGAGAAGTTCGAGTACTGCTACAAGTTCGTCACGCGCGACCGCTTCGACCCGAAGAATCCGGCCGCCAACCGCGACCTGCTCGATCACGGCACGCTGTACGTCGCGCGCTTCGATGCGGACGGCACGGGCTCGTGGCTGCCGCTGGTCCACGACGAGAAGGGCCCACTCAACTCGCGCGCCGGCTTCGCGAACCAGGGCGACGTCGTCATCAAGGCGCGCGCCGCCGCGGACCTGCTGGGCGGAACGCCGATGGACCGTCCCGAGGACGTGGAACCGAGCCCGATCAGCGGCCGTGTCTACATCGCCTGCACGAAGACCACGGAACGCGGAGTGCCCCGCACCACGAACCAGTGGTCCGGGCGCGAGGCGGATGTCGCGACCAATGCAGCGAACCCGCGCGTGAACAACAAGTCCGGCCACATCATCGAGATCACCGAAGCACGGCGACGACGCCACGGCCACGGGCTTCCGCTGGGAAGTATTCCTGCTCGCGGGCGATCCGGCGGCCGGGCGTTACATCGTGGATGCGCGTGAGTTGGCCGCCGGCAACCTCGCGGCGGCGGACACCTACTTCGCGGGCTACCCGAACAAGTCGGAAGTGAGCCACGTGCAATGCCCCGACAATCTCGGCATCGACCCGCAGGGCCGGCTCTGGATCGTCACCGATTCGGACAATCCCGGTCACCCTAACAACGGATGCTTCGTGGTACCCGTCACCGGGCCCGACCGCGGCCGGTTGCAGCAGCTCGCCAGCGGTCCGGTCGGCTGCGAGGTCTGCGGCTGCGAATTCACACCCGACGGACGCACGCTGTTCCTGACCATCCAGCATCCGGGCGAAGGCGGAACGCTCGAGAAGCCGCGCAGTCACTGGCCCGATGGAAACGGGGCGCCTGCCCGTGCCGCGCTGCTCGCCATCGAACGCGAGGACGGCCGGCCCGTCTGACAATAATCGGCGACGCGGTTCTCAAAACGCGTTCAGCTTCGATTCAATCGGGCTGCCTTAAATTGGCAGCCATGAACAGGTCACTCATCAAGTTGTTAGCCGCCCTGGCGCTCCTGGGGACCCTTTCCGGCTGCGCCAGCATTTCCAAGAACGAATGTCTTTCCGCCGACTGGGAAGACGTCGGGGTCCGCGACGGCGCCAACGGCCGGCCCGAGGAATACCTGATCCAGCACGCGAAGGCCTGCTCCAAGGTGAGCGTGGTGCCGGATCGCGGCGCCTGGCAGCACGGCCGCGAGCGCGGGCTCGAGCGTTACTGCGTCGTACGCAACGCGTATCAGTCGGGCGAATACGGCAATGGATTCGACGTCGGCCAGTGCGTGAACTTCGACCAGGAGCGTCTCACCGACGCCTGGCGCAAGGGAGCCGAGGTGCGCCGCGCCGCGGGCGTGATCGATTCGATCGATGGCGAGATCCGCGACGTGCGCGCGGCGCTCGAAGCCGAGGAGCTCGAGAAGAAGGAACGCAAGCGGCTCGCATACCGGCTCGGCGTGCTCGCGTACGAACGCGTCGACGCGCAGCGCGCGTACGAGGAAGCCCAGTACCGCGCGCGGGATCTATGAAGCGGCAGGCACGGCGGAGAGCGCGCGAAGTTTCCGCCCGTGCCAGATTCCGTTGAACGCCTGCAGCGGGCCAAACAGGAAATAGATGAACCCGGGCAGCCAGGGGATGGAAGTCACCAGCGCCAGCAGGATCGAGAGCAGGCAAACGCCCACGTAGATCCACATTCCGATCAGCGAACCGCGCGTGTAGAGCAGCTCCGCGGGATCGAGTCCGATCGCGGAGCGCAGGCGCCAGGCGTGGTGGTAGAGCGCGACGTACAGGCCCCACACGCCCGCAAAACCCAATCCGTAGAGTATGTACAGCTGACGCACCTGGTGAACGCCGTCGAGATGCGGCGCGTCGGCCATCTGCAGTCCGAACATCCCCACGGTCAGCATGGTGAACAGGAACTTGAGTGGATAGACGAAGAACAGCACCAGCACGAGGATGGCCATCGTGAGCACGCGTGAAAACGCATCGTCGAGCCCGTAGCGGCGGTGGTAGGTGTAGTGCGCGTTCCAGAAGAGCATCAGGATCGTGAAGCAGATGACGAACGCGGGAAATCCGCGCACCACGTCGAGCAGCCCGTCGAAGGAATGCGGCACTTCCAGCGCCACCACCAGCAGGGTCACGGCGAACGCGAAAACCGCGTCCGTGAATCCCTCGACGCGCGAAATCTCGTTGCCGCGCCAGCGGAACTGCGGCTCGCGGCTCGGGGTGAACGGGAGGCGGTCGCGCAGGCGGGTCTGGCTGGACCGGTGCTTGTCTTCCATGGCGCTTCGCTCTTGTTCTATTTCTGGGTCGCAGGAATCGAGCGGTATCTTAGCCCAGGATTAACGTGCCGTAACATGCCGTCCGCCGCACACAACCGGAGACCCCCATGTCCGCCCGTCACGTCCGCGCCGCCGCGCTGCTGCTGCCGTTGATCGCCATGACCGCCCAGGCTCAAACCACCACGCGGCAATTCCAGCTCCACCGGGCTGCCGATGGCCCCGCCCAGCTGAAGCTGGTCGAGGCGCCGGTGCGGCAGCCCGGCGCCAGGGAAGTGCTGGTGCGCGTGCACGCCGTGTCGCTCAACCGGCGCGACATCTACGTACAGCTGGGCCAGTACCCGGGCCCGAAGCCGCCCACGCTCGTGCCGCTCTCGGATGGCGCGGGCGAGGTGGTGGCAACGGGTCCCGGCGTCACCCGCTTCACGAAAGGCGATCGCGTGGCGGCAATCTTCTTCCCGAAGTGGTTAGACGGGCGTCCGAAGCCGGAATACATGGCGAGCGCGCTCGGCGGCGGCGTCGACGGCATGTTGTCGCAGTACGTCACGCTCGACGAAAACGGCCTGGTGAAACTGCCGAAGTACCTGTCGTACGAAGAGGCGGCGACTCTGCCCTGCGCGGGCGTCACGGTGTGGAACGCGCTGGTGACGCGGGGTCGCACGCAGCCGGGAGATTTCGTGCTGCTCCAGGGAACGGGCGGCGTGTCGATCCTGGGACTGCAGCTGGCGCAGGCGCTGGGCGCGAAACCGGTCATCACGAGCTCTTCGGACGAGAAGCTGGCGCGCGCCAAGGCCCTGGGAGCGTTTGCCACCATCAACTACCGCACCACGCCCGAATGGGAGAAGGCGGTCGTCGCCGCAACCGGCGGCGGCGTGCAGCAGGCACTCGAAGTCGGCGGCAAGGACACGCTCGGCCGGACGCTCGCCAGCCTCGCCCCCGGCGGTCACGTCGCGTTGATCGGCGGCCTGTCGAGTTTCGGGGGCGACATTCCGGCGCTGGCCCTGCTGGGAACGAATTCGACGGCGTCCGGCATCTACGTCGGCTCACGCGCCGACTTCGAGGCGCTCAACGCTTTCCTGGAAAAGCACCCGGTGAAGCCCGCGATCGACAAGGTGTTCGCATTCGACGACACCCCGAAGGCTTACGAGTACATGGATTCCGGGAACCTGTTCGGCAAGGTTGTCATCCGCCTCTGAGCCGGGATACCCTAACTACAGGGAGGCTCCTGTGGTTAGACTTTGTCTCGCGGTGCTGCTTGCCGGCGCCCTGTACGCGTTGCCGGCGCATTCGCAGAACGCGCCGTCCACGAAGTTCTACGTCAGCGCCGACGTCGGGACCGCTGACAATGGCGTCTCGGAGTACGCCTTCGGCACACCGGCGGGGCCGCGCGACGAGAAGTCGAACCTGTTCCGCGTGCGCTTCGGGTACCAGTTCGTGCGCTTCTTCGCGCTCGAGGCGGGTTACGCCGACCTCGGCAGCTACAGCGCGAACATCGACATGGATTGCAGCTCGTCCTCCGACCGCAGATCGAATGCATCCCCGATTTCGAGAGCAATCTCGACATCAGCGCATGGACCTTCAACGCCGTCGGCCAGTTGCCCATCGGCGAGCGGTTCGCGCTGCGCGCCAATGTCGGCCTGGCGCTGCGCAGGAAAAAATCCCATCTGGTGACGGTCGAAGGCGATGACATCCAGCGCTCGTCGCAGAAAGCGCTGTCGCTCCTTGGCGTCGGCGCACATTTCGCCGTCACGAAGAAAATCGACGTGTTCGCAGAGTGGAGCAAGATCGCCGGGAGACGAGCCCGGCATGGGCACGCTTCCGCGCACCGGGCGGCCTGATCGACGAGTCCGATCTCGAGGCCCTCTCCCTCGGCGTGCGCTTCCGCTTCTAGCTGCCGCGCGGCTTGGCGCGACGCGTGGGCTCCGCCTCGAGCGGATTCTCCGGCCAGTAGTGGCGCGGATATCGCCCGCGCATGTCCTTGCGCACCTCGACGTAGGCGTTCCTCCAGAAGCTCGCGAGGTCGCGCGTGATCTGCAGCGGCTTGCGGCCCGGTGACAGCAGCTCGAACGTGACGGGCAACGCGCCGCCGCCGATGCGCGGCGTCGCGGCCAGGCCGAAGACCTCCTGCATGCGCATCGCGGCGATGGGAGCGTTCTCGCTGCGATAGTCGATGCGCGCGCGGGTGCCGGTGGGCAACGTGACGTGCGTGGGCATCAGGTCATCGAGCGCGCGTTGCTGCTGATAACTCAGCCGGGCACGCAGCGCGTCCATGAGCGGCACGCGCGACAGCTGGGAACGCCGCGTGATGCCATCGAGAAAGGGCTCGAGCCAGCCGGGGTCCTGCTCCAGCGCGGGCAGGCTCGATTCCGGGAATTCGAGGTATTCCGGCCGGCCGAGCCGGCGCAGCATCTCGATGCGCGCGAGGAAGTCGCGCGCGTCGTCATCCCAGGGCAGCGCTTCGACACCCATGCGGCGCACGCCCTCGAGCATCGCCGCGGCGCTCGCCTCGCGCGGCGCAGCGTGCAGCGGCTTCTCCTCGATCAGCAGCTCGTCCAGCCAGGTCGCGCGGCGCGAGATCACCGCTTCCGTCTTCTCATCCCAGGCCTGTTCGTCCACGACGCGGATGTGGTCCGCGAAGAATTCCAGGAGCTCGGCCCTGGAAATGGACGCCGCCAGATGTACGCGCGCCTCGCGCTCGCGGTCGTCGAGATCCACCGCCACGATGAACTCCTGCCGCGCGATCGACTCCGCGCCGGCGAAGATGGCGCCACGGCCGTTGGCGAGCTGGTAGCGGGCGTCCACGCCGGGCCGGCGCCGCGCAATCCGGTCCGGATAGGCAAAGCCGAGCAGCACGCCGGCATCGACTTCACCGGGCGCCGCGCGCCGGCCGCCGGCCTGCAGCTGCTGTTCGA
Organism: uncultured Pseudomonadota bacterium; assembly: GCA_963774045.1. Classification (GTDB taxonomy): domain Bacteria; phylum Pseudomonadota; class Gammaproteobacteria; order Steroidobacterales; family Steroidobacteraceae; genus CADEED01. Next base: position 426,445 of record CAVZED010000031.1, read on the forward strand.
ACGCGCGCTGCGAGCGGCGCACGCGCTCCAACGCGCCGCGGTCGACAGCCGCGGCGCCACGCCGCAGGACTTCGAGCCGCGTGTGGATGTCGCTGTCGCGCGTGCGGCCCGCGCCGCCGGCGCGCAGCAGATCGCGATCCGACAGCAGTGCCGCGAGCTCCGCGGCGAGCGCGCCGGCGCCGTGATCGCGCGCCTTCAGCAACATGTGCGCGAGCCGCGGATGCGCGGGAAATTCCTGCATCGCGCGCCCGTGCGCGGTCACCTTGCCCGCGGCATCGAGCGCGCCGAGCCGGTGCAGCAGATCGCGCGAGCTCGCGAGTGTCGCGGCCGGCGGCGGATCCAGCCAGCGCAGGTTCGCGGCCTCCGTTCCCCAGGCGGCGAGATCGAGCGCGAGCGGCGCGAGATCGGCGACGCACACTTCGGGTGGCGCGTAGGCCGCGAGGCTGCGTTCGGCGCCCTCGCCCCACAGCCGGTAACACACGCCGGGCGCGGTGCGGCCGGCGCGGCCCGCGCGTTGCTCGGCGGATGCGCGCGAGATGCGCTGCATCTCGAGCCGGTTCATGCCGCTCGCCGGATCGAACAGGCTGCGGCGTTCGAGACCCGCATCGACCACGATGCGCACGCCGTCGATGGTGAGACTGGTCTCCGCGATGTTGGTCGCGAGCACGATCTTGCGCCGTCCCGGGCGCGCGGGCGCGATCGCGGCATCCTGCTCGCCCGGTGCGAGCTCGCCGAACAGCGGGTAGACATCGACGCCGGCTCCGAGGTCGCCGAGCATGCCCTGCACGCGGCGGATCTCGCCCGCGCCCGGCAGGAACACCAGCATGTCGCCGGGCGCTTCCTGCAGCGCGCGCCGGATCGCACGCAGCACGACGAGCTCGGGCGCGTCGCGGCCGCCTTGATTGGACGCCGGCAACGCCGGCAGACCCGCGCCGACGTGATGCACGTCGACCGGAAACATGCGGCCCGCGGCGGTTATTGTCGGTGCGCTGGCGGACGCGTTGCCTAACAACTTCGCCACCGCCGCGCCATCGAGCGTCGCCGACATCACCAGCAGCCGCAGCTCCGGCGCGAGGTTCTCCTGCGAATCGAGCGCGAAGGCCAGGCCCGTGTCGGCGTGCAGGCTGCGCTCGTGGAACTCGTCGAACAGTACGGCGGAAATGCCTTCGAGCGCGGGGTCGCTCTGCAGCATGCGCGTGAACACGCCCTCGGTGACGACCTCGATGCGCGTGCGCTTGCTGACGCGGGTTTCGAGCCGCATCCGGTAACCCACGGTTTCCCCGGGCGCCTCGCCCAGCGTCGCCGCCATGCGCGCGGCGACAGCGCGGGTCGCGAGCCGGCGCGGCTCGAGCATGATGATCTTGCCGCCCCGCAACCACGGTTCGTCGAGCAGCGCAATCGGAACGACGGTGCTCTTGCCGGCGCCTGGAGGCGCTTGTACTACCGCATTGCGGTGATCGCGCAGCGCGGTCGCGAGTGCGGGCAGGATTTCGTCGATGGGCAGGCCGGATTTCACGCGCCGGGCATGATACGCGACGCCCTCTGCTAACATTCCGGGCATGCGCTGGCGCCAAAGCAAAGCGAGCCGGAACGTCCAGGACTACCGCGGTCGCAGCACCGGCGGCGGTGGTGGTGGCGGTGGCGGGCTGAAGTTCGGCATCGGTGGCATCATCGCGCTGGCCGCGGCCTGGTATTTCGGTGTCGATCCGCGCATCGTCATGGGCCTGCTGAGCGGCGGCGAGTCGGCGCCGCAGGGCGAAGCGCCCATCGAGGCGAGCACGCCCAGCGACGAAAGCGGCCAGTTCGTCCAGCACGTCCTCGGCGACACCGAAGAAACCTGGAGCGCGATCTTCAGCCAGGCGGGCCGCGAGTACCCCGCGCCCTATCTCGCCCTGTTCTCGAACGGCATCAATACCGGGTGCGGCTCGGCGACGTCCGCGGCGGGCCCGTTCTACTGCCCCGCCGACAACAAGGTGTACATCGACCTCGTGTTCTTCCGCCAGCTGGAAACGGAGTTCGCCGCGCAGGGCGATTTCGCGAAGGCCTACGTCATCGCGCACGAGGTCGGGCACCACGTGCAGACCGTGCTCGGCACGTCCGACAAGGTCCGCGCGGCGCAGCAGCAGGCCGGGTCGCGGGAAGAGGCAAACCAGTTCCAGGTGCGCATGGAACTGCAGGCCGATTGTTTCGCCGGCATCTGGGCGCACCACGCCGACAGCGCGCGCCAGCTCGTCGAGGCCGGCGACATCGACGAGGCGCTCGGCGCGGCGCAGGCGGTCGGCGACGACACGATCCAGCGCCGCATCCAGGGCAACGTGCACCAGGAAACCTTCACGCATGGTTCCGGCGCCCAGCGCCAGGAGTGGTTCCGCAAGGGCTACGCGTCCGGACAAGTCGACAGCTGCAACACGTTCAGATGAATTCCGGCGGCGAGCGCCAGCCCGTCGCCACGGGCGGTTGTCAGTGCGGAGCGATCCGTTACGCGTTTTACGCGCCGCTCGAGAATGCCCACGTCTGCCATTGCCGCATGTGCCAGCGCGCCACGGGTGGCGTGTTCGCGGCGCTGGCGGGATCCGCGCCCGGGAATTTCGCATGGACGCGCGGCAGCCCCGCCTTCTTCGCGAGCTCCAATCTCGCGAAGCGCGCGTTCTGCCCGGCCTGCGGCACGCCGCTCTCGTTCAAGTACGACACGGCGGAAGCGCGCATGTACGTGACGATCGGTTCACTGGACCATCCCGACGAGGTGACGCTCGTCAAGCAGTACGGCGTCGAGAGCCGGCTGCCGTGGGTGCAGTTCTGTGACCATGTTCCCGCGGAGCGCACCGCCGAAACGCCCGCCGCGCAGGAGTTCCTGGCGAAGATGCGGGACAACCAGGCCAAGGCCTGAGTTAGTTAGGCTGCCGGGCCGGCTTTCCGTGCGCTAACATCCCGCGCATGCTCGGGATCGCGCTCATCTTCGTGGCGGCGGGGCCGTTCTTCCTGTTGCCCACCATCCTCGCGTTCAAGAACCGCAAGTCCCATGCGTACGCCTTCCTGGGCGCGAATCTGCTGTTGCTCGCCGGACTCGCTTCCAGCGCCATCTCGCTCATGTCCGAATCACGGGGCGGCTTTTTCCCTCGCATCGGCGCCGGCAGCGGACTCATCTGCTGGCTGGTGCTGCTGCATTTTTCCCTGAGGCGCGACGCGCCCAGGGAGTCCGACCTCGACGAACCGGTGACGCTGGCGCCTTACGATGCGGCCTGGCCCGCGGCGTTCGAGACCGAGCGGCGGCGCATCTGCGAGACCTTGTCGGTGCCGCCTGAAACTCTCGAGCACATCGGCAGCACCGCGGTTCCCGGGCTGCTGGCCAAACCCGTCATCGACCTGATGCTGGGTCTGCCGCGGTACCCGCCGCCGGATGAAGTCCTCTCGCGCCTGACCATTCTCGGTTACCAGGACATGCGCGAGGCCGGCGTGCCGCGGCGCCGCTACCTGCGCCTGCGCGAGTCGCGCGCATTCAACCTGCACGTCGTCGAGCGCGGCGGCGGGCACTGGGTCGACAATCTGCGGCTGCGCGATCACCTGCGCGCCGATGCCGGCGCACGCGAACGTTATGCGACGGCGAAACAGGCTGCACTCGCGGCCGGGCACGATCGCCTGCTCGCCTACTCGGCCGGCAAGCAAGCCACGCTGGCCGAATTGCTCGCGGCTTCGCGTCCGGGGCCGGCATGACACCCGCGGGATACTCGGGCACGCCGCTCGCGAAGAAGCTGGGCATCAAGCCCGGCCAGCGCGTCGCGTTGCTCGGCGCGCCGCCCAACTACCGGAAACTGCTCGCGCCCGTTCCGGAGGGCGTCGATTTCGGCACGCGGCTCGCGAAGTCCACCGACCTGGCGCATGTATTCACGGCGTCGAAGGCCGCGCTCGGCAAGACGCTGGCCGCGTGCCGCAAGACGCTCGGCCCCGAAGCCGCAATCTGGGTGTCATGGCCCAAGAAGGCATCGAAGGTACCCACCGACATCACCGAGGACACCATCCGCGAGTTCGCGCTGCCGCTCGGGCTCGTGGACATCAAGGTGTGCGCGGTGGATGAGACGTGGTCGGGGCTGAAGCTGGTGCTGCGCAAGGAGTTAAGAGGAGCGGAATTGGTGCCGGAGTTGAAAAACAGGAATTAGCGGCGTTTGACATCGAAGCCGGAGAGGTCGTCGATGCTAATTCCTGTTTTTCAACTCCGGCACCGATTCCGCACCTCTTAACTCCACCAGATCCCACAGGTTGCCGTACAGATCCTTGAACACCGCCACCGTGCCATACGGCGCATGCGACGGCTCGCGCGCGAACTCGACGCCCTTCGCCTGGTACGCGTTGAAGTCGCGCCAGAAATCGTCGGTGTAGAGGAACAGGAACACGCGCCCGCCGGTCTGGTCGCCGATGCGCGAGGTCTGCGCATCACCCACGCCGCGCGCCAGCAGTAGTTTGGCGCCGCCGCCGCCGGGCGGCTCGATCACCACCCAGCGCTTGTTCTGCTCCGGCACGAAGCTGTCTTCCACCAGCGTGAATCCCAGCTTCCCCACGTAGAAGGCCAGCGCCTCGTCGTAGTCGCGAACCACCAGTGATACCAGGCCCAACGTCTGCTTCACGGGCGGACCGTTTCTTACGGCTTGACGGGCGACAAGCCGCCCCACGGCTTGATGCGATTCAGCTCCGGCACGATCGCCCGGCGCATCTTGAGGAAACTCAGCGCGCCGTGTTCGCGGTAGACGACCTCGCCCTTCTCGTTGACGATGATCGTGTACGGCAACTCACCCTTCCAGGTCGTCGCCGGATCGATCGCATCGAAGTACGCGTCCTTCTTCTCAGCCGGGATGATGTAGTTCTTCATCGACGCATGTTTCTTGCCGAGGAAGTCGCGCACCGTCGCCTCGTCTTCCGGCGAGTCGGCCGAAATCGTCACCATCTCGAACTGCCGGATCCGGAAGCGCAGATTGTGCTCGACGAGCTCGTCGAACTCCGCGATGCAGGGCCCACACCAGGTCGCCCACACGTTGATGAAACGCAGCTTGCCCGAGTCCTTGTTGGCGCGGATCGCCTGCAACATGGGGATGTCGGCTTTCTCGAGCGTCACCGGCTCGGCGGCCCAGCGCTTCTTGTAGTTGGCGTAATCGGGCACCTTGTCGGCCCATTTCACCGAGCAGCCGAAAACGCGCGTGGTCGTGACCGGCGGTTCCTTGCCGGCTAGCAGCGCATCCAGCGCATTGCGCGTGTCGTGCGACGTCGCCGACGATTCGCGCTCGGCGTCGTCGATGCGGCCTTCGAAGCGCAGTTTGCGCGCCTTGTCGAAGATGAAGACGTGCGGCGTGGCCACCGGCCCGTACTTGTGCGAGGCCTCCTGCTTCGGACCGTCGTCGAGCCACACGAAGTTGAATTTCTCGGCTTTCGCGCGCTCCTTCATTTCATCGAAGGAATCCGAGAGATCCGAGTACGCCAGCTCGTCGAGGCGCACGGCGTCCGCGTGATTCGGATTGATCGCGACCAGCGTCACGCCCTTCGGCGAGTAGTCGGTCACCAGCTTCTTGATGCGCTCCTGGTAGGCCTGGGCGGTCGGGCAATGCGGGCAGGTGAACACCAGCACCAGGACGTTGGCTTTCGCGAAACTCTGGTCGGTGTAGGTCTTGCCATCGATGCCGGGCAGCGAGAACGACGGCATCGCCGACCCGATGGTGAGCGTCGGCGGCTGCTCCGACGCCATGGCGGGGCCGGCGAACAGGATGAGCGAGCAAAGAATTCCGCGGCGGACGGATGTCCAGCGATTCGACAGCATATGGGCCTCCCCCTTCGAGAGGCCCCGAGCATAAGGTGCCGGGCCGGGAAACCGGGAGAACTTTTTTCCGTTATGCGTCTTACACGAACCCGAGGCTCGTGTTCGGGAAATTGCCCACGTTCGGCAGGATGCCCGGCAGCTCGGCGGTGCTGCAGCCGAACCAGCGCGCGAGCGTCGCGGCAAACTGGTCCACGCCGGTGGACGGCAGCAACCGGCCCTGCCCCACCTGGTCGTCGGTCTGGATGGACACATGCGGCGCGACGCCATAGAACCGGCCGCCGTTCACCGCGCCACCCATCACGAACTGGTGACTGCCCCAGCCGTGGTCGGAGCCGTCGGCATTGGAGGCCAGCGTGCGCCCGAAGTCCGACGCCGTGAACGTCGTGACCTTGTCGGCGACGCCGAGCTCCACCGTGGCCGCGTAGAACGCGGTCATCGCGTCGTTCACGCGCTGCATGAGCGTCGGATGGTCGGTCATGAGAATGTTGTGCGTGTCGAAGCCGCCGATCGACACGAAGAACACCTGCCGGCGCATGTTGAGCGCCGAGCGCGCCGCGATCAGTCGCGCGACGATCTTGAGCTGGCTCGCCAGCGGATTGCCATTCGCGAACGCCGTGTTCACCGTCACGCCGCCGAGCGCGCCGTTCACGATGCCCTCGAGCGCGATGGAGCGGCGCGTGACCGCCGCGTATTCGTTCTCCAGGACATGCGCGCTGTTGCGCGTGATCAGGGTGTTGACCGCGTTGGCCAATCCCCCGCTCAGCGCGTTGATTCGGATCGCGCCGCCCGGCACCGTCGCGCTGCCCGAGCTGATCTGGTACTGCAACGCATCGCGGCCCGCGACGAACACCGCGTTGCCCGAGGCCGAGATGCAGGTCAGCAGCGAGTTCGGAGTGTTGCTGGAATTCGCCAAGGCGATGTCGCCGAGCTTTCCGCCCCAGCCGATCGTCGCGCCCTCGCTGCCGTTCGCCTGCCAGATCGACTGCTGGTCGTTGTGCGAGAACAGCTTCGGCGGCAGCGGGTTCGCGACCTTGTTGGTGGAGTTGTATTGCGCGAGCGTGGTCGGCTTCACCAGCGGACCGACGTTGAGCTGGACCGCGACCCGTCCCTGGTCCCACAGCGACTTCAATCCAGTGAGCTGTGGCGCCAATGCGTACTGCAGGTCATCGGTGAGCGTCTGGGCAACGAGGGGCGTGAGCGCCGTCGGCGCCAGCGCGGCGCGCGCCAGCGCGATGCCCGCCTGATTTTCGCCGCCCACGCCGGCGCGGATCTGGTGATACAGCGCGTAGTTGGCCGGATCGTAGGGCACGACCGTGTTCGCGTAGTCGTTGCCGCCGTACATGAACACGCACACCAGCGCCTTGTAGTCGGTGGTATCGAAGGCCGCGGCTTCGCCGATCGCCGCGAGGTTGATCGCGAGCGGCGTCGCGACGCCCATGGCGGAGAGCTGCATCGCGCGCTGCAGGACGAGGCGCCGGGTCCAGTTGGTCATTTCTGCACCAGGTATTCGGGACTGATCATGATGAGAAACACCACGGTCGCGAGCATGTCGAGCTTGACGTTGTTGGGGGACGCCTGCGTGATGTTCAGCGCGGCGATCAGCGCGGTTATCGCCGCGCGCAGCGCCGTCAGTGTGTCGCTCGACAGTTGGTTGGCGGTCAGCCGCAGGTTGAGCCAGTTCAGCACCGCTTCGCCATCGTGCGCGATCGGCAGCAGCTGCGTGTACGTCGGTCCCACGTCGCTGTAGGGATAACGCGAGGTCCACTGCAGGAAGTTGACGTAGCCCGCGGTGGTCGTCTCGTTCAGCAGCTGGAATTCCGGCGCCTGCTTGCCCGCGGTCGCGATCTCGGTGTTGGGCGGGACGTACCCGGGACGGAAGAAATTGAACACCGAGGGCGAGCGCACCGGCGATTGCCCCAGCGCTTCGTGCGCGGCGGAGGTGTCGTAGATTTCGTATCTGCCGTTCGTGGAGCTGACGCCCACCGTGCGCAGCATCTGCACCCAGCGCACGACGGGCTCGCGCAGCTTGCCCGACATCGTGTCCGACGCCGGGGGCAGCGTACGTGCCTCGGCGTCGGTCAGGATCGCGCGCCACACCGCCTTGAGATCACCGCGCGTGCCCGAGCCGTTGTTGGCGAATACCGCCGCGACGCGGCCGACGTACGCGGGGGAAGGATTGCTCGTGACCAGGCGCTGAATCATCTGGCGGCGAAGAAGGGCCCGACGTTCACGTGGTTGAACAGGTGATCGAGCGCCTGCCGCAATGCTTCGGGACCCGGCGTGTTGGCCGGAATCGTGAGGCCGAGGAACGTCACCGCGAGGTTCGAGTGGGCCGCCGGATTGAACCACATCGGGTTCGTCGCAAAGTGCGTGTTCGGCACGTCGTAGTTGTTGGTCCAGGCAACGTTGGTGAAGCCACCACCGTTCGCCAGGTAGTCCCAGTCGTAACCGGTGAATACGCGCGCCAGGTTGGTGATGTCGCTCTGGCCGTAGGTCTCGATCGGATTGTTGTTGGCATCGAGCCGGGGTGTGCCGTCCTGGTTGAGCTCGTGGAGACCGATGGTGAAGAGCTGCATCACCTCGCGCGCGTAGTTCTCGTCAGGCTGGCGGCCGTTGGCGTCTTCCTTGAGGTTGCCCTTGGTGTTGAGGAAGAAGCCCATGCCCGCGTTGAGCGTGATCCGCTCGAGCAGCGTGCGGAAATTGCCGAAGGCGTTCGCGCACAGCACGTCCCAGTACGCGCCGATGACATACGGCGGATAGAACCCGTCGATCGGGCTCAGCGAGACGACGAAGAATTCCGAAAGCGCGAGCGCGATGCGCTTGCGCATCTGGTCCGGCCCCGCGAGCAGCTGGTTCCAGATCATGAAGTCGCCGAACTGCGGCCAGAAGTAGCGCTCTTCGGCGGTGATCGAGTTGTGCCCCTGCGCCGTGAGCCACGCGGTGCCGGCCTGGCCGAGCGCCTCGTTGAACTTGGCGTTGAGGTAGGCCGGGTAACCGTTGGCCTTCACCGCAGCCAGGTCGGTATCGTTCACGGCGAACTGCGCCTGCAGCAGGAAGCGTGCGGCTTCGGCGTCGGTGATGGTGGGAACCTGGGGAGGCGGCGGGTTGTTGACCGGCGGCGCCGATCCGCCACCACCCCCACCGCAGGCGGATAAGGCAAGCGCGCCCAAGGCCACCGCGGCGCCCGCTCCACAGGCATCGCCGGTGGTGTCCGCGACTGTCTCCGGCGCCGTTTCGGCGTCGTGTTCCAGTTCCTGCAAGATGCCCCCTTTGCGTCGCGCACCGTAACCCAAGGCCCTGCGTAGCGGCAAACTGTCGCCGAAAAAAGCGTGCGCTGATCGTTGTTACCCCCGGGAAGACGGGCGGGTTGCAACGGAGGGCGCTTGTTTGTCGGGCCTTCCGGGTAGGGAAATTCGGCTCCGCATCCGTACGATGCCGCCATGAAGCAGAAGCGCCCGCGCGGCCGGCCGCCGCACGCGGACCTGCTGACCCCCGCGGAGTGGCGAACCGTCCACGCGGTGCAGCACGGCATGACCAACGTGGAGATCGCGCGGCGCCGCGGCATCAGCGTGAACGCGGTGAAGTTCCACGTGGCCAACGCGCTCGCGAAGCTGCAGATTGCGGGACCGGCGCGAGCTGCGCGCTTGGTTCGACGCCGCGGGCAGCGCGCTCGAAGAGGAGAACCGTGGATACAGCACTCGAAACTCGGACCCATCGGCCAGATCGCGCGCTCGGTTGCGCGACATCCGGCGTCCGAACAGTGGTACCGCGAGGTGTTGGGCCTGCCGCACCTCTACACCTTCGGCACGCTCGCGTTTTTCGACTCGGCGGCACGCGGCTGATGCTGAGCCAGGAAGGCGGCGCGAAGAGAGTCGATCCTTTATCTGCGCGTGGCCGACATCGCGTGCGGCGCACGCCACGCTCGCGGCGCGCGGCGTGAAGTTCACGCACGCGCCGCACATGATCCATCGCCATGCCGACGGCACCGAGGAATGGATGGCGTTCTTCGAGGATCCGGACGGCCGGCCGATGGCCATCATGAGCAGATGCGAGTCGGAGTGCCGCAGCGATCGGGCCGACGCCGAATTGACATAATTGGTCCAGCTCCATCTTGCATATTGCGCTCTCGCGACATCACCTACGCCTGCGAATCGCGACACGGTTTTCTACATAGCAGGCGGCGCAATCTATGCCGCGCTTCGCGCCGTCATCGGCAGGGAGTTATTCGATGAGTGCATCGAACGAACGCATGTCGGTTTTCGGTCCGACGCTGCGCTTCAAGGGCGAGCTCAAAGCCCAGGAAGACATCAAGATCGAAGGCCGCATCGAAGGCACGATCCACCACCAGCAACGCATCGTCGTCGGCGCCAAAGGCGAAGTCGTCGCGACGGTCAACGCCGCGCGATCGACGTCGACGGCAAGGTCCAGGGCGACATGAGCGCCAAGAAGAGCATCAAGGTCAGTCAGTCAGCGGTCGTGCGCGGCAACATCCGCGCGCCGAGCGTCAGCATCACAGAGGGAGCGAATTTCAATGGCGGAGTCACCATGGAGCCGAATGCTGGGTCGCCAAGGATCCTCCACCCCCGGCGCGGCCCGCTGAGCCGGAGAAGACCATGAGCAAGGGATTTGCGACAACAAGATGGCGCCGCCCGCTCCGCCGGCGGCGCAGCCCGCGCCGACCGGCACCTGCGTGCTCGGCCCGACGCTGCACTTCAAGGGCGAGCTGTACGGCGAAGAGGACCTGGAATTCCAGGGCCAGCTCGAAGGTTCGATCGAACACACGCGCAGTCTTTCGCATCGGCAAGGAAGGCGGCGTCACCGGCAACATCAAGGCCAAGTTCGTGATCGTCGAAGGCCGCGTCGATGGCGACATCTACGCGTCCGAGTCGGTCTCGATCCGCCAGTCGGCCAAGGTCGAAGGGCAACATCTTCGCGCCGCGCGTCGGCATCGCCGATGGCGCGAATTTCAGCGGCCGCATCGACATGAGCCACAAGGGTGCGGCGGCGCACGCGCCCGGCCACCGTCCAGGCCGCTCAGCGATCCGGCGGCGGAGCGCCTGCTGACGAAGACGGTGGGCTGGTAGCGCGCACTGCCGGCGCGCGAGCAGCTCGACGATTTTCGCGGACAACGCGCGCAGGGACTCCTGCGCGCCGTCCGCGGCCTTGTTGGACAGCAGCACCACCGCGACCTGCGCCTCCGGATACAGGTCGCACACACTCGCGAATCCATACGTGCCGCCCGAGTACTGCAGGCGGCGCCCGCTGCGGCGACTGCCTCGATGATCCAGTAGAACGCCATCGACTCGCGCTGGTCCGGCGTGGTCCACGTGGGCTGGTGCGCGAGCTTCACCGACGCATCGCGTCTCCGACCATCTGCCAGGCGGCGTACTTCAGCAGGTCGTCGGCGCTGTAGCGCAGCGCACCCGGTGCGTCCACTCATGCGCGCGTCGAAGGGCGGCAGCGCCTCGTTGTCGCTCCGTGTAGCCGCGCGCCAGTAGTTTCGGTCACGGGCGCGGTGCCGCTGCGCCATGCGCAGCGGCTTTTCGATCTCGCGCGCCAGGATGACTTCGAAGGGCTCGCCGTAGATTTTCTCGAGCACGACGCCGAGCAGCATGGCTGCGACGTTCGACTGCGCCGGGCTCCGCGCCCGGCGTGCCGCGCGGCATGACGCGGTGCAGCTGCCGCAGGAATTCCCCGCGCGTGTAGCGCTCGAGCACCGCCATCCGCGTCCTGGCGAGCGGCTCGCCTGGCACCTTGCGCACCTGGGTGAGGTCGGGGATGTTGTCGACCAGCTGCGAGGTCATGTTCACGAGATGCAGCAGGCGGATGGGCTCGCCAGCCGCTCGCGAGGTTCGGGTACGGCTCGTCGAGATACTTGGTGACGTCATCGTCGAGCGTGGCCCGCCCTCGACGACCGCGCGCGCCAGCAGCTGCCCGGCCATGGTCTTGGCCACCGAGCCGATCTCGTAGACCGTGTCCTTCGTCGGAGGCCGGTTGCCGTCGAGACGCGTGGTGCCGAAGTTGTAGAAATGGCGCTGGCCGTTGTCGTAGACGCCGATGGTCAGACCGACGCCGTCGTTCTGAGTGACCCAGGAGCGACCGAGGTTCTGCACCGCGGCATCGAAAGTCGGCGGCAGCGCCGACGACGCTGCAAGGGGGAAAAAAGTCGCGATTCCGGCGGCGACCAGGCGTCGAATGTGCATGCGGGTGCATCCTCGCGCGTAGACTGCGCCCTGACAACGGGGCAAACAAAATATAGGGGTCCGCCATGACCACTTCGGCCACACCCGTCGCCACCGGTGAGCGCATCTACACGCTCGACGTGATCCGCGGCTTCGCCTTGCTAGGCATCTTCATCATGAACATGCCGTGGTTCAACACGTCGTTCTACATCGACTTCACGGGGAGCGACCCCTATCCGGAGAACTACAACGTGTGGGCAACGAACCTGCGCGACGTGCTGTTTTCCGGCAAGTTCAACAGCATGTTCAGCATGCTGTTCGCGATCGGCTTCACGATCCAGCTCGGCCGCCTCGAGGCGCGCGATCCCGAGCATGCCATGTCCACCTATCTGCGACGCATCTTCTGGTTGTTCGTCTTCGGCGCCATCCACGCGTGTCTGTTCTGGACCGGTGACGTGCTGCACATCTATGCCGTCCTCGGCCTGGTCCTGATCGCGCTGCGCCGCGCGCCAGAAAAGCTTCTCTGGACGCTGTTCGGCCTGTGCCTGGTGTATCCGGTCGCGATGGGCGTGTACCGGATGATGGTGTTCACGCCCGAATACCGCGAATACGTGGTCAGCGTCTCGAAGGCCTACGAGGCCAGCAACAACGCCGCGTATGGGCATGGCTCGTGGCTCGTCGCCGCCCGGGAGCACCTGCGCGAGATGGTCTCCTTCTACACCGTGCCGTTCATGATCCGCGGGACGGTGTCGTTTTACGTGGCGGTATTCAGCACCATGCTGCTGGGCCTCATGCTCGGACGCCGGAAATTCTTCGAGCACTCGGAGCAGCACCTGCCTTTCGTGCGCAAGCTGCAGTGGTCGATGCTGGCGCTGGGCATCGCCACCGGCGTCATCTTCGGCATCTGGCAGGCGACGACCACGGATTTCGTGACGCCCACGCCGTGGCGGCTGTTCGCGGGCGTGTGTTACATCGTGTGCCGCGTCGCGATCATGATCTTCTACGTCGCGACCATCGTGCGCGCCGTGCACAACACCACGTGGCGCCGCCGCCTGGCACCGATGGCGACGGTCGGGCGCATGCCGCTCACCAACTACCTCATGCAGACGTTGATCGCGACGACGCTCTTTTACGGGTGGGGATTCGGGTTGTGGAACCGCGTCGGCCCAGCGCTCGATTTCGTGCTCGCCCTGGGCATCTTCTTCGCGATCCAGATGCCGCTGAGCGCCTGGTGGCTGAAGCGCTTCGAGATGGGACCAATGGAATGGCTGTGGCGCAAGCTCACGTACGGGCACGCGACGCTGAAGCGCGCGGCGGCCGCGCAGGCGCCGGCCTGAAGTCCTGACCGCGGCAGCCGGAGTAGCTAGGCAGCCGCCCAGACGGGCAGCGACTCCGCCCGCGCGCGCTCGGCCTGTACCAGCTCGTGCACGAAGCGCAGCTTCTCGAGCACCGTCGGCGACAGCACGAAGGGATAGGCGTCCTTCATGCCCATGCTGCGATTCAGGCTGTTCATCGCCAGCGTCACCGCGTTCCAGCTCGTGGTCAGGGATTCGAAGTCGTAGAACGCGAGGCGTCGGTGGTGATGCGTTCGGCCGGCTTTTCGGTGGCGGGCACGCGCACCGTGAGCCCGTGGCTCTTCGCGGTTTCGAGCGTGTCGACCATGTGCAGGTAGTGCGCCCAGGTCTCGGCCCAGTCTTCCCACGGATGCATGGATGCGTAGGCGCTGATGAACGATTCGTTCCAGTCGCGGGCGGCCCGAACTCGTAGTGGCGCTCCACGCCTCTTCGTAGCCGCGGCGCTCGTCGCCGAACACTCGCGGAAGGCTCCGAGCCCGCCGGTGTCGCGCATCAGGCGGTCCCAGTAGTAGTGACCGATCTCGTGACGCAGGTGGCCGAGCACCGTGCGGTAGCCCTCGCCCATCTTCTCCCGCATGTTCTCGCGGAAGGCGAAGTCGGCCTCGTCGACGTTGAGCGTGATGATCGCCTTCGTCGTGGCCGGTCATCACGGGCTCGTCCTCGGTGCCTTTCAGGAAACGGAACGCGAGGCCGACGTTTCCGTCCCTGGCGCGCGGCACCACGGGCAGTTTGAGCGCGAACAACGTGTAGAGCAGGCGGCGCTTGGCCGCTTCGATGCGGCGCCACGCCAGGTCGTTGTCGGATCGGAAAGGTCGGGAATCACCTCGGACAGGCGAGCAGGAAGCGCAGAAATCCGCGCCGTGTCGGCGGGCACCAGCCAGTTGCAGGCGTCGTGCTCGCGCGCGTTGCGGCACTGCCGATAGCGGCGGCGTGGCTGGTTTGGCAAGTCGACGTCGAAGACGCCTTGCAGGTCCGCCACCCGGTTGCGCAGCGTCACCAACGCGGCCGATTCCGGAATGTAGCCAAGCGTCTCGCCGCAATTCACGCAGCCGTTGTTCTCGAAGTACAGCGTTTGCTGGCAGTTGTCGCAGGTGAAGAGTTTCATGCCGGCACAACATGCGCGGCATGCGCCCCGCTGTCGAGGGGTGAATGCGGAATTCACTCCCCGAGTCCTCCTACATGGGGATTGACCCGATCGGCCGAACGGTGCCGAACCTCAGGCCACCGCGCTCGCCGGCGGCTCGTCATCCGGCAGCCGCGCCAGGATCACACGGCCCCGGCCCGACTGCTTGGCCGCGTACATCGCGGTATCCGCCCGGCGCAGCAGGGAGCTGGCGCTCTCGCGCGCGTCGGTGGCGAGGGCGATGCCGATGCTCGCGCCGATCTCGGCACTGCAACCGGCGCCGAGCACGATCGGCTGTGCTGATTCCGGCGATGATGTTCACCGCGATGTCCTGCGCCTTGTCGGGGCTCTCGATTCCGGGCAGCACCACGACGAACTCGTCTCCACCGACGCGTCCGACGACATCGGAGCGACGCACCGAACGCTCGAGGATGGATGCCGACCTCGCGCAACACGCGGTCGCCCGCCTCGTGTCCGTAGGTGTCGTTCACCGCCTTGAAATGGTCGAGGTCGATCTGCAGCAGCGCGAGCGGCGCACCCGTCGAGGCGCGGCGAGATCAGCAGGTTCGCCAGCGCCGCGTCGAGCCCGCGCCGGTTGAGCAATCCGGTGACCGTGTCGCGCGACGCCAGCTCGCGCGCGGCGGACTCGGCGCGTTTGCGATCGGTGATGTCGTTGAGCAGGCCCTGCAGCAGGTTGTGACCCAGCGGATTCACCGACAGCTCCACCCACAACCGGCTTCCCGCCGGACCGCCGCCGATTTCGAAGTCCGCATCGCGCGGCTGCGCGGATGCGCGGCTCTCGGCGATCAGACCCGCGATGCGCGCGCCGTGCGGCGCGAGCAGGTCCGCCAGCAGCACGTTCGGTTCCGCGGCTTCCCGGCCGAGGATCCGCACGAACGCCGGGTTGCACGACTGCACCGCGCCGTGTTCGTCCAGCACCAGGATGCCGGTGTCGGCCTTCTCGAACACCAGCCGCATGCGGCGCTCGCTGATTTCCTGCGCGACGCGCAGGTCGCGTTCGTTCGCGAGCACGTCGGTGAGCCGCGAGATCAGCGCGTTCACGTCGCCGACGAGCTGGCCGATTTCGTCCGTGCGCCGGCTGCCGCGCAGCGCGATCTGCATGCCCGAGCGAATCTCGAGCCGGTGCAGCTGGTCGGAGATGCCCTTGATCGGGCGCGTCACCAGCAGGTAAACGAGGAAAGCCACCGCGGCGGCGACGATCGATACCTGCAGGCTCAGGATCCAGATGATGTAGCGCGAATACGCCGCGGCCTGCGCCTCGATCTCGGCATGCGAGACATAGATGCGTGATGCTCGCCCACGGGCGACGCCGTGTCGAACGGCGAGTAGATGGCGCGTGTGACCTTGTCGATTGTCGCGCGCGCGCCGGGCCGTGGCTCGATCATCGCGCCGGCGCGATACAGCAACGTTCTTGCCCGAGGATGATGCGTCACGCCGGCGACGATGCGGTTCTTCATCAGACCGGTCGGAGATTTCCTTGGCGAGCGTCGTGTCGTTCAGGAAACAGGCGACGCTGACGGTGCTCTCGACCGTCGACGACCAGCTCGTCGACGCGCGCCATGAGGCGGTCGTGCTCCGCGGCGCGCACGCGCCACGAGGCCATGATCGAGAACAGCAGGCCCATGATCACCGCGAGCACGAGGATCGACAGGCTGGTGCGCGCGACGATGCTGCGAGGCATCAGCCGCCGCGAGCCAGCCGCGCCTGTCAGGGCTTGATTTCAAGCACCACCTTCACGTGTGCATTGACCGAGGCGCGGTCGACGTAGGCGATCGCGTTCGGATTGCTCTGCACGAGCTCGACCGCGGTCTTCACATCCGGCACCTGGAAAGGCGGTGAAGTCTGGCCGGAGAACACCAGACGCGCCCAGTACGAGCTGACATCTCGGTCGAGCTCTTCTTCACCAGCAACTGGTAGAAGCGCGCGCGCTCCGCGCTGGACTCGGCGACGTCGATGGGCAGCGCCGCGCGGCCGGAGGGCAGCTTGCGATAACGGCCAAGGAAGATGTCGATGACTTCGTCGCGCGTGAGCTGGTCCACGCCGCTCGCGGGATTCACGATGACGACGATGCTCGGCGCGTCGTTCGCGTCGGCCACCGTGGACGCCAGCAGCGAGAACACCAGGATGAGGAGGAGATTCTTCATGGCGCGCTCAGAACACGAAGTCCACGGCGGCGGTGATCACCGTCATGTCGAAGGGACCGCCGGGCACCGGGCGCTGGTCGAACGTCAGCGAAGAATCGTTGACGTGCGTGAAGTCGGCCTGCAGTTTGAAATCGACATGCGACGAGAAGTCGTAGCGCAGGCCCAGCGACGTGGTGCGCTGCGTGGAGCGCGTCACCATCTGGATGCCGGCCACCGCCGCGTTCAGCGGCGCGAGTTGCGGAATCGGCGGCAGGCCGGCGTCGCGCACGGGGTTCCGGTCGGTCGAGCCCGCATGCGCGAGGAACGGCGTCCACTGGCCGAATCGATAGCCGAACAGCGCGTATAGTCTTGTCGAATTCGGGGCCGGCCAGCGAGTCGGACGTTATCGCGCCGTACATGATCTGGGCGAGCACCGGGCCGTCGTCGTATGCCACGCCGATCTGCACGCCATCGGATATGTACACGTCCTTGTCGAGATCGTCGGCCACGGCGGCCGCGCTGGGGAAGCCGGTGGCGCGCAACGCGCCCACGAGCAGCGGAATTTCCGCACCCGCTTCGTAGCTGAATCGCACGTAGGCGACGCGGGCGGTCCAGCCGCGGTAGATGTAGTCGAACGTCGCGCCGTTCACGTCGCCGACGGCGTCGCGGTGCGTTCCGTCCGCAAACGCGAGTTCACCGGAGCCGCCGCCACCGAACAGGCGCGCACGCACCAGGCCACGCCCGGCGCGGCGCGTATAGGAAACGTCGGCGCCGTCGATGGAGTCGTTGGTGATCTGGCCGTAGAACTCCGGCGAGGGGCGCACCGCGAGATACGAATAGCCGACCTGGCGCGATTCGGCGAGCAGGTAGATGTCGTAACCCACGCGGCCGGCGCGCAGCACGAGGGATTCATCGGGCTTCCAGCGCAGGAAGCCCTGCGTCATTTCGGGAGTCCAGTCGCCCTCGGCGCGCTGGTGGGTTACGCCCTGGATCACGACGTCGAGCTCGCTGGAAATCCGCGCGTCGATCTGCACGCCCGCCAGCGAGTCGGTTTCAAAAGTCGCGTCGCCCGCGGTCGCGCCGTGTACCTGGCCCGTGTCGCGCCGGAATTCGATGCCGTCGGCGTCGTGCGTGGTGGCGCCGAGCGTGCCGAAGCCGCGCAGCGTGAAACGATCCCCCTCGAAATCCTGCGCGTGCGCGACCGTGGCGCCGATCAACAGCACCGCAACGACGGACAACAAATGGGCAGGTTTCCCCCGGGAGTGGCCGGGTCGCAGGCGCGACAGCCTCTCGAAACTCTTTCGCTTCATGAGGATGTAACGGCCTGTGCACTCATAGCCTGAGTGACGGCGGTCACATTGGTGGAATCGATCCAGGGCAGCGAAAACCCTAGGCCGGTAGTCCGGTGCCGGGTCGGGAAACCGGGAAAACTTCAGTGGGGGGTCTCGACTCCGCTTTGCAGAGCGGAGTGTTTTCCCGGTTTCCCGACCCGGCACGCTGAGGAGGTTTTATAGCCAGCCACGGGGCGGCAGCGCCACCGCAACACCATTGAATCTCCCTATGAACGGGAGGGCGGTGCGGGGATTGCGCCGTGGGCGCGCGCCCAGCGGCCGTAGACCAGCTCGAACAGCGGCGAGGCCATGAGCGTGGTGACGATGGCCATGAGCACCAGCATCGAGAACAGCGCGGGACCGATGATGCCGGCCGCAGAGCCCGATGTTGATGATGATGAGCTCGGTGAGTCCGCGCGCGTTCATGAGCGCGCCGATGCCGAGCGCGGCTGCGATGGTCCTGGCCCGCGAGACGCGCCGCGGCCCAGCAGGCGACGAACTTCGCGAAGATGGATGCCGCGCAGGATGCCGAGCGCGATCCACAGCAGCGCGGCGTGTTCGACCATCGTGAGCTGCGTGTTGAGTCCCGAGTACGTGAAGAACACCGGCAGCAGGAACACCAGCGTGAACGGCTCGAGCAGCGCGCGCATGCGCTGCGGCGAACACGCCGCGCGGCATGGCGGTGCCGATCAGGAAGGCGCCGAACACCGCGTGCAGGCCGATGAAGTCGGACACGAAGGCCGACGAGCGTGCAGCAGCATCAGCGACGACCGCGAGCACCGTCGGGCTCAGCGGCCGGCCGCGCCGCGTGCTCGCGTTCGGCGAGCCGGCCGAGCGGCGCGAACAGCCGCGGGCCCAGCAAGATCGAGCACGGCGGCCAGGCACGATGCCGCCGACGATCGCCAGCACCGCGACGCCGGCACCCGCGCCGAGGCTCGCGAGCACCACCGCGACCACGCACCAGGCGATGGCGTCGCCGATGCGCGGCGGCCGACAGCGCACAGCGTGGCCGAGCGGCGTCCCGCGAGGCCGCGCTCGTGGATGATGCGCGCGAGCACGGGGAAGGCCGTGATGGCGATGGCCGCGCCGAGGAACAGCGTGGCGTTGAAGCGGCGAGACGTCCGGCGAGAACAGGCCGGGAACTCCCATGCAGCCACGGCGTGCCGGCGATTGCGACGATGAACGGCACCGCGATGCCGGCCACGGAGACCGCGACCGCGCTCGGTGCGTTCGGCGCGCAAGTCGTCGCTGCGGAAATCAGGCCGACGAGAAACATGTAGAGCGCGATGCCGAGTCTGCGCCACGACGTAGAGCACCGGCTTCGATTCCGGCGGAAACAGGAACGACTGCAGCCGCGGCGCCAGAGCAGGCCTAACAACGACGGGCCCAGCACCACGCCGGCGATCATCTCGCCGATCACCTGCGGCTGGTGCAGCCAGCGCCGCACCAGCCAGCCGCACAGCCGGCAGGCCGCGAGGATGACGAACATCTGGAGGAAGAAGATCACGGGCAGGATGGGGACATTCGTGTCAGCGAACAGGATCATGCGTACTCCAGTGCCTGCTGAACGTCCCACTGCCCGACTCGGCTCGCCCCGCAGTATTGCTTCACGAATTCCGCGTGCGGCGGCAGCGCGTTGATGATCTGCGCCACCTGCGCCGGTGCTTCGTCATGAATTCCTTGAGCTGCGCGGTCGTTGACGCGCGCGAAGTGGTGGTAGGTCTCGCGGCTCGATGTGCTGCCCCATCATCACCGAGATCCACGAGTCGACGGTGAAGAGCTCGCCATCGCGCTTGTAGATGTGCCGCCCTGCCGGAACAGCTCGACGCGCTCGCGCAGCGAATCCGGGATCTCCATCTCGCGGCACATCTTCCAGAACGGCGCGTCCTCGCGCTGGTTGTAGTGGTAGTGCATGCACCACGAAGTCGCGGATGCGCTCGATCTCGTACTGCGTGCAGCTCGTTGTAGTGGTCGCGCATCGGCTCGTTCACGCCGTTGAACGGGAAGAGGTGCGCAGCCGCACCGCGGCCGTCATGATCATGTGGATGCTGGTCGACTCGAGCGGCTCGATGAAGCCGCTCGGCGAGACCGAACGCCACGACGTTCTTGTTCCAGGCCTTCTTGCGCCGCCCCGCCTTGATGCGGATGAGCCACGGCTCCTTCACCGGCTGGCCGCCGGAATCCGTGACCAGCAGGCGCGCGCGCTTCGTCGGCCGACATGTACTTGCTGCAGAACACGACGCCGTTGCCGACGCGATGCTGCACGGGAATGTTCCAGCGCCAGCCCGCGGTGTGCGCGTAACAGGCCGTGTACGGCTGCGGCCGGCTTGTCGACGATCGGTCTGAAAAGCCACCGCGCTGTCGCAGGGCAGCCAGTGCGACCAGTCCTCGAAACCGGTCTGCAGCGCGCCTTCGATGAGCAGCCCGCGGAAACCGGTGCAGTCGATGAAGAAGTCGCCCGCGATCACCTGCCCGCTCTCGAGCTCCAGCGACTCGACGAAGCCGTCGCCTGCGCGCGTGCGCACCTGCTTGATCTTGCCCTCGACGCGTTTCACGCCGCGTTGGCTCGGCGAACTTGCGCAGGTAGCGCGCGTACAGCGCGGCATCGAAGTGATAGGCGTAGTTGACGCGCGGGTTCTCGCGCACCGCGAAGCGGCCCTTCACCGCGGCCAGCCACTCGTAGCAGTACTCGCCGATCGGCGTCTTGAGCCCTTGCTCCCGCGCGCGCAGCCAGAAGTGGTAGAACTCGACCATCCAAGTCGGCTGGCCGTAGCGGCCGAACGGATGCAGGTACCGGTCGCCGATGCGCTGCCCCAGTTCTCGAACCAGATGGCGACCTTGAACGTGGCCGCGCACTCGCGCATGAAGTCGCGTTCGTCGATGCCTAACAACTGGTGGAAGGCGACGATGGGCGGCACGGTGGATTCACCCACGCCGACGGTGCCGATTTCCTCCGACTCCACCAGCGTGATGTCGAGCATCTTGCCGAAATACTTCGACAGCGTAGCGGCCGCGACCCAGCCCGCCGTGCCGCCGCCGGCAATGACGACCTTCCTGACTGCGCCGGGCGCAGCTTCCGTCATGCTTCATCGTGATACCCCTTCGGTGCCGGGTCGCGCCGAAACCGGCAGAACTCGACACGCATCCGGTGCGCAAGATAGCCGGATTCAGGAAAAGTTTTGCCGGTTTGCCGACCCGGCACCCTACGCGGTCTGGGTGCGCAGGAACTGCTCGTGCGTGGGCAGATGCTCGACCATGCCGGCGATCGCGGCCTTGGCATTGCGCAACGTCTGCTCGATCTGCGCGTAGTCGAGGTTCTCGACGCGCGGGTTCGGGCTCGCGGGGCGGATGCCCATGCCCTCGAACACCGACTGCCAGCTCGACGCGCGGAACAGCTCGTCCACGCCTTCGCGCATCGCGCCGTGCGCCTTGAACAACTCGATGCGCTCGCGCAGCGTGTCCGGCAGCGGCAGGTTGCGGCACTACTGCCAGAACGGCGTGTCGTCGCGCGCCGTGGCCGCGTAGTGCAGCACGATGAAATCGCGCACTTCCTCGAAGTCCGCGATCATGCGCCGGTTGTATTCGCGGATCAGCGCGGCATCGCAATCGCGGTCCGGGAAGTAACGCAGGAAGAAGTCCATGCCGCGCGCGATCAGGTGGATGGACGTCGCCTCGAGCGGCTCGATGAATCCCGACGCACAGGCCCAGCGACAGGCAGTTCGTGTTTCCAGAACTGCTTGCGGTGCCCGGTGGTGTACGGAATGACGCGCGGCTCTTCGATGCAGGCCGAATCCAGCGAGCGCAGCAGCGTGGCACTGCGCGGCCGCGTCGCTCGCGAACTGGCTCGAATACACGTAGCCGTTGCCGACGCGATGCTGCAGCGGAATGCGCCAGCTCCAGCCGGCCGGCCTGCGCGCGTGGCGCGCGTGTACGGCAGCGAGCGCGCCCTTGTTCTCCGTCTTGCAGGCCACCGCGCGATCGCAGGGTAGGTAGTTCGACCAGTCGACGCTCTCGACGCCGAGCGTCTTGCCGATGAGCAAGGCCTTGAAGCCGGTGCAGTCGATGAAGAAGTCCGCCGTGGACCTCCGCGCCGCTCGCCAGCGTCACGCTCTCGATGAAGCCGTTCGTCGCGCTGCGCGACTTCGACGACCTTGCCCTCGGTGCGCTTGAGCCCGCGCTCCTCGGAGTACTTGCGCAGGTACTTCGCGACCAGCAGCGCGTCGACGTGCAGCGCGTAGTTGGCCCCGCCGATCGGCGTGTTGCGCGCCTTCGCCGGGTGGAAGAAGCGGCCCTGCTCCGCCATGACGTTGCACGGCGAGAAATCCTGCAGCGCCGACGTGTCGCCCTGCGCGCGCGCCTTCAGCCAGCACTGGTAGAAATCGTGGTTGCCGATCGGCTTGCCGATGACGCCGAACGGATGGAAATAGGAGTCGCTGCGCTCGTGCCAGCCGACGAACTTGATGCCGAGCTTGTACGTGGCGTCGGTGGCGCGCACGAATTCGTTCTCGTCGATGCCGAGGCGGTGGATCAAGCCCACGAACGGCGGCACGGTCGACTCGCCGACGCCGATGGTGCCGAGCTCTTCGGACTCGACCAGCTCGATCTCGCAGAGCTCGCGCTTCAGGTGCTGGCACAGCATCGAGGCCGCGAGCCAGCCCGACGTGCCGCCGCCGACGATCACGATCTTCGAGAGGGGCTTCATCACCAGTTCCGGTTTTCCACCATGACGCCCAGGGCCGTCCTGGGACCGGGCCGTATTGTAGTTCCAGTAGGCCGAGCTGCTGGCCTGAATGGCCCGGCGCAGCAGGTCGATGGCCTTATGTCGCGGGAAACTCACGCGCCAGGCCAGCGCCAGGCTGCGTTTGGGCACCGGGGTCGCGAACGGCGCGGGTCACCAGCAGGTTCGGGGCATAAAGCGGCGCTTCCGCCGCGGTCTGCGGCAGGATCGTGATGCCGAGCCGCGAAGCCACCATGTGGCGCAGGGTCTCGAGCGTCGCGCCCTGCGTGAAGGTGCGCACGCCCGCGCCGGTTTCCTCGCTGCGGGTCGAGGTGCGGAAATGCCGCGAGGATCTGCTCGCGCAGCGAGTCGCCCTCGCCTAACAACAGCAGCTCCGCGGCCACGAGGTCCGTCGGCCGCGATCTGCGGCTTGTTAGCCAGGCGGTGATCCGCCGGCATCAGCAGCACGAAGGGCTCGTCGAACAGCGGCTGCGTGACCACGTCCGCTTCGACGAACGGCGCGGTCACCAGGATGGCGTCGAGGTCGCCGTTGCGCAGCTTGGTGGCGAGGTCGGCGACGCCGCCCTCCTCCACGTACAGCGACAGCTTGCTCGACGTCTCCTGCAGCAGCGGGATGAACTGCGGCAGCAGATAGGGGCCGATGGTCGGCAGCGTGCCGAGCGCGATCGGGCCTTCGAGCTGGTCCTTGTCGGCGTCGGCCACGTCCTTGATGGCCGCCGCCTGCTCGAGCACGCGCGACGCCATCGCCACGATCTTCTCGCCCAGCGGCGTCGGCAGGATCTTCTGCTTGCCGCGCTCGAACAGGACGCCGAGCTCCTCCTCGAGCTTCTTGACCGCGATGGACAGCGTCGGCTGGCTCACGTGGCAGCGCTCGGCCGCGCGGCCGAAGTGCTGCTCCTGCGCCAGGGCGACGATGTAGCGGAGCTCGGTGAGGGTCATGGCAGGGATATTCACCCCTTCGCCCCAGCCGTTCAAATTTCCGGGCTTTTCACGCCATGGCCAGACCGAGGAACAGCAAGGTGGGGGTGGCGGCCACCGCCAGGAAAACGAAGATGTCGCCGGGTATGCGCATGACTGCGATTTTTCGGCGCTAGCTAGCTGCCGAGGTAAGGGATTCCCGATACGCAGCCCGGGCGGGACCAAGGTAAGGTAGGTGGGCGCGCAGGCGCCCAGGAGACGTCCATGGATCACACCGAGCACTCCTTCTCCATCGAAGGCTTCATGCCCCACGGCATGTGTTACCTCTGGAAGCCCGACCTGCTCGCGCTGCACGTCATCTCCGACTCCCTGATCTTCCTCGCCTACTTCACGATCCCCTTCACGCTGCTCTACTTCGTCCGCCGGCGCCGCGACCTCGAGTTCAACTGGATGTTCGTGTGTTTCGCCGTCTTCATCGTGGCCTGCGGCGCGACGCACTTCATGGAAATCGTCACGGTCTGGCGTCCGGAGTACTGGCTCTCGGGAGCGATCAAGGCGATCACGGCGGCCGCCTCGGTGCCCACTGCCATCCTGCTGATGCGACTGATCCCGCAGGCGCTCGCCATCCCGTCCGCTTCATCCCTGCGCGATGAGATCACCGAGCGCCAGCGTGCCGAACAGGAAGTGCGCCGCATGAACGAGGAGCTCGAGGCGCGGGTCGCGGAACGGACTGCGGAGCTCGAGGCGATGAACATCAGGCTGCGGACCGAAGCGCGCCAGCGCGAAGAGGCGGAGGATGCGAGCCGCCAGAATCGGCAGCTGCTCGAAACCGTGGTCGACAACTCGCCGGCAGTCATCTACGTCAAGCAGGTCGACGGGCGCTACCTGCTCACCAATCGCCGCTACGAGGAGGTTTTCCATCTCGGGCGCGGGCAAATGCTGGGCCGTACCGATTTCGACCTGTTCGAGCATGCTGCGGCGGATTCGTTCCGCGCCATGGACCAGCGCGTCATCGCCGCCGGGGGACCGATCTCCGAGGTCGAGATCGCTCCGCAACCCGACGGCCAGCACACCTATATATCGGTGAAGGCACCCCTGCGCGACTCGGCCGGAAAGATCTACGCCATCTTCGGCATCTCCACCGACATCACCGAGCAGATGGAAAACGAGGAGCGGCTGCGCACGCAGGTCGAGCACCTGCGGCTGCTCGACCAGACCACCCAGGCCATCGGCGAGCGCCAGGACCTGCGCAGCATCTTCCAGACCGTCTTGAGCAGCGTCGAGGATCACCTGTTCGTCGACCTCGGCTGCATCTGCATGCGGGGCGCGGACGAGCACCACATCACGGTGAGTGCGGTGGGACCGAAGAGCCTGCCCGTCGCGGACCGGCTCGCGCTGGCCGAGAACGGCTCCGTCGAATGCGACTCGCACCTTTCGAAGGCCATGCTGGGCGAGCTGGTGTACGAGCCCGACATCGTCTCGTCCACGTTGCCGATTCCTGCGCGGCTCGCGCAGGCCGGCATGCGTTCGATGGTGAGCGTGCCGCTGGTGGTGGAGAGCAAGGCATTCGGCGTGATGATCTGCGCCCGGCGTACGCCGGGAAGTTTTACCAGCGGCGACCTGGAGTTCCTGCGCCAGCTCACGCAACACGTCGCACTCGCCGCGCACCAGGCCCAGCTCTACGACTCGCTGCAACGCGCCTACGAAGACCTGCGCCAGTCGCAGCAGACAGTGCTGCAGCAGGAGCGGCTGCGCGCGCTCGGCCAGATGGCCAGCGGCATCGCGCACGACATCAACAACGCGCTCTCACCGGCCGCGCTCTATGCGCAGATGCTCGCGGAGCGCGAGACTTCGCTCAGCACGGAGGCGCGCGAGCGGGTCGCCATCATCCAGCGCGCCATCGAGGACGTCGCGAACACGGTCGCGCGCATGCGCGAGTTCTACCGCCCGCGCGAGGCGCAGCGCGAACATGCGCCGGTCGACTGCAACCGGCTGTTGCAGTCGATCATCGAGCTGACACGCGCGCGCTGGAGCGACATGCCGCAGGAGCGCGGCGTGGTGATCAAACTCGAGGACGAACTCGAACCGGACCTGCCGCCGATCATGGGCGCCGACAGTGAAATCCGCGACGCCGTCACGAACCTGGTGCTCAACGCGGTGGACGCGATGCCGGACGGTGGCACGCTCACGGTGCGTTCATTCCGCGAGAAGGGCTCGACGCGGGTCGGCATCGAGGTGCGCGACACCGGCCTCGGCATGACCGACGACGTGCGGGCGCGCTGCCTCGAGCCCTTCTTCACCACCAAGGGCGAACGCGGCACCGGGCTGGGTCTCGCGATGGTCTACGGAATGACCCGGCGTCACGACGCCGACCTGCAGATCGAAAGCGAGCCGGGCAAGGGCACGACGATGCGGATGTTGTTCGCGAGCGCGCAGGGCGCCGCGGCGGTGAGCCGCGAGGGCGCGTCGCAGGCCATGCGGCCGCTGCGCATTCTCATCATCGATGACGATCCGCTGCTGTTGCGCTCGGTGCGCGACACGCTCGAAGCCGAGGGCCACGACATCGAAGCGGCGAACGGCGGACAGGCAGGGATCAATGCGTTCGAGGCCGCGCTGGCGCGCGGCGAGCCGTTCGAGTTCGTGCTCACGGATCTCGGCATGCCGCACGTCGATGGCCGCAAAGTGGCGGCGGCGATCAAGGGGATGTCGGCGAAGACGCCCGTGGTGATGTTGACGGGATGGGGGCAGAGGTTGTTGGCGACGCACGAGTTGCCGGCACATGTGGACAGGGTGCTGAGCAAGCCGCCGAAGATTGCGGAGTTGAGGCAGGTGCTGCGGGATCTCGCATAACAGGCAGCCGATGTGCCATAGAGAGAGCGGATCGTAGCTGGGAATGCTTGCACAAGTGTGGCTCAGCGCGGTAATCATACGTACTCAATTGCCGCTCAGTGCGGTCTCTAGCGTCGCGGAGGTCGTCGGTGAACTACGAAGTGGTCTTTGACATCCGGAATGCTGGCCACATGAGCTGGAATATCACCGCGTTGGCGCTCATTGTCGCCCTTACCGGAATCGTAGTCTTCGTAGTTCGGAAGAGTCTCGATCGGCGCGGCGCCGCGATCTTTGTCTTCCTGCTTATTGCCATTGTGGGGATGTGGGCGGGTGCCTCTGGAATATCGACGTATCGAGAATTCAGATCTGCGACAACAGCTCTGGATACGGGTCGTGCGTCAGTAGTTCAAGGCAATATCTCGAAGTTTGAGCCTATGCCGTATGCCGGCCATACGAAGGAACGTTTTTGTGTCGAAGATAAGTGCTTCACGTATTCCGACTTCGTCCCCACCATCGGCTTCAACAACACGAGTTCTCACGGCGGGCCTATCAAAGCGGGAATGCCCGTTCGAGTGACGTTCGTCGGAAACACGATCATCAAACTCGAGGTTGGTCGATGAGGATTCAACTCGTTAGCTGCCAGGGACGAACAGTTTCGTAACATCGTCGTCCCACTTGAACGCGTTCAGCTTCCAATCTGCCGTAGCGCGATAAAAGGTGAATTGCCAGCGCAGCAGGTTATTTGCTCGCTTCTCGACATAGGTGAGTCGAATCAAGAAGTCCGACACTTGTTCTTCACGGACGAGCTCGAATCCAACAACCTTTCCGTACCTCGCGGCAAAAGACTTCCGCTGCTCGAGCGTGGCATCGCGCAACGCGTCGAACTTCGACTTTTCGATTGGCAATTCCGCGCCCACGAGATCGAGTGCACCACGGTCATTTCCAGCGCCTATCTGTCTCATGATTTCCCGCGACATTTCACGGCATCGCTCGACGGAAACAGGCTCCGAGTTAGACGATTGCGGCGCGCTGAGTGCGATTGAAATTTGAAGTATCGCGATGATGGAAAGCCAGATTCGTTTCATGAGGGTTATCTCAACACTAGATTGCCAAAGTGTATCAACTCGGTGGACGCCAATCGCTAATGACAACCGCCTCCACTTGTCTCCGTATTGGTGGTGATGTCGGTTACTGAAAGTCCAGCAGTCACCCCGGCGACGGGCGGACTAAAGCTGGCTTGCCAGATTCCGTTCCCGAACGAAACGTTTACCGAAATCTGAAACGGACCAATGCCGACGTTGGCCGTGATTGATCTGAAATGGCCGCTGAGCTGATGCACCGATTGTGCATTCGTGAGAAATCCCGAGAAACCACCTCCAACCGCCGCACCCAAGACACGGGGCTGGGAATCTTGCCGAGGAGCGCCCGCAACCGCGTTGCCAGCGTAGGCTACTGCTCCGCCCGAAACGTAGTCTCCTGTTGAAACGTTGCCGTTCGCGTCTACAAAGGCGCCGGCCCCAGTGGAAACCTGAGCGGCGGCTCCTGCCAATCCGGGAACGCCTGCGTCAGCAATACCACCCATCGACACGCCTCCTCCGCGCGGCAACAGACTCGCCAGGCCGTCAATTTGTGGACAACTGCCGGTGTCTGCTTGCTGCTGCTTCGTGAGTGTGTCGACTGAAATCGTGTCGTACTTCGGCGGCCCCTGCCGTATTCCAGTTACGACGATCGTTTCGAGCCCAGCTTCACTCTCTCCAATCGATCCGCCCGCGCTACCCCCACGCAGTATTGCATCTCTGACCACATCACCAACTCTTCCGCTGTCCCGAGCCGTCTCGGGTCGACGCGCCTCTACCCTTACCTCCTGCATCTCCTGCGCCCCATCCTCCTCAGGCTTTACGCAATTTGTGTGACACGGTGGGTCCTTCTTGCCAAAACCACTCGGATCAATGGCGCTCAAAGGGTTGTTATAAACGTAGCTATAGCGGTTGTAGTTCTGCGTACGGTTCGGCTCTGTGATGAACGGATCCGCGCTCACAAAACGTCCCAACAATGGATCCTGCACGCGTCCGTTCATGTGAATGAAGTTCACGTTGTCGAGCATCGAATGGTCGGTGTACCCACGGCGCGTCGTGCTCGCGATCGCCGTCCAGTCGCCTGCGCTTGGACTGCCAGCCCAATTTGCTCCACGACGCTTGCCAAATGCGTCAAAGCTGGAATTGACGAGGATGCCGCCGCTGCTGTTCGTGATTGCGGAGCTGGAGCCCAGGTGATCACTGGTCACGTAGTTAGTGCTGTTCGTACCGCTCGTCTGCCTCGAGACTATGATGGTCGCGCTACCCGCACGTATCATGTGGCGATAGTCAGTCCCTGATGTCGTAGTGACTTTTTCGAGAATACCGCCGACATAGATCGTCGTGGCCGTGCCATTGCTGAACGTAGCCACCTGCTTGAAATAGCCGCGATTGGGTGAGTAGTAGAAATCCGACGTCAACCCTGCGTTGCTGATCTGCGAGACGTAGTTGTAACTGGTCCAAGTCATCGTCGCGCCGCGAACGTTTGTCATGTTCCCATTGTTGTCATACCCGAAGCTCCAGCCATTGCTGGTCGAAACGACCTGGTGCTTCTTCGTCGAATGGTAGGTATACGTCCCCACGTCCGACTTGCTGGTGATATTTCCCAGGGCGTCATAAGCCATATCGAGGTTGGTGACGCCATTGAGCTGCGAGTAGTCGAGCCGGTAGAGGTTGTCGTATACGAAGCTTTCGGTGAGATTCGACTGGTTGACGTCCTTGCGCGAATTGAGATTGCCGACCAAGTCCCATGTGTAGGCCAGGTTCTGGACCCCCGTGCCGCCGCTCGCGCCCGTCTGGACGGTCTTGAGCCAGCCCGTTACCGCGTCGTACGCGCGATTCGTCACGAGACCGTTGCCCAACGTTTCCTGCGTAATCTGGTTTCTGCCATTCACTGCATTCGCAGTCCAGAACACGGTGCTCGGCACGTTGAAATCTTTGATGCGATATGGCTGTCCGTACTGGTAATCGTACTGCAGCTTTAGGCGGTAAGACGACGTACTCGTGGGATAGGTTAATGTGTCCAGCGCGCCGATCGAGTTATAGGCGTAGTCGATCTGATACGTCACGTCCGCGGTGATCGAAGTGCTGGAAGGTCTGCCGATCGAATCGTATATGTAGCTTTCGGAATATCCCGGTCCGGCGATTGAAGACAGTTTGCCGATGTTCTTCGCTGCTGAGGAAGTGCCCCAGATCCAGGTGCTGGTTCCTTCCGCTTCCGTGCGGCTCGTAAGACGCCCCAGAAGATCGAATACAAACGTGGTCGTCTGGCTCTTGGCATCCGTCTGCGAAACCGTTTCACCGAGCGCATTGGGCGTGAAGCTCCACGTTCCCATGTTCATGTCCACGCGCTGAGTGAGCATGCCGCGCAAGTTATATGTAGAGGTCAGCAGTACGTTGCTACTCGTATCCTGGATACGTTTCGGATTGCCAAAGGCGTCGTATTCGAAAGCCTGGTAGTAATTGTCGTGATCCGTGCTTCGATAGACTTGTCCATATGCGTTTGAGACGCGAACTGATTGCTTGCTTTGCGAATCCACGATGCGAGTGGTCAGTCCCTCAAAAAAGGTGAGGGTCGTCTGAAGCGTGGAGTTCGAGTCGGAGATTGGCCTTGAGACAGCAGTCGCTCGATTTACGACATCGTACGTGTTCGTCGTCCAGTAATTGGTGCAGCTCGCCCAGATACATGGCGCACTCTGGCGATACAAGCGTCCAAGCGAATCAAATTCCCGATTCACTCGATTGTAGGACCCGCCCGCGGTCCTCGTCGTCGTGATGATCGACCGATCGAAGACGTCGAGGTAGTTCCAAGCGTCGTTGACGTACGCACCGCCCGAAGCAAGGGCTGTCTCGATCACAATAGTCTTGTTGCTCGCGCCAACGCAGCCACCGGAGACGGCCGTACAATTGTTGATCGACCACGTGGTTGCCGTGCCATCGGCCCGGTCTTCTCTCGTGCGGCGCCCGAAGTTGTCGTATTGATAGGACGTCGAGATTCCGTTTGGATCTGCCCTGCTGATCGGCACTCCCAGATCGTAGTTCCATGAAAACGTCGACGTTTGGTTCAGCGCGTTCGTGGTCGAAAGCGGAAACTGGCCGGTCGTATGGGTCAGGTCCGAGTAACTCGTCGTCGAGGTGCGTGCCGTCATGCCCACGCCCGTGACGGTCTGTGAATTAACGTTGCCGAAGCTGTCGTAGCCGATGTCGGTGGTCACTTGCAATGTGCCACTGCCCGGCTCTTCCACCAGTTGCGTGGGCCGGCAGTCGGTGGCATTCCACGTCAAGTTGGTGGTGCGAGTGATCGACGCACCGTAGGTAAGGTTGTGAGAGTTTATTTGTTGAACCTGTCCCGGCCGTCCAATGCACCACGTCGTCGTGTTGTTCAGGAGGTTCGCAAGTGGCATGTAGGTGCGTTCGGTCCACACGCCGCCGGGCGTCAGGCCGTTTGCTCCTGATACAGGCTCAGCGGTCGTAACCGTTTTGTCGTAGATCACGCCCGTTGCGCTGTCGAAGGAATTCGCCGTCGACACCGTTCTCAGGAAAATTCCGTTGAAGGTGGGGTTGGTGCTCACCTCGTAGTCCTGTGAAACAACTGCCGAGGGGTACGCCGCGTGCCGCTCGTTGTTCAGAGTCGAATCGATGACGACTGGCGTGTTGGTGATGGTGGTCCTGGATACCAGCATGGACTCGCTTGGCTGCCACACCTCTGATTTCTTCAATGCTCCCGCCAATGGGAATTGCTGATCGAAGAAGTTGTAGTTCACGATTCCATTGCGGGAATCGGTTAGCCTGACCTTCCAGAATCCGGCCAGACCCCTGCCTTGCAGATGCTTGACCGCCCCGTAGTACCAGTAGTTAGTGAAGTAGGATCCACCGTTGCCATCAGAAGACTGCTTGCTGGCGACTACTGGAGTTGGTCCCTGCCAGTCGACGTACGGAAACGACAGTCCGTTTCCGGAGCCTTTGGTGTAGTTGTTCTGCGGCAGCGTTGTATATGCGAAGGTCGTGAACTGACCTAAGCCGTCGGTCGCGGTCAGCAGCAGATCCGGCGTTACCCCGGCATGGGAGTGGTGCATTCGTACGTTCGAAGCGTTGCCATAGAGCAGATCGTCGAGGCCATCGCCATTTGCGTCACCGATATGGGGTTGTCCATTTGCGGAAGTCGCGATTCCGCTGTCGACGATGGCCTGCAACGCCTCTCCATTGGAACGCATGTAGTCCCAACGGCCGGTGGTCGTGTTGCGACCCACGATGTCGTCGAAGCCGTCACCATCCCAGTCATAAACAACGGCTTGGTTTTGAGAAAAGCCGGTGACCAGGGGGCCATTGATTTCTGCACCTACGCCGAAGCAGTCGCCGAAACGATACTTCCAGTTGCTACCGCGCGCGTACACCAAATCGGAGCATCCATCACCATTGAGATCGGGCCAGTAGGGGCCGGCGTTGATGTCGAGATTCGATATGACTACCGGGCCCTGGCCACCTGATCTGACTACTTCCCAGAAGTGGATGTAGCCAATCTCCGGCTCCGGCTCGCGAGTATGGACGACGACGTCCGCAAGTCCGTCGCCGTTGATGTCCGGGTTTCGTTTGCGATTCCTGAATTGCGTGGTTCCAAAGACCGGGCCGACAATCTGTTGCGAGGGAGCGGTGATGGGCCCATAGAGATACGAGGCTGTTCCGAAGGTACTACCCCAGACGCGCAATCTCACCTGCACTGAATGCTGTGAACCAGACACGATGGCGAATACCAGGTCTTCCAGGCCATCTCCATTGACATCCATTGCGCGCGCATTTCCGCCTGCGCCGGTTGCAGTGATCGAAGTATTGACAGGTGCTGCGAGGCCGATCGTCGTTCCCTGGATCACCCACCAGGTACCACCGCTGTACGGAACGAGGAAGTCATCGAGCCCGTCCGCGTTGTAGTCGAGCGGAATCGCCTGGGAGGAATTCGTGTTCGTTATGCCCGTGTTGACCGGCGTGTTGTAGCCCCCACTCGCGTTCGCGAACATCACCATCCATACACTGCCCGAGGGATACACGACGTCGGTTCGACCATCGCCGTTGACATCCAGCGGCATCGAATTGGTGGTCGGTATGGTGACGCCCGAGTTCACTTCGGTGCTCACACCCGGCGTTCCGTTCTGATAAACGAAAGTCGTGGCGGCAAGGCAGTCGGTTCCCGACGCTCCAGCGCATTCCTGCACTGACTGCAGTCGGCTCTTGGCGGTGTTCGAGAGATTGGCTTCGTAAGTGAGTAGATAGCGCCGGATCAGCGTGGCAGGGCTGCTCACGTCGATGCTCGTCGCACGGACGATGCGTTTGACGATCGAGCTTGCAACAAACCTGCTATCGACTTCTCCAGCCGGCAGGGAGGCGTAATTGAACGTCACCGTATATGTTGGCGAAGTCCCGACGGTGGTGTTCTGCGTGTACTGGATTGTCGAAAGACGAAAGGAACCGTTAGTCGTATCTTCCGTATAACTGAATACGATGGCATTGCCGCTCCGGTCCCTTATCTTGTTTATGGACCAAGAACGTACTGTGGGAAATCCGACGGATTGAATCCGCGAGTCCTCACTGTTGCCGTATTCGTAGATCAGCCCATCCTTGCGTTCGACGATGAAATAGGCCGGCCCATTGCCCGACGTGCCATAGGCGGTGACTCGGGAATAGGATTCAACCTCCGTTCGGTAGACTGAACCGGCGCCACCATAAGTCCCCGATATGAGCCGCAGCTTGCTGCCATCGAGGCAGAACCTGTCGGAAAAGAGGTTGTATACGTTGCGAGGGGATCCGTCCTGCGCCCAAGTGCTCTTGCAGCGCGAGATTCCGCTCTGGCCGCCCAGGGTCCAGCCAAAGCCGAAAGGGCCTTCGCCCCCACCGCTGCTGTAGTTCAGCGATAGCGCCGGCGTCCGCCCGTTGGTGCCAGGCGGCGTGAACAATGGGATCGAATAGCCCGCCTGGCCGGCGTCAGAGACATTCCCTGAACCCTTGGTGCGACCAAACGCCGCCCAAGTTGAAGTCGAGAAAAGCAGCGAAACAAATACGCCGGCAACAAGGGCACGGACGACACGCTGGTGCAGGTGGCTCATGATGTTCATCCCTGTGAAGAGACCGCAGTGCGCAATGTGAAAGCGCCCTCGATGCTCCCAGCGAGGGCAATACCTCACGGCTGCGGCTATGAGCCGCGAGACGAGTCGCCGTGAATCCTCCCAGGACGCTTGTAGGTGCCTTCCCTACAGTTAGTGTCGCGTGGCGAGCGTTTCTCTCACCTGGTGAGAGAAATGTTTTTCTCGTGATTCACGAATAGCTGGTCGAATCGTCGAATACTCGCGTTGACAGCTTGTCGCCATTTATTTGTGTTAAAGGGCGACGCGACAGTCTGCGTTCGCCGACGCTAAGGCAGTGGTTTGAACCCTTCCGCGCGTATCACCCATCGCCGATCGGCAACATCGATCGGGTGGTTAGCCATGGTCGCGATGGCCAACAGAAAGGAGCCATTCGACGGGAAGTAGGTTTCCGCCAACGCGGCGATAACCCGGCGCATCGTCCGCCCCCACCGTATGCGGCGCGGCATCGTCCGCCACGTGCAGCCGCGGCGTCATGCCGGCAACACCAAACTGGAAGTTCTTCGCATCGGTCAGCAGGAAATCCATGGCTCGGTCGCGTTCGCCCAGCCGCGCACGCGGTCATCGCGAGCATGGGCCAGTCCCAGCCCCAGGTCTGGCGCAGATCCCAGTCGGACACAACGGCATCGAGCGTGCGGCGCATCGTCTCGCGATCCGCGCCGGCACCGGGCAGATAGCCAAGCGCCGCGACGAACGATGGGTGATCGCGGTTGGGGCACTCGGGCTTCGCTCGCTTCGAGCATTCCGCCGACCGCGTGCGCTCCCACAGATCCGGCTGCGACTCCGCGGCGAGATACAGCCCGCCCTTCTGCGGCAGCGGCGACAGCTTCTTCAGCACGTCGTCCCACTTCGGATCGCGCTTCAGGCCGAGCCGTTCGCGCCAGGTCCTGGGCGGTGGCAAGCCCGAAACGCCAGTACTCGAGCTCGAATGTCGGGTTGAACGTGGTCGAGCGGCGCGAAATTCTCCTGCGCCGGGATCATGGGCGGCCCGAGCACGTAACGCTTCGGCCTTGGCATCGTAGGTGGGCCAGCTCGCGAGCAGGTCGCGCGGTCTCGAACACGATCGTCCGGTACTTCTCCAGCGTCGCCTGCTCCGGCTGCGCGCCGTAGATCGCCTCGGCCAGGTAGATAGGATGCGGCTGCTGCCACATGATGAAGGGATTGATGGTGCTCGGGCTCTCGCGCCCTTCCGGCCCGACCATCTTCGGCCACCAGGCGCCGCGTGCGCCGTGCGACTTCGCGCGCGCCTTCGCGCCGGCGAGCGTGCCGCTGGTACCAGGGCATGCTGCGCTCGAGCAGCCCGGGCCGGCCCCACGCGGCGAAGTGCGCCGCGTGCCAGGCGTGCATCTCGAGATGGAACTTGCCGTTCCAGCTGTTGGAGAAGAGCCCCTCTTCCTGCGGCGGCACATCGCCGGCGCTGTTCACGGCCGTGAGGTACTGCGACAGCACCACGCGCCGTTCGAGCTCTTTCGCGCCGCGGATCCGTGCTGCCGGTGAAGTCGACGGCGCCGCCCTGCTTCCAGAAGTTCTGCCAGCCCTGCGCGACGGCCGCGCGCGCGGCCTCGGCGTCGGGCAGCGCAGCTTCCGACGGCGCCGACGTGAACTCGACCAGCAGCGTGAGCTGCGTCGCGCCCGGCGCCACCATGCCGATACGCATGCGCGGCGGGCGTCGAAATCGCCAGCTCGCGATCCGACGGCGACGTCGCACGGAGTAACGCGTGTCGTCGAGCTCGCGCGACAGCGTGATGCCGCCTGCGCTGCGCGCCAGCTCGGTGGTCACGTGCGAGTCGGGATGCGCCCAGTCCGCGGGATCCGGATTCAGCTTCGCGCTCACGCCCGGGAAACTTCAGGTCGACGCCGAGCCGGCCTTCGAACAGCAGCGGCGACTTCAGCCGCACGATGAGGAGGTCGCGCGTCGGGATGCACGGACGTCTCGACTTCCACCGGCGCGCCGTCGAAGTGGAACTGCTCGTGAGCCGGCCGTTCCACAGTGTCGAGCGTCTGCCGGGTGGCGGTCAGATCGGCGAACGCCGCGGGCTTGCCCTGCGCGTCATCGAGCCACAAGCCGAGGCGGCCGAGCGAGAACTTGTGCGGGTTCTCGCGCAGCCACTGGATGTGCGGCTGTTTCGCCTCTTCCCAGTCCTGAGATCCACGGGTACTTGCCGCTGCATTGCCGCGCACATCGCACCGGCACCTCCGCCTGCCCGAGCGTGAAGCCGCTCGGGTTGGGGAAGCTGTGCCAGCCCCACTGCGCTTCGATCATCAGCGGCACGAGCGGCGAGTACTGCTCCTGAAAAGTCTGCAGGCCGGTGATGTCGGCCGTGAATGCGAAGTTGCCGTTGCCGACCATAAACGGCGAGGACTTGATCGACGGAAGTGATCGTGGGGTTGTGCCGCGTGACGAGCGCGTGGCGGTCGATGGGCGCGGCCGGCGCCGACGCGGCCGTGCTCGATTGGAGTTGAACCCCCAGGAGCGCTGCGACCAGGTATCCGAGGAGTCGCGCGTTCATCGCGGCGAAGTATGCGGCAAACAATGTTTGGCGTGCGCGATGATGAGCGCGACTTGATCGAATTTGAGGTATCTTCGCCGGCGGACCGTACGTCACGGCCAGCGGTGGGGGACATAAAGATGAGTGAGTCGACGATCGACCGGCGCGCCTTGCTCAAGACGGCCGGGCGTCGCCGCCGTGGGATACGCGGCCAGCACGTACGCGGCAGGACGGCCGCCGCAAATACGTGAACGTCGGCGTGGGCTCGCGCTCGCGCATGTACCTCACGGCCATCACGAAGACCTTCGCCGAAGGCAACGAGCTCGTCGGCCTCTGCGACACGAACCCGGGCCGCCTCGACGTCGCGGCGCGCGTTCGTCGCCCCGAACGGCGCCAAGCCGAAGAAATATCTCGCGGCCGACTTCGACAAGATGCTGAAGGAGCTCGAAGCCGGACTGCGTCATCGTCACCTGCCCCGACGCGTTCCACGACGAATACATCGTGCGCGCGCTCGACGCGGGCTGCGACTGCATCACCGAGAAGCCGCTGACGACCACGCCCGAAAAGGCGCAGCGCATCGTCGACGCCTGCAAGCGCAACAATCGCCACGTGCGCGTGCTGTTCAACTACCGCTATTCGCCGCCGCGCACGCAGGTCAAGGACTGCTGATGAGCGGCGCCATCGGCGACGTGCATGTCGGTGGATTTCCACTGGCTGCTGAACACGCACGCACGGCGCGGACTATTTCCGCCGCTGGCACAGCCAGAAGGAGATCTCCGGCGGCCTGATGATCCACAAGGCCACGCACCACTTCGACCTGGTGAACTGGTGGCTGGGCAGCGATCCCGAGATCGTGCATGGCCTACGGCAAGCGCGAGTTCTACACGCCGGCGATGGCGAAGCGCATGGGGCTCGAGAGCCACCACGAGCGCTGCCTGCACCTGCCCCGAGAAGGACAAGTGCACTTTCTACCTCGACATCGCCGCGGACAAGAACTTCAAGGCGCTGTATCTCGACAACGAGAAGCACGACGGCTATTTCCGCGACCGCTGCGTGTTCCGCCCGGACATCAACATCGAGGACACGATGAACGTCATCGTGAAGTACGAGCACCGGCGCGACGCTGTCGTACTCGCTCAACGCGTTCAACGCCTGGGAGGGTTACACGATCGCGTTCAACGGCACGAAGGGCCGCATCGAGCACTCGCATCGTCGAGGGCGGCGCGGTTTCGGCCGGCGCGACTAACTACCAGGGCGAGGAAGGCGACCGCGATCGCACGCGCGTCATCCCGTTGCGCGGCACAGCCGCAGGAGCTCGAGGTGTGGACCGGCACCGGCGGCCACGGCGGCGGCGACAACGTCATGCTGACCGAAATGTTCGGCACGGCCGAGCCGGACAAGTACAAGCGCGCCGCCGATGAACGCGGCGGGCCTGTATTCGATCCTGATCGGCGCGGCGGCCAACAAGTGCTTCGAGAGCGGCAACGCGGTGAAGATCGACGAGCTGGTGACCGGGCTCGGCGTCGCCGGTGTACGCGCCGATGCCGACGCGCAACGATCCGGTGCCGATGCCCGTGAAGGTCTGCGCTGGTGATGGGAACATTCCTGATGTCGTTGAACGATCCGCCACACGTCTCAGTCGTGTTACGCGATGCACGAAGAAGGCCCGTGACCGGATAAAGTGGGCGCGAATATCACATAAACTGGCACCGACATGTGCGCGTGCCCTCTTTAATTAGCGCATGGCACTCGACACATTCCTTCTCTATCTCGCGACCTGGACGCTGGTCGCGCTGTCCCCCGGCCCCGCGGTGATGTTCGTGATGTCGCAGGGCGGCGCGGTATGGCCATGCGCGGCGCGGTGGCCGGAACCGCCGGGCATCCTCGCTGGGCCACGTCGTCTGGTGTTCGCGCTGGTGGCGTTCGGGCTCGCCGCGCTGCTCGCGAGCTACAGCGGCGCCGTCGACGTCATCCGTATCGGCGGCGCGCTGTACCTGATGTACCTCGGCGTGCGCATGATGTTGTCGAAGCCGCGCGAGGTCCGCTGCCGGTGGCGGTCGACGGCGCACCGCCCGCGCACCACGGCGATCTGACGCTGCAGGGCCTCGGCGTGCAGCTCACGAATCCGAAGAACTGCTGCTGTTCGTGCTGGCGCTGCTGCCGCAGTTCATCAGCCCCGATCACCCGCTGCCGCTGCAGCTCGCGATCATGCTCGCGGTCACGGTGGTGATCGACGCCGCCTTTCTGCTCGGCGTACGCGCAGCTCGCGGCGCACGGCGCCCGCGCGCTCAAGGGCTCGCGTGTGGTGGCATGTGGATCGAGCGCGACCTTCGGCGCCGCGCTGATCTTCTTCGGGATCTGAAGCTGCTGGTTTCCAAAGTCGGAAGGACTGGGGTTCGGCCCTTTTTGCCGGAAATGTTCTGGCGCCATTTCCGCCAATAATCGGCGCCCATGACCATCCGCAACGTCGTTTTCGACGTCGGCGGCGTGCTGCTCGAGTGGAACCCGCCGCGCGATCATCGCCAGGGTCTTTCCCGACCCCGCGAGCACAGGCGCAGATCCGCCGCAGCAGATTTTCGAGCACCCGGACTGGCACGAGTTCGACCGCGGCACGATTCGAGCGCGTCGGCGGCCTCGAACATGTTCGCCAAGCGCTCCGGCCTCACGCCCGACGAGATGCGCAACCTGCTGCAAAGCGCCACGTGCGAATCGCTGCGCCCGATCGCGGGCACCATCCGGCTCGTCGAAGACCTGGCGGCCGCGCGGCGTGCACCTCTACCTGCTCTCGAACATGCCGGTGAGCACCTTCGAATACCTGGTCGAAGCGCCACGACATTCTTCGCGCCACTTCAAACACCTGGTGATCTCCGGCGAGATCCTGCTGCTCAAGCCCGAGCCCGCGATCTACAAACACCTCGTCGAGAAGACCGGCATCGTGCCGGCCGAGAGCGTGTTCATCGACGACCTGCGCGGAACGTGATCGCCGCGCGCGAGTGCGGCCTGCACGCCATCCAGTTCCGCGACGCCGGAGGCCTGCCGCGCCGAGCTGCGTACCTATCTACCCGACGTCGGACTCTGTAGATCCGCGAGGAGACCGTCATGCGTATCGACCACGACGAGACATTCCTGCGAGCAGGCCGCGGGCAGCGCGCATTGGTCGTCGCGACACAGCGCGCCGCGTCGTTCGCCGCCGACGACCCGCGCAAGCCTGCGGAGGGCGGCGACCTGCTGAGCCGCATGAACTGGCTCAATCCGCCGGCGAACGAGTATTTCGACGCGGGCACCGCTCACCGTGCGCGTCGAAGGGCAAGACCGATTTCTGGCGCAAGACTTTCTATGGTTACGTCACCGACAACGGGCATTTCCTGTTCTGCGTGCCGATATTCGGCGAGTTCACCGTTCCAGGCGCGCGTCAACGGCAACTACTCCGCGCTCTACGACCAGGCCGGCCTCATGGTGCGGCTGGACGAGAAGCACTGGATGAAATGCGGCTCGGAGATGGTCGACGGCAAGCGCTGGGCCAGCGTGGTGTTCACGCACGACTTCTCCGACTGGTCGACGCTGGAAGACGTGTCGCAGACCGGCGCGGTGTACTGGCGCGTCGTGCGCAAGAAGGATTCGATCGAAGCGCAGTGCTCGAAGGACGGCGAGAAATTCACGACCATTCGCCAGGGCTACTTTCCGCCGGGCGTCGAAGTCAGGTGGGCGTCATGTGCGCGGCGCCCGAAGGCGCGGGCTTCGACGCGGTATTCGACCAGCTCACGCTCGAAACGCGCCTGACCACAGTTAATCAATAATGGAATCGCTGATGCGCTAGCCGCGCGCTGTGAGCGCATTGCGCCCGTTTTCACGGCCTTCCGCGCCTTCAGATCTAGGGCCTCCGGGCCGTTATTGGCTGAGCCGTGAACAGCCTGCCGCAGCCACGTCGAGCCCGATCCGACGCGACGATAACGAGCCAGAGACCGCCAGCGCCGAGCGCCGCAATCTCGCGGACGCGCTCGCGCACGAGCGCAACGTGCTGCGCACGATGATCGACCTGATCCCCGCCTTCATCTACTGCGAAGGATGCGCAGAGCCGCTTCACCGCCTGCAACAAGCTGGTCGCGAACCGCATGGGCGTCGAGCCCGACGATCTCATCGGCAAGACCGACTTCGATTTCTTCCCGCGCGAGATGGCGGAGAAGTTCTTCAACGACGAACAGGCGCTGATCAAGTCCGGCGAGCCGCTCATCGACCTCGAGGAAATCGCGTTCGACAAGACTGCGCGGCATGAATCGCGTGATCCTGACCTCGAAGGTGCCGCTGCGCGACGCCGACGGGCAATCTCACCGGCATCGTCGGCACGGGCTTCGACATCACCGAACGCAAGGCCGCCGAAGAGCGCATGGCCATCGAGCGAGCGCCTCGAATCCATCGGCCGGCTCGCCGCGGGCGTCGCGCACGAGATCAACACGCCGATCCAGTATCTGTCAGCGACAGCATGTCGTTCATCCGCGAAGGCGTGCAGGAACTGCTCGCCTACATCGACTCGCTGCACGCGGCGCAATGCCGGCGCCGCCGACCGCGAACGAAGACGTCGAATACCTGCGCGAGGAGCTGCCGCCCGCGCTGACGCTCGTGGCCGACGGCCTCGCGCGCATCGCCGAGATCGTGCGCTCGATGAAGGACTTCTCGCACGCCGACCAGAGCGAGATGAGCGCGGTGGATCTCAACGTCGCCATCGCGCAGCACGCTGGTCGTCGCGCGCAGCGAATACAGCCGCGTCGCCGACGTCGAAACCGATTTCGCGCCGCTGCCGCCGATCAACTGTCACGGCGGCCAGATCAACCAGGTGCGTGCTCAACCTCGTCGTGAACTCGGCGCACGCCATCGCGGACGTCGTCAGGACGCACGCGGTGCGCGGCAAGATCTCCGTGCGCACGCGCGGTCGAAGGCGAGCACGTGGTCATCGCGATCCAGGACACGGGCGGCGGCATCCCCGAAGCGATCCGCGGCCGCATCTTCGATCCGTTCTTCACGACCAAGGAAGTCGGCACGCGGCACGGGCCAGGGCCTCGTCCATCGCGCGCAACGTGATCGTCAAGGGCCACGGCGGCGAACTCGATTTCGACACCGAGATGCGGCGTCGGCACGACGTTCAACATCCGTCTGCCGATCAATCCGCCGGGCGGCGAGCCCGCCGGTAGCTAGCCTATAGATAGCTGACGATCGCCGGCGGGTTCTGCCAGTTGTCGTTCTTGCCGTCGCAGTAGCGGATCGGCGCCGCCGCGAGCTCCTCGCAGGTCACGCCTTCGAGGCAGCCGATGTTCACGCCGATGACCTCGAAGTTGTCCGGCGTCTCGCCGCGCCCGAACGGGCGCACGCCGCAGGTGCGGCAGAAGCGATGTTCGTTCCGCATGGAATTGAAGAGGTACTGGGTCAGCTCGCCCTTGCCCTCCAGCAGCCGGAACTGCGCCGGCTTGATCACCGCGGCCCAGAAGCGGTTGCGGGAGCAGATGGAGCAATTGCAGCGGTAGGTCGGCTGGGTGAGATCGATGTCGGCCTCGAAGCGCACGGCGCCGCAATGGCACGAACCACGGTAGGTTTTCAACACGTATATTTTCTTCCGTAACCCCGGGCGGGCGCCCGCGCACGCTCAAAGCATAGCCGGGCTGCGGGGTGAGTCCAGAACAGCGCGGGCGGCATGGCAGAATCGGTTCCGACAGGCAATCAGGGCATCAGGGGTCAGGGGGTATGGATTTCGTTCCAGGCGGCGAGCTGTCGCGCCGAATTCGCGACGGCGACGTCTCCGCCGAAAGCGAGCTCATTCGCCAATTCGAGCCGGGCCTGCGCGTGCTGTTGCGCCGGCGGACCGGTGGCGATCATGGCCTGCTGCAGGACCTCGTCCAGGAGACGCTGTTAGTCGTCATCCAGCGCCTGCGCGGCGCCGGCATCGACGATCCCCAGCAAACTCGCTGCCTTCGCGGCCCAAACCGCAAGAAATCTCGCCATCGCGTCACTGCGGAAGGCCGAGCGACAGAGAACAGATGTAGACAGTGACGCGACGGACCGGAACGCCGATCCGGCCGCGAGCGTCGACGGCCGCGCGGCGGACGCCGAAGCGGCTCTCGCGGTCCGTGCGCTGCTTCGCGAACTGCCGCAACCCCGGGATCGCCTGATGCTCAAACGCTTCTATCTCGACGATCATGACAAGGAACAGATTTGTCAGGAGCTCGACTTGTCGGAAGCAGCGTTCAACCAGGCCTTGAGTCGCGCGCGCCGGCGATTCCGCCAGATCCTCGAGGAACGCGGCTTCTCCAAGCGGGATCTCCTGAGCGAGCCATGAATCCCGGCATGATTGAACAATATGTTTCGGGCAAACTCGGCGCGCAGGAAGCCGAGGAGTTCGAAGCGTACTGTGTCGCGAATCCCGAGTTCGCGAAGCAGGTGGAATACGAGCAGCGGCTGCGCGACGGCATCGCCCAGGTCGCGAAAGGTCCCACCGAGGAATTCGTGCGTTCGAATCGCGGCCCGGCCTGGAAATTCGCGGCCGCCGCGGGCGTGCTGCTGGCCCTCGGAGTGCTGGCCTACACCTGGTGGCGACCGAGTGGACTCACCGGCCACGTGTACATGGCCGCCGTTTCCACCGATGCAGAACGCGGCGGACCGTCGCTGCGCCTCGCGCAGGTGCGCGGCGCAGACGACGTGCCGACGCTCGGCGCCGGTGTGGTGCGCGTGGAGATCGTCGGACTGTTCGACACAGCCGCGCGTTACAGCGTCACGCTCGACTACCTCGAGCCGCAAAAACCGGCGGAAACGCTCACGACGCTCTACGGCCAGCATCCCAGCTCGCCGGTCACGCTCGAATTCATGCTGGATTCGGATCGCCTGCAGGCAGGTTCCTACACGCTGAGCGTGCGCAAGCAGACGTCCGACGAAGAACCCCTCGATTTCAACATCGAAAAGCCCTGAGCCTGTCACCGTCTGACGTGTCGTCGCAGAGAGCATCTCTGCGGCAGTCACGTTCGATAGGGTAAGGGACCTATTCATGACGAGCGCTGCGGCCGCTTCAGGCCGCTTCGGCACCGCGTTCGAATGGTTGGGGGTCGAACGCGCGTGGAGCAGGACGCGGGGCAGTTCCGCCGTGGTCATCGGCATCGTCGACCAGGGCGTGCAGCTCGATCATCCCCTGTTGGGTCCTAACATCCAGCGGGATCTCGCGCATCATCCCGCCGGCGCGGGCGAGCACGACATCCCCGGTACACACGCCGCCGGCGTGGCCGCCGGGCGGTCCAGCGACGTCGAACGTTTCTCGGGCGTCGCGCCCGAGGCGCGCATCCTGCCCGTGCGTTTCAGCGCGGGTCCGGGATCGCAGGCACTCGATCTCGCGCAAGCGCTCGAATACGCGGTGGAGATGGGTGCGCAAATCATCAACGTCGGCCAGTCAGCCGACATGTCCGCAAATTCCGTGCGCCGCGCCGTGCAATACGCGGCGACGCGCAACGCACTCGTAGTTTGCGCCGCGCCTCATCGCGATGCGCCCGTCGCGCGGACCGCGGATGACTCTCTGCCGAATCTCATCACGGTGCTGTCGCTCAACGAACGATTCGAGCCGTTGTCGGAATGCGCGGGTGGCGGTGACATCGGCGCTCCCGGGTTTGCGCGCGTACCGCACTGGCGCGGAACCGGTCACACCGTGCTCGAGAACACCGCCATCGGCGCGCCGTACGTGAGCGGCTGCGCGGCCCTGATCAAGTCGCTCAATCCGGGCTGGGGATACCACGAGCTGCGCGAGCACATCCTGAGCAGCGGCAACGCGAGGTCCGAGCTCGCCGGCAAGACCCAGGACA
This sequence comes from uncultured Pseudomonadota bacterium, assembly GCA_963774045.1. Classification (GTDB taxonomy): domain Bacteria; phylum Pseudomonadota; class Gammaproteobacteria; order Steroidobacterales; family Steroidobacteraceae; genus CADEED01. The sequence goes on from CAVZED010000031.1 coordinate 470,387, forward strand.
ACAAGGTGCTCAACGTCGCCGACGCGGTCCTGGGTCCCCTCGAGCTGGCCACCGAAGTACGTACCCTGCAGTGGTCTTCGCTGAACGATGCGGAGTTGTCGTGGAAAATGCGCTACCGCTCCGCGTTCTGCATCAACGCGGTGGCGCTGTATCGGCCCCATGGGGATGAACACTGGCGCGAGCTCGGCTACGCGCGCGCATCGTCGCTGCACATGGTGGTGCCGGCCGCGGCGCTGCGGCGCTCGTCGGGCACGCTGCGCATCGCGAGCCGCGAGGCGAACTTCCACTCCGACGAGGTTGCGCTTACGATCCGGTGAGATGCGAATACATGGACTGATCGCCACCGTCGTACTGGCCATTGCCGGATGCTCCAGGGATCCCGCGCCGACGGCACCAACACCCGATCAGGTCCGGGCCGCGAATCCGCCGTACGTTCCTCCCGAGCGACCGGACGCCGGCATCTGGGAAAACCTGTCGGTGGGCCATTTCGAGAAGATAGACAAGCAGGTCGACAAGTACGTCGCCGACAAGGCGCGCGACGTCGACGGGCGACCGAAACTATTCCTGCGCGAAATGGAATTCGAGGAGTATCTGGAGCTGCCGGGCACAGGCGACAGTCCGGGGTTGAAGCGCAAGCTCGTGGGGTGGAAGCAGGAGTTTCCGGATTCGGCATATCTGCCGATCGTCGAGGCGATGATCGCGCAAGCGGCCGCATGGCGCGCGCGTGGACACGGCTTCTCGTCCACGGTGACTCCCGAAGGCTGGAAGCTGTTTCATGAACGCACCGCCGATGCGTGGCGGATCCTCATGGAGAACCGGCAGACGTCATCGCGCATCCCCTCGTGGTACGCGCGCGCCATCACGACGGGACTCGATTCGGGCAAGTCCACCGCGGATCTGCGCGAACTGTTCGACGAGGGAATCGCGCGGCATCCCGGCTATCTACCCATCTACTTCTCGTACCTGCGCGACTTCGCACCGCGCTGGGGCGGATCCTTCCGCGAAGCCGACGAATTCATCTTGGAGCAGGTCGCCTCACCGACCAACGTGGACGGAGAAATGCTGTACGCGCGTCTGTACTGGGTGCTGGACCAGGTCGGCGGACAGGACGAAAGCCTGTTCGAGGAGTCCGCCGTGAGCTGGCCGCGCATGCGCCGGGGCTTCGAAGAGATGATGAAGGCGTATCCGGACAGCGAATGGAATCGCGCCAACTTTGCGAGTTTCGCGTGTCGCGCACACGATGCGACCGCCTACGGCCTGCTGCGCCCCAAAGTGCAGGGAGTTTCGTTCTGGAATGCAGCGCCGGAAGGCATATCCCTGGATGTTTGCGATGCGCGGTTCCTGAAGCCGACCTGAGAGCCGAGCCGCGTTTTTCATAAAACCGTCATTTTGCTGTCGCAGCATGCCGGGCCTGCAAACAATAAAGGCCCGCCATGCGCCACCTCGGTATCGTCCTCCTCGCCCTCGCTTCCACTGCCAGCTTTTCCGCCGCTCCGCCCCCTGCCGTCTCGCTCCAGGTGCTTGGTACCTATCGAACCGGAGTCTTCGAGAAAGGCGCGGCGGAAATCGTCGCCTATGATCCGCTGACCCAGCGCGTGTTCGTGGTAAACGCCGCGGCGACCTCGGTCGATGTCCTGGACGTTTCCGACCCGACCAACCCGACCAAGTTCGCGACGATCGACGCCGCGGCACTCGGCGACAGCGCCAACAGCGTCGCCGTGAAGAATGGACTGGTCGCGGTCGCCATCCAGGCGGACGTGAAGACGGACCCCGGGCTCATCGCTGTGTATGACTCGAGCACGCTCGCGCTGCTCAGGACATTCCCGGCCGGCGCCCTCCCCGACATGGTCGCGTTTTCGCCCGCGGGCGACTCGATCCTGGTCGCCAACGAAGGCGAGCCGAACGATGCCTACACGATCGACCCGGAAGGTTCGCTGACCCTCGTCGACCTGGCGCACGGTCTCGACGCCGCGCAGGTATGGCAGATCGACTTCCACAAGTTCGACTCGAGGCGCGCAAAGCTGCTCGAGAAGGGCGTGCGCCTCTTCGGCCCCAACGCCACCGTGTCGCAGGATCTGGAGCCGGAGTACGTCACGTTCTCCTGGGACGGCCACACCGCGTGGGTGACGCTGCAGGAAAACAACGCGCTCGCGAAGGTGGACCTCGTCCAGGGCGAAGTGCTGCAGATCCTGCCGCTCGGCACCAAGGATCACGGCCTGGCGGGCAATGCCTTCGATCCCAGCGATCGCGACGGCGGCATCCACATCGGCAACTGGCCGGTATCCGGTCTCTATCTACCCGACTCCATCGCCAGCTTCTGCATCAACGGCGAGACCTATCTCGTCACCGCGAACGAAGGCGACACGCGTGCCTGGGCCGGCTTCAACGAGGAAGCCCGCGTCAAGGACCTGAAGCTCGACGCGGTCGCATTCCCGACTGGCGCCGACCTGCGCAAGGATCCGGCGCTCGGCCGACTCACCGTCACGAAGACCCTGGGCGACACCGACGGCGACGGCGACCACGACGCACTCTACGTGTTCGGCACGCGTTCGTTCTCCATCTGGAATCCCGCCGGGAAACTCGTTTTCGACAGCGGCAGCGCAATCGAAGATCTCGTCGCGAGCGTCGCCGCACCGGACTTCAACAGCGATCACGCCGCCAATGCGTCATTCGACACGCGCAGCGACAACAAGGGCCCGGAGCCCGAGGGTATCGCGGTGGGCGAGATCGGCGGCCGCGTCTACGCGTTCATCGGACTCGAGCGCCAGAGCGGCATCCTGGTCTACGACGTCACGAAGCCGAAGGCGCCCGTGTTCCAGGACTATCTCGGCAACCGCAATTTCCTGGTACCGACCAAGCTCGCGGATGGCAGCTCGAACCCGGCCGCGGGAGATCTGGGTCCGGAAGGACTGGCGTTCATCGAAGCCAGCCAGAGCCCGAACGGCAAGCCTTTGCTGGTGGTCGGCAACGAGATCAGCGGCACGACGACGATCTACGAAGTCGTCGTCAACTGACGCACGCCGGACTAGGCGGCACGCAAGCGAAGCCCGCCGCCGAGATCGAGCGAATTCGAGTACTCGATATGCAACACGCGCCGCGCATGCGGCGCGTTTGCTTTTGAGGACGCGTGGATGATCAATGGCCGCATTGCGATGACCCCACCGCGCGCCACCAGGCACGTCGCAGCCGGGCCGCGGAGCGCGCGCGCACTCAACTGCGCGTCGGTCATCACGCCCTCGAGGTGTGAATCCGGAATTACGCGCAGCGGGCCGTTGTCTTCCGTCGAATCGTCAAGATGCACGCGGAGCGCAACTACCCGATCCAGTGCGTTCGCCGGCGCATGCGCATAAACCACCCCCTGCTTCTCAGACCAGGATGCCCAGCCCGGAGCGTCAACTCGAGACTCGAGCGGAAGCGCGGTGTCCTGGTGCCAGGCCACGAGCCAATTGGCGTCGGGGGACTTGTTGAAGAGCGTGGCGCGAAATGGGTGAGCTTCGCCACCCAGCAAGTCGCGAGCGATGTCCACGAGTCGCGGGTCGTCGGCCAGCGCGAGCACCGAATGAATTCGCAGCAGATGACGCGCGCCCGCGCGGTTGCGATCGAGAGCTACCCACTCCAGTGTCGACGCAAACGCTGATATCTCTTCGTCCGCAAAGACACCGGAATGGATCGCGAAACCCGCGCTCACTTCCGCGGCACGAGCCAGTTCGTGATCTCGGTGTCCTCGATGAAGCGCTTCTCGATGTCGCGCGCGAGATCGGCATACCCGGCACAACCCGAGTTGAGGTCGCGGATCCGCATGCGTTGTCCATCCGGTGACGACCGCATCACCATGAGCATCGCGCGTCCGGACAGACAGCTGCCGCGCTTGATCTTCTTCTCCATCACCTGCGTGCGCACCACCAGGGTGAGCAGCTCCGTGTAGACGCTCGGATCCATCTGCTTGGTGAAGGAGCCCTTCTTCGCGGTGAGCTCGCGGCCGATGAAGGTGACGCGCCCATCGCTGAACACGTAGACGTCGTACACGGGGCAGGACCCCGAGCAGGCACCGCCCGAAACCGCGACGAACTTGTCGCCGGGATTCCAGACCGGGACTCCGCCCGACGGATTGCCCGCGGCGTACGGCAATTCGCGGTACTGCTCCTTCGCCAGGGCGAGGCCCGGGCTCGAAAGCACGATGGCGGCCAGCAAGGCGCTCACGATTCGTATTTTCATGGTCACGCAGCATACGTGACCGGCGCGCTGGTGGTTAGTTCACCGGGTTTTCGACTACCCAGGCGATACGCGACAGCCGCCGCTCCCGGGTGAGCTTGTGCACCGCCCCCAGGAAGGACTGCACGCCCTCGAAGCGCTCCTTGCCCTCGATGCGCACCAGGTCGTCCCGGAAGTGACGCCGCGCCTCGCGCCAGCGGCGCGAAATCAGCGCCGCGTTTTCGGTGGCGTCCGTCTGGCTCACGATGCGGAATCCGGCTTTCACGATCAGCTCCTCGTTCAGGCCCGCGGGCAGGAAGACGAACAACCCGATCGAGCTGCGCTGGGCCAGCTCGTCATTGGTCACCGGGCCGGTGATGACCACGGGGTCAGTGAAGACGGCTCGCCCGCCGGGCTTCAGTACGCGCCGCCATTCCTTCAGTGTGTCCCCGCGATTGGGAAAATGGTTCATCGAGTCGATGCACAACAAGGCGTCGAACGTTCCGTCCGCGAAACGCAGCGGCGCTTCGGCGTCGCCGACCTTGAACGTCACGCGCGACGACAACCCCGCGCGCGCCGCGAGCGCCGTCGCGGTCAGGACGCCGTTCGGATTCAAGTCGACGCCGGTAACCTGGCAGCCGCTACGCTGCGCGAGATACAGCGCCGGGCCGCCAGAACCGCTGGCGACTTCGAGCACGCGCGACGCGGTGCCGAGGCCCAGCGCTTCGAGGTAACCGTCGTACTCGTCCGCGGTCACCCAGCTGTTCTGGCCGATGTCGCGGCCGTAGGTCTCGGCGCGCACGTCTGCCAGGACCTGTTCCGCGAAGTTCGCATACGAGTTGTAGAACAGATCGACACGCGCGGACATCATGCCCCTCGCACGGCGACACCCGCGTCGCGACGTTTACGCCCGAACGGCAACAGCATCGGAACCCGGCGCTTGTACTCGGCGTATTCGGGATGAAAGCGGATCAGGTCCCGCTCCTCGAACTGGATGGCGACGAGGATGTACGCGGTGCACATGGCCGCGAACACCAGGTGGGACACGGTCATCACCGGAGTCGCCCAGACGATCATGAACCAGCCGATGTAGAGCGGATGCCGGACCTGGCGATAGAGCCAGGGCGTGACGAACGGCACCGTGGTGTAGGGCCTGCCGCGCAGCTGCAGCCAGACCTGGCGCAGTCCGAACAGATCGAAGTGATCGATGAGGAACGTGACGTACAACAGCAACGCATAACCCGCGGCGTACAGGGAATACATGGTGATCACGCCCGCGGTGGAGGTCATGTTCCAGACCATGCCGCCGAGCGGTTCCCAGTACGCGAACAGCAGGATCAACGCGAGCGAGGAGAACAACACGTAGGTGCTGCGTTCCGCGGACTCGGGAACGATGCGCGTCCACCAGCGCTTGAATGCCGGCCGCGCCATCACGCTGTGCTGCACGGCGAACAGCGCGAGCAACCCGAGATCGATGGCGAGCGCGGCACCGAGGCCGATCTCGCGCGGCGAATCGAGGGTCTTGGGCACGCCGAAGCCGCCGATGAACCCGACGGCATACAGGAACGTGGCGAAGAAGACGGCGTAACAGCCCACACCGTAGAGGGCGATGAGTATGCGTTTCATGGCCAAAAGCTTACGTAACGGGCATTGTTCGAGTCCCGGGGGAGTTCCGGGATTTGGCCGGGATATGCACGCACCACTGACCTTCGCCCGCTTCCGCTTCGAGCCCGACTCCGCGCGGCTCTGGTCCGGCAAGCGTGAAATCAAACTGACGCCCAAGGCCGCAGGCGTGCTCGGCATGCTCATCGAGCGCGCCGGCGAGCCGGTGTCGAAGGACGAGTTGTTTGGCCGCGTCTGGCGCGGCACCGTCGTCACGGACGACGCGCTGGTCACGTGTATCCAGGAGCTGCGCAAGGCGCTGGGCGATGACGCGAAGCATCCGAAGTTCATCGAAACGCGGCATCGCCGCGGATACCGCTTCGCCGCCGCGCTGAGCAGCGCGCCGCAGGCAGCCGCCGCCGCGGGCACACCGGATGCCACTCATCCGGACGCGACCAGTCCGGACGCGACAATTGCGGTGCTTCCCTTCACGGACATGAGCCCCGGCCGGGACCAGGACTATCTATGCGAAGGACTCGCGGAAGAGCTCATCGATGCGCTGACGCACGTGGACGGACTGCGTGTCGCGGCACGCAGTTCGTCGTTCCAGTTCCGCGGCGCCGGCCCCGATGCAAAACAGGTGGGGCGCGATCTCGGCGTCGATTCGCTGCTCGCGGGCAGCGTGCGCAAGGCCGGCGACAGGCTGCGTATCACGGTGCAGTTGATCGATACCGCAACCGGTTATCACAAGTGGTCGGAGCGTTTCGATCGCGAGCTCGGCGACCTGTTCGCGATCCAGGACGAGATCGCCGAGACCGTCGCCGGCATGCTGCGTGGCAGCGCGCTGTCGAAGCGCGAAAAACGCGCGGTGCGGCGCACGCAGACCGCCACCGACACGTATGAATACTTCCTGCGCGGCCGGCAGAGCCTGCATCGGCTGACCCGGCCGGCGCTCGAGCACAGCCGCGAGATGTTTCGCGCGGCCATCGAGATCGATGCCGAGTACGCGCCTGCCTGGGCAGGCCTGGCCACCGCGTACGCGCAGGAATACGAATGGTGGGGATCCAATCCCGAACATCTGCGCGAGGCGGATCGCGCCAGCGGAATTGCGATGCAGCTGAATCCCGAGTTGGCGGATGCCCACGTCGCGCGCGGTTTCGCGATGTCGCTGCATCGCCATTACGACCAGGCCGAAGAGCATTTCGAAGCCGCGGTCCGCATCAATCCGCAGCTCTACGACGCCTGGTACCTGTTCGGCCGTTCCTGCTTCGCGCGCGGACAGATCGAGCGATCGGCCGAACTTTTTGGCAAGGCGGCCGCGGCGCGACCCGAGGATTTCCAGAGCTGTTACCTGCAGGGCCAATCACTGCGCATGAGCGGCCACCCGGCCGAAGCCAAGGCGGTGAACGAGGAAAGCCTGCGCAGGGCCGAGCGCGCGCTCGCGCTCAATCCGCGGGACATCCGCGTGTTGTCGCTGGGCGGTGGAGCGCTGCAGGACGCGGGCGATCTTGCGCGCGCACAGGAATGGGCCAATCGCGCGCTCGAGATCGATCCCGCGGACTTGAGCGCCATCCTCAACGCGGCCCTCATCTACGCGAAGGCGGGCCTGAAGGAGAACGCCCTCGTCATGCTCGAGCGCGCTTTCGGCCTCGGCTGGGGCAAGCGCGACTGGATCGAACACGACACGGACTACGACTCGCTGCGCGACGATCCGCGCTTCAAGGCGTTGCTCGCGAAACTCAAATAGCAGCCCCGTCGCCGGCGCCCAACGACCGGCTGCTAGTTGAGTGCGGCGGAATCGAGGCGCACGTACCCGAACTCCAGATTGCGTTCACGGCGCAGGCTGGCGGGAACCGCGACCGCACCACCCGGCTCGAAGGGCAGGACCTGGGCGTTCCACACCGGCGCGGACGGAATCTCGAGCACCGGGCGCGAGTCCGCCGGGGATTCGACACGAGCGGTCATCGACCGTCCCATCAGCAGGAAAGTCAGGGAAATGGCGACTACGAGCCAATCGAGGGGGCGGCGCATGGGGGCAACCCTACCGGCGGCCCCGTGCGGCATCTGTCTCGACAGTTGGGTGAATTCGTCAAATTGTGTGTGGTCTCAGGGCTACACTTTTTCACAGTTTAAATAGGCCCATGAGCGATGCTTGCGGCGTTGAATGAGTCATTGAAAATATCCCTGAGAATCGCGGGCCTTTGTGTGCTCGCGACGGTTGCCTGCGCCGAGCCGGATGCTCAGGCGCAGGCCGCCGTGGCCGCGACGCCGCCCGGCGCCGCGGAGCCCGAGCGCCGCTGGCGGCTCGGCGTCGCGCTCGGTTACGGGCAGCGCACGCAATCCGCTGATCCAGTCCGACGACATCCCGGTCGTCGTCGACCTCGACATCGCCTGGTTCGGCGAACGCTGGTTCTTCGACAACGGCGATCTCGGGTTTCTCGCTGGTCGACAAGCCGCGCGTTCACGCTGAACACCGTCGCGCGCGTGAACAGCGACCGCGCGTTCTTCAGCAAGACGAACACGCAAGTACATCAATTTCCGCTGACCTCGGGCGGCGCGCGGTGCCAACTCGGTCACCCCGGTCCTCGAACGACCAGGTCGTCGCCGTGCTCAAGCCGCCCAAGCGCGACTATGCCATCGAGCTCGGCTTCGAGACGCTGTTCGACGGCGAGTGGGGCGCGGCCGCCGTGCGCGGCTTCCACGACGTGAGCGGCACGCATGACGGCTTCGAGATCGCGGCTGACTATTCGTACCGCGTCACGCGCGGGCGCTTCTCGTTCGCGCCGTCGGTCGGCGTCGCCTACAAGAGCCGCAAGTTCAGCGACTACTACTGGGGCGTGCACGCCGACGAGGCGAGCCCGCTGATCACCGAGTATCACGCCGACGATGGCTTCGGCTGGGAAGCCGGAATGCGCGCCAGCTACTACCTGACCAAAGACCTGCGCCTGGCGATGTCCGCGAACTACGAGCGGCTGCAAAACAGCGTCGCCCGCAGCCCGCTGGTCAAGGACGACCACGTGTTGGGCTGGTTCGCCGGTCTCGCCTGGACTTTCTGACGTGATCCGCAAACTGCTCGTCGGCTTCGCGGCCTGCGTCGCGATCTCCGGCCCCGCGACGGCCGCCGACACGGCCCCGGTGCGCCTGGCGGTCAAGCCGTTGCTGTGCGTCATCGACAAGGGCGCTTCGAGCTGCATGATGACCTTCGACATCCGCTGGAAAAGCGTGCTCGCGGCCGAGTACTGCATCAATGACAGCGCCCAGGGCGGCCCCGTGCATTGCTGGGCGCGTTCGCTCAGCGGTACACATGCCCTGAAACGCGAGGTCAGCGAGGAATTCGTCTATTGGTTGGGCGCGCCGGATGGCGCAGACCACCTTGCCGAGGTGAAAATCACCGTGTTGCGCGTGGGCTCGACCGACCGTCGGCGCGAGCGGCGCACGCGCCATGTCTGGGATGTCTTATGAATGCCGTCGATATCTTGCTGATCGAAGATGACTCGCGCCTCGCCGAGCTCACCGCCACCTACCTGGAGCAGAACGGGCTGCGCGTGAAGCTGGAGTCACGCGGCGATCGCGCGCTCGAGCGGTTCGCGCAGGAGAAGCCCGCGCCTCGTGCTGCTCGACCTGCTGCTGCCCGGCAAGGACGGTCTGTCGATCTGCCGCGAGCTGCGCCGCGTGCACGACGTGCCCATCCTCATCCTCACCGCGCAAGGACACCGATCTCGATCACGTGATCGGACTCGAGGCCGGCGCCGATGACTACGTGATGAAGCCGGTGGACCCGATGGTGCTGCTGGCGCGCGTGCGTGCATTGCTGCGTCGCGCCGGAGCGTGGCCCTGCCGGCGACCGCCGAGCGCCGCCCCGATGTGCTGCTGGGTGCGCTGCGCATCAGCGACACCTCGCGCGAGGTGTGGCTGGGCGGAGAGCCCGTGCCGCTCACCACCCAGGAATTCGAGCTGCTGAGCCTGCTGGCGCACCGCGCCGGCGAGCTCGTGAGCCGCGACGAAGTGTTCCGCACCATGCGCGGCATCGACTACGACGGCCTCGACCGCTCGATCGACGGCCGCGTGTCGAAGCTGCGCCGCAAGCTCGGCGACGATGCCGCGGCGCCTTCGCGCATCAAGACCGTGTGGGGCAAGGGCTATCTACTGGTTCCCGACGCCTGGGAGGACGCGGAAGCCGCGTCCAGGCGTGATGGAGCCGGTGTGAAGGAGTGGCTGGCGGCGGGCGGTCGCGGGCTGTTCATCCGCTCCTACATCGTGCTCGCCGGCGGATTGCTGATCGTCGCGATCCTGCTCGACGTCGGCTTCGGCGCGCTGCAGTCGCGCCAGACACGCGCCGCGGATCCCTGGCTCGATTCGACGCTGCGGCTGATGGAATCCGGGCTGATGGCCGTGCCGCCCGAAGACCGCGCCGCGCGCGCCACCGAGCTCGGGCAGACGCTCGGGCTCGAGATGAGCCTGCTCGAGGCCGGCGACATCGCGGGCTCGCCGGCGCCCGATGCCGGTCCGCGCGAGCTCGGTCGACGATTCCGGCAAGATCTTCTACCTGTGGAATTCGCCCGCGCTCAAGGGCGCCATCCGCCTCGGCCCGTTCGAGCCGCCGCATGAAAGCCTGTTGGTGCGTTTCCTGCCCGTCGCTCTTCTATGCATCGATCCTGCTCGTCGTCGGCCTGTGGTTGCGGCCGCTGCTGCGCCGACCTGCGCGTGCTGACCGAAGCCGCGCAGAAGTTCGCGACCGACTACCGCGAACCCCTCGATACCGCCAAGCACACGACGCAGCTCACGAGTCTCGCGACCAATCTCGACGACATGTCGGCGCAAGCGTGAGCCAGCTCATCCAGAGCCAGAAGGAAATGACCGCGGCGCTGTCGCACGAGATGCGCACTCCGCTCGCGCGCGTGCGATTCGCGGCGGCGGTGCTCGAGGGCGAAGTGGACGAGCGCCTGCACCTGTCGCTGCGCGCGATCAACGCCGACGTGCAGCAGATCGACGATCTGATCTCCGACATGCTCGACTACGCGCGGCTCGATCATCCCGGCTTGCGCATGGACTGCCAGACCGTCCCGCTCGCGCCGTGGCTGCGGCAGGTCGTCGCCGTCGTGCCCGCCGCACGAACGCCGCGTCGAGCACCGTGCAGCAGAACGGCACTCGAGACCGCGTGGATGGAGCCGCGGCTCATGGAGCTCGCGCTGAACAACCTGCTGGCCAACGCGCTGCGTTATGCGCGAAAGAAGCGTGCGCGTCGACGATCATGCGCGACCACGACCTGTACCGGCTCGTGGTCGAGGACGATGGCGAAGGAATTCCGGAGACCGAACGCGCCGTCGATTTTTCGCGCGTTCACGCGGCTCGACACCAGCCGCAACCGCGAAACCGGCGGATTCGGTCTCGGGCTCGCGATCGTCGCGCGCATCGCGGCGCTGCACCGCGGCCGCGTGGTCGCGGGTGCGAGCCCGCACGCTCGGTGGCGCGCGCCTCGCGCTGGAGTGGCCGGCGCCGGGCTAGTCAGCCCCGGCTCGACAATGGCTGGCGCGATTCGGCGCGGTCGCGCATCTGCGGTTTGCCCGAATGGCTCGCGCAGTGCGCACAGCAGAAGAATTTGCCGTCCGCCTCCATGCCGTGCCCGACGATGCGGCATTCGCAGTGCTCACACACCGGAGCGAGCGCGTGGATCGCGCATTCGAAGCTGTCGAAAACGTGCGATTCGCCCGCCTGCGTGATGGTGAAGGTCTTGTCGTAGTCGTTGCCGCACACTTCGCATTTGCCCATGGGTTGTCTCCTTGTAACCGCGCCAGTATGCGACGACCCGCGCATGCGCGTTCCCCGGCCGGAGCTTCACTGACAGGTATCCGCGACATCCTCCGATGGGGCGCGCGCAGCGCGGCCCGTATCGTTGCGCAGCACTTCAGGACCCTACGCCACAAGGAGAATTCGTCATGCCAACCGCATCCGGACACACGGAAGTGATTCGTGCCAAGAAGGTGATCGGCACGAGCGTCAAGAACGCGGCCGGTGAGAAAATCGGCCAGGTCGAGGACATCGTTCTCGACAAACTTTCCAACAACATCGTGTACGCCGTCATAGGCTTCGGTGGTTTTCTCGGCATGAACGAGAAGTACCATCCCGTGCCGTGGTCCGCGCTCGACTACGACGAGTCGGAAGACAGCTACGTCGTACCGTTCACGAAGGAGCAGCTGCAGGCCGCTCCCTCGGACTCACTCGACAAGCTCACCAAGGCCGACGGCGTCGGCGTGTATCGCGCCAAGGTGCAGGACTACTACAGCGTCCGGCACTGAGGCAGCGAAGCGCGGGCGCTGTCCTCCCACAGCGCCCGCGCGTTTCTGGCACTGAAGCACGCGCCCGTCGTGGCGCGCTCACGCCGCAACTTACAAGCAACCCTGTAAAAACTCGCCGCCGTCCCGTTCGGCACCGACGCGTTTGTCGCTGTTTACACGAGAGGCGCACGTCGCGCCTGCCCTGGAGCCCCTGCCATGCGTATCCGGTGTTCGCGCCTCGTCTTGGCCGCCATCCTCATCGCGCCGCTCGCCGCCCATGCGGCGAAGCCCGCGGTTCCCACCGTGACCGTGGGCGCCGATTTCAAGCAGCTGCGCTTCGACGTCGAGCCGGTCGCCGGCGCGGGTTACTACGAGCTGTGGTTCCTGCCGAACGGCGCCGCCAGCTGGGTGAGATACGCGGACACCCTGGCGCCGGATCCGCTGTTCAAGGTAACCGTCTCCGCGCACCTGCTCGACTGGTTCAACGCGCGCTATCGCGTGACCGCGTGCAACTCCGACGGATGTTCGAGCACTGCCAACATCACCGTCACCAGTCACATGAAGGAAACCGTCGGCTTCTTCAAGACTCGCGCGGCGGCCGTCGGCCCTGCGTGGTTCGGTCAGTCACCGGTGCTGAGCGCGGATGGGAAGACGCTCGCGGTGCTCGGCGGAGAGACCATCGGACCCCGACTGCGCAGCGCGGTGGTTTACGTGCATCAGAAGGAAGCCGCCGGGTGGCGGCTCGCGGCCCGGATGAGCCCAACCCCGGTCGAAGCGTCCACGGGAGTGCCCCTCGATTTCAATCAATTTGGCCGACGCCAGGTCGCGTTGAGCGCGGACGGCACGACGCTCGTGCTCGGTGTGCCGCGCGAGTTTGCGCTCACGCCGAATCATCCCCAGAACCAGGGGGCAATCTATGTCTATCGCAGGTCCGGCACGACGTGGCCGCTCGAGCAGAAGATCACGACGCCCAGCTCAACCGACTACTTTCTCGGCATGATGGTCGACATAGACGAGGCAGGCCAGACGCTGGCGTACTGGCAGAGATACAACGCGAGCGAACCGGAAAATGATCCGGTCGTGGCCATTTGGCGGCGCGGGGATTCCGGCTGGACGCCCCACCGGGTGGTGCCGGACCACCCGACCGGGACGGACGGCTCCGTCGACAACTTCGACCTGAGCGGCGACGGCACGGTCCTGGTGACGTCGAGCTTCAAGAATCCCTACCAGATCAACGTGTATTCGGGCCCGAACTTCGCGGTGCACCAGACGCTCGCGCAGATGTCCACCTTCCGCGAGTCGACGGGCATCGCAACCAATCGCGACGGCAGCATCATCGTGGCGGCGACGTCACCCAATGCTCCGGTTGCGGGCGACAACTGGCGGCGACACGTCATGGCGTTCCGGCGCGGCAGCGCGGGTTGGATCGCGGAGCCGGCATTCACCTATATCGGCAAGGCAGCCAACCTGCAGAATGGTTTCTCGGAACGATTTGCGTCGTCGGTCGCCGTGAGCGATGACGGCCGGTTCATCGCCGTCGGCGACGAGTACAACCGCTACGTCGGAACCGGGGCGGTGAGCGGCACCATCACCTCGTCGAACACACGAACCGGCGCGGTGTTCATCTTCGAGCGCAAGGCATCGAGCTGGGCGTTGCGCACCCTGCTCAAGCCCAACGTGTCGCATGAGAATGCCCGGTTCGGCAGCCACGTCGCGTTCGGCGACGGCAACCGGATCCTGGCCGTGGGCTCGATAGCCGACCCCAGCAACGCGCGCGACATCGATGGCGACCAGACGAACTCGTCCGCCCCGAATAGCGGAGCATTCTGGCTGTACTGACCGGCGATCAGTCCTCGTCGTCCTCGTCGTCTTCGTCGTCGGTGTGGTAGATGGCCGCGAGCTCGGCGTCGCCATCGATCACCAGCCCGACCCCGGGACAGTAGAACTTGATCGACTCCGCGCCGGGCTCGAGCGGCGATGTTTCCCGTGTCTTGATGCAGCCCTTGAATGTTCCAGCTGGAACGTTCACTTCGAGATTCGTTGCGACGTGCTCCACACGATCCAGCGCGACGCCGGGCGCGAGCTCCTGGAAGTAGCGCGTTCCGACCAGGAATGCCGAGTCGGGGACGATGATGCCCGGCAAGGCCCCGTGTCGGCCGGCAAGCCAGGCGCCGTCGTGGCTCACGACTTCGCCGTCTTCGTAGATGTCGACCTCTTCGCCGAAGTAGTAGACGTCCCGCGCCGGGTAGCAGGTCGAGAAGAAGTTGCGGGAAATCTCCACCAGCTCGCCGTCCTCGGCTTCGCGCTCCTCGATGATGAGCGTCGGGATCACCTGCCGGTTCTTGCCGCTCCCAAGCGTGACGCGACGCCTGTCGTCCTCGGTGGTGATCCATAACTCCACCAGCTCGTCGCACTCGCCCGCGCCGACGCAGCGCGCGTTGTTATAGTAAAGCTGGCGCCCCGGTTTGAGCGGAAAGTAGGCATTGCCGCCCCCTGGAAAGAAACGGCAGGTCTTGAGCGGAAAATCCTGGGTGAAGACGGGCTCGGCGCCCTGGGCGAGCCCGGCGAGCGTCAACAACAGCGGGACAGCGGGGAATATACGCATGGGGGTCTCCTCGAGGTGGTTGCCCTCTGGAGACGCCAGGACGCGCCATATCCTTCGCGCCCGGTCCGCGAAGGATTTTCCGCGCGACGCCGTCTAACTCACAATGGCCTCGCCCGGATTCACTGCGCACGACGACAAGGTCCTGGCGGACCGCATCCTCGCCGGTGACGCGATCGCATTCCGCCGCCTGTTCGACGAGCTGTTTCCGAAGCTCTATCGTTTCGCCATGTTGCGCCTCGAAGGCAATCGCGACGACGTCTGCGAGGTCGTGCAGCAGACCTATTGCCGCGCATTCGAGCAGCTCGCCAGATATCGCGGCGAGGCGTCGCTTTTTGGCTGGATGTGCCAGATTTGCCGCAATGCGATCGTGGACCTGGGCCGGCAACGGCGGCGCATCGCCACGACGGTCGCGGATTCCGACGCGACGATCGAATCGTTCCTCGAAGCATTGTCCGCGCCGGTCGAGGACGAGCCCGAAGCGCAGGTCGTGCGCATGGACCTCGTGCGCCTCGTGCAGAGCACGCTCGATTGCCTCCCCGCGCGGTATGGCGACGTCCTCGAGTGGAAGTACGTAGACGGGCTCGCGACGAACGAAATCGCGCAGCGGCTCGACATCGGCGCGAAGGCGGCGGAATCGCTGCTGGGCCGGGCGCGTGGCGCGTTTCGCGAGGCCATGGCCCTGGTGGCGGGCTCGCGCGACGACCTGCCCTCATGGCTGGGTACCCAACATGACTGAACATCCTCCATCCGACGTGCTCGCCGAGCTCATCCGCAGCGTGGGCCGCCGCGCCCAACCGCCGCCCGAAGACTATGAGCGCGTCCTGCACGCGAGCCGCGAGGCTTGGCAGCGCGCGGTACGCCAACGCGTACGACGTCGATGGACGTATGCGCTGGCCGCGGGCATCGCGCTCCTTGCCGTTTCGTTGGCAACCTTGCGATTCATCGATTCACGCCCCGGCGATCAAATCGTCGCCCAACTCACGATTTCGCGTGGCACGGTGTTTGCGTCGGATGACATCGGAGACGACGGGCACTGGGTGACCGGCGCCGGAGTTCCAATACCCGCTGGAACCCGCTTGCGCACCGATGAATCGGGCCGCGCGGCACTGCGTCTCGATGCGGGAATCTCGTTGCGCATCGCGGGCTCGACGGACGTACTGCTGCGTCCCGGCAACCGCATCGAGCTCTTCTCCGGCCGCGTATATGTCGATACCGGCACGCAACCGGGCGGCAGCGTCGAGCTGGTCACGCGCTTCGGCAAGCTGCGCGACGTGGGCACGCAGTTCGAAGTGCTGGCGACGGGCCAGACGCTGCGCGTGCGCACGCGCGAAGGCCTGGTGCGGCTGACGCGCGACACCTCGCCGGAAACTCTCGAGTGCGCTGGCAGCGAAGAGTTGCGCCTCGACTCATTGGGCCACGTCGAGCGCGGCCGGATCGCGCCGCACGACGCGGAGTGGGCGTGGGCCGCGACGCTTTCCGAACCGCCGCGGGGCGCGGAGTTGCCCCTGCTGCGTTTTCTCGAATGGGTCGCGCGTGAGACCGGCCGGCGCGTGCAATACGACTCACCGGCAACCGAAGCGCGCGTACGCCGTGTCGTGCTGCACGTCAGTTCGCTCGACCTTGCGCCCGTTGACGCCCTGGACGTGGCCCTCGCCTCGACCGATATCGAATACACGCTGCCGGACGATGCAACGATCCTGCTGCGGCCGCGCCCCGCAGGCGAGTGAGCATAGACTTCGCGCATGGCAACCGTCCGGTTCGTGGCAGCGGTCTTGCTCTTGCTCGGATCTGCCGAAGCATGGGGTGAGCCGCCCCGGTATCGCGACCGGGCGGTCGAGAGTGTGTTGCGCAGCCTCGAGGACTCGAGCCTGCAGTTCCTCTATAGCAGCGAGCTCGTGCCGGAAACCCTGCGCGTGCGCAGCGAGCCGCGCACGCGCGATCGGCTCTCGATCGCGCGCGAAATCCTCGCCGAGCACGGGCTGGAAATCCGCTCGGCGACTCCGTCGTTGTACGTGGTGGTGCGCGCTCGCGGCGAGCGTCGTTCGCACGTCTTGCGCGGTGAGATCGTCGACGCGCAATCCGGGGCCACGCTGTCCGGCGCGCGAATCGAGCTTGCGCCGCTCGGCCGCGTGTCATGGTCAGACGAGTCCGGTTTGTTCTCCTTTGACGGCCTCGAGCCGGGCGCGAGCTACAGGCTCGTTGCCAGCATCCGTGACTACGCCAATGGCGAGCAGTCGTTGCGCCTGACGAGCGACGACGATTCACGGCGCACGTTACGACTGCAGCGCGTCAGCCTCGACACCGTGATCGTCGAGGCCAGCCGTTATGCGATCGCCGGCAGCGGACCCGAGGGCGGGCTGCGCATCGAAGGAGTCGAACTCGCATCGCAACCCGAGATCTCGGAAGATCCAATCCGCGCACTGCGACGCCTGCCGGGCGTCATGCAGGGCGGTTTGTCAGCGGCCAGCAATCTGCGCGGCGGTGAAGCCAATGAAGTGCTCGTGCTGCTCGACGGCTTTCCGCTGCGACAGCTCTACCACCTGCCCGGCTATCAAAGTCCATTCAGCGTACTCGACGAGGACCTGGTAGGCAGCATCGAGGCGTTCACCGGCGGGTTTCCCGCGCGCTACGGCAATCGTCTCGCCGGCGTGTTCGACATCCGCTCGACGGATGCCGGCGACCAGCCGCGCAATTCACTGGGGCTGAGTTTTCTCAATGCCCGCGCGCGCATCGCGGGCGGATCCGACGACGAGCGCTCCGACTGGCGTGCGGCCGCCCGTTTCGGAACCCTGCGCCCGGTACTGCAGTACCTGTCGGTGGACGCCGGCCGGCCCAGCTACAGCGACCTCTCGCTGACGGCCTCGCATCGCACCGACGCGGGGGTGACCCTGCAAGGCAACGTACTGTTCGCGACCGATGAATACGTGCTCAACGACGACGATGAGCAGTCCGAGATCTCGAGCCGCACGGCTTACGGCTGGCTGCGTGCCGACTACGCGCCACGGCCGGAGCTCAATACCAGCATGTGGATAGGCACCAGCTCGATCGACATCGATCGCGTGGGCCAGCTCGACAAGCCGGAGTTTTCCATCGGCAGTCTCGACGACCAGCGCCGGGCCACCTACTGGGATCTGCGCACCAGCCTCACGTGGCAGTGGAGCGACCTGAGCCGCCTCAACGCGGGATTCGAATACACACGTGGCCGCGCAGATTACCGCTACGACAGCGAGGCCACGTTTGCCGGGCCGCTCGCGGAGCTGTTTTCGCGCGCCGGGCAGCAGTCGCGCTCGTTGCGCCTCGCGCCCGCCGGGACGCGCGTCGCCGCGTTCGTCTCGCAGCGATGGAAGATTCTCGACCGCTGGGTTCCGGAGGTTGGCGTCCGTGTGCAGCGTTATCGCATCGACGGGCTGACCGGCCAAACCACCTGGGATCCGCGCCTCGGCCTTCGTTGGGAGCTGCAGCCGCGCACCGGGCTGCGCCTGCATTGGGGGCGGTTTCACCAGGTCGACGACGTGCACGAGCTGGCACTCGCCGACGGCGTTACCACGTTCGCGCGCGCGCAGAGCTCCGAGCACCTGATCGCCGGAATAGAGCACCGGTTCGCGGGTGGCGCCGAGCTGCGGGCGGAAATCTTCAACAAGCGGCAGTCGAACGTGCGGGCACGCTTCGAGAACCTCCTGAGTCCCATCGAAGCACTTGCGGAGATCGCCCCGGATCGCATCTCCATTGCGCCAGACCGCGCGCTCAGTCGTGGCGTCGAACTGTCGCTCGCTCTCGAACGCGAGAGCTGGCGGGTGTGGAGCGCATTGTCCGCGGCGCGTGCCGTCGACGTGTTTGACGGCCGCGAGGTGCCGCGCAGCTGGGATCAGCGCTATGCGTTCACCACCGGCATCGACTGGCATCGCGGACAGTGGCGCGTCGGCGCCGCCGTCACCGCGCGCAGCGGCTGGCCGATGACGCCCGTGACGTTCGACGAGAACGATGACGCCGTTCTCGCGGACCGGAATTCCGTGCGCATGCCGACGTTTGCCTCGCTCGATTTTCGCGTCGAGTACCGAAGGCCGCTGGCCATCGGCAGCCTCGAGGTAGCCCTCGACATCGCGAATCTCACCAATCGCCGCAACCAGTGTTGCATCGACGTGGAAGTCGAGGACATCGGCACGGACGACGAACAGATCGTCGTGGAGCGGCAGAACTGGCCGCGGTTTCTGCCGTCGCTCAGCGTGAAGTGGGAGCTTTGAGCCGTTTCACGGCTTGGGCCCTCCGAGAGGATTCGCCGGCAGCCCGCCAGCAGGAGCCGCGGACGACTTTTGAAGCGCCCCGCCGATTCGCCCCAGCGTTTCGATCTCGATGGCGGCTTTTTCCACCAGCGCCCGCATCTCCAGCTGATAGGGCTTGAGAATCGCATCGACTTCCTGCGTCGCGCTGGTCAGGCTCGCGTGCGCTGACGCAAGCTCCCTGACTGACGCGTTGTAATCGTCCTCTGCGGTGTCACGCTGACTCTCGGCCTCCGTCCTGACTTCGATCGGCGCCTGCGCCTTGAGACTCGCAACGTAGGCTTCATTTTTCTTGTTGAGCAGATCCTGCTTGACCCTTACGTCCGCCTCGGCGGTCGATAGCGACAGGCGTTTGGACTTTTGCGTGTTGAGAGCATCCGTGTACCTGGTTTCGTTCTCGCTGGAAACCGCGTTTGCCCTATCGAGCAACTTCTGAATGCTCGCGACAGTCGTATCGCGTTCGCGCTTCAGATCGGCTGATGCGTTGGCCTTGGCTTCCGCAGTAGAAAGGTGATCTGTCGCCAGATCCTGGATTCGCTGCAAATTTACCTGGGCATTTCCGCCTGCCGCGACCTTGGCCAGGGTATTCAACGCGGCGAGCCCCACCTTTCGGTAGGCATCGAGAAGCTTGGTCGGATCGCTGTCGAAGGACTTGAGGTTCCAGTTGCCAATGTCGTCTTTGATGAGCGCCATGCGGACATCGCCCTGGCCGCTCGCATGGACTTCGTTGATCTTCGTCCAATACTGGTCGGAGAAGAGCTGCCTTGCGATATTTGCCCGGTGAATTCCATTCAGGTCCAGATGAGAGTTCTTTTCGTCTGTACCGTTTTCTTTGGCCGCGTCGAGCCAATCGATGAGACTCAGGAACTCCGTCGCCGAGGCATCACGCAGGTGATCACCAGTACTCATCTTCCTGTTGGCGTTTGTCGATCCTTCCTTGCCTGTAGTTTGAGCCCTGTATTTCTCCTGTACCTGACGAAGGAGGACGTCCGCGCGCGCGGACAACTGGTTTGCGGTCTCGCCAGTGATGACGGCGAGCTTCACGAGTTCTTGACGTACTTCCTGTCTCGAGATCTGGAAAATCTGGTCGGTCGTGACCGAAGTAGCCAGTGAAGACATGCTGGTTGCGATCTCGGCGACCTTGGTAGCGAACTGTGTCAAAGGCCCGAGGTCTTTTGCCTCATAGGGCGGCGTCGGGACTGGATCGCAGCGCACGCGGCCCACTGCGATGACTCGACGCAGCTCGCGGTTGGCCGCCATCAATGCCCTTCGAGAATCAAACAAATCGTCCGCCGATGGCCCTGACACGCCCAGATTTCTCACTTCGCCAATCGCACCGACAACCCGATCGACTTCAGCCGCCACGGCGACCGCAGTGAACCAATCCGCCGCGGCCGCCATCCCCGCCTTCGGCAGCTTTTCCTGGAGTCTGACGACTTGCTGCTCGACGTCGCCCGCCAGGCTTACCTGACTCGACAGCAGCCCTTTCACTTCCTCCAGGAGTTGCGAGGTGTCGGGAGCATTTGCTGCCTGCGCCTGCGCCATTCGCATCGGACTTGACCTCGGAAGGCGGGACAACCTCCCCCGGCTGCGCCCCGCTCCCCGCCGCTGGCGTAGAACCATCAGGCTTTGGCTGCTCGCTTCCTGGAACTTCTTTTGGGGCCAACTCAACCTGTGTGGCAAGCTCGCGTGCCGATGTTTGGGCTTTCGAAATCTCCCGTCGCAGCGCCTCGACCGTCGGTTCCAGTCGAGACCAATGATCCACGCAGACCGTGGCTTGGAACGCCCGTCGAATATCGACGACGCGGTCGAGTGTGTGTTGCGAGATGGTCCCTGAGTCGGGCTCCCATCGCTCGAGGTTGTCCTGGGCGACGCTCATGATTCCCTTGAGCTCTCCCACTTGCGTCGCAATGTCCCGCGAAAGCGGCCCCTTATAGACTTCCACCTCGACCTTCATGGCCGCGGCCGTGCTTATGCATCCTTCGAGACACGTTGCCGCCGAGACCATGGCGAGAGCAGTTGCGCCGAGCTTGAGCCAACTCATTTGGTCTTCCCGTCCGATAGTCTGGAAAGCGCGGCCTTCAACGCGTCGATGCCGGATTTCGGATCTTGCTCTGTGTACTGTCGAAGGCCGGCCAGTCCTTGCTGAATCTTCGCGTCTTCCTCCGCGTATGCGAGCGCCACTTCTGCGGGTTCGCCCTCTTTTCGCAATGCGCGGGCTGACAGCTCATTCATGGTCGAGATGATTGGCCGGCCGGATGAATACATGGCCATGACGAGCCGTTCATTGGGGTTGAATTGCTTCCAACCCTCTGGCCCGAGAATCAGGAAGCCACGGTCGTTTCCGGCGCAAGCGCGGCCTTCCGAATACTTCACGAGCATTTCAGAGAATTTCTTCGAAGCAGTCTTCAGGTCCTGGGTCAGTGTGTCGACCAGCTCGCCCATTTTTTTCGATCCGACGACAACTTCGGCGGACTTCACCATGGAGAGCAACTCGCTGTGCATCTTGCGCAATCTGGCCAGCTCGATGTTTTCGGACTGCTGGGAAGGCAGATCAATGAGAATCCCAAGTCGGGTTGTGAAGGTCGCCAGTGCCGCACCTAAGGCCGCCTTGGTTCCCGGCGACTCGGTTTCGATATCCGCGGGGAGTGCGTTTCTGATCGCCTCGATCTGTTTGAGCATCTCGAGGAGTTCGTTCGCGGCCTTCATGCGTCGCTCGAGCTGGCCATCGGAGAAGGCCAGACTGTCCGACTTCTCGTCGTAGCGCAGCGAGACTCCGAACGGGTCGATACTTTCGGCTGGCAGAGTCCCGGACTCGAACTTGACGTGAGTGGTGAGTGAGCTGGCTTTCCCCGTCATTCGAAAGCGATAAAGACCACCAAACTCCGGCATGTCGCGCATGGCGCCATCGTCGCCCGCACACTTCCCGAATACACGGAAGTAGTAGGTCGTGCGAAAGCGAACGCTTTTGTCGATGTTCTGTGGCCGCGATCCCTTGTCGACCTTCATTTGCGATGGCATGCACCCGCCACAGATGACTGCAAAGGCAAGCACCATCGTTGCGGTGACTTTGCGCGAGACACGCCGTTTGCCAGAACCAGAGCTTCCAACCCAAGCGAAGGTGTTTGACATTTTTTGGTGCAGACCTGTCGATGGTCGTTATTGGTGTCCTTCGAGTATTTCTGTGGGGTGCAGGCGAATTCTTTCAGAGTTGAGTCGTTTTTCTTTCGACCCGGCGGCGGCCAGGAGCGCAAGACTCGCGGACCGGTCTTGGAGCGTCAGCGTCTGAGCGATGTCAGACGTATTGCAGCGTGCCCAACGCCGACCAGTGCTCATTGAGCGTCCGCAGCTTCGCCATGTCGATCTGCGTGATCTCGAAGTCGAACACGTGCAGGTTGTCGCGCTGGTGATAGTCGTGGTTGGCCTTCGGCAGCGGCACCACGCCCAACTGGATGTTCCAGCGGATCAGCAGCTGCGCCGGTGTGCGGCCATAACGCGCCGCCATTGCGGCGAGTTTGTCATCGTTGAGCCGCTTGCCGTGCGTCAGCGGGCTCCAGGCCTGGATCACGATGTGGTTGTCGTGGCAGAAATCGAGCATGCGCGGGCTGTGGCCGAATGGCGTCCACTCGATCTGGTTCACCACGGGCAGCTCGCCGGTGCGATACACCAGCTCCTCGATCTGCTCGATCGAGTAGTTCGACACGCCGATGTCGCGCGCCAATCCCTCGCGCTTCGCGCGCCGCAGTCCCTGCCACAATCCCTCGCCGACACCACGCTCGGGCGGCCGGTGAATGAGCACGAGGTCCACGTAGTCGAGCCGCAGCTCCGCGAGATTCGTGCGCACCGCGGCGTAAGCATCGTCCGTCTCCTCCACCTTCGTCACGACGTAGGTGGATTCTCGCGGGATGCCCTGCGCCCGCAGCGCATCGCCGATGCCGCGCTGCGTGTGGTAATCGCCGGACGTATCGATCATCCGGTAGCCCGCTTCGAGCGCGCGGGCCACGGAATCGACGGTCTGATGCTTCAAATGCCAGGTGCCGAGGCCGAGCACCGGCATTTCGCGGCCGGTGAGCAGGGGCACCGTTGAATCGAGGCTGAGGGGTTGAAACGCATCGCCGCGCGAACGCGGCGCAATGTTCATCGCGAGAGGTGACGCTGCCATGATTCGAGGCTAGCGACCCGGGTCGGGCCCCACCATCGTCGAGAGTACGTATGGTGTTGTGGTCCTGTTCCGATACAGGGCGACCGGGCTGTCACAAATGAGAAACGCCGGCAGCATCCATGCCGCCGGCGCCTGCAACTCACGTTGCTTTTCGATCTCAGTTATGACGGCCGTGCTTCGGCGCGATGATGCCCGCGGCAAACCAGGCGCCCGGGGTGGCCGGGGCGCCGGTGGTCGGATTCGCGGGAGTCACGGAGCGCACCAGCAGCACCGGGCGATTGTCCATGTTGTCACCGCAGGTCAGCGGCGGCGCCGCACCGGTGGCATCGGCGAGCGCGCCACGCACCACGAAGTCGCCGTCTTCATCGAGATCGACGGGCTGCGAATTGAAGGCGTTCTGCAACACCGCGCCTGCCACGGCGGGCGGCACCGGGACACTGCGGCAGAACAGCGAAATGATGACCTGGCGCGGGCCGGCACGCGTGCCGATGCCATCAGCGCCCCACAGCAGCACGCCCGTGCCACGGCCGCGGATCTCGCCCGTGTTCTTGACGATCGCCGTGAACGAAGTCATGCCCCAGGGAGCACCACCCGGATTCACGCCCGCGACGACATTCAGCACCGGGGCACCGGCCTGGCTGCGGAAGGGCTGCACGCCGATGGCACCGTCGAACTTGAAGAGAATGTTGTCGTTCCCGTTTCCATGGCCGAACGCGGTCCCCGCCGCGATGAGACCGGCAACAGCCAAAAGGCGCTTGATTTTCATTAGGAATGCTCCTGACTCGTTTGAATTGGAAGTTGTGTCAAACGACGGTGAGTAGCTTGAGTCCAGACTCCGGTTCCCAACTACCAAAAAGATGTCGCGCGTCGGCGACCTGCGGCGTTCCCGCTCCAGTGCAGCTAACATCCGCGCTGTTGGTGGGGAGGGATGCTCATGAAGACGTCATACATCGCGGTTACGGCCGCTCTCTTGTCGATCTCCGCGCTCGCGGCGGCGGATCCGGCAGCGTCGCCGTCCGGCAAGTTCTACGTGGGTCTCGATGCGGGCAGCTCCGAGCTCGACGCGAGCCTCTCGCAACAGTTCTTCGGACCCGAGATCAGCCAGCACACGGGCAACGACATCGGCTACCGGTTCCGGTTTGGCGTACAGGCATCGCGTTATTTCGCCGCGGAAGTCGGTTACATCGACTTCGGTGAGTTCAGCCTCAACGACATTCCCTACAACTGCGCGCCCCAGCAAACGGGGCCGTGCACTTACGACATCAACTCGGGGACGCAGGGGCCGTTCGCGAACATCGTGGTTTCCTGGCCGTTCTCGGAGCGGTGGGCGCTGAATGGCCGCGTCGGCGGGTACTACGCCGACATCACGACGTCGGAGCGGGATCCGGACGTGCCTGGCACCGAGCAGGAGTATCACGACAGCGGCATCGGATTCCTGATCGGCGCAGGCCTCAGCTTCCAGATCAATCCGCGCATGAAGATCAGTGCCGACTGGGGCAAGTACGACCTGATCGAGTTCGGCCCGACGCTGGGTGGTGGCATCGGTGCGTACGACGTCGGCTCGGCGTCGCTGGCATCGCTGGGATTCGCCTACCGTTTCTGAACAAATAACGTTGGCGGCACCCGTGGCACAATAGCCCAGGAACG
The DNA here is from genome assembly GCA_963774045.1 of uncultured Pseudomonadota bacterium. GTDB lineage: Bacteria > Pseudomonadota > Gammaproteobacteria > Steroidobacterales > Steroidobacteraceae > CADEED01. The sequence goes on from CAVZED010000031.1 coordinate 495,146, forward strand.
GAACGTGGGTCCTGGATGGACGCGCCACAACAACAATCAACGAGCGCCCCCGCCGCAATCGAAGGAGACACGGAGTCCTCATCCGGCGACGCGGCGTGGTGCGTCGAAATTGCGCGCCGCATCGGCGGCGGTGACAAGGAAGCCGAGGCGGCGCTCGCCGAACGCCTGAGCCCCGGCCTGCTCATGATGTTGAAGCGGCGCTGCGCGTATGACCTGGAGCTGGCCGCCGACCTGTGCCAGGAAACCCTGATCATCGTGTTGCAGCGCCTGCGCAGTCGCAGCATCGCGGATCCAGCCCGCCTGGCCGGCTTTGCCGCGCAGACCGCCCGCCAGCTCGCGTTCGATTCCCGTCGGCGTTTTGCAGTGCGCAAGACGACGGTCGACTCCACGATCGTCGAGATGGCCGTGATCGAAGCGCCGGAAAACGATTCCGCTGAACATGCGTCGACCGCGTCACTGGTTCGGAAACTGCTTGATGAGCTTTCGAGCGATCGCGACAGAGAGATATTGCGACGCTTCTATCTGCTCGAACAGGACAAGGAGGAAATCTGTCGAACCTTCACATTCGCTTCCGGGACGTTTGACCAGGTGATCTTCCGGGCGCGAGCCCGAATGCGTGCCCTGCTGCAGGCGCGTGGAGCCGCGAGCCGTGATCTCCTTTGCGCGTTCACCCTTTGGGTTCCCAAGAAATGGCTGAACTGACTCGCGCCAAGATCGATGAGGGGCACTACGTCGCGCGGTATGCGCAGGGACGCCTCGAAGGCGCCGAACTCGAGGCGTTCGAGGAGTATTGCCTGCTGCATCCGGATATCGCCGAACAGGTGCAGACCGATCGCACGCTGCTCGCGGGCCTGCGCTCGCTTGAACCGCAGCGACCCCGCCGATGGCCCGCGTACGCGTTGGCCGCCGGCGTCGCCGTGATCGCCGTCGGATTGATCGTCTGGAAGATGCTCGATACAGGAGGGAATACAGGCGCGCTCTATGCGATCACCGACAGCCTGCCCGAATCCCTGCAGCTCTCGGAGCCCCTGCGAGTGGTCAGGGTGCGCGACGCATCGGCCCAGGTTTTGCCTGTGGGCAATGCGGTCACCGCCGTGTCCCTGGAGATCGAGGCCGCGAACACGATCGGTGCCGCCACGCTCGATGTAACCCTCGAGGAAGAGCGCGGTGGCGAGTGGTTCGAGCGGGGCGCACGCCAGAACGTTGCCGTCGATACCGCCCGAGGAACCGTGCGAGTCGTCGTCGATCTGCGGAAGATCGATGGAACACACCTGCACATACGCCTCAAAGGCGCCGACAAGTCGGATGATTTCTACGTGCGTGTCGAGCGGCAGTCTACGACGGCCCAGTAGAGGCACCGTGCGCACGCGCCACCTGATCGTCGCGTCGCTGGTTCTCTTGACGGCGTGCGAGCCCGGCGCCGAAATCACTGCAACTTCCCTGCTCTTCGACGACGACGTCCGCCTGCAACGCGGCGAGCGTCGCGATTCCGCGACCCTGGACGTCACCGTGCGCGAGCCGGGGACGATCGTCGCCATCGTGAACGAGCTTGGCGTCGACGTCGCGCTGAGCCTTCGCGCGAACGGCGCCGCCACCGCAACGGACGGCGCGGCTGTCGAAAGCAATCTCGAAGGCGAAGGAATCGAGATCGCGACCCTGGAGGTTTCGCAGCCCGGAAGAGTCACGATCGTGCTCGCCGGCCCACGTGATTGGCCGGAGCCCGGACGCGTCAAGCTGACAGTCGCGAACTACCCGGCGCGGGCGACCCGCGATTCGGAGACCGACGCGGTACTTGGCGGCTATCGCGAATGGTCTTTCGGCTCCGGGCCGGGAGTCGCGGCGGATCGCGTTGCCAGCGACGCATTGCCTCACATCGACCGCGCCATCGCGGCCTTTGCGCGCGCCGGCTCCGCGAACGGACACCTGGTTGCACACGCTCGCCTGTTGCGCGCACGCACGCTGTACTTTCACGAAATCGACTGGCGCGCGTCACGCGCCGACGCCGCACGCGCCGCGCTCGGATTCGCCTCCCTGCCCGTTCCGGATCTGCTGAACTCCGCGCGTGCCCGGCGGCTCGAAGCGGCAGCCTTGCAGGAGATTTCGTTCGACAAGACCGCGCGGGATCCGTCGGCCGCCGAGGCGGATGCGGAATCGCGGCGCATCCTGCGCGAGCTGACCGCGTCGGGCAGCAGTCTCGACAACATCGGAATCGCGCGCAGCTTCAATCTGCTGGGCATCGCCGACCTTTCGGTGCATCAATGGTCCGCCGCACGTGCGAGTTTCGAAGCCGCGGTGCGTCGCTACGAACCCGCCGCCTTCCGTCCCGGCCTCATGCAGAGCCGCAGAAATCTCGGTGTGCTCGCCACTTCGCGAGGCGACCTGCCGCTCGCGGAAAAGTTGTTTGCCGACTGCCTCGAGGATATCGCCTGGCTCGAGGAGCCGGACCTGCGCGCGTCGCTGTACAACAACGCGGGCGCTGCCGCGGCGAACATCGGGGCGAGCGATGCCGCCATCGAGAGATTCATGCAGGGCGCACAGCTCGCGCGCGAGCACGGCCTGAAGCGAGCCGAGGCACGTGCCCTGCATGGCCTCGGTCTCGAGTACTACCAGCGCGGCGATTTGCCCCAGGCGCGCGTGCTGTTCGAGCAGGCGCTCGAATTGCGAGAACAGGCAAACGATGGTCCCGGGCTGTATGCCAGCTACCGCGCCGTCGGCACGATGCGGCGACTCGCGGGTGACCTGCCGGGCGCGCGCGAGCGTCACCTGAAGTCGCTGGCCCGCGCGCCCAATGTCGTGGCGCGCATCCTCGTACGAGTCGAGCTCGCGCTCGACGAGAAGACGATCGGCAACCGGTCCGCGGCCGTGCGGTTCCTGCGCGAAGCGGTCAACGAGCGGCTCGAGGACCCGCACCACCCCGCGATGGCAGAGGCGCAGCTGGCGCTCGCCGAGCTGCTGCTCGCCGATCCGGCGAACGCGTCCCACCAGGCCGAGGCGCAGTCCCTCGCCGCAAGGGCGCTCGATGCGGCAAAAACGTCAGAGGACATCCTGCTCGAGATCAATGCACGGCGCGTTCAGGCGCTCGCCGGGATCGCAGCGGGCGATCTCACGACAGCGCGCACCCAGCTGGAACGTGCGATCCAGCTGGCGCTGAAATATCGGCGCTTCAGCTCCAGCGGCGAACTGCAGGCCTCGGCGCTCTCCGGGCAGCACCAGGTATTCCAGGACTACATCACGTTGCTCATGTCGCGCCCGGATGGACGCTCCGGGCCACATGCCGCGAGCGCCGATGAGCTTACTGCCCTGCGCGTTCTCGAAGCCGTGCGCGCCGCAATGTTCACGTCACGAGCTTCCGGCGACGCGCGCTCCGGCGATCTCGATGCCGCGCTGCTGACACTCGCCGCGAAGCGCAACAGCATCGCCTCCCTGCTCGAGCGCTCGCAGCCACCCGCGGCCGAGATCGCCAAGCTGCAATACGATGCGGCCAATCTGCGCACGCAAATCGATCGCTTGCGTGCTGCATCCGTGAGTTCCGCGGGCTCCGCATCCGACCAGTTGGATCGCCTGGCACCGCGCTTGCGTGACGTCGCCGCCGGCCATGCGCAACTTTCGTACCTGCTCGCGGACCGGCAGGGCTATCTATGGGAGCGCACGTCGCAGGGAACGAGAGTGTGGATCCTGCCCGCGGGAGAGGCGGCGCTCGCCAAACGAGTCAGCGCGCTGTTGGCCACGGACCGGTTGCAGAATCCGGCGGCGTTCGATGCGCGGCTCGGTGAACTGTCGGAACTGCTCATGCCTGCAGCGCTCGGCGGCCCTGATGTATCGACGTTCGAAATCGTCGCGGATGGCGCCCTGACCCGCGTGCCCTTTTCCGGGTTGCGCTCGCCGACGCAGCCGGCGCAACGGCTGATCGAGACACATTCGGTCGCCATGGTTCCGTCCGGGTCGCACTCGCAGAAGAAGGTGGCAGCGCCGCGCCGATGGCAGCTGATCGCAGTCGCGGACCTTTCGGATGCGAGTAGTTTGCCATCCGCCAGCGCGGAGATCCGCCGCCTCGCCGCCTCCGTGCCGAGGGATCGGGTGAAACTCTTGGGCGGTAAAGATGCGACCGTCGCGCAGCTCGAAAAGCACCTGGATGAGGGCGCCGACCTGGTACACGTTGCGACGCACGGACACTCGGATGCCCAGCAGCCGCTCGCCTCGCGCCTGTCGTTGCATTCCGCCGGCGCTGCCCGCGACGAATCCTACGTGACCGCCGGGCAGATCCAGGAATGGCGCGGCAACGTCGGACTGGTGTTCCTCAGTGCCTGCGACACCGCGGTCGGCCAGGTTCGTTTCGGGGACAGCGTGCCTGGCCTGCAGCGCGCATTCCTGCGCGCCGGAGCCGACGAGGTCATCGCGACGCTGTGGCCGATCGAGGATCGTCTCGCGGAGGAGTTCGCACGCGACTTCTACGCGGCGCGGCAAGCCGGGAAATCGACGGCAGAAGCACTCGCCCGGACGCAGCGCGCGTGGGTGGCGTCAGAAAACGGCGGCGATGCACAGATTGGTATGAGAAGACGCGTCGCCGCCTGGGCGTATGCGCTCTACGTGCATTGATCGATTCCGAGAGTGTCCAATGAGAGAGATATTCGTGAGTACCGCGGTGACATTGAGCGGAATTGATGACACCGGCTACCCTGGGGAAACCAAAGCCTTGGCGGGCATCACACCAGAAGAAGCGACGAAGCTGATCAGAAAGCAGGTCACACTCATCGCGCTCGGCGAGCGCGCGGAGGTGAATCAGGTTCACGCGCTGAGCAAGTGCAGCGGACATTTTGCCAATGTTCAGCGCAGTGCCCGCGCGGTAGGAATGTTGGTGCCGGAAATCCATCTGAGGAGCAGCGACTCTAATCGTGCTCCAAATGACCCCTGCATTGACGCGAAGCTTTTTCCCTACGGCGCGCACTTTTCGCTCGACCCGCGTGACATGTTGTACTCGGACACCTGGTGGAAAGGCGCTGTGGGTTCGTGTTTTCTCGTGGAGGATCAGAAGGTCATAACGGCCCGCCACGTCTTCAAAGACAGTGGCGCGCGACAAGCTCTGGAGAATGGATCGTTGCGCGTGGTGTTTGGATACCAATTCACCCATAGCAATCGTCCCCGCGACATCTTCTGCAAGGGTATCGACTACTTCGACGTGAAAGCGATGAATTGGCCTCCTCCCTGGAAAGGCGACTGGATTGCACTGGAACTGACGGATTGCGCGACTCAGGGCGGGCGTCGGGAAAAACTCGCCGTCTCACCCGACGCACCGGCGGCGGGCACCCCGGTCTATAGCCTGGGACACCCCAACCACGCGTCGCTGCGATACGTGAAAACGTCTTTACCGCTCGAACTCTCCGCGGACCAGTTCGGCGCCTATCTGGACGCGTACGACGTCAGTTCCGGCTCTCCTGTTTTTTCGGCCGACTCACATGCCGTAATCGGCTTGGTGCGCGCATCCTTTCAGAGCACGGGAAGAATACCGGTGATTGGCGGACCACTGAACATCTCACCGCTGTGTCTGCCTGAATATTCAAAGGCGACGCTGTGCGTTTACAGCGCCGCCTTTGCCGGCAAATACTGACTGTCAGTCCAGGTTCAATCGTCACCGCCGTGTGCGTCACCGTTGTGTACTTCGGTGCCGCCACTTCCGTCGGGGTGCTTGTCGAGGTACGCAAAATAGATGTTGTCGAACTTTTTGGACTTCGTCGAGTAGAGGGCATTGAAAATTGCGTAGTGCAGGCCCTGCTCATCATGCGGTCGAAATGTGCATTCTCCGTCGATGTAACTGGCGCCTAACTTTTCGAACACTTGGAGATTGTCGCAGAACATGAATTCTTTCGAGTTCTGGTCTGAGCGGATGTATGCGACGAAGCCGCCGTCTCCCTTGTCGACAATGCGGATCCACCGCAGGGGGACATACTGTTCCGTGTACAAGTGACAGTATTCGTCATCGACCTCTTCAGCGTCATCATCCGCATCTTCGTCGTCTTCTGCCCAGCAGTGCACGTACTCGACTTTCTGTTCCTTCGCCGCAATGGCGTCGTCCCAGTTCGAAGCCAGCGCTCCTTTTCCCTTGTTAGCCTTGCTGACGAACTTCACGAAGGCGGTGCGCATATTTTGCTTTTGCTCTTCGGTAAAAGCCGGCGCTTCTGCCGACACAACTGTTTCAGGAGGCGGCTTCGAGGCCGCTGGTGGAGCAACGTCATCGGCTGCTTTCTTGCCACACGCAGTTAGCGCGAGCGCCGACATCAAGGCGAGCGCACAAATGGATTTCTTCATCAGATTTCTCCCAGAATTCGACGAATGAGAATTGCCAATGGATTTCTGTCGCGAAACGCACGTCAATTACCGGAGACTGCCGTGACGACGGCAGCATGCGGAATTGCGGGCGTGAAATCGGACTATTTTTTCGAAGTGGTTATTCGACCGATCGCGGGCCAAGGCTAGTACAGCGCGTGGCCGCCTTCAATTGCGAGTCGCAGCGTGTAATGGTTTCCCTGATCTGCGCAGAGTAGTTATAGGTTTGTCAGGGACGCGGAACTGCCGCGCTCACTTTCAGGGCGCTCGTCAGCTTGCGATCGCACCAAACATTGAACCCACGCCTGCGGTCACCGCGAGCGCGAGTGCCCCCCAAAAAGTGACGCGCGCTGCGCCCCGGATGACGGCAGCGCCACCTGCTTTTGCCGCCAGTCCGCCTAATGAGGCCAGGAAGGCCAAGGAAGCGGCCGAAACGAGCGTCACGAGATGTGGTCGTGGGGATAGGATCACCGCCAGCAGCGGCAGCGCCGCACCCACGCTGAAACTCGCGGCCGAGGACAGCGCCGCCTGGATCGGCCGCGCCGCGAATTCCTCCGTGATGCCGAGCTCGTCGCGCGCGTGCGCCGCGAGCGCGTCCTTCGCCGTCAGCTGCTCGGCCACCTGGCGCGCGAGCGCCGGCTCGAGTCCGCGCTTCACGTAGATGCCGGCGAGCTCGCGCAGCTCGGCTTCGGGCTCCTCGCGCAGTTCCTGCTTCTCCACCTTGAGATCGGCCTTTTCGGCATCCGCCTGCGAATGCACCGACACGTATTCACCCGCGGCCATGGACATCGCACCTGCGACCAGGCCGGCGACGCCGGTGAGCAGGATGGCGGATGGGTCCGCACCCGCGGCCGCGACGCCCACGATGAGGCTGGCCGTCGAGACGATGCCGTCGTTCGCGCCGAGGACGGAGGCGCGCAGCCAGCCAATGCGCGAGGTCTTGTGATGTTCGGTATGTCGGCGGGCGCGGGGCATGCGGCGACAGTTATAGCCGATTCTGTTGACCCGGACGCGCCCCGGCGGATACTTCCGCGACACAACAAAGTTTGGGGAGCCCCATGCACCCGACGTACCACGACGGCATGCGCAGCCTGCAGGACCAGCGCGAGACCCGCGCCCTCGCCGACCGGCTCGAGAAGGTGACGATGCGCAGCGCGTTCACCGAGGAAGACAAGGCGTTCATCGCGCGCTCGCGCATGTTCTTCCTGGCGACCGCGGACGCGGCGGGCCAGCCCGACTGCTCGTACAAGGGCGGCTTGCCCGGCTTCGTGCGCGTCGTCGACGATCGCACGCTGGCCATCCCCGACTACGACGGCAATGGCCAGTACCGCAGCTGGGGCAACGTCGTGGTGAACCCGCGTGTCGGGTTGTTGTTCCTGGATTTCGAGACGCCGAAGCGGCTGCGCGTGAACGGCACGGCGGTAGTTAGCAAGGACGATCCGCTGCTCGGGGAGATTCCCGGTGCGGTGTTCATCGTGCGGCTGACGGCGGAGCGGATCTTCCCGAACTGCCCGCGTTACATCCACAAGATGCAGCTGGTCGAGGAGTCCGTGTATGCACCGAGAGCGGACTACACGCCGCCGGTGCCGGCGTGGAAGACGTTCGACGTCTTCAAGGACGCGCTGCCGTCGCGGGATCGGGCGCCGCCCGATCAGGGTGATCCGGCGTAACGGATGTAAGTGCCCTGGAGGAGTCCGCCGTCCTTGTAGTAGGTGCCCGAGGTGTTGCCGCGCTCGTCCATGCGATACACGTAGGTGTTTCCAGGATCGGAGCCCGGCGCGTCGAAGCTGACGAACGCACCATTGGCCTTGCGGACAAAACCGTGCACGCCACTTTCAGGTAGATAGTAGTACCCCGCGACATCGCCATTGCCCGCAATGCCGCGGATATAGGTAGTGTCGGATCCGGGATAGTCCACCTTGAGCGTGGTGCCGTTGCGCCAGCGAATGAAGCCGCTGACACCAAAGGCGCCGACGCTGCACGTGCCGGCGACATCGCCGCGATTGTTGATGTGATGTAACTCCCCGTCCGTTATCCGGCAGCCATCGGGCAGCGCGTACGTGGTGTAGAAGCCGAGCGGCGACCGGATGAAGGCGAACCAGTCCGAGTTGAGGTCCTCGCCCCAGTAGCCGACGATGGTGCCGCCGTCGTTGATGTCGGACGCGAGATTCAATCCCGAACCGGGAACCTGGATGTGCAGGATCAATCCGAGCGGCGTGCGCGCGAAGGCGCGCGGCGTGAAGTCGTCGCCATACGCGCGATACTCGCCGACGGCGGCGCCAAGGCCGTTTGCGGAATATGGATTCGTGTTGTAGGGCTGTGGATAGTCGGCATCGAAAGCCTGGATGGCACCGTTGGCGTGGCGCACGAATCCGCGTACGCGGTAATCCGTCGTGTAGAAATAGCCGGTGATTCGCCCGAAAGCATCGATACCTGTGGGCCAGGTGCCGACGTTGTAGTCGACGCCCGGCGCTTCGAAGGTCGAGTAGCCGGCCCCGTGCGAGAAGCTGAAGCCGCGGGTGTGGCCGGTGACGGCATCCTGGTAGACGCCGACGACCTTTCCATCCCGCATTCCCAGCGGAATCGAGTACGCGGCATTCGGCGGGACGATCTCTTCGAATGTCTGCGCCGCCGCGAACGGCGACACACCCAGCGCGGTGAGAACCAACGCCACGAGAACTGGTGACTGTTTCATGCGACTTCCCTGTCAGATGGTGGTGATACGCGGCGCGATTCTGACGCAGGCTTGTTACAGACGGAATGTCTTCACCGCGCGACAACGAGGGCGGTTGCTGACAGGTGAGCCGGAATTGCACCGATGCTGCAGCCGCGATGGGCGTGGCGACGGCGTCGCGGCGTTCCGCAACCGCGCGATCCAGTACTACGCGGCGCAGCGTACTAACTACTAGCTCAGAGCGGCGCGGCGGGAGCGATGCTCTCGTCGAGCCGCTGCACGTCGGTCGACGCACGCGGCGCGCGTGACGGTTCCACGGACGGCGTGTCATCGATCGAGGCCAGGCGCCGCGCCTGCTCCAGGGCATCGACATGCGGCCTGCGCATCGCGTGCAGCTTCGCGGCCACACAGGCGATTCCGCCCACGAGGGCGCCCAGAAACAACAACTTGTGTTCGATTTTCATGGGGCCGAGTCTACGCAGACCTTGCGTCGCAACCCATTCGGCGCACACCGCATCCAAGCATGAGCGATCCCCTATGAAACGTCGGCCTTGGCCTTCATCTACGAAGACCTTCGTTGACAATACGAAATCCTTCGTAGTAGCCTCCCTCCCCATGAAGCAGGAACCGAAATTCAGCCCCACGCCTTCCGAGCTCGCCATCCTCCAGATCCTCTGGACTCGCGGCCCCTCCACGGTGCGCGAGATCCATGAAGTGCTGAGCGAGGAGAAAGAGGTCGGCTACACCAGCGCGCTCAAGCTGCTGCAGATCATGACCACCAAGGGCATCGTGAAGCGCACGGAAGACAACCGCGCGCACGTCTACGAGGCGAACCAGCCGGCAGAGACGACGAAGCAGCAGTTCGCGACGGACATGTTGCAACGCGTGTTCCGCGGCTCGGCCAGCCAGCTGATGCAGCACGCCCTCGCCGGCCGCCGCAGCTCGAAGAAAGAGATCGAAGAGCTGCGCCGCCTGCTCGACGAATACGAGAGGAAGACTCCATGAACGCCTCCGCCGATTTCCTGAACGCGCTCACCTGGTCGCTGGTGCATTTCCTGTGGCAGGGAGCCGCCATCGCCGCGCTTGCGGCCGCTTGCATGTTTGTCTTCAGAAGTCCTTCGACCCGCTACCTGCTCGGCCTCGGCGCGCTCGCGCTGATGCTGGCGTCATTTGCAGTGACCTTCAGCGTGTTGCAGGACTCGCCCGGAAACGGCGCGGAGCTGTCCCCTCAACACCTGCCGGCCCACGTTGCTGCAAACACGTGGATGCCTGACAACTCCGCGCCGCTCTCTTCGGCGCCTGCCGTTGCAGCGGAGCAGGATTTCCTCTGGGTGGCGCGCGTCTGGCTGGCCGGTGTCGCCGGTCTCGCGTTGCGCATCGTGTTCGGGTTGCTCGTGCTCGAGTACCTGCGCCGCCGCAATCTCGTCGCCCTGCCCGCGCCGCTCGTGCAGAAGTTCACGGCGCTGCAACGCCGGCTCGGCATCCGCCGCTTCATCCGGTACTGCGAATGCCAGCGCGTGCGTGTGCCCGCCGTCATCGGATTCTTCCGTCCCATCGTGCTCATTCCGGTGCGCGCGCTCACGGGTCTGTCGACCGAGCAGCTCGAAGCCGTGGTGGCGCACGAGCTCGGGCACATCAAGCGCTTCGACGTCGCGGTGAACTTCGTGCAGGTGATCGCCGAGACGTTGTTCTTCTTCCATCCCGCGGTGTGGTGGCTCAACAAGAGGATTCGTGCGGACCGTGAGGACTGCTGTGACGACGTCGCCGTCGCCATGAGCGGTGGCAGCCTCGGCTACGCGAAGGCACTGGCCGCCATGGCCACCTGGCGCGATGCGCCGCGATTCGCGATGGCCGCCACCGGCAGCCCGCTGGCGGCGCGCGTTTCCCGCTTGTTAGGCGCCCGAGACGGCGGCGACGGCCGCACCGTCGGCGTGTTCGCGGCCTCGCTGGTGCTGGTCTGCGCGCTGGTCACCGGCGCGGTGTCGCTTGGATTCGCCAATCCCGCGCAGGCAGCGCCGGCCGATCATGGATTCGCGCAGATTGCGCAGACACCGACGACTGCGCCGCAGCCACAGATCGCCGAAACAGCATCGGCGCCGCTTGTGGATCCCGAGCCAAGGGCCGCACCACGGCCCACCGCCGCACCGGACCCGGTGGCCGCGCCCGCGCCGCGCCCCGCCCCGCAACCGGCCGCGCATGCGAGCCCCGCAAGCCCTGCTAGCCCGGCCAATCCGCCCAGCCCGGTGGGCCCGCCCGCGCCGGCGTCACCCGCCAATCCACCGGTCAAGGTCAGGCCGCCGCGCGACGCCGCGCCGGCCGAATCCGCAGGCTCGTACATCGATGCGATGAAGTCCGCGGGTTACGAGGACCTCGACGTCGACGACCTGATTGCCATGCGCTTGCACGGCGTGACACCGGAGTTCGTGCGCGCCATGCGCAACGCCGGCTACGAGCCGGACGCGGATGAACTGGTCGGCATGGCGGTGCATGGCGTGACACCCGCGTTCATCGAGCAGATGCGGGACGTGGGCTTGAAACCCGGCACGGATGAAATCATCGCGATGAAGACCCACGGCATCTCACCCGAATTCGTGAAGGGCATGAAGGACCTCGGCATCTCCGCCGATTCGGACGAGATCGTGGCGTTCAAGGTTCATGGCATCACGCCCGAGTTCATCAGGCAGGTGCGCGCCGCGGGGCTCAAGCCGGACACGGACGAACTCATCGCGCTGAAGGTCCACGACATCACGCCCGACTACCAGAAGGCGCTGCAGACGGCCGGCTACGAGATGACCGTCGAGGAGCTGATCCAGGCGAAGGTCATGGACATCACGCCCGAGTTCATCGAACAGGCTCGCAAACACGGTTTCAAGAATCTCGACATCCAGAAGCTGATCCAGCTCAGACACGCTGACGTTCTGTAGTTAGCGCCAATACGGAGTCTCACATGAAGCACATGATTCGCGCGGTTGCCGCGCTGGTTCTCTGCGCCCTGGTGTTTTCGCAGGTCGCGCAAGCCGAAGAGTTCAAGGGCAACTGGACCATCCGGCCCGCCGAAGCCGCGGGCCAGGTCGAATTCGGCCTGATGCATCGCATGCACGGCGGCCGCTCGAACCACGAGTCCAACTGGCCGGCCGGCGAATTTCTCGGACTCGATCTCTCTGCCCGCGGCAAACGGGACGTGACGTTCGCCGTCTCGCGCGATGCCGGACGGTTCGACTGCGAGGGTTACCTGAAGGACGGCGAAGGTGCCGGCAACTTCCGCTTCACCCCCAGCGCAACGTACGCGAAGGACATGGCCGCGCTCGGCTTCACCGGCATCGACGACGACATGCAGTTCGGCATGGCCGTGCACGATGTGACGCTGGATTTCGCGCGCCAGATGAAGGCCGAGCGCCTCACCGACCTCGACACCGGCAAGCTCATCGCGTTTCGGGTCCACGGAGTCTCACAGCAATACATCCGCGAGCTGCGTGCCGAAGGCATCGCCGCGGCGGACAGCGACAAGCTCATCGCCTTCCGCGTGCACGGTTTGAACGCGACGATGGTGCGCGCGGTTCGCAATGCCGGGCTGCAGGCGAGTGACGATCAGCTCGTCGCCATGCGCATCCATGGCGCGTCGCCCGAATGGATCGCCCAGATGAAGAAGAACGGGTACGACAAGCTCGACGTCGACAAGCTGATCGCGTTCCGCATTCACGGCGTGTCGCCGGAGTTCATCGAAAAGGTCGAGGCGCTGGGGTTCAAACATCCCGAGCCGGATCAGCTCGTGGCGATGCGCATCCATGGCGTGACGCCGGAGTTCATCTCGACCATGAAGTCGAGAGGCATCAAGGATCTGACGATCGACAAGCTCGTGAACCTGCGGGTGCACGGCATCGACTGAAGAAAATGGGCGCCGCGCTTTCCGGTTACTGATAGCGCGGCGCCCAAGTCCTCCCCGCTCACATCGTCAGTGAACTCGAGTCCACGCTCTTGACGCCGCGCACGTTGCCGGCGAGCTCAACGGCCAACGTTCGCTCCGCGTCGCTGTCCATCTTCCCGGTCAGCGTGACGTTGCCGCCCTGGGTGGCAACCGAGATGTCGGAACCTGCGGCATTGATCGAATACATGAAGGTCGATCTCACCTTCGTGGTGATCCAGCCGTCGGCGATGGCACTGCCGATACTGGTCACGACGCCGGCGTTGTTGGCCTGCACCACGAGCTGATTGTCCACCGAGCGGACGCCGTGGGTGCTCATCGCGAGCTTGCCCGCGCCTTCCTTGCCTTCCTCGGTGGTGGCGGTTCCCGAGAGACTCAACTTGCCATGCGAGCTGCTGACATCCGTGATGAGCCCGTCGGCGAACCGGCTCCACGCCAGTTTCGATCGGACGGCCGAGGTCACCGTCGTATCGTCCACCATGTCGCCGAACCTGCGAGCCTCGGACTGCACCGGACCGACGAGGTTGGACGCCAGTTCGACCTTGTTGTCCACGGACTTGACGCCTTCGACGCGCAGGGCGAGCTGCATGGCGAGGTCCTTGTTGAAGTCATCGGCGACGAAGCCGGTGATGAATGCCCTGCCCGTGCGCACCGAGACCTTGAGATCGCTGGCACGCAGGTAGGGGCTCAGCGCGAAAGTGGTCCAGATCTGCGACTCCTGGCGTGCGTCGATCACTTCCTGCGAGTGAGTGGGCGGAGTGGTTTCAGCAGCGACATCGTTGGCCGCGGCCTGTGTGTGCTTGAACATGGAGATTCTCCAGAAGCGAAATTCGTTTCAGCCCGGTGACTCGCGGTAGTGCGGAGCGTGGGTTCGATGCAACTCGCGAATATGGCCTGCGCAGTGCAATGCGTCGGTGCGCCAGCGTACGGAGACCGGGAACGAAAAAGCGCCGCGCCTGCCGTCGAACGGTCAGGCGCGGCGCCCAGATCGACTTCTTCCTAGATCGTCAGTGAACTCGAGTCCACACTCTTGACGCCCCGCACGTTGCGGGCGAGCTCGATGGCCAGCGCGCGTTCCGCGCCGCTATCCATCTTGCCAACCAGCTTGACGATGCCGGCATTGGTGCTGACCGCGATATCCGAACCATTCACGTTGGAGGAGTACATGAAGCTCGATTTGACCTTCGTGGTAATCCAGCCGTCCGCGACATCCTTGGTGGCATTCTTCGCAACACCCGGTTTGTCGGCTTCGACGACGAGCTGATTGGTCACGCCGCGCACGCCGTGCGTATTCAACGCCAACTTGCCCGCCGCTACCTTCGCTTCCTCGCTGCTGGCCTTGCCCGAGAGCACGACCTTGCCGCGCTTCGTGTCGACATCCGCGGTGAGACCGTCAGCATGACGGCTTCCCAACAGCTTCGACTTCACCGCCGAGGAGATCGACGCATCGTCCACCACTTCTCCGAAGCCGCGATCAGCGGATCGCATCGGCGCCGTGTAGTTGGAAACGACCTCGATCTTGTTGTCCACGGACTTGATGCCGTCGACACCGAGAGCGATCTGCTTGGCGAGGTCCTTGTTGACGTCCTCGGCCACGTTGCCCGTGAGGGTTGCCTTGCCTTCGTCCACCGTGACCTTGAGGTCATTGGCGCGCAGGTAGGGGCTGAGCGCGTAGGTGGTCCAGATCTGCGACTCCTGCCGTGCTTCGATGACTTCCTGTGAGGGCTTCGCGTCGGCGAAGGCGATGTTGGTGCCGGCAATCGCAGTTGCGACCGCCATGGCAAGAACCAGATTACGAGATTGCTTCGACATAGAAAATTCTCCAGATACAAATCGACTATTGAACGATCAACGAATGGTCGGTTGGGAGGTGATGGGCGCGGGCTCGACCGGCTTCTTGCGCGTCAACTTCTGCCAGGCAAGGCGTGCTGCACCCGAGCGTCGCGCGACTTCCTCGCGCAGCGTTTCGGATCTCGGTTTGCTCGTTTGCATGTAGGCCCTCGGGAGCCGGAGGGTCCGCAGGGGTACGGGGTGCCGGGCTCGATCTAACTCCCGACCATAACCCAGGTGGCGGCCGGCATCCGTGCGGCGCCGTACGTATGCTACGTCAAACTAATGCCGCGGCCCGGGAGGGAGCGTCGTCCTTGAGGGCCGGCAGGCTGATTCTGAAAATGCAGCCGTGTCCCGGCAGATTCTTCACTTCAATCGTGCCGCCGTTGAGCGAGATGGCGCGATGAGCAATCGTGAGTCCCAACCCCAGCCCATCGCGGTTCTCGTGCTGCTGCTCAAACGGCTTGAAGAGATCGCTGGGCGTCGCCGACTTCAATCCGCCGCATTGATCCTCCACCTCGATGATCGTTCTGTCACCGACGGTGTGAGCCCTGATCTGGATCACTCCCCCAGAGCACGAATACTTGATCGCGTTTTGCGCCAGGTTCGAGACCGCGGAGAACAGCAGGTACTGGTCGGCTTCGATTATCAGGTCGGGCTCGACCTCGATCTTCAGCGTCTGATTCTTGAGGCGCGCCTCCGCCTCCGCGATACCAAGCACCTGGTCGATGAGCTGAAAGAATGAGGCGGTTTCCTTGTGCACCTTCGGGTCCACGCGCAGTCGCACCTCGGCGAGCGACCGGTCGATCAGTTCCTGTTGCCGCTTCAAGGCGCGGTCCAGGATCTGGCCGATGCTTCCACCAAAACCCACGGTTCCGTTCCGGATCAAGCGCAGCGACGTATTGACGATGGCCAATGCATTCCGCAATTCGTGCGCCAGGAATCCCAGGTGCTGTGTCTCACGCTTGGTTGCGTCCTCGGACCGCTCCGCGTGAAACGTCGTTACCGCGCCTGCAATGGCGGTATCCAGGCAGCGGTTCAGCGCGCGAAAATCTTCAGTCGTGATTTCGGCCTTCCTTTCGATGGCGACCTCGGTGATCGACTGGCAGACCGCCCCATACGCATGAACCACGTGGGAGAGCGTGTAGCCGCGCTGTTGGAGCTCCTTTCCGTAGGCTCCAGCGCTCTTCGCCATTTCGACATCGAATGGGCGGCCCGTCGCGGCCGCGATTTCCGGCTCGTTGCTGTCGTTGGCCGCCTTCACCAGCCGGAGCTTGTCGACCTCGAGCGGCGCGTCCGCCTCGCGGGGTGCATGCTGCAGGACGTGGATGAGTTGCTTGAAGAAGATGGACAGGCCATGGTTCGGTGATGCCGAGAGCGGACGCACCCCCGCAAGCGCTGAGGATTTCGCTTCAACCCGCGCGTGAATTGCCCGTTCATTCGACTTCAGGAATTCCAGGAGCGCCAAGTAATCACCTCTTCGTTTCGACATCCCTGTCCGATGAACTGCCGTCGGCGAGACATCCGTGTCGTGAGCAAACTGTAGGGCGGGACGGACGGCAGAATACCTCGGTGGTTTCGCGAATCCGCCCCATCGTCCTACACTAACAAACGTAGATTCGTGATCTGTCTGATACCGCACATTGGGTCGCGCGGCCGCCGGTTTCCCTGACATTTCCGATGTGCAGGAGCCAACGAGCATCCACTAAGGGTGCGGACCCACGACGACGGCATTGGAGTAGTAAGGCGATCGGCGCGTTGCGCGCCAATCGCAGGCTCGAGGTTACGCAGGCGAAGCGTCGCGAATCTCGATGTAGCCGACCAGTTTGGTACCTCTCATCACCCGTCGCTCCGTCGATGAGACCACCACGGTTTCATCCGCCCGGATCAGCGATCGAATGCCTTCCTCGATGCTGAGGAAGTCAAATGACCCGTCCATTGCAGTCGGATCGAAGCATTCGATGGGAGCGCCAACCCTGTGCGTCGCGCAATCATTGCGAATAACCCATTTGGACATGTGCGCGTGATCGAGAATAGGTGCCTGGCGGTAGTCTGGATAAATGCGGAGCACTAACTATCGCCGCATGCAACCTTGGCGCGTCAGCGAAGAGCTACAGTGGCTGGCGTCGGTCGGCTCCCGCTGCACGGGTTTCAGGGGCGCTTGAGTGACCTGACTACTTCGGGCTCCACGAACTCGACCGAATTGTGCTCCGCGAGCTTGAGGAGCTGCGACACCGCGCGATCATTCTTCGCGTCGATCACGAACAAGGACGCGAGCTCCGCGTCCTTGGTTTCCGGAAGCAAGGGCCGGACGCTCGTTGCGCCGGCCCGGTGGGCTGCCTCGATGATTTCGTCGACGACGGTCTGGGCCGCGCCTGTCCTGATTTTCAGCTGTAGCTTCGGTGGCCTCACAATAACTTCGGAAGATAAAGCAATCCGTGGCCGAGTTCTCGCGTGAACGCCGCATTCTTCATCTGGGGGAGCTTCTTCACGCCACGGGCCAGCGCGGCCTCGACCTGGTTGGCGGTCGCGGTGGGACGTTTGGCCCAATACATGGCGGCAGCGGCCGCCACGTGCGGCGTCGCCATGGAAGTGCCGCTCCACGGGGCATAGCGGAACTCGTCGCGGAACGGCGAAGGCAGCATCGGGAGGGTGGACACGATGTTGTCGCCCGGCGCGCACAACCAGATGTGCGCCCCCGTGTTCGAGAACGACGCGCGCCGCAACTCCGATGAGACGGCGCCAACGCCGATGACGCCCGGGTAGGCCGCGGGGAATTCGATCGGATTGCCTTCGTCGAACTCGTTGCCCATCGCCGCGATGGGCAGGATGTTGCGCTGGCGCAGGCGCCGGAACAGCAGGGCTTCGGCCTGGGACTGCTGCGTGCCGCCGATGCTGAGGTTCACCACCTTGCAGCCGAAATCCGCGAGCAGGCCCAGCGCGCGCAGGTAGTTTTCGCCATTGACGTAGAAGTCCCCGTGCGACGGCGTGTCATCGAAGATTTTCCAGATGGCCAGCGGGCACTGCGAAACGCCCCGGATGCCGATGTGGTTGTTCGCGACGGCGCGGATGATGCCGGCGACGTGGGTGCCGTGACCCAGGACGTCCGTCGCGCTGTTGTCCTTGTGGTCGTAGTGCACCGTCGTGTGGCGCATGTCCTCGTGAGTCGTGTCGAGGCCGGTGTCCAGAACCGCAATCCTGATGCGCTTCGACTGCAGCGCGGTTGGCTTCCTCGCCGGCGTCCAGCCGATCGCCTTCAGGGCCCACTGCAAACTCAACAAGGGATCGGTTGCCGCCGCGCTCGGCGCCTTCGAAAGCCAGCGCGCCGGCATCGGCTCGGCGAACTCGATGGCGCGCGAGGCATTGAGGGTCTTCAACGTACGCGTGTTGACCTTGGCCGGGTCGACGTCGACCACCGTGTAGCCGCGCAGATCTTCGTGGGGAGAATCGGCGACGCTGGACAGGGCCGCCAGGCGCGCGGACCCGAGGCCCGGAACCTTGCGCGCCGCCTTGTCGACGAATACGGCGCTGGAGAATTTGAGCCCCGCGTTATTGCGCAGGTAGTCCAGCGGTCCGCCGATCGACTCGGGGATGTCTTTCTCGACGCGCATCGCAAGCTTCGCACCGCCGCCCTTCAGCGTGCCCGCCGCCGTGCTGAGCGCGTTTTCCCGGATCTTCACGATCATCTTGCCGGGAATGAAGTCGAGTCGCTTCGACTGCGGCGGGCGAAAGCGCGCGGAGAATGGGACTGATCCGTCGTTGGATGGCTTCTTCATTGGTTTCCCCTTAAGGTGCGTGGGCGTGTTGCGGTTGTTGTTTGCCCCTCTCAAGAACTGTCGCGGGAGTGCCGCTCGTTTCACCCGGGGAGAAGAAAATTTCAGAAGGGCTGCGCGGCGGGTGGAAAAACCGTGTTGCGGCGCAACCGCTGGTAGCTAGCAGCGTGACGAACGTGGTTGATTGGCCGGCGCTGCGTCCTTTTGCCGGCCTCGAGCGTCTGGTGCTCTTGTAGAAACTGGTTCGGGAGGCAGTCATGGGATACCTGCGCACGGGCGCATTCGCGGTTGTCGTCAGCTTTGCGGTCTGTGCTCAGGGCGCGGATCTCGCAGGCCTTTGGAAAGCGAAGGGCCGCTTCGGCCCGGACGTACGCGGGCCGTTGATCATTCAGAAGGAAGGGGCTACCTGGAGCGCCGACATGCTGGGGCGCCGCGTGCCGGTCCAGATGGATGGTGGCGAACTGCGTTTCGAACTACCGGGTCATCTGGGCCGGTTTCGCGGCAAACCCGAGGATCAGGACCTGTTGGGCTTCTGGCTACAGCCCAGCACACCCGTAAACTGGAGCGGCGCGACGTGGCCGGTTGGACTGACGCCCGTGCATCTCAAACGGGATGGCCCTGATCGCTGGCGCGGCAACGTGGCCGCGCTTCAGGACGACTTCACCTTCTTTCTTCTGCTGAAGGACCGGCTGCCCGATGGGTCGATAGGCGCGGTGCTCCGCAATCCGGAGTTCGACTTCGGCACGCAGCAGGGGGTGGAGCGGCTCGTCGTCGATGGCAGCCGTTTGAAGTTGATGGGCAAGCGCCGCGGCCAGGAACGGGAAGTGGGCGTCGGCAGCTACGATGCCGAAAACCAGGTAATCACGCTCGATTTCCCGGGACGCGGCGGCAGCTATGTTTTCCGGCGCGATGGCGACGACAGCGATTTCTATCCGCGTGGCAAGAATCCGGGTCGTTATGCCTATCGTGCGCCGCCCGGTTTCGACGACGGCTGGCCGACGTCGACTCTCGATGCGCAGAACATCGATCGCGCGGCAATGGAAAGGTTCATCCAGAACCTCCTCGACATGCCAATGGATTCCCCGGACGCGCTGCAGATACATGGCGTGTTGATCGCGCGCGACGGCATGCTGGTGCTCGAGGAATATTTCCACGGCGAGCATCGCGACAAGCCGCATATGACGCGCTCGGCGTCGAAGAGCATGACCGCGGTGCTCGCGGGCGCCGTCATGCAAGCCGGCGCGGCGTTGAAACTCTCATCACCCGTTTATGAAGTGATGAACGGCGGGAAGTTTCCCGCGGATCTCGCGCCGCAGAAGCGGACCATGACGCTGGAACATCTGCTCACGATGTCCTCCGGCTTCTTCTGCGACGACAACAATGATGCTGCGCCCGGCAACGAGGAGACGATGTGGGATCAGACCCAGGAACCCGACTTCTATCGCTACACCCTGAAGGTGCCGCAGGCGACACCGCCTGGCGAAAACTCGGTCTATTGCAGCGCGAGCCCGAACCTTGCACTGGGCATGGTGGGGCGCGCGACGAAAGAGTTTCCTATCTACAGCTTCGACCGGCTGGTCGGCGGGCCCCTGAAGATCACGAACTACGTCTGGCCGCTGGATAAGGCGGGCAATCCGTATGGCGGCGGCGGCGCGCAATTCACGCTGCGCGATTTCGCGAAGTTCGGACAGCTCATGCTCAACGGCGGGATGTGGGAAGGCAGGCGGATTCTCAGCCGCGAGTTTGTGGAGGCGGCTTCAGCGCCGCAGTACCACCTGGCGAATATCTACTACGGCTACAACTGGTGGAGCGAGGATTTTCCGTACAAGAACCGCACGGTTCGCGCAGTCATGGCGCTGGGCGCGGGCGGTCAGGTGGTGACGGTGGTGCCGGAGCTCGATCTGGTTGTCGCGTTCTATGCGGGGAATTACAGCAGCCGGGTGCAGATGCGGTCTCGGGCACACGTATGTGCCGGAGTACATCCTGCCGGCGGTGCGGGAATCGGGAGACGACAAGAGCGCGCCGGTTGTCGAGCGGGAGTACACGAGTCCGTATGGCAGATCGAAGAACGGCAGCCGGGTAGCGACGAAGAAGTAACACGAACGCTAGGTTTTTCTTCCGCGCGCTTCGTACGTGATGGCCTCGTCCCGGAACAGCAGCGCAAACAGGATCATGACGACGGCGGCGAAAGCCGCCGGGTAGATCCAGATGTGGTACCAGTCGTGCTGGCCATTCGCGAGGAACCGATCGGTGATCGCGCCTGCGACCGAGAAGCCGATCAGCATGCCGACGCCATAGGTTGCGAGTGTGATCAGGCCCTGCGCGGCGCTGCGGTAGTGCTCGCCGGCTTTCGAGTCGGTGTAGATCTGGCCGGAGACGAAGAAGAAGTCGTAGCAGATGCCGTGCAGCGCGATGCCGACGATCAGCAGCGTGGAGATGTTGTCAGGGCCCCCATAGGCGAACAGCACGTAGCGCACGGCCCACGCCAGCATGCCGAGCAGCAGCGTCTTCTTGATGCCGAAGCGCAGCAGGAACACCGGCAACAGCAACATGAACGACGACTTCCGACATCTGCCCGATGGTCAGTTTGCCGGTGGCGTTGGTCGGTGCCGATCTCCGTCAGGAACAGGCTGGCGTTCTGGTAGTAGAACGCGAGCGGGATGCAGATCAGCACGGACGCGGCGAAGAATATGCGGAAGTTGCGAATCACTCAGCAGCTTCAGTGCGTCGAGGCCGAGCGCGGCGCGCAGCGAGAAGCCGCCCGTGGCCGAGGCCGTCGGCGGCGTGGCCGGCAGCGACAGGCTGTAGATGGCGAGCACCAGCGACATCGCCGCGCCCATCAGGAACGTGTTGCGCAGTGCGCCGTTGGCCACCGCTTCCTGCGCATCCCAATGGAATACGAAGCTGATCACGAGGCCCGCGACGATCCAGCCGATCGTGCCCCACACGCGCACGAACGAGAACTGTCGCGAGGGATCCGTGAGCTGCCGGAACGAGATCGAGTTCACCAGCGCCAGCGTCGGCATGTACGCGATCATGTAGGCGAGCACGTACGGATAGAAGTGGGCGAAGTCCCGAGCGCAGAACATCTGGTACATCAACCCCGCACCGATCAAATGCAGCGCCGCGAGGATGCGCTCCGCGTTGAAGTAGCGATCCGCGATCAATCCGATGACGAACGGCGCAAGGATGGCGCCCCACGACTGCGTGGAGAACGCGAGGCCGGTCTGGGCGCCGCTCGCCTGAAAGTTGGCACCGAGAAAGGTGCCGAGCGTGACGAACCAGCACCCCCAGATGAAGAACTGCAGGAACATCATCACGCTCAGCCGCGCCGTCATGGGGCGAAATCATACAGGGCCCCGCGTGAACAAGGGAGCGCTCAGTACATGAAGAGAGCGCCAGAAAACGGGCGATCCTTGTTAGCCCAGTCCCCGTCGATGCCACTGGCGGCACTGCCTTCACCATCCGCCGCGATCACCAGCGTCTTTCCCGTCTCGCTCAGCACCAAGCGAGCCCCGAAGCTGGCAGGGCTGATGTTGGAGTTGGGCTTCACCATGTTCACGAGCCGCCACTGGTCGGTGAGCCGGTAGACGTACGCGCCGCCCGTCGACTCCGTGCCGCTCAGGAGCGGCGCGGCGCGCGGGCCCCAGCCCCGCCCATTGTCGAGCACGTCACCGATGACCAGTGTGCGGCCATCGCCACTGAAAGCGATCGCGCCGCCGAAGAAGTCCCGGCTGTCGGCATTGCGCCATGCGCCGGCGGTCAGGGTCGTCACAGGCGTATACGCCGCGCCGGCGCGTTTGAATACGCGCACTTCTCCCACCGCCGTGCCCGTCACGATCTGCGCGCGCGCAAACTGGATCGCAACGTTGTCGCCGGTACGATCGAGCGCCAACGCGGTATGGTTGAATCGCGTCTCGAACGACACGGGGAAGTTGAGGTCGATGTCCGTGCGCACCGACCAGTTCGTGCCCGAGAACACACGCACGTACTCGCGCGCCGGCCGCGTGTTCGAGGCGGGTTCCGTGCAGAAGTCCGCGAGCGTGCTGAGGTCGCGGCTCAGGCGAGTGATTTCGCATTCCTCGGTGAAGCCGGAGGCGGGCCGCGATATCGTGCGCAGGTACCGCCACACGCCGCTGCTGTTTCGGAACACCTCGAAGCCGCCATTGCGGCCGTTCGTGCCGACCATGAGCGTGTAACCGTCTTCGCTCAGGGCCACCGACTGGCCCGTGTATGCCGCCGGGCCGCGCGGGAGGCGGGTGCGAGTCCAAGCGCCGTTCGTGAAACGGAAGATGTCGACTTCGCCGTGCTGCGTGTCGGTATCCTCGCGCCGGTACGAGGGCATGCCGACCGCCACGGTGTTGCCGCTGCCGCTCGTCGCAACCGTGAGCTGCGCCTCCGTGAACGGTTCACCGATTTCGCTCACCTCGTGATCGAGCGCCTGGAGGCGCGCGCGCTGGAACCAGGTTCCGTCGGAGCGACGCTGCCAGACATACACGGCGCCGCCATCGGTGACGAAGCCGTTGACGGTGACCTCGCCCGGCGCGGTCGCCACGAGGTTGTAGCCATTCGAGGAGAGGTCGACCTCACGGCCGAGGTACGCTTTTTGCTTCGATTGCGAGGCTTTGAAATAGACAACCGCATCGCGACGCAGGTCGGATACCGAGACCTCCGCGGAGCGCGAGCAGCCGGCGCTGTTGCAAGCCGCCAGTCGATAGCGCGCGTAGGTCCAGTCGAAGAGGTGCAGCCCGAAGGAGAAGCGCGTGGAAGTTGCCGTTGCCGGGAAATCGTCGCCCTGCTGGACGAATGGGCCGGTCTGATGAGCGCGATATTCGAGCTGATACCACGTCGCGCCGGGCACCTGGGTCCAGTCGAAGCGCAGGCCTTTGTGCTCGGCGCCGGCCGTGAGTGTTGGCGCGGCGGGGGCGGAAGTCTGGCTGAAGGCGGAGGCCGACACGGCAAGCGCGACGAGAACGAGCACCGAAGTCTTCATTTGCATTCCCTGAGCTGACGCGCGGCATGTGCGCCAGATTCCGGGTGCAAGTTGCGCGCCAGTGTTTTCGCGGCGGCGGACGTCCGGTAGTCAAACTACCGGGGCCGCGCCGGCAGATTTTGCAATCTGGCCGGCGAGATCTTTCTACGGGTCCGGGCAATCGAAGACGCGCGTAGGAGCGCCACCGACGAAGTTACGAGCGATATGCCTCGCGGCCGACGCCCTGGACCTTGATGCCCTGGCTCTGCATGACGTGGTGCAGCGAGTACATCGCCGCCGCCGCTTCGTCGATCGCTTTCACGAACGCGAGCGAGCCTTTGAGGATCGGCGCGAGCCGCGCGCGGTCCTGGATGCGCGCCGGCGGATACTCGTGCTCGACGACCAGGTACGTGTTCGCCGGATCGATGGACAACAACTCGCGCGCGGCGAGCTGGTGATCGAGCCAGTCGACACTGCGGTTCTGCAGATACGCGAGCGGATCGTGCCGCGCCGTGCCCGGGCAGCTCGTGCTCGCACAGGACGACTTGTTTCTTCCAGGCGTTGCCTTGATCGGCCGGGTTCGGCGACGGCTGGCCGTCGATCCAGTCGCCGCGCTGCATGGTCTGTCCGCCGTAGCCCCAGGCGGAGACGCCGCTTCGAATCGACCACCTGCCCTTTCACGTGGAAGCCGCCGATGAGGAATCCGTAGCCCTGGTCCTTGAGGTACTGGAACAGCGAGCGCGTGTCCTGCCCCATCAGAATGGCGTGCGAGGGATCGTAGTGAATGCGGAACTGATCGCCGACGCCGTGCCGCTCGCAGATCCGATGCAGCGCGATCCAGGGACCGGGCGCATACGCGATGTTGTTGTGCCAGCGGTCGAGCACGTTCCAGCCCGGCATCGGGCATTGCTCGACGCGGTACGTCAGGCCGCGCGCCTTCGCTTCCTTGAGCAGCGGGATGAACACCTCCTCGAACATGACGAGGTTCTGATCCATTTCCAGCTGCGGATTGCGGCCGACGAAGCCGCACACCGCGTCCGTGCCGAGCAACACCGCGGCATCGAACACGCGCAACATGAAGTCATGATTGCTTGCGACGTGCGGCCGGATCGGCGACGAGCATGTTGTCGAAGTAGCCGACGTCGGAGAGGCCCGACCTTGTTCGCGACATGGCGCGCTAGGACGCGGGCGGCGCGCTGCTTGTCGAACGGGGCGCAGAGGTCCAGGGTGTTCGCGACGGGGTCGAGCATGGCCTCGGCCGGCACGTCGCTCTCGAGTCGGATGCAGCGCGGCCGAGAGCTGGATGTTCGGCGAGCCGATGTCGCGCGCGAATTGCAGCCATTCTTCGACGGCGAGGTCCGGATCGGGGTCGCGCTTGTCGCGCGGCGTGAGCTCCTGCAGGGCCGCCGTCAGGATGCTGAGTTTCATGGGCTTGGGAGAAAAGGGTTGAGTGGGCATGGAAGTCGCGCTCTATTCGATGATGGAAGGCCGAACGGGATGATGCTCAGAGACGCAGGTCACTACAAGCCGTACGCGCGCACCAGCCGCGCGGAAGCCGTTTTGGCTCACATGAGAAACGCTGACCGCCCCTCAGCGCTGGCCAGGCATCTTGGGCACGAACTTTATCTTGTACTTGAGGCACGACTCCGGGAGCGCAACGCCATTTTCTTTGGCCGGCACATATCGCGTGGCCTTGGCAACCTTGATTGCGGCGGCATCCAGGTCAGGGAATCCTGATGAATCGGTCACGACCGGCTCGCGTAACAATTTCCCCGTTGGTCCTACGCAAACCTCTACGGTCGGTGATCCTTCTTCTTTGCGGCGATTGGATCCGGGTGGGTAAAAGTCATCCGGGTTCGCCGGAACTGCCAGTCCGGCCGATGGGCTTCGCTGAGTTACATCGTATTTCGGAGTTGCCTTCTCGGTTTCACGCGTCGAACCGCACGCGATGCCCAGCATGATTTCGCCAACTGTTCCAACGGCCGCTTCGCGGAACGAAAGGCGAGCCGGCTCGATGTCGAAATGCCCGACCACTCGTTCCTCGGCATCTCGAAGCGTGGACTGGGCGATCGCCATCGTTCGCTCTGAACAGTGGAAGTATGCCCGGCGCAATTCACTGCGGTAGACCGTTGCAGTGGGCGCGGACTTTTCATACTTGTCCCCGATAGGACGATCCGCGGAGTAGACGAATTTGAACAGTGCGCTCTTGGAGCTATCTACATCCGCAATTTCGGAGACGTCGATGACGACAGGTTTACCGCCCGCGTCGATCTCGCCGACACGCACCCAGTCTTCTGCGTAGGCTGCGGACGCGAAGAAGAAAAAAGAGATTGCGAGATGACGCACGGATGTCTCCCAACCATGACGACAGATGTTCTTGATGCCCGATCAGCGAATCGCCGGCAAGTCGTGTCGATTCTGACCTCCGCCTTTCGACAACTCCATGTAACAGCCGAATTCGCGCTCTCAACCGGAGAAGACCAATGAAACTGATCCCTTACCTGATGTTCACCCACGGCCAATGCCGCGAAGCCTTCGACTTCTACGCCAAGGCCCTGAACGGCAAGGTCATCTCTGTATCCACGTACGGCGCCATGCCTGGCGCCGACAAGCACCTCCCGCCCACCGCCATGGACAAGGTCGCCAACGCCCACCTCATCGCCGGCGGCGCCTCGATCATGGGCGCCGACAACGTCATGGGCGAGGAGACGGGCGAAGCCCGCAACGACACCACGGTCAACATCGACGTCGATACCGTCGAGGAAGCCGAGCGCGTGTTCGCGGCGATGTCTGCAGGCGGCAAGGTGGAGATGCCGCTCGGCGAGTCGCCATGGGCGCTCCGCTTCGCGATGTTCACGGACCGCTACGGCAAGCCTTGGATGGTCAACGTGATGAAGAAGCCCGTCTGAACGAATCGGGTGGGCTACCCGGATGCGCTAGGAGGGAGCGGAGGTCTTCGTCGATGACGCCGTCTTCGATGAGCGGCCTTTATTTACCCTTCGACAGCGCTCGCGTCAGAGCGCGTTTGAGATCCCCCTGCGCGGCAACGCCCTCGCGCCCCAGGCGATCCTGGATGATCTTGGCAACAGACCTCTGTACCGCTTCGTTCTTGACGAAGAACTTCAGGTAAACAACCGCCTCGCCCGCGAACTTCTCGGGCGCCGCCGCATCCAGGCGCTGCGCCAGCATCTCCTGCACCGGCCCCAGCTCCACTCCAGCCCCGATTTCGACGGTGACCTTCCGATCCAGCAACTCTGGCCGACCCTCGAGGCGATCCATCAACGGCGGCACGATGGCCGGTCCGAACGCGCGCATCGCATCCGCCACGAGCGTCGGCTTGTATCCCTCTTCAAACGCATCCAGCAGCGGCGCGATGGAACGGTTGTCGCCAATGTGTGCCAGCGCATGCAGCGCCTCGCGTGCCGCGTCTTCGTTGGCCGCGCGGTCCTTCAGCGCCGCCATCCACAGCGGCACCGCGTCCAGGTCCAGCATCGCGGCCTGCGCGTACCAGGCGCGATAGCGCACCTGACTACTCGGATCGGTGGCGGCGAGTCGACGAATGTGCGGCAATGCGGCCAACAGCCCTCGCTCGACGATGCGATCGGCCGCGGCCGCGCGGGTTTCCCAGTTGCCCGCATTCAACTTCTCGACCAGATCTTCGGGAACGGACTCGATCGAATCCGATGTGATCGCGCGGCGAATGATGCTCAGCATCGCCGGATCTTTCGAGAACTCATGCTGCACCGACTTCAGGAGCGACAGCGCCTCCTTCGTCGCAAGGCGTTCGAGCACCTGCACCGCGGTGTAGCGAGCCACACGGGCGGGCACGGACCATCCCTTCATGGTGTACCGCCGCTCGCCTTGCTCCAGCACGTCGCGGGAAACCTGCAACGCCATTTGCGGAATCGCCGCGTACCGTTCCGCGACGAGGCTCGCGACACTGCCATCGCCGAAGAGCGTCGGCGCAAGCCGCACCAGCGTGGCTTCGTCGAACTTCCGCAAGGCGCGATCGATGGCGACGGCCCTGCTGTGTCCGGTCAGACGATGGGCATGCAGCTCCTGGATCAAGCCGTCCGCGTCGGCGATCTCCTGCGGCGGGAATACCTTGATCGCGGGATGCAGCGGAGACGGCACCAATCGGGCGCGGTCCACGTTGCGACTGGCGGCCAGGCGGCTCAAGCCGATTCCCAGCACCTGCAGCAGGCGAACCACCGCTTCGATCTTCTCCGCCGGATCTTCCTGCCGGGCAGTCTGTTCGAGCAGATCGGCCGGTTTGGCCAGGCCTAGCTGCCGCAGTCGCTCGACGAGGCCGTCAGCCCGTCGACTCGTCAATGCACTCAGGCCTTCCGTGAAAATGTCCGCGAGTTCTTCGCGCACTTCGCCCAGGACAATGGCGGCGGAGCTCACGCCGAGTTCGCGTGCCGCGTCGATCCAGCGCGGCCGCTTGCCGGGTGCCGGCTCGCGCCGCCGTTTGCGGTTGCCGAGCAACGCCTCGGCGCTCACGGCGGGAAGGGGCTCGAGGGTCATGGCCCCGCCGCGTTCGACCAGCACGGCGAGCGGCTGCAAAGCCGGCACCGCGCCTAACAACAGAAGATCTCCGAGGATGACCTGCAGATTCGCGCCGACCAGTGTGCTGGTGAGCGCGACTTGAGCCGATGCATCCGCCTCGATGAGCAGGCTTTCGGCGGAGTCGTCCAGTGCCAGCAAGCGGTCGCCATCCGCGACCAGGGAGTCCACGCGGACGGCCACGGCAACGGTGTCGGGCGCGAACACATCCTTGCGATGCTCGGCGAGCCGCGCCAATGCCGCCGCCACTCCGGGCAGCGCGCGATCGCGAATGTGCGAGAGCGCGGCGGAGTCGATCGACCGGATGGACCCGGTTTCGCTCAGATCGAGACGATGGGGCGCAAACCCCGGGTATCGTCCGCCGCCCGCGCCCTTCAATAGATAGCCTTCGTACGTGCGCTTCGGAGCGGTGCGTTTGGCGAGAAACGCAGGCAGGATCTGCTTCTCGCTGTAATGCGTGCCATCGCCGAGCTCGATGAACCGGCTTTCGCGAATCACGAATTCGTCGGCCGTTATCTCCTGCACGAACGCATACTCGATGAGATCGAGCGCCTGCACGGGCACGCGGTCCTTCTTGGTCCAGCTTCGCCCGATAAGTGTCTCCACGTGCTCGAGCGCAAGCGTCTCGCCATCGAGGTGCTTCTGCACGCGGCGCGCGGCCATCCAGAGATCCGCCACCGCTGCGGCATAGCTCTCCGTGTCGAGCGAGGCGTAGTCCCGCGCGGCGTTGCCAAGCGTCGCCGCCAGTTCGAGCATGCGCGCGCTCATGCGACGCAGGCGCTCGGCTCGCAGCGATTCGGCGAGCGCGCGCACCTGGGTGATGCGCTCCTCGCTGATGGTCGCGATGCCCGCGAGCGCGAGTTCGCGGACCAGCGTGAGCGTCTGCTCGACGCCCTGGCGCATGAGTGCATCGGCATCGACCTTGCCGGTCTTCGCCTTCGCGCGCTTGGCGGGCGCGCCAGGGTCACTGGCCGCTGCCGGCGCAATGTCGGAGACCGCGAAGGCACTCGAATCGCGCGCCCAGAGCACGAGCAGCGCCGCCGCATGTTTGCAGAAGGGCCGGGTGCGCGCCGCCATGCAGGAACAGCGACCCCGATAACCCTTCTCGGCGTCGTGGACGATCTGCACCTTGTACGGCGAGCTGCCGCTGCCGGCCGCTTCGGCGAATAGCTTGTTGTCGAATCGCGCGAGGTGCTGCACCCCGCCCTTGTCGGCGATGGCGAGACCCTTCGAGAGCTCGTCGGGATCCGTGACGACGAGCTTGAGCTGATTCGCGGGAAGCGGCGGGATGTCACTCATGGCGCGGAATTGCGGGCGAGGTGATCGTAGGGTTGATGTTTCAGGATGCGCTCCATGATCTCGATCAGCAGCTTCGGCGTGGAGCCGAAGCAGTGCGCGCCGATCCTGGTGAGCTCCTGGGCGAGGTCGCGGTTGTAGCTCGGCTGCCCGGCGTCGGAGAGCTTCAACAGCACCATGAACTTCACGTCCGATTCCACCAGCTCGTTCACCTGCTGGAGGAAGCGCGCGTTGTCTCCGGCCGTGTGGAACAGGTCGGTGATGAAGAAGACGAGCGTCTTGTCCGGGCGCTGGATGAAATGCTCCTTCGCATAGTCGAGCGCCAGGTTGTAGTTTTCGGCGCCGCCGAGCTGCGCGCTGAAGAGGATGTCGACGGGATCATTCAGGTGCGGAGTCATGTCCGCGACCGTCTGGTCGTTGAAGAACGCGAGCCGAGTCTTGAGGACATCGAGCGACGCGAAGATGGCGGCCATGATCGAGCTGTAGATGACGCTCACCGCCATCGAACCCGATTGATCCACCAGGATCACGACGTCCCACTCGCCCTGCCGTCGCTGGTTCGCAAGGAAGTGGAACGACTCGGGCACGAGCCGCTTGCGGCGCGGATCGTAGGTGTGGAGGTTCTGCCGCACGGTGCGGCGCCAATCGAGATTGCGCGCCACCTTGAACGGGCTGCGCGAGTTCCGCTTCACCGCGCCCAGGACCGCGGTGCGCGTCTGGGTCTCGAGCTTGCGACGCAGTTCGTCGACCACTTCACGCACGATCTTGCGCGCCATCTCCTTGGCATCGTCGGGCACCAGGGAACGCGCCGCGAGCAGCGTAGCGACGAGATCCGGCGTCTTCTCGAGATACGGCAGGGTCTCGGGCTCGAACAGCAGTCGCGTGAGTCCCTTCTTCTCGATCGCGTCCTTCTGGACCAGCGCCACCACGTCGGACGTGAAGAAGTGCCGCACGCGGTCGAGCCATTTCGGAATGTAGGCTGTCAGGCCCGAGGTGCGCGTTTGGCCGTAGACGAACTCGAGCGTCTCGTCGAGGTCCTGGATTTCGCTCGTCGTCATCGCCAGGGATTCCTGGTCCAGCACCGGGTCGCCTAACAACCCTGACAGGCTCATCATCGGGTCGGCACGCTCCGCGTCGCCGCCAAGCACCAGCCGCCATCGCAGCAGGGTGGTCGCATTTTCCCGGGTCAGGCTCACAGGAGGTCGTCCAGGTCTTTCATGGCCTTGTCGAGTGTGGATCCGAGATCCGCGAGCGCGGCCTTGTCCGGCGCGGTCAGGATCTGCGCGCTCTCGGCCTTCGCCGAACCGCTGTGCAGGGCCACGAGATGCTCGAGCAGAAAGCGCCGCTCGCTCGCACCGAGCACCGCGAACGCGCGGCGCAGGGCCGGAAGCGCATCGCGGAAGGCCTCGCCGCCGAGCCCGGCGAGAAACGCGCTGAGCGCCGCCACGATCTCGCGGTTCTTGAGCAACACCAGGGCATTCACCGAGAAGAATCCCGCGAGGAAGTTGGCGCTGCGCGCGGGCGTGATGATGTCCGAGAGCCGCCGGTCGAGCAGCGCCCGCAACTGATCCTCGCTGCACTCGCGCGCGAGATACCGCAGCGCCGCCGCCGTGCCGGCTGCTGTCGGCGCCACCGTCTCGTCTTTCGAGATCTGCTCCAGGCCCGAAAACCACGCGACGCGGTCGAGTCCCGGTTGAGTCAGCGCGAGCTCCTGCAGCACCGTCATCGCGCGGCAAGCCGGTGCGGTGGCCTCTTCATCGCCCGACAACGACAGCGGCAGGCGCAACGTTGCGCGCGTGAATGTTCCGACGAGCAGTCGATCGATGGTACCGGCAAGCTGGGTCAACCGCGGCCGCGAGCTTCCGAAGCTCTTGAGCCCGGCCAGCGTTCGAGCGGCCTGGCTCAGGCTTTCGACGTCGTCATCGACGCTGCTCAGCTGCTCGGCGGTATCGAGCGAGCGAGCCGTCGCCTTCATCGCCTCGGTGAGTACGGCATCGACGAGCAGGCGCGTTGCATCCGATGCACGCTTCGTGTCCTGAAGCGCTTCGTTCAATTTGCGCTCGCAGACCTCGGCGAAGTTTTCGCCATAGACCACGCGCTCGGCGAGCGCGACCTCGGTGGCGGGCGTCCACTGCACCTGCCAGTGCTCGCGCACGCGCGTCAGCGCGCCGTAGCCGCCGGCATCGTCGCCCTCCTTCGGCTTGGCATTGGCCGACTGGGATCCGGTGTAGCCCGCGTACGGCACGTCGGCGACGCGCAGCCGGTGCAGGAAGAGACTCGCGGCCGCCTGCGTCGTGTCCGCCAGGCGCAACGATATGGTTTCGAGCTCGTCACGCTGCGGGAAGCCGAACTTCTGCAATCCTTCGGTGAACTCCCGCTGCAGCGAATTGCGGCCCGCCGCAGTGCCGAGGCGGCCCACCCGGCGGCCGATCATCAGCGGGGTGAGGAATTCGCGGATTGGCGCATCCTGACCGCGCGTGATCGTGGCGCAGGCAGCCTCGGCGAGTTCGTCGGCGCCGGGCGCGGACTTTCCGCGCATCTCGGCCAGCGTGACGCTCAGGCGATAAGCCTCGATGACATCGGCGAGCGACACGACGAATCCGCGCAGCCGCATGCTGCTCGCGAACTCGATGAGCACGACCAGCGAAGCCCGTTTGAAATCCAGCGAGTTCTCGAAGACGCGCTCGTAGTACCACGGCGCGCGGTTGCCCGCGCCGTACCCGCTGGCTTCGCTCAAGCGTAGATAGGAGTACGGCACGACGGCGAGCGCGACCGGCACCGGTTCTGGCAGAGCCGTGTCGACCCGCGGATCTTCCCTGACGAGCGCAGCGACATGCGCCGCGCCCAGCACCGCCACGATGCGATCCGGAGCGACGCCGCGCGCGATCGCCGCCTCGATGGCTTCGGCCATGATGCGATCCCGCAGCGCGCTCTCGGGATTGCGGTCGGCCGCCGGCGCGATGTACTCGGCGAACGCCGACATGGCCTCGCGGAATCGCGCCGGGTCGTAGTCGGGCGTTTCGAAAAGCGCGTCCCAGAATTCGTTGAAGTGACGCAATTCGAAGCGTTCCGCCAGTTTCTGGTGGCGATCGTCGCTGCCGTCGGATTCGTCGGGATCGTGCGCTTCGGTGGTTACCGGCTCGGGCGACGGAGCATCCGCTTTGGCCTTCGCTTCGCGCTCCGCCTGTCGGGCCGCCCCCAGCGCGGAGCCCGAGGACCAGTCCACGAAGCCCGACCTGGCGCCGTTCTCGCGCGCCCAGCGAAGTGCCTCGTACTCCGGCGAGTAGCGCACGAACGGCCACATGACACTTTGCGGCTGCCCATCCGTGCTGTACGCCAGGATCGCGATCGGCGGCTGGGATTCGGAATCCGTGATGATCGGAATCAGCGCTTCCGCATCGCTTGGCCCTTCGACGAGCACCAGTTCGGGTTTGACCTGATCGAGCCATGCGCGCAGGCAACCCGCCGAGCGAGGCGAGTGATGGCGCACCGGAAAAAGGTGCACCTCGCGCAGACTCATGCGGACGTGGTCTGGCGTGCGGCCTTGTAGAACTCTTTCCACTCGCCGCCGCGGGACTTGGCGACTGTCTCCACGTACTCGCGCAGCACCTTCACGTCGTCCGCGCCTTCTTTCGCCAGGGCGCCGACGAGCGCGCGCGCCACATCGGACCCGCTGACTGCGCCGCTCCCGAAGCTCTGGGCGAGGATTCCGCTGTTGAAGAGCACGCTGATGGCCTCGGCGGTCGAAAGCACGCCACTCGGTGTGCGTACTTTCGTCTTGCCGTCCTTGGAAGCACCGCTGCGCAGTTCCTGGAAAACCGTGACCAGCATCTTCGTCAGCTCGTCCGGTGGCGGCGATCCGACCTGGTAGTCAGTCCGTAGCTGGGCTTCGCGCTGCTTGACGATCGCAATCTCCTGTTCGAGATCGTCCACGACGGGAACCGTGACGAAGTTGAACCGGCGCTTGAGGGCTGCGCTCATTTCATTGACGCCGCGATCGCGCGTGTTCGCGGTCGCGATGATGCTGAAGCCGCGCTCGGCGCTGGCGGTCTGGTTCAGCTCGGGGATGGCGATCTGCTTCTCGGACAGGATAGAGATGAGCGCATCCTGCACTTCCGGGCTGGTGCGCGTGATTTCCTCGACCCGCGCGATGGCGCCGTCGCGCATCGCCCGCAGGATGGGGGACGGGACCAGCGCGCGCTCACTCGGGCCCTCGGCGATCAGCAGCGCATAGTTCCAGCCGTATTTGAGGTGATCCTCACTCGTACCCGCTGTGCCTTGCACCGTGAGCAACGAGGTGCCGCAGATCGCGGCCGACAGATGTTCGGAGAGCCAGCTCTTGGCGGTGCCCGGCTCGCCGGCGAGCATCAGCGCGCGATCCGATGCCAGCGTCGCGATCGCGACCTGGACGAGCGAGCGGTCGCCGATGTACTTCGGAGTGATCGCAATGCCACCTACCGGTTTGGCACTGCCCATGATGTAGGTCTCGACTGCCCTCGGACTCAGGCGCCAATTAGGTGGCTTGGGTCCCTGGTCGGCTTTGGCCAACGCCGCAAGCTCTTCGCCAAACTTCTTTTCTGCGGGGAGACGGAGTTCCGACATGCGCCCGATTTTTCCAGCAATCGGGTGGAAAGGCCATACCGCTTCACCCACGGCCAATGCCGCGAAGCCTTTGACTTCTACGCCAGGCCCTGAATGGCACCGTGATCTCCGTCTCCATCTATGGCCAGATGCCCGGCGCCGACAAGACCTGTTATCGCGGGTCGCGATGGCCGGCGGTGGCGGACGAGCCCTACAACTCCGCGGTGCGTGACGTGCCGCTGCGCTACGCAGCTCATCGCTGATAGGCAAGCCGTGGATGGTCAACGCTGAGGCGGGCCTATTGAAGGGCACGGCCAGGTCCCTGCCGCCCGCCAGTTCACGACGGATATTCTCCTCGCGCGCATCCTCGATCACTTCCATGACGTTGCTCGTATCGGTAACGCCCTCTTCTCGCGCGAACACCCCCGTCAACTTGCTCTCCGCCTTCAAATGCCCCGCCTCAAACAACGCCCAGATCTCCCGCGCATACTCCGTCTCTAACAACTCCGGCGCAAACCTCCCCAGCGTCCCGCGCAAGTTGTTCACATCCCGCTCGAGCATCGCGAACGCCTGGTTGTTCCCCGCCGCATTCACCGCCTGCGGCAAATCAATGATCACCGGCCCATCTCCCGCCACCAGCACGTTGAACTCCGACAGATCCCCATGGATGAGCCCGATGCTCAACATGCGCACCACCTGGCGGATCAGAAACGTGTGGTACTCACGTGCCGTTTCAGGCGTCAGATCCACCTCGCCCAGCCGCGGCGCCGGATCGCCCGCCGCATCCACCACCAGCTCCATGACCAGCGTGTCGTTGAAATACCCGAACGGCTTCGGCACGCGCACCCCCGCCTCCACCAGCTTGTAGAGCGCATCCACCTCGGTGTTCTTCCAAGACGCCTCCGCTTCCTTGCGCCCATACCGCGTGCTCTTCGCCATCGCGCGCGCCTGCCGGCTGCCGCGCACCTTGCGGCCTTCCTGGTACTGCGCGCGCTTCTGGAAGCTGCGCTGCGCCATGTCGCGATACACCTTGGCGCAGCGGATCTGCGTGCCGGTTCGCACCGTGTAAACAGTGGCTTCCTTGCCGGACTTGAGGGAGCGGAGAACTTCGTCGATGACGCCGTCATCGATCAGCGGCTGCAGGCCGGGAGGGGTTTTCATGCGGGCGGCATGCTACTCGATCGCGCCTGCCATCCATGTATAGTTTGCGCCTCACCGGGCGCCCCGCCCGACCTTGCGCGAGGATCGTCATGGGTCTCATTCAGGCGGTTTCCGGTTCGATCGGCGGCATGCTGGCCGACCAGTGGAAAGACTTCTACACGGTCCCCGCGGGCCTGCCGGGCACCGCGGCGCTGTTCGCCGCCGTGCCGCAGGGCACGAACGCCGGCCGCGGGTCCAATACGAAGGGCTCCTCGAACATCATCACGAACGGTTCGAAGATCGTCGTGCCCGAAGGCTACGGGCTGCTGCTGTTCCAGGACGGCGCGATCACGGGCTTCGCCTCCCAGCCGGGCGGCTACATCTGGCAGTCCGACGACATCAACTCGAAGTCGATCTTCGCCGGCGACGACCTCGTCGGCTCGCTGATCAAGCAGAGCTGGGAGCGCTTCAAGTTCGGCGGCCAGCCGGGCTCGCAGCAGGCGGCGTTCTTCGTCTCGCTCAAGGAGCTGCCGGACAACCGTTTCGGCACGCAGTCCGAGATCTACTGGGACGACGAATTCCTCAATACGCAGGTCGGCGCGGTCACGCGCGGCACGTACACGCTGAAGATCGTCGACCCGATTCTGTTCGTGAAGAACTTCGTGCCGGCCTCGTACCTGCAGCCCGGCAACGTGTTCGACTTCACCGACATGGACAACGCGGCGGCCAGCCAGCTCTTCAACGAAGTAGTCGGTTCGCTCGCGCCGGCGTTCAGCCTCTACACGAACGATCCGGGCAAGGGCAACCGCATCACGAAGCTGCAGCAGGACTCGCTGGGTTTCGCGAAGAGCCTGTCGCAGGCGGTGGAAGACGCCTACCAGTGGCGCTCGGATCGCGGCCTCGCCATCGTCAAGGTCGCGATCGTCTCCATCGAGTACGACGCGAACACGCGCGAGCTGCTGAAGACCGTGCAGCGCGCCGACGCGCTCGCGGGCTCGCGCGGCAACTCGAACCTGCAGGCGAGCGTCGGCGCAGGGCATCCAGTCGGCCGGCGAGAACGGCGGTGCCGCCGGGCTCGTCGGCATCGGCATGGCGAGCGGCATGATGGGCGTGGGCGGCATGCAGCAGCCCGTCGCGCCCGCCGCCGAGGATCCGGTGGCGAAGCTCAAGAAGGCGAAGGAGATGCTCGACCTCGGGCCTGATCACGCAGGCGGATTACGACGCGCTCAAGGCCAAGGCGCTGGGTCTGTAGATCGCGGACATGTCGGACTGCCAACAACCCGCCGAAGTTCACGGGGCCCGGATCCCCGCAGGACGTGCCGCCGCGGCCGGGTGAACTGGCCGTATCGATCCGTACAACCTGCCTGCAGCCGATCCGCGAGGAAATCGCTGGAGCCGGATCCGGTCGCCATCGACACGGCGGCCGAAGGAGCTGAAGGACGGCCTGAACCACTGCCCGAAGTGCGGCGCGACCGATATCCGCCACAAGCCGGGCACGGACCTGCTGGTTTGCGCGTTCTGCCGCCACGAGTGGCATGGCGAGCGCGTCGAGGAGCAATTCGGCTTCGGCGAGGGACATCGACCAACTCGTCGGCACGACCATCGCGTCGGGCGCGGGCGACATCGCGGCCGACGCCGCCGTGCTGCTGACGTTCAAGTGCACCGGCTGCGGCGCCGAGGTGACGGTCAACACCGGCAGCAGCGATGACGGCGCGCTGCCACTGGTGCCGGCACGTGTTCGGCGTCAACGAGCAGGTGGCGAATGGCGCGGTGCCGGACGCGGTGCTGCCCTTCCACATCAAGAAGGACGACGCGGTGGCGCGCATCCGCCAGTTCGTCGACAAGCGGCAGGTTCTTCGCGTTGAAGGAGTTCAAGGCCGAGTTCACGCCCGAGAACGTCAGCGCCGTCTATCTGCCGTACATGATCGTCGACGGCAAGGCGAGCGCCGACGTCGCCGGCAAGGGCGAGATCGAGACGCGCCGCTACACGCGCGGCGAAGGCAACAACAAGAAGACGGTACTACGACGCCGACGTCTACGCGGTGGAGCGCCACGTCGATTTCACGGTGGACGACCTCACGCTCGAATCCTCGCGCGAACGCGGCAACCTCGATACGACCTCCAACACGAACAACATCATCAACACGATCCTGCCGTTCGACACGAAGAACGCCGTGAAGTGGAACGCGTCGTACCTGCGGGACTGCTCGTCGGAGAAGCGCGATCTCAACGTGGCGCACCTTCAGCCGCGGCTCGAGGAGCAACTGCTGTCGATCGCGCGCGCGCAGGTCGAGGGCTCGGCGAGCCGATACGATCGCGGCGTGCGCTGGGAGCAGGAAGCGCCTCGACGTACATGGCACGCGCTGGGTGGCGATGTACCTGCCCGTGTGGCTGTACTCGTACCAACAGCCCGACAGCGGCATGCTGCACTACATCGCCGTGAACGGACGCACCGGCGAGACCATGGGCAGCGTGCCCATTCAGCAGTGGAAGCTGCATCCTCGCCGCGCTCACCGTCGGCACGTTTCTCGAAGGCATCGCAATCTGGATCCTGGCGTTTTCCTCATGAGCGACGACAACGGCCTTGCACTTCTCCTCCTCGGCCCCGCGGGCGCGATCGGCCTGTACTGGGCCCTGTACCGCTACTACCGGAACACCGACAAGTCTGACGCATTCGAGCGCGAGACCAAGGTGGAGGCGAAGCCCATCACCGGCTCCGATCACAAGATCGGCACCAACAACGGCACGCAGGAAAGTCGCATCAAGGGCAACAACGTGAGCGAGTACCGCCAGCGCGTGCAGAGGGTGCGGAAGGACAGCGGCTGAAGTTTCGTAGCGGTCGCCCTATACGACCTTTTCTCGGCCGGACGGCCGGAACCTTCGGCAGCCCGGTGTGCTGGGTCTTGAACGGCCGGTGAGACATTCCGCCCCGCTTCCCTTCCGCCGCATCGCCGGTCCCAGCGGGTTGATAGGCGGGCACCAACTGCTGCTTGCCGTTCCCGATGAGGTCGGCGCGGCCCATTTGCCGTAACGCCTCGCGCAACACCGGCCAGTTGTTAGGGTCGTGATATCGCAGGAACGCCTTGTGCAGCCGGCGCTGCTTGATCCCCTTCGGAATCGTCACTTCTTCGCTATCGCGCGTGACCTTGCTTCAGCGGATTCTTCCGCGTGTGATACATCGCGGTCGCGGTGGCCATCGGCCCCGGCAAGAACGCCTGCACCTGGTCCGCGCGGAACCCATTGCTCTTGAGCCACAACGCCAGCTCGAGCATGTCCTTGTCCGTCGTCCCCGGATGCGCAGCGATGAAGTAAGGAATCAAGTATTGCTCCTTCCCCGCGGCCTTGCTGAACTTGTCGAACAGCTCCTTGAACTTGTAGTAACGTGCCGACGCCGGGCTTCATCATCTTCGAGAGCGGCCCCTCGCCGATCGCCTCGGGCGCGATCTTGAGATAGCCGCCGACGTGATGCTGCGCGAGCTCCTTCACGTACTCGGGGCTCTCGACGGCGAGGTCATACCGCACGCCGCTCGCGATCAGGATCTTCTTCACGCCCGGCAGCGCGCGCGCCTTGCGATAGAGCTGGATCAGCGCGGAGTGATCGGTGTTGAGGTTCGGGCAGATGCCGGGGAACACGCAGCAAGGTTTGCGGCACGCCTTCTCGATGTCGCGGCTCTTGCACGCGATGCGATACATGTTCGCGGTCGGCCCGCCGAGATCGCTGATGACGCCGGTGAAGCCGGGCACGTTATCGCGCACCTTCTCGATCTCGTTCAGCACGCTCTTCTCGGAGCGGCTCTGGATGATGCGGCCCTCGTGCTCGGTGATGCGAGCAGAACGTGCAGCCGCCAAAACATCCGCGCTGGATCGCGATCGAGAACTTGATCATCTTGTAGGCCGGGATCTCGGCCTTGCCGTAAGCCGGATGCGGCACGCGCGCGTACGGCAGCTCGTAGACGTAATCCATGTCCTTGGTAGCGAGCGGGATCGGCGGCGGGTTCAGCCACACGTCGAGATCGCCGTGCTTCTGCACGAGCGCGCGCGCGTTGCCGGGGTTGCTCTCGAGATGCAGGATGCGCGAGGCGTGCGCGTAGAGCACGGGATCCTGCGTCACCTGCTCGAAGCTCGGCATGCGGATGACGCTGCGCTCGCGGTCTTCGGACTTCACGCGGCGCGCGAACTTGACGACGACTTCCTGCACGGGCGCCGCTTCGCCGGCCTCGACGGCGGCAGCATGGGCATCGAGGGATTGAGCCCTGTCCCCTTTTCCTGGGAAATCAGGAATGTCCCCATTTAGTTCGTTGGCCTTGCGGATCTCGGGCTCCATCGCATACGGATCGATGGGCGGGTTGAGGCGCCCGGGCGTATCTATATGAGTGGAGTCGATCTCGATGTAGTCGTGGGCCTTGCGCACGAACACGGTGCCGCGCAGATCGTCACCTCGTCGATCTTCGCGCCGGCCGCGAGCCGATGCGCGATCTCGACGATCTGCCGCTCGGCGTTGCCGAACACCAGCATGTCGGCCTTGGCGTCGAGCAACACGGAGCGGCGCACCTTCTCGCTCCAGTAATCGAAGTGCGCGATGCGCCGCAGGGAAGCTTCGATGCCGCCGATGACGATGGGCACGTCCTTGAACGCCTCGCGCGCGCGCTGCGCGTACACCACCACGCTGCGATCGGGCCGCTTGCCGCCCACGCCGCCGGGCGTGTACGCGTCATCGCTGCGGATCCGCTTGTCGGAGGTGTAGCGGTTCACCATGGAATCCATGTTGCCCGCGGTGATGCCGAAGAAGAGATTGGGCTTGCCCAGCTGCTTGAACGGCTCGGCGCTCTGCCAGTCGGGCTGCGCGATGATGCCGACGCGGAATCCCTGCGCCTCGAGCACGCGGCCGATGATGGCCATGCCGAAGCTCGGGTGGTCGACGTACGCGTCGCCGGTGACGATGATGACGTCGCAGCTGTCCCAGCCTAACTGCTCCATCTCGGCGCGCGACATGGGCAGGAACGGCGCGACGCCGAAGCGGCTGGCCCAGTACTTGCGATACGAATTGAGATCTTTGGCGGCGGCGGACATCGAGCTCTCACGTGCGCATGACAGGAGGCTCGAGCCGCGCGCGGGCGGAGTGCCCTTGCGCTGACTGACTACCGGAACTTACGCCGGCGAACACCCCGTCCTGCGGTTCAGGACACCCCCGGGTATGAGCCAGGGGCTGGATGGGCGGCAGTGTAAGGATGGGCGGGCGGAAGTCAAAAATGACGCGAAATCCGCGGTTTGGGCCCCGAAATGCCGGTTTGCGAGCCCGGCACCCGCGGTGCTACGTTCGTGCCGCCATGTCTGAAACCACCACGATTCGCCTTTCCCCAAAGCTCCGGGCCCGCTTGGCCGTGATCGCCAAGCAAACGGACCGCTCGGTCCACAGCATCATCGTCGAGGCGGTCGAGAAGCACGCCGCCTTCGAAGAGCAGATGCGCAAGCTGGTGAAGGAAGCGCTCGCGGCCGATCAGGAAATCGACCGCACCGGCGAGGTGTATCGCGCGGAGGATGTGCACGCCTGGACCGAACGTCTCGCCGAAGGGACCGCAGCCGGCAAGCCGAAGCCGTGGCGCAAGTAGTCTATTCCGCACACGCGCTCGACATGCTCGAGCGCGCGGCCGCGAACTCCATCCGCTCGGCGGTCGAGACACTCGCAACCCATCCACTCGTCGGCCGGCGCATCGAAGGAGACCTGCGTGAGCTCGTCATCTCATTCGGCGCAACAGGTTACATCGCGCTGTACCGGTTCCTGATTCATCAGGATGAAGTGCGCGTGCTGGCTCTGCGGTCTCAGCGCGAAATCGGCTATCTACCCTGAAGGCCGCCTAGCCGAACATGCCGCGCGCGAATCGCGCGACCGACTCCCC
Source organism: uncultured Pseudomonadota bacterium (assembly GCA_963774045.1). Lineage (GTDB taxonomy): Bacteria > Pseudomonadota > Gammaproteobacteria > Steroidobacterales > Steroidobacteraceae > CADEED01. Next base: position 536,118 of record CAVZED010000031.1, read on the forward strand.
GATCGGGAAATACCAGTCGCTATGGCCGACCATGAGTCGCAACGGCCAGGACGCGACGATCACGAGGCCTCCGATGGCATACGCCGGGTGCACCACACGGTGCTTGCGCCAGTCGTACACGAGGCAGACCGCGATGAACAGCGCCGCGCACAGCGGAATCAAGGAATCACGATACGCCTGGACATCGAGCAGTCGCAGCAAACGCGCAGTCGCCGGACTGATCGACGCGATGAAGCCGAGGATCATGAATCGACGATGCAGGTCCGGCCGGCGCCGGTAGATCACGCCCAACGCGATGAACGCGCCGAACAGCCCGATCGACGTGAACCCGATGATCGAAAACTGCGGCGGAGCCAACCCCGACGGGCTCACGTGGTTCGAAATGGCGGTCTGTAGGACCGACAACACGCCAAACGCGAAGACGGCGCCAGCAAAGATCGCGCTCGCGATGCCGAGCCTGCGGTGCAGGTCCACGCGATGGGCGGCCACGAGGCCCGCCTGCACCAGGAAAAGCGCCATCCAGACCGTGAACACCGCTGCGTGCAAATGCAGCAGTGTCGTGAGCGGCGGTGGATCGGTCAGGATGCGCGAGTAGTAGGTCCGGGAAAAGCCGACGACCACGAAGGCAACGAGCGTAAACGCGATTAACAGATAGAAGCGGGGACGAAGGACGGCGGACATGGCAGGCTCCGGGTGGTTGGATGCCTGCAAATTCGCCCGGCGCAGCCCCGTTAAGCCATTAGCGGACGCTTGGATCTACATTACTTCTTTATTATTCGCCCACTCATGACGCTTCACTTCGATGGCTGGACGGTCGATCGGGTCTCGGGCGAGCTGTCGCGCGACGGCCGCACCTCCCGCCTGCCCCAGCAACCCCTGCGCATCCTGCTCGAGCTCGCGGACCACGCCGGGAAAGTCGTCACACGGGACCAGCTGGTGAAAACATTGTGGCCCGCCGGCGTGGTCGACTACGACAACGGCCTGAACGTGGCGATGCGCAAACTGCGCGTGGCGCTCGACGACACGGGCGACACGCCGAAGTACATCGAGACGCTGCCGAAAGTCGGGTACCGCTTCATCGGGAAGATCGGTGCGGCTCAACCGGTGCCACCAGTCTCCCCCGCGCAACCCGCGACACGGTGGGCATCGCGCCGTTGGCCGCTCGCCGTTGGGCTGGCGACCACCGCGCTCGCGGTTTTGGTCGCCGCGATCTGGCTGCGGCCGCCGGACAGGAACGCAGCCGCGGCGCGTCACGTGCCGAGCGCGCGCGCCCAGGAGCTCTACGTCCAGGGAATGCACGAGCGTTCGCGCCGCGACATCGATGCGACCGACTACGCCCTGGCAAAGCTCGAAGCCGCGACCAAGGAAGACCCGCAGTACGCCGAGGCGTGGGCGGGTTATAGCCGCACGCTCACCGGCACCGTCGTGCGCCAGAGGACCACGCCGGCCGTAGGACTGCCGAAAGCGCGCGCCGCGGCGGAGCGCGCGCTCGCGCTCGACGCGACGGCCACGGATGCGTACGTGACGCTGCTCCACATCCACCTGGATTTCGACAAGGACTTTGCCGCGGCGGCACGCGATCTCGAGAAGGCGAGACAGCTCGCCCCTGCCAACGCCAGCCTGTGGCACTACTCCGCGATGTGGAACGCGCAACAAGGTCGCGTGGAGGCGGGGCTCACGGACATGCGTCGCGCCCGGGCGCTCGAGCCGATGACGCTGCTGCTGTCTTCCAACTACGCGCTGATTCTCTTCAATGCCAGGCGGTATGACGAGGCAATCGAACTACTGACGCCGATCGTCGAGGCGAACCCGGGCTTCGACACCGGCCGCAGCGTGCTCGCGCGTGCACTGGCAGCCACGGGCAAGCTCGAAGCGGCACTCGCGCAGCTGCAGGCCCGTAAGGATGTCGGCGCGTGGCAAGGCGACCTGGGAGTGCTCTACGCGAAGATGGGCCGGCGCGATGACGCGCTGCGTGAGATCGCGCGGCTCGACCGAGCTGCAGGCGCGGGGCTTCGGCGAGTCGTACGAGCTGGCGACGATCTACACGGCGCTCGGCGATCTCGACAAGGGATGCGAGTTGCTGGGCCAGGCGCTAACCGACAAATCGTTCCTGGTGAACTGGATGCGGCTCGATCCGCGCATGGATCCATTGCGCGGGACGGCAGTGCTTCGCGGATGTGGAAGCAAAGCTGTACGGCGCCGCGACCGCGGAACAGCGTTCATGAAAAACTAAGCGGCGTGCCGGACGATCCAGTCTGAAATCATGGCCCAACCGTCGGACCGCGCCAGCATGACGCGCGCCGGCCAGGAGAGGACCAGCAGGCCGCCGCCGATCGCGAACACCGGATGCACGATGTGGTTCTTGCGCCAGTCGGCGATGAGGCACCACCCGACGAACACGGCCGGCACGGTAGTTTGAATGATGAGGTAGAAGTCCTGCGCACCGGCGAGGATCATGAGGCGCGCCACCGGCGGGCCTAACACGGCCAGCATCGCGAGCACCATGAACCGCTTGTGTAGCGCCGCCCGCTTGCGAAACGCGATGCCGAGCGCGACGAATACGGCGAACATCGTGATGCCGGTGATCGGCACGAGGACGAACTGCGGCGAAGTGAGGCCCATGGCGCGCGGCCGGTTCGCGAGCGACGATTCGAACGCGGTCATCATGCCGACCGCGAAGACGCCCACGGCAAGCAGCACGCCCGCGACACCGAGCTGGCGATGGATCTGCACCTTGTGACTCGCGATGAGCCTGGTCTGCACGATGAACAGCGCCATCCAGGCCGTGAACACCGCACCATGCACCTGCATGAGCGTCGGCAGCGGGGGCAGGTCGAAGAACGGCCGAGCGTAGAAAGTACGCATGAAGCCGATGGCGACCAGCAGCGCAAGCGCCAGGGCGATCGAGAAGTAGAATCGATTGCGAACGATGGCGGCCACGCGCCCTCCCCGGATCTTGGTCTTCTGCGGCGGATTGAGCGCCGAAGCCGCGGGCTGGTGCAAGACGCGGCGGCGATCGGCAGCCGAAATTGCGAGGATTTACCGCTCTCTCAGGTGGGGAGATCCGCGTGCTGCGGCAGGTCGTCGAGGATTTCGTCCCAGGGCGCCTTCGACCCGACATGAATGTGCGCCTGCGGCGCGAGCGTCGGCGGATCGATGAGCGTGCCGTAGGTCACGTGCGCCATCGTCCCCTCCTGCACGATCGAATACAGCAGCGAGCCGCAGATCTTGCAGCGCGCATCGTGCGTCATCACGTCCCCGAAGATCTTGAGGGTGCCGCCCGTGACCTTGAGCTTGGCGCGTTCGATGCCGCCGAACAGCTTGAACGCGGAACCCGTGGCGCGCCGGCACTGTGAGCAGTGACAGATGAGCGCGTACTTGAACTCGTCGTCCACGGTGTAGCGCACTTCGCCGCAGAGGCAGCTGCCGTTCAATCGATTCGTCATGGACCGCACGATAGGGGGATTGGCCCCAAACCGCCAATCCCCCATTCACTGCCAGCTCACGATCCACTCCGCGATGGGCCGCCACCCGTCGGTGAATCCGATCGCGCGCCGCAGCGGCACGGAAACGATGAGCGCGATACCGCCGTAGACGTACGCGGGATGCACGCGCCCGTACTTGCGCCTGTCGTTCCACCAGGCCCAGCCCACGAAAGTGATGGTGATCGGGATGGCGAGGATGGCGCGCGGAATCCCGAGCGACTGCGCGACAAACAAATCGAAGCGGCCGACCGCCGGGACGATGAGCGCCAGCGTGGCGAGGAACATCAGGCGTTTGTGCCACTCGCGCTTGCGTCGCATCACGAGCGCCGCGGTGAGGAACGAGGCGAACGCGAGCGTGGTCCCGATCGGTACGGACAGGAACTGCAGCGGGTCGCGGCCCGGCGGCGCATGGCCGGCGGCGACTCCGACGATTGCCAGGTGCAAAGCCTGGATCGCCGAGACGTACCCCACGCAGGCGGCGAAGATGCCGAGCCGCATGTGCACGTCCACGCGGTGCGCCGCCACGAGTTTTGCCTGCGTGTAGTGCAGGACCAGCCACAGGGTGGCCAGCAGCCCGTGCAGGTGCGCGGCCACGGTGAGCGGCGGCACATCGAACAGGAACTTGAGGTAGTAAGTGCGGGCGAAGCCCGCGAAGATCACCGCCGAGACGGCAACGACGGCGATGGCCGGAAAGCGATTGCGGATGATGGCGTTCATGGACTGGCAAACTATTCCGCGGCGCGCCGGGCACAATGAATGGCCGCTTAAATGCGGCTTACTTTTCGCTGACTGGCTTTATGATCGACGCAAGTGACTGACTCGACGCACATTCATTTCGACGGCTGGAAGTTGTCTCGCGGCTCGGGAGAGCTCACGCGGGACGGAAAGACCCAGCGCCTGGCGCCGCAGCCGCTGGCGATGTTGGCCGAGCTCGCCGATCACGCGGGCGAAGTCGTCACGCGCGAGGCGCTGGTGAAGGTGCTCTGGCCCAAGGGCATCGTGGATTTCGACAACAGCCTGAATGCGGTGGTGCGCAAGCTGAGGGTGGTGCTGGGAGATGACTCGGAGACGCCGCGGTACATCGAGACGCTGCCGCGCATCGGGTACCGGTTCATCGGGAAGATTGACGTCGTTGCGCCGGCCGCGGCTGTTACGGCGCCCGTGCCGGCGGCGGCGCCGCGCCCGTTCCCGCGCAATCGTCTCATCGCGGTGGCGGTCGGCGTCACGGCGGTATGCGTCCTGCTGTTCGGATTGTTCTGGCCGGACGATCCCCCTGCGACCTCCGCTCGCCCGCCGGTCGCGACATCCGCGCAGGTTCCACGCCGCACGACCAGCGAACGCGCGTATGAGCACTATCTGCAGGGCATCTTCAATCGCTCACGGCGCGACATCAACGGCACGGATCTCGCGCTCGGCAATTTCGATGCGGCGCTGAAGGAAGATCCTTACTACGCCGATGCCTGGGCGGGGCTGGCGGAGACCTGGTCCGGCGCGGCCATGACACAGTACATGCCGACAGTGCAGGCTTACGAGCAGGCACGCAGCGCGGCGCTGCGCGCCATCGAGCTGGATGAAAAGCTGGGCCACGGGCATGCGGCGCTGGCGCACGTCGCGCTGATGTTCGATCGCGATCTCGCGAAGGCGGAAGCCGAGATCGAGCGCGCGAAGGAGCTGGACCCGACGTACGCGCGCAACTGGCACTCGCTCGGCATCCTGCGCGTGTTCCAGAACCGGCTGCCCGAAGGGCTCGACGCGATCCGCCGCGCGCGCGAGCTCGAGCCGATGACGCTGCTGTACAACTCGAACTACGGCCTGGTGCTCTACCACTCGCGACGCTTCGACGATGCGATCGAACATGCGAAGGGGCTGCTCGCGTCGCAGCCGCGGCTCGACCAGACACGCAGTTTGCTGATCCGCGCGATGGTGGCAAAGGGTGACGTGCAGGATGCACTCGAGCAGTTGCCGCTGCGAGTCTCGGAACGGCCGAATCTCGCGGACGCGGGATTCGTGTACGCGCATGCGGGAAATCGCGCCAACGCGCTGGCGGAGATCGAGCGCATCGAGCGGATGGGCGCGCAGGGTTTCGGCGTGGGCTACGACGTTGCGATCATCCAGGCCTCGCTCGGCGACATGGCGGCGGGGTGCGCCGCGCTCGAACGCACCCTGAGCGACCACTCACTGACCGTCATGTGGATGCGCACCGATCCGCGCATGGATCCGCTGCGCGGCGAGCCCTGTTTCGCAGCCGTGGAGAAGAAGCTCTACGGGGCTCGATAAGAAGACCGCAGCCCGCCACTCAATCCCAAATCGAGCCCTGTCCCCTTTTCCTAGGAAATAGGGAATGTCCCCATTATTTCACCCCATTATTTCAGGGCGGCGTCGAGGCCGGGTATGTGCTGTTGGCCCTCGAGCACCTTCAACGCTCGAGCCCTTGAAGTCGTTGCCGACGGGCTCGATAGCGACCGCCGAGGCACTGCGCGAGGAACCCTTCCGCGATCGCGTAGAACGACGTGCGGTTCGCGGGCCGCGCGAAGCCGTGGCCTTCATCCGGATACAGCACGTAGGTCACGGGCAGGTTCTTGTCCTTCATCGCCTTCACGATCTGATCCGACTCGGCCTGCTTCACGCGCGGATCGTTCGCGCCCTGCCCGATGAGCAACGGCTTCTTGATCGCATCGACGCGCGTGAGCGGCGAGCGCTCCGCGAGCAGCTTCTTGCCCTCTTCCGTGCGCGGATCGCCCACGCGCAGCGCGAACTCCTCGAAGAAGCTCTTCCAGTACGGCGGGATCGAGCTCAGCAGCGTGGCGAGGTTCGACGGGACCGACGATGTCGACGCCGCACGCGAAGGTATCCGGCGTGAACGTGACGCCGACGAGCGTGGCATAACCGCCATACGATCCGCCGTAGATGGCCACCTTGTCCTTCGTGGTGATCTTCTGCTTCACGGCCCACTCGACGGCGTCGAGCAGGTCGTCGTGCATCTTGCCGGCCCACTCCTTGTTGGACGCGTTGACGAAACGACTTGCCGAAGCCCGGTCGAGCCGCGATAGTTCACCGACAACACGGCGTAGCCGCGGTTCGCGAGCCACTGGTGTTCGTTGTCGAAGCCGTAGGTATCGCGCGCCCACGGGCCGCCGTGCACGTTGAGCACGAGCGGCACCGGCGTTCTCGGGAATGCCGTCGCCGTTCGTGTCCGAGCCCGGCGGCAGCGATAGATAGGACACGAGCGTCAGGCCGTCGCGCGCCTTGATCTCGAGCGACTGCATCGGCACCAGCGGCGCCTTCGCGAGCGCCGGACGCTGGTCGAAGAGCTTGGTGAGCTTGCCGGCCTTGCGGTCGTAGAGGTAGGCTGGTGGCGGGCGCCTGCGCGTCATCGGCGGCACCACCGTCCACAGCGAATCGTCGAGCGTGCGGTTGGTGATGCCGAAGCCATCGCCCAGCTCCTTCGTCAGCAACTCGACGTCCTTCTTCACCGACTGGTTCGAACGTCACGACGATCTCGGGCTTGAGGTAGTTCACCGTGTACGCCTGCGGCGCGACGCGTGCGCGGGTCGGTCCAGATGCATCTCGACATCGGCCTGTTCGCTGGCGCCGAGCACCGTGGTCTTGCCGGTGGCGAGATCGACGCGCACCAGCGCGGACTTGTCGCGGCCCACCGAGGACTGCATGAGCGCGGTCGTGCCGATGGCCTCCACGGCGATCGTCGCCGTGGTCAGCGAATCTTCCTGGCCGTACTTGAGCAGGCTCACCCACTTGCCGCCCGCCTTGCGGAAGATACTCACCGCCGTCGGGCAGGTTCTTGATCGCGAGCTTCGGCTTGAGGTCGAGGTCCAGGTCGTAGCCCGCGAACTCCTGCGTGTTCTTCTCGAGCAGGATGCGCTTTGCCGGTGGTGATGATTCACTTCCTAAACGTCGTGCCACTTCGGCGGCGCGGTCGTTGAGGCCGACGGCCACCGCGCCCGGCTTCTTCCACGAGAGGCCGGCACGACCTGCGGCGCTGCACGTTCTCGTAAGGCGTGAGGTCCTTCGTGGTGCCGCGCTCACGATCGATGGCATAGAGATGCCAGTTCTCGTCGCCGCCTTCGTCCTGGATGTAGAGCACGTGCTGGTTGTCGTAGGCCCAGAAGTGCTGGCGGATGCCGCGCTTGGTGTCGTTGGTGACGGCCTTCGCCGCGGTCGAGATCGCTGCGCTGGGCCGACCCACACGTTGAGCACGCCGTCTTTCGGCGCGATGAACGAGATGTATTTGCCGTCGGGCGAGATGCGCGCCCTGGGTCTTCTCCGGGATTGCCGAACAACGCCGAGCGCGGAATGACCGTCGACGCTGGCCACGGCTTCGGCGGCGGTGGGTTTGGCCTGGGCGAATGCGAGGCCCGAGGCCAGCAGAGCGGCAACGGAAGCGACGGCGGAGAGCTTTTTCATGGTTTTCCCGGGCCCGAAGGCCGGATGTCAGGGTGGCTTGGATTATATAGACGCGCCCCGCCCACACGAGGTTGCGCTGGCGCCACGTGGATGGCTATCTTTCTCCGGTACCGCCAATAACAACAAGAAACCAGCACTCGCATGATCATCGGGATCGATCTCGGGACCACGAACAGCGCGGTGGGGGTGTGGCGCGACGGGCGCGCCGAGCTCATTCCCAACAGCCTGGGGTCCGTACTCACGCCCTCCGCGGTCAGCCTCGATGACAACGGCGATTGCTCGTCGGGCCTCGCCGCACGCGAGCGCCAGGTGACCCATCCGAAGATGTCAGCGACCGCCTTCAAGCGGTACATGGGAACGACCAAGCGCACGCTGCTCGGCAAGCGCGACATGCTGCCGGAGGAACTGTCGGCTCTCGTCTTGCGCAGCCTCAAGGCGGATGCCGAGAAGTTCCTGGGAGAACCGGTGACCGATGCCGTCATCACCGTACCTGCCTACTTCAACGACAAGCAGCGCAAGGCAACGCGCCGCGCGGGCCAGCTCGCGGGGCTCAACGTCGAGCGCCTGCTCAACGAGCCGACCGCGGCGGCCCTCGCGTATGGCATCCATCAAAAGGGCGCGGACGCGCGCTTCCTCGTCTTCGATCTGGGCGGCGGCACGTTCGACGTCTCGGTGCTGGAGCTGTTCGAGGGTGTGATCGAGGTGCGCGCCAGCACCGGCGACAACCATCTCGGCGGCGAGGATTTCAACGAAGTGCTGGTGGACAAGATGTTCGCCATGCATTCGCAGGCATGGCGCGTCTCGACCAAGGCCGTGGACCAGGAGCTGTACCAGCGCGTGCGCGACCAGGCGGAGAGATGCCGCCGCAAGCTGACCACCGAGCGCGAAGTGGTCATGAGCGTGAATTGGCGCGGCGAGATCCGGGAACTGAGCGTGAGCCAGGAGGAATTCGCGAACGCGGCGCAGCCGCTGATCGAACGGCTGCGCTCGCCCGTGCTTGCGCGCGCTGCGCGACAGCCGTTTGAATCTCGACAACCTGAGCGAGATCGTGCTGGTGGGCGGCGCCACGCGGATGCCCATCGTCCGCGCCGCGGTGACGCGCATGTTCGGCCGGTTCCCGACGGCGCAGATCAACCCGGATGAAGCGGTGGCGCTCGGCGCGGCGGTCCAGGCCGGACTCAAGGCGCGCGATTCCGCGCTGCGCGAGGTCGTGCTCACCGACGTGTGTCCCTACACACTGGGTGTCGACGTGGGAGAGCGGCTGCCGAATGGCACCATTCGCACCGGCATTTTCCAGCCCATCATCGAGCGCAACACGGTGATCCCGGCGAGCCGCGAGCACCTGCTGGTGCCCATCGACGATCGTCAGAAGATGGTGGAGCTGAACGTCTACCAGGGCGAATCGATCGACGTCAGCGAGAACATCTGGCTCGGAAAACTTTCGATGCCCGTCCCGCCCGGGCGAGCGACGGAGACCCAGGTCGCCTGCCGATTCACTTACGACATCAATGGCCTGCTCGAAGTCGACCTGTTCGTCCCGAAGACCGGCGAGCGGCGGCAGCTGGTCATCATGGACAACGAATCCGGCCACGATCCGGAAGTCATCGCGCGCACGGCGCGATGAGCTCGCGAAACTCAAGGTGCATCCGCGCGACCAGGAGATCAACCGCGCGCTGCTCGCGCGCGCGGAACGCTGTTTCGAGGATGCGCTGGGTGACCGGCGCGCGCACATCTCCCAGGCCATCTCGCAGTTCCGCACTGTCATCGAAGGCCAGGATCCGCGCGCCATCGAAGCGGCGTGCGCCGAGCTCACGCGCATGCTCGATGCCATCGAAGGCGAAACATTCCTTTGAGCGGATTCGTCGATATCTGGAGCGTTCTCGGCATCGCGTCGACCAACGACGAAACGCAGATTCGCCGCGCATACGCCCGCCGGCTGAAGGAGACGCACCCCGAGGACGATGCGGAAGGTTTTCAGAGATTGCGCCGCTCGTACGAGTTCGCGCTGCAGCTCGCGCGCCACGGCCACTTCGCCGAGGCGGATGCGCCTGATCCTGCGCCCGAGGCCACGGCGCATGAACGCGTCGATGCGCAGGAAGAACCCGCTCCGCACGTGGATGCCGGACGTGCGCACATCGAGCAGCTGCTCGCCAACCTCGGCACCAGGCTGAATCAAACCGTCCCGGATAACCTGGGCGCAACCCAGGCGCTGGATGATCTGTTCACATCGCTGCACCTCGAGCGGCTCGATCTCTTGCAGCGGGCGGAGAGCGGCGTCGCCCAGATTCTGCTCCACTCCGTCCCGCGCTCGGATGGGCTGATGGCCAAGGCCGACAAGTTCTTTGGCTGGTCGGAGAACCGCGCGGATACCTTTCGGTCTCCCGAGGCTGAATCGATCATCGCGCGGCTCAATGATCGCCTGCTCCTGAACCAGTTGGGCACGATGCACAGCGCCGAGGCGAAGGCCTTCGCGGACCTGAAGGCACCGCCCGACGCGCGGGCCCGCTTCATCAGCGCTTACATCCTGCACCACTCCTCGTTCCCCGAGCTCGACGTGATTGCGAAGCTCGAGCAGCAGAATCCCGCGTTGTTGGAGGAGCTGAATGCCGACAACGTGGCGTGGTGGCGGCGCTTTCAGGCGCGGCCGCGCATTTCGGCGCTCACGGTCGCAATCGCCGTGGGGTTGCTGCTGTTCGTGACCGTGCTGTGGCGCGCGAATGCGGATACACCGGAGGGCAAGGCCAGGATCCTGTGGTGGCTGCCGATCGGCGGCGGAGCGCTGCTCCTGCTCGCGCTCTTCCGGTATTACGTGCTCGAGTGGGGCGCGATCCGCCTGCATGGCAGCTATCAAGGACAACTGCCGATTGGTGCCCGCATTGGCTGGTTACCTGGCATCGTTTTCTTCATGCTGACCGCGGTGGTGATCGGTGGAGGCCTGCCGTTCTTCGCATGGGTGTTCGCGACCTTCGGGCTTTTCGCGGCGCTCAACGCGACACTCGCCGCGGGACCCTCGTCGCCCGTCATCGTTCCCGACGGCCCGCATCCGCTGCGATCCCGGATCGTGCGGATCGTCTACAACAATGTGTTCGTGATTGCCTGGCTGGCCTGGCTGCTCGCCGAACGGCCCGACATGTTCACGACACCGCAACTGATCGCGATCTGCGCCACGCTGACGGCCAGTGGTATCGCCCGCGACCTGCAGATCGAGGCTCTTGCGCGCGACATCACCGTGAACGAACAGCGCGGCGCCTGCGCCATCCTGTGTGCCGTCGCGCTCGCTCTCGGCTTCGCCGCGTACCTGAAGGGTGGAGACCCCAAGCTACAGCCGTTGTTGGTGGTTGCCGTACTCGCCTGTGTGGTCCTGCGGCGGTCGGTGAAGTTCAAGATTGAGATTCCATCGTTTCCGGTGTGGCCAGGTGTGTTTGGCCTGCTGTTCGTCTCCCAGGCCCTGCGCTCGGTCAGGGACTTCGGTCCAACTACTGCTTCCGGCAGCGGGGAGGTGGCTGGCGTTCTGCTGACCGGGTCGACGTTCCTCCTCGTCGGCGTCATCATCGTCACGGTTCGTCACCTCTACCTGCTGCGGGCGGCGTCAGATTCCTGAGCTCGGCGTCGCGCAACCCGACGAGCACCGCCTCTCCCGTGTCCCGGTCCAGCCGGAACTCGCCATAGCGCGCATCGACGTACTTCGCGGCCGTGCCTTCCTCGAAGAAGTACGCGTTCGTTCCCAGCCAGACCCTGCCGTCGCGCAGCCGGTACCGGATCCGCAGGCTGTTCTTCTGCAGCGCGGGGTCGGGAGTGGCCACGCCGCGCTCGTCGAGCCGGATCGCCGCGAAGCCGCTCGATTCGGTTGAAAGCTGGGTGGTAATCGCGAACCTCAGCGCCATGTAGTCGCCCTGCATCAACGAGCGCGGATCGACCGGCGCGAGCTCGAGGAAAATGCGTTCGCCATTCGTCTTGATGCGTTCTTTCCCGAGGATCGAACCGTTCACCGCAACCAGCACGACGATGCCCGCCGCCAGCAGCAAGGCGCGGGTCAGCACGGATTTCATGGCCGCACCGCGACGCGTTTCAGCAGCAACGCACCGGTTCCGAGCAGTGCCACGCCTGTCAGAAACATGATCAGTGACTTCAGGGCAAATGTGGTGCCGTAGAGATGGTAGAAGCGGCCCAGGTGCGCCAGCGCCCTCCGGTACGCCGGCGGTCAGCGACATCAGCGTCTTGTACTCTCGCGCATCGACCGGCAGGCTCTTGATTGCACTTCGTATCGCGAGTTCCCAATCGCCCCGCTGTCGGCCTGGATGACGGAGGCTCCTGCCTCGACCGTGACGAGCTCGCCGACACCTCCGACCTTCAATGGAATCGTAACCACTCGCCGGTCACCGACATCGAGGACCATGTCCCGCAACTCCAACGGAGCAAACCCCGCCAGAGTGGCGGTCACGTTGTAGGTTCCCGGCGTCAGGAGCGAGACGGTGAAGTTGCCCTCGCTATTGGTCGTCGTTTCTCTGGTTCGCGACGTGCCGACATTGCGCACCGTAATGGCGACTCCAGGAACGACCGCGGCCTGCTCGTCGACCACGGTGCCGCTGACCGTCGCGCTTTCCGATGGCGACTGGGCGAATGCATGAAAGGGCAGCAACAGAATGAGTGGCGACAATCGCCGGACGAAAATTCATGTCGAGATCTCCTTAATTCCTTGAAGATGGATAGGGGCAAATAAAAGGGGTAAGGGGCAACACCGTCTTACCCCTCACCCCTCTTCCCCTCCCGACCAGCGTCAGTTCCTAGAAGTCCATCCGAGCAGCCACGCTGAACAGGCGTCCGCCAAGCACCTGCGTCGGATTCAGCCAGCTTGGTCCGACCGTCGTGTTGACCGCGAGCACGCCGACGAGTTCAGAGACATTGAAAACGTCGAGACTGCCGGTCACACGGGACCCGCCGAGGCGCACGACTTTCGAGAGCCGCATGTCGACTTTGTTCACGTGCGGCGCGAACTTCTTGTTGGGCTCGACGACGGTGAGCGCGAGCGTTGCCGCGCTCAGCGTCTGACCCGCCGGCAGCCCGAGAATTTCTGCGCGGCTGTAGGTGCGGGTCCCGTTGAGAGCCGGCCCAGGAAGCGCCTGAATCGCGCCGCTGATTTGAATGTCCCAGAACGGAAGCGGATACACGCCCATCAGTTTCGATCGTCGTTCGGAACGGCGGCACGTTCCTGCAAATCCGGTCGGGGTGCGCGCAGCCGAGAGCGTCGGGGCGATGTCTCCCGTCGACAACGCACCTCGGCCCTCCGTCGGCGACCACATCGGCGAATCGACCGTGTAGCACGACTCGATGCGCGTGCGCTGCGTCATCGTCCCGCCGGTCAACTGCAGGCCGCCTGGCATCCTCGCGTTCACGTTGAACTCGAAGCCGTTAAACACCCAGATCTCGTCGCCGAAATTCTTGGCGTGCGTCGTGAAGTTCTGCACCTGCCCGACGAGATCGGTTCGCTGCTGCGTGAAATCGTAGAACCCGCACAATGGCTGCCGGCTCCGTCGATGCTGTTGCCGTTCGCCTGGCCGGGGGACGGAACCATGACGCAGAACTCTTTGAAGTCGGACGGGGTCGAGCTTCAGATTGTCCGTGACCTTCTGATTGCCCTGCCACCGGCGGTAGTACCCGAACTCGACGCCCAGCCCCTGCATCACATGATGCTGGAGGCCCGTGCTGACTTCCCAGCTGTACGGACGATGCATGAACCGGTGTCAACGTCCGGATCGAACTGCGGCGGGTTCAGCACCTGCGATCCGAACGCGGTGTTGTCGGCCGTGCCGCATTCGTCGTTCAGGCAAAGAGATTCCGGTGATCGCAGTCGGGGATGAAATCTCCTTCGCGTCGGTGAAATCGCGCAGCGTGTTGGGTACGGCCAGCGCGGTTGGATGGCGGCCGCCGGCGAAATCCTGTGGATACAGATAGCGATTGAATGCCGCTTTGACCGCCGTGCGGTTGTTGCCGAACAGATCGTAGGCAATCCCGATGCTGGGGCGAGACGTCGTGGTAATTGATGATCGTGTCGATCCCCGCGAACGTCCGCTCGGGCAGCATCATGTTCGCCGGCAGCACCTGCGGATCGGCGCTCGTCGTCACATAGTCGTAGCGGAAGCCGAGGTTGAGGGTGGCGCGCTTGACCACCCATTGATCCTGTGCCGTAGAGGCCCACGCTGGTGAGTCGGCTGGTGCGGTTTTCCGGCCCCCAGATCTCGATGCGCTCTGCGGATGGCGTCCCGGCGGGCAGCGTTGCCGGCCGCGATTGCCGGATCGGTGTCAGCCTGCACGATGTAGTCGCCGACACGATAGCGCTCGGCCTGATCGCTGCCGCGGACGATCTGTGTGCCGAACTTGGCGGTGTGGCTGCCGGTGACATACGACGCGGAGATCTGCGGCCGGACCGCAAACGTGTTGTTGAAGTTGCCGATGAAATGCGATCCGCGGAACAGCCAACCGGTAAAGGTATCCTGCGCGGCAATCGCCCCGAGATCCGGAGAGACCGGTGTGCCGGGCAGCGCGTCGTGATCGTTGCGCGCGAACCACTGCTTGTTCTTCGTCAGCGTGATGCCGCCCTCGAGGTACAGCTTGTTGTTGACGGGCGATTTCCAGCTGGCGCCCGCGACATACTGCGGGTTGTAGAGACCTGACACCGTCGCTTCCGGCGCGATCAGCGTCCGGCCGCCGCCGGTCGTGCCGCCGCGGTTATCCCAGTTCACCGGGTTGTGATCGCCGTGCACGATGACCGTGTTCTTCGGCGTCACCTGCCAGGTCACACGGCCGGAATAGTTCCGATTTCGCAGCTGCTCCGAGTCGGTGGACTGGTTGAGTATCTGCCGTGTACACCCAATCGAGCGGGTTGACGTCACGCCGGATGCCCGTGTCGGTCGCGTTGCCGATGTTGCGATACGAGCCGAAGAACCACAGCTTGTCTCGCGCGATTGGACCGCCGAACGCAGGGTTGAAATCCCAGCTCTTCCTCACCGACTGGGTGGTGATGCCGAGGCGCTCGAGCTCGGGGGTGAGGTTGTCGGTCACGAAATCGTCGTTCGCGTAGTGCGTGGAGAACGAACCGCTGAACCGATTGCCGCCCGACTTCGGAATGACGTTGATGGTGACACCGGCGCCCTGCGTTTCCGCGCCAGCGGATCCGAGCGAGACGACGATCTCCTGAACCATGCCTTCGTTGACCTGATACTGCGATCCCTCACCGTTCAAGCGGTGGCTGGTGTCGAAGCCGTCCATGGACGTCGACGCGCCGCGCGTGCCGCGGAAGCTCATATCGGCCCATCGGAAGCTGTTCGGTGCGGTCGTGATATTGCCGAGACCAAGCGTCACCGACGGGAGCAGCACGGCATAGCTCTGCGGCGTCGATCCGGTCGGCACGCTCGAGAGCAGTTCGTTCGAGACGGTCTGCTGGCGGCCGCTGGACCGCAAGTCGACCACCGACGCCTCGCCGGTCACAGTCAGCGTCTCCGCGATGCTGCCGACTCGCAGCTCGGCATCGACGGTCGCGGTGAACGCCGACGGCAGGTCGAGGCCTTCGCGCCGCGACGTCTGGAATCCCGGCAGGCTGAAGGTGACGGTGTACACGCCCGGCCGCAGATCGATGATGCTGTAGAGACCCTGGCTGTCGGTGACGACACTGCGAACCTTTTCGATCAGTGCAGGGCTCGCGGCTTCGACCGTGACACCCGGCAGCAGCGCCCCGGAGGTATCTTTCACGACGCCGACAATGCTGCTCTGTGCCCACGTCTCCGCGGGCGCGCACACAAACAGGGCTGCAACCAGAATCACGTTCCTGATGCCATTCGGTCTCATCGCATCCTCCCGTGGATAACCGTCCAGATCAAAGCGGATCGACGCGTTGCCGAGGGATATTCGGTTGTTCGAGTGGGGCTACTGTAAGACCGCTCCCTACAGCTGTCAACACTGATCTGTTTGATCTCCAACGTCGACGGTGATAAGCGGCTACTGTTTTTTGGATCCGGTTTCTCGCCAATCAATCTCTCAGCCAATCGGACACATGCGCGGCAACAAACTCATCGTCCTGCAGGTGCGGATAGGCCTGGCAGACGCGTTCGATCTCCATGAGCTGCCCCGGAGAAAGGCCCTCGTTCGGATCCAGGCACCAGATCCCCGCAAGCAGTCCCTGCCGGCGAAGAATTTCGTGAAGGCCGGCTATGCAGCCGGCGAACCCATGCTGTGCGTCGAACAGTGCGGCGTTTGCGTCGGTGAGCGATGCCGCTTGCGCGAGCAGTCTGTACGCATCCTCACCTTGACGGGCCCGGCATGCTTTGATCTCCGCGAGCAACGCCACCGCTCGCTCTGTCCAGACGGCCCACTGCCCCAGAAGGCCTCCAGAAAAGTGGATCGTTACAGGCCCCTCGAAACCGCTGACGACATGCTCAGCGAGGAGATCCGCAAGGATGTTGTCGTCGTTGCCCGTGTAGAGTGCGACTTCGTCTTGCCGTCCGCTGTCGGCCAGCGCACGAACCACGTCCAGCGTGTGATACCGATTGAAAGGGGCAACCTTGATCGCCACAATCTGCTCGATCTGAAGGAAGGCGCGCCAGAAGTCATAGTCCAGAAGCACGCCGCCCACCGCCGGTTGCAGGTAGAAACCGAAGACGGGGATGATCGATGCGATTGTGCGGCAATGCGCGATGAGCTCACTCGCGTGAGAGCCCGCGCAAGGCGGCAAGGCTCACCAGTCCCGGCGTCGTACCCGAGGCGGACCGCCAGTTCGGCCTCTTTCGTCGCCTGTTCGGTCGCGGCCGCAGATGCCTGCGATCAAAACGAGTGGCCGGCCCAGCCCGAATCTTCACGCGCAACCTCCGCGGCAAGCGCCAGTACCGGCTCAAACAACTAATCTGCGGATCGCGAATGGCGAATTGCGTCGTGTGAACACCCACCGCGATGCCGCCGGCGCCGGCGGCGCGATAGTAGCGAGTCAGCGCCGCTTGATGACGCTCGTCGAATCGTCGCTTCGCGTCGAGCGCCAGAGGATGGGCGGGAATAACGAGCCCCTCGAGAAGCCGTTCGCGCAATTCATGAATCAGCATTTAGAACTTTCCGTCCGCGACCTGGAAGTGTGTCGGCTTCTCCAGCGTTCGGCCGCCGCGCTCGAGCCACATCGCGACCGCCTGCATCAGTTCTGCTGTCCCGATCTCAGGCGGGCCGAGCCATTGATGACACGCGCTCGCGTCACTAAGCAGCGCCTCGCCGCCCGGCCGGCCGGAGAACGTCGGGGTGATTCCAAAACGCTCGCCAAAGAACGTCGCAACGTCCGTCACCGATACGTGTCTCCCCCCCGTAACGTTGAGCACGCGCGCGGGAACGCGGCATCCTTCCAGCGAGCGCAGCGCATACGAATTGGCGTCGCCCTGCCAAATCACATTGAAATGGCTGACCGTGCGGTCGATGGGCTCGCCCGTTTTGACGGCACGTGCAATGTCGACGAGGACGCCGTACCGGAGATCCACGCGCGTAGTTGAGACGGAAGATCAGGGTCGGCGTTTCCTGCTGGCGCGCAGTAGTACTCGAACACCCGTTCACGACCGAGGCACGATTGGGCGTAGTCGCCGCGCGGTAACGGCACATCGGTCTCCGACACAACCGCGGGAAGCAACGGGAACAAACGGGTACACGTTGCCGGTTGAAAACGCGACGATGCGGGAGCGGGCGAAACGGCGGGCGACATATCCCGGGACGACGGTGTTGGTCACCCAGGTCAGAGCGCTGTCTTCGGCGATCCGAACTTGCGGCCGGCGAGGAACAGCACGTCGGGCACTGCGGCAAAGCGTCGACGCTGGCCGGCTCGAGCAGATCGACGGCGACCGTGTCGCGCCGCATGCCTCGATGGCGCTCCGCGACGAGGGCTCGGAGAACCGCGAGGCGGCGAAGACCCGGTGGTTGGCCCCGCGCCGCGCGAAAGCACGGACAATCCGCCTCACGAGCGACGGCCCCATCTTGCCGCCGGCGCCCAGCACAAGCACATCGCCGTCCAGCCGCCGGCAGCACGCAATATCCGCGTCGGACGGGGCCGACAGGGCGTCTTCGAGATCGGCTTCGTTGATCGAGATGATCGAGCAATCCCATGGGCGCTACCCGAATTCGGGTCCGGCGATCGGCGAACATCTGCCAGACATCCTCCCGAAACCGTCGTTCCCCCCGCACCATCCTCGTAAATGGGCGCCCATTTACGAGGATGGCGCGGGGGCACGACGGTTCCGGGAGGATGTCTCGCAGATGTTCGCGATTGCCGGTCCCGAATTCGGGTAACGCCACGTGGGACACCTCGATCGTCTCGTCAATGAAGCCGGCCTCGAGGACGCCCTGTCGGCTCCGTCCGACCGGGATTTGCGTGCTGCCGGCGGTTCGACGGGGACGTGCTGGTGCTTGGTGCCGGCGGCAAGATGGGACCCTCCCTCGTGGGCGGCTCGTCCGCGCTTTCGGGCGGGAGGTGCCGACCGCGGGTGATTGCCGCGGCGCGGTTTGCCGGACGCCTCTCGCGCAGCGCACTTGAGGGCGTGCGGCGCTCACACGGTCGCCGGCGAATTTGCTCGACCCGGCCGGCGTTGGCGCGCTGCCGGAGTGTCCGGCGTCCTGTACCTCGCCGGCCGTAAGTTCGGCTCCACGGGGGACACGGATCTCACCGGGTAACCAACGCCGTCGTCCCGGTCTACGTGGCCCGGCGTTTCGCTCAGTCTCGCATCGTCGTCCATTTTCGACCGGCAACTGTACCCGTTCGTTCCGTGCTTCCTCGCGGAAGCGTGCGAAACCGACCCGACGTCGCCGCGAGGCGATTACGCCCGATCCTGCCTCGGCCGCGAACGCGTCTTGCCGAGTATATACTGCCGCCATCAGGGCACGCCGGACCTACTCTTTCGCCTCAGTTACACAAGTAATTTCAGATACGGCGTGCTCGTGGACATCGCGCGAAACGTCAGGAAGGAGCCAACCAGTCGAATACGAAGCGTGAGTCACTTCAACGCGATATGGCAGGGCGATGCGAACTCGTACGCGCTGCGCGCGCTGGAAGGATGCAGCTTCCCGCGCGCGCGCTGAATGTCACCGGCAACGAGCGGCGTTCTCGGTGACCGATGTCGCGAGATATCTTCGGCGAACGCTTCGGCATCGATGCCGAAGTTCACCGGGCGAACCGAGCGGCGAGGCGCTGTTCAGCGACGCGGCGTGTGTCACGAATGGCTTGGGCGACCTGAGGTCAGCGCGGGCGACCTGATGGCAGGCGGTCGCGGTGCGATTCGAGCGTGGCGGTCGGACGTTGGAAAAGCCGACGCATTTCGAAGTCGCGGATAGAAGGTGCCGAGTGGTCATCAGGAACTCCGACACACGGCTCCTCGAGGGACTGGTGATACCAGCTCATCCGTTGGCGCTCGAATGAGCAACACCGGCTCGATGAGCGCCCCAGGACACATTGACCCGCTAATACTGTGCTGCGGGCTCCGGCGGCTTTGCGGTCGGCGTTCATACGACGCAGTTCGCGATTCGCAATCCGAAGATTGGGTTGTTCGAGCCAGTGCTGGCGCTCGCGGCCGAGGTCGCGCGGGAGGCGACGCGGTAAGGGGCTCCGCCGATCCTGATCGCGGGTATCTGCGGCATGGACCGAGCGGCACGTCAGGAAGCGGAGTTCGCGGTGCGGGTCGGATACGACGCCGGGCTTGCTCAGCCTTGCCGCGTTGCGGGGCGCCGAGCCGCGACCAGCTTCTTTGCCCATTGCCGCGCAATATCATCGGATCATCCCGATCTTCGGTTTCTATCTTCAGCCGTCGGTGGGAGGTGTGCCTCTTGACTCGAGTTCTGGCGCGCCTTCCTCGAGATCGAGCGAGGTCGTGGCCGTCAAAGTGGCCCCTTTCAATCGCTATCACACGCTGGACGTCGTCCGTGCGCTGGCCGACAGCGGACGGCAAGAAGAAGTCGCGCTCTACACGGGCAACGACGACAACATCGTTGCGGATCTGCTCGCGGAGCATGTCGTCAGCGGATCGAAGGGCCGGTACGATTCGGTTTTCTGGAGGGCTTCTGGGGCAGTGGGCCGTCTGGACAGAGCGGGCGGTGGCATTGCTCGAAGGAGATCAAGGCATGCCGGGCCCAAGGCGAGGGGGCGTACAGACTGCTCGTCGAGAGCGGCGGCGCTGACCGACGCGAACGCCGCACCTTTGACGCGCAGCCACGGGTTCGCCGGCTGCATAGCCGGCCTCCACGAAATTCTCCGCCGCCAGGGACTGCTCGCCGGGGACTGGTGTCTGGATCCGAACGAAGGCTTTCGCCGGGGCAACTAGGAGATCGAACGCGTCTGCCAGGCCTATCCGCACCTGCAGGACGATGAGTTCGTTGCCGCGCATCTGTCCGAGTGGCTGAGAGACTGATTGGCGATAGATCAACCGGATCCAAAAAACAGTAGCCGCTTATCAGGGTCGACGTTGGAGATCCAACAGATCGGTGTTGACAGGTGTAGGGAGCGGTCTTACAGTAGCCCCACTCGAACAACCGAATATTCCTCGTCAACGCGTCGATCAGTTTGACTGGACGGTTATCCACGGGAGGATGCGATGAGACGGAATGGCATCAGGAACGTGATCTCGTCGCGGCGCTGTTCGTGTGCGCGCCGGCGGCGCATGGGCACAGAGCAGCATTGTCGGCGTGGTGAAAGACACCTCCGGTGCGCTTGCTTCCGGGTGTCACGGTCGAGGCCGCGAGCCCGGCTCTGATTGAGAAGGTTCGCAGTGTCGTCACCGACAGTCAGGGCCTCTACAGCATCATCGATCTGCGGCCCGGTGTGTACACGGTCACTTTCAGTCTGCCGGGATTTCAGACGTCGCGTCGCGAAGGCCTCGACCTGCCGTCGGCGTTTACCGCGACCGTCGATGCGGAGCTGCGAGTCGGCAGCATCTCGGAGACGTTGACCGTGACCGGTGAGGCGTCGGTCGTCGACCTGCGGTCCAGTGGACGGCAGCAGACCGTCTCGAGCGAAATGCTCGTCGAGCGTGCCGACCGGATTCGACCCGCAGAGCTATGCGGTGCTGCTGCCGTCGGTGACACTTGGCCTCGGAAACATCACGACCGCGCCGAACAGTTTCCGATGGGCCGACATGAGCTTCCGCGGAACACGCGGCGCGTCGACGTCGATCGACGGGTTCGATACCAGCCATCGACTGAACGGCGAGGGGTCGCAGTACCAGGTCAACGAGGGATGGTCCAGGAGATCGTGGTCTCGCTCGGGTCCGCCGGCGCGGAAACGCAGGGCCGTGTCACCATCAACGTCATTCCGAAGTCGGGAGGAAATCGGTTAAGCGGTTCGCTGTCAACACACTACGCCAACGACGATTTGGTGACGACAACATTACGCCCGAGCTCGAACGGCTGGGCATCACGACACAGTCTGTGAGGAAGAGCTGGGATTTCAACCCGGCCATCGGCGGTCCGATCGCGCGAGACAAGCTCTGGTTTTTCGGCTCCTATCGCAACATCGGCAATGCGACCGATACCGGCATACGCCGGGACCTCAACCCGCTCGATTGGGTGTACACGGCAGACACCTCCCAGTCGACGGACTCGGAACAGCTGCGCAATCGGAACTATTCCGGGCGCGTGACGTGGCAGGTGACGCCAAAAAGCACGATCATCGTGCACGGCGATCACAATCCGGTGATTGGGACAACCGCGGCGGCACGACCGGAGGCGGCCGGACGCTTGATCGCACCCGAAGCCACGGTTCGGGCTCTACAATCCGCAGTACGTCGCCGGTGCCAGCTGGAAATCGCCGATCAACAACAAGCTCTATCGAGGCCGGTATCACGCGACGCACAACAAGCAGTGGTTCTGCGCGCAACGATCACGACGCCCTGACCGGCCAGCCCGTTTCTCCGGAACTGGGAGCCGTTGCTGCGCAAGACACGTTTTCCGGCTGGCTGTTCCGCGGTTCGCATTTCATCGGCAACTTCAACAACACGTTCGCGGTTCGGCCACAGTTGTCGGCCTCGTACGTGACCGGCAGCCACACGTCGAAGTTCGGCACGCAGATCGTCCGGGCAGCGATCAGTACGAACGTTATCGCGTCGGCGACTACATCGTCAGGTTGACGACCGATCCGGCGGTTGCGGCCGCGCGGGGCTTACCCGCCGGGACGCCAATTCCGCAGCGGATCGAGATCTGGGGGGACCTGAGAACCGCACAAGCCGCCTCACCAGCGTCGGCTTCTACGGTCAGGACAGTGGGTCGTCAAGCGCGCGACGGTCAACGTCGGCTTCCGTTACGACTACGTGACGACCAGCGCCGATCCCAGGTGCTGCCGGCGAAACGATGCTGCCCGAGCGGACGTTCGCGGGCATCGACAAGATCATCGACTACCACGATCTCTCCCCCGAATGGGAATCGCCTACGATTTGTTCGGCAAGAACCGCACGGCGGTGAAGGCGGCGGTCAATCGATACCTGTACCCGCAGGACTTCGCCGGCGGCCGGCATCCAACCCGCTGGCCACGCCAAGCACGCTTCGCGACTTCACCGACCGGAATGGAAACTTCATTCCCGGATTGCGATCATCGGAATCTCTTTGCGAACCAGGAATGCGGGACGGCCGACAACACGGCGTTCGGATCGCAGGTGCTGAACCCGCCGCAGTTCGACCCCGAAGTCGACACCGGTTTCATGAATCGTCCGTACAGCTGGGAAGTCAGCACGGGACTCCAGCACCACGTGATGCAGGGGCTTGGTGTGGAGTTCGGATACTCCGCCGGTGGCAGGGCAACCAGAAGGTCACCGACAACCTCAAGCTCGAACCCCTCCGATTTCAAAGAGTTCTGCGTGATGGTGCCGACGGCAGCGCAAGCCAACGGCAACAGCATCGACGGAGCGGGCGCCAGATGTGCGGGTTCTACGACTTCACGCAGCAGCGAACGGACCTGGTCGGGCAGGTCCAGAACTTCACGACGCACGCCAAGATTCGGTGATGAAATCTGGGTCTTCAACGGGTTCGAATTCAACGTGAACGCCCGGATGCGTGGCGGGCTGCAGTTGACCGGCGGAACGATGACCCAGCGGACACGAATCGAGTCGTGTTATCGCGTCGATTCGCCGATGTGGTCTCCGACCGAAAGCCGCGGCGCGCTGTCAACCGGGAGATATTTCGCCGACGCTGTCAGGTGCGCGAAACCCACACGGGTTCTGCAAGAACGTTCAGCCGTTCCGAACGACGATCAAGCTGATGGGGATGTATCCGATTCCATTCTGGGATATTCAGCTCAGCGGCGCCATCCAGTCGTTACCGGGCCGGCCTACGAGGGGAACCGTGCCGGTATCGCAGCGGCCGAGATCCTGGACTGCCAGCGAGCACAGAACCTCAGCGCCGGCACGGTAGCGCTGACCGTCGTCGAGCCAACACGAGGTTCGCGCCCCACGTGAACAAGGTCGATATGTCGCGTATCGAAAGTCGTTCGCATCGGCGGATCGCGAATCACCGGCGGACTCGATATTTTCAACGTCGCTGAACAGCGCGGGCGTGCTGGCGGTCAACACCACGTCGGTGGAAACTGGCTCCAATCCGACGCAGGTGCTCGGCGGGCGCATGTTCAGGGTCTCGGCGCGGATGGACTTTTAGGGATTGACCATGGTCGGGGGAATCGTCCATAGTCCATCGTCGCAAAGGAGATCCGAATGACACCCACGTCTGGCAATTGCCGCCGTGATTCTGCCTTTGTTGCCCTTGCATGCATTTGCGCAATCGCCGTCGGAAAGCGCGACAGTAAGCGGCACGGTCGTGCGAATGGGGCAGACCCACCACCGTCGTGCCTGGCGTCGCCATTACGAGGCGCGATGTCGGCACATCGCGAACCAGAAAACGACAACGAACAGAGAGCGCAATTTCACCGTGTCGCTCCTGACGCCGGGAACCTACAACGTGACCGCCACATACTGGCTAGGTTTGCACCACTCGAGCTGCGGGACATGGTCCTCGACGTCGGTGACCGGCGAGTGGTAACGATTTCACTGAAGGTGGGAGGAGTGGGAGAGCTCGTCACGGTCGAGGCAGGAGCCTCTGTCATCCAGGGCGATAGCGGGGCGATTGGGAACTCGCGATACGAAGTGCAAATCAAGAGCCTGCGGTCGACGCGCGAGAAGTACAGACCCTGATGTCGCTGACCGCCGGCGTACCGGAGGGCGCTGGCGCAGCCTGGGCCGGGGTTACCCATCTCTACGGCACAGCAGCTTGCCCTGAAGTCACTGATAATCCTTCTGAAGGCGTGGCACTCTCGGAACCGGTGCGTTGCTGCTGGAAACGCGTCGCGGTGGGGCCATGAAAATGCGTGCTGACCCGCGCCTTGCTGCTGGCGGCGGGCATCGTCGTGCTGGTTGCGGTGAACGGTTCGATCCTCGGGAAAGAACGCATCAAGACGATGGCAAACGCGGGTTCCTCGAGCTCGCGCCGGTCGATCCGCGCTCGTTGATGCAGGGCGACTACATGGCGCTGAGGGTCGCGATTGCAGCCCAGCTTCCGACCCAATACGAGCGGCTTCGCGGCGATCCGGCTCGACGAGCGCGGCGTGGCCACTCCCGACCCCGCGCTGCAGACGAACAGCCTGCGGATCCGGTACCGGCTGCGCGACCGCAGGGTCTGGCTGGGAACAAACGCGTACTTCTTCGAGGAAGGCACGGCCGCGAAGTACGTCGATGCGCGCTATGGCGAGTTCCCGGCTGGACCGGGACACGGGAGAGGCGGTGCTCGTCGGGTTGCGCGACGCCGAGCTCAGGAATCTGACGCCGCCCGCAGCGGGTCGAGGTGACGAACCGTGACGTGGATGACGCCGACGAGGAGGAACGTCGACCCGGTCAGCAGAACGCCAGCCACCTCCCCGCTGCCGGAAGCAGTAGTTGGACCGAAGTCCCTGACAGAGCGCAGGGCCTGGAGACGAACAGCAGGCCAAACACACCTGGCCACACCGGAAACGATGGAATCTCAATCTTGAACTTCACCGACCGCCGCAGGACCACACAGGCGAGTACGGCAACCACCAACAACGGCTGTAGCTCGGGGTCTCCACCCTTCAGGTACGCGGCGAAGCCGAGAGCGAGCGCGACGGCACACAGGATGGCGCAGGCGCCGCGCTGTTCGTTCACGGTGATGTCGCGCGCAAAAGCCTCGATCTGCAGGTCGCGGGCGACACCACTGGCCGACAACGTGGCGCAGATCGCGATCAGTTGCGGTGTCGTGCTTGAACATGTCGGCCGGTCGGCGAGCAGCCAGGCCAGCCAGGCAATACACGAACACATTGTTGTAGACGACGAATCCGGATGGCCGCGGATGCGGGCCGTCGGGAACGATGACGGGCGACGGAGGTTCCGCCGCGAGAGTTTTGCGTTGAGCGCCGCGAAAAGTCCGAAGGCCGCGATCATCCATTCGACAGGTCAGGCCACCGATCGCCACCGCCCAGCATGAAGAAGACGCTGCCCGGAAACCAGCCAATACGAGCGCCGGCCGGCAACTCTCCCTCAAAACTCGCCGTGGCCGGAGGATCGCGCCCGGGCTCGAGCACACCGGAAGAGCGCGAGCACGAGCAGCGCTCCGCCGCCGATCGGCAGCCACCACAGGATCCTGGCCTTGCCCTCCGGTGTATCCGCATTCGGGCACCGCAGCACGGTCACGAACAGCAGCAAC
>CAVZED010000032.1:0-180762 GCA_963774045.1 uncultured Pseudomonadota bacterium
TAATTTCCGCGATTGAATTGCATCTGTTCGCCGGCCAGTTGGCTATTCCGGATTGCCTGCTTACGCAGCGACTTGCGGGCTTCCAGGAACGCGATGTCTGCGTCGGAGGACAATGCGCGGCCGGAACGTGCGATCTGATTCAACCGGAGCAGATCCGGTTCGGAGGCCACTTTCAGGATGCCAGCGGGTATCCGGGCCGGCGCGGCGCGGTCGGCCAGTTCACGGGGCAAGCTGCGCGTCACCGGGAAGTCCCGCAATGATCCTTAAGGCGGCGATGGCGCTGATGCGCAAGGCCGAGGTGGGTAGACCGCTGCAGTTCAATAATTTCAGGGACTGAGATAACAGCACTTAACTAACTTGAATGTGTCAGCAGACACTGCGTTTGCCCTCGTCGGCAGTGACTTCCATAGGCATGCCGTCGCAGTGCCCTCGGATGAATTAACGGCGCACTCGCCAGCCCAGGGCTCGGAGTGACTGCCTTCAATGGCGCAGTCTATTTCCGTAGGCTCGATCCCGCAGAACCCGGTCGATTTCATCATCCACAGCAGGGTCTCCGAAGTATGGGATTTTCTTGGGAAGCCTAGACGCCCGGTAGCCAACTAACAACGTCAGTATCGAAACTACAGATAGGATCCCGCCGATTAGAACTCCCATGTCCATTCCGAACACGCGCCTCACGACAATAAAAACTACGGCCAAAACAAGGAGTGAGCCTAACGCGACCGCATGTAGACGTTCGATTGTCCATTTCAAAATGCGCATACTTACCCCCTCATCCGCCACCGAACGCATACTCAACGGTGCAACTCGCAGCAGCCCCGGCAACATAGCCCGCTGCAAATGCTGAGGGCACTGCCAGCACTCGCGAAGCAACACCGCCAGCGAGTCGGCCTCCACCCGCGAGTTGCGACATTAGCCTTACACGAGAGCCCTGACTTGAAGTTGCGCCAAGAATTCTGCCTACGAATGACCCCGTGCGAGCGCCCATGACTTCACCTTGAATCATACGCCCGGCTGCACCTCCTGGCCTCACCCGTGGCTGAACCAGGTATTGGCCAAGCGCCGTCCCGACAGGAGCGAAATCAATGAAATCTTCATGATGTTCCGTCAGCGTACCTTGGAGGTCGGTATCAAAGCCGGCAACTGAAGTGATTCCATCGAGAGCCCACCCGAGTGCGCCGATCTTGTCTTGAACACACTTTGTCAGGAAGGAGCGGAACTTCGGATCTACGTCACCCGGCTGTTTCTCCTTCTTCTTCTCGCCAGTTACCACAACCTCTTCGAAGCCGACTTTCGTTCTCTGCTATTGTTCCGCTCGAGCTGTCCGCGCGCAGCATCTCACTGCCGAGCTCAGAGCCAAATGAGCTTTCGCGTGCCGTCTCGTTTCGACGCCCCTCGACCGTTACCACGTCTATCACCTCCGGATCCTCTTCGGGTAGGGTGCAAGTAGGGCACGGCGGCTCTTTGCCAAAACCACTTGGATCAATTGCGCTTAGCGGATTGTTGTAGACATAGCTGTACCGGTTGTAGTTCTGCGTATTCAGCGGCTCGGTGATATAGGGGTCCCCGGACAAGAACCTGCCTAATATCGGGTCCTGCGCTCGACCATTCATGTGAATGAAGTTCACGTTATCGAGCATCGAATGTTCGGTATAGCCCCGGCGTGTTGTGCTCGCAATCGCTGTCCAATCACCTGCGCTCGGGCTTCCGGTCCAATTTGCTCCACGACGCTTGCCAAAAGCGTCTGTGCCGCGAACCACCTATTGCGCGATGGGATGATGGCGTAATCACCTAGCACTTGTCTCGCCCTTTGCTGTGCAAGAAGCAGTGAAGGAGTAGACAAGTGAAGACAGAAGGCGAGACGCGCGAAGCGCGGAACAAGGACATCGAACGAGCAGACAGGCGACGAGCCTGGCCGGCGCAGGTGCGCGAGGCGGTGGTGCGTTCGGTGATGGACAAGGGCTTATCGACCTTTGCCGTAGCGCACCAGTTAGGCGTGCCGTACACGACCGCGGTGATGTGGGTGAAGGCATATCGGGAGCGCGGGGAAGAGGCGCTCAAGGTGAAGAAGCCGGCGCTGCACCCGAACCTCAAGAAGCCGCCCGATGAGCGGGCGAAGGCGGTCCTCGCAACACACGACGCACAGCCTCATGCCGGCAGCCGCCGCATCCGCGATGTGGTGCGGCGGTTCTTAGGGATAGGGACCTCCGAGACGACGGTGCGGCGAGTGCTGAGGGCCGAGGGCACAAGCCGCAGGCAGCCAAGCGACGGAACCGAAGCCCAGGCCGAGGTGCAGCACTTCGAGCGCGCGGAGCCCAACCAGATGTGGCAGTCGGACCTCTTCACGTTCCTGCTGCGTCGTCACGAGCGCATCTACGTGGCGGCGTTCATGGACGATCACTCGCGCTATCTCGTGAGCCTGCGATGGCGCACCACCAGAGGAGCGTGCTGGTGATGGAGGCGCTCGCGCGCGGGATCGCGGAGTACGGGGCGCCGCGGGAGATCTTGACGGACCAGGGTCGGCAGTACACCGCGTGGCGCGGATCGACGGAGTTCGAGGCGGAGTGCGAAGCGCCACGGCATCCAACACATGAAGAGCCGGCCGCATCATCCGCAGACCTGCGGCAAGATCGAGCGGTTCTGGAAGACGATGTGGGAGGAGTTCCTCTCGCGCACGGTGTTCGCCGACTTCGAGGACTGCCAGAGCCGCGTGGCGCTGTTCGTGCAGCACTACAACTTCCAGCGTCCGCACCAGGGGCTCGAGGGCTTGACGCCCGCGGACCGGTTCTTCCGCGCGGCGAGCCGCAGTGCGCGCGAGCATCGAGGCGAAAGTGGCCGAGAACGCGCTGCGCCTGGCGCAGCAGCAACCACTGCGCAAGCCGTTCTACCTCGTGGGTCGGCTCGGCGATCGGATGCTTGCCATCAGCGCGAGCGGCGCGGCGCTGACGGTGCGCGTGGGCGACGAGCAAACCACGATCCCCGTGAAGGAGGCGACGATGAAGATCACGCGCGAGCGAGCCGATGGATCGCCGGCCGAGACAGTGAGGAAACCGCAGCGCCACAGGCGCACCACGCACAGCCTGCCCTATGGCTGATGCAGCCGGCCGAGCAACAGGCGATCGCGAAGCGCGAACCTTGATGATCCTGTCGGTGCTGGCGGGCCAGAAGTCCCCAGAAGTGATCGAGGAGGAGAAGATGTCGCGGGCGTCTATTACCAGCTGGAGGATCGGGGGTGACAGGGCATGCTGCAGGCGTTGAGCCCGAGGATCGAGGGAGTGACCAGCGAGCATCGGGAGTGACGAAGGCCCGCGAGCAGGTACGCACTTTAAGCGAACGGGTGAAGACCCTGACGCAGCGCAAAAGGAGCGCGGAGCGGCTGTTGCGGCTGCTGATCAAGTCGAACTGTGCGCGGGTGACGAGCGAGCGACGGGGAAGACCGCGAAACGCCCTTCGATACCGACGATGCCTGGAGGGGACGTGCCCTGATCTGGGAACGCAAGCTCTGCGGCGCGGATGCCGCAAGCGATCAGGGGGGTCCGATGAACGAAGAACGCCGAAGGAGCCGAGTTCTACCTACACGCCGAGCCCCGAGGTGCCGCAGGAGCTGGCGCCAAGGCTGGCGTTGATCCTCGAGGTGCTCTCGGGAGCGAAACTTCGCGCAAGCGGCGCGCGAGGCGAACCTGTCGCGCAACCACTTCCAGTCGTTGCTCCACCGCTCGCTGGGCTCGATGGTGCAGGCCCTCACACCGCAGGAGCCGGGCAGGAAACCCAAGCCACAGCAGCTGAGCGCGCTGCAGCAGCGCCTGAAGAAGCTCGAACGCGAGAACACTCGTCTCAAGAAACGCGTGGAGGCGACCGATGAGCTCATCATGGTGGCCGGTGAACTGCTGCACGGCCAGCGCCGGCCGGGGCAACGCACGCGCCGCGCACGCAAGGAAGGCGAGCCCGACGATGCGGAACCTGAGCCCCGGGCGAGCATCTTGGAGCGGGTGGATCGCATGCGAAGGTTAGGCCAAACACTCGCACGCATCGCGCCGCTCGCCGGCGTGGCTCCGTCGACGCTACGCCGCTGGCGGTGCGAGCGGTGCAAGCGACGCAGGCGCACCGTGCCAACATCGGTTGCGAGCCGTGCCGAGCGGATCGTGCGTGATCTGCACGGGCTCATCGGGGCGGCCGCGCTGGGTCATGCGCTCGCCGGCTTGAGCCGCCGTCAGGCGGCGCGCATCAAGGGTGCGACGCTCACGTTGCTGGAATGCGAGCGCCAGGCGTCACTGACCCGAATCAGCGTCGATCGTGCGGGCCTGATCCGCGGACTCGATGCCATGCATCTGTCGACTCAGAACGCAAAGTGTTACGCGCTCATCTGCGCGGATGCGGCGATACCGTATCGCACGACGGCAAGCTTGGGCGAGCACTATGACGCGGCGCTGGTTGCCGGCACAATCGAACGTGACATCGCCACCCACGGCGCGCCGCTCATCCTGCGCGCTGATCGGGCGCGCACGCATGACAGCCCGCTCGTGAAGAAGATCCTCGAAGAACATCAAGTGCTCATGTTGCATGGGCCGCCGCGTTATCCGTGCTTCTACGGCCAGCTCGAGCGGCAGAACCGCGAGCACCGCGCATGGCTGGATGCGCTCGCCGATCCGGTGGGTGAGCCCATGCAGGCGCTGCTCGAACGGATGATCTACTGCCTGAATACCTTGTGGCCGAGGCGCTCGCTCGGCTGGAAGAATGCGGCGCAAGCGTGGAATGTCCGTCCGGACATCCACATCGACCGACAAGCGTTCAAGAAGGAGGTGCAGGACGCGCTCGATGCCTCGAGCGCCACATCGATCTGCGTGCCAAGCCCGCAGATATCGTTGAGCGCCTAGCTATAGAGCAGACGCTCGCAAAATCTGGTATACTTGCATCGCCAAGTGGGCGGATGGTGCTAAGTGATTACTGCAACCGCACATCGCGCAAAACGCTGGCTCGGCACAAGGGAATGGATGCGGTCAAGCACGGCAGGCGTTGTCGAAGGCCAGTTGCTCGGTGCAGGCACGCTTGTGATGACCGAGGATGGGCTCCGGCCAATCGAGGAAATCGAGATTGGCGATCGGGTCTTCGCCCGAGACGAATTGACTGGCGAGACGGCGTACAAGGAGGTAACGGCGCTACATCGCCGTGCAGAGCGGGATATCTGGGAGGTGAAATAGTCTCTGCCACCGCCGAAGGTCAGGACGAACAGGAGATTCTGGAGACTACCGATGATCACCCTTGGCACACAGCAGGTTCCGAATGGATCGCAACAAAGGACCTGAGAATTGGCGATGTTGTTCAGCGAGAGAACGGAGACATCTCTAGGATCGTTCTGGTAACGCAAGCAGCCCGGATCGAATCAACATTCAACCTCGATGTTGCTGATTTTCACACTTACTTCGTCGGCGAAGCGGGTGTTTGGGTCCACAATGGTGGTGAACTCTGCGATCTTGCCGCAAAGGGCGCACGGCCGCCGAGCATGTCGCCAGCTGGAGCCGGGCGCCAAGGCGCGTTGAACGAGGCCAAGCGCGCCAGCGGAGTGCCGACGAGCCAGCAGCCTTCTCGGACGTTGCCGAACACTGATGCGCGAGGTAACCGTCAGCCCGGACGCATTTACGAGTACGAAGTGCCAGCCCCTGGGGGTGGCAGTCGCGGGTGAGGATTCGCGGCGACGATGCGGGGCACGCTTACCGGACAATCTCAACCCAGAACCGAGGACCGCACTTCAACGACGATGCGGGACAGCACGATAAACCCGCGTTGAGCATCAGCTATCCCGAGATCTCCGTCGTAATCCCGGCTGGCCAATTTTTAATCGCCTTGCGGACGCTCCCAAGTCACCGAAGCTGTGTGCGAGTACAGTCGTCTGGACAGAGGACTCCGCCGATCAGGTTGCGCTTCGGCGCCGTGCCGGTGCAGGCCTGGCCCATAGGATCGCGGTCATCGCGAGAGAGTTGCGCTTCTCAATATTTGTGTTCATTGCGACAAGCACGCTCCAGCCGAATACAGCCGTGGTCCGACATCGAGGACTTTGGCGTTCGCCACTGCTGGGGTCTGTTCCTGCGCTGGATAAGCGATGGCCGGGAGGCGATTGTGGAATGCGGTACGCGCATTCGAATCGCGACCTTGGCCGCGGTTCCGCTATCTGCTCTGCAATGGATGCTGCAATTGAACGAGTCATTTGAATCGGCGGTCCCAGTCTGTTGCCGGGCGACCTCTCGCTGGATGACCGCGCCCCGATCGACCTACTGCACGCAGCATTCCCGCCGGACGGCTGCCATCCAACTCCTGATTTCGACTGGCCCGAATTTTCGACGAGAGCCGCGACAATGGGTGGCATCAGCGTGCGCCGAACGAACGAGCATTCGGACTTCCGAATTTCCGTGGACTTCTTCGGCCATGATGAGGCCGCGAGCCAGATTGCAGACCTGGTGGCCGAAGATGATGAGGTAACTAAGGCGCGCGCCCGATGATGCCGTTGCCGCAAGGGGGGCAGAGAGGGTCGGAAACTACCGAAGCCTCCTTCGGGTCCGGGCAGTGTGTCGAAGGCCGATCGTGACACCAAGCGGGTCTGGACACCGTCTGAGCGAGCAGCGAAACGTGACGCACAGGGTGGTGAATGCGCCACAGGCTGCGGGACGGACATTGACGCGTCAAACTCCCGCGGACATCACATCGATCGTCATGCAGACGGGGGCAAAACCGTCGATGCGAATCACGCAGAGGTTTGCTTAGACTGCCATGACAAGCTTCATGCCTCATGAGAAGTGGTGGCGGGACAAGAGCGGAGCACGAATAATGACTGTGGCAAATGAACCAATTCTCAAAGACGAACATTCGCAACGGCCAGTAGCAAGCGCGTGGCGATCAACGCTATGCAAGATCGTAGATGCGCTTGCGCATAAGGACTACTCTTTCGCCGATCACAGCATTGACGGCGTCGATCGTGTTCCGGACGAGAAGGCAAGGCGGATCGAGAGATATGTTGCCAACTACGGAGAGTCGCTTGTCGAGCTTCCAGAGGACGCATGGAAGTCATCTGTGTCGCAATGGATGGGAACTCACTGGGACGTTCTTGTCGACCTCTTCACGGAGGAATCTGGAGAAAGCGATCTGGTCTTGACCTTGCGCGTGTTTGAAGAGACGAGCGGATATCGTTACGAAATCGATTCCATTCACGTGCCATGACCAGTAGATTTGATTCATCAGTCACAATTGCGTCTTACCTAGGCAGATGACTAACTATCTAGAGGTTGTATGAAGCCAAACTGGGTCATTACCGCGACTTTGCTTTCGATGCTTTTGTCTGCACGCACCTATTGCGCGGATCAACTCCAGTCGCGCAAGCTGTTGGACGGCAAGGTCACGATGCTGATTCCGCCTGGCTTTAGTTTCTTGTCAGAGTCAAAGAAGCGCGAGAATACCAGGGGCCGACGCCCGGCTTACGTTCTTTCCAACTTCGATGGCACGGTCAATATCGCGTTCGACCACAAAAGGGTCGCGATGAAGTCGGAAGAAGTCAGCAAGCTCGAAGACCCGATGCGAGCTCAATTCTCCGGTCTCAAACTCAATTCTGGTGGCGTCCGAAACTCAATGGCGTCGAGTTTCTGGTGTTCGACATGGAAACTCCCGGCCCAGAGGGCAACATTCGAAACGTCATGGCGTTTACGTCACTTGAGGGGCGCTTGTTGGCCGTTTCGTACAACTGCCAGCCGTCTAGAGATCCGGAATGTGGTGCGTTGGGGCATCGACTGATCGAATCCATCGTCCTTGCGCCTGGCGGCAAATAGAGTCCTCGGGCGAGGGTGGTGCGCGAGATGCAGGGCATCTGCCAGGGCGTGCACATCATGGCCATCGGCTGGGAAGCCGCGGTTCCCGAAATCCTGCGAGTGGCAGGCGTCCGCAACTAACCACTTGTCGAAAGCCGCCGGTTCGGTTCGTATAGGTGCATGACAGCACTCACCACCATGGCGTCCCTCGCGGGGGACACCCGGCTCATCACCGCGCGTCGCGTATTCCTCGCAGCGTTCGCCGTCAACACCGCCCTCACCACGCTGTGCATCGTCTCCGGGCTCACGGGATTCGGGTCTTCGTTGGTCGGTTCGGTCACCATCGACAGGAGACGGCGAAGCGCGTCGGCGCCAGCATCCTGATCATCACGGTCCTGTGGGGCTTCGTGTGGCTCGGAATCAAGGCGCTGCTGCTCGCGAACGTGGCCGGGTTCACGAAGAGGAGCGCCGCGCGGTGTTCGGTTCGCGCATGCAGGAGCCGTTCGAGGTCGCGGCGTTCGTGGCCCGGCACTCGGAGCGCCGCATCCGCATCATCGACATGATCGGCCGGCGTGGCCGCTTCATCACGCTGGGCGCCGCCGGCGTGATCTACCTGTTCACCCTGGTGGACGAGACCCGCCCGGCCAATTTCGCGTATGCATTCCTCAACGCCAACATGCTCGATGGTGTAATTACCCTCTGGATCTTCCTCGCGGTGTTCTGGGAGCAGCAACTGGTTCGCCGCGTCCGTTTACGGACCCCAGGCGCGGGTGATGGACGGCGTGCTCGCGCGTGCCAACTGCCTGTCGCTGATGACGCTCTGGGCGCTGTTCAAGTTCGTGATGGTTCCGATCGGCGCGCAGCTCTCGCTGTATTCGCCCCCGCACTTCGCGCTGGTGTTCATGCTGATCTGGGGCTCGTACATGATCACGGACACGCTCTCGGAGGTCGGCGGCGCCCTCTACGGCACGCAGAAGCTGCGCGTGTTCGGCCTGGGCGATGTGAACCGAAAGTCGATCGGGGGCACGGTGACGGGCTTCATCGGCGGCGCTCGTGCTGTGCGTCGGCCTGGTTGGCGCCCATTCGCCGGGCGGCGCCTGGTTCGGCTCTCGCCATCTCCATCGCGGTGTCGAACACGCTGCTGGAGCTGTGGTCGCCGCGCGGGCACGGACGATTTCACGATGGCCACCTCCAACGCCCTGATCTGCTGGGCGTTCGGCGCGTGGGTTCTATAAAGTACCTGGTTCGGCTTTTCCCCTTATCCCCTCCCTCAGAGGATGTCGTCTTCGCCCGCGACGCCGCCTTCGTCTTCCCACCGGTTCACTTCCCAGACTTCCTCGCGGCTGAATTTGAGGCGCGCCCCGGCGCCGCCGCCATTCTCGGCGATGAATACGACCCCCGCGGCCTCGAGGGCGGCGCGCAGGCGCCGGCGAGTGGTCTCGTCGGCCGCGCGGAAGCGCTTCTCGAAGTCCGCGACGGTCTGCACGTCGATGGACGCTGCCTGCGACAACTGCTGCTGCGACCAGTCGATGAGTGCGCGGCCGGCACGGCACTGGGACGCGGTGAGCGCGGTGGCGACGACGACGGCGGTGTTCATGCGCGCGAGCGTACTCCGCGCGCGGGCACGTCGCCAAGAGAGGAAGTGTTACATCGCGCACGCTGTGAGGCGCCGGAGCAACGGGTGGAGCGCCGTCACGGCATAATCCCGCGCGTGACGGAACTGGCCCGGGAATATCTGCAGCGTACTCGCGAAGTGCTCGACACCGCGTTCCAGGGCTATTTCGTGCTCAAGGACCAGCCCTCGCGCCGCTGCGCCGGCTTCCGCAACGTCATCGTATTCGGCGCCGCGGTGCGCAAGGTGCTCGAGGACCTGCCCTCCGACGGCGGCGAGTTCGACAAGTGGTACAAGCCCATCCGCAAGGAGTTCAAGAGCTCCGTGCTCATGAGGCTCTTCGGCGAGCTGCTCGCCGAGATCCGCAAGCGCGACGCGGCGGGCGTCGACAGCAAGGCGCGCGTCGTGGGCTTCAATTACCCGGCGGACGTGCCCAAGCTGGGCAAGCGGCCCGCTAACGCGCGGGAGCTCTTCATGGGCGATGAGGTGGGGGGTGTCGGCTGGGAAGTCGAACTGATGCCCGGCGTCATCGAGAAGTACTACGCCATCCTGCCGGCGGCCTACGGCACCGTCGAGGAATTCCTGAGCTTCACCGCCGTCGCGCAGACCTCGAAGGATCCGCGGGCGCTCGATGCGGTGAAGGTCTGCGAGCAGTTCATCACGACGCTCGAAAAGGTGCTGCGCGGGGCCGAGCAGCACCTGCGGGGACATTCCTGATTTCCTGGGAAAAGGGACAGGGCTCGATTGAAGGTGTGCAAGTTCGAGCGTTGGCTCCATGTCCTGGGCCCATGCGGGGCACTTCTGGTCGCCTGAAATCAGAACCCTTGTCAGAAAGGCTTTTCGATCTCGACCTTCGGCGGCGGGATGCCGAGCGCCTGGGTCGAGGAGACCTCGGGCCCGTATTCGTTGATGGTCGCGCGGCGCAAATCGCGCTTGTGCTCGAACATCCGGTACGGCCGCGCGCGGTGCAGCGTGCAGCGGTTATCCCAGACCAGCAGGTCGCCGACCCGCCATTGGTGCACGTAGCGGAATTTCGGGTCCGCGATGTGCCCGTTGATCGCCGCGATGAAGGCATCACTCTCGGCGCGCGGCCAGCCGACGATGTGAGTGACGTGCGCGCCCAGATAGAGGCTCTGCGTCCGGACCCCGGCACCGTGCGCACCACGGGATGGCGCGCCGGCGGCATGGCGTTGCGCATCTCGTCGCTCACGTCGAGCAGGC
The DNA here is from genome assembly GCA_963774045.1 of uncultured Pseudomonadota bacterium. Classification (GTDB taxonomy): domain Bacteria; phylum Pseudomonadota; class Gammaproteobacteria; order Steroidobacterales; family Steroidobacteraceae; genus CADEED01. The sequence goes on from CAVZED010000032.1 coordinate 10,624, forward strand.
CGGCCTTCACGCGCGTCGTCCACAACCAGTGCTCGGCGGTCGCGGACTCGGCGCGCGCCCGCAAGTCGCCGTCCAGCGCATCGTAAGCGGCGCGCGCGTCACAGAACTCCGTATCGCCGCCCTCCGGCGGCACCACGCGCGCCGACAGCATCGACCACTTGGTCGGCAGCATGTTGAACGAGCTGTCGGTGTGGAAATTCTCGTTGCCCTTGTTGAAGGCGAGGCGCAGGGAGTCTTCGGGCAGGAAATCTCCATTCACGTCGAGGTTGGAGATGTCGTAGAGCCCGAAGCCGATGCGCGGGGCGACGTTGCGTTTCAGGCCCATGTGCGGCGGCAGTTCGAGCGGCCCGAATGCGCGCGCAAAGCGGATCTGCTCCGCGTCGTCGATGAGCGCGTCGCGCACCACGACGACGGCGTAGGTCGCCATGGCGTCATTGAACGTGTCGACGAGCTCGCGGGACGGCGGCTCATGCAGGTCGGCGCCCAGCAGCTCGGCCGCGAACCGCCCGCCGGGACCCAGGGAAATGACGCGCAAAGTCACCGGCGCATGCTCGCTCCGCACCGGGCCCGGTGCAATTCCGCTCCAGTGGAGTCGCAGTTCGCGGTCGGTTGAACCGCCGCGGAGGTGGTGGTGAGAATCGGTCGATGGATGCGCACGCGCGAGGGCAGGTCGATGCGCCGGAGACCTTCGTGGGCGACTGGCCGCCCCCGTCACGCGCCTGGTACGCGCTGGCGGTGCTCTCGGTGGGGCTCATGATCGCGACCATCGACCGCGGCATCCTCACGCTGCTGGTCGCGCCCATCAAGGCGGACCTGCACCTGACCGACACGCAGTTCACCGTGCTGCACGGCTGGGCCTTCGTCAGCGTGTATGCACTGCTCGGGCTGCCCATCGCGCGGCTCGCCGATCGAGGCAGCCGGCGGCTCATCATCGCCATCGGCATGGCGTTCTGGTCGGTGATGACGGCGGTCTGCGGGTTCGCGCAGTCGTTCCTGGCGTTCTTCGTGGCGCGCGCCGGCGTGGGAGCGGGGGAGTCGGCGTACGCGCCGGCGACGTTCTCCATCCTCCAGGATTCATTTCCACCGGCACAGCTGCCACGCGCCTTCGCCATCATGAGCATCGGGTTCTCCTACGGCGCGAGCTTTGGCGTGATCCTCGGGGCCGGCCTGCTGGTGATCGCGGCGGACCTGACCCGGTTTCTCGAGCCCTGGTTCGGTGCGCTGGAATCCTGGCAGGGCGTGCTGATCCTGTGCGCACTGCCGGGCCTCGTGCTGGCACTGGTGATGTTCACCGTCCAGGAACCCCGGCGCCGTGGTTTGCTGCCCGGAGCTCCCCCTCGTGGGGCCTTGCCGGTCCGCGACGTATTCCGGTTCTTTTCGGACAACGGCAGGACCTACGTGCCGATGTTCATCGCGATGGGTATCAAGGCCATGCTGACCTTCGGCACGGGATTCTGGCTGCCGGAGCTGTTCCGCCGGACCTTCGAGTGGCCCGTGCCGAAGACCGCGCTGTTGCAGGGCACGCTCGGGCTCATCGTCGCGCCGCTCGGCCTCCTGCTCGGCAGCTTCCTGGCGGAGCGCTTCGCCAGGCGCGGCCATGACGATGCCAACCTGCGCGTGTTGCTGATCGCGACGTTGGTGGCGATCCCCGTATCCGTCGCGTACCCGCTGTTGGATGATCCACGCTGGGTGATGGGCGGCTGGGCGCTCAACCTGTTCGTGATCTCGCTGGGCGTGGGGCCGAGCAACGCCGCGCTGCAGGTGATCACTCCTAACCAGATGCGCGGGCAGATCCGCGCAGCCTTCCAGTTCGTCTTCAACGTGGTCGGATTCGGCGCGGGCTCGTTCTGCGTCGCGCTGTTCACCGACTACGTGTTCGGCAACGAGCTCGCGTTGCGCTATTCGCTGGCCACGGTCGCTGCCATCATTGGGCCGGTGGCCGCGCTTCTCACCTGGTACGGAATGAAACCTTATGTGGCCTGTGTCGTGCGCTCGCGCACTTGGTGAATCAGGAGCCCGAATGACCGACAACTTTCCACCGCCACCGCGGCTCGAGTTCGCGATGACGATCGCGATCAACCTCGGCAAGGCCTACTGGGTGCGGCCCACGCAGTACGGCTCCGAACGCGCCGCGGTTTACCTGCTCGACGGCACGGTGCGCGGTCCGAACATCAACGGCATCGTCGTACCGAACAGCGGCGGCGACTTTCCCTGGGTGCGGCCCGACGGCGTCATCGACTTCGACGCGCGTTACCTGCTGCAGACCGACGACGGCGCGAACATCTATTTCCAGAGCCGCGGCTATCGCTGGGGCACGCCCGAGGCGATGGCGAAGATGGCGCGGCGCGAGCCGGTCGACGACGACTCCTACTACATGCGCGTCGCGCCGAAATTCGAAGCGCCCGCGGGCAAATACGACTGGCTGAACAAACACGTGTTCGTCGGCCGGGCGGAGAAGACGCCGGAAGGCAACCGCATCCACTATTTTCGGGTTCTCTAGGCCAGCTTCATGAACGCACCCGCACCGATGATCTCCGATGCCGCACGCTCGCGCGCGACCGGCTTCACGTCCCGCCCGAAGGAGCTGTTCATCGCCGGGCGCTGGCAGGCGGCACGTTCGGGCGAAACCTTCGACGTCGTCGATCCGGCGAATGCGCGGGTGTTCGCGCAGGCCGCATCCGGCGGCGCGGCCGACATCGACGTCGCCGTGCAGGCGGCGCGCAAGGCCTTCGAGTCGGGCCCCTGGGCGTCGATGACCCCGGCACATCGCGCGCGTTTGCTGCTCAGGCTCGCCGACCTGATCGAAGCGAACGGCGATGAGATCGCGCTGCTCGAGACGCTCGACAACGGCATGCCCTTCCGCATGGCGAAATTCGGCGGGGTGTTCGGCGCGGCCGAAAGCCTGCGTTACCACGCCGGCTGGGCCACGAAGATGCACGGCGCCACCATCAATCTCAGCATGCCGGGCGAATGGCACGCGTACACGCTGCGCGAGCCGGTGGGCGTGGTCGGCGCAGATCGTGCCGTGGAATTTTCCGTTCGTGATGGGTGTGGCCAAGATCGCGCCCGCGCTCGCGGTGGGCTGCACGGTGGTGCTGAAGCCCGCCGAACAGACGCCGCTCACGACTCTGCGGCTCGGTGAGCTCGGCCGCGGAGGCCGGATTTCCCGAAGGAGTCATCAACATCGTGACCGGCTTCGGCGAGACCGCGGGGCGCGCGCTGGTGGCGCATCCCGACGTCAACAAGATCGCGTTCACGGGCTCCACCGCCACGGGCAAGGAGATACTCAAGGCCTGCGCCGGCAATCTCAAACGCGTCACGCTCGAGCTGGGCGGCAAATCGCCCGTCATCATCTTTCCGGATGCGGCGCTCGAGCCGGCAACCGAAATCGCCGCGCGCGGCATCTTCATGAACGCCGGGCAGGTCTGTGCCGCGGGTTCGCGCCTGTTCGTGCACGAAAAGGTGTTCGACCAGGTCGTCGAGGGAGTGGTCGCACGGGCGCAGAAGCTGAACCTGGGCCCGGGCACCGAGCCGGCCACCGAGATCGGCCCGGTGGTTTCCGAGGAACAGAGAAAGCGCGTGCTCGGCTACGTCGAATCCGGCAAGAGCGACGGCGCGCGCGTGCTCGTGGGCGGCGCGGCGCTGCCGCGCGAAGGATTCTTCGTCGCGCCCACCGTGCTCACGGAAACCACGCAGTCGATGAAGGTGGTGCGCGAGGAAATCTTCGGCCCGGTGCTGTGCGCAATGAAATTCACGGATACGGATCTCGATGCGATCGCGCGCATGGCCAACGACACCGACTACGGCCTCGCCGCCAGCATCTGGACGCGCGACATCTCGACGGCGCACAAGCTGGCGAAGAAGATCCGCGCGGGCATCCGTGCGCATCAACACCGCGGGCACGGTCGATCCGGCGATGCCGCTCGGCGGCTTCAAGCAGTCCGGCTGGGGACGCGAGAACGGCCGCGAAGGCACGGAGATCTACACGGAAGTGAAATCGGTGACCGTGGGACTGTGAATTACGATTACATCATCGTCGGAGCGGGTGCCGCTGGGTGCGTGCTGGCCAATCGCCTGAGCGAAGACCCGAACATGCGCGTGCTGCTGGTCGAGGCGGGCGGCAGCGACGACCGCTTCCTCATCCGCATGCCCCTCGGTTTCCTGCGCGCCTTCCGCGACCCTTCGATCACCTGGGGCTACCTGAGCGAGCCCGAGCCGAATCTCAACGGCCGCTCGCTGCCGATTCCGCGCGGCCGGGTTCTCGGTGGTTCGTCGTCGATCAACGGCATGTTTTTCATGCGCGGCCACTCGGGCGATTTCGACGGCTGGCGCGATGCGGGCTGCGAGGGCTGGAGCTACGCCGACGTCTTGCCGTATTTCAAGAAGCTGGAGTCGAGCTGGCGTGGCGCCGTGCCGTATCACGGTGGCGGCGGGCCGATGCCGGTCGCGCCCATCGACACCGCCAGGCTGCTGCACGAGCCGCTGATGCAGACGGCGGCGCCCGCCGGATACTGGACCAACGACGACCTGCACGCCCGCATGGAAGAAGGATTCGCGCGCGGCGAAATCACGGTGGACCGGCGCGGTCGGCGCGCGAACTCCGCGCGGGCGTACCTGCATCCCGTGCGGCACCGGCCGAACCTCGAAGTGGCGCAGGGCGGGCTCGTAGCGCGGGTGCTGATCGAGTCCTCGCGCGCGGCCGGGGTCGAGATCCACCGCGGCCGCGAGGCGCGCACGGTGTTCGCGGATCGCGAAGTGATCCTCTGCGGCGGCACGTACAACAGCCCGCAGCTGCTGCTGCGCTCCGGTGTCGGTCCGGCCGATGACCTGCGGGCGCATGGCATCAAGGTGCGCGCGGATCTGCCCGGCGTCGGCGCGAACCTGTCCGAACATCTGCGCGCCGGTCTGCAGTTCGCGACGCGTGAACCCGTGTCGTTCCTGCGCGAGTTGCGCGTCGACCGCGCAGCCTGGTCGCTGGCGCGCTGGTGGCTGTTCGGCACGGGCGTGTTCGCGACCCAGATCTCGAGCTGCAATGTCGTCATCCGCACGCAGCCGCAGCTCACGCAGCCGGATATCCAGATCATGTGCAACCCGGTGCGCATGGATGCAAAGATCTGGTGGCCGCTGATCGGCGCGCGCCAGGCGCATCTCATCACCGCCGACGCGGTGGTGCTGCATCCGAAGTCGCGCGGCCGCGTGACGCTGCGGTCGGCGGACCCGGCCGCGAAGCCGCGCATCCAGTTCAACTGTCTCTCGGACCCGGACGATCTTGCGACCCTGCGCCGCGGCCTGCGCGCGGCCCGGCACATCTATGCGACGCGTCCCCAGGCCGACCTGGTCGAGTCCGAAGTGGCGCCCGGCGCGAACGTGACGAGCGATGCGGAGCTCGATGCCTATGTCCGCGCGACGGCGGGTGTCACCCAGCATCCCGTGGGCACTTGTTCCATGGCCGCGGGGCCGGGGCGCGTGGTCGATGCGAGCCTGCGCGTGCAGGGCGTCGCGGGCCTGCGTGTCGTCGACGCATCCATCATGCCGACGGTCCCCGGCGGCAACACCTATGCCGCGGTGCTGATGATCGCCGAACGCGCCGCCGATCTGATTCGTGGCCGCACACTGGCGCCGCAACGGGAGGACGTATGAGCTCGGGAAAACTGGACGCGGGCGCCGTGAGCTCCGCCGTGGGTCTCGCCAACATCGAGATCAGGCTCACGCACGCCTTCGACGTGCGGCTCGACTTCGACAAGCGCCTGATCTTCGGCCCGGTATCCGGTGGCGCCCGGCAGGGGTACGTGCCGCTCAAGAGCGGCGTGATCCGCGGTCCGCGGCTCAACGGCCGGGTCATGGACATGAGCGGTGCGGACTGGGCCACGGTGCGTACCGACGGCGTGGTGGAGACCAACGCGCACTACATGCTCGAGGCCGACGACGGCACACCTATCTACATCCAGAACCGCGGCTACATCTACAACACGCAGCCGAACTCGCCCGGGCCCGCCTACTTCCGGTGCACGCCGTACTTTCGCGCGCCGGTGGGCAAACACGACTGGCTCAACCGCACGGTGATCGTGGGCGGTGGCGAGAGGCACGCCAACCCGGATTACACGCTGTTCCGGTACTTTTCCGTCGACTGACTGGCGCCGTCGAATGAAGCGTATCGATTACATCATCGTCGGCGGTGGCTCGGCGGGCTGCGTACTCGCGGCGCGGCTCTCCGAAGACGCATCGCTCAACGTGCTGCTGCTCGAGGCGGGTGACGACGAGCGCAAGTACTTCCGGATCGCCATGCCGCTCGCCTGGCGCGACGCATTCCGGGATCCGCGCACGTCCTGGGGCTTCATGACGGAGCCCGAACCGTACGCCGACAACCGCAGCATTCCCGCGCCGCGCGGCAAGGTGCTGGGCGGATCGAACTCGGTCAATGGCCTCATGTACATGCGCGGCCATCCGCGGGATTACGACGACTGGGCCGCGCAAGGCCTGCCGGGCTGGGATCACGCCGGCGTGTTGCCCTATTTCAGGCGCGCGGAGACCAACTGGCGCGGTGCGTCCCGGCACCACGGCGGCACGGGGCCGCTCACCACCGCGCGGCACATCCCGGACGACTTCATCCACTCCCGCATCATCGACACGGCCGAGTCGCTCGGCTTCCGGCACATCGACGACTTTCACGGCGACGAAGGCGAGGGCTTCACCGTGCCGGACGTGAACATCCACGCCGGCACGCGCGCCAGCACCGTGGCGCGTTACCTGCGCCCGGTGATGTCACGGCCGAACCTCGAGGTGCGACCCAACGCGCTGACGCGTCGCCTGCTGATCGAGAACGCCCGTTGCACCGGTGTCGAGTGCGAAATCGGTGGTGAAATTTTCACGTTTCGCGCGGAGCGGGAAGTGATCCTCGCGGCGGGCGCCTTCAACTCGCCGCAGCTGCTGCAGCTCTCCGGCATCGGCGCCCCGGCGGACCTCGAGCCGCATGGGATCGCGGTCAGGCACGCCCTGGCCGGCGTGGGCGCCAACCTGCAGGATCACCAGTCGACCGCGGTCGTCTATGGCGCAAGCGGCGAGTTCTGTTTCGAGAGGGAATTGCGCCTCGATCGCCTCGCGCTGTCGGTGCTGCAATGGAAGATGTTTCGTTCGGGACCGGTCGGGGCGGCGGCCTTGACGGTGCAAGGGCTCATCCGCACGCGGCCGGAACTCGATCGTCCCGACCTGCAGATGCTGGTTTCGCCCGTGTCGATCTTCGCCAGGCCCTGGTTCCCGGGCTGGCGCAAGGGGGAGGGGCATCGCATCTCCATGGCCTGCGTGCTGCTGCATCCGAAGAGCCGCGGCAAGGTGTCGCTGCGTTCGGCGGACCCGAAGGCGCCGCCGCGCATCCGGCTCAACCTGCTCGAGGCGGAGGAGGATCGCCGCGGCCTGCGCGACATCATCCGTTTCGTGCGCCGGTTCTTCGCCACGCAACCGGCCTCGGGCCTGGTGGCTGCCGAGCAGTTTCCGGGCACGGCGGTGGCGAGCGACGCCGAGATCGATGCGCACCTGCGCAAGACCATCGGCACGGCCATGCATCCGACCAGCACCTGCGCCATGGGTCAAGGGCCCGATGCCGTCGTGGATGGCCAGCTGCGAGTTCACGGATTGTCGGGATTGCGGATCGCCGATGCGTCCATCATGCCGGCCATCGTGGGTGGCAATACCAATGCCCCCACCATCATGATCGCGGAGAAGGCGGTCGACCTGATCCTGGGACGGGCCGCGTGAGGGGAGTTTCGTGAGCAAACCATTGTTCTATGGCTGGGTGTTGTTAGGCGCGCTGTGGTGCGTCTTCGCCTTCAACCTGGGCTTTCCGGCCTATGGCGGGCCGGTGCTCAACAGCGCGATGGCGAAAGAGCTCGGCTTCTCGCGCGAAACGCTCGGCCTCATCACGACCTTCTACATCATCATGTCGGGACTGCCGGGTCCCGTGGTCGCGATGGCCGTGAATCGCTTCGGCGTGCGCCGCACGCTCATCGCGGGCAGCCTCATGAACGTCACGGGCGCCGCGTTCATGGCGACGGTAGCGAACTCCGGAATCGCCGCCTACCTCGGTTTCGGCCTGGTGGTCGGCGGCGGTGTCTGCACGGGCGCGGCCATCGCCAGCCAGACCGCGCTGTCGCGCTGGTTCGTGCGCAAGCGCGCGCTCGCGCTGTCCATCCTGTATTCCTCCGGCGCCATCGGCGGCTACTTCGCGGTGAAGTACGTGCTGCCATGGGCGATGAGTGCCGGGGGTTCCTGGCGCGCCGGCTGGTGGGTCATCGTCACCCTGTCGGGCGTCGCGTGCCTGCTCGCGTTGCTGCTCGTGAAGGAGCGCCCCGAGGACATGGGCCTGACGCCCGACGGTGACGCGGCCGCGGGCACCGCCGGCCATGTCGCCCGGACGCGTCCGGCGCACATCACGGCGACGCCCTGGGAATTCCGCGAGGTCATCCGCCGGCCAACCTACTGGCTCATCATCGGCTCGCTGGTGGGCGGCAGCGGCGGATACACGCTGTTCCTCGCGCACGGCATCGTGCACCTGCAGGACCTCGGACATTCCATCGACGTGGCGCGCGGCGCGCTCGCGACCATGACGTGGACCGGGCTGCTGGCCAAGGTCATCATCATGTTGTTCGGCGACCGCCTCGATCCGCGCTGGTTGTGGGGCGTGTTCATGGTGTTCTTCGGCGCGGGGCTCGTGATCATCGTCGATGCCCGCACGCCGCTGGCGGTCGACGCCTTCGCGACCTGTCTCGGCATCGGCTTCGGCGGCGGCGTGGTCTGCCTCATGACCGTGCTGGGCAACTACTTCGGGCTCAAGGCGTTCGCGCTGCTGTCCGGAATCGCGATTGCGATCAACACGACGCTGTCGGCGCTCGCGCCGTACATCGCGGGATTCCTGTTCGATCACGGGTATGGCTACGGCGGAACCTGCTACTTCCTCGCGGGCTGGTGTTTCGTCGGGGCACTGATCCTCTTCGCCATCCGCAAACCGGTATTGGCCAGGGCGGTGGCTGCATGAGCAAGGTCGAAGAGGGACAATTGCTCTGGACGCCGGGCGAGCAGCGAGTCGCGCGCTCGCACCTGACGCGATACCTCAAGTTCCTGGAGGCGCGCGGGCAGAAATTCGAGAACTACGAGGCGCTGTGGCGCTGGTCGGTCGAGGACATCGACGCCTTCTGGGGCTCGATGGTCGAGTTCTGCGGCGTGCGCTTCTCGAAGGCGCCGCAGAAGGTGCTCGGGCGCCGCGAGATGCCCGGCGCGGAATGGTTTCCGGGCGCCATGCTGAACTACGCCGAACACGCGCTGCGCCACGAGCGCCCGGGAGAGGATGCACTGGTGTACCTCTCGGAGCGCCGGCCGCTGGCGCGCATGTCCTGGACCGAGCTCGCACGCCAGGTCCGCGTGCTCGCGACGCAGGATGCGCGCCCTCGGCGTCGCGCCGGGTGACCGCGTCGTCGCGTACCTGCCGAACACGCCCGAGGCGTTGATCGCGATGTACGCGACCGCGAGCATCGGCGCGGTCTGGTCGAGCTGCGGTCCGGACTTCGGCGCGCGCGGCGTGCTCGACCGCTATTCGCAGCTCAAGCCCAAGCTGCATCTTCTGCGTCGACGGCTACAGCTACGGCGGCAAACTCTTCGACCGGCGCGCGGAAATCCGCGCGATCATCGAGCAGCTGCCGACGTTGTCACACGTCATTTATCTTCCGTACCTCGACCCGGCCGACCTCACGCCGCTGACGCCGCGCGCGATCTTCTGGCAGGACGCGATCGCGGGCGCGGATCCGGGCCGCGAGGCGTTCGTGTTCGAGCAGGTGCCGTTCGCGCATCCGCTGTGGATCCTGTTCTCGTCGGGCACGACGGGACTTCCAAAGGCCATCATTCACTGCCACGGGGGGATCACCCTCGAGCAGCTCAAGCTGTTCCACTTCCACATGGACATGCACGCGCGCCAGCGCATGTTCTTCTTCACCAGCACGGGCTGGATGATGTGGAACTTCCTCGCGAGCTCGCTGCTGATGGACGTGGTGCCCGTGCTCTACGACGGCAACCCCGCCTGGCCGACTCCGGACCTGCTGTGGAAGATGGCGGACGAAACCGGCGCGCACCTGTTCGGCGCCAGTCCTACCTACCAGGCGATCCTCGAAAAGGCCGGCATCGTGCCGAAGGACCGCTTCGCACTGACGAATCTCGAGACGCTGGTGCTGGCGGGCTCGCCGGTGACGGCCGAGTGCCAGAACTGGTTCTACGAAAACGTGAAGCGCGACCTGTGGGCGCATTCGGGCAGCGGCGGCACCGACATCTGCTCGGGCCTCGTCGGCGGCGTGGTGAACCTGCCCATCTACGCGGGCGAGATCCAGGCGCGGCAGCTCGGAGTCGCGGCGTACTCCTTCGACGAACAGGCCCGCAGCGTGGTCGACGAAGTCGGCGAGCTGGTGCTCACCGAGCCGCTGCCGTCGATGCCGGTGGGCTTCTGGGGCGACGCGGATGGCCAGCGGTATCGTGATTCGTACTTCGACACCTGGCCCGGCATCTGGCGGCACGGGGACTTCTTTCGCGTCAACGCGCGCGGCGGCTGCTTCGTGCTGGGGCGATCCGACGCCACGCTCAATCGTCATGGCGTGCGCATCGGCACCGCGGAGATCTACCGATCCCTGTTAGGCGTCGGCGAGGTCGAAGACTCGCTCATCGTGAATCTCGACCTGCCGGGCGGGCGGTTCTTCATGCCGCTGTTCGTGAAGCTCAAGGGCGACGCACCGCTGACGCGACGACATCGCGGACGCGCATCCGGGCGCAGATCCGCAGCGAGTATTCGCCGCGGCACGTGCCCGACCAGATCTTCCCGGTCAGCGCGATCCCATACACGCTGACCGGCAAGAAGATGGAGGTCCCGGTGCGCCGCATCCTCATGGGCGTGCCGGTGGAGAAGGCGGCCAATCGTGCCGCCATGGCCAATGTCGAATCCCTGGACTACTTCGTGACGTACGCACGAACCCAGACTGACTACTCATTCAGCTGATGTTTCGGGACAAGAGACCCCCGTAAAACGTGACGAGCGCACGTTTTTTGCCGCCGGCCCTTGGGCTATGCTTGACATATGTCAACCAGGAGGAGTGGCGAAATGCGTAAGGCAATGATTATCGGGGTCGTAACGCTGGCTGGTATGCTCGGCATCCCCCGCCTTCGCGGACGAATTCACGGGCTTTCGTATTGGCGTCGCAATGAGCCAGGACAAGCTCGACGGCTTCTATACGCATACGGTCGTCGCTCCGTCCCCCACCACGGTTAAGAGCGATTCGTCGCGGTTCGGCTATTCGCTCTTCGGTGGCTGGGCTCTCAACAAATACCTCGCGTTCGAAGGCGGCCTGAACGGCGGCACGAAATTCAACAAGCAGCCGTTCCCCGCCTTCGTGGCGACCATCGACCCGTCGGGTCTCGGCGAAGAAACGGACGGAAACGAGTACTACAAGGTCGAGCAGGACATCAAGTCCGCTCAGGTCTCCGTCGTGGGCTCCTGGTGGTTTGGCAGCAAGGTCTCGGTCTTCGGTCGCTCGGTGCGATGGCCTGGCGCGGCCGCGTGAGCCTACAGCTACGGCGACCTGGAACCGCCGGTCACCGATCCGCTCACTCCGGCTTTCAAGTTCACGGACCATGCTTCCGACAATGGCTTCGCTCCGTTGTTTGGCGGCGGCATCCAGACGCAGCTCGACCACGCGCTGATCCGCTTCGAGTACTTCCAGGCGGAAATCGACGACGTCGCGTTCGGTCCGAACTTCGCCTCGACCGAAAACACCTATTCGACGATCCAGGTCAGCCTCGTCTGGACTCTTTGATCCCCCGCGGCGCGCGAGGCCCTTATCCGGCCTCGCGCGCTCGCGCATACTCCGCCGTCAACGAACGCGGAGTATGCAGATGCGCTATCGGAAGCTCGGCAATACCGGCTTGATCGTTTCCGAGATGTGTCTCGGCGCCATGACCTTCGGCAGCGGCGAAGGCATGTGGGCGACGGTGGCGGGCGTCAGCCAGGACGACACCACGAATCTCATCAAGACCGCGCTCGACCGCGGCATCAACTTCATCGACACCGCGGATTTCTATTCCAACGGCCGGTCGGAAGTCGTCACCGGCAACGCGCTCAAGATGCTCGGTCTGCCGCGCGACTCCTACGTGCTCGCGACCAAGGTGCTGCTGCGCATGGGGCCCGGGCACAACCAGATCGGGCTCTCGCGTTTCCACATCATGGAGAACATCGACGCGAGCCTGAAACGGCTGCAGGTCGATCACATCGACCTCTACCAGATCCACGGCCGCGATCCGTTCACGCCGCTCGAGGAAACGCTCGACGCGCTGGATGACTGCGTGCGCGCGGGCAAGGTGCGCTACCTCGGCCTGTGCAACCTCTCCGCGTGGGAGATCGCGAAGTCGCTGTGGATCTCGGACAAGAAGAATCTCGCGCGCTTCGAAAGCGTGCAGATGTACTACTCCGTGGCCGGGCGCGACATCGAACGCGAGATCGTGCCGCTCGCGAAGGACCAGAACCTCGCGATCATGCCGTGGAGCCCGCTGGCCGGCGGTTTCCTCTCGGGCAAATACTCGCGCGAGAACGAGAAGCCCGAGGGCGCGCGCCGCGCCACGCTCGACTTCCCGCCGGTGGAACGCGAACGCCTGTGGCGTGTGCTCGACGTCATGCGACCGATCGCCGCGGACAATCTCGTGTCCGTTGCGCAGGTGGCGCTCGCCTGGTTGCTGGCGCAGCCGCATGTGACTTCGGTGATCATCGGCGCGAAGAACCAGGAGCAATTGCTGGACAACATCGCAGCCACCGAGCTCGAGTTGTCGCCAGAGCAGATCCAGGCGATCACGGATGCGTCCGCGCTGCCGTCGGAGTATCCGCAGTGGATGCTGGACGCGCCAATCCGGCCGACCGGCTCGGGCAGGTGCTGGGCTCGAGCTGACGCCTGGCCGGGCTCTGGCGGCATCTATAGAGGCGGGAAGTCCCCATTCGCGGGCATTTCTGGTAGCGTTACCGCCGTCAATTCCAGTGGCCTCATGGCCGCAACGAATGCTCGAGGGGGACTGTCGGGCGCCGCTCGAAACTGACCGCCGGTCGAAGGGCCGGCGGCCGGTTTTGACGCGCGTACCATCGAACCCCCGCAGGCCCACAGACAACGCGAGGGTGGATGTATCTAGGCATCGATATCGGCACGTCCAGTGTCAAAGCGGTCATCGTCGACGACAAGGACACCGTGGTCGAACAGGCCTCCGCGCACGCTGAACGTTTCCCGTCCGCAGCCGGCTGGTCCGAGCAGAACCCCGCCGACTGGTGGACGCGCGACCAACGCCGCCGTGAAGGCGCTTCCCGCGAAGCGTGCGCGCCGCGGTGAAGGCCGTGGGCCTGTCGGGCCAGATGCACGGCGCGACGCTGCTCGATGCGGCCGACAAGCCGCTGCGGCCCGCCATCCTCTGGAACGACGGCCGCAGCGAGAAGCAATGCGCTCACGCTCGAGAAGGCCGAGCCGCGCTCGCGCGAGATCACCGGCAACATCGCGATGCCCGGGTTCACGGCGCCCAAACTCGTCTGGGTGCGCGAGCACGAACCCGCGCTGTTCAAGGACACGCGCTGCGTGCTGCTGCCCAAGGACTACGTGCGCCTGCTGATGACGGGCGAGAAGGCGAGCGACTGCTCCGACGCCGCCGGCACGTTGTGGGTCGACGTCGCCAGGCGCAAGCTGGTCGCCGGAAATGCTGGCCGCGACCGGACTCGACGAATCGCACATGCCGCGCCTGGTGGAAGGCTCGGACGCCACGGGCAACCTGCGCAGGCGAAGTCGCCGCGGACTGGGGCATGGAATCCGGTGCCGGTCGCGGGCGGCGGCGGTGACAACGCGGCGGGCGCCGCGGGCATCGGCGTGATCAAGCCGGGCGACGCGTTCCTGTCGCTCGGCACCTCGGGCGTGTTGTTCCTGGTCACGCCGAAATTCCTGCCGAACTCCGCCAAGGCCGTGCACGCGTTCTGTCATTGCCTGCCGGGCGTGTGGCACCAGATGAGCGTGATGTTGTCGGCGGCGTCCTGCGTCGACTGGGCCGTGAAACTCACCGGCGCGAAAGACGCGGCCGAGCTGCTGGCCAAGGTGGAGAAGCGCGCGGCACTCGACGGACCCGAGATTTTCCTGCCGTACCTGTCGGGCGAGCGCACGCCGCACAACGACCCGGCGGCGCGCGGCGTGTTGTTCGGCCTCAATCACGATTCCGACGCCGCCGCGATCGGCCAGGCGGTGCTCGAAGGCGTCGCTTTCGCGTTCGCCGACGGCCTCGACGCGCTTGATCGAAGCCGGCGCGACCATCGACAAGATTTCCGTCATCGGCGGCGGCGCGCGCTCCATGTGGTGGGGCGGGGTGCTGGCCGCGGCGCTCAAGCGGCCGCTGATCTATCGGGACGGTTCCGAAGTCGGGCCCGGCCTTCGGCGCCGCCCGGCTTGCCCGGATAGCCAAGACCAGGGAACGCGCGGAGGATGTCTGCCGTCCGCCGCCCGTTCGCGCGATCATCGAACCGAACACTCGCGACATCGAGCAACTGGCGCCGAAGCGCCAGAAGTTCTGCCAGGATTTATCAGGACCTTCGCCCAAGATTCCGAGGAGAGTAATCATGTCGACCGCAACCCCGCTGCACCATGTCCTATTTCGGCGCCGTCCCGCCCATCAAGTTCGAAGGGCCGAAGTCGCGACAATCCGCTCGCCTTCCGCTACTACAACAAGGACCAGCTCGTCCTCGGCAAGCGCATGGAAGACCTGCTGCGCCCGGCCGTCTGTTACTGGCACTCGTTCGCGTGGAACGGCCACGACATTTTCGGCGCCGGCACCTTCGATCGTCCGTGGAATGCGGGCGCCATGGACCAGGCCGCCGCCTGGGCGAAGATGGATGCGGCCTTCGATTTCTTCTCGCGCCTCGGCGCGCCGTTCTACTGCTTCCACGACGTCGACGCGATGCCGGCCGCCGCGAACATCAAGGAGCACATCGCCAACTTCGCGATGACGGTGCGATCGCCTCGAGAAGAAGCAGGCCGAGACCGGCATCAAGCTGCTGTGGGGCACGGCCAACCTGTTCTCGCATCCGCGCTACATGGGTGGCGCTTCGACCAATCCGGATCCGGAAGTGTGGGCGTTCGCGGCCACGCAGGTGCGCCATTGCCTGGATGCCACCAAGCGCCTCGGCGGCGCGAACTACGTGCTGTGGGGCGGCCGCGAAGGCTACGACACGCTGCTCAACACCAGCCTCAAGCGCGAGCTCGCCAACTTCGGCCGCTTCCTGCAGCTCGTGGTCGAGCACAAGCACAAGATCGGCTTCAAGGGCACGATCCTCATCGAGCCCAAGCCGCACGAGCCGACCAAGCACCAGTACGACTTCGACACCGCGACCGTGTACGGCTTCCTCAAGAAGAACGGCCTCGAGAACGAAGTGAAGGTGAACATCGAAGCCAACCACGCGACGCTCGCGGGCCACAGCTTCGATCACGAGATCGCGATGGCCGACGCGCTCGGCATCTTCGGCTCCATCGACATCAATCGCGGCGATCCGCAGAACGGCTGGGACACCGACCAGTTCCACAACGATCCGCTCGACATGACGCTGGCGATGTACCGCATCCTGAAGGCTGGCGGCTTCACCACGGGCGGCTTCAACTTCGACGCCAAGGTGCGCCGGCAGTCGATCGACCCGTCCGACATGTTCCATGGCCACGTGGGCGGCCTCGATCTCCTGGCGCGCACGTTGCTCTCGGCGGCGGCGCTCATCGAGCACGGCGGCATCGACAAATTCGTCGAGCAGCGCTACGCGAAATGGGATGGCGAGCTGGGCAAGAAGATCCATGCGCAGGGTGCGTCGCTCGCGTCGATTTCCGACGCGGCGGTGGCGAAGGGAATCAACCCGAAGCCGCAGTCGGGCCGGCAGGAGATGCTCGAGAACCTGGTGAACCGGTTCGTCTGAGAGGTCGACGCCAGGACCGATCGCGCCGCCGCATACGTATGCATGGGAGCCAATTCCGGCCCCGTGCAGTAGAGTGCGCCCTCATCAAGAACGGTTGGGGGAGCGATGCGGCGACTCATCTGTCTGGCGCTGTGCGGATTTTCAATCGCCGGCGCCTCCGCGGCTGACTACCGCGAGCGCCTCGCCGAAGACGAAATCGTCTATTTCGTCCTTCCCGATCGCTTCGAGAACGGCGACCCGTCCAACGATCGCGGCGGGCTCGCCGGCGACCGCCTGACCACCGGCTTCGATCCCGCGCACAAGGGCTTCTATCACGGCGGCGACCTCAAGGGTCTGATCGCGCGCCTGGACTACATCTCAGGGCTGGGCGCGACGGCCATCTGGCTGGGTCCCATATATAAGAACAAGCCGGTGCAGGGCGGTCCCGGGCGAGGAGAGCGCCGGTTATCACGGCTACTGGATCACCGACTTCACCCGCGTCGATCCGCACTTCGGCGACGACGCCGACATGCGCGCCTTCGTCGACGCGGCGCACGCGCGCGGCATGAAGGTCTATCTCGACATCATCACCAACCACACCGCCGACGTGATCCAGTTCAGGGAGTGCGAGGGCCGGCCCTGTCCGTACCGCTCGCGCGGCGGACTATCCATATTCGCGCCAGGGCGGTGTCGCGGGGCCCGCGATCAATCCGGGCTTCGCCGGGGATGGCGTGCGCATCGAAGCGCCAACTTCTCGAAGCTGACCGACCCGGCCTGCGCGTACACGCCGTTCGTGCCCCCGGCCGAAGCCAACGTGAAGGTGCCGGCCTGGCTCAATTCCCCTATCTACTACCACAACCGCGGCAACTCGGACTTCTGGGGCGAGAGCTCGCTGTTCGGGGATTTCGTCGGCCTCGACGACCTCATGACCGAGAATCCGCGCGTCGTCAGGGTTTCATCGACATCTACGGGGACTGGATCGGTGCAGTACAAGCATCGACGGTTTCCGCATCGACACCGCGCGCCACGTGAATCCCGGAGTTCTGGCAGGCATTCGTGCCGGCGATGCTGAAGCGCGCGCGCGACAGCGGCATACCCAATTTCCACATCTTCGGCGAAGTCGCGGCGGACGGCGTGCGACGTCGCGCAGCTCGCGCGGCATACGCGCGTCGACCGGCTGCCATCGGTGCTCGACTTCGGCTTCGCGGGCGCCGTCGACAAGGTGCATCGCCGGCGACGAGGGCACCGACGTACTGGCGCGGCTGTTCCAGGACGACGGCCTGTACGAGGGCGGCGCGGCGGCGGCGCTGCGGCTGCCGACTTTCACGGCAACCACGACTTCGGCCGCTTCGCGATGCTGGTGCGTCGCGACGCGTCCGGGCATCAGCGATGACGAAGTGCTGCGAGCGCGTGATGCTCGTCGAACGCCATGTTGTTCCTGCTGCGCGGCGTGCCGGTGGTCTATTACGGCGACGAGCAGGGCTTCGTCGGGCCACGGCATCGACCAGGATTCGCGGCAGGACATGTTCGCGAGCCAGGTTGCCAGCTACAACGACCAGGCATTGCTCGGAACCAGCTCGACGACGGCCGTGGCGAACTTCAATCCGCAGCATCCGCTGTACGCGCAGATCGCGGGGCTCGCGAGCATTGCGCCGAGGAACACGATCCTGCGCGCGCGGGCGGCAGGTGGTGCGCGCGCATGGCAAGCACGCCCGGATTGTTCGCCGCCTCGCGCATCGGCAACGATGGGCCGCGAAATCGTCATCGCGTTCAACACCTCGCTCCAGCCGCTGAGCGCCCAGGTCGAAGTGGACGTGAAATCGCTGAAGTGTTCGAGAGCGTGCGCGGCCGGTGCAACACCGACGTGTCGGCGCCCGGCAGTTTGAGGGTGGACCTGCCGCCGCTCGGTTACGTCGTCTGCCTGGAGGTGGCGCCTTGACGCGCTGGCTGCTGGCGCTGCTGCTCGCAGTTGCTCCGGTCACGCAGGCACAGGTCTCGCAGACGCAAGGCGCGGCGCAGTTGCCCGCGACAGTGTCGTCGCCGTCGGGAACACTGAAGGTGGCCGTCCGCGTGACCGGAGAAGGCCGGCCGGAGTATTCCATCACGTCGCGGCCGGCGGCCATCGTCGACTGGTCGCGACTCGGATTCATCCTCGCGGACCGGTTCAAGCTCGAACGCAATTTCCGCATCACCGGCGTCAGCCAGCGAGGTCATCGACGAGAACCTGGGAGCAACCCTGGGGCGAGCGGCGTGCGATGCGCAATCACTGCCTAGAGATGCGCGTCTCGCTGCGTGGACAACGACCGGGCGCGGCGCTCGACTGTCGTGTTCCGGGTGTTCGACGATGGCGTGGGCTTTCGTTACGAATTTCCGCGGCAGGCCGTCCCTCGAGCACGGTGAACATCGTCGAGGAGCTGACCGAGTTCGCGATCGCCGAATCCGGCACCGCGTGGTGGATTCCGGGCGGCGAGTGGAATCGCTACGAATACCTGTATCGCAAGACGCCATCGCGGAGGTGGCGCAGGCCCATACGCCGATCACGATGAAGCTGGCGAGCGGCGTGCACGTCGTCGATCCACGAGGCGGCGCTCGTGGACTATTCCGGGATGTGGCTGCGCCGGGTCGAGGCAGCGCTTGAAGGCCGTGTTGTCGCCTTCATCGAGCGGGCCAACGGTCAGCCGCAAGGCACCGTTCGTCACGCCCTGGCGCACGTCGTCAGATCGCCAACGACGCCGGCGGTCTGTACATGTCCGGATCTCATCCTGAATCTCAACGAGCCGAACAAGCTCGGCGACGTGTCGTGGGTGAAGCCGTTCAAGTACGTCGGCATCTGGTGGGGAATGCACCTCGGCGACGAACACCTGGTGCGTCGGGCCCGAAACACGGCGCAACCACCGCGGAGACGAAGCGCTACATCGACTTCGCGGCCGCTCACGGTCTTCGAGGCGTGCTGGTCGAAGGCTGGAACAAGGGCTGGGACGGCGACTGGTTCGCCAAGGGCGACGACGTTCAGCTTCACCGAGCCGTATCCGGACTTCGATCTGCGGGCGCTCGCGGCCTATGCGAAGAAGAAAGGCGTGCGCCTCGTCGGCCATCACGAGACCGCGGCGAACATCGCCAACTACGAGAAGCAGTTGCCGGCCGCGCTCGACCTGTACGCCAAGCTCGGCATCGATGCGGTGAAGACGGGGTACGTCGCGGATGCGGGCGGCGTGCAGGCCATCCTCGACGATGGGCGCGGATGGGAAGATCCACTTCGAATGGCACGATGGCCAGGTGCAGGTCGCGCCACCACCTGCGCGTGGTGGAGGAGGCGGCCAAGCCGGCACATCTCGATCAACGCCCACGAGCCCATCAAGGACACGGGCCTGCGGCGCACGTATCCGAACTGGGTGTCGCGCGAAGGCGCGCGCGGCATGGAATACAACGCCTGGGGCGATCCGCCCAACCCGCCCGAGCACGAAGCCAATCTCGTGTTCACGCGCATGCTGTCGGGCCCGATGGATTTCACGCCGGGTGTGCTCAGCCTCACAGGCGCGGGCGGCAAGCGCATCCAGTCGACGATCGCCAAGCAGCTCGCGCTCTACGTGGTGCTCTACAGCCCCATCCAGATGGCGGCGGACCTGCCGGAGAACTACGCGAAGTTTCCGAAGCCGTTCCAGTTCATCAAGGACGTGCCGACCGACTGGTCGGACACGCGCGTGCTCAACGGCGAAGTGGGCGATTACGTGACCATCGCGCGCAAGGATCGCAACAGCGATGACTGGTACCTGGGAGCGATCACGGATGAGTTCGCGCGCTCGTTGCGTGTGCGCTTCGACTTCCTCGACGCCGGCCGCAAGTACTACGCGACTATCTACCAGGACGGCAAGGGTGCGGGCTTCGCCGGCGACCCGAAGTCGATCGACATCGTCTCGCGGCCGGTTTCCAGTCTCGACTCGCTGGAACTGAAACTCGCCCCGGGCGGGGGGCTCGCCATGCGCATCTCGACCCGGCCCGGCGCGCTCGGCTCGCGCTCCTCGCCGAAGCCCAAACCGAAACCCAGGCCTGAGCCGGAGTTCGACGTCGAATGAGCACGCCTGCGGCGGCCGCTCGGCCAGTGCTGTCGTTCTGGCAGATCTGGAACATGTGTTTCGGGTTCCTGGGCATCCAGTTCGCGTTCGGACTGCAGAACGCGAACACCAGCCGCATCTTCCAGGTGCTGGGCGCGAACATGGACGAGATCGCGATCCTCTGGATCGCCGCGCCGCTCACCGGCCTCATCGTGCAGCCACTCGTGGGATACTACTCCGACCGCACCTGGAACCGCCTCGGGCGGCGCCGGCCGTATTTCCTCGCGGGCGCCGTGCTCACGTCGCTGGCGTTGGTGCCATGCCGCGGTCGCCGGTGTTGTGGGTGGCGGCGGGTTGCCTGTGGATCCTCGACGCGAGCATCAACATCGCGATGGAGCCGTTTCCGCGCCTTCGTGGGCGACAACCTCTCGCCGGCGCAGCGGCCGCGCGGCTACGCGATGCAGAGCTTCTTCATCGGCGTGGGTGCGGTCGTCGCCAGCATGTTGCCGTGGGTGTTCACCGAATTCGGCGTGAGCAACGAAGGCCTGATACCGGATTCGGTGCGCCTGTCGTTCGACATCGGCGCAATCGTGCTGGCCGCGGCGATGTTGTGGACCATCGTCACCACGCGTGAGTATCCGCCGGAGCAGCTGCACAAGTTCGCCGACGCCACGCCGGAAACGGAGGCCGTGCGCCCGGGCAGCGCGAACAACGTCTACCCGCGCGGCCTGGCCTGGCTGGTCGCGGGTGCACTGGGCGTGTTCCTGGTGTGGAAGTTCTCCATCGACAAGCAGGTGTACATCCTCGCGGGCATGTTCGCGTTCTGGGGCCTGGCGCTGCTGGTGTACGGCGGCAAGCCCGGCTCGAGCCTGTTCTTCACGCTGATGCGCGACATCGACGACATGCCGGAGCGCATGCGCCAGCTCGTGCCCGTGCAGTTCTTCTCGTGGTTCGCGTTGTTCGCCATGTGGATCTACACGACGGCGGCCGTGACGCGTACGCACTTCCAGGCCACCGCGCCGTGACGGATGCGGCGTTACAACGAGGGCGCGAACTGGGTGGGCGTGCTGTTCGGCGCGTACAACGGATTCGCGGCGCTCGCGGCCATCGTGATTCCGCTGATGGTGCGCAGGATCGGCCTGAGCGCGCAGCCATTGCGTGAATCTCGCGCTCGGCGCGGCCGGGCCTCGCGTCGTTCCTGGTGATCCGCGATCCGGACTGGCTGCTGGTATCGATGGTGGGCGTGGGTTTCGCCTGGGCATCGATCGTGTCGCTGCCGTACGCGCTGCTGGCCGGCAGCGTGCCGTCGCGCAAGATGGGCGTGTACATGGGCATCTTCAACTTCTTCATCGTGATTCCGCAGCTCGTGGCGGCGAGCGGCGCTGGGCGCGGTGGTCAAGGGATTGCTGGGCGGCGAGCCTATCTACGCGCTGGTGATCGGTGGCGCGAGTTTCGTGATCGCAGGAGTATTCGCGCTGCGTGTCCGCTAGACTGCCGCGCATGAAAAAGGACCTGTTGCTGGCCGGCGCGGCGATCGTCATCGGCATCGGACTGCGCTTCGTCGTCAATCTCGATCCCGTGTGGTCCTCGCGTGGTTGCTGCCGGGGCTGTTGTTCTCGCTGGCCTTGCGCGCCGGACCCTGGGAGGCACGCGGCCTGGTCCTGCTGGCGGCGCTGATCGGCGTCACCGCGAACCTGCCGTTTTTCCTGCGCGTGATGCCGCTGGTGCCCGTCATCATCGTGATGTTTCTGCAGGCGCTGTTGTGGGTGCTGGTGCTGTCCGGCGCGCGGCGCGTCGTGAAGAAATTCGAGAGCGGCTGGACCGTGCTGGCGCTGCCGGTGATCGCGGTGGCCGCGGATACGCTGCTCGCGCATTTCACGCCCGACGGCAACTGGGGCAGCCTCGCGATACACGCAGACGGAAGTGTTGCCCATTGCGCAGCTCGCGTCGCTGGGCGGCGTCGGGGCGATCCTGTTCGTGCTGATGCTGGTGAATTCGGCGCTGGCGCTCGCGGTGACGTACGGGTTGCGGTTGCGCGGGGCGCTGCCGGCCTATGCAGGCACGGCGCTCGTGCTCGTCGCTAGCGTGGCTTTCGGTTACTGGCGCCTGCAGGCGCGAAACGACCGGCACTCCGGTGACTTTCGGCATCGCGTCGGTCGACGACTTCATCAAGGGCCCGGCGACCGACGAATCGCGCGACGTCTGGGAGCAGTACGAAATGCAGGTGCAGCAGCTCGCGGACAGCGGCGCGACGATCGTGCTGCTGCCGGAGAAGATCGACGTGCTGCTCGAGCGCCGATGCCGGGGTGCGCAAGCGGCAGCTTGCGGAGCTCGCGCGCCGCAACCGCGTGTGGCTGGTGGCGGGCCTGGGCGTGGACACCGGGAGCGAACGTCGCAACGAGGCCTGGTGGTTCGCGCCCGACGGGCGCCTCGCGACCAACTACCTCAAGCATTTCATGGCGCCGCCCGAACGCGAGTTCGTGTCCGGATCGGAGTTCCCCGTGAACGACATCGAGGGCGTGCGGTATGGCGTCGCGATCTGCAAGGACATGCACTTCGCGAGCCTGGGACGGGGCTTCGGTGCGCGCGACGCAGCGGTCATGTTCGTGCCCGCGTGGGATTTCGATCTCGATGCCTGGCTCGCGGCCAACATGACGAAGCTGCGCGGCGTGGAGAACGGATTCGCGGTCGTGCGCTCGTCGCGCAACGGGCTGCTGAGCATTTCGGATCCGTATGGGCGCTACGTCGCGGTCGAACGCAGCGCGAAGCTGCCGGGCACCACGTTGTTCCAGACGATGAACGTGGGGCCGCGCGTCGCGACGCTGTACACGCGTATCGGCGATGCCTTCGGCTGGCTGTGCGTCGCGGCGGCGATCGCGCTCACGCTGCTCAGCCTCTGGAGAGCAGGGGGCGGCCCCCAGGCGGCAGTTAGTGCCGAACGTCAGCCGGACTTGCGCACCACGAGCTTCGTGGGGATGACGTTGTTCGCGGCCGACTCGCCGGCGATCTGGCGCAGCAGCGTCTCCACCAGCAATTCGCCGGCGCGGCGCGTGTCCTGCATTACCGTCGTCAGCGGCGGGTTCGTGAGACTCGCGGCGGGAATGTCGTCGAACCCCACCACCGACACCTGCCGCGGCACGTCGACCCCGGCCTCCTGCAACGTGCGCAGCGCGCCAATCGCGATGAGATCGCTGGCCGCGACGATGGCGTCGAGCTCGACGCCGCGCGACCGCAGCTCGGCGACCGCCTGTGAATCCGGATTCCTCGAGATTGATCGCATCGACCTGCAGCGCGGAAGAGGTGGCGATGCGCGATTCCATCATCGCGCGCTCATAGCCGCGATACCGGTCGAAGAACTCCGGGTAGTGAGTGGTCGCATGGCCCAGGAACGCGATGTGTTTGCGTCCCTGCGCAAGCAGGTGGCGCGTGACGTCATAACCGCCCTGGGCATTGTCCGAACCGACGGACACGCCGGCTTCGTCCGATGTCACCGGTCCCCAGCGCACGAAATGCGTGCCCTGTTGCACCAGGCGGTCGAGGCGCGGCCGGTACTCCTCGTAGTCGCCGTAGCCGAGCAGGATGATGCCGTCGGCCTTGCGGCTGTCCTCGTAGTCCTGGGTCCAGTCGCGCGACAGCTGCTGGAAGGAGATGAGCAGGTCGTACCCGCGGCTCGCCGAGGCGCGCGTGATGGAGCCGAGCATCGACAGGAAGAAGGGATTGATCTGCGAGTCGTCCGGCGGTCGGATCCTCGAACAGCAACAGCGCCAGCGTGTTCGAATGCTGCGAGCGCAGGTTCGAGGCGTTCTTGTCGACGCGGTAGTTGAGCTGACGCGCGATCTCCTCGATGCGCTTGCGCGTCTCGAGGCTAACTACCGGGCTGCCGCGCAGCGCGCGCGAAACCGTAGGCTGGCTGACGCCCGCCAGGAAGGCGATGTCGAATGATGTTGGCTTGTCGTGCATGAACCGCGGCGGCCTTGCGGCCGCCACCCCCTCAACTGCAGGGCGATCATGCCCGGGCCCGTGCGATAAAAGCTACTGCCCGCGCGAACTGCGGCACGCCGTCAATGAAATCAACGCGCTGAGATTTGATAAAACGCAACGCCGTGACCCGGCAGCGTCAAGGTAGCGCTAGCAAAAGTGCCCTCGGGAAGCCCATGCCCGCCGATCGCCCGGCCGACCGTGAGACCGGGCAGCGAAACGCTGGCCGGTTCGGGCGAAAGGTTGAACGCGACCAGCATGGCGTCCCGGGCATCGAAGCGGCGAAACGCGAGCACGGAGTCGGTGGCCGCGAGGAATTCGATGTCCCCGCTGATCAAAAGCGGCTGTTCGCGACGCCACTGCAGCAGCCGGCGGAAGCCATGCAGGGCCGACGTGGGATCTTCTTCCTGGGCTTTCACGGACAACGCGCGGTGCTGCTCCGGGACGGGCAGCCACGGTTCGCCGCTCGAGAATCCGCCGCGCGCGGTCGCATCCCACGGCATCGGCGTGCGGCAGCCATCGCGGCCCTTGAACGTCGGCCAGAATGCGATTCCATAGGGATCGCGCAGGGCTTCGTAAGGCACGTCGGCTTCGCCCAGGCCGAGTTCCTCGCCCTGGAAGACGCACACCGAGCCGCGCAGCGAGCAGACCAGCGCCGTCAGCTGGGTCGCGAAGTGGGGCAGTTTGGGCGAGCCCCGCCCGCCCCAGCGACTGACCACCCGCTCGACGTCGTGGTTGGAGATCGTCCAGCACGGCCAGCATTCCGGGGCGCGCGTCGTGAGGTTCTCGACGGTCGCGCGGATGTGCTCGGCGAGCTGTCGTCGCTCAGCAGCTCGAAGCTGTAGCCCATGTGCAGGCGGCCGGGCTGCGTGTACTCGGCCACGGTCGCCGTCGAATCGTCCGAATTGATCTCACCCAGCGCCATGACATCCGGGAATTCGTCCATAAGCTTCCGGATGCGCTCGAGGAACGGCAGCATCTCCGGCTGCGTGTTGTTGTAGCGGTGCCATTGATGGCCGTACGGATTGTCGGCATTGAAACCACGCGCGCGGCGCGCGTCTTTCGGCCGCGGCGGGTTGTCGCGCAGCTGCGCATCGTGGAAACAGAAGTTGATCGCGTCGAGCCGCAGGCCGTCGACGCCGCGATCGAGCCAGAAGCGCATCGTGTCGAGCGTCGCGCGCTGCACGTCCGGGTTGTGGAAATTCAGGTCCGGCTGCTGCGCGAGGAAATTGTGCAGGTAGTACTGGCCGCGGCGCGGCTCCCACTGCCAGGCGACGCCGCCGAAGATCGACAGCCAGTTGTTGGGCGGCGTGCCGTCGGGACGCGCGTCCGCCCACACGTACCAGTCGGCCTTCGGGTTGTCGCGGCTCTGCCGGCTCTCCTGGAACCAGGCGTGCTGGTCCGAGGTGTGGCTCGGCACCTGGTCGATGATCACCTTCAAGCCCGAGCCCGTGCGCCTTCGCGACCAGGCGGTCGAAATCCGCGAGCGTGCCGAAGATCGGATCGACCGCGCGGTAATCCGCGATGTCGTAGCCGAAGTCCGCCATCGGCGACTTGAAGAACGGCGAGACCCAGATCGCGTCGACGCCGAGCGTGGCGACGTAGTCGAGCCGTTCGATGATGCCCGGCAGGTCGCCGACGCCGTCGCCGTTCGTGTCGAGGAAGCTGCGCGGATAGATCTGGTAGATAGTCGCGCCGCGCCACCAGGGATGGGAGCGAGCAGCGGCGGGCGGTGTCAGGCGTTGGGCTGCGGTGTTCATGAAAATCTCGCGGGGCGGGAGCATAACCCAGCCCAAATCTTCGCCGTCGCTGCATACGTATTCGGCCTGAATACGTATGCAGCGTACTGTCCCCTCGAGTCGCCGGGTTCTACCATCCCCCGCATCAGACGTCGAACCTAAGGTGAATCTCAGGTTCGTTGGGCCTCGTCGACTGACCCCCTCGGTCGACGGGGTCTATTTTTTTACACCTGCCGGTGTGACACCAACGGCGTCGAAGCGACGCCGTCCGTGAATACGTATTCACGATGGACGCTGTTATTGCGCTGCTATGGTCGCCGCACTCGACGGTTGGGGGAGACCGCATGCGTTCGAAGTGGGTTCTGCTCGCGCTGGCTGCGCTCGTCGCGACGACCTTTGCTCGCGCCGCGGACGCGGATCGCCCGGCGGCGCGCGCGGCTCCCGACTGGCTTCGCGACGGCGTGGTCTACGAAGTTTTCCCGCGCGTGTTCTCGCCGTCCGGCGACTTCAAGGGAGTCATCCCGCAGCTCGACCGGTTGAAGTCGCTCGGCGTCAACGTCGTGTGGCTGATGCCCATCCATCCGCAGGGCAAACTCAAGTCCAAGGGTTCGCTCGGCAGCCCGTACGCGGTGCGCGACTACGATGCGATCAATCCGGACTACGGCAGTGCAGATGACCTGAGACAGCTCGTGGCCGCCGCGCATAAGCGCGACATGAAGGTGTTCATCGACCTCGTCGCCAACCACACGGCCTGGGACAACGTGCTGATCTCGAAGCACGCCGACTGGTACACGCACGATTCCGCCGGCCGCATCGTGCCGCCGAACCCGGATTGGGTCGACGTCGCCGATCTCGACTATTCGAAGCCGGCGTTGCGCGAATACATGAAGGAGATGATGGTGCGCTGGCTGCGCGACTATCAGCTCGACGGGTTCCGCTGCGACTACGCCGCCGGCGTGCCGCGCGATTTCTGGGAAACGGTACGGCCGCAGCTCGATCGCGCGCGTCCCGGAGTCGTGATGCTCGCGGAGTCGGACGACCCGGCATTCCTCGAGCGCGCCTTCGAAATCGACTACGCCTGGGATTTCTACCACTCACTCAGCGATGCCCTGGCCGGTCGCCAGCCTGCGTCGCACGTCCGCGAGGTCTGGGAACGCGCGGAGGCCAGGTACCCGCGCGGCGCATTGCGGCTGCGCTTCTCCGACAACCACGATCAACTGCGCGCAACCGCCCAGGCCGGCCTGCCGGCCGCGCTGCTGGCCTCCGCCCTCATCTTCACGCTCGACGGCGTGCCGTTGCTCTACAACGGCATGGAGATTGGCGACACGACGGAATCCGCCGCGCCCGCGCTGTTCGAGCGCACGCCGATCCAGTGGGAGATGGCGGAACGCCGGCCGCAGGTGGCGCCTTACTACCAGGCGCTCGGCGCGTTCCGGCGCGCGCACCCGGCGCTCACCCGCGGTGCGGTGACCTGGCTGCACAACAGCGACGAACAACGCGTGCTCAGCTTCCAGCGTTCGGGCGGCGGGGAATCGCTGGTGGTCGTGGCGAATCTGTCGTCCCGGCCCTACACGGGCCTCGTCGAGGTCGCCGCGGGAACGTACCAGGACATCACGCCGGGATTGGCGCCGAATGCGCGACGCGCCGCGGCACCGCCCGCCGTGTTCCTCGGACCCTGGGAATTCAGGGTTTTCAGGCGGGCAATGCCGTGAATACGTATGCATATGGATTGCCAAGGAGCAGTCGCTGCCAACATCCTTGGTCAATGGGATCGTGCCGCACGCACGTTTGGGTCGCGCGCAACAGAATACAATAGTTAGGAGGGGTCTAGTGAAGACTTACGAAGCAGGGTCATCGCAAGCAGAAGATCTCGAGCCGCCGCAAGTACGAGGTCGCGACGGTGGCGGGTTGCGCCATTTTCCTCGCCGGCACCGCGCTGGCCCAGGATCAGGCGACCGATGAAGAAATCGGCGAGGTCGTCGTCACGGGCATCCGCAAGAGCATCCAGGACTCGATCGGCGCCAAGAAGGCCGAGAGCTCCATCGTCGAAGTGGTCTCCGCCGAAGACATCGGCAAGCTGCCGGATTCCTCGATCGCCGAATCCATCGCGCGCCTGCCGGGTATCGCCGCGCAGCGCACGAACGGCCGCGCGCAGACGCTGTCGATCCGCGGCCTCGGCCCGGACTTCACCGTCACCACTTTCAACGGCCGCGAGCAGGCTTCCACGAACGACAACCGCACGGTCGAGTTCGACCAGTACCCGTCGGAGCTCGTGACGCAGGTCAAGATCTACAAGACGCCCGACGCCGGCATGGCGTACCAGGGCATCGCGGGCATCACGGACATCCGACGGTGCATCCGCTGGCGTACAACGACATGAGGATCGCGTTCGGATACAAGCGCGAGATGAACGATCAGGAAGCCAACATTCCTGGTCTGCCGGACTCCGGCAACCGCGCGAACTCTCACTTACATCGACCAGTTCCCGAGAACACGGTGGGTGTCGCGTTCGGCGTCGCGTACAACAAGACGCCCTACCAGGCAGCAGACGACGCGAGCCGTGGGGCTACGCGGACGTTTCTGACTGGAGACCCAAATGACGCTCCCGATGCCTCGATCCCGAATCGGCGGCGACAAGGGTGGCTGCAAGTCGTCGTTCTACGAACGCAAGGCCGCCATGGCGGTGCTCGAGTTCAAGCCGAACGACAATGTGCAGCATGGTGCTGGATGCCTACCACTCGGACTTCAAAGAATTGCAGACCATCCAGCGCATGGAGTACGGCACGGTCTGGGACAACACCACGACGACGACTCGTGGATGCGGGTCCCATCGAGAACGGGCGTGTCCAGTCGGGCACGTTCGACAGACGTGCCGTTCCTGGTGATCGAGAACTACAACAACGATCGCGACGCGAAGGTCGACTCCATCGGCCTCAACACCAAGTTCACGTTCAGCGACAACTGGAGCTGCAAGGCGGACTGTGAGCTAGTCCAGCGTCGATCGTCACGATCTGCGCCTGGAATCGACGGCGGGCAACGGTATTGGTGCCGCAGTGGACGAGCAAGACCGTCCGGAGACGGACACCATCTCCTTCACCACCCGGCCGAATGGCCGCACGCAACTTCACGCCGACGCTCGACTACAGCGACTACGACAATGTATTCCTGGCTGATCCGGGCGACTGGGGCGGCGGCGTTCGCCGCTCGGGCTTCGTCGGGCATCCGGAGATCAACGACGAGATCAAGGCCATCCGCCTCTCGGCGAACCGCAAGCTCGAGGGCTTCCTCAGCAAAGTGGGCTTCGGCGTCAACTACGCCGATCGCACGAAGTCGAAGCGGCAGTTCCAGAGCAACCTGTACTACCCGGCAACGTCTCGACGGTCGTGCCCGAGCAGTATCGGACCGGTATCGCCAAGACGCGCGTTCTTCGGCAGCCCGAATGGCATCATCGGTTACGACGCGATGGCGATGTGGAGGGATGGCTTCTGGGAGCCGATCAACGCGGTCAACGATCCGAACGCGAACGACGGTGACCGCAGTGTACAACGTCACCAACACCTGGGACGTCAACGAAAAGCTCACCACGGCGTACGTCAAGTTGGGCATCGACACCGAGCTCGGGCAGCTGCCGCTGCGCGGCAACTTCGGCGTCCAAGCGGTGCACGGCGGATCAGATGTCCAAACTGCGCAGAACGAGCGCGATCGTTCCGCCAAATACGCCCGACTTGGACATCCAGGTCATCGATGAAGGCGACAAGTACACGGATATCCTGCCGAGCCTGAACCTGGCGCTCGAATTCCCGCACGACATGAAGGTGCGCTTCGGCGCGGCCGTCACGCGTGGCGCGTCCGCGCATGGACGAACTGGGCGGCGGCGCCAGCTACAACGTCATAGCCGATGGGCACGCCGGCGCAGATCGTCGAACGGCGAGGTGTACTACTGGAACCGCAATAGCGGCGGCAATCCGAAGCTCAAGCCCTGGAAGGCGAACACCTACGACCTGTCGTTCGAGAAATACTTCGGCGATAACAAGGGTTACGTCTCGGTCGCGGCTTACTACAAGGATCTGGAGACCTACATCTTCAACCGGTCGACGGTGGAGGACTTCACCGGAGCCCCGCTTCCGCAAGACAATACGTCGACGTACGTACAAGCGGATGCGAATCGCCTCGGCATTTCGACGATCAAGTCGAACGGCAAGGGTGGTTACGTGCGCGGCTACGAGATGACGGTTTCCGTGCCGTTCTCGCTGTTCGCACAGCCCCTGGATGGATTCGGCCTGATCGTGAGCGGCGCCAAGAACAAGTCGTCGGTCATCATCAACGAGCAGCTGACACCGATTCCGGGCCTCTCGGAAGAGATCCTCAACTCGACACTCTACTTCGAGAAGTGGGGCTTCTCGGCGCGCGTCAGCAACCGCTACCGCGGCAGCTTCGTGGGCGAGGTTCCGAATTTCGATGCGACGCTGGCGCTGCAGAGCGTGAGCGCGGAGTCGCTGCTCGATGCGCAGATCGGCTACGCAGTCCAGCAGGGACCGCTCCAGGGATTGAGCTTCTCGCTGTCGGGTACCAACCTCACGGACGAACCGTTCCAGCTGACCAACATCGGCGCCGACGAGTACAACTTCGTCAAGTACGAGAACTACGGGGCGGTGTACGCGGTGGCGGTTAACTACACGTTCCAGTAAGACGCCCTTCGCACAGGGCAGACCCCCGCCGGCTTCGGCCTGCGGGGGTCTTTTCTTTTCGGTGGGTTCCCTGAGAAGCTAAGTTCGTGTCCAGCCAGGAACTCAAATCAGTCGTCATTGCCGGAGGCGGTACCGCCGGCTGGATGACGGCGGCCGCATTGGCGCGGGTGCTCGGCCCACGCCTGTCGATCACGCTCATCGAGTCATCCGAGATCGGCATCATCGGCGTGGGGGAGGCGACGATCCCCGCCATCCAGCAGTTCAACAAGCTGGTGAAGTTCGACGAAGACGAGTTCCTGCGACAGACGCAGGGCACGTTCAAGCTCGGCATCGAGTTCGTGAACTGGTGGGAGAAGGGGCAGAGCTACATCCACGCCTTCGGGCCGGTCGGCCGCGACCTCGCCTACATTCCGTTCCATAACTACTGGCTTAAAGACCGCGAGACCGCGGGCTCACTCTGGGACTACAGCCTCAATTAGCTCGCGGCGACGCAGGCGAAGTTCTCGCGCGTGCCCAACATCGCCAATACGCCGCTCTCCGGGCTCACCTGGGCGTTTCATTTCGATGCCTCGCTGTATGCGGCGTACCTGTCGCGCCTCGCCCAGAGCATGGGCGTGCGCCGGATCGACGCGAAGATTGCCGGCGTGCTGCAGGCGGCCGATGGCGACGTGCGCGCGCTGAAGCTCGACGACGGTCGCGAGATCGCGGCGGAGCTGCTTCATCGACTGCACGGGATTCCGCGGCCTGCTCATCGAGCAGGCACTGAAGACCGGCTACGACGACTGGTCGCATTGGCTGCCCTGCGATCGCGCCATGGCGGTACCCAGCGAGCGGGTCGAGCCGCTGTTGCCGTACACGCGCTCGACGGCGCTGGAGGCCGGGTGGCAGTGGCGCATTCCGCTGCAGCATCGCACCGGCAATGGCCACGTGTATTGCTCGTCGCACACCAGCGATGAGCGTGCCCGCGAGTTGCTGCTCGCGAACCTCGACTCGAAGCCGTTGGCTGATCCGCGTCTGATCCGGTTCATGACCGGCCGGCGCAAGCTCCTGTGGAATCGCAATGTTGTGTGCATGGGCCTCGCGAGCGGATTCCTCGAGCCGCTCGAGTCCACAGCCATCCACCTCGTGCAGGTGACCATCCAGCGCCTGATCCTGCTGTTCCCGCACCATGGCGACAACGAGACGCGGCGCAACGAATTCAATCGCGCCGCGGCGGCCGAGTACGAGTACATCCGGGATTTCATCATCCTGCACTACCACGCGAACAACCGCGTGGGAGAACCGTTCTGGGATGCGTGCCGCAACATGTAGATCCCCGACTCGCTGGCGCACAAGATCGAGTTGTTCCGCGAGACGGCGGGCATCTTCTGCGCGAGCGACGACCTGTTCCAGCTATCCAGCTGGTTGCAGGTGCTGTGGGGGCAGGGAGTGCGGCCGCGTGGCCAGCATCCCTTCGTCGAGGCCATCTCGCCGAACGATCGGGCCGGCTACCTGCGGGACCTCCGCAAGCTGTTTGCCCAGGCAGCGCAGACGCTGCCTGGCCATGCGGAGTTCATCGCGCGCCATTGCGCCGCCGTCTGAGTGGTGCCGGGCCGGGAAACCGGGAAAACTTTTTGCCAGATATCCCGGTTTCCCGACCGGCACCAACTATTTCGTGCAAGGTGCCAGGAACACCGCCGTGGTTCTCGCCGGCACCACAAACGACCCCGCGCGCGTCTGGTAGCGCGAAGTCGCGCACCACCGGATCGCTCGACATCGCCAGCACCGGATGCAGGTAGTACACCTTGCCCTTGAACGCATCGTCCACGAAGCTCTGCGTCGTCGGCGTGGCATTCACGATCACCACGGCCTCCGAAGCCGGGAAGCAGGATGTGCCGGGATTCTTGATGCGCTCGACGATGAGCCCCGGAATCTGATTCGGCCCGACGTTGTAGAAGCTCACGGCCTTCTTGATGTCCTCGGCCGATCGCAAGCGGAACAGCCCGCGTGGTCTTGCGGATCCGCAGCATCTCGACCATGTGATCGAACGTGCCCTTGATGTCCGCCGCATTCGGCTTGAGGTTCGGATCCGCGAGCAGCGGTCCCATGATCCCCATTCGCTCTGGTTCTCGCCGCGGGCGGCAGGCCCGAGCCCCAGCCGTTGGACTTGCATCGTCCAGTCGATGCGGTTGAACCAGTCGCCGGAGTTGTAGCTGTTCCGGTCCGCGGACTTGGACCGCAGGATCTCGTCGCCGGCCATGAAGAACGGCACGCCCTGCGACAGCGCGACCATCGAAAGTCCGAGCCGATGCATGCGCACGCGGTCGGCGCGCGGCACCGCCGGGCTCAACTTGAGGTTCATCGCGTCGAACCAGTCCGGGTCGTCGTGCACGCCGATGTACTGGATCGTGTCCTCCGGCTGCGCGCCATAGGCGCCCGGCATGCCGAAGTAGTCGACATTGCGTCCGGGCAACGTGTTGCCAAAGCGATCGACGATCGGGAAGTCGGCGATATTGCCTGCGAGGCCGAGCTTGACGAGATCCGTCATGCGAAGCAGCTCGTTCTTCGCATCCGCCGACGAGCCGCCGAATGTGCCGTTAGGCTCGGTGAAGAGACCGGTCGCGAAGCCCTGGTCGCGGCGCGGCGAGAACGGCCCGCCACCCCGCACCGCATCGCGGATGCGATCGGAGAACGAGCCGATGCCCGTGCCGGCCATGTTCACCTGGATCGCATTCTCGCCACGGCCGTTGTTCGCCATGACGCCGAAGTTCCAGGCCTCGCCGTATAGATAGACGGACTTGCCGTCGACGCCGTCCTTCGCCGGCGTCAACGCGTCGAGCGCCGCGCGCACCTTGAGCATGTTGGACTTGAGGTGGAACCCCATGATGTCGAAGCGGAAGCCGTCGACCTTGTACTGGCTCGCCCACAGCACGACCGAATCCACCATGAGCTTTTCCATCATGGCGTTTTCGGTGGCCGTGTCCGCGCAGCAGCTCTCGCCGAGCACGCCGCCATCGCCGTTCAGGCGGTGGTAGTAGCCGGGCACGAGCTTGTCGAGGATCGAGTTCGGGTTCTGGCCGGCGGAGTTGGTGTGGTTGTAGACGACGTCCATCACGACGCGCAGGCCGCTCTGGTTCAGCGACTGCACCATCTGCCGGAACTCGAGGATGCGCTCGGTGCCATCGGGATCGATGGCGTAGCTGCCTTCGGGCACGTTGTAGTGCAGCGGGTCGTAGCCCCAGTTGAAGCCGTCACTCCCGGACGTGGCCGCGACCGTGCCTGCTGCTCGGGCGAATCCGCCGGAAGCGCGGACAGCTCTTCGAACGAGGGCGACACCCACGTCGACCTTGTCCTCGTTGATGGTCGCGAAGTCGAACGACGGCAGCAGGTGCACGTGCGTGACACCCGCCGCGCCGAGCGTGGCCAGGTGCTTCATGCCGTCCGAGCGCTTCTGCGTGAAGGCGGCAATAGGTGCCGCGCAGGTTTTCGGGTACGGTCGCGTCGGTGGCGCTGAAGTCGCGCACGTGCAGTTCGTAGAGCACGATGTCTTCGGGCGCCGCGAGGTCCGGTTTGCCGAGCGTCTTCCAGCCGCGCGGCTGCAACGCGGCGTCATCGAGCGAGACGAACTGGCTGCGCGTGCTGTTGCGCGCCAGCGAGATCGAGTACGGGTCCGTGACGACGTTGGTCTCGACCTTGTTGGTGGCGCGCACGAACACCTGCGCTTCGTAGAGATAGTACTTGCCGCTGAGTGTGGTATCTGGCGCGGAGTAGCTCCAGACGCCACTCGCGGCGTCCAGCGTCATGGGATAGCTGCTGTACGTCGGCGTCATCGAATCGGCGAACACGCGGACTTTCAGGTCGCGGGCTGTCGGCGCCCACACGCGCAGCGTCGCCTGGCCGTTCTTGAAGCTCGGGCCCAGCACTACCGGGCCCGCGGCGGCCGCGTACAGGTCGTCGAGCACACCCGCGATCTGCAAGCCGGTGGCGTCGACACCCTTGCGGACCGCGTGCGGCACCGATGGCGATCTGGCCCTTGAGGCTGTCCGCTGCGGCCGCGATGGCCTCGGGCGGTAGTTTGAACGCCGCGAGCGTCGCCAGGTGCGGGTACCGGGCGCGCAGGGCGGGCGACAGGCCGGCCGGATCCAGGCGAGCGTCCAGGACTTCGTGTTCGCGCCCGGCGACGACGCCCGGGCCATCGAGCGTGAGCGCACCATCCGGATCGGCGAACAGCTTGACCGCGGTGTCGGTGGGCACATTCCAGGCGATGGTGTCGGCCGCGAGCCAGTACGCCTGGGTTTTCGTGAGATCGCCCCGGATGCCGCCCACGATGACGCGCAGTTCCTTGCTCACGGAGTTCCACTGGAACACCACTTCCATGCCGCTCGCCGGCACCGTGAACGCAATGTTCGCGCCGTTCTGCACGCCGCCCGCGCCGTAGTTCACGTCCCAGCTGCCGTTGAACGCGACCTTGGCTTCATAGCTGCCGGCGGGAATGGCGCCGGTGCTGAAGCTGTAGATGGACGTTTCGTTGACGTCCTGCAGCCAGGAGCGGAAGCAGGCCGGATCCCAGTCGCCGCTGCAGCCGATTTCGCTCTGGTAGCTGCCAGGGACGGTCGCGATGATGGAGTTGACGTTGCTGGTGACCCAGTGCGTCTTGTGGTCGTAGTAGAACGTGACGTTCTGCGGCGCTGCCGACGTCGTGAACGGGATGTTCGGGCCGTTCTGCTGCGCGTAGCGGCCGTAGTTCCAGTCCCAGCTGCCGTTCAATGCCACCTTGAATTCATATGCGCCGGCCGGCGTGATGCTGAAGGTGTTGCGCCAGATGTCGCCGTTCGCGTCGTAGACCAATTGCGTGGCCGGACAGCCCGGATCCCAATCGCCGCCGCAACCGGCCTCCGACTGGTAGTTGCCCGGTATGCCAACCGAGGCGGGCACTCCCTGTGCGCGCACCCCGAGGGCGCAGGCGCCGAGAAGCAGAACACTGATCGACGCGAATACCGCGCGAGCGCGTAACGATGACATCCTGTGTCTCCCCATACAGTTGGCCGGATCGACGCACGGCTTCTTTGCGCCGCTTGTTGAGCCCGACGCTAATCGAGATGCGGGGAGGCGCGCTTACGAATACGTATGCAGTGATTGCCGGCTGCGGGTTGTCTTACATCGTCGCGAGCGCGCCGGCGAGCCGGAGGAACTCGCGATGCGGCGTCGCCGCGCGCGCCGTGCGCACGATGTCGCCGCGCGCGCGGCGCGTGACTTCCTCGAGCTCCGGCAGCGGCAGGAGGTTCGTGAGCGGATCCCAGGACGCGGCGTCGATGCCGAAGTTGGCGTACATGCAGAACCAGCTCGGATCGAAGAAGCTCTCGGAGTCGAACTGCTGGATGAGCCCGCGCGCGCGATACAGCGCGATCTTGCGTGCCAATGTCTCGGGCAGCGGCATGTCGCGGCAGTAGCGCCACAGTTCGCCGTTCTGCCGTCCGTTGGCGCTGTAGTGCAGGATGATGAAGTCGCGGACGCGTTCGAACTCGGTGACCGACAGGCGATTGTATTCCGCGGCCAGGGACGAGAGGCGCTCGTCAGCCATCGATTCGTCCGGCCACAGGTAGATCAACTTGTCGATGCCCATCTGGATCAGCGAGATGCTGGTCGACTCGAGCGGCTCGAGGAACCCGCCGGCGAGGCCGATGGCGACGCAATTGCCCACCCAGAAACGGCGCACGTGCCCGGCCCGGAAGCGCACGAAGTTCGGGTCGGCGAGCGCCGTGCCTTCGAGTTGACCGCGCAAGGCTTCGACCGCCTGCTCGTCGCTGATGTGATCGGAGCTGTAGACGTAGCCATTGCCGACGCGGTTCTGCAGCGGTATGCGCCAGGTCCAGCCGGCATCCAGTGCGCGTGAGCGCGTATAGGGTGCGATGTCGTTCGGATCGGCGTGCGCGCAGGGTAGCGCGACGGCGCGATCGCACATCAACCAGTGGCGCCAGTCGACAAAGCCCGCTTGCAGCGTCTTCTCGATCAGCAGGCGGTGGAAACCGCTGCAGTCGATGAACAGGCCGCCCTCGAGTGTTTCACCCGAGTCGAGGCGGATGGCGCGGATGCGCTCGGACTCGCCATCGCGCTGTACGTCGGCAACCCGCGCATCGATGCGCCGCACGCCGAGCTTCTCGGCGAACGTGCGCAGGAACGCGGCGAATTTCGAGGCGTCGAAATGCACGGCCCAGTCGAAGTGCTCGAAGTCGACGCGCGGATTCTCCGGCGGCAAGGTCATGCGGCCGGCCCGCGCGAGTTGCGCGCCCATGGCGTATTCGTCGAGAGTGCCAGGGTCGCCTTGCCGGCGCAGCCGATTCCACAGATGGTGGAAGGCGATCGGACCCGCCTCGAGGCCGAAGCGGCCGAACGGATGCATGAACGAATGGCCTTCGTGTTTCCAGCCGTCGAATTCGATCGCGAGCTTGATCGTGCCGTTGGTGGCCTTCATGACCTCGAACGGGTTGAGCCCGAGCGAGGCGAAGTAGCGCAGGATCGCCGGCACCGTTGCCTCGCCGACGCCGATCGTGCCGACGGCTGAGGACTCTACGAGCGTGATCGAGATGCCGAGGCGCTGGAAGCGATGGGCCAGCGAGGCGGCGGTCATCCAGCCGGCGGTGCCGCCGCCGACGATCAGGACGGACTTCAACGGATTCGAATTCGCGGACTCCATTCTTCAGAATGGTTGCACGTCACCCGGCGCGAATCCACGAATACGTATTCAGTCCGATGGCGGATTACTTCTGCGCGGCCACCGAGTACAGCACCTGGGTGTTGCGCGTCTTCAGGAAGTCCTCGAGGGACTGCCCGCGCATCGCGGCGTAGATGTGCAGGTTCGTCGTGCCGACGACGGCGCCCAGTTTCTCCAGCAGGAAGAAGATCGCGCCGTACTGGATCAACGCGCGCCAGTCTCGCGCGCGCAGCATCGCGCGTTCCGTCTCGCTGAGCTGCGCCGCTTCGAACAGCGCCTCGGGTTCATCCAGGAATCGCTTGCGGCGCTCCGGGACGAGCAGCGAGTGCAGGAACGAATTGAGTCGGTATGCCTTCACGCTGCGATCGAGCGTGAACGGATACGTGCCGGGTAGTTGGTCGAGCCCCCGCCATTCGCGCCCGATGCGCTCGAGATAGGCGGCTTCGGACTCGCCGCTGTCGGCCGGTGAATCGTCCTCGAAGATGAGCGTCGCGATCGGCGTCATCGAGGGCAGGTAGTAAGCCTGGTGGAGCTTGCGCACCTTCGGCGCCAGCGCGCCACGCATCACCAGCCACATGATGACTTCCGAGCCTTCCATGCCGCCCTTCGTGGCGTAGTCGGCGATCGTGAGCTCCGTCAGTTTCTCGGGATCCTTCTCGAGCAGCTCGAGGAACTCCATGTCCCAGGGCGTGTTGTTGAACCCGGCGCGCTCGCCCTGGATCTGGTGCGAGAGCCCGCCCGTGCCGACGATGGCCACCTTGATGTCTTCCGGGAAACTCAGGATCGCCTTGCGCAGCGCCTTGCCCAGCTTGAAGCAGCGGCGCGCGGACGGAATCGGCAGCTGCAGCACACCCACCTGCAACGGCACGATGGCGCCCGGCCACTCCTTTTCATGCGGCCACAACAGCGACAGCGGCGAGAAGCAGCCGTGGTCGAGCCCCTTCTCCTGGAAGAACGACAGGTCGAATTCATCGGCCACCAGTCCGTTCGCGACGTGCCGCGCGAGGGCGGGGTGGCCCTTGATCGGCGGCAGCTGGCGCGCGCCGCCGCCTTCGTCGGCGACCCAGAATTTCTCGCCCACGCCGAGCGCGAAGTGCGAGTAGTGATCGAAGAAGAACGACGTGATGTGGTCGTTGTAGATGAAGAACAGGACGTCGGGCTTCTTCTCCGCCAGCCAGCGCTTGACGGGTTCGTAGCCCGCGAATATCGGCGCCCAGACCGGGTCTTGCTGCTTCTTCGCGTCGAGCGCGAAGCCGATGGTGGGAGTGTGGGAAGTGGCAATGCCGCCGACGATTGTGGCCATGAATGCTCCGGACTGTTCCGGGCGAATGATCGCCGGTCCGGGCCGCGCCGGCACGCCCGCGAGCGAAACGCAAAGTCGGACTCAGGGTCGAGAAGCCCGCCGGGCGGCCCGGCAGCATCGTCAACCATGCAGAAAGTACTCATAACGGCCGGCGGGTCCGGCATCGGGCGCGAGATCGCCCGGAGCTTCGCCCGCGCGGGCGCGCGCATCGCGGTACTCGACATGGAAGGCATGGCATTGAAGCCGCTGGCCGCGGAGATCGAGGGCCTGGTGAGCGAGACCTGCGATCTCGGCGACCCGGCGCAGATCGAAGCCTGCGTGCCGCGCGCGATCGCCGCGCTCGGCGGGCTCGACGTGCTGGTGAACAACGTCGGCATCGCGGGACCGACGGCGACGGTCGAGAATTACGATCCGCGCGAGTGGGACCGGGTCATGGCCGTGAACCTCGGCGCCACGTTCAACGTCACGCGCCTGTCGATCCCGCACCTGCGCAAATCGCGGGCAGGCAGCATCATCAACATGTCGTCGGCCGCCGGGCGTCTCGGCTATCCGGAGCGCTCGGCGTATGCCGCGAGCAAGTGGGGCATCATCGGCTTCACGAAGACACTGGCGATGGAGCTCGGCGCATCCGGTATCCGCGCCAATGCCGTCCTGCCGGGACCCGTCGCCGGCGAACGCATGGAGCGAGTACTGCAGGGCCGGGCTTCGACCAGCGGCCGGACCCTCGAAGAAGAGCGCGCCAGCGCGCTGCGCAATCAGTCGCTCAAGTACTTCACCGAGGCGAGCGAAGTTGCGGCGCTCGTGCTGTTCCTGGCCTCCGACGCCGCACGTTCGATCTCGGGCCAATCGCTGCCCATCGATGGTGATCTGCACCGCTCGGTGTAGTCGGATATAGTCTGGCGACAGCGTAGTTGGAGTCCCCAGATGTCGTGTTTCCGTGTACCGGGCGTGCTCTGCCAGGTGCTGAATGTGGCCATCCCCGAGGTCGACGCCGGCACGCTCGCCCGGACCGCGACGGCCACACCGGGCACGCTCACGGAGACGCCGGACGCGGGCACGAAGGAGCCCGAAGGCTTCATCGATCCGAACTACACCTCGATCACTTCATCCGTCGGCAATGGATTTTGCGTGCCGCTCGTGCAGTTGAACACGTCCGTGGGAAATACCGGCACCTGGAAGGCGGGTTCCACGATGAAATCCAAGCCGGATATCGCGGCCGGAACGGTGATCGCCACGTTCAATTCCGAAGGAAAATACGCGAGCGCGGCGCGCGGCAATCACGCGGCGTTCTTCGTGGAATACAAGACCCAGGGCGGCGTGGACGGCATCATCATCTACGACCAGTACCGCGAATGGCCGGACAAAGAGCAGAAGGCGGTCACGGATCTCGAGACGGCGCAGCTGAAGCTGGCGGCCAACAAGGACGCGAAGCCCGAGGAGAAGGCCGAACTCGCGAAGAAATTGACGGAAGCGAGAAAGGCGCTGGAAGCCGCGGGCCCGGAGATCGACGACAAGGGACGCCGTTTCCGGCGCAAACAACCGGGCAAGCGCTTCATCGGTTTTGACAAGGGCACGGTGTCGAACAATGCGACCTCGTACAGCGTCGTCGTTCACTAGCGCGGCGCTCGGGGCCGTGGCGCTCGGCCTGTTGGGGCTGGGCGCGGGATGCAACGCGCAGGCGCCCGCGAAGCCCGCGCCGACCGAGGCGCTGTGCCCGGCCACGATGAAGGGTGAAGGCACCACGGAGTTTCCGCTCAGCGGGCTTACGATCATCCGGTTCGAAAAGGACCAGGGATCGAAGAACGTGACGCCGACCGGGGATGCGAATCGCACCGAGTGGGCACTTCCGTCCGCGAAGGATGTTCACTACCGCGCGGCCTGCGAGTACGGCGACGAAATCATCGGCGTTCCGATCGATGCCGCCATCAACCGGTGCTGGCTCGAGAAGCAGCCCGGCAGTCCGGTAACCACCGGGTGCGGGCGCTAAAAGGGGACTGTCCCCTTATTAGAAGGGGTAGTGGCGCGGTGTGGTCTGGACGGTGATCCAGCGCAGCTCCGTGAACGCATCGATGCCGGCCTTGCCGCCGAAACGCCCGTAACCCGAAGACTTCACACCGCCGAACGGCATCTGCGCCTCGTCGTGCACGGTGGGGCCGTTGATGTGGCAGATCCCCGATTCGATGCGTTTGGCGAGCTGCAGGCCGCGCGCAATATCGCGCGTGAAGATCGCGGCCGACAATCCGTATTCCGTATCGTTGGCCAGCGCCACCGCCTCGTCTGCACCGTTGGCGCGCGTGATCGACACCTGCGGGGCGAACGACTCCTCGCGGAACAGCGCCATCGCCGGCGTCACGTGGTCGACGACCACGCCCTTGATCACGGTGCCCTTGCCGTTCACCGGCGCGGTGTCTCCGCCGACCAGCACCTTCGCGCCCTGCTTCACGGCATCGCCTAACAACCGTTGCAGCCGCTCGATGGTCGGCGCGCCGACCACCGAGCCGATGACGAACTCGCCCTCGAGCGGATTGCCGACGGGCAGGGCGGCGACGCGTTTCACCAGCCGCGCCGCGAAATCGTCCGCCACCTTCGCGTCGACGATGACGCGCTCGGTCGACATGCAGATCTGGCCGGCGTTCGCATAGGCGCCGAATACCGTGGCGTTGACGGCCGCGTCGAGATCCGCGTCGTCGAGCACGATCAGCGGCGCCTTGCCGCCGAGCTCGAGCAGGATGGGCTTCAGGTACTTCGCGGCGGTTTGCGCCAGCAGCTTGCCGACGCGCGTCGAGCCGGTGAAGTTCACGCGCTTCACCGCCGGATGCGCGATCACGGCTTCGCTCACCGACCCGGCGTCCTTCACGTCGGTGTGGATCACGTTGACGACGCCGTCGCCGAGGCCCGCGTCGTTCAAGACCTGGCCGATCAACGCGTGCGTCTGCGGACAAACCTCGGAGGACTTGAGAACGATGGTATTGCCGCAGGCCAGCGGCATGGCGAGCGCGCGCACGCCGAGGATCACGGGCGCGTTCCACGGCGCGATGCCGTACACGACACCCACCGGCTGGCGATGCGCCATCGCCATGCTGCCGGGAACCTCGGAAGGCACGACCTCGCCGGACACCTGCGTGGTCATCGACGCGGCCTCACGCAGCAGGCTCGCGGCGAAGTGCACGTTGAAGTGTCCCCAGCCGGCCGTCGCGCCGGTTTCGTCGCGCACCGCGGCGGCGAAGTCCGCGGAGCGCGCTTCGAGCAGATCGGCAGCCTTGTTGAGTTTTGCGCGGCGGGCGCCGGGCCCCAGCGAGCTCCAGGCCGGAAAGGCGGCATGCGCCGCGGCGACGGCGGCAACCGCGTCTTCCGCGCTCGCGGCGGCGGCGCGCGTGACGACTTCGCCGCTCACCGGGTTGCGGCGCTCGAACCTCGCGTTGCCTTTCGCGGCGACGTCCTTACCACCAATCGACAGCTGCACGTCGTACATGCGCATCTCCCCGGTTCCCGGAACGGATTTCGACCAAGGCTAACGTCAATCCACGGCCCGATGCCTTCACTGCCAATCGAGTCGAAACGCATCGATAGTCGAGCCCGTTTCGCAGCGCGAATCGAGGCTGTCATGCATGAGCATCAAACGCGTCGCGCTCGCCGCGAGTCTGGCGGCTACCTGTCTGTTGGGTTGCGGGAAGAAGGCGGAGGCGCCGCCGCCCCCGAAGGCCACGGCCCTGGTCGACGCGGCACGCATCACGGCGCCGAAGCCCGGCGAGTGGCTGTCGTATGGCCGCACGTACGACGAACAGCGCTTCAGCCCGCTCGACCGCATCGACGCCGGGAACGTCGCGCAACTCGGCCTGGCCTGGGCCTTCGACCTCGACACCGCGCACCGCGCGCAGGAATCGACGCCGCTGGTGATCGACGGCGTGATGTACGTCACCAGCGCGTGGAGCAAGTTGTTCGCCCTCGACGCGAAGACCGGCAAGCAGATCTGGGCCTTCGATCCCAAGGTGCCGGGTGAAGCCGGAGTGAACGCCTGCTGCGACGTCGTGAATCGCGGCGCGGCCGCGTGGAACGGCAAGATCTTCCTCGGCACGCTCGACGGACGGCTCGTCGCGGTCGATGCAGCGACCGGCCAGCCCGTCTGGGAAGTGATGACCGTGCCGCAGGGCTCGCGCTACACCATCACCGGCGCGCCGCGCGTGTTCGGGGGCCGGGTGCTCATCGGCAACGGCGGCGCGGAGATCGGCGTGCGTGGCTATGTCACCGCGTACGACGCCGACAGCGGCAAACAACTGTGGCGCTTCTATACCGTGCCCGGGGATCCGGCGCAGCCCTTCGAACATGCCGACCTCGAGAAAGCCGCCAAGACCTGGAACGGCGAGTACTGGAAGAACGGCGGCGGCGGCACGGTGTGGGACTCCATCGTGTACGACCCCAAGCTCGACTACATCTACATCGGCGTCGGCAACGGCAGCCCGTGGAACCAGAAGCTGCGCAGCCCGGGCGGCGGCGACAACCTCTATCTATCGTCCATCGTGGCGCTCAAGGCGGCCACCGGCGAATACGTGTGGCACTTCCAGACCACGCCGGCCGAGACCTGGGACTACACGGCCACGCAGCCGATGATGCTCGCGGATCTCACGATCGCGGAGAAGTCGCGGCAGGTCATCATGCAGGCGCCGAAGAACGGATTCTTCTACGTGATCGATCGCGTGACCGGAGAGTTCATCTCCGGCGCGGCGTATACCTCACCCATCACCTGGGCGACCGGCCTCGATCCGAAGACGGGACGTCCGAAGGAAACGAAGGAAGCGCGTTACGACAAGACCGGCAAACCCGCGGTCGTCGTCCCGGGGCCGGGCGGCGCGCATTCCTGGCAGCCCATGAGCTTCAGCCCCGTGACGGGTCTCGTGTATTTCCCGGTGATGGAATCCGGCTTCCCGTTCATTCCGACCGCGAGTGCGCCGCTCAACCCGCGTTCGTGGGCCACGGGCGTCGACTTCGACGCCGGCAGCCTGCCGCCGATTCCGGAGGTGCGCGCGGGCGCGAAGGCGGGACTCAAGGGCCATCTCGTCGCATGGGATCCGATCGCGCAGAAGGAAGTGTGGCGCGCACAATTCGAGCATCCGTGGAACGGCGGTACGCTGGCGACCGCCGGCAATCTCGTGTTCCAGGGCAACTCGATGGGCGAGTTCGTGGCGTACCGCGCCACGAACGGACAGAAGCTCTGGTCGGCGCCGACGCAGGCCGGCGTGCTCGCCGCACCCGTCACCTACGAGATCGACGGCGTGCAGTACGTGACCATCGAGGTGGGCTGGGGCGGTGCCTTCGGCCTCGCGGCGGGCGAGCTGGCCCGCGACTCGCACATCGCGGCCAACCTGCCGCGCGTGCTCACGTACAAGCTCGGCGGCGAGGCGAAATTGCCGGCGCTGCCCGAGCTCGCGGCCGCGAAACTCGATCCGCCCGCCGAGATCGGCGATGCGGCAACGTGGACCGCCGGCAAGGCGACCTACCACATGTACTGCGGCGTGTGTCACGGCGACGCTGCCGTGAGCGGCGGCGTTCTGCCGGACCTGCGGCTTTCGCTGATCAATCGCGATCCGGCCGCCTGGGAAAAGATCGTGCGTGGCGGCG
The DNA here is from genome assembly GCA_963774045.1 of uncultured Pseudomonadota bacterium. Lineage (GTDB taxonomy): Bacteria > Pseudomonadota > Gammaproteobacteria > Steroidobacterales > Steroidobacteraceae > CADEED01. The sequence continues at coordinate 54,661 of CAVZED010000032.1, forward strand.
AACGCAACAATCGCGGCATGGTGTCGTTCGCCGGCGTCGTGTCGGCCGAAGAAAGTGAAAAGGTTCGTGCGTATGTGATACACCGTGCGCATGAAGACATGGCCCTGGAGCAGGCGGCAGCGCAGAAGTCCGCGGCGGCGCCCAAGTGACGCGGCACTAGTTAGGTTGCTGTATGCCGGCTGGTTCGCGCTGGCAACGGGTGTCGCGGCGCAGGACGGCGCGCCGCCCGCGAAGGTCGTATCCGCCACCGTCACGAAGGTGAACGATGGCGATTCCCTCGAGGTGCAACTGGAGGCGGGCGCCGCTCGTGTACGCCTGTCGGCCGTCGACACACCGGAGTACGACCAGCCCCATGGCTCGAAATCTTCCGCCGCCCTGAAGGCGATGCTGCCCGCAGGCTCGAAGGTCGAGCTCGAAGTCGTCACGCAGGATCAGTTTCGCCGCATGGTGGCCGTCGTCTGGATCACGCAGGACGGCAAGCGGATCAACGTCAACGAGACGATGCTGCGAGAGGGCCACGGGTGGGCCTACCGCCGCTACATGCGCGACGCGAAGTTCTGCGACATGGAGGCCGAGGCGCGGGATGCGAAGCGCGGCCTCTGGGCGCAGCCCGTGAGCGACTGGGTCTATCCACCCGAGTGGCGCTTCGTCAAGAACGGCGAGATCCGCGCGTTGCCGGTGCCGTACGAAGAGACGCGCGAGAAATGCGTCGCGGTGATGGGGCTGGCGGGCTCGGCGACCTACGCGCCGCCGAACTGATTCACGCGAGCATCTTGCGGCCGCCTTCGACGGTCTCCTTCGCCTTTTCGCCGGTGGTCGCGAGCGGCGCCGGGATCGTACGGCCCTTCTGCACCGCGGGCCGGGCTCCGACGAGATCGAGCCAGCGCTTGAGCGCCGGCAGACCTTCGATGCTGACGCCGGACCACTCGTAGCCGGCAACCCAGGAAAACAGCGCGATGTCGGCGATCGAGTAGTCCGGCCCGGCGATGTAGACGTTGTCCTTGAGCTGCCGCTCGAGCACTTCGAACAGGCGGCGCACCTCGCGTTGATAGCGGTCGATGGCGTAGGGAATCTTCTCCGGCGCGTAACGGAAGAACACGTTGGCCTGTCCCATCATGGGCCCCACGCCAGCCATCTGGAACATGAGCCACTGCAGGACGAGCGAGCGCGCCTTCGGCTCCGCGGGCAGCAGTTTGCCGGTCTTCTCGGCAAGGTAGATCAGGATGGCGCCGGACTCGAACACCTGAAAGTCGCCGTTGTCGTGATCGATGATCGCCGGGATGCGGCCATTCGGATTGATCTCGAGGAACCATTCCTCTTTCTGCTCGAGCTTCGACAACGAGATCGGGCGCACGGTATAGGGCAGGCCCAGTTCTTCCAGCGCGATGGATATCTTCCAGCCATTCGGCGTGGCGGCGGTGAACAGCTCGATCATGGTGACTCCTTTGTGAGGCGAGTACACGGCGCGTGTGGTGGGGAGTCAAGGCGGGCAGTCGAACGTTTCACTCTGGTGTCATGCCGAATGCGCGCTGCGTCGAACCGGATACGTTAGGCTCCCCGGCGTGGAATTCATCGCAGCGAACTGGCGGCTCGCGGCCGTCGCCGCCCTGTTCTTCGTCGGAGTCGCCGCGCGCCGCGCGAACCTCGCCGGCGCGACGCAGGGGCCGCTGGCTGCTCAACTTCGTCTTCAACGTCGGCCTGCCCATCCTGATCTTCGGCGCATTGACCGGCGTGCCGCTGGCGCGAGAACACGCGCTGCTGCCGGTGACCGCGATCTGCATCTCGCTCGCGGGCTGGGCCGCGGCGGCTTTCGTGGCGCGCCGCTTCGGATTGCCGAAGACGGGCGAGGGCGCGATGGCGCTGTGCTCGATGTCCCTCAACAACTCGATGATCTATCCATTCGCCGCGCTGAGCCTCGGCACCGCGGCGTTCTCGCAGCTCGTGATGTTCGACATGGGGCACGCGATCCTGGTGTGGACGGTCACGACGGTGGCGGCCTGCAAGTACGGCGGGCACGCGGATGACATTCCCGTGCTGCTCAAGCGCGCGCTGCTGGCGCCGCCGCTTTGGGTGCTGGTCATCGCGCTCACGCTCAACGTGGGCGGCGCGCCGATCCCGCCCGACTTCCTCCACACGGTTCTCGTGGTCGGCCAGGTGCTGATACTGCTGGTGCCGCTCGCGATGGGACTGCTGGTGAGCGCGCAAGGATTGCGACGGCCCGAGGTGTGGACCGCGGTGGCGCTGCGCTCGGGTTTCGGCGCGATCGTGGGCCTGGGGCTCGCCTGGTTGTTTGGACTGAGCGGCAGCGCGGCGGCCATCGCCGTCATCGGCGGTGCCGCGCCCATCGGCTTCACGGCCGTCGTGTTGTCGGCGCGCGAGAGCCTGGATCTCGACCTCGCCGCCAGTGCTGCGGCGATCTCGGTGTTCCTCGGATCGCTGTGGATTCCACTCGCGATGCTGTTCGTCGAACGCTAGATCCGGAACAGCTTTTCCGCATTCGTCTGGAAGTACTTCTTCTTGTCGGCGGCCGACATCGGCAACTCGTCCGACACCGTCACTTCCGACGGCAGGAACTGGTAGGGATAGTCCATCGCATACAACGTGTGATCCGGCCCCATGACCTGGTGGCACAGCATGATCGCCGGCGCCCAGGCGACGCCGCTGTTGGTCACGTAGACGTTGTCGCGCAGGTAATCTCCCGGTTTGCGCTTGAGCTTCGGCATGTGCGGGTGACGGTTCGCCTTCGTCGCGGCCGTGTGCATGTAGTCGATGCGGTACAGCCAGAACGGCAGCGCCTCGCCGCAATGCCCGATGATCATCTTGAGCTTCGGGAAGCGGTCGAACACGCCGGCGACGATGATCCGCAGCATGTGCAGGCCCGTTTCGGCCTGGAAGCCGAACACCGCGCCATCGAGACCCGCGTTCGAGATAGGGCGCGATCATGTCGCGCGGCGGGGCATTCGGATGTAGATAGATCGGGTACGTCGAGCGCCTCGGCGGCGGCGAAGATGTCCCAGAACTTGGGATTGTCGAGCCGCTCGCCCATGGTGTGCGAGTTCATGATCACGCCGCGCAGGCCGAGCTGGCGCACGCCGCGTTCGATCTCCTTCGCGGCGGCCGGCGGATCCTGCGGCGCGGCGGCGGCGAGACCGACGTACCGCGTCGGGTATTTCGCAATGGCGGCGGCAAGCTCGTCGTTCGAATCACGCGCGAGCGCGTTGGCCGTCGCCGCGTCGAACACCTGCACGCCGGGCGAGGTCAGCGAGAGCACCTGCATGTCGATGCCGCTCGCATCCATGTCCGCGATGCGCTCGGGCCCGAGGTTCTGCAGCCGCTCGATGATGAAGCGCGCCCGCTCGCTCGGACTGTCGAGATAGAAGCCCCACAGGCTCCTGAAGCCGGGATCGTCGTAACCATCCGCGAGCAGCTTGCGGAACAGCGCGATCTGGCCGCGCGTGGCGAAGGCCTCTTCGGTGGCGATGCGTTTGTAGTCCCTCATCGGCCCCATGATGGCATGGGTGCGATCCGGCCCGTTGCGCGAGGCATCGAATTCCGTTGCGCGAAAAATCGAGTGACGCGGGGACGCCGCGCGGCGCGATCATGGGCGCATGTCAGCCCACATCAAACCCGTTTCGAACCCGTATCCCGAACCCGCATTGTTCATCGATGGCGAGTGGCTGGGAGCCCAGGGCCGCAAGACCCAGCCCATCGTGAATCCCGCGACCGAGGAGGTACTGGGGCAGCTGCCGCATGCGACCCCCGCGGACCTCGATCGGGCGCTCGCCGCCGCGCAGCGTTCCTGGGGCGAATGGCGCGGGTTGTTGCCCGTGCAGCGCGCGAAGATCCTGCGCAAGGCCGCGGATCTCATGCGGCAACGCGCGGAAGAGATCGCGCGCATCGCCACCACCGAAATGGGCAAGTCCATCCACGAGACGCGCATCGAGCTGCAGGTCTCCGCGGAAGTATTCGACTGGTACGCGGACGAGGGACGTCGCGCCTATGGCCGCGTGCTGCCGCAGCGCCTGCCCGGGCAGCGCATGACCATCGTGAAGGAACCGGTAGGCCCCGTGGCCGCGTTCGCGCCGTGGAATTTTCCGCTGGGCAATCCGGCGCGGAAGATCGGCGCGGCGCTCGCGGCCGGCTGCACCTGCATCCTCAAGCCGGCCGAGGAGAGCGCGGGATCCGCACTCGCGGTGGCGCGGGCGCTGCACGAGGCCGGCGTGCCGAAGGGCGTGCTGGCGATCGTGTTCGGCGTGCCGCACGAGATCTCCACTCACCTGATCGCGTCGCCGGTCATCCGCAAGGTCTCGTTCACCGGGTCGATTCCCGTGGGCAAACAACTGGTGAAACTCGCGGCCGACGGCATGAAGCGCACGACGATGGAGTTGGGCGGCCATGCGCCGGTGATCGTGTTCGATGATGTCGACGTCGAGAAAGTCCTCGATGCCTGCGTGGTCGCGAAGTACCGCAACGCGGGCCAGGTGTGCGTGTCGCCGACGCGTTTCTACGTGCACGAATCCATCTACGCGAAGTTTTGCGAAGGGTTCGCGGCCCGCGCGAAGGCATTGCCCGTGGGTGACGGACTCGACGAGGCCAACCGCATGGGCCCGCTCGCGCACGCGCGCCGGCTGCCGGCCGTGCAGGGCATCATCGATGAGGCGCTGACGCATGGGGCGAAACTGCTCGCCGGCGGCAAGCGCATCGCGCGCAAGGGCTGGTTCTTCGAACCGACGGTGCTCGCGGACATCCCGAACTCCGCGCGCGTCATGAACGAGGAGCCGTTCGGACCGATCGCGCTCTTGAATCCGTTCCGGGATTTCGATGCCGTGATGCACGAGGCGAACCGGCTGCCATTCGGCCTCGCGGCCTTCGGCTTCACGAACGATTCACGCCGCGTGAACCTGCTGGGCGAGCGCATCGAAGCCGGCATGATCGGCCTCAACAGTTTTCAGATTTCGATGCCGGAGTCACCGTTCGGCGGAGTGAAGGAAAGCGGTCATGGAAGCGAGGAGGGCATCGAGGGGCTCGAGGCCTGCATGGTCACGAAGTTCATCAGTGTGACTTGAGGCCGGGGCCGTGGATCGAACGGGCAAAACATGGCTCATCGGATCGGCCAGCGCATGGCTGGCGTGCGCGGCTGCGGGTGCGCCGACCGAGGCGATCGAGTTCCAGACCCAGGACGTCTCGCGCTTTTACGAGGTCTATGCGGCAGCGGGTGGCCATCCCACCGCGATCGACCTCCAGCAGCGCTACCTCGATCCGGGGACCGCGGGACTGCGCCATCTCACGCAAGTGCGCAATGTCACCGCCGAAGGGCATTGCCCGGGCCATCGCCGCACAACCGCAGCTCTACACCAACGCCAAGTCCTGCATGGCCGCGCTGCCGCGCATTCGCGAGCGTCTCGCGCTCACCTTCGTCAAGCTGCTCGACATCTACCCGCAGGCGCAGAAGCCCCCGGTGACCATCCTCATCAGTCGAGGCAAACCGATGGCCATCGCGGGTCCGGGCAAAGGAGTCCAGGTCGCCCTGGAGGCGATGTGCTCGGCGACGGCGGCGCAGTACCTCGGCGCGGACCTGGACGACCGTTTCGTGAACGTGATCGCCCACGAGTACATCCACGTCCAGCAGGCGCCGGAGCGTGCCAACCCCACGGTACTGGAACGCGCTCTCGAGGAAGGTATCGCCGAGTTCGTGGGTGAGCTGATCTCCGGCGGGGTTTCCAATGTGGCGGTTCACGCTTCGGCCAGGGGCCGCGAAGAGGAAATCGAAAAAAGGTTCGCCGCGGACAAGGACCAGCGCGATCTGTCCGCGTGGTTCGACAACACGACGGCGGAAAACGTGGGCCAGCTCGGCTATTGGGTCGGATATCGCATCGCCCGGTCTTACTACCAGCAAGCGGCAGACAAGCGATCGGCGATCCGCGAGATGCTCCAGGTTTCCGATGCGCAGGCGCTGCTCGAGAAGAGCGGCTGGCATCCGGGGATTGTTCTCGAGCCTCGCAAGACCGAGCGGTGATCAGGCGTTTCCGGGTGGGTTCTCGGCGAACCACCGGGCAATCTCCGGCATTGCCGGTTCGAATGTGCCGGGGGCGTAGAAGTTCAGCACGCCCGCGCGTACATCACCGCGATTCTCGAAATCGTGCGCGACTCCACCGGGAATCAGGATGAATGATCCCGCGGTCGCATGCGTCCATTCGCCGCCAACGAGCACGCTCATGGTGCCGGCGACGACATAGAAGATGTCGTCTTCGGGATGTGAGTGCGCGCCGGGTCCCTTGGTGTGGGGTTCGAGCCACCATTCGGAGATGGAGTATCGCGAGGCGGTCTCGTCGCAGTCCGCCTTGAACACCGCGCCGATGCGGCCCATGGCGTAGGAGCGTCCCTCTCCCGGGCCGAGAACGATGGCTTTGCGGTTCATGCGCCGGATCGTAGTCGCGGCGCGAACTGACTACAACGCGCACCCGCAAGTTATGCCGGTTTCCCGACCCGGCACCACCTACGCGGCGACGTCGACCTTTTCGCGACGGTACTCGCGCGGGGTCGCGCCGAATTTCGCGCGGAACACGCGTCCGAAGTGGGTCGGGCTGTTGAATCCGTAGTCGAACGCGATCGCGGTCACCGTGCGGCCACGCTGCGACGGCGACAGCAGCGCGCGTGAGCAGGCCTCGAGCCGGCGGCGCAGGATGTAGCGCGCCACGGTCTCGTCCTGGTCCGAGAACAGGTGGTGCAGGTAGCGCGTGGTCATCTTGCAGGCATCGGCGATGCGGGTGGGCGTGAGCTCGGGGTCGTTCAGGTGCGCTTCGATGAAATTGATGATGCGGATGCGGTGCGCGGTGGCGAGCGACGAGCGATCGGAACGCGATTGCGGCAGGTCGGCATAAGCCGCGGCCACCAGGTCGAGGATCGCGTTGTTCACGCGCGCGGCCGTCGGCATGTCCATCTGCTTCTGGTACTCGAACCAGAAGTTGCGCAGGAAGCGTGACAGCAGGGCGCATACGCCGCTGGCGGCGGGCATCGGAATGGCGACCAGGCACTCGGGGCAGGCGATGTGCCGGCGCAGGATGGCATCGGGTATGCCGAGAACCAGCATGCGGTTCGGGCCACCGAAGGCGATCTCGTAGTGCCGGGTGCTGTCGCACAGCGTGAAGTCGCCGGCGCGCAGTTGGGCTTCGCGGCCGTCCTGGCGGCTGACGCTTTCGCCTTCCATCTGCAGGTGCAGGAAGAACAGCGAACTGCGCGTGCGGGCCACGTGGGCGCGCGAGTGGCGCACGATCTGTGCTTCGGAGTACACCTCGGCCATCGTCAGGTCGCCGATGGCGGCGCGGGCGATGCTGCCGTTGAAGGTGCGGATGTCCGCCGGGTCGGAAACCAGCGGCGAGAAGCTTTCGCAGGCCCGTTCGTTCCAGTACGTGAGCTTGCGGCGCGGATCAAGACCAGCGGTCGAAAACGATTCCACAGTTGCCATGACGACCCCCCTCAGAGTGTCCCGACGTAGTGGGCAGGCGCCCATGTGGGAAATGGTTATAAGGGATAGTTATTCGCAACAACCAATCGGTTGTTCTGATACGAGCTATCGACGAGTCGACTGAGCGCGAAAAAATCCAGTTCCCTCAAGGTCGAGAAGCATCCGGGCGCCCGGCTCAGCATTTGCGGTGCACAGGAGGGGACGCGGTGGTGCGAACGGCGCCGTTGAAGGAGCTGATTGGATACGCACTGCGCCGCGCGCAGGGCGCCGTCTATGCGGACCTCAACGACTCCCTGGCGCGCCTCGAGCTCCGCCCCCTGCAGTACACGCTGCTGCTCATGGTTGCCGAGAATCCCGGCGCCAGCCAATCCGGGGTTTGCGATGCCCTCGGCATCCAGAAGGCGAATTGCGTCCCGACCATGGGCGAGCTCGAAAGGCGCGGGTTCATCATCCGCCGCAAGTCCACCGCCGACGCCCGCAGCTACCAGCTGCACCTCACCGCCAAGGGCCGGCGCATCCTGGCGCGTGCGGGCGAGGTCCAATCCCTGCACGAGAGCCGGCTGATCGAACGCATCGGCGTCGAAGGGCGTGAACAGTTGCTGTCGCTCTTGGGTAAACTCTCCGGCATCAAATGACACAAACCAAAGTCGATCTCCAACGCCACGGCGACGTCGCGGTCCTCGTGGTGGATAGCCCGCCTGTCAACACCATAACCGCGGAGGCGCGCGCCGGCATGTTCGAGGCGCTCGCCAAGGTCGCCGCCGACCCGACCGCCCGTGCGCTGCTGGTGCGGACCGCCGGCAACAACTTCTTCACCGGCGCGGACATCAACGAATTCTCGGGTCCTCCCAAGGAAGCCGAGTTCCGTGACCTGTACGGCCGCTTCGAGAATCTCGAAATCCCGGTGGTCGCCGCGATTCACGGTTCGGCCATCGGCGGCGGGCTCGAGCTCGCGCTGGCGTGCCACTACCGCATCGGCACGCCGACGTCGAAATACATGTTGCCCGAGGTCACGCTCGGCATCATTCCGGGAGCGGGCGGGACGCAACGTCTCCCGCGGCTCGTCGGCATCGACAACGCGTTGCGGATCATCTTCGACGCCAAACCCGTGGACGCCGCGAAGGCGCGCGATCTGGGTCTCATCGACGAAATCATCGAAGGCGACTTCATCGCCGGCGCGCTCAGGTATGTCGACGGCCTGGTCACGCTCAGCCGGGGACCGCGCCGCACCAGCCGATCGCAAGGTCGATCCGGCGGCGCTCACGCTCGAGTCGCTCGCCAAGTGGCAGGCCGAGGCGCGGCGCCTGTATCCGAACCGCAGCGCGGCGCTCACCGCCATCGAGGCCGTCAGTGCGAGCGCGAGGTTGCCCTTCGCGGAGGGCCTGCTGTACGAAGACAAGCTCGCCAACCAGACCAAGACGACGCCCGAAGCCAAGGGATCGATCCACCTGTTCTTCGCCGAGCGCGAGACCCGCAAGGTCGAGGGACTGCCCGGGGATGTCGTGCCGGGCCCGCTGGCCAGGGCCGGCGTGGTGGGCGCGGGGACGATGGGCGGCGGCATCGCGATCGCCTGCGCGAACGTGGGAATTCCGGTGAAGCTCCTGGACGCCGACCAGGCCGGTCTCGAGCGCGGCCTGAAACGCGTCGATGAAACATTCGAAAGCATGGTCAAGCGGGGGCGCATCGATGCCGCCGAGAAGGCGCGGCGCATGGCGTTCATCAAAGGAACGCTCGACTACGCCGATCTCGCCGACTGCGACGTCGTGATCGAGGCGGTGTTCGAGAGCATGGATCTCAAGCAGAAGGTCTTCCGCGAGCTCGACCGGCACGCCAAGCCCGGCGCGTTGTTGGCTTCCAATACCTCGACGCTCGACATCGACGAGATCGCGAAGGTCGTGAAACGTCCGGAAGATTTCATCGGCCTGCATTTCTTCTCACCGGCGAACGTGATGCCGTTGCTGGAGGTCATCCGCGGCCGCGTGTCCTCGGCCACCGCGATCCGCACGTCGATGGAGCTCGCGAAGCTGCTGCGCAAGACACCGGTACTCGCGCGAGTTTGTTACGGATTCATCGGCAATCGCATGATGGAAGGGTACGCGCGCGAGGCGCAGCGGCTGCTGCTCGAGGGGTCGACGCCGCGGCGCGTCGATTCGATCCTCGAAGGATTCGGCATGGCGATGGGCATCCTCGCGGTGTTCGACATGGCCGGTGTCGACGTCGGCGTGAACGTCCACAAGACGAACGCGTCGCGATATCCGCCGGATCCGACTTACTACCAGGCGGACATCGCGCTGTATTCGGCCGGGCGGCTCGGCCAGAAGACCGGCAAGGGTTACTACCGGTACGAAAAGGGCGATCGCACGCGGCACGACGATCCCGAAGCGCTGGCGTTGCTGCAAGCCAAGGCCGCCGAGCTCGGCGTCGCGCCGCGGGCGCATACCGACGCGGAGATTCTCGAGCGCTGCCTGTACCCGCTGCTCAACGAAGGGCTGCGGATCCTGGAAGAGGGCATCGCGCAGCGCGCGGGCGACGTCGACGTGGTGTGGTGTTCGGGTTACGGCTTCCCGCGTTATCGCGGCGGCCCGATGTTCTACGCCGATGCGCTGGGCCTGCCGGTCCTGCTCGCGGGCATGGAAAAATACCGCGCGCTGTTCGGGCCGATGCATTGGGAGCCGGCGCCGCTGCTGGTGCGCCTGGTGCGCGAGGGGCGTACGCTCGCCGACTGGAGCAACTCGAGACCATGAAAGTAAACGACCTCATCGCGATCGACGTGCATACCCACGCCGAGGTGTCGTGCCGGCAGGAGGCGGATCCTGCCTCGGAGCCGTTCGATGCGGCGGCGTCGAAGTACTTCAAGGCCGACAAGCGCAAGACCATCCCCGAGACGGTCGCTTACTACCGCGAGCGCAAGATCGGCCTGGTGATGTTCACGGTCGACACCGAGTTCGAGATGGGTGTGCGGCGGATTCCGAACCAGGAGGTCGTCGACGCGGCGCGCGAGAACTCCGACATGATGGTGGCGTTCGCGTCGATCGATCCTCACAAGGGGAAGATGGGCGTGCGCGAGGCGCGGCGGCTGATCGAGGAGGGCGGGATCCGCGGCTTCAAGTTCCATCCGACCTGCCAGGGTTTTTTCCCGAACGACCGCTTCGCGTACAAGCTCTACGAGGTGATCGCCGAGCACAAACTGCCGGCGATCTTCCACTCGGGGCACTCGGGCATCGGGACGGGAATGCCGGGCGGCGGTGGGCTCAAGCTCAAGTATTCGAACCCGATGCACGTCGATGACGTCGCGGCCGATTTTCCCGACATGACCGTGATCATCGCGCACCCGTCGTGGCCCTGGCAGGACGAGGCGCTGTCGGTGTGCCTGCACAAGCCCAACGTCTACATCGACCTGTCAGGCTGGTCGCCGAAGTATTTTTCGCCCGAGCTCGTGCGCTACGCGAACACGCAGCTGAAGCACAAGATGCTGTTCGGCTCGGATTTCCCGCTGATCACGCCGGACCGCTGGATGAAGGATTTCGCGGAAGCAGGCTTCAAGCCCGAAGTTCAGCCGCTTATCCTGAAAGAGAATGCGATCAAGGCCCTGAAGTTGGTGCCGGAGTCGAAAAACGGGAATTAGCCCGCGCCGGACTCGTTATCGGGATACCTTTCCATCGCGTGGCGCAGCGTCTTGGGATCGCACGCCAACATTCTCGCCACGGCAGCCAGCCTGGCAATCTTGCGCCTCTTTGCCTGTCTGACGAGCCACGCGCGAACCCGGGCGATGTTCGGATCGCGCCGTTGAGCCGCGAGTTCGCTTTCCGTGACATTGAATCTCGCGCACGCTTCAGCCAACAGCAATTCGAGTGATTGCAGCGCCCGCTGCCTCGGGGCACTTTCGGCGAACCGCGCCACGAATTCCGGACGCCCGAGGATGTATGGCTGATCCGGATCGACGTCGTCGAACGGTGAGGGAATGGAGTCAGCGTCGACATCCATGAAGCGTCGATAGCCGTCGATCGCCTTGTCTCGCGCGTTCGCGAACACCCCCAGCGCGGTGCCAGTCGTCACCCAATCATCCTGGCGCTCGCCCAGGTACGCGTGATGGCTCGACCAGCGATACGCGCCTGCAGTCGAGACCATTCGTGCGCGCACGGGATTCAGGTGAATGTAGCGCACGACGTCGAGCAGATAGGCGTCGGTGTCGACGAGCACGGCGTGGTAGCGCCGCTCGAACAGATGCCCCGTCGTCTCGAGCTTGCGTTGAAAGGCGCGGGCGTAGCCCGAAGCAACGCTGCGCATGAGATTTCCCAGGGGCGACTCGCCTGCCTGGACGAGCAGGTGGATGTGATTGCTCATCCAGCAGTAGGCGTGTGCGCGCGCGGCGTATTTTTCGAGCGAGGCCGCGACGATGACGTTCAGCAGCGCGCGATCGGCCGTTGTCGTGAATACTTCCCGACGATGATTTCCGCGCAGCGTGATGTGGTAAAAGCCGCCGGGAACGTGGATTCGGATCGGTCTCGCCATGAGCCACAGGGATGACACGGACCGTGGAAGTCTGTGTGCGGCTGGGCCACCTGCAAATATCCAAATCTGGCGTAAAGGCAGGCCTAATTCCTGTTTTTCGACTCCGGCACCAACTTCAGCCCCAAACCTCTCGCGCTACATCCACGACCAGCCGGAGCTTCGCGGTCTGCTGGCTCATCTGGATATCGTTGCCGTGGTAGCTGCTCGAAAACCCGCACTGGGGCGACAGCGCGAGCTGATCCAGCGGCACGAACTTCGCGGCTTCGTCGATGCGCCGCTTGATCGAATCCTTCGCCTCGAGCGCCCCGAGTTTGGTCGTGATCAAACCCAGCACGACGATCTTCCCTTTCGGCAGGAACCGCAGCGGACGGAAATCCCCGCTGCGCTCATCGTCGTACTCCAGGAAGTACGCATCCACCTTCATCTCGGCCAGCAGCGCCTCGGCCACGGGCTCATATCCGCCTTCCGCCGCATGAGCGCTCTTGAAATTGCCGCGGCACAGATGCACCGCGAGCGTCATCCCCGCGGGCTTCTGCGCCACCACGCGGTTGATGAACTTCGCATAGCGATGCGGCAGCTCGTTCGGATCGTCACCGCGCGCCCGCGCGGCCTCGCGCATCTTCATGTCGCATAGATAGGCGAGGTTGGTGTCGTCCATCTGCACGTAGCGGCAGCCCGCCGCCGCCAGCGACCGCAGCTCGTCGCCATAAGCCTGCGCCACGTCCTCGTAGAACTGCTCGAGATCCGGGTAGTCCTTCTGGCTGATGCCGGCACGACCGCCGCGGAAATGCAGCATGGTGGGCGAGGGGATCGTGACCTTGGGCGTGCGCTGCGTGTTCGCCTTGAGGAATTCGAAGTCGGCGCGCTGGATGTCGCGCGCATGACGCACCTTGCCCGTGACCCGCATCACCGGCGGCGCGAGTTCCTCGCTGCCGTCCGCCTTGATCACGATCTTCGGATCGTCGGACTGCACGCCCTCGAGCTGCTTCAGGAAGTCGATGTGGAAGTAGGTGCGGCGGAATTCGCCATCGGTGATCGCCTGGAGGCCCACTTCCTCCTGCATGCGAACCACCTCGCCGATCGCCTGGTCCTCGACCGCGCGCAGACCCGCGGCGTCGATTTCCCGGCGCGCAAATTTTTCGCGCGCCTCGAGCAGGTAGCGCGGTCGCAGGAAGCTGCCGACGTGATCGGCACGGGATGGAAGCATCGGCGTCATTGTCGTCACCAGATCAAGTACTTAGGAGATATTCTTCATACGTGGCGGAGAGCATGATTTGCGCCGTCGCTCGCATGGAGTGTGGGGTCTGCCCACGTCTCGACTCTACTCGAACTGCAATCTCAATCGCGCGTGAGAGAACTCGTTCGCTGTCAGCCGGGTGACGTGCGATGACGATGTTATTCTCGCGACGCCACACGGTATCGGGGGATGCCTTCGACATGACGAACAACGATCCACGCAGCCTGCTCGCCACCTCTCCGATGAGCATGCTCCAGATCGTGGTGTGCACGATCACCGTGTTCCTCAACGCGCTCGATGGTTTCGACCTGCTGGCGATCAGCTTCGCCACGCCCGGCATCATGAAGGAGTTCCAGATCGATCCTTCGGTGGGACTCGGCGTGGTCCTGTCGATGGACCTCTGGGGCATGGCCATCGGTTCCTTCCTGCTCGGCGGAGTCGCCGACTACATCGGGCGTCGGCGCGCCATCCTGACCTTCCTCGTGGTGATGGCCGTCGGGATGTACTTCTGCTCGCTCGCGGACGACCTCGACGATCTGCGCCTGTGGCGCTTCATCACCGGGCTCGGCATCGGCGGCATGCTGGCGGCGATCAACGCCACCGCGGCGGAGTTCTCCAACGACAGCTCGCGCAAGTTCTGGGTCGCGCTGATGACCATCGGCTATCCACTCGGAAACATCCTCGCCGCGCTGATCATCTCGCCGTTGCTGAAGACCCACGGCTGGCGGGTCGTATTCGAGCTGGGAGCCGGCGCCACCGCCGCGATGATCCCGGTCGTCTGGTTCGGCGTGCCGGAGTCGATTTCCTGGCTGTGCCGCAAGCAGCCCGCGAACGCGCTGACCCAGATCAACGTCACGTTGCGCCGCATGGGACGCGGCGTCATCGATGCGCTGCCGCCGTTGTCCGCGGCGCCTCCCAAGGCGCCCCTGGCGGACGTGTTCAAGCCGCAGTACCTGCGCCTCACGCTGCTGCTGGTGTTCGCCTATTTCGCGCACATCACCTCGTTCTATTACATCCTGAAGTGGGTGGCGCCGATCGTCTCGAAGCTGGGCTATTCGCCCTCCGTCATCGCCGACGTGCTGTTCTGGGCGAGCGTCGGCGGCGCCACCGGCGGCGCGGTGCTCGGCGTGCTCGCGCTGCGCCTGAATCTCACGCGGCTCACGAGCGGCGTGCTGGTGCTGGGCATGATCTCGATCACGATCTTCGGCATGGGACAAAGCAGCCTCGAAGGGCTCAAGCTGATCGTGGCGATCTGCGGCTTCTTCACGAATGCCGGCATCGTCGGGCTCTATACGCTGCTCGCGCTGGCCTATCCCACGCACCTGCGGGCCACCGGCACCGGCGTGGTCATCGGGGCCGGCCGCGGCGGAGCGGCGCTGGCGCCGATCCTCGCGGGCTATCTGTTCCAGAAGGGGCTTTCACTGCAGACGGTCTCGATCGTGATGGGCTGCGGCTCCCTGATCGGAGCGGTCACGCTGCTGTTCGTGAAATACGCGAACACGTCGGAGGCGCAGCCGGCGCAGGCCCAGGCGCCGGCGCGCTGAGTTTCGCCAGCAAATCACCCAGGGAGGCATCATGCCCGAAGCCGCAACCACCGAATTCTGGCGCGACATTCCCGCCATCCCGAGGGCCGACGTCTTCAAGCCCGACGCGCTGCCCGAGGCCTACATCCATGATGCGCCGACGCAGGACGAGCGCTACTACGTGCCGATCACCGAGAGCGTGTCGTCGCGTCCGCTGTGGATCTCGCCGCAACGCAATCAATGGTGCGACATCCTGATGGCCAAGCGCGCGGGGTTCGTGAACCGCCACTACCATCCGCACGAGGTGTTCGCGTACACGATCTCCGGCAAGTGGGGTTACCTCGAACACGACTGGACCGCGACCGCCGGGGATTTCGTCTATGAGACGCCGGGCGAAGGACACACACTCGTGGCGTATGAACATGCCGATCCGATGCGCGTGTTCTTCAACGTGAAGGGTCCGCTGATCTGGCTGGACGAGAAGGGCGCGTCGCTCGGGCACTTCGACGTGCACGACTACATCGCGATGTGCAAGGCGCACTACGAGAAGGTGGGATTGGGTGCCGCCGCGATCGAAAAGTTGTATCGCTGAGAACGCCGATGCCCATCACACAGATGCAGCACTACATGGTCCTCTCGAAGGATCTCGAGAAGACGCGCCGGTTCTATTGCGACGTGCTGGGGCTGCGTACCGGGCCGCGTCCGCCGTTCGACTTCGAAGGGTTGTGGATCTACGTCGGTGACGTCGCGGTGGTCCACGTGGCGGGGCAGGCGAGCTACGTGGACACGGGACGGCTCGCGGATGCGGCAGCGACGCGCCATGGCAGCGGCAGCGTCGATCACATCGCCTTCGCGGCGGACAACCACGATGAGCTCGTGGCGAGCTTCGAGAAACACGGCGTGAAGTACCGTGCGACGAAAGTTCCGGACAGCGACCTGCGGCAGCTGTTCGTCTTCGATCCGGACGGCATTCAGATCGAGATCAATATCCGCGCCAGCGCTTCGGGTTGAGACAGGAACGGCGAGTGATCGCTGTCCAGTGACGCGACCGGATCGCAGGGCAACGCGGCCAGCATGCGGCGTTGCGCGGTGGGGGTCACGGCGCGGTCCTGGCGGGTTTCGATGTAGGCGCGCGGCACCTTGCCGTAACGGGCCTGCGTGAGCTGCAGCGGAGTGACCAGAGGCTTCAATGGTTCCGGAGTCAGCCGCTCGCGCGCGAATTCGAAATCCGCGTCGGTGCAGAGGCCGTAGAACGCCTCGCGCAGCACGCTGGCGCGCACGACGCAGGTCAAACCACTGGCGGCGGGGATCATGTTGGGGGGAACCAGGGAGTCCTCGATCTGGTTGGCGGAGTTGGCCAGTGTCTCGCCGGCCGGCAGCAGGAAGGCCGCGAGATAGACGAGCTTGCGGATGCGTTCCGGTACGAGCTCCGCGGCCTGGCTGATGACGATGCCGCCGCGGCTGTGTCCGACGAGTACGACGGGCTCGGGCTCGCGGGAAACGAGGTCCGCCACGAAGCGGGCCCAGTAGTCGAGCGTGATGACGTCGGGCGGCGTGACGTCGGTGCCCATCGAGGGCAGGTCCGGCGCGATGACGCGCGTGCCCGCGGCTTCGAGCAGCGGCGTGATCTTGTGCCAGCACCAGGCGCCGTGCCAGGCCCCGGGAATGAGGACGATGCTTGTCATGGATAGGATGGTGTCAGGGCAGGCGACCGATTGGCCGCCAGTGTACTAAGTCCTGAATTTTTGCTCCGGCACCAACTAAAGGAATTGGCGGGCGGTGGTCGAATAGGCGCGCGAGGTGAGAGCGTCGAGGGGCCAGGCGCGCTGCGCCTTGTTCAGCACTTCGATGCCCCAGGGGCCGGCATAGCCGGCGTTTCGCAGCAGCGTGACGAAGCCGTGAACGTCGAACTGGCCCTCGCCACAGAAGGCGCGATGACAGGTGGTCTCGGTGACCATGTCCATGCCGGGCGGCGCCTCGAGGAATCCGTCGTTGAGCTCGATCGACAGCAGGTACGGCTTCGGAAACGCGGCCACCTTGGCGTACGGTATTCCGAGCTTCACGACGTGCCACAAATCCACGCAGATGCCGCCGTTCGGCTGGGCGGCGCCCGTCACCAGCGCCTGCGCATCCTCGAGTGTGTCGATGCGCGAGAACGGCATGAACTCGAACACGATGCGCGTGCCGTGATTGCGCGCCTCCTGGCAGAGCTTCGCGAACTCCTCGATCAGCCTCGCCATGGGGACGGGAGTCTTGAAGAAGTCGCCGACCTTGATGTGGCGCGCGCCGAGCGCGGCGGCGCTCTCGAGCAGCACGCGGCGGTTCGCATCCGAGGCCTTGCGCTTTTCGCCGTCGACGAACCAGTCGGTGAGGAACTCGAGCTCCAGGTGCACGATGCCGTGGTCCGCGAGAATGCTCTTCATCTCCGCCAGCGAATGTTTCGCGCGCACGTGCGCGAGGTCCGCGTGCCAGATGCCCAGTCCCTTGAATCCCGCGCGCGCCGCGGACGCCGCGCGGTCGCGCAGTGAAAACGGACTGAACTCGTGGTCGCTGTGCGGCTCGGCTGCGCCGCAGATCGTCCAGTACGACGCCAGCAGGTCCGGTGTGCTCACGCGCTCGCCACGTACCCGTAGCGCAGGTTCGACGGATCGCCGCGCCAGGCATCACGCATCGCGGAAATGTGGTCCACACCGAGCGTGTTCATGGCGTTGCGCGGATCCAGCTTGTAGTGTTTCGCCGCGTTGCCCGCGAAGATCGCGGTCTTGACCGGGCCATCCGCCGCTCCCAGCGGCGCGAAGCCGTGCTTCTTCTGCATGTCCTCGGGTATCTCGAGCCGGCGCAGCGCTTCTATCTGCCACTGCGGCGAGCCGTACCACACCGAATCCGTGCCCCAGACCACCTTGTCCTGCCCCAGCCCCTTGATGAGCGTGCCCAGCATCGCGGCCGCGAGCCGCGGATGCGTGACGCAGGTGTTCGCGAAACAGGTGCCGAGCTCGGCATGCACGTTCTTCACGCTGAACTTGCGCGGAATCTCCGCGAGATCGGTCACCCAGTCGATGCGGCCCGATTCCTCGAACTGCTTGAGGGAGGCGTCGGGCAGCTCGATGAAGGGCCGCAACGCTGAGTGATAGATGATGAACGTGATCTGCGGCCAGTCCTTCGCGGCCTTGCCGAGATCCCAGACCGTCGCGTGTTTCCACACCTCGGGCCAGCTCTTCTCGTAATCCGCGGGCAGCAGGCCCTTGTGGATGCAGACGGTCGTGATGCCCGACTTCACGCACTTTTCGTAGAAGGGGTAGACGCGTTTCTCGTCGTCGAGCCGCCAATTCGAGCCCTTCTTGGTGAGGAAGATCGGATCGCCGATCGTGTAACCCTTCCAGCTGTCGGGCTTCAGCGTCTCGATGCAGCGGTCCACCTCGTCGAGCCAGCCGTCGCTCATCGGCTGGATGATCGAATGCGCCAGCATGCGCCTGGACCGCGCGATCGAATTCACCGCCGTGCGCGCCGCGACGATCTGGTCGTTCGTGAGGAACAGGTTGAAGGGGTCATCCACCGGCGAGCCCGAGAGCAGGGCGACCTTCGTGTCGCTGTCGACGTAGATCTCCTTCACGTAGTTGGCGAACTTCATGCGGTCGAGCGACTTCTCGTTCGCCAGCGCCGGATTCCAGAACTGCTTGGCGAACTGCGCGAGCCCGGTGATGCCCGCCTGCCCGTAGTCGTCGCGCACGAAATGTGTCTGGCAATCGAAGATGAACTGGCCGGCGAGGCCGCGTGCCCGCTGCTCGGAGGCGCCGGGCGTCGCGGCTTCGGCGCGCGACGCGCTGAACAACGGCCCGAAGACCGTGTTCATGGCGACGAACGCCGCCGACATGCCGGCGCTGCTTGCGAGGAACTGGCGGCGCGACATGCCGTGGCGCGGCGCGAGCTCATCCGCGAGCCGCGCGATTTCCCGCTCGACGCGGCGCTGGTCCGGCGTCTGGGGCAGCGGCGTGAATTCGCCGTTGGAAACCAGCTGCGTCGGAATCGGCGCGCCCAGCTCGTCGTCTTCGGCCGGCGTCAGCCGGCGCAGGTCGTCGTCACTCAGATATCTCATGGGCGCGCCATCCCCGGGTCTTCACTTCATGTTCACCCGCAGCGTCGCGTACCACTCGCGCGGCCGGTTGAACGAGGCGTCGATCACCTGCACGCCGCCCTGGTTCTGGCCGCTCACGATGTAGCGCTCGTCGGTCAGGTTGGTCCCGCCGATCGACAGCGTCCACGCTCGTCCGCCGCGCCGTAGGTCATGGAGGCGTTGACGATGTCGGTGGCGTCGCGCTTCAGCAGTTCCTCGTTGCCGAGGTCGTTGAAGAGCTCCGCGGTGTATGTCCAGTCCGCATTGAAGGTGAGCGAGCGCGCCGCTGCCGAGCCTCGCCTTGTACTGCGGGCCGAGGTAGACCTTGTACTCCGGCGTCTTCGGCAGGTCGCAGGCGTCGTCCGGATCGCTGGTGCGCAGCGGGCAGGAATCGAGCGTCAGCAATGCGCCGTTGTCCACCACGGGTCGATGTCGTGCCCAGGCGCGTGTACTCCGCGTCGGTCCAGCCCAGTGCGCCGGTGAACGAGAAGCCGCCGCAGATCGCGGTCGCCTCGGCCTCGAGACCGTAGATGCGCGCGTCGCCGGCGTTCACCAGCGTCGGCGAGATGCCGAGCTGCGAGTTGAGCTGGATGTCGTCGTAGTCGCGTGTGGAAGGCCGCGAGGTTCAGTCGCAGCTTGCGGTTCAGCAGCTCGGTCTTCAGGCCGATCTCGTACGCGGTCGCATGCTCCGGATCGAAATCGAGCGAGATGCGTTCGGCAGTCGTCGTAGACCGGGTGCGGAGCCGAGAGGCGCGTGGTCCAGCTGCCGGTCTTGTAGCCCTTCGAGAACGACCCGTAGAGCATCACGTCGTCGTTCAGGTGGAAGTCGACACCGACGAGCGGCGAGGTGTTCGTGAAGTCGAGGGTGTTCACGCCCGGCGGATAGAAGCGGTACGGCTCGGTGGCGCTCGGGAAACCCAGCAGCTGCTGGCAGGTCAGGTCGCCGGGTCCGCCGATGATGCTGGAGGGCGCATCCGCCGGGAAACAGCCGCTGATCTTGTAGGTCAGGCCGTTGTCGTCGTTCTGGTGGCCTTCGAAGTGCTTGGTCTCGTCCGTGTAACGCGCGCCGACGTGAAGCCGAACCGGTCCGTGATCTTGAAGTTCATGTGCACGAACAGCGCCTTCGCCTCGGTGTCGAGGTCGTTCGGGCCGTCGACCATCAGCAGGCCGGCCGGGAAGATCACCCAGTCGTGCAGATGGCCCTCTTCCTTGAAGTAGTAAGCGCCGAGCGTGTAGTTGAGCCGCTCGCCGAGCGCAGTGCCGTTCAACTGCAGCTCCTGCGAGAACTCACGCTGCGGCATCTCGAAGGAGGGCTCGAGGATCGGCAGCGGCGAGCCGTCGAGGTCCATGCCCGTCGCCAGTGCAGATCGCGGTACGCCGTGATCGACTTGAGGCTGGCGCTGTCGTTGAACGCGAATTCAGGGTCGCCGCCACGCCCCAGTTCTTCAGCCGCGAGAAGCTGTTGCCGGTGGCGTAAGTGGTGTCGATGTCGCCGGTCTCGAAGCGGGCGTCGTACGGCAGCCGGTTGTTGGCGGAGTTGCCGTTGGTTCACGCCCGAGAGCGCGGCAGCGAGCGCACATCGGCACGGGCGTCGGGCAAGGCCGCCGCGCGGCTGCGAGCAGACTGCGCCGATGGGCGCGCCGACCAGGCAGCGTTGTAACGCTGCCCAGGATGCAGGGTAGCATCCGGAGATCACCGCCGAGTTGATGCCCGTGTTCGGCGAGGCCGACTGATCGACGTTCTGGTAGTCCGCCGAGAGCGTGAGCTTGACAGCGTCGTTCGGCAGGAACACGGCCTTGCCGCGCACGCTCCACTGATTGACGCCGCCTTCGCGTTGCTGGCGCGTAGTCCGCGGCCGGGAAATCGTCGAGGAGTCTGTCGGTGATGTAGTGCAGGTCGCGCCCAGCGCTCCGCAGTCCGGATCGCGCGAGCCCCGCGTTGCCCGGAATCGTGGCGATGGTTCGTGAGGTCCGTGAACGGAATGCGGCGCTGGTAGCCGTCGCGTTTCGCGGACGAGAACGAGATGCTGATGCGCACGCGTTCGGAGATCGGCAGGTCCGCGCTCGCCTGCACGTCCATGCGGTTGAACGAGCCGCCGGTGATGCTGCCCTTGAAGAGGAACTCCTCGCCCGGCTCGCGCGTGACGATCGAGATCGCGCCGCCGATGGTGTTGCGACCGAACAGCGTGCCCTGCGGGCCCTTGAGGATTTCGACGCGCTCGACATCGAGCATGCTCGTGTTGGAGCCGACGCTGCGCGCGAGATAGACGCCGTCGACGTAGACGCCGACGCCCGGATCCTGGTTGAACGCGAAATCGTTCTGGCCGATGCCGCGGATGTACGCGGCCAGCACCGTGTCGGATCCCGAGAAAGGCGTGCCGGCATCGAGCGTGACGTTCGGCGCGATCGCGCTGAGCTTCGCGACGTCGTTGATGCCCTTGCGATTCGAGCGTCTCGGCGGTGACGGCCGTGATGGCGATGGGAACGTCCTGGACGTTCTCCGAGCGGCGCTTCGCGGTGACGGTGATCTCTTCGAGCCCGGTTTCTTCCTGTGCCTCGACGGCACCGGGCAATGCAATGATGATCGTGCCCAACGTCGCGGCGACGCGACGCAGGCAACCACGGTGGATGGCCATGTATCCCCCCTTGAGAATTTCCTTGTTGATGTCCCCGTTGCGCAGAACAAACTATCGCGAGCGGGAATATCAGGCGCTTCGGTGTCGGGGCGCGGCTCGACTGATAGGGGCAGGGTAATGTACCGAGAGTGCAATCCGGGGCCCGTCACGTGGGCTACGATGTGCTCACTTCCCCGAAAGGAGACTCGTCATGCTCGCCAGACTCGCTCTAACCACCGCGCTCGCATTCGTCGTTTTCGCTGCCGCTCCGGCCGATGCCGGCATCAGCAAGCATCCGAAGGCGAAGGCGGCGATGGGCCTGCTCGACACCGTGTTCAACCAGAAGAAGGTCAAGGAAGGTTTCGACAAGTACGTCGGCGACAAGTACATCCAGCACAACCCGATGGCGCCCGATGGCAAGGAACCGGCGGTCGAGATCCTGGGGAAGGCGCTGCAGGCGCTGCCCGGCTGGACCTACGAATTCAAGCACGCCTACGTCGATGGCGACATCGCCATCATCCACTCGCACGTACGCATGAAAGCCGACGATCGCGGCATGGCGGTGATCGACATCTTCCGTTTCGAGAAGGGCAAGATCGTCGAGCACTGGGACGTGGTGCAACCGATCCCGGAGAAGTCGGCTAACAACAACACGATGTTCTAGAGACTCGAGCGCCACTGCGCGAGCGCACGCGTCACCGCCTCGGGTCGTTCCATCGTGCACATGTGCCCGCACTCGGGCACCAGCGTGAGCGTCGCGCCCGGGATGCGCGCCGCCATTTCGCGATGGCGCTCGGCCGGTGCCCAGCTGTCTTCGGCCCCGCACAGGACGAGCGTGGGGCAGCGCACCTGCTCCAGCAGCGCGCCGGCGTCGGGGCGCGCGAGCAGCGCGGTGATCTGCGCGCCGAAAACATCGGCGCTGCTGCGCGCGAACATGTCGATGATGTCCTGGATCAGTGCGGCTTCTCCGAGGCGCGGCGGCCACACCATGCCCCGCACCCAGCGCGTCGCCATGGCGGCCATGCCCTGGTGGCGTGCGATCCCGAGCAGTTCATGCCGGCCTGCGGACTCTCGCGCGCCAGCGTCTCCCGCCGCAAGCGGCGCCGTCCCGGTGTCGAGCAACGCGAGTCCCGTGAGCCGCTCGGGAGCGCGCCGGAAAATCTCCAGCGCCACGCGGCCACCCATCGAGTGGCCGGCGACGGCGAATTTACCTGGTGTTTCCGCCAGTACCTTCTCCGCCATCGCGCCGAGCGAATCCAGCGTCCCGTGATGCGCGATATGCACGGCGGCAGCGGCGCGCAGCGCGCCGGCGGCGTGTTCCCACACGGCGGCGTCGCAGGCGAGCCCGGGAATCAGGACGATCGTAGTCAATGCTTCAGCCCCATCGCGAGGGCTCGACTCCGGGCACGAAGTGCTGCTGCGGTTTGCCGCTGCGGCTGGTCGCGAGGGCGGCCTTCACGGCCGGACGCGCTTCGATGCGCGCCAGGAAATCGAGCACGCGCGGCGTTTCGCTGGGGTTCACCAGCTCCGGCGTGAGATCCGGCAGCGAGCGCAGCATCGCGAACGCATCGATGTCGGCGATCGAATAACGCGGACCCGCCAGCCACGCGCCCTCGGCCAGCGTCTTCTCGAGGCGCGAGAGCGGAAACTTCAGCCGTTCGCGCGCGGTCGCGAGGATCTGCGGCGTATACGCGCCGTTCAGGAGCGCAAGCCAGTTGTTGCGCCGCTCGAGCGGCTCCACCGCGTCGAGCCGCGCCTCGACCAGCTTGCGGTCGAGGGCCGCGAGCCGCGGCGCGACGTACTTGATGCAGCCGAGGATGGGCACCAGTGAACCGAGGTGTGCGCCGAGGAACTGGCCGGACGCGCGTGCGCGGTAACGATCGAACGGCGCGGCGGGCGTGAGCTCTTCGCCCGGCAGCGTCTCTGAAATGTACTCGAGCATGAACCAGCTGCCCGAGATGAGCGTGCCCTCGTGGCGCAGCAACGGGCCCTCGCGCTCGAGATGCAGTTTCGCCTCGACCTCGCCGGGAGTTCCGGCCGCGAAGTGCTCGAGTGAATCGGTATCGAGCCAGCGGCTCGTGAACGTGGCCTGCTTCTCGTGCAGCGCGATGAGCGGCTTGAGGAAGAACGTGTTGGGTTCGGAGGTGTACAGCTCAAGCATGACCGCGCTCCAGGAACTTCACCCGCTCCGCCATCGCCGTGCGCCCGAGTTTCCACGTCTCCTTGGCGGCGGGCCGTTCGTAGATCCGGCGCAGCCACTCCATGATGCGCGGCGTCTTTTCGTCGTTGCAGTGCGCGGGCTGCGACAGCGGCAGCGCGTAGCCGAGATTGAAACCGTTGATGTCGCCCAGGGAGAAGGTCGCGCCTGCGATCCATTCGTGCCGCGAGAGGTGTTCCTCGAGGATTCCGGTGCAATACAACACGCGGCGTTTCGATTCCTCCAGCTCCTCGGCAGAGAACTCGTTGAACATGGCCTTGCGCCAGGCGATGCGGCGCGATTCGAGCGGAATGCGCGCGATGGCGGCCTCCAGTTCTTCGCGCGGCCTTTGCCGCACGGCCGGACCGACGAACACCGCCCAGCCGATCATGCTGAGCGACGGCGCGAAATAGCTGTCGAAGAAGCGCATCCACCAGCGCATGCGCCAGCGCTCCTTCGTGTCGGCGGGTTTGAGCGGCGGCCCGGGGAATTCGTCGTCGACGTATTCCATCATGGGCGTGGATTCGGTGAGCACGCGCGAGCCGTGCACCATCGTCGGAATGGTGCCGTCGGGATTCACCTTGAGGTATTCGGGCTGATGCTGGTCGAACTTCAGCAGGTCGGTGTAGTGACTTTCGAACGCAACGCCTTTTTCGGCGAGTGTGAGCATCGGTTTGCCGGAATTGGCATTGGGTTCCCAGTGGTAGAGCCGAACCGTCATCGATACCCCCGTCTTTGTATTCAGAATTCCAGCAGTGACTGCACCTCGATGCCGGCCCCGCGCAGCTTCGCGGCCCCGCCCAGGGACGGAAGGTCGATCACGAAACACGCCGCCATCACCTGCGCGCCCGCCGACTTGAGCAGCTGCGCGGCCGCCGTCGCGGTGCCGCCCGTCGCAACCAGGTCATCGAGCAACAGCACGCGCTCGCCGTTGCGGACCGCATCCTTGTGCATCTCCATCTCGTCGACGCCGTACTCGAGCGAGTAGGCGACGCGGACCGTTTCGTGCGGCAACTTGCCGCGCTTGCGGATCGGGATGAATCCTGACCCAAGGCGATGTGCCACGGCTCCACCCAGAATGAAACCGCGCGCTTCGATGCCGGCAACCTTGTCGATTCCGGCCCCCTGCCAGGGATCGGCGAGAGAATCGATCGCGATGGCGAATGCCCGGGCGTCACGCAGCAGCGTGGTGATGTCGCGGAACTGGATGCCGGGTTTTGGGTAGTCCGCGATCGTGCGGATCGACTGTTCGAGAAATAGGCGCTGTTCTTGATTCACGACGGGCCGAGTGTAGGGATTTGTGCAAGACTGTGTCCAGACAATCGCTTACGAGGTGATGTTGATGAGATCAGGGATTTTCGCGTTGCGCGGATTGTTGATGTTGATGATAGGCGCGGGCACCGCGCCAGGCGACGCAGTACTCGCTCAGCGGCGGCGATGCGCTCATCTTCGGTGACACGGAAACCATCACGGCCTTCGGCGAAGACACGTTGCCCGACCTGGCGCGCCGCTACAGCCTCGGCTACGAGGAGATCCAGCGCGCGAATCCGGGAGTCGACCTGTGGCTGCCGGGCGAGGGACGCGAGATCGTCATTCCTGGCCAGCGCCTGCTCCCGCCGGGTCCGCGCGAAGGCATCGTGGTCAATCTACCCGAGCATCGGCTCTACTATTACCCCAAGGTGAAGAAGGGCGAGACGCCCTACGTGATCACCTATCCCGTGAGCATCGGCAAGATGGATTGGGCGACGCCCATGGGAAAAACCAAGATCGTCGACAAGCGCAAGAACCCCACGTGGAGCCCGCCGGAATCCGTGCGCCAGGAGCACGCGGAACGCGGCGATCCGCTGCCGAAGGTGGTGAAGGCGGGGCCTGACAATCCGCTCGGCGCATACGCCATGCGCCTCGGCATCACGCCCGGCGCCTATCTCATCCATGGCACCAACAATCCGATCGCGGTGGGCATGGCGATCACGCACGGTTGCATCCGCATGTATCCCGAGGACATCGAGGCGCTGTTCCCGCTCGTGCCGGTCGGTACGCCCGTCTGGCTCATCAACGAACCGGTCAAGGTCGCGCGCGTCGAGGGCAAGGTGTGGCTCGAAGTGCACCCGCCGGTGGACGAGCAGGGCCAGGCCGCCGCCGTCGACCTCGAGAAATTCTACGCGCTCGCCAACGAGGCGCTGGGCGAGACTCCCGCGGCCATCCACTGGGATTTCGTGATGGCGACGCTGCGGGAAGCCGCGGGCATGCCGCAGACGGTCGGTCTCGAAGTGGACACGGAAGCGGCGCCGCCGGCGCTGGTCACCGGATCGAATTGAGCCTCGTCGATCTACGGCGCGCACTTCCGCGAGACGCGCCGCATCGATGCCTTTCATCCTGGCCGCGTCATCCAGCATCGAGCCGAGCGCTTTCGCGTCGTTGCGCAGCGAGTCCGCCGGATTCACGCCCGACCGGGTCATGCCCTCGGCCAGCTTCGCGTAGGCGAAGATCGATTCGAGCACGATGTCCGGACGCTGCGCCGAAAATCCGGCGCGCATGCGGAATCCATAGAGCCCGAGCGTCGGGCTCATGATCGCCGCGCGATCGATGAGCGTGATCGCCTGTTCCGCGAAGCCCGCCTTCTCCTCGGGATCGTGACGCGGATGCGCCAGTTGATGCGCAGTTCGACCGCTTCCGGATACCAGCCGTCGGTCCACGGAATTTCGGCCAGCCGCGAGTCGGTCGACGCGACTCCCTGCCAATCCGATTTCGCCGCGAAGCGGGCGGCGTCGAGCACCGACTGGGAGTAGGCGGACTTCAGGCCGCCGGCGATCTCCGCGATTTCGGCCGGTGGCTTTTCATGGACCAGCGCCGAGAACCAGCCGCGCAGCAACTCCTGCCGCAACGGTTCGTCAATCGGGATATTCGCCGATCGCGAGTCGCAGGCGCTCGGTCGCGCGTTGTCCTTCGCGGCGCGAGCGGTAGTAGAAAGCGCGCACATATTCGCCGTCCGCGCGAGGCTCCCAGGATGTTGCGACATGTGCCCGAGGCGATCGAGCAGGCTCGGGTCGAGCAGCACGAAAACGCCGTTGCGGCGCGCGATGTAAGGGAAGGAGAGCTGCTCGCGCATTTCCGTGTACACGAGCGAATCGCGCCGCTGCAGCGGATCGTTCGCGGCGAGCAGCGCGGCCGCTGGTGTCGCCGTCAGGCCGCGACCGCGCTCGAAAACACTGGAGGTGGCGATGCGGTTGTCGTCGTCGGTGATCAGCGGGCGCCGGCGGCGAAGCGGCGCGCGCCCTCGTCGTCGAGCACCAGCGCGGCGACCAGGTCCTCGACGGTGTTGATGCCGAACCGCGCGTAATGCAGCGGCGCATCGCGCAGCGGCAGGCCGCGTCGCGCGCGACCTGCAGCTCGAGATCGAGCGGCGCGTCGCTGGCGAGGAAAACGACGTGTTCGGGTCGGGCCGATAGACGCGCACTTCCGAACACGCTGCAGCAGCGTGGCGGTCAGCGAACGCAGCAGGTCCTCGTCCATGAAGATCACGTTCATCCACTGCACGAACACGCCGCCGTCGTGTCAGGTGCTCGTGCGCCAGCTGCATGAATTCGCGCGTGTACAGGTGCGAGGCGCCCGCGGTCCAGGGATGCGAGGGCTGCGACACGATGGCGTCGTAGCGCCTGGCCGTGAGCCGCAGCGCGCCGCGCGCGTCGTTGACGATGAGGTTCACGCGGGGATCGGCGAGCGGATCGCGCTTGCGCAGCGCGCGGGTCGCCCGGTTCGCCTCGATGACCTTCGGCTCGAGCTCGATGACGTCGAGCCGAGCTGCACGGCGGCGGCACGCCTTCGACCACGACGCCGCCGCCAAAACCGACGATGAGCATGTCTGCGCGCCTGCGGCCGCGCGATCACCGCGAGCGGCGACAGCCAGAATTCGCCGCTGAAGCGCGGCAGCGAGCCGGGCTCGTCCATCAGCGCTTCGGGCAGTCCGTTGGTGCGCAGCGCCAGGCCGCCGTCCTGCGTCCAGCATGACGACGCTTGCGCTGCGGCCGACGTCGTAGTAGAGCACGCGTCCGTCGGTGCCGACGTTGAGGGGTGACGTCACCAGCAGCTTCAGCGGCGGCTGCGGCCGGAAGAACGCGCAGCCGACGAGCGCCAACGACGCGTCACCGCGGCGGCCAGCGACGCGATTGACGCGGCAGCCAGCACCCACAGCGCGACGATGCCGAGCGCGGCACTCGCCAGCACGGCGCAGCGGATGGCGCCTTCATACCGCAGCCCGGAATCAGCACGAAGCCCGCGGCCAGCGATCCGGCGATCGCGCCCACGGTGTTCCACGCGTAGACCCGCGCGCTGGCGCGCGCGGCGTCGTCGGCGTCCTCGGCCAGCACGCGCACGGCGAGTGGATAGGTCGTGCCGATGCGCGAGCGTCATCGGCAGCAGCAGCAGGCCGGCGAACAGCGTTCATCGGCAGCCGCATGCCCGCGAATTGCGTGACGTTGCGCATCAGCCCGGCGGTTTCCGGCAGCGGCGCTCGAGCAGCAGATAGGCGAGCGCCGCGCGCGGCCGCCGCCGAGTATCAGCGCGATGCCGAGCGCGACGGCGGCGCGTTCGCGCGTGCGCGCGAGCAGCGCGCCGACACCGCCGCCCAGCGCAATGCCGGCCAGGAAACTCGCGACCATCACGCCGAAGGCATAGATGCTGCTGCCGACGATGTGCGACAACATCCGCGCTCCACAACACTTCCTGGAAGAACGCGACCGCGCCGGCCAGCAGCATCAGCGGCAGTACCCAGGCCGGTCCCGGCAACCTAGTGAAGGAGTAACCCGCGGCCCGGTGCCGAGCGGCGGCGAGCGGCGAGCGCGGCGGTTCGTAGCCCTTGGGCGGCGGCGAATACGGCACGCGCTTGGCGAGCATGACCGCGAGAATGAACACCAGGCCGTTGATCGCCGCGCCGCGAACCAGATGGTGTGCGAGAGGCCGAGTTCCGGCAGCAGCCCGAAGGCGGTCGATCAGCGCGCCGCCGACGGCGCCCGCGGTGTTCATCGCGTACAGCATGCCGATGCGCCGGCCGATCTGCTTTTCTTCGGCGACCGCGTAGCGCGCCAGCAACGGCAGCGTCGCGCCCATCAGGGTGGTGGGCAGCGCCAGCGCGACGAAGGCGCTCAGCGAGATAGAAGATGGTGGTCGCGGCGTGATCGCTGTCGGCGGTGCGGCCTGCCCGCCGAACAGGCGCTGCAGCGCGAAATTCGCCACGCCACAACAGCGCGGGCACCACGAAGATGGCGCTGGCGGCGATGCCGAGCTCGAGCAGCGCGTAAGTGAGGACCGGCCGATGCACGCGCGGCAGCAAACGCTCCGCGAGCACCGCGCCGAGCGCGAGACCGCCCATGTACGCCGCCAGCACGGTGGCGACCGCGAGCTCGGAGGTGCCGAACACGATGCGCGAACTGGCGCGTCCAGGCAGTTTGATAGACGAGCGCCGCGAAGCCGCTCAGGACGAAGCAGGCGCACAGTGCGAGGGCGGACGGAAAGGTCGC
Organism: uncultured Pseudomonadota bacterium; assembly: GCA_963774045.1. Taxonomy (GTDB): domain Bacteria; phylum Pseudomonadota; class Gammaproteobacteria; order Steroidobacterales; family Steroidobacteraceae; genus CADEED01. The sequence goes on from CAVZED010000032.1 coordinate 83,836, forward strand.
GTGGAGTCTCGACGGTCGGCAGTGTGATTGACAGTTGGGGCGTTTGCGGACATGGTCGCGCAGTTTACGATCCGGAGCTGCTCATGGCAGGCTTTCGCGCCAACGGCCTCATCACGCTAACCACCGACTTCGGGCTGCGCGAACCCTTCGTCGGCATCATGAAGGGCGTGATGCTCGGCGCACGCCGCCGAGCTGCGTTTCATCGACATGGCTCACGAGATCAGCGCCTTTCAGCCGGTCGAGGCCGGGTTCTGGCTGGCGCGCGCGTTGCGCTACTTTCCCGCCGGCACGCTGCACGTCGCCGTGGTCGATCCGGGCGTCGGCACGTCGCGCGATATCGTCGCCGTCGTGTCGGGCGACCAGGCGCTGCTGGCGCCCGACAACGGGCTGTTGGCGCCCGCTCGCGGCGCGCGGCCAGATCGATCGCGTCGATCCGCGTCGACAGCACGCGAGCTCGTGCAGTTCGGCGTCAGCGACGTCGAGCGCCACGTTCCATGGCCGCGACATGTTCGCGCCGGTGGCCGCGGCGCATCGCCTCCGGCCGCTGCGAGCCCGCGCGATCTCGGGAGCCCGAGGTCGCCTCGTCAACCCGCCTGGATGGCAAGACGCGAGCCGCGCGGCCGACGGGGGTATCGAAGGCGTGGTCGTCGCCGTCGACCACTTCGGCAACCTGATCACCAACATCGAGGCGGCCGCTGATCGTAGCGCTGCCGAGCCCACGGTGCTCATGCGGCGGCCTGCGACTGCCCCTGCTGCGCACCTACGGGGAGACCCAGCCGGGCGAATACCTGGCGCTGATCAATTCGTTCGGGGTCGCTGGAGATCGCCCGGGCCGGGCAGAGCGCCTCGGAGGGCCTGGGCCTCGGCCGTGGGGGCGCCGATGTCGGCCGTTCCGGGGGCGCCGGACTGCCCAAGTCCGGCGAAGTTGAAAGAGCGCCGGGATCGGCTATAGTTCGCAGCCTCATTGCGCACCCCCGGGTGCGCAAGTCATTGATTCACTGAAAAATTTAGACGAAAACGCGATGTCCGAACGAGATAACGAAAGCTTCGATCTAGACGAAGAGTTCCTGGCCGGGGCCGAAGACAGCACCGACTACGACCGCTCCTCGACAGGAGTGGACAAGCGCGTACGCCGCAACCGGGGCCCAAACGGGCAAGGCCGCCTGGAGCCGGCTCGAAGAAGTGCTCGCCGATCGCAAGCTCGAGAAGGATCTGCAAGGACGGCTTCGAAGACGAGCGAGCGCTTGAAAGTCTCGTTCCCGTATCAGTGAGCACGGTCGCGTCACGGTGCGCGACGACGAGGTCGCCCATGTCGCGCGCGCTCCTGCGTGGGTCGTCCTCAAGTTCGGCGGAACGAGCGTCTCCACGCTCGCCAACTGGCGAAACATCGCGTTGGTCGTCAGCGCCGCCTCGCGAGCGGCGCGCGCGTGCTGGTGGTGCATTCCGCCATCACCGGCATCACGGACATGCTGGAGAAGCTGCTCGCCGCGGCCCGCGCCAGCAGAAGCACGAAGAGGCGCTCGCGGCCATCGAAGACCGCCACCGCCAGCTCGCGGCGGAGCTCGGCGTCGAGCGTCGGCGCCGGAGCTGGAGAGGCACTTCGCCGAGCTGCGGCAGATCGCCGTCGGCATCGCGCTGGTGCGGCGAAGTCGCGATCGCACGCGCGCGCGCGTGATGGCGACCGGCGAGCTGATGGCCACCGAGCTCGGCGCGCGCTTCCTGCAAGCCAGGGCATCGACGTGAGTGGGCGGACGCGCGCACGTGCTGAGTCCGAGGAGCGACCGCGGCGCTTCGGCCAAGGCGAGCGTGCTGTCGGCCACGTGCTGCGTTCGCGCCGGATGCCGCGCTGAGCAGCGGCTCGAACGCGCTCGCGCCGGTGGTCATCACGCAGGGATTCATCGCGAGCGACGGCGAGGGCAACACCGTGCTGCTCGGCCGCGGCGGCTCGGATACCTCGGCCGCCTATCTCGCCGCCAAGCTCCGCGCCAAGCGGCTCGAGATCTGGACCGACGTGCCCGGCATGTTCAGCGCCAATCCGCGCTCGACGCCGACGGCGCGCCTGCTCCGCGCGCTGCATTACGACGAAGCGCAGGAGATCGCGAGCAACGGCGCCAAGGTGCTGCACCCGCGCTGCATCCTGCCGGCGCGCCAGTACCAGATTCCGCTGTATGTGTACGCGACGCAGACCCCGGACCTCGAAGGCACGCTGATCACCGGCGAAAGCGCGCCGACGGCGCCGCGCAGGTGAAGGCGATCTGCAATCGAAGGGCATCACGCTGGTCTCGCTGGACAGTCCCGGCATGTGGCACCAGGTCGGCTTCCTCGCCGATGCGTTCCAGGTGTTCAAGGAACACGGCATGTCCGTGGACCTGGTCTCGACCTCCGAGACCAACGTCACGGTGTCGCTCGATCCGGCGGCGAACTCGCTCGACGGCGAGCTGCTCGGTGAGCTGCAGCGCGACCTGTCGAAACTGTCGCCGCGTGCAGGTCATCGGGCCGTGCGCATCGGTGTCGCTGGTCGGCCGCAACATCCGCGCCATCCTGCACAAGCTCGGCGATGCGTTCGAGCTGTTCGCGGAGCAGAAGGTCTATCTCGTGAGCCAGGCCGCGAACGATCTCAACTTCACGTTCGTCGTCGACGAGAACCAGGGCGACCGGCTGGTCGAGCAGCTGCACGAGCTGCTGATCCGCCCGGTACCCGGGCGACCGCGTGCTGGGACCGACGTGGGAGCAGCTGTTCGCACAAGCCCGGGACGGCCGCCACCGCGCGCACGCAGCCGTGGTGGGCGCAGAAGCGCGACGACCTTGCTGGCGTGCGCTGGCGAAGCGCGACTGCGCCTACGTCTACGACCTCGCGCAGGTCGATGCTGCGGCAAAGTCGCTCGCGCGGCATCAAGTCGATCTCGCGCGCGCTGTTACGCGATGAAGGCGAATCCGCATCCGGACATCCTGCGCAGGCTCGCCGCAGCGGGTGCTCGGTTTCGAGTGCGTCTCGCTGGCGGAGATCGAGCACGTGCTGAAGGTGGTGCCCGGCATTGCGCCCGAACGCATCCTGTTCACGCCGAATTTCGCGCCGCGCGCGGAATACGAGTGCGGCGCTGAAGCACGGCGTACAGGTCACCGTCGACAACCTGTTCGTGCTGCAGCAATGGCTCGACGACTTCCGGGCACGGAGCGTGTTCGTGCGCATCGATACCGGCACCGGCCGCGGGCATCACCACCACGTGCGGACCGCCGGCGCGCAATCGAAGTTCGGCGTCCCCGTGGAAGAGCTGGATGAAGTCGCGCGCCTGGCGAAGCTGGCGGCGTGACGATCGTCGGCCTGCACGCGCACGACGGCAGCGGCGTCTTCGACGTCGACAACTGGACGCAGGTGGGCTCGGTGCTCGTCGGCCTGGTCAAGAGATTTCCGGACGTCGAAGTTCATCGACGTGGGCGGCGGCCTCGGCGTGCCCGGATCGCGTCGACGGTCGCCGGATCGATCTCGCGAAGCTCGACGAGGCGCTCGGCAGGGTGAAGAGCGCGTTGCCCGGGCTGGAGCTGTGGCTCGAACCCGGGCGCTACTTCGTCGCGAATGCCGGCGTGCTGCTGGCGCGCGTGACGCAGATCAAGGTCAAGAGCGGCATCCGCTACGTCGGCGTGGCGACCGGAATGAACTCGCTGATCCGCCCGGCGCTGTATGGCGCGCATCACGACATCGTGAATCTCACGCCGCTACGGCGAGCCCGCGAATCTCGCGGCGAACGTCGTGGGTCCGATCTGCGAGAGCGCGGACTTCCTCGGTCACGACCGGCTGCTGCCCGAGTGCAATCGGGCGACGTGCTGCTGATCGCGAATGCGGGCGCCTACGGCCGCGCGATGGCTCCAGCTACAACCTGCGTGCGCCGGCGGAAGAGCTCGTCATCTAGTTCTCCGGGGTTGCGGGTTGCTGCATCTTTGCCTGGATTCGTTGCAGGCGCAGCTGGGCTTCGTGTTGGGCCAGTTCCTGCCGCAACTGTTCCTGGAGGGATTTGAGCTGCGGCTGTGTCAACAGGCTCGAGGCTGAAGAGAGCATGCGCGCGTTCATGGCCTTCATCAGCTCGGTCTTGCGCTCTCCATGGAGCCGCCAGCTTTCCTCGTTGACACCCTCCCAATTCAACGTGTCGCGGTACTCCCGCAGCTCCGCTTGCGCCCGTGCCCGTTCGGCATGCAGCGCGGCGATCAGCGGTTCGACCTGGTCGTCACGCAGCGCATGGGCTTCGCCGAGCTCCGATCGCAAGTCGTCCACCTGCATGCGACTTTCGCGGCTCTCCATGTAGGCCTGCAGGCGCACGCGTTTCTCTTCGCCCAGCAAGGCGCGCAACCGGTCCTGGCGTTCGAGCTCGATGGCTTCCCTTTTCGCGCGATTTTCCTTCGCGGCCTGCGCGGAACCGGTTTGATTCCAGCCTTTCTCCACCTGGCTCAGCATCTGGTCGACCTCCAGGTCGATGACCGCATCCGCCTGCTCGGGCGTGAATCCCAATAGCCGAATGAGGTTTGCACGGCGTGGGGCGTATTTGAGTCGTTCCTGCGCGCGGCGTGCTTCACGGTACTTCGGGTCGCTCATCAACCTTCGCTGGTAGGCATCCCATTCGTCCCGAGAACCGTCCACGACCTTCGACTGGGCCGCGGGCGTTTCGACAGATGGTGTCGTGACTTGCGCGACCGCACCCGGCGCGGTCGGCGGTGCAGGGGTCGCGACCACGCTCGCGGCGGCGGCACGCTGCAGCTCGATGTCTTGCTCCTCGAGCTGCGCGACGAGCTCGGCCGAGCGCGCACGTTCGGCGCGCAGCGCCTGCCAGAACCAGGCCGCCGAGGCGACGCTGGCAGCCATCCCGATCGACAACAGCAGAGTGGATTTGCGCACCCCGGCCTCCCCGCAATGCGGTGAAACGTGTGGCGCGATTCTCGCGCCGGATGGCTTTCAAGTGGAAGGGGCGACTCGCGCCAGCAGGCGCTTGAACGTCAAATACCGATTGAACCGCGCACGATTGGCCAATGCCGCGAGTAGCCAGAGAATGACCGTGGCGCCGACCAGTGCAACGGCCCAGAAGAGCAGGCCGCCATGCAAGCCATAACCTTCCGCGGGCACGGAGATGATCCAGTACTGCAGGACGAAGATGAGAAACGACGCCTGCCCGACCGTGGCGCCCGCGATGCTCGCCAGTCGCAGGACCTTCGTCCGTAGCGCGACGATGCCTGCGAGAATCACGCCCGCGCCGCCGAAGGCGAGCACATAAGCCGGACCGGGCGGAATCTTGTTGCGAGGCTCCGTAAGGAAGTGAAACACGGGCCGCGCGGCCAGGGACGCGTGCGGCTTGGCAATCAGCCAGAAGAACTTCGCCAGGCAGGCAACCGTCACGCAGGCGACGCCGAGCCGGACGCAGAACTTCGCCACCGCCTTGAGTTCGAAACCCCGCGCCACTCGCCGCGCGTATTCGACGCCCCCACCCATGCCGACGAGGAAGATGCCGAGATAGGGGATCAAGGGGACTATCCAGCCTTGCCCGGAGGCGGAATCCACATTCAACCCGACGAGGATCCGGAAGGTGTAGATAGCCGAGGGATCGGTCGGGGACAGCGTGAGTGTCGCGGCCCACGACAGCACGAGCAGGGCGATGCCGGCCGACAACAGTTGCCGCGGTGACGCCAGGCGCGGCAGGAACGCGGCGATGGTCAGGCCGACGCCGACCGCGTCGGTGATGTAGACGCTCTGCCACATGGCATGCGCCAGTGGCTGCCACAACCAGTGCGTCAGCCCCAGCACGAGATGTCCGATCGTGAGCAGGAACAGTCCACGGCCGAGAATCGTGAGACGGAACCGGCGGGCATCGTGAGCGCCGCTTTCACGCAGGTAGCCGCACACCGTGCCACTCAACAGCAGGAAGGTCGGCGTGGCGAACATGCCGAAGACGACCAGGGCGGAACTCAGCGCGAGGTGTTTGCCCGGATCGAGATACTCGGCCGAATGGGCGAGAACGACTCCAAACATCGCGGCGCCGCGCGCCGCGTCCAATTCCCGAACCCTGGAATGAGTGTCTGACAAGCGCGCGGAATTCTACGCGCAGCGCGGGTGGTCAGCGATGACGCGACTCCAAAGTGCGCACCACGTCGCCGAATCGCACGCCACGCGCGCGCAGCAGCACGAGCAGGTGGAACAGCAGGTCGGCCGATTCCCCGACGACCTTGTCGTCGGTCTCGCCGACTGCGGCGAGCGCGAGCTCGACGCCTTCCTCGCCGACCTTCTGCGCGATGCGCTTCGACGCCCTTCGCGAGCAGGCGCGCGGTGTAGCTGCCTTCGGGCTTCTCGGTGACGCGCTGCTCGATGACGGCCTCGAGCGTCGCGAGGAACGCGAGGGACTCGGCTGCCGCTGCGCGTCTCGTCGCCAAAGCAGGTGAGCGTGCCGATGTGGCACGACCGGCCCGCGCGGCCGTGCCGTGACCAGCAGCGTATCGCGGTCGCAGTCCAGCGCGACGTCGACGAGATCGAGCGTGTGCCCGAGGTCTCGCCTTTCTCCCACAGCCGCTGCTTGCTGCGGCTGAAGAACACGACGCGGCCGCGCTTCGAGCGTCTCGCTCGAGCGCTTCGCGATTCATGTAGCCGAGCATGAGCACGGCGCCGCTGTCGGCATCCTGCACGACGGCGGGCACGAGCCCGTCGCCTTTGCCGAAGTCGACGCGGTCGATGTCGACGAGCCGTGCTCACGGTCGCACCTCGATGCCGCGAGGCGGCGAGCGTCGCGTCTTGAGCTCGCGAATGACGATCGTGCCGGAGTGGAACACGCTCGCCGCGAGCGCGGCATCGACGCCGGCCTTCTCGAACACGTCCGCGAAAGTGCTCGGCTGCGCCCGCGCCGCCGGATGCGACGAGCGGCACGTCGCAGAGCTCGCGCACCGCGCTTGAGCTGCTCGATGTCGTAGCCGCGCCGCACGCCGTCGCTGCCCATGCAGTTCAGCACGATCTCGCCGGCGCCGCGGTCCTGCACTTCGCGCACCCAGTCCAGCGTGTCGCGGCCGGAGTTGCGCGAGCGGTTCGGATCGCCGGTGAACTGGATACACGCGATAGCCTTCGGCGAGTCTGCGCGCTGTCGATGCCGACGACCACGCACTGCGAGCCGAAGCGCGCGCGCGAGCGCGTCGATGAGACCGGGGTTCGCGAGGGCCGGGGAGTTCACGGAGATCTTCTCCGCGCCGGCGTTGAGCATGGCCTCGGCATCTGCGACCGAGCGGATGCCGCCGGCCACGCAGAACGGAATGTCGAGCACCGCGCGCCACGCGGCGCACCCAGTCGCGATCCACCGATCGGCCTTCCGGGCTCGCGGTGATGTCGTAGAACACGAGCTCGTCCGCGCCTTCGTCGCGATAGCGCGCGGCGAGCTCGAGGATGTCGCCCACGACGCGGTGATCGCGGAAGCGCACGCCCTTTACGACCTGGCCGTCGCGGACGTCGAGGCAGGGGATGATGCGTTTGGCAAGAATGGTCGCAACTCCTCGGATGTGATGCGTTCTTCGAGCAGCGCCTTGCCGCTGACCGCGGCGGCGACGCCGGTGCGCGGCCAGCGCGGCGAGATCGGCGGCATCGCGCACGCCGCCCGAGGCCTGCCAGGCGATTTGCGGGAAACGCTTCACGCGCTTCCGCGTACAGAGCGACGGTCGGGCCCGGTCAGCGCGCCGTCGCGCTCGATGTCCGTGCACAGCACGTGTTTCAGGCCGATGCGGCAGATAGGAGCTCGATGCGCTTCCCACAGCGTGAGTCCGATTCCTTCGGTCCAGCCGCGCGTGCGCACGCGCGGCTCGCCGTGCGCGTCGATGGCGCACGTCGAAGGCGAGGCACGATGCGTCTCGGCGCCGAAGCGCTTGAGCCAGCCGCTGCACTTCGGCGGGCTTCTCGACGGCGGCGCTGCCGACGACGACGCGATCGATGCCGTTGCGCAGCAGGTCGTCGATCACGCCGGCCGAGCGCACGCCGCCGCCGACCTGGATGTGCAGCGCCGTCTGCGAGGCGAGGCGCGACGATGACGCTGCGGTTGGCGAGCGCGCCGTCCTTCGCGCCGTCGAGATCGACGACGTGCAGCCAGCTTGCGCCGAGCGCGCGATAGCGCTGCAGCAGCTCGTGCGGCTCGAGGTCGTAGCGCGTCTCGGCGTCGAAGTCGCCCTTGAGCAGGCGCACGCAGCGGCCGTTGCGCAGATCGATGGCGGGGATGAGCAGCATTTTTCAGGTGCAGCCTTGAGGAAATTGGCGAGGATGCGCGCGCCCGACGCGCCGGAGCGCTCCGGGATGAAACTGCGTGCCGCAGAAGTTGTCGCGTGCGCGACGACCGCGGTGAACGCGCACGCCGTAGTCGGTCGATCGCGAGCGTGGCGCTCGACGCGGCGCGGCGTAGCTGTGCACGAAGTACACGTAGTCGCGTTCTGCTGATGCCCTCGAGCAGCGGATCGTCGTCGAACCTGCGTCGAGCTGGTTCCAGCCCATGTGCGGCACCGGGCAGGCCGGGCGCGGACTGTCAGCTTGTCGACGGTGCCGGGAATGACGCCGAGGCAGTTGGCCGGCACCTTCCTCGGAGCGCTCGAACAGCAGCTGCATGCCGAGGCAGATGCCGAGCACGGGTTGCTTGAGCGTCGGGATCAGCTTGTCGAGGCCCGCGCCGCGCAGACGCGTTCATGGCGTCCGTGCGCCGAGCCGACGCCCGGCAGGATCACGCGCGGCGCGCTGCTGGATCACGCTCGTGATCGGTCGTGACGACGCGAATCCGCGCCGAGCCGCTCCAGCGCGGACCGCAGCGAGGCGAGTTGGCGCCGCCGCTGTCGATGATGACGACGGTCCGCATGACGCTCACAGCACGCCTTTCGTCGTCGGCAGCTCGTCGCCTTCGCGGCGGAACGCCTGGCGCAGCGCGCGGCCGACGCCTTTGAAGCAGGCTTCGATCATGTGGTGCGTGTTCTCGCCGGTGACGCTGACGTGGACGGCGGCCCTGAGGCTTTCCGCCAGCGAGCGGAAGAAGTGCGGCACGAGCTCGGTCGGCAGGCCGCCGACGGTCTCGCGCGCGAACTTGCCTTCGAACACGGCATAGGCGCGGCCCGAAAGATCGATGGCGACGCGCGCCTGCGCTTCGTCCATCGGCAGCAGAAACCGTAGCGCGCGATGCCGAGCTTGGCGCCGAGCGCCTCGCGCAGCGCCTCGCCCAGCGCCAGCGCGCAGTCCTCGACGGTGTGGTGCTCGTCGATCTGCAGATCGCCGTGGCAATTGAGCTCGAGCGAGAAGCCGCCGTGCTTGGCGAGCTGCTCGAGCATGTGATCGAAGAAGCCGATGCCGGTGGCGATCGTGATCGGCGCGGTCGGCGTCGAGATTCGACGGCGACGTCGATGTCGCGTTTCCTTCGTCGTGCGCTCGATGCGTCGCGCGGCGCGCGGTGAGCTCGCGCAGCGATCGCGGGCCAGGTTTCCTCGTGGTGCCGTTGCGGCGCACCGTCAGTGCCGCGCACGCCGAGGTTGCGCGCGAACTCCAGGTCGGTGTCGCGGTCGCCGACCATCGCGCTGCGCCGCGAGGTCGACGTGCCGTTCGCGCACGTAGTCTTCGACCAGCCGGTCTTCGGCTTGCGGCAGTCGCAGCCATCGCCTTTGCGAAGTGCGGGCAGACGAAGACCGCGTCGAACTCGATGCCCTGCGAGCTGAAGGCATCGAGCATGAACTGGTGCGGCGCGTCGAACGCCGCCTGCGGAAACGCTCGCGTGCCGAGGCCGTCCTGGTTCGTGACCATCGCGAGCTGAAGCCGGCGCTCTGCGCCTGGCGCAGCGCGGCGAACACGCCCGGCATGAAGCGGATCTTGTCGAGCGAATCGACCTGCTCGTCGGGCGGCTCCTCGATGAGCGTGCCGTCGCGATCGACGAACAGCACGCGGCGTCTCGCTCATCGGCAGTGCTCCGATCAGCGGTCGTTCTGTTCGGGCGTGCCCACGCTGATGCGCAGCGACGCGCGGCGACGACTGCGCGCGCATGTCGCGGATCAGCAGGTTCGCGCCGCGCGCGCGCCGCGAGCGCAGCGTCCGGATCGCGCGAAATCCACGAGCAGGAAGTTCGCGTCGCTGGGCCAGATCGCTGCACGACGGCTTGCAGCTCTGCAAGTGCCGCGCGCAGTCGCTCGCGCTCGTGCGCACCTGGCGCGATGCGCTCGCGCTGGATCGCGAGCTGCGGCGGCTGCGAGCGTCGCGAGCACCGCTTCGACCGTGAGCTGCGGGATGGCATAGGGCGGAATCACCTTGCGCAGCAGCGCGACGATTTCGGGGTTGGCGATCAGCGTGCCCAGCGCGCGCCGGCGAGGCCATGGGCCTTCGACAAGCGTGCGCAGGACCACGAGCTGCGGGAAGCGCGCGAGCGATGCTCGCAAGCGACGTGTCGCCGGCGAACTCGACGTAGGCCTCGTCGACCACCACCAGCGCGCGGCCTCGCAAGCGCGACGAGCAGCCGCATCGACGGTCGTCGGCAGCATCGCATTGCCGGTGGGATTGTTCGGCGAGCACAGGAACACGATGCTGCGTGTTCGCGTCGCAGGCGGCGAGCACGCCCGCGGCGTCGAGCGCGAAGCCGCGGTCCTCGACGCAGCGGCACTTCGCGCACCTCCGCGCCCTGGATGCGCGCGGCGACGGCGTACATGCCGAAGGTGGGCGGGCAGATGATGACGGTGTCCTCGCCGGCGCGGCAGAAGCGCGCGCACGAGCAGGTCGATCGCTTCGTCGCTGCCGCGGCCCGGCAGCAGCTGTTCGGCGCGGCACGCCGTAGAGCGCGGCGAGGCGCTGCGACCAGCACGTGCGGCTGCGGCTCGGGATAGCGGTTGAGCCGGCCTGCGAGCGATCGGTCTCGGCGCGCCACGGCAGCTCGTTGGCGTGCAGGCGCTCGAAGGCGGATCCCAGGTCGCGTGCTCGTAGGCTTTGAGCGCGACGATGTCGGGGCGCGCGAGCGCGAGGATGCCAGCTCATGCGCGCCCTCCCGCAGCAGCGTCGAGCCGCACGCGTCACGGCGTTGGCGTGCGCGTCGAGGCCTTCGAGTGCCGGCCAGCGTGACCGCGGTGGGGCCGAGCGCGCGCAAGTCCGTCCGGCGTGAGCTCCTGCACCGTGATGCGCTTCAGGAAGTCGAGCACCGACAGGCCGCTGTAGCTGCGCGCGTAGCCGTACGGTGGGCAGCACGTGATTGGTGCCCGAGCAGTAGTCGCCCATCGGCTCGGGCGACCATGCGCCGAGGAACACCGAGCCCGCGTAGCTGCACCTGCGGCAGCAACGCGCGCGGCTCGCGCATCTGGAGGATCAGGTGCTCGGGCGCGTAGTCGTTCGCGACCGCGATGGCCGTCGCGAGATCGGGCACGACGATGCAGCGGCTGCTGGCCAGCGACTGCGCGACGATCTCGCGGCGGCGACAGCGTCGCGCGTCTGCGCGGCGAGCTCCGCGGCGACGTCCGCCGCCAGTGCCGCGACGTGGTGACCAGCATGACCTGCGCGATGCGTGTCGTGCTCGGCCTGCGCGAGCAGGTCCGCGGCGACGAAGCGCGCATTCGCCGAATCGTCGGCGATCGACCAGGACTTCGGAAGGTCCCGCGGGCAGGTCGATGGCCGCGCCGGCCGGATCGGCGGCGACGAGCTGCTTGGCGGCCGTGACCCACGCGTTGCCGGGGCCGAAGATCTTGTCGACCTTGGGAACGCTCTCCGTGCCGTAGGCGAGGGCCGCGATGGCCTGCGCGCCGCCCACCTTGAACACCGTGTCGATGCCGCACAGCTCGCGCGGCGACGAGCACCGCCGGCGTGCACCTTGCCGTCGGGTCCGGGCGGCTGCGCGATGGCGCGCGACGCGCAGCCGGCGATGCGCGCCGGCACCGCCAGCATGATCACGGTGGAGGGCAGCGGCGCCGAGCCGGCGGGCACGTACAGGCCCACGCGGTCGATCGGGCGGATGATGCGCTCGCAGCGCACGCCCGGCATGGTTTCGACGGACAGCGCGCCGCGCGAGCTGCGCCTCGTGGAAGCGCGCGCACGTTCGCGATGGCGCGCTCGAGCGCCGCGATCTGTTCGTGGCGCAGCGCGGCGCGCGCTGCGCGGAATTCCGCGGCGCTCACGCGCAGCTCCTCGAGCTCGGCGCCGTCGAACTGCTCGGTGAAGCGGCGCACGGCGGCGTCGCCTTCGGCGCGCACCGCCGCGACGATCTCGCGCCGCCTGGCGGAAGACGTCCTCGCGACGTTCTGCGCCGGGCGCGCGAGCGCCGCGCGGCGCGCCTCGGCGGATCGCAGTGTTCCAGTCGATCGATCTTCATGTTCAGGCGAGCATCTTCTCGACCGGCAGCACGAGCAGCGCGCTCGCGCCGGCCTTCTTCAGGCTCTCGAGCGTTTCCCAGAACACGTTCTCGCGGCACACGGCGTGGATCGCGACTTTGTCGTTCGAGCCTTCGAGCGGAATGATGGTCGGCGATTCGCTGCCCGGCAGCAGCCGGCGGATCTCCGGCAGCGCCGAGCGCGGCGCGTGCAGCATGATGTACTTGCTCTCGCGCACCTGCTGCACGCCGTCGATGCGCATCAGCAGGCGCTCGACCCATTCCTGCTTTGGCCGGGCGAGAGCGCGAGCGGCGTGCGGATCAGCAGCGCCTGGCTCTCGAGCACGGTCTCGACTTCGCGCAGGTGATTGGCCTGCAGCGTGGAGCCCGTGGAGACGAGATCGCAGATGAGGTCGGCGCGGCCGAGGCGCGGCGCGATCTCGACGGCGCCGGACAGCGTGACGATGTCGGCCGTGACGTTGCGCTCGCGCAGGAAGTGCTCGAGCGTGAACGGGTAGGTGGTCGCGATGCGCTTGCCCGCGAGCGAGCGCGGGCCCTCGTACGAGAATCCTTCCGGCACCGCGAGCGACAGCCGGCAGCGGCCGAAGTCGAGCGTGCGCAGCTTCGGTGAACGTCGCGCGGCGTGGCCGCGCGCGACGAGCTCGAGGCGCTTCTCCTCGAGCACGTTGAGGCCGACCAGGCCGAGATCGCAGACGTCTTCCTGCACGAGGTCCGGGATGTCGTCGTCGCGCACGAACAGCACGTCGAGCGGCATGTTCTCGCCGAAGCCCATGAGCTGGTCGCTGCCGCGCGAGAGCTTCAGGCCGCAGCGCTTGAGCAGATCGAGCGACGGGTCGGTGAGCCGGCCGGATTTCTGCACGGCGAGCTTCAGGCGCTGATCTTTGTCGATGGCTTCGGAATGGTTCATGGGATGCCGGTGAAGCGGGAGTCTGGAGCGGGCGCGCCGGGGTGTCAGGCGTGACGCTGCGAACGGCTGGCCGCGAGCGGATAGCCGCCGTTGCCGTCCGCCAGGCAGCGCGCGACCCGGCCGATGGTCGTGACGCTCACGCCGGTCAGGCGGTGGATCTCGCGGTAGGGCAGGCCCTTTTGCAGCCACTCGACCACGGCCCAGCGGTCGGCCATGGCCTGCAGCTCGGCCGGCGTGCACAGGTCGCGGAAGAACGCGCGGCATTCGTCGACGTTCTTCAGCGTGAGCACGGCGGCGAACAGGCTGCGCTCGGCGAGCGCTTCCTGGCGGGCGGTGACGTTGCGGTGCTGCTTCATGGCTCGGACAATGAATTAATGTACTAACGCGTTAATACAGTGGCGCATTAGACACGAGCGGCCGCACAAAAGCAAGTCCGGCGCTTGCGCGCGTGATGATCCGCCTCATAGAATCCGCGCACTCATCGAGACCGGCTGAGGGATAAGGCCCGAAGACGCCGGGGCAACCGCCGCCAACGCGGAAAGGTGCCAACTCCTGCGGAAATGTTCTTCACGGAACGGGACTCCGGCAGATGAGCAGCCTCGACCCCCCGCGACATCGGGCGGGCGGGGTGCCGCGCAGGTCCTCGCGCGGCTGCTCATATCGGGTGCTGATGAGTGGAGCATTCGATGAGCAACGACAACAAGATCACGTAACCTGCACCCCACGCGCCGGTGGATACCGAGACGTCCCATGGATTCCAGGTGCGCGAAGGCGTGCTCGCCGTTCCGGGCGAGCTCAAGCTGCACTTCGGCGGCGCGCTCGAATCCGTCTCGATTGCCTGGCGCCTCGCGGGTCCCGCGGGTGCGCCGGTGGTCGTGGCGCTCGGCGGCATCTCCGCGTCGCGGCGCGTGTGGCTGCCCGATGAACCGCGCGGCGGCTGGTGGCACGAGGTGGTGGGCCCGGGCCTCGCGCTCGACACGCAGCGCTTCCGCATCCTGAGCTTCGACTATCTCGGCGCCAGCGCCGACTCCACCGGACCGCGCGACGGCGCGCCGTTTCCGACCGTCTCCGCGTACGACCAGGCGGAGCTGCTGCTGCGCCTCATCAATCATCTCGGCATCTCGATCCTGCGCGCGATCGCCGGCGCCTCGTACGGCGGCATGGTGGCGCTGGCGTTCGGCGAACGTTATCCGGAGCGCGTCGCGCGACTGATCGTGATCAGCGCCGCGGATCGCGCGCATCCGATGGCCAGCGCCTGGCGCGTCGTGCAGCGGCGCATCGTGCGGTTCGCGATCGAGTCCGGCAATCCGGCGCAGGGGCTGGAGCTCGCGCGCGCGCTGGCCATGGCCACTTATCGCAGCCCCGAGGAATTCGCGGCGCGCTTCGCCGGCGCGCCCCGGCGCAACGACGGATGACGCGGCTTCGTGTTGCCGGTCGAGGAATACCTGTTCGCGCGCGGCGCGGAATACGCGAAGCGCTACCGGCCCGAATCGTTCGTTTGTCTGTCCGAATCCATCGACCTGCATCGCGTGGACGCGGCGCGCATCTTCGCGCCCGTGACGGCCATCGCCGTGCGCGAAGACCAACTCGTGCCGCTCGCGCGACATGCGCGCGATGGTCGCGCGGCTGCCGAACGCCGAGCTGCACGAGATCTCCTCGGTGTACGGCCACGACGCTTTCCTCAAGGAGAACCGGCGCCTCGCGCCGATCTTCGCCAACGTATTGAACGACAATCCAGGAACCGCCCATGACGACATCGTTGACCCAGGACACCCGCGCCGTGCGCGCGGGCCTCGAAAGCTGCGACGTGACCGGCGCGGTGGTGCCGCCGCTGCATCTGTCGTCGACCTACGCGTTCCGCGGCTTCGGCGACAAGCGCAAGTACGACTACACCCGCTCGGGCAATCCGACGCGCGATCTGCTGGCCGAAGCGCTCGCGGATCTCGAAGGCGGCGCCGGGGCGCGTCATCACCGGCTCCGGCATGGGCGCCATCACGCTCGTCGGCCATCTGTTCCCGTCGGCGCGCGCGTCATCGTGCCGCACGACTGCTACGGCGGCACGTTTCGCCTGTTCACGGCCTGGCAGAAGCGCGGCGAGCTCGCGGTGGAGTTCGTCGAACTTCGGCGATCCGGCGGCGGTCGACGCGGCGCTGTCGAAGCCGGCGGCGCTGGTGTGGATCGAAACGCCCAGCAATCCGTTGCTGCGCATCACGGACATCGCCGACATCGCGCAGCGCGGCGCATGCGCATCGGCGCGCTCGTGGTCGCCGACAACACGTTCCTGTCGCCCGGCTGGCAGCAGCCGATCGCGCTCGGCGCCGACATCGTCGTGCACTCGACCACCAAGTACATCAATGGCCACAGCGACGTCGTCGGCGGCGCGGTGATCGCGCGAAGACAGGAGCTCGCCGAGCAGCTCGCCTGGTGGGGCAATTGCCTCGGCCTCACGGGCTCGGCGTTCGACAGCTATCTCACGCTGCGCGGCCTGCGCACGCTGCACGTGCGGCTGCGCGAGCACGGCACGCAATGCGCAGGCCGTCGCGGAGTTCCTCGCGAAGCAGAAGTGCGGTGAAGACGCGTGTATTTCCCGGGCCTGCCGTCGCATCCCGGCCACGAGATCGCGAAGCGCCAGCAGAGCGGCTTCGGCGCCATCGTCACGCTCGAAGTGGAGGGCGGCGTCGAGGGCGCGGCGATTCTCCGAGGCGCTCGAGTTGTTCTCGCTGGCCGAATCGCTGGGCGGCGTCGAGAGCCTCGTCGCGCATCCGGCGACGATGACGCATGCCGCGATGGCGCCCGAGGCGCGCGCGGCGGCGGGTCTGGTCGATGGGCTGTTGCGCCTGTCGATCGGCATCGAGTCGACCGAAGACCTGCTCGCGACCTGCCGCGTGGAATCGAGGCGCTGGGCTAGTTAGTCGGCAATTGCTGTCATGGCGAAAACGGCTAGTCGGCGATCTGTTGTCGATGGGCGAAATCGCCTAGTCGGCGATTTCGCCACAGGTCAGGTTGGCCACGGCCGCCGTCATCGCGCTGGCGCGATCCGAGGCCATGATCACCGCGGCGTTCGCGATTTCGGCGACCGCGGGCATGCGTTTGAGCATGGTCTTCTCGGCGATGCGCGCCTTGAATTCCTCGAGGGAAACGCCGGCCGCACGCGCGTGCTCCGCGATCGCCGCGGAGACACCCGCGGCGTCGGGCGAACCGCTGGAACGCAGCGTCACCACGCGCACGCCCGCGGGTCCGAGCTCGATCGCGAGCTGCCGGCACAAACCTTCGATGGCGGCGCATGCGACGCCGAACCCGCCGCTGTTCAGGTAAGGCTTGCGCGCCACCTGCGCGGTGAGCGCGAGGATCACGCCGCGCTTCTGCCGCGTCATGTGGCGTCCGGCGGCGGTGCCGGTCAGGAACTGCGTGCGCATCGCCGTGCGGATCGGTGCGTCGAAATCGCGATGCTCCATCAAGGTCAACGGCGTGCCCTGCGGACCTCCGAGATTGACCAGGTTGAACGAGACGTCCACGCGGCCGCGCCTGGCGACGACTGTCTCCAGGTGTTCCTCCACCGCATCGCGATCCAGCGCGTCCACGCGCGCGGCCTCGGCGCTTCCGCCTGCGGCCTCGATGTCCCGTTGCAGGCTCCGGAGCGTCTCCATCGTGCGCCCGACCAGGACGAGGTGCGCACCCTCACGCGCGAAGGCAAGTGCGACGCCGCTGCCGATGTCGCCGGCGGCGCCGTAGATGACGGCGATTTTGCCGTCGAGCAATGCCGATCGCCCGGCGCCCTTTTTTCCTTTGTCGGTGGCGCTGGCTGCGAGCGGCAGCGCGGCGCCCACGGCGAGGATCTGACGACGGGTCGCGCGGCTCATGGTCGCCTCACATGCAGCAGGAGACTGGTGGCGTATAGCGGCCGTTGGCGGCGACTTCGCCGCTCTTGCCATACATGTTGTGCGGCCGGGCCCAATCGGTGAGCGAGTAGTAGGGTCCGTTCTCGTTGCGCCCTTTGGGTGTCGCATCGAGGATGCGGTAGATGCCCATGAAGTCCTCGCCACCGCGCGAGAAGCACGAATACGTGTGGAAGATGTTCCCGGAGTCGTCACGGAAGAAGACGTTGTCACCGGCGAGATCCTCGATTCCCGGATCGCACGATTGATAGTTGTACTCGGCCCGTCCGGCCTGCAGATCCTCCGGGCGGAACGAGACGCCGAAGTCGTAATTGAAGTCGGAGCCGTACGAGGAATAGAACGGAATCCGCCATCCCATCCGCTCCCGCAGCGCGGTCAGCTCGGGCATCGTGGCGCGCGCCACCGCCACGTATGACACGTCATGGTTCTCGAGATGAGGCAGCAGGCCTTCCACGTGGTCGATACCGAGCGCGCAGCCCACGCATTGGAGCGGCTGTCCCGGTCCCTGCATCACGCTCTGCACCCAGAGCTGGGAGCGACCGCGAAACAGGTCGGCGAACCTCACGAGGCCTTCGGCCGAGGCGAATTCGTAGTCTTTCTCCACCTTCACCCACGGCAGGGCGCGCCGCTTCTCGGCGAGCGCATCGCGCCGCCGCGTGAACTCTTTTTCCTCCGCCAACAGGCGCTTACGCTCGATGATCCAGGCTTCGCGGCTGACGATCGTGTGCATGTTGACTCCCTCGGGCGCCTTTCGGTGGGGGATTTTCGGCGCCGCTGCTTCCTGGACGATCGGCCAGGCCGCATTTCGACATGCCGGGCCGTCAGCCGAGCGCGGTGAGGATGGCGTCGCCCATGCGGCGGGTCGTCATGGCCGGCCGGCCGTGTTCCGCGATGTCGGCGGTGCGCGCCCCGTTGGCGATGCATCGATCGACCGCCTGCTCGACGGTCGCGGCTTCCTGCTCGAGGTCGAGCGAGTAGCGCAGCAACATCGCGACGCTGAGGATGGTGCCGATGGGATTCGCGATGCCCTTGCCCGCGATGTCCGGCGCCGACCCGTGGATGGGTTCGTACACGCCGCGCTTCCCGTCGCCGAGTGAAGCCGAGGGCAACACGCCCAGCGAGCTCGCCAGCATGGCGGCCTCGTCCGTGAGGATGTCGCCGAACATGTTTTCGGTGAGCAGCACGTCGAAATCGCGCGGACGCTTGAGCAGGTGCATCGCGGCGGAGTCCACCAGCATGTGTTCGATGGAGACGTTCGGATATTCGCGCTTGATCACGTATTCGCTCACCTCGCGCCACAGGCGGGAGGTCTCGAGCACGTTCGACTTGTCGATGGAAACGATCTTGTTGCGCCGGCGCATGGCGAGCCGCCCGGCGACACGCGTGATGCGTTCGATCTCGGGGACCGAGTAGGTGCACAGGTCGCTCGCGCTGAACGCATCGCGCTTCTTTTCGCCGAAATAGATGCCGCCGGTGAGCTCGCGCACGAAGATGAGATCGACGCCGTCGAGAACCTCGGGCTTGAGCACCGAGGCATCGCGCAGCGCCGGGTGCAGCGCGACCGGCCGCAGGTTCGCGTAGACACCGAGCTCCTTGCGCAGGCGCAGCAGGCCCTGCTCGGGCCGCACCTTTGCCGAGGGCCCCCACTTGGGCCCGCCGATGGCGCCGAGCAACACGGCGTCCGCCGCGAGGCACGCATCGAGAGTCGACTGCGGCAGCGGATCGCCGGCGAGGTCGATCGCCGCGCCGCCGAAAGCCTGGTGGTCGAGCGTGAACTCATGGCCGAAGCGTTTCGCGACCTGCTCGAGCACGCGCACGCCTTCGGCGACGACTTCGGGTCCGATGCCGTCACCGGCGATGACGGCGATTCTTGCTTTCATTCTTTGGCCTTCAACCGTGCGTCTGTTCGTAGGCCTTGATGGCGGCGTCCTGCGAGAGCAGGAACCCCAGCTCGTCGACGCCGTTCAACAGGCAGTAACGCGCGAATCCCTCGAGCGGAAAATTCACGGCGGTGCCGTCGGGCAGGGTCAGCGTGCCCGCTGGCGACGTCGATGCTCGACCTCGGCGCCGGCGTTCGCGAGCAGCCAGGCGTGCGTCTTTTCGTCCACGACGACGGGCAGCAGGCCGTTCTTGAGGCAGTTGGTGCGGAAGATGTCGGCGAACTCGGTGCTGATCACGGCCTGGAAGCCGAAATCCAGCAGCGCCCACGGCGCGTGCTCGCGCGAGCTCCCGCAGCCGATGTTGCGGCCGGCGACCAGCACGCGCGCACCTTGCGCCGCGGGCGTGTTGAGCACGAAGTCCGGTTTCGGATTTCCGGCGGCGTCGTAGCGCCAGTCGGCGAACAGGTGTTTGCCGAAACCTGCCTTCGACGTGGAAGTCAGGAAGCGGGCGGGGATGATCTGGTCGGTGTCGATGTTGGTCGACGGGATGACGGCGGTGCGGGACCGGATGTGTGTGACGGCGGGCATGCTAGTTCACGAACTCGCGCGGATCGGTGACGCGTCCGCGGATCGCGGACGCCGCCGCGGTCTCAGGGCTGGCGAGCAGCGTGCGCGCACCCGTGCCCTGGCGTCCTTCGAAATTGCGGTTGCTGGTGCTGATGGAGTAGTGGCCGGCGGGTACGAGGTCGCCATTCATGCCGAGGCACATCGAGCAGCCACTCTCGCGCCACTCGGCGCCGGCATCGAGGAACACCTGGTCGAGGCCTTCGGCCTCCGCGGCGCGCTTCACGGTCTGCGAACCGGGCACCACCAGCATCTTCACGCCCTGCGCGAGCTTGTGGCCGCGCAGGATGCGCGCGGCGCTGCGCAGGTCCGAAAGCCGGCCGTTGGTGCAGCTGCCGACGAACACGTTCTGCACAGGTACTTCGGAAATGATCTGCCCGGCAGCGAGACCCATGTACTTCAGCGCCTTCTCGAACACCGCGTCGCCCTGGGCGGGGACGTTGCCGTTGATCGGCGCGACCATGCCGGGATGCGTGCCGTAGGTGACCATGGGCACGAGCGTCGCGGCATCGATTTCGACGGTGCGGTCGAAACTCGCCCCGGGATCGGTGGGCAATCGGCTCCAGCGCGCCACCGCCGCGTCCCAGGCCGCGCCCTTGGGCGCGCGCGGCGTGTCCTTCAGGTAGTCGAACGTGGTCGCGTCGGGCGCGATCATTCCGGCACGCGCGCCGGCCTCGATGGACATGTTGCAGATGGTCATGCGCTCGTCCATCGACATCGCTGCGATGGCGGGGCCGCGAAATTCGAGCACGTGGCCGGTGCCGCCCGATACGCCGATCTTGCCGATGATCGCGAGGATCAGATCCTTCGCCGCGACGCCCGTGGGTAGTTTGCCCCGTACTTCGATCGCGAAAGTCTTCGGCCGGCGCTGCAGCAGGCACTGCGTGGCGAGCACGTGACCGACTTCGGTGGTGCCGATGCCGAAGGCGAGGGCGCCGAATGCGCCGTGGGTCGACGTGTGGCTGTCGCCGCAGACGATGGTCTTGCCGGGCTGCGTGATGCCGAGCTCGGGCCCGATGATGTGCACGATGCCGCGGCGGCCGTCCTGCAGATTGAACAGCTCGACGCCGAACTCCCGCGCGTTGATCTCGAGCTGTCGCACCTGCTTCGCGGCGGAATCGACCGCGATGGGCACGTTGCCGAAGACCTGCTCGGTGCGCGTGGGCGTCGAGTGGTCCATCGTGGCCAGCGTGAGGTCCGGCCGGCGCAACTTGAGTCCGCGAGTGCGCAGTTCGGTGTACGCCTGCGGCGTCGTCACTTCGTGCGTGAGGTGCAGGTCGATGAACAGGACGGCGGGAGTGTCGGCGGTTTCCGGGACGACGACGTGATCGTCCCAGACTTTCTCGAACATGGTTTTCGGCATATCAGCTCGCGACTGCCGCTCTCGGAGCCGACATGTCGACGTGGTCGAGCCAGCCCCACTTGTCCTGGGTCTTGCCCTGCACGAGGCCGAAGTAGGCGGCCTGCAGCTTGTGCGTGATCGGACCGCGCTTGCCGTTGCCGATCTGGATGGCGTCGACCGAGCGGATGGGAGCGACTTCCGTCGCGGTGCCCGTGAAGAACAGCTCGTCGGCCAGGTAGAGCATCTCGCGCGGAATCGCGATCTCGCGCACTTCGATCCCCATGTCCTTCGCGAGCGTCATGACGGTGTGGCGCGTGATGCCGTTGAGCAGCGAATGCGCGACGCCGGGCGTGTAGAGGACGCCGTCCTTGATGAGGAACAGGTTTTCGCCCGCGCCTTCGCTCACGGTGCCGTCGGTCGACAGGCCGATGCCCTCGACGAAGCCGAGCCGCTTGGCCTCGAGCCCGATGAGCTGGCTCGAGAGGTAATTGCCGCCGGCCTTGGCCATCGCGGGGATCGTGTTCGGCGCGACGCGCTGCCACGAGGACACGCACACGTCGACGCCTTCGTCCTCGGCCGCGCCGAGGTACTTGCCCCATTCCCAGGCGGCGATCGCCACTTCGACCGGCGGATCGATCTTCGGCACGACGCCGATTTCGCCGTAGCCGCGGAACGCCACGGGACGCAGGTACGCGCCGCGCGCCAGGCCGTTCTGCGCGATGACTTCGCGCTGCCCGTGGTTGAACTGCTCCTCGGTGAACGGGATGTTGATGCGGTAGATCTTCGCCGAGTCGAACAGCCGCCGGGTGTGATCCTTCAGCCGGAAGATGGCGGGGCCGCGCGGCGTCTCGTAGGCGCGCACGCCTTCGAACACCGAGGAGCCGTAGTGCAGCGCGTGCGAGAGCACGTGCACGGTCGCTTTTTCCCAGGGGACCAGCTTGCCGTTGAACCAGATGTACTTCGTTGCGGGAATGGGCATTGCCTGAGCTCCAGATTGATTACATCGCCACTCGAGCGACGCGAGTACGCGCCAGCGTCGAAGTTGCGAGCTCGATGCGATTGATCACTTCGAGAAAGGCCTGTGTTGCGGATTCGACGATGTTGGTGGACTGACGCTCGAGCCGCGATAAGTGCGCTGATTGTACTCCACGTAGACGAGCGCTTCGCCCTGGGCGTCTTCGCCCGCCGATACGCTGCGTACCTCGAACTTGCGCAATACGACATCCACGCCGGTGGCGCGTTCGATCGCCTTGAGCGCGGCATCCACCGGGCCGTCGCCCGTTGCACGCATTTCGATCTCGCGGCCGTCGGCATGCCTCAGATTGACCGTGGCCTCCGCCGAGCCTCTGCCCGTCGAAATCTGCCCGTCGGATGCCGTGCGCAGATTCGTGAGCGACCACGGGCCGGAAGCCGAGTGTTCGGCCTGCAGCACCAGCGCCTCGATGTCGCCGTCGTAGAGTTCCTTCTTCTTGTCCGCGAGCGCCTTGAACTCCTCGAACACGCGCGCGAACTCGACGTCATCGAGCTCGAAGCCGAGTTCCTTGATGCGCTCGCGCAGTGCATGACGCCCGGAATGTTTGCCGAGCACCAGCGCGGAGCGCGACAGGCCGACATCCTGCGGACGCATGATCTCGTAGGTCGAGTGATGCTTGAGCATGCCGTGCTGGTGGATGCCCGACTCGTGCGCGAACGCGTTCTCGCCGACGATCGCCTTGTTGCGCGGAATCGGCACGCCGACGATGTTCGCGAGCATGCGCGAGGTGGGATAGAGCCGCGTCGTGTCGATGCTTCGTGTCGAGATTGAAGAACGCATCGCGCGTCTTGAGCGCCATCACGACTTCTTCGAGCGAGCAGTTGCCGGCGCGTTCGCCGATGCCGTTGATGGTGCATTCGATCTGGCGCGCGCCGGCGACCACCGCCGTGAGGCTGTTGGCGACCGCCATGCCGAGATCGTCGTGGCAATGCACCGACAGGCGGATCCTGTCGATGCCGCGCACGTTCTTGCGCAGGTAGCGGAACAACTCCGCGAATTCGTCCGGCACCGTGTAGCCCACGGTGTCCGGGATGTTCACCGTGGTCGCGCCGGCCTCGATGACCGCCTCGACGACCTGCGGTGAGGAAGTCGAGCTCGGTGCGCGAGGCGTCCTCGGGCGAGAACTCGACGTCGTCGGCGAAGTCGCGCGCGATCTTCACGCCTTCGACCGCGGCCTTGATGATTTCCTCCTGCGCCATGTTGAGCTTGAACTCCCGATGGATGGCGCTGGTCGCGAGGAACACGTGGATGCGGTGATGCGGCGCGGCCTTCAGGGCCTTCGCCGCGAGGGTCGATGTCGTCGCGGTTGCAGCGCGCGAGGCCGCAGATGATCGGTCCCTGCACCTCGCGCGCCACCGCATTCACGCTTTCCCAGTCGCCGCGCGACGCGGCGGGGAATCCCGCTTCGATGACATCGACCCCGAGGTCCGCGAGCGCGCGTGCGACCCGCAGCTTCTCGGGTTGCGCCATGCTGCATCCCGGCGACTGCTCGCCGTCACGCAGAGTGGTATCGAAGATCATTACGCGTTCGCGGGACATCGGGGTTACCTCGGTGTGATCAGCGGCCTTGCTCCAGCCACGGCATGCGGGCGCGCAGGTCCTTGCCGACCTTCTCGAGCTGGTGATCGAGATCGGCCTGCATGAGCGCGTTGTAGTTCGTGCGGCCGCTGGCGTTCTCGGCGATCCACTGCTTCGCGAACTTGCCCTTCTGGATCTCCTTGAGGATCTTGTTCATCTCTTTCTTGGTCTTGTCGTTCACGATGCGCGGGCCGCGCGTCAGATCGCCGTACTTCGCCGTGTCGGAGATGAACTTGTGCATCTTCGTGAGGCCGCCTTCATGCAGCAGGTCGACGATGAGCTTCAGCTCATGCAGGCACTCGTAGTACGCGACCTCGGGTTGATAGCCGGCTTCCACCAGCGTTTCGAAACCCTTGAGCACGAGGTCGCTCGTGCCGCCGCACAGCACGGCCTGTTCGCCGAACAGATCCGTCTCGGTCTCTTCGGCGAACGTCGTCTCGAGGACGCCGCCGCGCGTGCCGCCGATGCCGTGGCCGTAGGCGAGCGCTTTCGCGAAGGCCTTGCCGGTCGAGTCCTGGTAAACCGCGATGAGCGAGGGCACGCCGCGCCCCTGCTGGTACTGGCGGCGCACGAGGTCACCGGGACCCTTCGGCGCGATCAACACGACGTCGAGATCCTTGCGCGGCTTGATCTGCTTGAAGTGGATGTTGAAGCCGTGCGCGAACAGCAGCGTGGCCCCCTTGTCGAGCGAGTCCTTCACCGACTCGTAGAGATCCTTCTGCGCGAGGTCCGGCACCAGCATGGCGACCAGCGCGGCGCCCTTGGCGGCATCGGCCGGCTCGGCGACCTTGAGGCCGTCCTTCTTCGCCTTCTTCCAGCTCGCGCCGTTCTTGCGAACGCCGACGACCACATCGTGGCCACTGTCCTTCAGGTTGAGGGCATGGGCGCGCCCCTGGCTTCCATAGCCCAGGATGGCGATCCGGGCCTTCTTGAGCGCCTTCTTGTCTACGTCTTTGCCCGAATACAGCTTGGTCATGGTCATCAGCTCCTAAACAACGTTCATACGAAAAACCCCGCATCGGTTCTGGACCGGTGCGGGGTTTGTTGGTGTTTGCCTGGCTCTAGTGTTAGCGAGTCAAGCAGGCAGCCCGCACCGTGCTTCCCATAAGAAGCAGGGGAAGAAGTACGCGTACGAGAACATCCTTCGAAGGAAGGGGGCGCGCGGTCGTCGCGCTGCGAATCTCAGGTGCGTACTGGGTGGCTTTGGCCTGCATACAATGCGCGCGATGACAACATGGCGGTTCGCCCATTGTCAACGAGAACACCCGCGTACTGCCCCGAATCGCTTAAGATTTTGCCGTGAATTCACAACTCCTCAGTGAAGCCGACGCCGCCGGCGCGCGCCCCATATGGCTGGTGGGCGAGCAGGGCCTCGCGGCCTGGCTCGAGATGCAGACACCGGCGGTGCGCTCCTGGATCCGGGCGCAGGGATTCCAGGGGGAAAAGCAGAAGCTGCTGCAGATCCCGACCGCAACCGGTGATGGAATCGCCGGCGCCGTCCTGGGCCTGGGGCCCGTCGCGGACCTTTCCGAGCCCACGCTGTGGACTTCGGTGGGACTGCCGGACCGGCTCCCACCCGGCCGATACCGTTTCGCGGGCACGTTCAGCGCGGTCAGTGCGACCCACCTGACGCTCGGCTGGCAGTACGGGTCCTATCGATTTGCGCGTTACCGCAAGCCGGCCGGCGAGCTCGCGGCACTGGTCACTCCGGCGGGCGCGGATCTCGAATACGTGCGCCTCGCGAGCGAGGCGCTGGCAGAGGCCCGCGACCTGATCAACACGCCGGCGAACGACCTGGGTCCCGCCGAGCTGGGCGAGGCCGTGCAGCGTCTCGCGCTGCAGCACGAGGCCGAGTGCCGCATCCTCGTGGGTGACGAGCTGCTGCGACAGAACTTTCCCCTGATCCATGAAGTGGGCAAGGGCAGTGCGCGCGAACCGCGACTGATCGACATGCGCTGGGGCAAGCGGGGCGCGCCGCTGGTCACACTCGTCGGCAAGGGCGTGTGTTTCGACACGGGCGGCCTCGACATCAAGCCCGGCAGCGGCATGATCCTGATGAAGAAGGACATGGGCGGCGCGGCGCTCACGCTCGCGCTGGCGCGCATGCTCATGGGCGCCGACGCGCCCATCCAGCTGCGCCTGCTGATTCCGGCGGTGGAAAACAGCATCTCGGGCCGTTCGTACCGGCCCAGCGACGTACTGCGCTCGCGCCAGGGTCTCACGGTCGAGATCGGCAATACCGATGCGGAAGGTCGGCTGGTGCTGGCCGACGCCCTGACCGCGGCCGACCACGACGAGCCGGCATTACTCGTGGATCTCGCGACGCTGACCGGCGCCGCGCGCGTGGCGCTCGGCCCCGAACTACCCGCTATCTACTCGACGCCGCCCGAGCTCGCCAACGAGCTGCGCCAGGCGGGCGAGCGCGAGTCGGATCCGATGTGGCCGATGCCGCTGTGGGCCGGTTACGACGACGACCTCGCGAGCCGCGTCGCGGACCTTAATAATGTGTCGCCCAATGCGTTCGCCGGGTCCATCTACGGCGCGTTGTTCCTCAAGCGTTTCGTCACGCGCACGCGCAACTGGCTGCACGGCGACGTGTACGCCTGGAATCCCAAGGAACGTCCCGGCCGGCCCGTCGGGGCGGATCCCCACACCGTGCGCGCGCTGTACCGGTTGATCCGGCAGCGTTTCGGCTAGCGCATGGGAATACTGGACCTGCTGCGCCGGCCGGCGGACTCGCTGGCCGCGGAGGCGGCATTCCGCCGCGAGATCGCGCCGTGGACGCTGCTCAGTCTCACGCTCGGCCTGGTGGAAGGCGCCACCGCGGCGGTGCTCATCAAGAATTCGTTCGCGACCGCAGCATCGCCCTGGATCGTCAATCTCGCGGTCGCCTTCGTGAGCGGCGCGCCGGCGCTCTCGAACGTCGTGAGTTTCGTGTGGGCCAATCTCGCGCATGGCCGCGCGCGCATCGGTCTCATGGTCGCGCTGCAGGCGGCCTTCGCCGTGCTCGTGGGCTTGCTGGGCGTGGCGCCGCGCGCGCTCGGCGGGCTCGCGTTCGCGGTCGCCTCCATCCTGATCGCCCGCGTGGTCTGGACGGGGTTGCTGACGGTGCGCGCCGCGATCTGGAGCGCGAACTATCCGCGCCAGGCGATCGCGCGTTACACCGGCCGCATCGTCATCGTGAGCTCGCTCGCGGTCGCGGGGACTGCCGCATTCGCCGCCTGGGTGCTGACGCACGGCAAGTTCGACGCGCGCTGGCTGTACGGCGCGGCCGCCTTCGCCGGGTTGCTGGCCGCGTGGCTGTACCGGACGGCGCGGGTCCGGCGCGAGTTCGTGCTGCTCGCCGAGGAGAACGCGGTGGTCGGGCGAACCGAGCCGTTCAGCCTCGGCATGTTGTTCGAGATCCTGAAGAAGGATCCGCACTTCCGCGAATACATGTTCTGGATGGGCATCTACGGCGGCGGCAATCTCATGCTGACCTCGCAGCTCGTGGTCATATTCAGCGAGCACCTGCAGCTCGCGCCCGGCCTGCAGATCGCATTGCTCTCGGTGGTGCCGCTGGCCACGTTGCCGCTGTTCGTGCCGTTCTGGGCGCGCATGTTCGACGACGGGCACATCGTCGAGTACCGCGCGCGACAGGGCTGGTCGCTCGTGCTCGCGGTGGTTCCGCTGACGTTCGGCACCTGGTTCGGGCTCGTGCCGCTGCTGTGGCTCGGCGCCGTGCTGCTCGGCTTCGCGTACGCGGGCGCGAACCTCGGCTGGAATCTCGGGCACAATGACTTCGCCTCGGTCGGTCGCGCGCAGCACTACATGGGAGTACACGTCACTCTCACGGGCGTGCGCGGCGCCATCGGGCCTCCCGCCGGGATACTGATATATCAGTGGCTCGAGTCGCTCGAGCCGGGTGCGGGTGTGTATTCGCTGGTGTTGCCGCTCATCTTCGTGACGGTGGGCGCGCTGGGTTTTTCACACATGCGGCGCGTGATGCGCGCCGCCCCGGGCAAAGATAGTTAGAGGAACGAGAGATGGCGAAGCGCAAGAGCAGGCCGGTCGATGCGCGGCAGTATTCGCGCCTGGTGGTGGACGGGGCGAAACAGACCCCGTCGCGCGCGATGTTGCGCGCGGTCGGGTTCCAGGATGCCGACTTCACCAAGCCGCAGATCGGCGTGGCCTCGACCTGGGCCAGCCTCACCCCCTGCAACATGCACATCAACGAGCTGGCCGCGGAGGCCATTACGGGTGCCGACGGCGCCGGCGGCAAGGGCGTCCTGTTCAACACGATCACCGTTTCGGACGGAATTTCGATGGGTTCACCCGGAATGCGTTACTCCCTCGTTTCACGTGAGGTGATCGCGGATTCCATCGAAACGGTCGTGGGCGCCGAAGGGTTCGACGGTTTTGTCGCCATCGGCGGCTGTGACAAGAACATGCCGGGCTGCGCCATGGCCATCGCGCGCCTGAACCGTCCGGCCGTGTTCGTGTACGGCGGGACGATCCGCCCGGGCGCGAAGCGTCGTGACATCGTCGCGGTGTTCGAGGCGGTGGGCGGGCACGCGGCCGGTCGCGTCTCCGACGCGGAGCTGCTCGAAGTCGAGCGCACCGCCATTCCCGGCCCCGGCAGCTGCGGCGGCATGTACACGGCGAATACCATGGCCTCGGCGATCGAGGCGCTCGGACTCTCGCTGCCTAACAGCTCGGCCCAGGAAGCCGTGGGCAGGGCGAAGCGCGACGACTGCCGGCGCGCGGGCGCCGCGGTGGTGGAGCTGGTGCAGGCCGGCATCCGCCCCTCGCGACATCCTCACCCGCAAGGCCTTCGAGAACGCCATCACCGTGACCATCGCGCTCGGCGGCAGCACCAATGCGGTGCTGCACCTGCTGGCGATTGCCCATGCCGCGAAGGTCAGATTGGGACTACAGGATTTCACGCGCATCGGAAAGCGGGTCCCCTTGCTCGCCGACGTGCGTCCGAGTGGCCGCTATTTAATGTCGGAACTCATTGCAATCGGTGGAATCCAGCCGCTGATGAAACGACTCCTCGACGCGAAGCTGCTGCACGGCGACTGCATGACAGTCACGGGCAGAACACTGGCGGAGAATCTGCGCGACGTCGCCGATTATCCGCAGGGCCAGGACATCGTCCGCCCGCTCTCGGAGCCGATCAAGAAGGACAGCCACCTGGTCGTGATGTACGGCAACCTCGCGCCCGAAGGCGCGGTGGCCAAGATCTCGGGCAAGGAAGGGCTGCGTTTCGCGGGGACGGCGCGCGTGTTCGACGGCGAAGAGCGCGCCACGCAGGCGATCCTGGCGGGCAAGGTGAAACCCGGTGACGTGGTCGTCATCCGTTACGAAGGTCCGCGCGGCGGACCCGGCATGCGCGAAATGCTGAGCCCGACGGGCGCCATCATGGGGCGCGGGCTCGGCGACAAGGTCGCATTGATCACTGACGGAAGATTTTCCGGCGGGAGTCATGGCTTCGTGGTTGGACATATCTCCCCGGAAGCCGCACTCGGCGGTCCCATCGGCCTGCTTAGGGACGGTGATCGCATTGCGATCGATGCGGTGAAGCGCACGCTGGAACTCGACGTGTCCGCGGCGGAGCTGCAAGAAGCGGCGCGCGAAGTGGAAGGCGCCGAAGCCCTATGCGACCAAAGGCGTCCTGGCGAAATACGCGCGGAATGTGTCAAGCGCGTCGCTCGGCGCGGTGACCGACTGACAGTGAATAGCCCTTACACAATGTGCGCTCTTGCGAGGTGGCCGCAAACAGAGTTGTTGTCAGTCCAAGCGGCTGCGGTTACAGTTCGGCGGCTTTGGACCGGCGCCGAAGCTAAAAAACGTATATTCGATGAATTGAATGGTCATGCTCGCAAAGTCGGGGCAGACCGGGGACGGAACGATCGAACGGTTGCACTGGTGGGAAAGCTTGGTTACTTTCCGCCACCCCGTTTAACGCGCCGATAGTCATCAACTCGCGACCACGGGAACACATGGCCGCCTACGCACAAGATTCGAGTTTCTTCACCCGCCGCGGCATCGTCGTCGTGGCGATCATTGCACTGCACATCCTGGTTGCGTGGGCACTGGCCACCGGCCTCGCACGCAAAGTCGTCGAAGTGCTGGCTCCGCCGATCGAAGCGGACATCGTCGAAGAGGTGAAGCAGGAGGACGAGCCTCCGCCACCGCCGCCGCCAGAAATGGAACGGCCGCCCGTCGAAGTCCCGCCTCCTGAAGTTTCGATCGACCTGCCGATGGAAACCACGTCGAACGCCATCGTCGACGTCACGGACAAGCCGCCTCCGCCGGCTCCGCCACCGCCGCCGCGCGCCGCGGGTTCACCCGCCAAGATGACGCGCCCGGTGAATCCGGACGATTACTACCCCCCGGGCTCCATCCGTCGCGAAGAGCAGGGCTCGCCGGTGGTGCAGGCCTGCGTGGGTCCGGGCGGCAGATTGCTGCGTGAACCGGTCGTGACCGACACCTCGGGCTTCCCGGACCTGGACATGGCGGCGGTCAAAGTGGCGAAGGCCACGCGTTACGCGGCGGGCACCGAAGGCGGAACCGCGCTGCCGGAGTCGTGCATCAAGTTCAAGGTCAAGTTCGTTCTCAAGAGCAACTAGTTTTTACGGTGATGCGGTGCCCAGTCACCGCATCGCATTTTTGTCATCGAGGAAATCATGGAAAACGCTGTTCAAGTCGAAAACCCGTACGGCATTGAAGCTCTCTGGATGCAGGGAGACATCGTGGCGCGCGGTACGCTGATACTGCTGCTCATCATGTCGGCGGTGTCGTGGTACATCATCTTCACGAAGCTGTGGGATCAGCGTCGACTGAGGCAGGGAGCGAAGGTCGTCGAGAAGCAGTTCTGGAGCTCGGGTTCGCTCAAGGAAGCCGTGGACCGGCTGCCGAAGGACAACGATTTCCGCGCCGTGGCCGAAGATGGTCTGCGCGCCTCCGCGCACCATGAAGGGCGCCTGACGGACCGCATCGACCTGCACGAGTGGGTGACGATGTCGCTGCAGCGCTCGGTCGACGCCGTGAACAGCAAGATGAGCAACGGCCTCGCGTTCCTCGCGACTGTCGGTTCGACCGCTCCGTTCGTCGGCCTGTTCGGCACGGTGTGGGGCATTCTGAACGCCCTCGTGTCCATCGGCGTCAGCGGCCAGGCGTCCATCGACAAGGTGGCAGGCCCCGTCGGTGAAGCCCTCATCATGACGGCGCTCGGTCTCGGCGTCGCCGTGCCGGCGGTCATGGGATACAACTGGCTGCTGCGTCGTAACAAGACGATCAGCGAGAGCCTGCGCAACTTCGCTTCGGACCTGCATGCGTACCTCGTGGGCGGTGCCCGCGTGTCGCAGGGCGCGCCCGTCGCTGGCGTGAAGAAGTAAAGACCCGGTCAACGGGAATTTACGTTTCACCACCCGGAGGTAACGCGAAATGGCGATGAGCGTCGGTAAAGACGAGGATGAAGGCGCCGCGATCTCGGAGATCAATACGACTCCGCTCGTGGACATCATGCTCGTACTGCTGATCATCTTTCTCATCACGGTCCCCGTGATCAAGAAGATGGCGGCCGTCGAAATTCCCAAGGCCGTGAACATTCCCACGCAGACCAAGCCCGAGAACATCACCATTTCGGTGGATGCTTCCGGCAAGGTCTTCTGGAACGCCACGCCGGTGGACGACAAGGCGATGTTCTTCAGCAGGGTCGTGGCCGAGGCCCGCAAGCCGATCCAGCCGGAATTCCACATCCGCGGCGACAAGTCCGTGCGCTGGGAAAGGGTCGGCTGGGTCATCTACAACCTGCAGCGCGGCGGCATCGTGAAGGTCGGTTTCATCACCGAACCGGATCGCGGCAGCATTCGCGTCACACGCTGATCCTTCGAGGAGCTTTTACATGTCAATGAGTGTTGGAGCCGCCGAAGAAGGCGCACCGATGATGGAGATCAATACGACTCCACTCATCGACGTCATGCTGGTGCTCATCATCGTGCTGATCATGTCGATCCCCGTCATGACCCACGCGACGAAGCTGGACATGCCGCAAACCAACAATCCGCCGCCAACCGTTCGCCCGGAGGTCATCCAGATCGACATCGATTTCGACGGCACGATCGTCTGGAACGGCACGGTGGTCAGCGGCATTCCCCAGCTCGAGAGCTTCTTCCGTTCCGAGCGGGACAAGGAACCGCAGCCGGAAATCCACCTGCGGCCCGATCGTCGTTCGAAGTACGAGATGACTGCCCTGGTGATGGCTGCCGCCCAGCGCAATCGCATGAAGAAGATGGGCTTCGTGAACGTTTCGGAATTCCGAGACTGAACGCAGCCTGAACACCCAAGTCCTCGAAAGAACTGGGAAACTTTGTGACGGTGCAAGCATCAAATTCTCCAGATGCCTGCACGGCAGGGTGAACGAACCGAGCCGCGGCGCGTTTTAGGCCGCGGCTCTTTTGTAAGGAGCGTCGGATTTGCCTCAGCAAATGACATTCAAAGCCGCCGTTGCGGCCCTGGCCCTGGTCGGGATGATCTCTTCGGCGGTTGCCGCCAAGAAAGAGGAGGTCAAAGCCGACGTTGCCGCGGACCCCTGCGGCCCCCGCAAGCTCACGAAGAAGTTCGACAAGCCGATGAACGAGGCCCAGAAGGCGTATGACGCCAAGGACTGGAACACCGTGCTCTCGAAGGTGGCGGAGGCTGAGGCCGTCCCCGTCGAAAAATCGACCTTCGATCAATTCATGGCCCACGAGCTTCGGGCCATGGCCTACCTGGGCACGAAGCAGAATGCCCAGGCGTTGCCCGAATTCGCCGCCACGTTCGACTCGCCCTGCATGGACGCGCAAGTCAAGCCCTCGCGCGCGAAGGTGCTGATGCAGCTCTCCTACCAGGGCAAGGACTACGCGAAAGCCATCGAGTACGGCAAACGCGCGAACGAGCTGAGGCCCGATCCGGAGCTCGGCGTATACATCGCGAATGCCTACTACATCACCAACGATTACGAGAACACCAAGATCGTATCGGCCGAGGCCGTGAAGGCGATGGAGGCCAGCGGCAAGGTTCCCGAGGAGAACCTGTACCGCATCCTCGAAAGCGCCTGCGTTCACCTCAAGGACAACGCCTGCATCGCGGAGCAGATCGAAAAGCTCGTCCAGCACTACCCGAAGCCCGACTACTGGAAGGACCTCACGAACTCGCTGTTGCGCGTGAGCTCCAACGACAAGGAGATCCTGAACATCCTGCGTCTCGCTGATGGCGCCGATGCGCTGAGCGAGGCGGCCCAGTTCACGGAGATGGCCCAGCTCGCGATGGGCCAGGGACTGCCGGGCGAAGCGCAGGCCATCATCGAAAAGGGCCAGCAGAAGGGCGTGTTCAAGGAGCAGAAGGAAAAGGACCACGCGGTCCGCATCCTGGGCGAAGCCAAGCAGGCCGTCTCGCTCGACAAGTCGACGCTCGAAAAACAGGATGCATCGGCGCGCGCCAAGCCGACCGGTGATTCGGACGTCAAACTCGGCGCGGCCTACCTGAGTTATGGCCAGAACGACAAGGCGATCGAGGCCCTGACGCGCGGCATCGGCAAAGGCAGCGTCAAGGATCCCGACGAAGGAAACATGTTGCTCGGCATCGCGTACATGCGTGCGAGCAACGCGGCGGAGGCCACCAAGGCATTTGAAAAGGTGACGAAGAATCCCACGATGGCGCGCATCGCGAAGTTGTGGATTCTGACAGCTCGCCAACCGGCCGCCGCTGGATGATGAGACCAGCGGCCCTACCAACACTTTCTTGAGTCATTGCGGAGCGTGTGCGTGTCAATTCGAACTGGCCTAGTGATCGCAATTGCGTCGATCGGAATTCTCGCGGCGGGATGGAGCTCGCCAGCGGCGGCACAAACGGCAGCATGCGCCAACGGAAAGGTCAGCAAGCAGATCGCCAAGCAGATGGCGGCCGCGCAGGACGCGATGAAGGCCAGGAAGTGGCAGGAGTCGCTGGCCAAGATGAAAGAGGCCGAGGCGGTCCCGGGTGGCAAGTCGCCCTTCGACAACTACACGATGAGCCAATTCCGCGCCTACATCTACGCGAGCACGCGCCAGGATGCGGACGCGGCGCGGGAGCTGGAAAACCAGCTCAATTCGCCCTGCATGCCCGAAGCCAAGAAGGCCGAGGCGATGAAGAACCTCGTCGGCATGTACACCAGCCTGCGCAACTATCCGAAAGCCATCGACTACGGCAATCGTGCGCTCAAGTTGTCGCGCGATCCGGAGATCCAGATTGCCGTGGCCCAGGCCTACTATCAGTCGGGCAACAACAAGGAAGCCATTCGCGTCATGAACGAGGTGCTCGAGAGCAGCGGCAAGCCGAAGGAAAATCAGCTGTTGCTGATTCAGGCCGCTTGCTCGAAGGCCGGGAACAACGCGTGTGTCACGCAGGTGTTCGAGAAGCTCGTCGTGAACTACCCGAAGACCGAGTACTGGTCGAACCTGATGGTCGCGCTGCGTCAGGGCGACAACAACGATGTGCAGCAGCTCAACGTGTTCCGCCTGTCGAACCAGGTGAACGTGATGAAGCGCCCGGATGAGTTCAAGGAAATGGCGCAGCTCGCCATCGATGAAAACCTCGCCTGCGAGGCGCAGAGCATCCTCGAGCAAGGGTTCACGAAGAAGATTTTCGTGGACAAGCGCGACGTCGACGTGAACACACGTCTGCTGGGCACCGCCAAGACAAAGTGCGTGGCGGAAAAGGCCGCAGTGGCGCAGAAGGCCGCCGCCGCGAAGGCCGCGACCTCCGGTGACGCCGACGTCCTGGTCGGCGCGCAATACCTCGCTGCCGGCGATGCGGCGAAGGCCGTCGAGGCCCTGCAGCGCGGCATCCAGAAGGGCAGCATCGCCAAGGGTGCCCCGTTCGAAGCGCAGAAGGTCGACGAGGCCAACATCCTGCTCGGCATCGCGCAGCTCAAGAACAACAACAAGGCGGAAGCCGCCAAGGCGTTCAGGGCCGTAAAACGCGACCCGACCATGACTCGCATCGCGCGACTGTGGTCGTTGAACGCGAACGCGTGAGCCGCAACGTCCACTAGCGGATCGATTCGAACCAGGCCGGACGTGCAAACGTCCGGCCTTTTTCATTGGGCGATCAGATGATGCCGCGCGATTGGTAGGACGCGAGCGCGGCGGCGTCGATTCCGAGCAGCTCGCGGAACACCTCCGCGTTGTGCTGGCCCAGCTCCGGGGCCGGCGTCCGAATCGAACCGGGCGTCGCCGACAGGCGCGGCGCGACGTTCTGCATGCGCAGCGTTCCGAAGGCCGGATGGGACGTGCGGACGATCGCTTCGCGCGCGACGAAGTGCGGGTCATCGAACATGTCGGCGGTCCGGTAGATGAGCCCCGAGGGCACGCCATGTTTCTCGAGCAGCGCCAGCAGCGCGCGCGTGTCGAGCGTGGCGGTCCAGGCGGCGATGATGTCGTCGAGGTCACGCTGGTTCGCGCCGCGCGCCTGGTGGTCCTTGTAGCGCTCGTCCGTTGCCAGCTCCGGCGCCTGCATGGCAGCCGCGAGCCGGGCGAACACGGTGTCCTGGTTGGCGCCGATCATCACGATCCCATCCCGCGTGGGGTACACATTGGACGGCGCGATGCGCGGCAGGATCGGGCCGCTGCGTTCCCGCACGTGGCCCAGCTGGTCGTACTCGGTGACCAGGGACTCCATCATGTTGAGCACGGACTCGTAGATCGCCGCGTCGATCACCTGCCCGTGACCCGTCCGGTCGCGGTGATGCAGGGCCGCCAGTGTTCCCATGCAGGCATGCACGGCCGCCAGCGAGTCTCCGATGCTGATGCCGACGCGCGAGGGTGGGCGGTCCGGCTCTCCCACGATGTAGCGAAGGCCGCCCATGGCCTCGCCAATGCCGCCGTAGCCGGCGCGCTGGGAGTAGGGACCGGTCTGCCCATAACCCGACACACGGACCAGGATGAGTCCCGGGTTGATGGCCGAGAGCACCTCGTAGCCGCAGCCCCATTTCTCGAGCGTGCCCGGCCGGAAGTTCTCGATGATCACGTCAGCTTTTGTGCTCAAGTCCTTGAAAAGGCTTTGCCCATCGGGCTGGCGCAGGTCGAGGGTTATGGACTTCTTGTTTCTGCCGATCACCGGCCACCACACCGAGGGTGTGCCGCGCTTCTGCGGCCCCCAGTGACGCATCGGATCTCCCTGGCCCGGCGCCTCGATCTTGATGACCTCGGCGCCCATGTCACCCAGCAACTGGCCGCAGAAGGGTCCCGCGATCAGCGTACCGAGCTCGAGCACCCGCAGATCGGAGAGCGCGCCGGGAGTTGCAGGGGAGTCGTTCATGGCGGCGCGGTTGTACCGGCCGCGGCTGGCAGGGGTCAAGCGGCCCGGCGGGTTAGAATCCGCGCCCCATGAATTCCGAGCGCATCACGATCGTCGAAGTCGGGCCCCGCGACGGCCTGCAGAGCGAAGCCCAGGTGCTGCCTACCGCGCAGAAGGTCGAGTTCGTACGCCGGCTGGTGGCTGCCGGCCTGCGCCGCATCGAAGTGGCGAGCTTCGTGAACCCGAAGCGCGTGCCCCAGATGGCGGACGCGGAAGCGGTGCTGGCCGCGCTCGGCCAGGATCCACCGGGCGGACATTTCATCGGGCTCGTGCTGAACCGCAAGGGTTTCGACCGGGCCCATGCCGCCGGGTGCACCGAAATCGGCATGGCCATCGCGGCC
Organism: uncultured Pseudomonadota bacterium; assembly: GCA_963774045.1. GTDB lineage: Bacteria > Pseudomonadota > Gammaproteobacteria > Steroidobacterales > Steroidobacteraceae > CADEED01. Next base: position 120,129 of record CAVZED010000032.1, read on the forward strand.
ACCGAGAGCTTCAGCCAGCGCAACCAGGGCCTGTCGATCGACGAGGGAATCGCCGCGTGGCTGGACATCGCCCCCGCGGCACGCGCGGCCGGCATCCGCGCGCAGATCACGATTTCGACCGCCTTCGGTTGCCCGTTCGAGGGCGAGGTGGCGGTGGAGAAGGTGGTCGCGATTGCCGAACGACTCGCGGCCGGCGATCCGGATGAGATCGCGGTTGCCGATACGATCGGCGTGGCGGTGCCCACTCAAGTCACGAGCCTGGTCGCTGCCCTGCGCCAGGCGTTGCCGCGCACGCGGCTGCGCGCGCACTTTCACAACACGCGCAATACCGGGCTCGCGAACGCCTATGCCGCGGTGGAGGCCGGCGTGCGTACGCTCGACGCGAGCTGCGGTGGCATCGGCGGTTGTCCGTTTGCACCGGCGGCCACCGGAAACATTCCGACCGAAGATCTCATCTACATGCTGCAGCGGATGGGACTCGACACGGGCGTGGATCTGCCCGCGTTGCTCGAGACCAGTCAATGGCTGCAGCGGACGCTCGATCACGCCGTGCCTGGCATGGTGGTGAAGGCGGGCCTGTTTCCACGTCAACGAACAACAATGGAGAACGCGTGAATCCGATTGCGCGGCGCCTCGGCGCCATCCTGGTTCTTACGGCCGCGCTGGCCTCGTGCGGCAAGGCTCCCATCGAAGAAGCGGTCCAGAAGGACGACCGCAAGGCCGTGAGCGAGGCCTTGTCCCAGGGTGCCGACGTGAACGCGAAACTCGAGGGCGGCGACACGCCGTTGCTGGCCGCCGCGAAGAGCGGGCAGAGCAGCTCGGCCCAGGCGCTCATCGAAGGCGGCGCCGACATCCGCGCGCGCGACGCGCAGGGATTCAGCGTTCTGCATCACGCGGCGTCGACCGGCATGACCGGCATCTGCGGACTGCTGGTCGATCGCGGTCTCGCCATCGACGACAAGGGTCCGGGCGGTGTCACGCCGCTGCAGTTCGCCGTCGAGAGGGGCCAGCAGGAAACCGCGAAGTATCCTCGTACGTCGCGGTGCGAGCCTCGAGCTCAAGAATGACAGCGGCGCCACCGCGCTGGACATCGTCGCCCGGACCGGCGACACGCGCTTCGCCAACGATTTGAAATTCGCGGCGCAGACGCGCACGAACTGATCACACAGGAGTAAAGGCAGATGGCAATAAAGGCTGGCGACAAGATGCCCGCGGGCACGTTCAAGACCAAGACGAAGGATGGAATCCAGGACCTCACGACCGATCAGCTCTTCAAGGGCAAGACCGTGGTGTTGTTCTCGGTACCCGGCGCGTTCACGCCGACCTGCGATGCCAAGCATCTGCCGGGATACGTGCAACAGGCTGGCGCCATCAAGGGCAAGGGCGTCGACACCATCGCCTGCATGGCGGTGAACGACGTGTTCGTGATGGATGCCTGGGGCAAACACTCGAACGTTGGCGACAACGTGCTGATGCTCGCCGACGGCAATGGCGATTACGCGAAGGCGCTGGGCCTCGAGATGGATGGCCGCGGCTTCGGCATGGGCACGCGCGGCCAGCGATTCGCGATCATCGTCAAGGACGGCGTCGCGACCGACGTCGAAATCGAGGCGCCGAAGGAATTCAAGGTCAGCGCCGCCGAATACATCCTCGGAAAGCTCTAGGCGGCTATTTCCGCCCGGCCACGATCAGCTTCTCGAGCTCGGGCACGATCGTGAAGAGGTCGCCGACGATTCCGATGTCGGCGACCTCGAAGATCGGCGCTTCCGAGTCCTTGTTGATCGCCACGATGGTGCGGGCGTCCTTGATGCCGGTGAGGTGCTGGATGGCACCCGAGATTCCGATCGCGATGTAGAGCTCGGGCGCGATGATCTTGCCCGTCTGTCCCACCTGCATGTCGCTGGGGACGTAGCCCGCATCGACCGCGGCGCGCGACGCGCCGACCGCGGCGCCGATCTTGTCCGCCAGCGAGTAGATGACCTTGAAGGCATCGGCGCTCGCCAGCGCACGGCCACCGGAAATGACCTTGCTGGCGCTCTGCAGATCCGGGCGGTCGCCGCCCGCCGATTCGAGCGAGACGAAGCGCGTGTGCGCGGGCAGGGCGGCCGCCGGCGTCTTTGCTTCGACCGGCGCGGTGCCGCCCGCCGCGACCGCTTCGAAGGAAGCGATGCGGATCGTGGCGACGATGACCGTGCCGGCCGCGACTTCCACGGTGGTGATGGCGTTGCCGGCGTAGATGGGCCGCTTGAATCGCGTCGCGGACTCGATGGCCATGACATCCGAGACCTGCGGCGCGTCGAGCAGCGCGGCGACGCGCGGCATCAGGTCTTTTCCGAAAGTCGTCGAGGGACCGAACACGTGAGTGAACCCGGCGGCGATCTCCGCGACCTGCGGCGCGAGCGTGGCCGCGAGGGCATGTTCGTTCGCAGCGTGCGTGACGTCGATGACCTGCGCGACTCCCGCGAGCTTCGCGGCCTCCGCGGCCACCGCCGCGCCGGGCGCACTGAACACCGCGACGGAAATCTCCGCGCCCGCGAGCGTCGTGGCAGCCTTCACGCACTTGGCGGTGGCGGCGTTGAGCTTGCCATTGGCGTGTTCGGCAATGACGAGGATCCTGCTCATACCAGCCCCCGCTTCGAAAGCTCGGCATAGAGCTCGCTTGCGTCCTTCACCATGATGCCGCGCTGGCGTCCGGGTGGCGGCTCGGTCTTGAGCACCTTGACCCGCGTCGCGGCGGACACTCCGAGCTCAGCCACAGGAATGGTGGTGAGCGGCTTGGTCTTCGCCTTCATGATCTCGGGCAACTTCACGAAGCGCGGCTCGTTCAGCCGCAAATCCGTGGTGATGACGGCCGGCAGGTCGACCTCGATCGTTTCGAGCCCGGCATCCACTTCGCGCGTGACCTTCGCCGATTTGTCGGTGAGCTCGATTTTCGAGGCGAACGTGGCCTGCGGCCGGTTCCAGAGAGCCGCCAGCATCTGGCCGGTCTGGTTGTTGTCGTCGTCGATGGCCTGTTTGCCGAGGATGACGAGGAAGGGCTGTTCGCGCTCGATCAGCTTGAGGATCACTCGCGCGACCGCGGGCGGCTCGAGCGCCGCGTCGGCGACCACGTGCAACGCACGCTGCGCGCCCATCGCCAGCGCATTGCGCAGCGTGGCCTGGCAGTCCGCCGGGCCGATGGTCGCGATCACGACTTCGTCGGCGGCGCCGCGCTCCTTGATGCGCAGCGCCTCTTCGATGGCGATGCTGTCGAACGGATTGATGCTGAGCTTGACGCCGTCGAGCATCACGCCCGAGCCATCGGGCTTGACGCGGACGCGGACGTTGGAGTCGACGACGCGTTTGATTGCGACGAGAATCTTGCGGGATCCGGCTGCTGTTTCCATGATTTCAAGTGTAGCCTGTGTGCCGATGGCGTTCGAGACTTGTCAGTGATCTCCTTCGCGCTGCGGCGACTCGCGGGTCTCGTGCCGACATTGTTCGTGCTGGTCACGCTGTCGTTCTTCATCATCCGGCTCGCGCCCGGCGGGCCGTTCGACCAGGAACAGGCGCTGCCGGCGGAGATCCGCGCGAATCTCGACGCGGCCTACGGCCTCGACCAGCCGCTGCTCGTGCAATACACACGTTATCTCGGTGGACTGGCGCGCGGCGACCTCGGCCCGTCGTTCCGTTTCAAGGATTTTCGCGTGACGGAACTGATCGCGTCCGGGCTGCCGCTTTCCCTAACTATCGGGCTCGCGGCGGCGCTGCTCGCGTTTCTCGTCGGCGTGCCGCTCGGCGCCTGGGCCGCGTGGCGCGCGAATTCGGCGCTGGATCATTCGCTCATGGGGTTCGCGATGATCGGCGTCGTCCTGCCGGGATTCGTGGTGGGTCCCGTGCTCGCGTTGTTGTTCGGCATCTACTGGCCGCTGTTCCGCATCGCGGGTTACGAGCCGGGCGATGCGAGCTTCCTGGTGCTGCCCGTGGTCACGCTGGCGTTGCCGGTGATGGCGTACGTCGCGCGCCTCATGCGCGGCAGCATGCACGAGGTGCTGCAGTCCAACTTCGTGCGCACCGCGCGCGCCAAGGGCCTGCCGGCGCGCGCGATCCTGCTGCGGCACGCCTTGCGGCCGGCGCTGATCCCGGTGGTGAGTTACCTGGGACCCGCGGTCGCATTCGTCGTCACGGGCTCGCTGGTGGTCGAGGCCGTGTTCGGGCTGCCGGGTTCCGGACGCTTCCTCGTGCAGGGCGCCATCGACCGCGACTATCCGCTGGTCATGGGCATGATCCTGGTCTACGGCACGTTCACGCTGGTCTGCAATCTGGTGGCCGATCTCCTGTACTGCTGGCTCGATCCGCGCGTGCGGTTCGCATGACCGCGGGCACGCGCGTCGCGCTCGGCTTGCTGGTCGTCATCGCGGCGCTGGCGTGCCTGGCGCCGTGGCTGTCGCCCTGGCAACACGACGCCCTCGACTGGCAGCATCTCGCGGCGCCCCCGCAGCTCGAGTCCGCGCACTGGCTCGGCACCGACCGGCTCGGGCGCGACCTGTTCGCGCGCAGCATGCAGGCCATCCGCGTGTCGATCGCGCTCGGAGTCCTCTCCGCGCTGGTGAGCGTGGTGATCGGCGTCGCCTGGGGCGCCACCGCGGGATATGTCGGCGGCCGCGTCGACGCGCTCATGATGCGCTTCGTCGACATCGTCTACGCGCTGCCGTACGTGTTCATCGTGATCATCCTCGCCACGTTGTTCCCGCGCGGCAGTCTCGCGGCGCTGTTCATCGCCATCGGCGCCGTGGGGTGGCTCACGATGGCGCGCATCGTGCGCGGCCAGACGTTGTCGCTGCGCCGGCGCGAATTCATCGACGCCGCCATCGCAAGCGGCGTGCGCACGCCGGCCATCCTCTGGCACCACATCGTGCCCAACGTCGCGGGCACCGTCATCGCGTACGCCACGCTGACGATCCCGCAGCTCATCCTGTTCGAGAGTTTCCTGAGCTTTCTCGGGCTGGGCGTGCAGGAGCCGTTCGCGAGCCTCGGCAGCCTGATCAACGAAGGCGCGCAGGAAATGGAGTCGTCGCCGTGGATGCTGCTGGTGCCGGCGACGCTGCTGACCGTCCTGCTGATCGCGTTCAACCTGCTCGGCGAAGGGTTGCGTCGCGCCAGGGGCGCGCCATGAGAAGTGACGCCAGGGGCGCGCCATGAGAAGTGACGCGAGGCGCGCGCCATGACTCACCCGACCTCGTTGACGGTCGAGTCGCTGACGATCGGCTTCGGTACGCACACCACGGTGAACGACGTCTCCTTCCAGATCTCGCGCGGCCGCTGTCTCGGCATCATCGGGGAATCCGGCGCGGGCAAGACGCAGGTCTTCCTCGGCCTGCTCGACCTGCTGCCGCCGGAAGCGCGCGTGTCGGGCCGCGCACGGCTCGGCGACTCGGAGCTCATCGGCGCCGGGGCGCACGGAATCCGCGGCCGCCGCGCGGCGATGATCTTCCAGGACCCGATGACCGCGCTGACGCCGCACCTGCGGGTGGGTGACCAGGTCGCCGAGCCGCTGGTCATGCACCGCGGGAAGAGCTGGACCGAGGCGCGTGCCGAGGCGGTACGCCTGCTCGAACAGGTGCGGCTCGGCGAGCCGGCGCGTCGCGCCCGCCAGTACCCGCACGAGCTGTCGGGCGGCATGCGCCAGCGCGTGACGATCGCCATGGCGCTGGCCTGCGATCCGGAGTTGCTCGTGGCGGATGAGCCCACGACGGCGCTGGATGTTTCGGTGCAGGCGGGCATCCTCGCGCTGCTGCGCCAGCTCATGACGGAGCGCGCGATGTCGCTGGCCGTGATCACCCACGACATGGGTGTCATCGCGGCGCTCGCCGACGACGTGCTCGTGATGCGGCAGGGCGAGGTGGTGGAGCGCGGAGACGTCGAGACCATCCTGAAATCACCGAATCACGAATACACGCGGGCCCTGCTCGCGGCGACGCCAAGGCTCGATGAACCGCTGCCGGCGCCGGCGACCTTTTCCGCGAGCGCGACGCCGCCGCTGGTCGCGAGCCGCGTCAACGTGCGTTACTCCATCCCGCAAGGCCTGTTCCGTCGCGCGCGCCACTTCCTCGCGGTCGAAGACGTATCGCTGAGCGTCGCGCCCGGCGAAGCGCTGGGCATCGTCGGCGAATCCGGCAGCGGCAAGTCATCGCTGTCGCGCGCTTTGCTCGCGCTCGGCGGGCGTGTCGACGGCGAGATCGTGTGGCTGGGCCGCGCCGTGCAGGACCTGCCCGCCGAGGAACTGCGCCGGCTGCGCGACCGCGCCCAGATCGTGTTCCAGGATCCGTTCGCGAGTCTCGATCCGACGATGACCGTCGCGGAAATCGTCGCCGAGCCACTGCGCGCCCTGCGGCCGGCGATGAGCGCCACCGAGCGCACCGCGCGCGTCGCCCGGCTGCTCGCGGACGTCGGACTCGACGGTTCGTACCTCGGGCGCCGCAGCCGGCAATTGTCCGGCGGGCAGAACCAGCGCGTCGCCATCGCGCGGGCGATGGTGCTGGAACCCAAACTACTCGTCTGCGACGAGGCGGTCAGCGCGCTCGACGTGTCCATCCAGGCGCAGGTACTCGAGCTGCTGGGCCGGATCAAGCGGGAGCAGGGCACCAGCATCGTGTTCGTCAGCCACAACCTGGCCGTGGTGCGCAGGCTGTGCGACCGCGTGCTCGTGATGTACCTCGGCCGCGTGGTGGAGGAGGGACCGGTAGCCGGGCTTTTCGCAGCACCGCGCCACCCGTACACGCGCCTGTTGTTAGAGTCCGTGCCGCGTCTCGATCCGGCGAGCGAACGGGCGCGCCTGGCCGCGTTCGTGACGGACGCCGCGGAATCCGCGCGGCGACTGAGCGCGGTTCCGACGCGCGGCCGTGCAAATCCCGCGCTGCGTCCAGGCGGACGCCGGACGTTCGCGCCAGGTGGCCTGCCCGTGGCGCAGACCTCGCGACATGAGGCCCCCGCGCTATCCGGCCGATGTCCCAGGAAAACCAGATCCGCCCGAGCGAAGGCCTGCGCCACGTCAAATACGAGATCCGCGGCCGTCTCGCCCGCCGCGCCCAGGAGCTCGAGCGCCAGGGCTACGAGATCATGCTCGCTGAACATCGGCAACCCGGGCGCCTTCGGCTTCCGCACGCCCGAGACCATGCGCCTCGCGATGATCGAGAACATGGCGGTGGCCGAGGGCTACTGCCACCAGAAGGGCATCTTCCCGGCGCGCGAAGCCGTGGTCATGCAGCAGCAGATGCGCGGCGTCACCGGCGTCAGCGCCGAAGAGGTGTTCATCGGCAACGGCGTGAGCGAGCTCATCGATCTGTCGCTGCGCGCGCTGCTCAACGCCGGCGACGAAGTGCTGATCCCGAGCCCGGACTATCCGCTGTGGTCCGCGGCCGTCACGTTGAACGGCGGCAAGGCCGTCTACTACCCCTGCCGGCCCGAGAACGACTTCGTGCCCGATCCGGAAGAGATCGCCGCGCTCGATCACGCGCAAGACGCGCGCCATCGTCGTCATCAATCCGAACAATCCGACCGGCGCGGTGTATCCGCGCGCCGTGTGCGAGGCCATCGCGCAGATCGCCGAGCGCAAGGGCCTCGTCGTGTTCAGCGACGAGATCTACGACCAGATGACCTACGACGGCGCCGAGTCCGTGCCGATGGCGACGCTGGTCAAGGACACGCGTGTGCTGCACGATGTCCGGCCTGTCGAAGATCTATCGCGCCTGCGGCTATCGCGTCGGCTGGGCGGCGTTCTCCGGCAACCTGCGCGGCGCGGGCGACTATCTCTCCGCGCTCGAGCTGCTGTCCTCGCTGCGGCTGTGCTCGAACGTGCCGGCGCAATGGGCCGTGCAGACCGCGCTCGGCGGCTACCAGAGCATCAAGGAGCTGCTGGCCCCGGGCGGGCGGCTCTACGAATCGCGCCGCGCCATCCTCGAAGCCACCGCGTCGAGCCGCTTCCTGCATCTCGCGCCGCCCAAGGGCTCCATGTACGCCTTCGTGGGCGTGAAGACGGAAGAGATTCCCGACTTCGACGACCAGGCGTTCGCGCTCGATCTGCTCGAGCAGAAGCACGTGCTGCTCGCGCCGGGCACGAGCTTCAACGTTCCGTATCGCGATCACTTCCGTACCACGCTGCTGCCCGATGCGACGCTGCTCAAGAAGGTGTTCGCGCGCATCGACGAATTGCTCGCGTCGTACGCCGGACGGCCGGCGGGCGGCCAATCTCCGATAGTGGAGCACGCGTCGTGCACGCAGAGACCCGCTTCAAATGACGTGAAATAGTATTCGCAAGTAATTGATTCATAGACTCTCTCTCTTCGTTTCCGAGGCGCTGGCCGGCGGCGCCGCGCTGATTGCCCCCAGCACCCAGCGTCAGGCGGCGATACGCGCGGCGTGGGCGGAACACCAACGCCACGCGGGCCTGCGCATCTGGAATACGCCGCGCGTGCTCACGTTCACCCAGTTCGCGGAATCGCGCGCTGGCCTCGCAATGGTCGGCGCGCAACGAACCCGATCGACTGTTGCCGCCCGGCGCCGAGTGGGCGGCGTTGCGCGAGTTGCGCCGCGAAGCCGGCGGCACCGCCGAGGCACGCGCGTTGCTCACGTCCGTCCGCACGCTGTCCGACTGGCGCATTCCGGTACGTTCGCTGCCCCGTGGCCTCTCGGCGGAAACCGATCTGCTGCGCGATGCGCTCGAGTCGCTCGACGGGCTGGCGCTGCGGCAGCAACGGCGGCCGCTGCGGCACTGGCTCGATGAGCTGGAACCGGCGGGTACCCTGCGTGTGGCGGGCGCGGCCGCGCTCGCGGCGGCGCCGCGCGCGACCCTCGAGCGGCTCGGCGCAACGCTCGAGACGTCCTCCGCCTCGTCGCAACCTTTCGCGGTCGCGACCGCCGACGACGACGAGCACGAGCTCGAGCTCATCGCGGGCTGGTGTCGCCGGCAGCTGGAGCGCAATCCCGCCTGCCGGCTGCTCATCGTGGACGCGAAACTGCGCCAGCGCCGCCGGCTCTACGAGCGCCTGCTCTCGCAGACGCTGACTCCATCCGAATGGATCTCGCATTCACCGCGCGCGGGCTCGGAGGCCTTCGCGATCGAAGGCGGGCAGGCGCTGGCGGAGTTTCCGCTCATTGCGCATGCGTTGCTGACGCTGCGGCTGCTGACCGGCCGGCTGCGTTTCGACGAGGTCGTGCACTGGTTGCGGCTGCCGTTCCTCGACGGACCGGACGTGAGCGCCGGCGCGATGCTCGAAGCGCTGCTGCGCAAGGGCCGCAAGCTCGAGTTCAGCGCCGAGGAGCTCGCCGCATTCCTGACGCGCGATTCGGCCGGACCCGTCGCGGCGGCACTGGCGGCGCGCCTGCAGGCGGCGCTGGCCACGTTCGGCAGCGCGCGCCTCCCGAGCACGGATTGGGCGCCGCTCGTACCGCAGGCGCTGCGCCAGCTCGGCTGGCACGGCTCGCGGCCGTTACGCAGCGACGAGCAACAGACGCTGGCGCGCTGGCACGTGCTGCTCGATGAATATTCGGCGCTCGGCGCCTGGTTGCCGCGCTCGGACGCACGCGGTGCGGTGGCCGTGCTCGTCGATCTCGCGGCCGAGCGCAACTTCGATCCGGCCAGTGTCGTGGCGCCGGTCACCCTGACCGAGTCCCACGACGATCCGGTCGTTCGCTACGACGGCATCTGGGTCGCGGGACTCGACGCGGCACAGTGGCCGCCCGCGCCTCGGCCCGATGTGTTCATACCGCTCGCGTTGCAGGTGGCTGCGGGCATTCCCTGGGCGAGCGCCGCGGCCCAGACGCGCGTTGCGCGCAGCTCGCTCGCGGCGTGGCGCGCCAGCACCGACTCGCTGGTGTGCTCCTGGGCACGCCTCGAAGGTGACGCCCATCGAACCGCGAGCCCCTTGCTGACGCGATTCGCGGATCGGACGCCGTACGAGCTGCCATCGCGCCTCGTGACGCTCGCCGAGAGCATGCGCCATCCGCTGCTGGAACCCATCGACGATGTTCTCGGAGTTCCCGTGGACACGAGCGGCCCCGTGCGCGGGGGCGTTCGCACGATCTCGTTGCAGGCCGAATGCGGCTTCCGCGCTTACGGCGAGATGCGGCTGGCGGCGGATGAGCTCGAGGCGCCGGCGCCGGGCCTGGATCCGCGCGAGCGCGGCATGTTGCTGCACAAGGCGCTGGAGCTCGTCTGGCAAACCCTCGACGGGCGCGAGCGCCTGCAGATGACCGAGACCGAGCAGGTGCGCCGGCCGATGATCGCGCAGGCCGTCGAAGCAGCCGTGGTTTCGGTGTTTCGCGGCTATGTGCCGCTGGAGCTGCGGCCCGCCGTCGAGCGCGAGAAGCACCGGCTCGAAGTCCTCATCGAGGCCTCGCTCAAGTACGAGATGACGCGTGCGTCGTTCACCGTGGAAGCGCGCGAGGCGCGCCGCAGCGTCAGCATCGCGGGCGGCCAGTTCGACGTGCGCATCGACCGCATCGACTTCATCGAGGGCGGCGGCTACGCGATCATCGACTACAAATCCGGCGAGGCGCGAACGCTGCCCTGGCAGGGCGAGAAGCCGCGCGAGCCGCAGCTGCTGGCCTATCTGCTGGCCGAGCGCGGGCGCAACATCCAGGCGCTCGCCAATCTGTCGCTGACGCAGGGCCGCGCGAAGTTCAGCGGCAAGTCCGCGAAGAAGCGGTTGCTGCCGGACGTCGCGGGTCTCGACCCGGCGAAAGTGCCGGCCGACGACATCGAGGCCGCCTGGCAGGCCGACATCAGCCGCTGGGTGTACGGGTTGCAGATCCTCGCGGCCGACTACCTCGCGGGCCACGCGCCGGTCGAGCCCGCCAACGACGTGTGCCGCAAGTGTCACCTGACGACGCTGTGCCGCCGCGTCGAGCTCGCGGCCTCGGCGGAGGAAGATGAAGCGGAGGGCGAGAGTCGTGCGTGACGCGCTGGCCGGCGACAGCTCCGCACGCGAACGCGCGCTGGACGTTGCGCGCTCGTTCATCGTCCAGGCGCCCGCGGGATCCGGCAAGACCACCGTGCTCACGCAGCGCTACCTCAAGCTCCTCGCGTCGGTCGACGAGCCCGAACAGGTGCTGGCCATCACCTTCACGCGCAAGGCGGCCGGCGAGATGCGCGAGCGCGTGCAGAAGGCGCTCGACGGCGACATCGAAGTGCGCTCGCCCGCCGACGCGTTGACGCTCGAGCTCGCGCAGGCGGTGCGCGCGCATGCCGCGCGCCGCGGCTGGGGCATCGAGGAGAGTGCGGCGCGCCTGCGCATCCAGACCATCGATGCATTCAATGGTTATCTCGCCAACGCGCTGCCGATCACGTCGAAGAACGGCTTCGGCCGCGCGATCAGCGATTCGCCGACGGATCTGTACGCCGCGGCGGCACGCGAGACGCTGCGCGGCGCCGAGAAGGATCCGCATTTCCGCGCGCACTTCGAGCGCATCCTGCGGCGACTCGACGACAACTGGTCGCGCCTCGAGCGCTTGATCGCCGAGCTGTTGCCGTTGCGTGCGCAATGGCTGCCGAACCTGCCACAGATGTCGGGCGAGCCGCTGGTCCCGAAGATCGAGGCCAGCCTCGCGGCCATCGTGGTCGAGGAACTCGAGCTCGCGGCGGTGCGCCTGCCCGCGGACTTCCTCATCCAGGCGAGCGCGTTGGCGCGCTTCTGCGCGCCGCACGTGGACGCGGACAAACTACCCGACGTCGCGAGCTGGCGCGGCGCCTCCGCCATGCTCTCCTCGGACATCCGGGACCTGCCGCGCTGGCGCGGCATCGCGGCGCTGGCGCTGACCAGACAACTCACGCCACGCCAGCGTTTGACGAGGAACGAGGGCATTCCGGCCGACGACCCGCTCGGCCGGGCGCTGGCAGAAGACTGGAACAAGCGGCTGACGATCATCGACCCGCTGCAGCTCGAGGCGCTGACCGCCCTCTACTCGCTGCCGGATCCGCGGATCCCGGAACGCGAACGTGCCGCGCTCGATGCACTCGCGCGGCTGCTGCTGCTCGCCGTGCTCGAGCTCGAACGGCTGTTCGAGGCCTACGGCGAATGCGATCACACCGCGGTCGCGGGCGCCGCCCGCCAGGCGCTGACGGAGGATTCGAGCCCGACTCCGCTGGCCGAGCGCATCGGCACGAGACTGGCCCACATCCTCGTCGACGAATTCCAGGATACGTCGCGCGACCAGTACGACCTGTTGCGCACGCTCACGCTGGATTGGTCGCCCGGCGACGGCCGCACGTTGTTCCTGGTCGGCGATCCGATGCAGTCCATCTACGGTTTCCGCAATGCCGAGGTGGGGCGCTTCTCGACGGTGCGCACCGGCGGACTCGCGGGCGTCGCGCTCGAGCCGCTCGAGCTGCGCCGCAACTTCCGTTCCGCGCCGCTGCTGGTCGCGTGGTGCAACGAAACGTTCGCGCGGGTCTTTCCGCCGCAGGACGATCCGCGCCGCAGCGCGGTCACCCACCTGGCGAGCGTGGCCGCGCGTGACAACCTGGTCGGCGAGGCCACCGTCTATCGCGTTGCCGGTGCCGATTCCCGGCGCGCGGAGAGCGAGGCGATTGCGGAACGAATCGCGCAGCTGATGCGCGAGCGCCCCGGCGAAAGCATCGCCGTGCTCGCGAGCGCGCGCACGCACCTGCGCGCGGTGCGAGCGGAGCTGGCGGCGCGGTCGGTGCCCTTCATCGGCGTCGATCTCGAACCGCTGGCCGACGTGCCCGTGGTGCGCGACCTCGAAGCGCTGACTCGCGCACTCGAGGCGCCCCTCGACCGGGTGGCCTGGCTCGCCGTGCTGCGCGCACCTTTCGTCGGGCTGTCCCTTCCGGATCTCACGGCGGTCAGCCTGGCCGCGGGTGAGGGCACCATCACCGCCGTGTTGTCCGAGGCGATCCCCGGGGTCTCCATCGACGGCAACGCGCGGCTCATGCGCGTGCGGCCCGTGCTGCTCGGCGGCTGGGAGGGACGCGAGCGGGAAACTCGCGCGCATCTCGTGGAACGCGTGTGGCTCGCGCTGGGTGGCGCGTCGGCCTACGCGAATCCCAACGAATTGACGCACGCGCGGCGGTTCCTCGCGGCGCTCGACGACGAGGACCGCAAGCGGTTGCGCGGCCGGCCTCCGGATCTGGCGCGGCTCATGAGCCGCCTGTACGCCGAGGATCCGGCGGCACCCGGCGCGGTCGCGCTCATGACCATCCATGGCGCGAAAGGTCTCGAGTTCGATCACGTGTTCGTGGTCGGTGTCGGCCGCAAGGTGCGCGGCGACGACTCACGCCTGCTCAACTGGCTCGAGATCCCGCGCGCCGCGGGTGAGGATCACCTGCTGATGGCACCGATCCGTGTGCGTGGCGAGGATGCGGACTCCGGCGAAGACGCGATCAACCGCTACCTGCGCCTGATCCACCGCGAGCGGCAACGCGCGGAACGTTGCCGGCTGGCGTACGTCGCGCTGACGCGTGCGCGGCGCACGCTGCACGTGTATGTCCACCCGCGCGTGAAGGAAGACGCGGGCGAGCTCGGGTTCAGCGCGGCCGCCGGCTCGCTGTTGCAGACGTTGTGGCCGGCGCTCGAGACCGGCATCGACGGGTTTCCGGTGATCGGCGATGACGTGGCGCCGAATGAGGTGGCGCCGGCCGTCACGCAGACCCGTCAGCGCGTGGCGCGCAATCCGGCGCCGATCGCGCCGCCCGCCGACGTGCTGGCGCGCGGCGAGATCGTGCCGCTCGGAGCCGAGGAGGAGATCGAGTTCTCGTGGGCGCGACAGACGGCGCGCCGCGTCGGCACGGTGGTGCACGAGGCGCTCGAACGATTCGGGACGCAGTTGCCAACGGTCGAGGAATTGCCGCGCCTGCGGGCGCGGCTGGAATCACGATTGGAGGCGCTGGGCATCGAGCCCGAGGCGGCGCGTGCCGGCGCGGAACGCGCGTTGACCGCCCTGCGCGCGACGCTCGAAGACCGGATGGGCCGGTGGTTGTTCGATGCCGCGCATCGCGAGGCGCAGTCGGAGCTTGCGCTCACGGGCCTGCGCGGCGGTCGCGTCGTGAACGCCGTCATCGATCGCACGTTCATCGACGCGGGCGGCACGCGCTGGATCGTCGACTTCAAGACGAGCCCGCACGAGGGCGGCGATCTCGCGACCTTCCTCGATTCGGAGGCGGTGCGTTACGAGAGCCAGTTGCAGCGCTACGCGCACCTGGCGCGCGAGCTGGGGCCGGAGCCGGTGCGTGCGGGACTTTATTTCCCGCTGTTGTCCGCGTGGCGCGAAGTCGAGGTAGATCAGTAGCTGCCTTCGAAACGCACTTCGCTGCGTCCGGAGGCGTCGGGACGGGAATAGGGCATGACTTCGCGGATCAGTCGTTCCGCGTCCGCCGTGCGGCCGGTGATGTATCCCTCGAACGTGTACCCATTTGGTGGAATCAGCGCGAGCGTGCCCTCGAGACGAAACGGTCCGCCGAGGTCGGCCACGTTGCCGAACACGCGGCCGTCCGGCTGAACGGCGCCGTCGAACGAGACGCGATACGAACCCAGCTCGATCGCATTCGGCGTCACCTGGCGGAAGTCGCGCAGCTCGATCGTGCCTTCGATCTGCCGCAATGCCTGACCGGCGACGACGACGCGCTTCAGGTCCAGCGAGACGCGGCCGCGCCGGTCGGCGGGAAACTGCGCGATGAAGGCCGGATCCAGCGGGAACTGCCCGGTGAGGTTGCGGATTTCGCCCGCGCCCGCGAAGGAAACGTCGAGGTCGGCGCGCGCCTGCGCGAGCGGCGCGCGCAATTCCGCGTCGCCCACGAGCCGGCCGCCCAGCGCGCGCAGGGGCGCGAGGTTCCAGGTCGCGTCGCCGAGCTTCGCATTCTCCACGGCGAGACCCAGGCATTCGCCGCTCCAGACCGAACCGCCGAGCTCGCCACATCGCGCCTGGGGCGGGAGGTACGAGGCGAACCAGCTCGCCGGAAGATAGAAGAAGAGAACCACCGCGAAGACGAGCAGACCCGCGATGACGGTCAGCGCGAGCGTGCCGCGCTTCATTCAACCCGCCTTGAGGACGAGACCGGCGTTGACCAGGCCCGCTTCACCGGCGGATTCGATCTCCGCGGACTCGACGCGCACACCGTGCTGCTGCGAGAGGCGCGCCAGCCAGGCGACCATCGCGTCGAACGCGACGCGGTCGAGGCGGATGCGCAACCCCTTGTCGCCCGTCGGCTGGCTGTTCGACAGCGACTTGCCGAGCCCGCTCTCGCGCGCCGAGCTGTCGATGAGCACGACCAGCGACTCGGAGGTCGCGGCACCGCCCGACGCTGGGCCCGCGGAGGCAAGCTGCGACGCGACGCTCTGGATGAACTGCAGGTCACCCTGCTTGCGCTCGATGCGTTCGCGCGCCATGCCGATGTTGCGGTTGAGCGGGATGATGATGCCGGCGAGCACCAGCACGAACACCGCGATGCCGCCGTACAGGACGATCTTGCGATCGCGTTCGCTCAGGTTCGCGTACCACTCGCGCATCACGCACCCGCCTTGCGGATCTGCATGTTGCCGCGATAGGCGTCGCCGCTGGCGCTGCCGCCGATGATGTCCGCCTGCCAGCTCGCGGCGCGCAGCTGCTGGCCGATGGCGTCGAGACTGGCGGCATCGGGCGCGACGATGCGCAACTGCAGGCTGCCGTCACGGAACGTGATGCCTTCGATGGTCGCGGCCGGCACGGCGTTGCGCGCCGTGGCCAGCGCGGACAACGCCGGCAGCAACGCGCCGCCGCCGCCGCTGCGCAACTCGGCGAGGCGCAGTTCGACCCGGCGACGCGCATTCGTCGCATTGTTCTGACCCGGCATCGCGACGCGGAAAGCTTCTTCGATGCCGGTGTCGAGCGCGGCTTCGCTCTTCTCGAGGCGCGACAGCTCGAAGTAACGCGCGCCGATGTGCAGCAGGATCAGGCCGCCGGCCAGTGCCGCGGCCCAGCGCCAGGCGCGCCATCCCGTATCGATCGGCGAGGTGACCGCCAGCGCTCCCTGCAGGAGATTCACGGCTTCACCCGCGGCCGCGGCGGGCGCGAGCACCGTGAGCGGGCCCGACGGCAGCAACTGCACCTTCACGCCAGTGAAGCGGTCGCGCAGCGCGTCGATTTCATCCTGATGAGCCTGCCACTCGTCGTGACCGGAGTAGAGCAGCAGGCCGAGCGGCGCGGGTTCGAGCCCGGCGACGGGCGACTGCTGCGCGGCCAGCGCCATCTCGATGCCGTCGGTGATCGACAGGGCGGGCATCACCAGCGGCGGCGCGTCACCCACGCGCAGCGTCAGCGAATCGCCGTCGAGCAGCGCGATCATCTGGCCAGGCATGGACGGCACGAGTTGCGCGGCGGAGTAGATGGCAGCCGGACTGAGGCCGGCGGCGCGCAGCTCCGCCAGCCACGCATCGACGCGCTCGCGGGCCACCACGACCACGGGCACGCGTGCGCCGGCTTCGCTGCGTTCGCCGATCGCGAAGTGCAGGTTCTCGATTTCGTCGGCGACGCGCTCTTCGAGCGCGAACGGCACGACCTGCGCGAGTTTCGCGGCGCTTCTGGCCGGGGCGTCGCTGTCGGTGGACAGGACCTCGTTGGCCGGCACGACGGCGACGACGCGGCGTCCGGCGCTCATCTGCAGCGACTGCTGCAAGCTCGCCGGAGACGGGATTGACGATGATCTGGCCGTCGGAGTTGCACACCAGCCATTGCGGTGCGGCGCCATCGCGCAGGTGGATGATCAGCGATTCGCTCATCGACTCATTCGCTTCCGAAACTGCGCTGCACGGTGCGCACCTTTTGGTCTTGTTGGCGGAAAAGGACACTGTATAGAACGAACTCGGCAGTGCCAATACGAATGTTCGTGCGCAGCCGGAACCAGCTCGACTTGTCGGCGACGCGCGGTTCCACCTTGGGTCGCATGTCGGCGGAGACGCCGTTGAGGTAACCGGCGAGCTCGGGAAAGCAGCCTTTCTCGCGTTGCTCGGCGAGATTCGGCAAGGCAGTGAATTCGTCCTGGTTCTGCGCGTCGTTCTTCGTCGCGTCGAGCACCGCGCCGCTCGCCGTGCACACGTTCACCTTCGCGTCGACGGGAAGCGCGGTGACAAAAGGCGCGATCTTGCCGTAGTTCTCCGCGCCGAAACCCGGCAGCGCCAGCAGCTCGGACGGATGCGTGACGAAGGTGTTAGGCGGCCGGTAGGGCGGGTTCTGCGTCAGGTACAGCGTGTCTTCACCGCCCATCGAGCCGTACGGCGCGATGTCGGTGTCTATCCAGTCCGCCAGCAGGTCCGCGTAATGCTCCTCGATGTCGAGCCGGCGCAGCAGCTGGCGGAACACCGCGACGTTGTCGTCGTCGGGCACGTAGGCGCCCGTCGGCTGGTCGTATTTGACGACGCTGTTGAGATTGAAGCGGCCCTGCAGATCCTCGACCTGCGCCTGGATCCACACGCCGGTGCCTTCGATCTCGACCGGGCCGAGCGGCTGTGCCCACTCCTGGTCGAGCTGGGTGCGCGTCTGGTCGGCGGCATCCTCGAGCGCGATGGCCGCGAGCGATTCGGCGGCCATGCCCGCCTGCAGCGCCTGCTCCAGCGTGAAAGTTGCCGCGGAGCGCCGCGCCGCCATCGCCTTGTTGTAGGTGATCGCGGCCGCGAGCGTGGTCGCGAGCGCAAACAGCACGATGGCCACGAGCAGCGCGACGCCGCGTTGACGCGATCGGGTCACGTGGGAATCTCGAACAGGCGCTGCACGCGGCCCCAGTCCTCGAGCACCAGCGTGACCTCGATCGCGAGCGGACGCGTGCGCAGGAGCTGGTCGATGTTGTCGGCGTTCACCGGCCCCGATGCGGTGATGGCCGGCCAGTCGGTACGCCAGCTGCGCGATACCGGATCGAGAAAGCGCATCTCGACGGATTTCACCTTCGTGATCAGGATGCGCTGCAACGGCTCCGCGTTGAGTCCCGGGTCGACGGACAGCCAGTACTCGTTGACCAGCGACTCGTCGATGTAGCGGTAGCGCACCCGTTGCTCGGACGGACGCTGCACGCCTGCCGGATTGCTCCAGCCGGCGCGCGTGAAGGTGATGAGGGAGTTGTCCTTGCCGGTGGCCATCACCGCCGGCTCGATGTTGCCGCCGCCCTCGGTGCCACGCGCGGTCCGCGCGATCATCTGCGCGAAGTCCTGCGCGACCACGCGCATGCCGCGCTGGATCTCGGTGATGCGCGCCTGCTGGGTCGCGAGGTTCACGCGCTCCTTCGCCGCCTGGTTGATGGCGCTGTAGCCGATCGCGAGCATCACGGCCGCGACGAACATCGCGACCATGACTTCGATCAGGGTGAATCCCGCGCGGCGCATCAGCGGTCCGGCGTGCCGGTGCCCGGCGCGCCTTTCGGCGGGCCCTGGCCGGGGTTCGGATTGGGGTTGTTAGGACCGTCCTGCGGGCCGGCGCCGACGAACGCGGCGCCGTTCGCGATGGCTTCGCGGCGCGCCGACTGCGACGTGCCCATGACGCCGAACACCGAGGTGGTCCAGTTGAGCTTGTCGAGTTCGCTGCCGGCGCGTTTGCTCTCGGTTTCCTTTTGCGCCGAGTCGGTCTCCGGGACCCTGCGCCGGTCGTCGACGGACTCGCCGGTCGGGCGCGCGCGGATCTCGATGCGGAACATGCCCTTGACCGGCAGCTCGGTCACTTCTTCTTCCCATTGCCAGCGCATGCCGGCCATCTCGGCGTTGCCGGTGCGCCTGCCCTTGTCGGGGAATCTGCTGCGCGATGCGCACTTCGGTGAGCCGGTTCAGCGCCACCCATTCGGCCACCGTCTTCTCCGAGGTAGATCGATGTTGCTGGCGGACGAAGTCACGGTGCCGAGCAGGGCGCCCACCGGCGAGCGTCACGATGGCGAGCGCGATGAGCACTTCGAGCAGCGTGAAGCCGCGTAACTTGCCACGTTTCATTGGCGCACCGCCCGCACCGGCGCACTTGGCTGCTCGACCTCACCCGGCCGCAGCAGCTTGATGTTGGTCTGCCCATCGGTGTAGATGCGCGCTCGTCTCGCCGCCACGTTCCAGCTGCACTTCGAACGAGGACAGGTCCCCGTTCGAGAACATCATCACCTGCGGCGTGAAGTCCTCGACTTCCTTCTTCTTCTGGTCGAGCACGATCTGGCGGCCTTCGACGACGACGGTGGGCAGGATGCCCTCGGGGAACTCGCGTGCGCGCAGCGCGTCGTCTTCGTCGGCGGGCCGCCACTGGTTGGCAAGCACGTCGAAGACCACGAATGAATACGTCGTGCGGTTGATGCGGAATCCGTAGTCCCGCGTCTGCAGCTCGGCCTGTTCGCGCACGTAGTCGAAGAGGGCGTCGATGCGTTCGGCTTCCTTGATCAGCTCTTCGTCCCGCCGTTCGCCGTCAATCTGACGACGGCCACGGCCGCGACGATCGCGATGATGAAGACGACGATCATCAGCTCGATCAGCGTGAAGCCCTGGGCGCGGAGCCGCGCGGGCGAGTGCGCGCGGCGCTCATCCTGCTACTGATCGAGGTTCCAGTTGCCAATGTCGGCATTCTTTCCTTCGCCGCCTTCCTGGCTGTCGGCCCCGAACGAATACAGGTCGTATTCCTGGCCGCGCGTTCCCGGGTAAACGTATTGATAGGGGTTGCCCCAGGGATCCTTGCTGATGCGGCTGGAGGTAGCCGCCTTCGCGCCAGTTGCGCACCGTCGGATCGTTCGGTCGCTGCACCAGCGCCGTAAGACCCGAGATCCGTGCTCGGGTACTTGTAGTTGTCGAGCTTGTACATCGTGAGCGCCGTTTCGAGGCCCTGGATGTCGCCCTTGACCTCGCGAGATCTGCGCCTTCTCGACGTTGCCGAACACATTCGGCAGGATCAAGGCCGCCAGCAGGCCGATGATGACCACGACCACCATGATTTCGATGAGCGTGAAGCCGCGCGTGGAGTGGCGAAATTTCCGAGAATCCATGAATTCCCCGAGGGTTGGAGCGGTGGCGGATGATAGCAAATGAACGCTGACGCCCCCCCGCCCGGGTTAGCCCCGGGAAGGGAGCCTGCTCCGGTCGCTCAATGGCGACCGGGCCTACGGAATCGCGCTGCTAGGGGCCTGCGCGCTGATCGCGCTGCTGGAGGCCGGCGGCGACCCGCTCCGCAACGCGCTGAGCTATCGACCGCGCCGGACTGCAGGCGGGCCAATGGTGGCGCATCCTCAGCGCCCATTTCGTGCACCTCGACCCCGCTCACGCGGCGCTCAACGGACTGGGCGTGGTGCTCATGTGGGCGCTGTTCGCCCGCGACTATTCCGCCGGGCGCTGGCTGGCTATCTATCTGTGTTGCGTCGCTGTGCATCAGCGCCGGCTTGTGGTTGTTGAATCCGGAAGTGGGTTAGTACGTGGGCGCGTCGGGCGCGCTGCATGGCGTCATGACGGCCGGAACGCTGGCGCATCTGAAGCGTCGCGACCTCGACGGGCTGGATCCTCGCGATCTTCATCGTCATCAAACTCGGGTACGAGCAGTACAGCGGCGCGATGCCGTTCTCGGATTCCGGCGACACGATCGTCGATGCGCATCTGTACGGCGCTGTCGGCGGAATCGTACTCGCGTGCTTCCTGCGTTCGCGGCCGAGGACGCCCTGAGTCCTGCCGCTATACTTCGCGCCCATGTCAAACAAATCACTCGCCTTCGTTTTTCCCGGGCAGGGCTCCCAGTCGGTCGGCATGCTCGGGAAAACTCGCCGAATTATCTCCCGTCGTGCGCGCCACGTTCGACGAAGCCTCGAAAGTCCTGGGCTACGACCTGTGGCAGCTGGTCGCGCAGGGTCCGGCGGACGATCTGAATGCCACCGAACGCACGCAGCCCGCGATGCTCGCGGCCGGCATCGCAACGCTGCGCCTGTGGCGTGAGCGGGGCGGCGCCGAACCCGGCACCGTGACGGGTCACAGCCTGGGCGAATTCACCGCGCTGGTCGCCGCGGGCGCCATCGATTTCGGCACCTGCGTCGGACCTCGTGCGGTTTCGCGGCCAGGCCATGCAGGAGGCCGTGCCGACTGGGCACCGGCTCGATGGCGGCCTTGTTAGGACTCGAAGATGCGGATGTCGAAGCGGCTTGCGTGGAGGCCGCGCCGGGTTCGGTGGTCGAAGCCGTCAATTTCAACTCGCCGGGGCAGGTCGTCATCGCCGGCGAGAAAGACGCGGTGCTGCGCGCCATCGAGGCGGCGAAGGCGCGCGGCGCGAAACGCGCGATCGAATTGCCGGTGAGCGTGCCCTCGCACAGCAGCCTGATGCGGACCTGCGGGGCTCAAGCTGGCCGAGAAGCTGGCATCCATCGAGGTTCGGACGCCCCGTCATCCGGTACGTGAGCGCCGTGGACTGGCACGAGCATCGCGATCCGGAGGAAATCCGGGCGCTGCTGGTGCGCCAGTTGTCGAGCCCGGTGCGCTGGACGCAGACCGTCTCCGCACTGACCGGCGGCGGAATCCGGACGATCGTCGAATGCGGTCCGGGCGGGGTGCTCGCCGGCCTCGTCCAGCGCATCGAGCGGCGCCGCGAGACGCAGGTCTTCGCACTCGAAGATCCCGAATCATTCCCGGCCGCGATTGCCGCGGCCGCTGCCTGACAGGAACTCCATGCTTCAGAACGAAGTCGCGCTCGTCACGGGCGCATCCCGCGGAATCGGCCAGGCCATTGCCAAGGCGCTGGCGGGAGCCGGGGCGCGAAGGTCATCGGTACGGCCACCAGCGAAGCCGGTGCCGCGGGCATCACATCGTGGCTTGGAAGCAACGGCCGGGGCGCGGTCCTCGACGTCGGCAGTGCAGCCTCCATCGATGGCGCTGTTAGCCGACCTCGATGCGAAGAGCGAGATGCCGACCATCCTCGTGAACAACGCCGCGATCACGCGCGACACGCTGCTGCTGCGCATGAAGCCCGAGGACTGGGATGCGGTGATCGCGACGAATCTCACGAGCGTGTTCCGTCTGTCGAAAGGCGTGCTCAAACGCATGATGAAGGAGCGCCGCGGGCGCATCGTCTCGCTGACTTCGATCGTGGGCGTCACCGGCAATGCCGGACAGGCGAACTATGCGGCCGCGAAGGCCGGCACTCATCGGTTTCAGCAAGTCGCTGGCCAAGGAAATCGCCTCGCGCGGCATCACCGTCAACGCGGTGGCGCCCGGCTTCATCGACACCGACATGACCCGCGCGCTCACCGACGAGCAGCGCGGCGCTCTCACCACGCAGGTGCCGATGGCGCGACTCGGTACGGTCGACGACATCGCCAGCCGCCGTGCTCTTCCTGTGTTCGCCGGGCGCGAGCTACATCACCGGCGAGACCCTGCATGTCAATGGCGGCATGCACATGGCCTGACGCGGGGCCCCGGATGAGGCCGATTCGTGGGGTCATTGCAACAACCAAATCCACCGAAAAACAAACAAAAACAAGCACTCACGATTTGACAGCGTGGCGGGGGCGCAAACGTTGCCCTAGAATACGCGCCCGCTGCGGCCCACCCCCGAAAGGGGTCCAAACGAATGAGCCGCAGCAGCGACAAACATCTCAATTGAGGGCGAATCAGAAATGAGCACGGTTGAACAGCAGGTCAAGGCGATTGTCGCCGAACAGTTGGGCGTCAAGGCGGAGCAGGTCGTGAATGACGCTTCCTTCGTCGATGACCTCGGCGCCGATTCGCTCGATACGGTCGAGCTGGTCATGGCTCTCGAAGAAGAGTTCGAGATCGAGATCCCGGACGAAGACGCCGAGAAGATCACCACCGTGAGCCAGGCCATCAGCTACATCTCTGATCGCCGCAAGTCCTAAGTTTCCGCGGACGCGTGGATGAACCCGCGCCGATTCCGCCTTCCATTCGCCCTCACTTCTTCGAGGATAGTGTGTCCAAGCGACGTGTCGTCGTTACCGGGCTCGGTATCGTTTCGCCAGTAGGCAGTGACCGTCTCCACGGCGTGGTCGGCGGTTCTGGCGGGCAAGAGCGGCATCAAGCCGATCACGCGCATCGACGCGACGCCGTTCGCCACGCGCTTCGCGGGCGAGGTCGAAGGCTTCGACGTCGCCACCTACATCTCGCCGAAGGAAGCGCGGCGCATGGATCCGTTCATGCACTACGGCATGGGCGCGGGCATCCAGGCGGTGGCGGACTCGGGTCTCGACTTCGCGAAGGAAAACGGCGAGCGCTGTGGCGCCATCATGGGCTCCGGCATCGGCGGCCTCGCGGGCATCGAGGACGAAGCGATCAATTGGGAACGGACCCACAACCCCAAGAAGACTTCGCCGTTCTACATCCCGAGCACCATCGGCAACATGGTCGCGGGTCACCTGATCATCCGTTTCGGACTGAGAGGCCCGAACCTGGGCGTGGTGAGCGCCTGCACGACGTCCACGCACGCGATCGGCTTCGGCATGCGCTGCATCCAGTACGGCGACGCGGACATCATCATTGCCGGCGGCTCGGAGTGCGCCACCACGCCGACGGCGTTGGCCGGTTTCAGCCAGGCGCGGGCGCTGTCCGAGCGCAACGACGATCCGCAGGGGGCCAGCCGGCCCTGGGACAAGGATCGCGACGGCTTCGTCATGGGTGACGGCGGCGGCGCGATGATCCTCGAGGAGCTCGAGCACGCGAAGGCGCGCGGCGCGCGCATCTACGCGGAAGTCGTCGGCTTCGGCATGAGCGGCGATGCTTACCACATCACCGCGCCGCCGGAAGACGGCGCGGGCGCGCGGCTCGCGATGGCGAACGCACTGCGCGACGCGCAGATGAATCCCACCGACATCCAGTACCTGAATGCGCATGCGACCTCGACGCCGCTCGGTGACAAGGCCGAGACGGTGGCGATCAAGAACGCGTTCGGCGATTACGCCTACAAGCTGCGCGATCAGCTCGACGAAGTCCATGACCGGACATCTGCTGGGCGCGGCGGGCGTGGTCGAGGCGATCTTCTCGATCCTCGCGATCCGCGACGGCGTCGCGCCGCCGACGATCAATCTGCAGACGCCGGATCCGGACTGCGATCTCGACTACGTGCCGAACACGGCGCGCAAGCTTGCGATCGAGGCCGCGCTTTCGAACTCGTTCGGGTTCGGTGGCACCAACGGCTCGCTGATCTTCCGCCGCTTCAAGGGCTGAAGTTCCCGCACCGCGTGGAGTCCCGCGCGCCATTGCTCACCCAGGTGGCCGTGCCCGGCACGACGCTGCGCACGCTCGCCTGCAGCGAGCCCGCGCGCTGGCCCGTGTTCCTCGACAGCGCGGCGCAAGGCCCACTCGCGCGCTACAGCATGCTGATGCCGGAACCCGCGGCGACCCTGGTGCGCGACTCGCAGGGGAGGCTCAGTGGCGCAGGGATCGAGATCGGCCCCGGTGGCTTCATCGACAACCTCGATGCGTGGTTGCGCCGCGAATCGACGGCGCGCGACGCCGCGAAGCCCCTGCCGTTCATCGGCGGCTGGTTCGTGTACCTGTCCTACGAGCTCGCGCAGGAAATCGAACCCATCCTGCGCCTGCCGGCCGCGGACCTGCCGTATTCGGCATTCGCGCTGCGCGTCGAACACGTCGTCGTGCACGATCTCGCCACTGACCGGGTATTCGTGGTTTCTGCGCCGGAAGACGCGGCGACTCACGCCCGTCTCATCGCCGAGGTCGAACAGGCCGCGCGCACGCCCTGGGTCGAGTCGGCAAGACAATCCGCGCGTCGATCGCTGGGCGGAGGAGCTGCCGGAGCTGTTCCTGGCGCGCGTGCGGCAAGCGCAGGAACACATCGCCGCCGGCGACATCTACCAGGCGAACCTGTCCCGGCCCTGGCGGCTGCGGCTGCGCTCGCCGGAGGACCGGCAGCTCGTGTACGCCGGCTTTGCGCCGCGCGAACCCCGCGCCGTTCGCCGCGAGCGTACGATTTCGCCGGCATGAGCATCCTTTCTTCCTCGCCCGAGCGGCTGCTGCGAAGTCGCAGGGGCGCGACATCTCGACGCGGCCCATCGCGGGCACGCGGCCGCGCACCGGCGACCGTCGACCAGGACCGGCGCGACACCGCCGAGCTCGTCGCGCATCCCAAGGAACGCGCCGAACACGTCATGCTGATCGATCTCGAGCGCAACGATCTCGGCCGCGTGTGCGAGGCGGGCAGCGTGCGTGTCGACGAATACATGGTCACGGAGTCCTACGCCCACGTGCATCACATCGTGTCCAACGTGCGCGGCACGCTGCGCGCGAACGCTAGCTCGGTCGATGCGCTGCGCGCGCTGTTCCCCGGCGGCACGATCACCGGGTGTCCGAAAGTCCGCTGCATGCAGATCATCGCGGCGCTGGAAGGCGAGGGACGGGGCGCCTACACCGGCTCGCTCGGCTGGCTCGGGACCGACGGAGACGCGGACTTCAACATCCTGATCCGCACGCTGACGATGCGCGGACCAGCACATCGAGCTGCGCGCCGGCGCGGGCATCGTCGCGGACTCGATTCCCGAGCGCGAGCTCGAGGAGACCCGCGCCAAGGCGCGCGGACTGCTGCGCGCGTTCGGAGACGCCACATGAGCGACCGCGCTCGGCATCGTGGATCGACGGACTTCGACGGGCGACGGTGCCGGTCGATGACCGCGGCCTGCAATACGGCGACGGACTGTTCGAAACCCTGCTGGTGCGCGCGGGCCAGCCGCGGTTTCTCGAAGCGCATCTCGCAGCGGCTGACGCTCGGCCTGCGCGCGGCTCGGCATCGCTGTTCGACGGCATCGAGCCGCTGCGGCAGGAAATCGCGCGCGCGGCCGCGCTGGCGCCGCCGCTCGGCGATCATCAAGGTCATCGTGACTCGCGGCAGCGCTCCGCGACGCGGTTACGCGCCGGCGGACCAGGTCAGGCCGCGACGCATCGTGACGCTGTGGCCGACGACTGTCCACCGATTCGCTCGGGTCCGGCGTGGCACTTGGCGTCGCGCACTCGCGCGCCTCGCACCTCTCGGCGCTCGCGGGCATCAAGCACCTCAACCGCCTCGAGAACGTGCTGGCGGCGGCCGAGATCGGCGACGGCGAGTTCGACGTGATGCATGGTCGACTCCGCGCACCGCGTGATCTCCGGACGCCATGAGCAACCTGTTCGTCGTGAACGCGGGGCGCCTGCGCGACGCCGCGCGTCGACACCGCGGCGTCGCCGGCGTCATGCGCGGCATCGTGCTGCGCGAGTGCGCCGCGCTGGGCATACGCCTGCGAGCATGCGCGACCTCACGCTCGAGGACGTGATTGCGCGCGGACGAGGTGTTCGTCACCAATGCGCGCGTCGGGGTTGTGCCGGTGCGGCGCGTGGGCGAGCATTCCATCCGCATGACGGATCTCGCGCACGGACTCCGCAGCGCACATCGAGACGCTCGATGCGTAAACTGCTGCTCGTCGTCCTTGCGCTCGTGGTCATCGCCGCGGCGCGGCGGCAGCTATCTACTGGCAGCGCGCCGACGCCGTCATGCGCGCGCCCGGTCCGCACGCGCAGCCCGTCGCACTCGTGGTGAAACCCGGCGCCACGCGTGCGCGCGGTGCTCGCCGAGCTCGATACGCGCGGCGCGCTCGCCGACCGGCGCGCCGTCGAGCTGCGAGCTGCGCGTGCGCGGCTGGCCGCAGGTCAGGACCGGCCGTTATGAAATTCCCGCGCATGCCAGCCCCGCGGAAATCCTGCGGCAGCTCGCCGAGGGCCGCGTGGTGCTCGAGTCGCTCACCGTCATCGAAGGCTGGACCTTCGCCGACATGCGCCGGGCCGTCGAAGCGCACCCGCGCATGAAGGCGACGCTCGAGCGGCAGGATGTCGCGGGCGTCATGGCGGCGATCGGTCATGCCGGGCGAGCACCCGGAAGGGCGCTTCTATCCCGGACACGTATCGGTTCGCGGCGGGCACCACCGACCGCGAACTGTCTCGCGCTCGCGTATCGCAAGATGGCCGAGGCGCTCGACGCGGCCTGGAATTCGCGCGCCGCCGACGCTGCCGATCGAACAACGCCTACGAGGCGCTGACGCTGGCCTCGATCGTCGAGAAGGAAACCGGACGCTCGCGAGCGAGCGGCCGCGCATCGCCGGTGTGTTCGTCACGCGGCTGCGCCGGAACATGCGCCTGCAGACGGATCCCACCGTGATCTACGGCATCGGCGCCGGCGTACGACGGCAACATCCGCGAACGCGACCTGCGCGCCGACACGCCCTACAACACGTACACGCGCGCGGGGCTGCCGCCCACGCCGATCGCGTTGCCATCGCGCGAGGCGATCGTGGCCGCGACGCGGCCGCTCGAGACCGGCGACATCTTCTTCGTCGCGACCGGCGACGGCGATGGATCGCATGTGTTTTCGGCCACGCTCGAAGCGCACAATGCGGCCGTGGCGCGTTATCTCCAGCGCCAACGAGGAGCCAACCGCAGATGATGCCGGCCCGATTCATCACTCTCGAAGGCATCGAAGGCGCGGGCAAGACGACGGTCGCCGACCGCGTGACCCAGGCATTGCGCGCGCGCGGCATCACGGTGCACGCGACACGCGAGCCTGGCGGCACGAAGGTCGCCGAACGCATCCGCACGCTCGTGCTCGATCGCGGCGACGAGCACATCAGCGCCACGGCCGAAACACTGCTGATGTTCGGCGCCCGCCAGATCCACATCGACAACCTGATCCGTCCGGCGCTGTCGCGCGGCGAGTGGGTGCTGTGCGACCGCTTCACCGACGCCACGCATGCCTACCAGGGCGGCGGGCGCGGTGTCGACCGCGGGCTCATCGAGCGCATCGCGCAGGCGGTACACGGCGACCTGAACCCGGACTGCACGCTGCTGCTGGACGTACCGGTGCGCGTCGGACTCGAGCGCATGCAGGCGCGCCGCGGCGCGGTCGACCGCTTCGAAATCGAATCGGCACAGTTCTTCGAACGCGTGCGCAATCGATACCTCGAGCTCGCGCGCGCGGCGCCACAACGGATCCGGATCATCGACGCCACGGTGAAGCTCGAGCAGGTGTGCGAGGCCGCCATCGCCGCGCTCGAGGCCTGCCTCAAGCTCGAACCGGTGCCCGCGACGTGACGGTTCCCGCGACGCCGCCGTGGTTCGAAGCCGCGCGGCAGGAAATCAATGCCGCGCTCCAGGCGAACCGGCTGTCGCACGGAATCCTGATACACGAGGACCCGGGCGCGGGCGGACTCGAGCTCGCGCGCTGGATCACGCAGCGGGTGAACTGCAAGGAAGCGAAGAACGCGCCCTGCGGCGAGTGCCAGAATTGCCGCTGGATCGCGGCCGGGCAACATCCCGACGTCACGCAGCTTTCTCCGGAAGGCGACTCGTCGCAGATCCTCATCCAGCGCGTGCGCGAGCTTTCTGCCGACCTCGCTCTTACCGCGCATGGCCGGTGGCTACAAGGTTGCGATCGTCTCGCCGGCGGAAGCCATGAATCCCTTCGCGGCCAACGCGCTGCTCAAGACTCTCGAGGAGCCCCCGGCGCGTACCCTGGTGTTGCTGGTCACGAGCCAACCCTCGCGACTGTTGCCGACCCTGCGCAGCCGCTGCTCGAAACTGCGCCTGGTCGCACCGTCGCGTGCCGATGCCGCGAGTTACCTGCAGGACGCACGAGGCGACGGTCCCTGGGACGAAGCGCTCGCCGCGACCGGGGCCGGACCCTTTGCGCTCCTGGACGCTGATCCGGTCGAACTCGCCAAGCTGCGCGCGGACACCGTGACAACCTTGGCCGACATCGGCAGCGGCAATCTGCAGCCACCCGCCGTCGCGGACCGTTGGGCGCGCGGCGACCTGTCGACACGCCTCTCGTGCCTTGAGAGCTGGGTCACAGAACGCATCCTGGAATCCGGCCCAAAGCGCGACGTAACGCACTTGTCAGGGGAGGGCCTACCCCTGAACATATGTCGCCTATTCGAGTTCTCGGACGCCATTCGCGACATGCGCAGACTTGCCCACACCTCGATCAACAAGACCATGGCGGTCGAAGCCCTGCTGTGGCGCTGGGCCCGGTCATGAGTGAGGGTCGCACCGGCCGCACCGGCAGCCAACAAGCCGGGCTTGCTCACGCTCACCATCAAGGACAAGAGCGCGCTGTACCTGGCCTACATGCCGTTCGTGAAGAATGGCGGACTGTTCATCCCGACCAACAGCAACTATCGCCTCGGAGACGAGGTGTTCATGCTGCTGAATCTCATGGGTGAGGACGAGAAGCTGCCCGTGGCCGGACGCGTCATCTGGCTCACGCCCAAGGGCGCGCAGGGCAAACGCACCGCCGGCATCGGCGTGCAGTTCTCCGACCAGGATCGCGGCCAGACGCAGAAGAAGATCGAGACCTATCTGGCCGGCGCGTTGGCCGGCGACAAGGCCACGCACACGATGTGATCGAGGGGGACCGCCTCTCGCGGTTTCGTGCGACACACCCCAGCCCGCCGGTCAGCCCGGGCGCCGCAGCGGCAGATTAGATGTGGTGATGCCGCCCTTCAGCACGTAGGCATCGAATCCACGCTCCGAAAGGATGAACGCCGCGGCGGATGAACGCCGACCGGTGTCGCACACCACGACGTAAGGCGTGTTGCGATCGATTGCGTTCAGCTTGAGCCGCACGAAATACAGTGGAATGTTGATCGAACCTTCGATCGCGAGGTTCTGGTATTCGGAAGGCAGCCGCACGTCCAGCCATTTGCCGCGGTTCTGGACGATCTTGAGCGCCTGCGCCTCGTCGACCCAGCGGAGCAGGGGCTCGTGCATGAGGTCGCGGAAGTCCTGCTTGTTGAGCCGCATCAGCACGCCGTCGGTGAGCATGGTCACCGTGGCGTTGCGCTTGGCTTCGGCGATCAGCGCCTCTTCGCCGAAGGTTTCGCCGACGCTGAGCTCGGCCAGGCGGATGCCTTTCTGGTTGAGCGGCGATTCGCGCGTGACCAGGCACTTGCCCTGCACGATGGCGTAGAAGTAGTCGCCTTCGTCGCCCTGCTTGATGACCACTTCGCCGGCGCGATACAGCTGGCGGTTCATGCGCATGAAAATGGCCTGCAGGTTCGCGGGCGGGATCCGGTGGAACGCCTTGGTCTGCAGCAGCGTCGTCATCCAGTCGTTGTCTTCGTTGGCGCCGCCGAACGACGCCTGCAGCTCGCCGACTTCGTAGCTGCCGGTCTGGTCCCAGGTGATCATCACGTCGAGCAGATCGGCGTCGATGGCGAGGTAGTCCACGTCCTCGACCGCGCGCGCGGTGAGCTTGCGCGGCACGCTCTGGTTGAGCGGAGCCCGCGCGTCGGCGGAGCCGCCCTCGATCATGCCGATGGTGCGGCCGCGCTCCGAGAGCTCGACCATGCCTTTGATGATCCAGATCGTGCGCTTGTCGGAATCGCCTTCCTTGAACAGCGTGCGGCCCGCGGTCAGCTGCTTGACGGTGACCTTCTTCGCGAGCGCATGCAGGTTCTCCCGCTTCATCCCTTCGAGCGGGGTCAAGGTGCGCAGGAGCTCCACGCTGACTTCACGGGCATCTGTCGACATCAGGAAATGCTAGCACGCGGCCCGGGGGCTCACGGCTTTGCGCGCACCAGCGACCAACCCTCGTCGGGCGTGAAGCGCGGGCCGTAGCGGCGCGCCAGTTCGGTCAATCGCGCGACCACGGCGTCCACGCCGCGCCGCCGCGCATACGTCAGCGGGCCGCCGCGAAACGGCGCAAATCCCGAACCGAAGATGGTGCCGGCATCGATGAGATCCGCATCGGTGACGATTCCTTCTCGCAGCACCGCCGCGCATTCATTGGCCAGCGCGAGGATGAGGCGATCTTCGAGATCCGCGGGCGGCTCGGGCCGTGGACCCGCCGGTTTGACGGCTTTGCCGTCGCGCCACACGTAGAAGCCTTCGCCGCTCTTGCGGCCGAGCTTTTTGGCGGCGATCAGCGCTTCGATGCGCGAGGTATCGGGCTTCTGCTTGTTCAAGGCCGCGCTCACGATGTCTCCGACGTGTTTGCAGACATCGAGTCCCACGACGTCCGCAAGTTCCACCGGTCCCATCGGCATGCCGTACCGCAACGCCGCCTCGTCGATCACTTCGATGGGCGTGCCTTCCTGCACCGCGAACATGGCTTCGTACAGGTAGGGAACGAGCACCCGATTCACGAGGAACCCCGGCGCGCTCTTGCAGGGCAGCGGCAGCTTGTCGATCTTGCGCGTGAAGGCGATCGCCTTCTGGACGCTGTCTTCGCTGGTGTTCTCGCCACGCACGATTTCCACCAGCGGCAGCTGGGAGACCGGGTTGAAGAAGTGGATGCCCACCAGCCTGGCGGGGTCCGGCAGCTTGTCATCGAGCTGCTCGAGCATGATCGACGAGGTGTTCGAGGCCAGGATCGCCCCCGGCTTCATCGCCGGCTCGAGCCGCGCGAACAACTCGTGCTTGGCGTCGGCGTTCTCGAAGATGGCCTCGATGATCACGTCGGCACGCGGCACGCCGTCACCGGCCACATCCGCGGTCACGCGCGTCATCAACGCACCCGCCTGGACCGGATCTTTCAGGCGCTTCTCGAAGCCCTCGCGCGCGCGCTTGAGCGCCGGCTCGATGAACTTGAGCTCGCGATCCTGCAGCGTCACGTTGAGGCCGCGCTGCGCGCACCAGGCGGCGATGTCGCCGCCCATCACGCCCGCGCCGACGACATGTACACGCTCGAAAGGAATCCTGGCCTTGCCGCCCAGGTTCTTGAGGCGGTCCTGCAGCATGAAGACACGCACCAGGTTGCGCGACGTTTCGCCGACCATGAGATTCGCGATGGAGCGCGCCTCGGCTTCGTAAGCAGCCTCACCCCGCGCGCCGTGCTCGACCCACAGGTCGATGATGGCGTACGGCGAGGGGTAGTGTTCCCGGCGGGCCTTGGCCGCCACCTGCGCGACCAGCTGCTTCTTCACGAGGCTTCGCACGCCCGGCCAGGACAACACGCGGTCGAGCAGGCGCGGCTTGCGAGGCTTCGGCTGGCGATTGATCAGCTCGCGTGCGGCCGCTTCGGCATCCGCGGGGTAGACCAGCCGATCCAGGAATCCCGCACGCAGCGCCTTGTCGGCCCGCAGCGTCTTGCCGGTGAGCATCATCTCCATCGCGGTGCGAACACCGGCGCGCCGCACGGCGCGCACCGTGCCGCCGAATCCCGGGTGGATGCCGAGCATCACCTCGGGCAGTCCGACGGAGAATTTCTCGCTCCGGATGCCCACGCGGTAGCGGCACGCGAGCGCGAGCTCGAAGCCACCGCCGAGCGCAAACCCATGGATGATGCCGACCGTGGGGCAGGGCAGCGCCTCGACGTGATCGAGGATCCGCTGCGCGGCACGCACCAGCTCGAAGGCCTGGTCGGCGCTCTGAGCTGCGCGAACTCCTTCACGTCGGCGCCGGCGATGAAGCCGGAGGTCTTGCCCGAGCGGATGACGACGCCCCGGGGCGAACCGGAGCGGATCGAGTCCAGGTGACCATCGAGCTCGACCAGGGTGTCGCGTGACAACACGTTGGTCGAGCCGCCCGGCTTGTCGAGCGTCAGCCAGACGATGCCGTCGGCATCGGTCTCGCGCTGCCAGGCACGGCGGCGGCCGGATTCGCAACAGTCGTCATTGGGGAATGTTAGGCGACCGCGGTTGGCGACGCCACGGCGCGTCGCACCTTGAAGTCGCACAGCACCGGGCGATGATCCGAGAAGCGCACGTCCGGCACTTCGAAATTGTGTGATCTCGATTTCCTTGCTCACCAGCACGAAATCGAGCTCGATGCGCGGGATGCGCGCCGGGAACGACGGCAGGTTCTTGTCGTTGGCGCTGCGCAGGCCGGCGGCGCGCATGAAGAGGTAGATCTCGTCCGTGCCCCAGAAGGTGTTGAAGTCACCCGTCACGATGACCGGCTTGTGCGACTTGATGATGAGGTCGTGCAGGTAGCGCAGCTGGTACTGGCGCTGGCGGTACTTGAGCGCGAGATGCACGAGGAATATGCAGACGTCGTCGAGCTCGAGCTCGATGATCAGGCGCTTGATGCCGGTGTCGAAGTAGTGGAAACGCTCGCCCTCGACGCGCGGCGCGGCCAGGAAGGCATTGCCCTGCTTGCGCACGATCGGCATGAGATTGTTGATCGAGCTCTTGCCGTACTTGCACTCGTAGGTGGTGTAGTGCCCGAGCGCGTCGGCGATGTGTTCGGCCTGGTTGACCATGCCGCTGCGGATCGAGCCGATGTCGACCTCGATGAGCCCGACGATGTCGGGGTCCTGGGCCTTCACGAACCCCGTGATTCCATCGAGCACCTTGCGGCTGGAACGCAGATATCCGGCGCCGGGGAACGGCAGATGGAAGGCTGGTCCAATGCCCGTGGCGTAGCGAATGTTGTAGACGAGCAGGCGCAAGCGGATCGATGCTAACGTTGCGGCGCACAAAAGGGGAGTGGGCGCGCAACCAAGCGGACTAAACTACACTCAAGTCCCGGGCACGGATCGGTCTGTATGTCACAAAACAATCCAATTCGATTGTTCGTCACTCATGCGTGGGACACCTCCGACGAATATCTGCGCATCTTCGAATATCTCGAGAGTGCGCGGAACTTTTTCTACAAGAATCTCTCAGCGCCCGACAAGGCGCCCAAGACCGGCGGCAAGGAAGCGGACCGCGAGGAACTGCGTCGCCAGATGGCCCAGGCCGAATGCGTGATCGCACTGCCCGGGATGTATCGGCAGCAGAGCGATCTGCTGCAGTTCGAGCTCACGTTCGCGAAGGCCTCGGACAAACCCGTAATTCTCATGAAGCCGTTCGGCGCGAACGCCGTGCTGCCGAAGGAGATCACGCGACTTGTCGGATCAGGTGGTCGACTGGGACGGCCGCGCGCTGGTGGACGCCATCAAGGCGCAGGCACGGCACGAAGAATCGAATCGCTGGGATACGATCGAGTTCAAGCTCGAGTAGTGCGCTAACTACCCGGCGCTGGCTTCCGCCGCGAACAGCTGCACGACGGCCGCGCCACTCGACGCCGGCACCGGCAGTTCCAGTTCCTGCTGGCGAGTCATCTTGCAGAACATGCGCACGATGTGCGCGGCCTGACGCTCCGCGTCCTCGTTCGACATCTTGCGGATCGTCGCGCGCACCGCGTCTTCGCCGCGCAGCGGACGTTCGCGTTGCATGGCCGACGACAGCTCGAGGAACTGCAGGCGCACTTCGCGCGGCACGTCGTCCGCTTCGATGTTCGCCAGGTACTGGCGCCACGCGCCGTTCAGCCGATCCTTGATGCTGCCGCCGCGGGCGAGCAAAAGCGTGGCTGATTCGAGCCGATCGTATACACGCGACATTGTTTTTCTTCGTTATCGCGAGGATCGCCGCCGACGTCCCTTGCGCCGCAATCCTGACGTAACGCCTTAGTTGTAGTTGTAACGGAGACCCTGATCCGTCAATGGCGTACGGCGCAAATATAGCGCGACACTTGTCAAATGCAACGGGAAAAATGCACGCGGCGGCGGCGGCGGACTAGTTCGGCGACGACCAGGCCTAGCAACCCGAGGGCAAAGAGGTCGAATGAACCCCCGCTGCGACGGCCGCTGGTGCTGGGTTGGGTCGGGGTCACGGGAGGATTCGTCGGTGCACCGGGCGTCGCCCCCGAGGTGACGGGCGCCGCGCAGGCGCCGCTGCCGGCGGACGCCGGAGCGTTGGAGAGGGCTCGGGCAGGTTCGACCGTCACGTTCGCACTGTCGGTTCGCCCCTGATCGTCGGTCACGGTGACTCTGAGGACGATCGCGCCCGAGCTCGGGGCCACGACGGTCGCCGTGGAGGTGCCGGCGCCGACGATTGCCGGTGGGTTCATGGTCGGCTGGACGACGGACCAGGCGAACGAAGCAACGCTGCGCCCGCAGGCGGCGGCGCTGGCCGAGGCATCGAGCGAAACGTTCTGACCCGCGGATACGCTGGCTGGCAGTGCGATTGCGGCAATGGGGCGGTCGGCCGCGTTCACCGAATTGGCCGCGTTCGCCATGCCGGCGCCGCAGGTGAGGGTGGTGCACAGGCACTGCTCGATCTGGATGTCGTCGGTGCTGGTGGGCACATGGCAGGTCTGAATCGCGGGTGCGTCGGCCACGGTGGTCGGAAACGGCACGGCGCCTTCGCGCAGGCGCGCAAGCATCTGGCTGGTCGAGAGATTCGCGTTACGCGACAACATCAGGGCGGCGATCCCCGACACGATGGGCGCCGAGAAACTCGTGCCGAGATTGCTGTTCAGCTGATCCGTGTAGTTGTGGGCGGCAGGCGCCTGGGTGCCGGTATTCGAGGTGGTATCGAGCGAGAACAGGCAAGGGCCGCCATTGATGTTCACGCAATTGCCGCCCGGCGCCCCGATCGTGACTTCCGGCCCGAGATTGCTGAAACCGACCTTGCTGCCGGCGTGACGCAACGCCGCCACCGAGGCGACACCCGCGCAGTTGCCCGGTGAAGAAACCATGGTGCCTTCGTTGCCGGCCGAAATGACGACCAGGACCTTGAGCGCGGTCAGCTCTTCGATGACCGTGCCATAAGCTCTGCTCACAAGGACTGGTCGAGCCCAGGCTCATGTTGAGGATGCGCGCGGGCGTCGGATTGGCCGGAGCGCCGGCGACCTGGAGCCCGGCCGCCCAGCGCATGCCGGCGAGGATGTCGCTGTCGACGCCGCCGCATTTGCCGAGCACGCGCACGGGCAGGATGAACGAATTCCAGGAGATCCCGGTGATCCCGGCCGTGTTGTTGGCCAGCGCGCCGATCATTCCGGCGACGCGCGTGCCGTGCCAGGAGCTGCCGGTGACGTCGCAGTTGAGGAACGGGGAGCCGATGGCGTTCTTGTCGGAGTCGTTGATCCAGTCGCCCGGGTCGGAGGGGTCCGAGTCGCGGCCACCGTTGTCGTTGGCCTGGTCGGTACCCGAGACGAAATCAAACCCGGGCAGCAGTTTCCCGCCGGCGTCGCCACGCCTCAGATCGGGATGGTCGTACAGCACGCCGGTGTCGAGCACCGCAACGACGATTCCCGAGCGGCCGACCTCGCGGTCCCAAGCGTCGACCGCATTGACCGCTGAGACCTCCGTGCTCTTGAGGTACCACTGTCCGGCGAACAAGGGATCGTCTGGCGTGGCCTGCGCGTACCGCCGGCGATCGGGAACCGCGAATTCGACCGCCGGGTCGGCGCGCAGCCGCTCGAGCACCTGGTCCGGAGTCGAATCGGCAACGTCGATCGTCGTCGCCAGCAGCGAGCTCGAAACCTCCCGCTTCAGGGTCATGGCCAGGCCCGTACGTTTGGCCAGGGCCTGGATCCGTTCCGCGCCGGTCGCCAGCTTCATCACGGAGGCTCCGGCCGAATCGCCGCGCAGCTTGAAGATCACGCCGGCGGTTTGATTTGCCGTCGCGTTGCGCGGCTCGCGCGCAACCGGGTTGAACTCCGGATCCGCGGCAGCGGCGTCGAATGCCAAACACGCCAGCATGGCGACGGTGACTCGACCCAGGTGCTTCACGAGTTGCATGGAAATTCCTTGCAGGCGAGCCGGTAACGTTCGTGAGTAGTGGATAGGCCGCAATTGGTTCGAGGCGGCTGACCGGAGAGTGCGCCTGCATGCTGTAAGCGTGTGTTATCGAATGCACATTGCTGTGAATACACAGCCGGGCCGCCCGCTGGCGTACTACGCATAATGTATATTATGGTGAATCACGGATACATATATACGGGGCTGTGCGGCCGTTTCCCGGGTTCGACCGTTCGACTCACCAGCACCCCTGCCGCTTTCGCGGGCGTTCGACAGCCCCGCAGAACACGACGTGCGTGACTCGTGTTGCCCATCTCGCGCATCCTCGCGACTCGTCACGTTGGGGGTCAAGACGATGGGCAACAGGCAATGTCTGCCGGCGATGCTCGCGGCGGCTTTTCTCGGGGGATCCTGCTTCACCATGGCTGCGGAAACGTACGCGACGCTCGAGTCGCTCGACAAACGCTTCGATGCGCTGATCGCGCCCGATACGAAGATCGAAAAGATCGCCGACGATCTGGTCTGGTCGGAAGGGCCGTTATGGGACGCCCAGACGAAGTCCCTGCTCTTCTCCGACATACCGCGCAATCGCGTCATGCGGTGGCACGCCGAGAAGGGTGTGTCGGTGTTCCTCGAAAGCAGCGGCTACACCGGCGCCGCGCCGTTCACCGGCAAGGAACCGGGCTCGAACGGCCTCACGTTCG
The DNA here is from genome assembly GCA_963774045.1 of uncultured Pseudomonadota bacterium. GTDB lineage: Bacteria > Pseudomonadota > Gammaproteobacteria > Steroidobacterales > Steroidobacteraceae > CADEED01. Next base: position 157,277 of record CAVZED010000032.1, read on the forward strand.
ACCTGCAGCACCGCCTCACGTTGTGCCAGCACGGCGACCGCCGGGTCGCACGGCGCGAGGCCGATGGCAAGATGACGCCGCTGGCCACCGCCTTCGAAGGCAAACGGCTCAACAGCCCGAACGACTGCGTCTTCGACCGGCAGGGCAACCTCTACTTCACCGATCCGCCCTACGGCCTGCCCGGCACGTTCAAGGACCCGGACAAGGAATTGCCCTTCCAGGGCGTGTATCGCGTCGCGACGGATGGCCGCATCACGCTGCTCACGAAGGAGCTCGAAGCCCCGAACGGGCTCGCGTTCTCTCCCGACTACCAGACCTTGTACGTCGCCAACTCACAGTCGCACGCGCCGGTCTGGAAGGCGTTTCCCGTGAAGGCGGACGGGTCGCTGGGGCCCTCGCGCACGTTTTATGACGCTGCGAAGCTCCGCAAGGATGGCGACGGCAATCCGGACGGCATGAAGGTGGACGTGAACGGCACCGTTTTCGCCACCGGGCCCGGCGGCGTGCTGGTGCTCACGCCCGATGGAACACTCATCGGCCGCATCCTGACCGGCGTCCCGACGGCCAACGTGGCCTGGGGCGAGGACGGAGCGACGTTGTTCATAACGGCAAACCACCGCGTGCTGCGTCTGCGAACCAGGACGAAGGGCGTGCCGCTGCCCGCGAACTAGTTTTCATACGAAGGGGATCTCATGACTGCACGTCGACGGTTTTCCACCAGCCGGATCGCGCTCGCCCTGCTCTCGGCCGCCGCTCTCGTGCTGCCCGGCCTGGCCGCGGCCGCAAAGCCGGCGAAGAAGGTGCTGGTGTACTCGGGCAGCACCGGTTTTCGCCACGATTCGATCCCCGCGGCCGACGAGGCGATCAAGGCGATCGGCACGAAACTCGGATACACCGTCGACGTCAGTGAAGACCCCCAGGTGTTCACGAAGGAGAACCTGGCGCAGTACAAGGCCATCGTGCTCGTCAGCAACACCACCGATCCCAAGAAGCCCGAATCGGAATGGTTCGTGGGTGAAAGGCGCGATGCGCTGCGTCGGCTTCCTCAAGGACGGCAAGGGCGTGGTCGGCGTGCACGCCGCGGCGGATTCGCATTACCACTGGGGCTGGTACGGCCAGATGATCGGCGGCTACTTCGAGCGCCACCCGAAGGGCACGCCGAAGGCCACGCAGACCGTCGTCGATGCGAAACATCCCGCGACCGCGAAACTGCCGAAGACGATCACGCGCAACGACGAGTGGTACTACTACAAGGACCTCGATCCGACCATGCACGTGCTGATCACGGTCGATCCGAAGTCGATCGGCGACTCGGGCGAGGCCGATGTGAATCCGAACGCGAACACCTGGTACCACCTGTTCGGCGGCGGGCGCGTGTTCTACACGGGACTGGGCCATACGGCCGAGTCGTACCAGGAGCCCTACCTGGTGACCCTGCTGACCGGCGCCCTCACCTGGGCCGTCGGCAAGTAGTTAGCTTGGGCCGGCCCTAAGATTCGAAATTCTGGTCCCAGTACTTCTCGATGCGGGCGCGCATCATGGCGTCGGGCATGCGTCCGCGAACCGCCGCGAGATTGTCCTCGAGGTGCGCGACCTTGGTCATGCCCGGAATCGCCGCGGTCACCACCGGGTGCGAGACGACGTACTTCAGGAACACCTGGCTCCAGTTGCGCGCGTCGATCTCCGCGGCCCAGTCGGGCAGGTCCTTGCCGGCGACGCGCGAGAACAGGTTGCTGTTCGGATTGCGGCCGCCGAACGGCAGGTTGATCAGGACGGCGACACGTTTCGCCTGCGCCGCGGGGAACACGGTCTTCGCCGAGTCGCGGTTCGCCAGCGAGTAGTCCACCTGCACGAAGTCGAGCGGCTGTGAATTGATGAGGTCGACCATCTGCGCGTGCTGGCTGCCGCTCGAGGTCGTGATGCCGTAGTAGCGGATGCGTCCCTTGCGCTTGAGCTCGTCGAGATGCGGGAACAGCACCTCGACGCCATTCAGGCTGTGGATCTGCACCAGGTCGAGCACGTCGGTCTTCAGCCGCCGGAACGATTCTTCGATCATCTCGATGCCGCGCTGGAGATTGCCCTCCGGTGCGGTCACCTTGGTCGCGATGAAAGCCTGTTTGCGGTTGCCGATGTCGGCGAGCAACTCGCCGATGACTTCCTCCGACTGCCGGTACGCCGGCGCGGTGTCGATGACGGAGGCGCCCGCCGCCGTGAGGCCCGCGAGGACCTCACGGCGCGCGCTGCGTTCTTCGGGCAGTCGTCGGACTGTAGTTGTTCGTGCCGACGCCGAGCACCGCGAGGCGCTCGCCCGTCGACGGAACGGTCTTGGTCATCAATGGCGCAGCCGGCGGCGGCCGCGGTTCGTCCTTGTCCTTCTTCTTGTCCGCTGCCCACGCGAGTTGCGCACCCGCGAGCGTGGCGATCCCTGCCTTGATGACCTCTCGACGTCCTTTCATTTCTTTCTCCGCACCTGCTTCGACTTCTTCTTCATGACCTTTTTCTTCGCCGCGGGTTTCCGGGCCGCCTTCTTTTTCTTTGCGGGCGCCTTTGATTTCGCCTTGGACTTGGCCTTCGCCTTCACCTTCGCCTTCGGCTTGCGCCTTTGCTTGGCTTCGCTTTGGCTTTGGCCTTGGGCTTGGCAGCCGCCTTGGCTTTGGCCTTCGGCTTTGGCTTGGCCGGTGCGGCCGCGGCCGCGGACGGCGCAAACACGGCGAAAGCGGCGCCGGTCGGATCCATGAACACCGAGATTCGGCGCCGCCCGGTACGTCCATCGGTCCGTTCATGGACTTGCCGCCGGTGGCAACCGCGGTCTCCATTGCCTTGTCCGCGTTCGCGTGGCTCACGTAGGGCAGCCAGTTCGGCGGAGCCGGCATGTCGGGCGGCTTGATGTACATCCCGCCGCGCTGGACGCCGTTCGATCCGAAGATCAGGTAGATGCCAACCGGCCCCATGTCCATGCGTTCCATGGCGTCCCAACCGAACAGTCCGCTGTAGAAGGCGAACGCGGCTTCATTGTCGGACGTCGCGAGCTCGTGCCAGGCGAACGAGCCCCCGGGCGGCGGACCCGCGGCTTCGGGTCGCGCATTCTCGGGATCGAGGATGGCGAAGGCCGCACCCTGCGGATCCTTGAGGATCGCGTAACGACCGGCGCCCTTGATGTCCTCGGGTCCCTTGAGGATCGAGCCGCCGGCCCGCACCGCGGCCGCGGCCGTGCCGTCGACGTCGCGCGTACCGATGTAATTGCAGCCAGTGCGCCGGCATTTCGGCGGGCAACTCCGGTGGAATGTTGAGTACACCGGCCTGGGGTCCGTTGTCGGAATGGCAGACGGTGTAGGCGGGATCGAGCGGCCAGGCCTGCGGTTTCCAGCCGACGAGATTGGAGTAGAACTTTTTGGCGCCCGGCACATCGCGAGTCATCAGCTCGTGCCAGACGAATCGGCCACGCACATCGACAGCTTCCATGGACGGATCTCCGTTGAGTGGGGTTGGGTTGATCGGGGCGCCGATCATATCCCGACCCACGCGCGGAGAGTCTTACTGCTGCGGCTTCGATTCGACCGGTGGTTGGGCCGGCGCGGCGGGTTTCTTCGGATAGATGCCGATGACCGAACCATCGGGTTGACGCCGCGCGAATCCGAATCCGTTCGCCAGCGCGACCGTGCCCTCGCACAGCGTGATCTCGGGGCGCGGAGGAATCGTGACTTCTTCCGCCGGGATCTGGATGTCGATGCCCTTGAGCGGGACGCCGAGCGCCCCGGCCAGACCGCGCAGGTAGGTCTCCAGTTCTTCCTTGAAGTGCTCGCTCAAACCCACGTCGTTGCGCAGGAAATAGGCCGTGAGATGGCGCGCCAGCGGGGTGGCCTTCTGCATCTCGCGCAGCACGATCGCCTGCTCGCTTTCCAGGGTCCAGAACGAAGTCTGCGCCAGGTATTCGCCCACTTCGGAAGGCACCGACGGGTCGTCGGCGCGGATCGGCGGGGTCTTCACGTGCAGGACACCGTCACGGGTCCAGGTTGAGCTCGGTCTCGGCGAGGTCGAGCTCGTAGTTGAGCTTCGCCGGCCAGATCACCATGACCTGGGGATTCACGCCCTTGGTTTCGGGGCAGGCCTTGTACCAGACCGTGACGTGGCGCTCGTGCTCGATGATCGCGCGCGTGCGCATCTGCGTGACCATCACCAGGATCGGGCTTTCCTCCGCGTCCTTGCGGGTCCAGAACGCGTAGCCGATGGCGCCCAGCGCGACGGCGATGATCAGGGCGATGACGTTCTTGAGCATGCCTCGACTCCGTGGCTAAACGATCTCGAACAATCCCGCGGCGCCCATGCCGCCGCCGATGCACATGGTGACCACCGCGAGTTTCGCGCCGCGCCGTTTGCCCTCGATCAGCGCGTGGCCCGTGAGCCGCGCGCCCGTCATGCCATACGGATGGCCGAGCGCGATCGCGCCGCCGTTGACGTTGAGCCGGTCGTCCGGGATGCCGAGCTTGTCCCGACAGTAGATGACCTGCACGGCGAAAGCTTCGTTGAGTTCCCACAGGTCGATGTCGGACACCTTCTTGCCGGTGCGCTCGAGCAGCTTCGGAATGGCGAACACCGGGCCGATGCCCATCTCGTCCGGCTCGCAACCGGCCACCGCGAAGCCGCGGAAGATGCCGAGCGGTTTGCGGCCTTCGCGCTCCGCGCGCGTCGAGCTCATCACCACGCAGGCCGACGCGCCATCGGAGAACTGGCTGGCGTTGCCCGCGGCGATCACGCCGCCCGGCGTCGCCGCACGGATCTTCGAAACGGCCTCGTAGTTCGTGTCGGCGCGGATGCCTTCGTCGGCGCCCACCGTCACCTTGCGTGTCATCAGGCGGCCCGTGTCCTTGTCGGCGGCGCCCATGACGACCTCGATGGGCACGATCTCCTCCGTGAAGTGTCCGGCGGCCGGCGGCCGCCGCGGCGCGCTGCTGGCTCTGCACGCCGTAGCGGTCCTGCGCCTCGCGCGGGATCTTGTAGCGCTGGCCACGGTCTCGGCGGTCTGCAGCATGGGCCAGTAGATGGCCGGCTTGTGCTCGTCGAGCCAGGCCTCCTTCGCCATGAAGTAGTTGAGTGCGGTCGTTCTGCGCGCAGGAGATCGACTCGACGCCACCGGCGACGTAAACGTCGCCCTCGCCCGCGATGATGCGCTGCGCGGCCAGCGCGATCGTCTGCAATCCCGAAGAGCAGTAACGATTCACCGTCATGCCGGAGGTGGTCACCGGACATCCGGCGCGCAGGGCGATCTGCCGCGCGATGTTGAAACCGGTGGCGCCTTCGGGATTCGCGCAGCCCATGAGCACGTCCTCGACGGTGGCGGGATCGATGCCGGCGCGCTCCATCGCGGCCTTGACCACGTGACCGCCGAGCGTCGCGCCATGCGTGAGATTGAACGCGCCGCGCCAGGACTTGGTGAGCGGCGTGCGCGCCGTGGAAACGATGACGGCATCAACCACGGCGCTTCTCCTTCGCTGACAACGACTTCGCTCGAAAGTCTTTCCCTGCGCGGCAAGCTGCGCCAGCAGCTTCGCCGGCTTCCAGAACGCGGGTTCCGCAGTGCGGATTCGCCGCGAATTCCTTCATGCGGCGCACGACCTGGCCCAGGCCCATGCGGCTCGCATGGAACATCGGGCCGCCCCGCTGCACCGGGAATCCGTAGCCCGCCAGATACACCACGTCGATGTCGGACGCGCGCTGCGCGATGCCCTCCTCGAGGATCCGCGCGCCTTCGTTCACCAGCGCCAGCACCAGGCGGTCCACGATCTCCGCATCCGGGAGCTTGCGAGGCGCGATCTTCAGCGCCTTGCGCTCCTCGTCGATGATCTGATCGATCACTGGGTCCGGGATCGCATCACGCTTGCCGGCTTCGTAGCGATACCAGCCGAGCCCGCTCTTCTGCCCGAAACGACCCAGCTCGCAGACACGATCGGCGATGCGCATGCGGCGCATTTTCGGATGCTCTTCGTAGTGCCGCTTGCGGATGTGCCAGCTGATGTCGTTGCCCGCGAGGTCCGACATGCGGAACGGGCCCATCGCAAAACCGAACTTCTCGACCGCGCGGTCGATCTGCTGACGGCGACGCGCCCTCTTCCAGCATCAGCAATGCCTGCTGTGAATACTTGTTGATCATGCGATTGCCGATGAAGCCGTCGCACACACCCGAGACCACGGCGGTCTTGCCGATCTTCTTGCGCGACCGACATCGACGGTGGCGAGCACGTCGGGCCGCGTCTTCTTCGCGCGCACCACTTCCAGCAGCTTCATGATGTTCGCGGGGCTGAAGAAATGCATGCCGAGCACGTCGCCCGGCCGCTTGGTGAACGCCGCGATCCGGTCGACGTCCAGCGTCGAGGTGTTGGTCGCGAGGATCGCGCCGCGTTTCGCATGACCTTGTCGAGCGCGCGGAACACGGCCTTCTTCACGTCGATGTCTTCGAACACCGCCTCGATGACGAGGTCGGCCTTCGCACGCGGCGGCATAATTCGAGCGACGGCGTGATGAGCGCGCGCGCGCTTCGCCGCCTCGTCGGGTTTCAGCTTGCCCTTGGCCGCCGCGCCTTCGTAGAACTTGCGGATGTCGCCGATGCCGCGATCGAGCGCTTCCTGCTTCGCTTCGAGCAGCGTCACCGGGAATCCCGCGTTCGCGAAATTCATCGCGATGCCGCCGCCCATGGTGCCGGCGCCGACCACCGCGACGGACGCGATCTTCCGTTGCGGCGTCTTGTCGGTGAGTGCCCGCGACCTTCGATCGCCGCGCGCTCGGCGAAAAACGCATGGCGCAGCGCCTTCGATTCGTCGCTCACCATGAGCTCGCCGAATATCTTCTGCTCGGTGGCGATGCCCGCATCGAACTTCTGCGTCATCGCCGCGCCGACGGCCTCGATGCGCGCGCGCCGGCGCCGCCAGTCCCGCGCGACACGGCCGCCACGCTGGTCTTCGCGAACTGCAGGAACGCTTCCGCCTGCGGGTGCGTGCACGGCAGGTCGCGCACGCGCCGCATCGGCCTTCGCGTCCTTGATGAGCGTTCGCGACGAATGCGCGCGCCGCGCGCTTCGAGCGTCATCCTTCGACGATGGCGTCGAACAGCGCCGTGCCCTTGAACGCCGCCGCCGGCAACGTCGCGCCGGAGACGATCATGTTGAGCGCGGCTTCGAGGCCGACGAGCCGCGGGAAACGCTGCGTTCCGCCCGCGCCGGGGATGAGCCCGAGCTTCACTTCGGGAAACGAGATCTTCGCGTCGGCCAGCGCGACGCGGTAGTGGCAGCCGAGCGCGAGCTCGAGGCCACCGCCCATGCACGCGCCGTTGATGGCCGCGATGACGGGCTTCGTCGCGCGCTTCGATGGCGTCGCACGACCGCCGGCAGGAACGGCTCCGCGTAAAACGCGCCGCCGGCGAATTCCTTGATGTCGGCGCCGCTCGAGAACGCGCGTTCGTTGCCGATGAGCACGATGGCGCGCACTTTCGCGTCCGCCACCGCGCGATCGATGCCCGTCGACGATGGCGCGCGCGCAGCTCGTGCGACAGCGCATTGAGCGGCGGATTGTTCATCGCGAGCCACGCGATGCCCTTGTCGACTTTGTAACGCACGACGGTCATGGCCCGATCATAATCACGAAGTGCGAGCACGCGCGTCGATCAGGCAATGCCCGCATCATGCCGCCTCACAGTCTGAACGCGGCGCCAGGCGCCGTGCCGCCAGCGCCAGAACATGCGCGAGCCTAACAACGTGCACGTAGACTCATCAGCGCGAGCCACCCGCCCTTGGCGCCGAGTCCAAACTGTGGCAGGCCGTCTATCCAGCCCCGCCCGGCGCGAAGATCAGCGTGTGCGCGAGCGGCACGAAGAAGAACCACGACAGCACAGCGCGGTCGAGCGCGGGCACGCGCGTGTCGCCGGCGCCGCGCAGGCAGAAGCTCGCGCCGCAATACAGGCCGTCGAAGATCTGGTAGGCCGCGGCCGGCCACAGCAACACGAGGCCGAGCGCCACCACCTCCGCCGCTGTTCGCGTCGCCGGCGCTCACGAACAGCGGCACACCCACGGCCCGACGACCAGCAGCAGCACCGCGACGATAGCCATCAGCGCCGACGCACAGCACGATCACCACGTTGCCCAGGCGATTCGCCCAGTCGCGGTCGCCCGCGCCGATGGATTGGCCGACCAGCGTCGTGCCCGCGAGCGCGATGCCGATCGTCGGCATGTAGGCCATCGAAGTCAGCGCCATGACGATCTGCGTGGCCGCCGCGCCCACGGCGCCGGTCTGCGCGATCATCATCTGCGACAGCGCGAGGCCGAGCACGTCGGCGCCGTACATGACGCCGATCGGCAGACCCACCACGAGCTGCGCGCGGATCACGGCCCAGCGGGCCGCCACATGAGTGCGCGAGCGGTACTCGCGCGCGATGTCGCCGCGCGAGGAAAAGCGACCAGCGCGAGCGATCACGCCGATGAGCTGCGCGGCGTTCGTACCCCAGGCCGCGCCCTTCATGCCCATGCCGAGCTCGAACATGAAGAACTGGTTCGCGAACGCGTTGGCGATCGTCGTGGCGACCACCACGGCCATCGTGAAGCGCACCGCGGAGATGCCGTTGAAGAAGCCCATCGCGGCCCAGCCCATGAGCCCGAGGAACGCGCCGCCCATGCGCGGCCGCCCAGTATTCGAGCGCGAGCGCCTCGACGTGCGCTCTCGAGCCCGAAGGGTTGCAGCAGCGCACGGCCCGGCGCACGCCAAGCGCGAGGAACAGCGGGGATCAGCGCGAGCGACGCCCACAGCGCATTCCACAGCGCGCGCGAGGCACGCGCGCTGCGCCGACTGCCGAAAGCCTGCGCGACGAAGGTCTGCACCGCGAGGCCCACGCCGCCGAACAGCAGGATGGCGCAGGTGACGATCCAGTAGATGGCGCTCATGGCCGCCAGCGCGTCGGTGGACAGCCGGCCGATGAACCACAGGTCCGTGAGGTTGAGCAGCGCCTGCACGGCATTGGTGGCCATGAGCGGCGCGGCGAGGCTGAGGATCGCGCGCAGGTCGACGTGCGGTTTGCCCGTCCGCGTCGAAGCGCCGCGCGGGCAGCGCCGGCCACCGCTGGCTCACGGCGCTCATGCCGCTCGGTCTCCGCGCGCGGCGTTTCGAACGCGCGGCCCAGCGTGCGCGTGACGCCGAGCAATCCGACACACAGGCCGGCGCAGATCCAGGCGAGGCCCGCGAGACCGACGCCGCGCGACCAGCAGGTAGAACCACTGGCCACCGGTATCGGCTCCGCGCTGCAGGACGGTGTCGATGAGGCTCTTGCTCTTGAACTTGCTTTCGGGGTTGAGGACCGTGAACAACATCTCACGCGGCGGCTTGCCGAGACCGTAGTCCGCCGCGCGGCGAATGACCTGCGTGGCGAGGAACATCGCGCCGATCGGGATACAGCGCGAGCACGAAGAAGCGTCGCTCCGACCAGCACCGGCATCGCCGAGAGGCTCAGCGCCACGCTGCCGCGGCGCGTGAGCCAGGTGACGACCACGGCCTGGAACACCAGCGACAGCACGTTCACGCAGAATTCCAGTGTGCGCGAACAGCGCCGCGCGATCGGCTAGCGACGAGTAGCGTCGCCGCGACGTACTTGCCCTGCTCGTTGTACATGAACGCGCCGATGATCTGCCCGGCGACGAGCATGCCGGCGATGCCGAGCAGGTACGGCGATGTCGGGCCAGCCGCGCGAGGTCGTCGAGCGCGCGGCCGCCGACCGGAATCGCGCCATCGGGCACCGTCGCGCCGACCGGCGCAGCGACGCAGCGTGCGCGCGCGAGTACGACGCAAGCGGCGCCGACGCCCAGGATGAACGCGCAGGCGAGGATGATGAGCGGCGCCGGTCCGAGATCGTGCACGACGAGGCCTGCACCAGCGGCGGCCCGAGCGATGGCGCCGGCACTGCCGCCCGCGGCGACATAGCCGTAGAAACGCTTGGCGAGCTCGGGACGCCAGACGTCCGCCATCGCGCTCCAGAAGACCGCGATCAGAGTAGAAGTTGGCGGACGTCAGCGCGACGAAATACACGAAGGCGAGCAGTGCGGTCCCGCGGCGACCAGCGTGCAGGCCCGGCGCCAGCGCCAAGAACACCAGCGACGAACGGACGTCGACACCAGCCACAGCAGCCGGCCGCGCGGCGTGCGGCCCACCAGCCACCAGTAGACGGGCAGCAGCGCCGCCGGAACAGACGAGCACCGTCGAGAAGAGGACGGAGTTGTATTGCGACGCCGACTTCGAGCGCGAGCGCCTCGCGCATCGGGCGCAGCATGTAATAGCCGCACAGCAGGCAGAAACAGCCCGGCGGCCGCGCAGCAGCAACGCGCGCCGCTCCTCCCGGCCGTATCCGGGTTCGTCGGCGCGCTGCGTGGTCACCGCAGCGACTTCAGCGTCCCGTGAGATGCGGCTTCTCGCCCTGCGCGTCACGCAGCGCGAACGCCGCTGCCGTTCTCGATCGTCCCAGCGCTGCAGCATGAGCCAGGCCGGCATGTAGATCGGTAGTTTGAAGCTCACGGTGAGCTCGCAGCCGCCGTCGAACTGCGCGGGCTCGAAATCCGACGCGAGCCGCCCGAGCGACCACATGCCGTGGGCGATCGCGCGCGGAAAACCGAAGGCGCGCGCGGTGAGATCGCTCATGTGGATCGGATTCACGTCGCCGGAGATGAAGCCGTAACGGCGGCCGAGGCCCGACGGCGCGCGAAAGCTGCTCGACTTCATCGCGACCGCGTCCGGGCGCCCTCCGCGCTGCGCGCTGACCGTGCGTGGTCTTCGCCGGCGCCCGCGGCGAGCGCGCTTGCGCGCGAGGAACGTGCAGGTCTCGTCCCAGCGCGGCTGACCGCCGACGACGTATTCGGTGTGCAGGTCGAATTCCTGGCCGCGCTCGGTTTCGCGATGGCCTTCGATCCAGCAGCGGATCTCGGCGGGTTCGTCGGCCGACAACGGCTCGCGCATCGCGATGCGGTTCTGCACGTGGACCAGCCCGAACAGCTTCACCGGAAACGCTTCGGCGCCGAGCATCGCCAGGTGCAGCGGCATCGCCAGGATGTGCGGATAGGCGATCGGCAGCGTGGCGCCGGCGGCCGCGCCGCAGATCTCCGAATAGGCCGCGAGGTGCTTGCGATCGATGGTCGACCTTCGCGAGGCGCGACTCGATGCGCGGCACTTCGCCGCCTTCGGGCACGAGCGACGGGCTTTCGCGACACCATGATCTTCGGATACATCGACCAGATGGCGGGCGCGCGCGCGAACTCGAGCGAATGCTTGGCCTGCATGTGGAGATCCCCCTGCGCTCGTTACGGCGCGAGTCGATCGATGACGATGTTCAGTCGTCCGTCTTTGCCCGACATGATAGCTAACTTGCCCGAACGGGTCGCCGCTCGTCGCGGTCGGTGTTCCGCCGAGCGCGACGCGCGCGACGACCTCGAGCTTCTGGCCCGCGGTGATCCGCCGCGACTCCGAGCATGGCGTCGGCGGCCGTGAGCTCGACGTCGACCGGGAATCGAGCGGGGAGCCGCTTGACCGCGAACGGCGGGCCCGGAGATTGCGGATCGCGCGCCGCGACGAACAGCAGCGCATCCCGCCTGGACCCGGCCCTCGCCAGCGCAGGCGCGAGCGTCACGTGCACCGACACCTTCGCGCCGTCACCCGTGGCGGCCTGCGCCTCCCGCCTGGCGATCGATGTTCGCGATGCTCTTCTCGAGGATGTCGCGGATCTCGGCCGGCGGATTGAGCGCCAGCATGCGCGACAGGCGCTCGCGAGCCACCGGCAGTCTCGCCGCGCCCGAGCGCCGCGAACGCGCTGTAGAACAGCGCCTTCTGCGAATTCGGATCGAGTTGCAGCGCGCGCTCGAACAGGTGCCCGGCGGCGCCGCGCAACTGCTCCTGGTCCGCGGCGAACAAGGACTCGGCGAGTCCGAGGATGGCCTCGACATTCTGGCCCTTCGCGAGCCGGTCGGCGCGCTGGAAGGCGCGCGACGCGAGCGGGCAACTGTTCGAGCACCTGGTAGGACTGCCCGAGCATGCAGCCAGCCCTGCGAGGTCGTCCGGGTTCTGCGCCAGCCTGCGGGCGAGCTTCGCGGTCATCGCGGCCGGAGTCTCCGCGACGGCGGGCGCCTCGACCCAGTCGTAGTTGCTGAACGCCGCGTACATGCCGGCACCGCCTAACAACAGTGCGAACAGCACGCCGATGGCGGCGATGCCCGACACCGGGCTGCCGTCCGCGCGCCGCCGCATGAGCGGCAACAGCAGCAGCACCGCGGCGCCGGCGGCCAGTGTCCCGGCGATCAACACGAAGGTGAGCATCATCGCGCCGCCTCGTCGTCGACGGGGCTGTCGTCCAGGTCGACCAGCTTTCGGCGCCGGCGCACGAGGACCACGGCAACGATGATGCCGCCGATCAACGCGACGGCTGGCGTGAGCACCACCCACGCGGTCGACCCGCTGAGCGGTGGGCTGAACAGGATCACGTTGCCGTAGCGTTCGACCATGTAAGCGCGGATCTCGTCGTCGGTCTTGCCCGCGATGAGCATTTCGCGCACGTCGCGGCGCAGGTCCGATGCGAGCCCGGCCGGTGAATCCGCGATGCTGTTGTTCTGGCAGTGCATGCAGCGGATTTCGTGCGTGAGCGAGTCGTAGCGCGCCTGCAGCTCCTCATCCGGCAAGACCGTGATGTCGATGGCGCCGGCCACGCCGGTGAGCAGCATTCCGGCCAGCATCCAGTCCCGCGAAGCGGCTCATGGCATCACTCCCCGCGGCAGCCGCGACAGGAACTCGCGCTCCCACACTTCGGGCGTCATCGGCCCGACGTGCCGGTACTGCACGCGGCCGTCCGAATCGATGAAGAAGGTTTCGGGCGCACCGTACACGCCGAAATCGATGGCCGTGCGCCCTTCCCGGTCGGCGATCACGACGCTGTAGGGATTGCCGAGCTGCTTCAGCCACTGCTGTGCGTCGTCGTCGTTGTCGCGCCAGTCGAGTCCCACGAGGAGAACCCGCTGCTGCCGGGCGATGTCGAGCAGCACCGCGTGTTCGTCGCGGCAGGCGACACACCACGTGGCCCAGACGTTGAGCACCCAGGGCCGGCCGGCGAGCTGCGCGGACGACAGTTTGCCCACCGGGTCGCCGAGGATCGGCAACTCGAACTGCGGCGCCGGTTTGCCCAGCAATGCCGACGTCATCGTGCTCTTGTCCGGCGAATGCACGACGCCGATGTACAACACACCGGCGAGCAACACGAAGACGATGACGGGAACGATGAACCGGGTCACGTCGCCTCGGCTGGCGTCGTCGTGGCGACGGGCGCGGCCGCGCCCTCTTTCAGGCCTTCCTTGAGCCCTTCTTTCGAACGATAGCGGCGATCGGACGCGGCGATCCCTCCGCCCAGCGCCATGAGGGCCGCGGCGAGCCAGACGTAGTCGATCAGCGGGCGCAGCTGCGCGCGAAAACTCCAGCGGCCCTCGCCCAGGTCTTCACCGAGCGCGGCGAACAGGTCCATGTTCCAGCGCGTGTGGATGCCGGCTTCGGTCATGGTCGAACGCTGCACCCAGTAGTTGCGCTTCTCGGGATGCAGCACGGCGATCGGCTTGCCGTCGCGCAGCGCCGTGACCTCGGCACGCACGCCGTCATAGTTGGGCCCCTCGATGGGCTCGATCTTGTCGAAACGATAGGCGTAACGCCCCAGCGCCACCGTCTCGCCCTGCGCCAACGCCACGTCGCGCTCCACGGTGTACGACTCGACGGTCGAGACCGCGATGACGCAGACGCCCAGACCCATGTGCGCGATGGTCATGCCGACCACGGCCCGCGGCAGCGTGAGCTTGCGGCGCCAGCGATCGATGGGATCGAACAGCGAGGACACGATGAGCCAGCAGCCGAGCACGATGCCGACGGCCGACAGCCACAGGCCGCTGCCGTACAGGTAGACGATGCCGAGACCCAGCACCACGCCCGCGCCGATTCCGAGCCCCAGCCGTTTCCGGTTCTCACCGAGGCGTCCGCGTTTCCAGGCGGCGTGGATGCCGATCGAAACCAGCGCCACGAGCGGCAGCACGACGTACGGAAACGAACGCGTGAACCAGGTCTGCCCGACGGAAATCGGTTTGAGGTTCAGCGCGTCGTTGACCAGCGGCGCCAGCGTTCCGACGAACACGATGGCCGCGGCGCTCATGAGCAGCGATGTTGTTGTACAGCAGGAATGCGTCGCGCGACGTGCCTTCGAAGCCCGCCGGCGATTTCAGCTGCGGCGCGCGCCATGCGTACAGCACCAGCGCGCCGCCGATCATGATGATGAGGAACCACAGGATGAACATGCCGCGTGCCGGATCCGCGGCGAACGAATGCACGGAGACGAGCACGCCCGAGCGCACCAGGAACGTGCCCAACAGGCTCAGCGAGAACGCGAGGATGGCGAGCAGCAGCGTCCAGCTCTTGAACAGTCCGCGCTTCTCCGTGACGGCCAGCGAATGGATCAGCGCGGTGCCGACGAGCCAGGGCATGAACGACGCGTTCTCGACCGGATCCCAGAACCAGTAGCCGCCCCAGCCGAGTTCGTAGTACGCCCACCAGCTGCCGAGCGCGATGCCGACGGTGAGGAAACCCCAGGCGAACGTGGTCCACGGCCGCGTCCAGCGCGCCCATGTCTGGTCCAGCTTGCCTTCGAGCATTGCCGCGCAGGCGAACGCGAAAGCGACGGCGAAACCGACATAGCCCGTATATAGGAGCGGCGGATGGATCGCGAGCGCCGGATCCTGCAGCACCGGGTTCAGATCGCGGCCGTCGGCAGGCGCCGGCAGCAGGCGCTCGAACGGATTGGACGTGGCGAGCGTGAACAGCAGGAAACCGAAACTGACGATGCCGAGCACGCCGATGACCCGGCTCGGAAACGTGGCGGGCAGCTTGCGGCTGAACATGGCGACGGCCAGCGTCCACACCGCCAGGATCCACGCCCACAGCAGCAGCGAGCCTTCGTGCGCGCCCCACAGCGCGGCGACGCGATAGAACATCGGCAGCGCGGAGTTCGAGTTGCTCGCGACGTACAGCACCGAGAAATCGAACGTGACGAACGCGTGGATCAGCGCGCCGATCGCCGTGCTCACCAGCACGAACTGGCCCGCGACCGCGGGCCTCACCGCGGCCAGCCAGCGTGCGTCGTTGCGCGCCGCCCGGCGAGGCCGAAGAACGCCTGCGCGGCGGCCAGCAGCAGCGCGAGGATCAGCGCGAAATGTCCGAGCTCGGGAATCATGGTGTTCCAGCTCGCCGTACCACGTTCGGTGGCGGCGGCTTGTCCTTCAGCGACCTCGCGACTTCCGGCGGCATGTACTTCTCGTCGTGCTTGGCGAGGATTTCATCCGCGACGAACGTGCCGCCCTGCATGCGGCCATGCGCGACGACGCCCTGCCCCTCGCGGAACAGGTCCGGAAGGATGCCCGAGTACTTCACGCGGCACGGTGTGCTTGAAATCCGTGACCAGGAAGCGCACGTCGAGCGTGCCGGGTGTCTCTGCACGCTGCCCTTCTCCACCATGCCGCCGAGACGGAAGCGCTTGTCGGCTGGCGCCTCACCCGCGGCAATCTGCGAAGGATCGAAGAAGAACATCACGTTGCTCTTGAACGCGTGGATCGCGAGCGTCGCCGCGATGCCCACGCCCGCGACGATGCCGAGCACCATCAGCAGGCGCTTGTGGCGCGCCATCATGACTGCATCTCCAGGCGGCGCCGGGCCTGCTCCCGCGCGCGCTTCAGCGAGCTCCAGCGCCAGCACGAGGTTGAGGATCACGATGCCGAAGCCCAGCGCGAACGAGGGCCACAGGTATTTTCCGTAGCCGCCCATCGCGAAAAATTCATTCATGTCAGCACCTCGCGGATCCAGCGCGCATTGCGTTCGCGGCGCAGGAGCTCGGCGCGCAGGCGGATCAGCAGCACGCGCGACGAAATACAGCGTGAAGCCAGCAGCATCAACAGCAGCGGCCACAGCATGTCGGCCATCCATGTCCGGGTTGCCGAGCAGCTTCATGGTCGCGGTCTGATGCAGCGAGTTCCACCACTCGACCGAGTAGCTGAATGATCGGCACGTTCACGACGCCGACCACCGCGAGCACCGCGCTCGCCTTGTCCGCCTTCTGCGGATCCTCGATGGCGGCGCGCAGTCCCATGTAGCCGAAATACAGGAACAGCAGCACCAGCTCGGACGTGAGCCGCGGATCCCACTCCCAGTACGTGCCCCACATCGGCTTGCCCCACAACATGCCGGTGCCGAGCGCCGCGACGGTGAACCACGCGCCGATGGGCGCGCAGGCCGCGGCCGCCGCGTGCGCCACCTTCATGCGCCAGATCAGGCCGACGGCGGCGGCAATGGCCATCGTCGTGTAGATCATGAGCGACATCCACGCGCTCGGCGCGTGCACGTAGACGATGCGGAACGCGTCCTTCTGCTGGTAGTCCGGCGGCGCGAGCACGAGGCCGCCGTACAGCGCTACCAGCATCGCGAGCGCCGCGACGCCGCCGAACCACGGCGCCCAGCGCCGCGCGAAGCGCATAGACGTACGGCGGCGATCCGAGACGATGAAACCAGGTCCAGCTGCCATTGCCACGCTTCTACTCCAGTCCGATACGCACCGCCGCGGCGGCGGCGAGCGGCGCGAGCGTGATGCCGAGCACCGCGATCGCGCCTAACAAGTACATCGGCGGCGCGATAGTCTTCGCCGGCGATCGCGCGCTGCGTGGCTCGCGCGCCGAAGATCAGGATCGGCACCGCGAGCGGCAGCGTCAGCAACGACAGCAGCACGCCGCCGCGCCGCGCGCCGAGCGTGAGCCCCGCGCTGATGGCGCCCACCAGGCTCAACGCGAAACTGCCGAGCAGCAACGAAGCCACGAGGCCGGGCATCGCCTGCGCCGGAACCCCGAGCGCAGCCGCCGCCACCGGCGCCGCCAGCGCGAGCGGCAGGCCGGTGAGCAGCCAGTGCGTGCAGGTCTTCGCGAACAGCATCCATGTCAGCGACTGCCCGGACAACGCGAACTGCTCGAGCGTCCCGTCCAGCGCGTCTTCGCGGAACAGGAACTCGAGCGCCAGCAGCGAGGATAACAACGCGCCCACCCACAAGACACCCGGCGCGGCGTCTCGCAGCCGCGACAACTCCGGGGTTAATGTCAGCGGGAACAGCGTCGCCACGATCATGAAGAACATGAGTGGCTGTATTAGCTGCGAGGGTTTCCGGAAAGCGAGACGCAGATCACGCCTTGCCACCAGCCAGGCGACGGTTCCGGCCCCGGATTTCATGCCGCGAGCTCGATGGGCAGCAGCCGGTCCGCGCCCAGCGGCAACGAATGATGCACGGCGGCGACGATCAGGCCGGCGCGCGCGAGGTGCTCCTCGATCAGATCGGCCACCAGTTGTTGCCCGTCGGCATCGAGATTGGTGGTCGGCTCGTCCAGCAGCCACAACATGGCGTTGGCGAGCAACACTCCCGCGAGCGCGATGCGGCGGCGCTGCCCGGCCGAGAGCATGCGCACCGGCCGATCCGCGAACCCCTCGGCGCCGGTGCGCGCCAGCGCCGCGTCGATTTCCGCGGACGTCACGGCGCGGCGGATTCCCACCGAGTAACTGGAGGTTTTCGCGCCCCGACAGGTCGCCCTTGAGGGCGGCTCATGCCCGAGATAGGCGATGTCGGAATGGAAATCGTCGCGATGCGCTCGCGCCGGCGCGCCGCGCCACGAGCACCTGCCCTTCCTCGGGATCGAGCAACCCGGCGATCGCGCGCATCAGCGTGGTCTTGCCGGCGCCATTCTTGCCGGTGAGCAACACGCAGCGTGCCGGGCTCGACCGTCGAAAGCTCACGCCGCGCAGCACATGGCGATCGCCACGCCACAGGTGCAGTCCCTGGACGGTCAGCATGATGTGCAGCGTGAAAGTTGGTGCCCCGGGCCGGAATCGAACCGGCATGGCCTTGCGACCGACGGATTTTAAGTCCGTTGCGTCTACCAATTCCGCCACCGGGGCCGCCGTGTATCGGTCGAGCGGTCGCCATCGTTAATAGTAGCGCCATGCGAAAGCGGCGCGCATTGTACAGCTGCCCCCGGGCGGCCGATTAGGCCTCGCCGAGCGACGGCACATTGGTCCGCGGGCTCTGGCGGATGAAAGGCGGTGTGCAGGCAGGCGAAGCCGAGCGTCCCGGCTCGCGCGTCGTACTCCATGGCTTCGCCGGTGTACGGATTGCGGAGCGTGGAAGACCGGACGAGCGTCGCCACGTCCAGGTCCGGGCGCTCTTCGATCTGCGCCTGGAGCAGGAGCAGCGTGATCCGGCCATCTTCATCGTGCACGCGTGCGGGAAACAGGTGCGCATCCCAGGGCGACCTGCTCAGCGCCAGTTTGCCGCCAAAGTTGTAGAACATGCCTGGCGCCACACGGAACTCGCGGCGCAACGGCTCGTATGCCTTTTGGTCGTAGTACTCCCGTGCGTCGAGTGATGAAAGTCCTCGCAAGGGCTCGATTGTTTCCCGGAACTGCTGGTTGAACGTTGCGTTCTTCTGCAGCAACAACCCGAACCACCCACGACGCATCACCGGCGACGTAGGGCGCGCCACCCAGCAAGGCGGTGCGTGATTCGGTCAGGAAGGCGGCGCCGATATCGCGCTCCTCGCGTGTGAACGGACGAACAAAGCCGCGCAGCTGCTCAAGGTCGCGGGCATCGAGCTGTCGCTCGCGCATCAGGGTCGATAGGAAATCGTGCGTCCAGTGGATGGCGGCCAGCGCGGACATCTTCGTGCCGAGCAGCTGCGCTTCGCGCAACGTCATGCGCCAGAAGGCCAGCTCCTGCGATGCCTTCTCCAGGAACACGGCCGTTGGGTCGGTGCGGAAACTGATCGCGAGGCGCAGCCTTCCGAGCTCCTGGATCGGCCCGAGCGGAGGCCACGGCGTCATGGGATCGGGCGCCGGGGTTTCGACGTAGTGCGCTTGCTGCAGCAGGGTTTCGTAGCGCGCGAAAAGCACTGCGAGTGGCGGTTCTTTCGGATCGAGCGATGCAGCGTCCGCGATCAATCGCTGCGCGCAATCCAGGCGGTATCGAGGCAGGCAAGTCTTGCCGAGCGACTTCGTCCCTGCTGTTGGCGCGCTTTCCGGGCGTGACTGGGCACCGAGCGCATCAAGTGACAACGGCACGCCGAGGATGGCCCGTTTTTCTTCCTTGCCGATGGTCGCCGGTTCACCTCGGTCGCGCCGCGCCTGCAGGACGCCGATGATTTCGACGCCCGCTCGAGCGTGGATCACGGCCTTCCTCGGCCAGGAATCCCAGCGCGAACGGATAAGCATTGCCATCGAGCGCCACCGGCTGCGGCTTTCGCAGCGCTTCGAGCTCGGGCAACAGCCGCTCGTCGAACCAGGACAGGTTGATGAGAAAGACGACGAGCACCGCAGCAACGGCGGCACCACCAACGAAAGCGTCAGGGACCGTTTCGCGCTGGGCATAGGACTAAGTCGTGAGGAAATGGAGGCTAGGGTCGGAATCGAACCGGCATAGACGGCTTTGCAGGCCGCTGCATAACCATTCTGCCACCTAGCCACGGGCCTGAGATGACGAGGACCGGAGGAATTGGAGCGGGAAACGAGACTCGAACTCGCGACCCCGACCTTGGCAAGGTCGTGCTCTACCAACTGAGCTATTCCCGCATCCTGGAGAGGGCGCAGATTCTAGGGCGGCCGCCCGGCAAGTCAAGAAATTCCCTCTCCGGCAAGGATTTGCATGACTCGACTCACGGATTCCGCATTCCGCCAGCGGGCCCGGCTTTCGGCGGTGACGAACCCCTCGGCGACCGCGTAATCGAGCATGCCGTACATCTTGTCGAAGTAGTTCTCGATGTTCGCGCAGATCACGGGCTTGGCGTGCAGCCCGAGCTGCGCCCAGGTGACGATTTCCACCAGTTCGTCGAACGTGCCCATGCCGCCGGGCAACCCGACGAACGCCGTCCGACATGTCGGCCATGAGCGTCTTGCGCTCGTGCATGGTGTCGACGACGTGTTGCTTCGTGAGCCGGACGTGGGCGCACTCGCGCTCGATGAGCATGCGCGGAATGACCCCCACCACGCGCCCGCCGGCCTTGAGCGCCGCCTCGGCGACGATGCCCATGAGCCCGAGGCGCCCGCCGCCGTACACCAGCGTGATGCCGCGATGCGCGA
This sequence comes from uncultured Pseudomonadota bacterium, assembly GCA_963774045.1. Classification (GTDB taxonomy): domain Bacteria; phylum Pseudomonadota; class Gammaproteobacteria; order Steroidobacterales; family Steroidobacteraceae; genus CADEED01. The sequence continues at coordinate 177,469 of CAVZED010000032.1, forward strand.
GCGCGATGCCGAGCTCCTCGGCCGCCTGCGAGTAGCTAGGCCGCGCGCCCGGAGCCGAGCCGCAGAACACACACACCGAGCGGATCATGCGTGCCCCCGCAGGTCCGGCCAGGCGGCTCGCAGGTACTGGATGGCGGACCAGAGCGTCAGCGCCGCCGCGACGACGGTGAGCACCAGGCCGATTTCGAACACCGGCAAGGAGAAGCCGGGCCACAGCTTGAGATTCCAGCGGAACAGCATGCAGCGACAGCCCGACGATCTGCAGGATCGTCTTGTATTTGCCGAGCTGGCTCACCTTGACCTTGCCGCGCTGGCCGATCTCCGCCATCCATTCGCGCAGCGCCGAGATCGCGATCTCGCGGCCGATGATCACGATGGCGCGACAGCACGAGGATGACGCGGACCGTCTCCGGGCGCAGCGTCGCGCGTGCCGTCGAGCGCCTCGAGGCCGGGCACGATGATGGCGGCATCGTCCTTGCTGACCAGCAGCACCAGCGCCACGGCGACGATGAGCTTGTCCGCGACCGGGTCGAGGAACGCGCCGAGGCGCGAGGTCTGGCCCAGGCGCCGCGCGAGGTAGCCGTCGAGCGAATCGGTGATGCCCGCAGCGGCGAACAGCAGGCCCGCGGCCGGATCGGCCCAGTGATACGGTGGATAGAACAGCACGATGATCAGCGGAATCGCGGAGATGCGCATCCAGGTCAGCATGTTCGGAAGGGTCCAGAGCATCTTGTCGCAAGTGTTGAGGGCCCGTCAGGCGCCCGGGTGCAGATGATCATAAATGTTGCGTGCGAGCGTTGTCCCGATCCCGCTGACCGTCTCGATATCGCGACGCCGGCGCGCATCACTCCCTGCAGGCCGCCGAAATGCTTGAGCAGCGCGCGGCGCTTCGCCGGGCCCAGGCCCGGAACCGTCTCGAGCACGGATTCGTTGTAGCGGCGCGCGCGGCGTTGCGATGGCCGGTGATCGCGAAACGATGCGCCTCGTCGCGAATGCGCTGGACCAGGCGCAAGGCGGGCGAATGCGGTCCGGGATGCGTGGCGCGTCCGCGCCATGGATGAACAGCCGCTCCTGCCCGGCGCGGCGATCCGGGCCCTTCGCGACGCCGACGAGCGTGAGCGCCTCGAATCCCAGCTGCTGCGAGCTCGTCGTGCACCTCGTTGATCTGGCCCAGTCCGCCGTCGATGAGCAGCAGATCGGGCGCGGGCACTTCGCCGTCCTTGATGCGTGTCGTAGCGGCGCCTGAGCGCCTGGCGCAGCGCGCCGTAGTCGTCGCCCGGCGTGACGCCCGGTGATGTTGAAGCGCCGGTACTCCTTCTTCAGCGGACCCTCCGGGCCGAACACGACGCAGGAGGCGACCGTGCCCTCGCCGCCCGTGTGGCTGATGTCGAAGCACTCGATGCCGCTGCGGGACGTCCGGCAGGTCCAGCTGCTGCGCGAGGGCGGCGAGCATGTCGTCGATGCCCTGCGCGCTGCGCGCGCCGCATGCGCAGCGCCTGCGTCGGCGTTCTCCACCGTCAGCTCCATCCAGCGCGCCGGCAATGCCGCGCGACGGGCCGCCAGACTTCGACGTCGTGCTTCCGGCGCGCGCCGCCAGCGCCTCGCGCGAGCGACTCGGCCTCCTCGAGCTTGAGGTTCACGAGCATCTCGGCCGGCGGCGGCTCCTGCGCGCGTAGTACTGCATGAGGAACGAGACCAGCGCTTCGTCCGGCTCGGCGAGCGCGCCTTGCGGGAAATAGCTCGTGGTGCCGAGATTGCGGCCGCCGCGGACGAGCATCGCCCTGACCGCGAACTCGCCGGGCTCGCCGACGATGCGCGAACACGTCGACGTCGCGCTCGCCTTCGGCCGTGACGATCTGCTGGGACTGCATGCGCTTCAGCGCGGCGAGCTGGTCGCGAATCTCCGCGGCGCGCTCGAACTGCAGCTTCTCCGCCGCCTCTTCCATCGCGGCTGCCAGCTCGGCGTTCACTTCGTCGCTGCGGCCTTCGAGCACCTTGACCGCCGCGGCGATGTCCTGCGCATAGTCCTCGCGCGAGATGAGCTCCACGCACGGCGCCGAGCAGCGGCCGATCTGGTGCTGCAGGCACGGGCGGCTGCGGTTCGCGAAGAAGGTGTCGCGGCAGTTGCGGATGCGGAAGAGCTTCTGCAGCTGCTGCAGCGTCTCCTTCACCGCGCCGGCGCCGGGGAACGGGCCGAAGTAGCGGCCCGGCTGGCTGCGCGGCCGCGGTAGAACGCGAGCCGCGGAAACTCGTGATCGTCCCGCAGATGGATGTACGGAAAGCTCTTGTCGTCGCGCAGGACGATGTTGAAGCGCGGCCTGTGCTCCTTGATGAGGTTGTATTCGAGCAGCAGCGCCTCGGTCTCGGAGTTCGTGACCGTGACCTCGATGCGCGCGATCTGCTGGACCAGCGCCTGCACCTTCGGCTCGACCTTGCTCGGGCATGAAATAGTTGCCGACGCGGTCGTTCAGGCTGCGCGCCTTGCCGACGTACAGCAGCTCGCCCGTCGCCGCCGATACATGCGATAGACGCCCGGCCGTCGCGGCAGGTTCGGGATGTATCCCGCGGGTCGAACTTTTCGGCGTGCTCGCTCACGCCCTCATGATAAACCCGCGAGTCGCGGCCCGCTTCAGGACCGTCCGGAACATCTCCGGCGTCAGCCGGCGCGTCTGCGTGTTGTAGCGGCTGCAATGATACGAGTCGACGAGGCGCCGTCCGTCGGCCAGCGCGATGCTCGTCGCCATGGCCGAACTTCGCGGCGCTGCGCTTCTCGCCCGGCGCCATCAGCACGGCCTCGTGCGCGACGAGGCCCAGCGCCAGGAACACCTTGACCGACTTCAGCCCCGCCAGCTCGGCGTCGAGGTAATGGTTGCAGGTCTTGATCTCGTCCGGCAGCGGCTTGTTCTCCGGCGGCACGCATTTCACGGCGTTCGTGATGCGCGCGTCGATGAGCTCGAGTCCGTCGGCACGATCCACCGACTTGGGCTGGCTCGCGAGCCCCAGCTCGTGCAGCGTCTCGTACAGCAGCATGCCGGCGTAGTCGCCGGTGAACGGCCGGCCGGTGCGGTTCGCGCCGTGCATGCCGGGCGCGAGCCCGACGATCAGCAGGCTGGGCTGGGCGCACCGAACGGCGCCACCGGCTTGCAGTGGTAGTCGGGAAATTCGCGCGCGGTGGCGGCGAGGAACGACGCCAGCCGCGGGCACAGCGTGCAATCGGGGCAGAAGGTCGCGGCGTTTTCCGCGGAAGCTTTCAAGCCCTCATGCGCTTGATGATGGCGTCGCCGAAGCCGGAAC
>CAVZED010000033.1:0-220475 GCA_963774045.1 uncultured Pseudomonadota bacterium
TCCTGGAGGCGCCGCAACAAGATTGGGCCGAAGTGTGGGCTCGTAATGAAAAGATACTCAACTGCCGGATTCCTGGCCCACTACGCCTAACAATTCGCTGGAGCGCACGGGTGGGGATAAGGTGCCAAGCCCATGCAGCAGCGCGCGCCGCTCAGCTCAACCCGCTAGGCAGATATGGCACGACGTCTCTTGATCAACGGTGCGCTGGAGGGTTTCCTTGGAAACCTCGTGAGCCGTTACTCCGATTTGAACGGCTATTGGCTTCTTGGGTTTCTTGCTGTGCAACGAAAATCGATGGAGATCGACCTTCGTGTGCTGAATATCACCCCGCCGACATGAGTTTTGCCAGAGGCCGTCCTGATTGAGCTAGCGTCCCGCAAGTTCTACGAGCAACTACACAAGTGGCGAGTTCCGGTCGATTGGGTGGCAGGCGCGCGTCTGGACGTGATCTGGTCGGAAGAAGTGACTGGCGGCTTTGTCGGAGGCCTTAGCCGGGAATGCAACGAAGTAACATTTACAGCAACTGTGAAAACGGATCTTGGCCGCACCCTGATCCGCGCCAAACACGTGCTGGTAGCGCCACACAATCCGCACCTGGAGTGGAGAAGCGCGAGATCTGGAGCGACTTCGAGTTGAACTCTCAAAGCCGGGTCTCACGATCCAGCTGCCGTGCCCGCAACTGAGGCGAGCACTCCACCCCCTGCACCGCACTGAGGCAAACCACCCGAAACAGGCCCCCGGCTGACCAAGTCGCCCTCCGGTACTCGTGGCATGGAGGTTGCTCTCTCCGGTCATTGCTCCATGGGACGAGGGCCAGAATCTGGAATGCCTAAACGGATTATTGTCGTCGGCCACGGCATGGTGGCGCAGCGATTTCTCGAGCCGCTCGAGCGGACGAAGGCGTTCGACATCACGGTGCTGGCGAAGAGCCGCGCGCCGCGTACGACCGCGTGCAGCTCACGTTTTTCTCCGGCAAGAGCGCGGAGGACCTGCCCTCGGTCGTGCCGAGGACTTCGACAAGCACGGCATCGTGCTGCGCACTCGGCGAAGGCGGCCGCCATCGATCGCAGCGCGCACGCGTGACGTCGCCGAAGGCGAACTACGACAAGCTGATCCTCGCGACGGGCTCGTACCCGTTCGTGCCGCCGGTGCCCGGCCGCGACCAACGGGCATGTCACGTCTATCGCACCATCGAAGATCTCGAAGGCATCCGCGCCGCCGGCGAGGCGAAGCTGGGCGTCGTGATCGGCGGGGGCCTGCTCGGTCTCGAAGCCGCGAAGGCGTTGAGGACCTCGGACTGAAACCCACGTGGTCGAGTTCGCGCCGCGACTGATGGCGCTGCAGGTGGATGACGGCGGCGGCGCCATGCTGCGCCGGAAGATCGAAACGCTCGGCGTCGCGTGCACACGGGCAAGAACACGAAGGCGATCGCGCCGGCGAGGCCGCGCGGCAGCGTCTCGAGTTCCAGGACGGCGGTTCGCTCGATGCGGACATCGTCGTGTTCTCCGCGGAATCCGTCCGCGCGACGAGCTCGCGAAGGCCAGCGGACTCGAGGTCGGCGAACGCGGCGGCATCGTGATCGACGAAGCGTGCCGCACCTCCGACGCGAGCATCTACGCCATCGGCGAATGCGCGTCGTGGGGCGGCCGTCTGTTCGGCCTGGTCGCGCCCGGCTACCAGATGGCGCAGGTCGCCGCCCGCAGCTCGGCAGGGAAGAGGACGCCTTCCGCGGCGCCGACATGAGCACGAAGCTCAAGCTGCTGGGCGTCGATGTCGCCTCCCTCGGCGACGCCCATTGCGCGACTCCCGGGCTCGCGCGCTTACGCCTTCGTGGACGAGCGCAAGCAGCTCTACAAGAAGCTCGTCGTCAGCGACGACGGCAAGCGCGTTCTCGGTGGCGTGCTCGTCGGCGATGCGGGTGACTACGGCACCTGGCTGCAGATGATGCTGAACGGCGATCGCGCTGCCCGAGCAACCCGAAGCGCTGATCGTTCCCCGCGGCCGCGCGCGGGGCGCCGCCGGCGCGCGCAGGCGGAACTGCCGATACGGCGCAAATCTGCCCGTGCAACAACGTCACGAAGGGCGCGATCTGCGCCGCGATCGAAGGCGGCTGCACGACCGTCGGCGCGCTGAAGTCCGCGACGAAAGCGGCGACCTCCTGCGGCGGCTGCGCGCCGCTGGTCACACAGCTCCTCAAGAAGGAGCTCGCAAGTGTCGCGGTGAGCAATCACCTCATGCGAGCACTTCCCGTTCTCGCGCCAGCAGCTGTTTCATCTCGTGCGCGTCGGCGAGCTGCAAGCATTCGAAGCCGTGCTCGCGAAACACGGCCGCGGACGCGGCTGCGACATCTGCAAGCCCGCGCTCGGCTCGATCCTCGCCTCGTGCTGGAACGAGTTCGTGCTCGCGCGCGACAAGGCGCCGCTGCAGGACACGAACGATCACTTCCTCGCGAACATGCAGAAGGACGGCACGTACTCCGTCATGCCGCGCATTCCCGGCGGCGAGATCACGCCGGAAGCTCATCGCGATCGGCGCAGTCGCGCAGAAGTACGACCTCTACACCAAGATCACCGGCGGGCAGCGCATCGACCTGCTCGGCGCGCAGGTGCACGAGCTGCCGCTCATCTGGCAGGAGCTCATCGCCGCGGGCTTCGAATCCGGCCATGCCTACGGCAAGGCGATGCGCACGGTGAAGTGCTGCGTCGGTTCCACCTGGTGCCGTTACGGCGTGCAGGACAGCGTGGCATCGCGATCGACATCGAGAATCGCTACAAGGGCCTGCGCGCGCCTCACAAGATCAAGTTCGCCGTGTCGGGCTGCACGCGCGAATGCGCCGAAGCGCAGGGCAAGGACGTCGGCGTCATCGCCACCGAGAAGGGCTGGAATCTCTACGTCTGCGGCAACGGCGGCATGAAGCCGCGCCACGCGGACCTGCTGGCAAGGACATCGACACGGCGACACTGATCCGGTACATCGACCGCTTCCTGATGTTCTACATCCGCACGGCCGACCGCCTGCAGCGCACGTCGACCTGGCTCGACAATCTCGAAGGCGGGATCGACTACCTGAAGCAGGTGGTGTGCGAGGACTCGCTCGGCATCGGCGCAGAGCTCGAGGCCGACATGGCGCGGGTCGTCGAGAACTACGAGTGCGAGTGGAAGAAGGCCGTCGAGGATCCGGAGACGCTGCAAGCGCTTCCGCCACTTCGTGAACAGCGACGGCGACGGACAACAACGTGCTGTGCGTCGTGGAGCGCGGCCAGATCCGTCCGGCCACCGCGGAAGAGCGAGCCAGCAAGCTTGAGGGGATGCCCGCATGAACAGTCCATGAGCCGAGCGAAGGCTGGCGGTTCGTCTGCGCCGTCGAGAACTGTCGAGCACCGGCGTGTGCGCGCTGATCGACGGCCGCCAGATCGCCGTGTTCCTCTTCGAAGGAAGCGGTGTTCGCGCTCGACAATCTCGATCCGGCTAGCGGCGCGAACGTGCTTTCGCGCGGCATCGACGGCGACGTGCATAGCGAGCTGGTCGTCGCCTCGCCGCTCTACAAGCATCACTACATCCTCGCCACCGGGCGCTGCCTCGAGGATCCGACTGTCCGTCTCCGTCTATGCGGCGCGCGTCGAGCGGGGACGCGGTGAGGTGGAGATGCCGCGCGCCACGCGCAAGGCGTCGCGGCTCGTCGTCATCGGCAACGGCATGGCGGGCATGCGCACGGTCGAGGAGCTGCTGAAGCTCGCGCCCGACCGCTACGAGATCTCCGTGTTCGGCGCTGAGCCGCACGGCAACTACAACCGCATCCTGCTGTCGCCCGTGCTGTCGGGCGAGAAGCAGACCGAAGAGATCATGCTGCACCCCGGGTGGTACACGAAGCACGGCATGACGCTGCACTCGGGCGATCCGATCGTCGCGATCGATCGCAAGCGCCGCATCGTGCGCTCCCGGAGCGGCAAGTGGCGCCCTACGACCGCCTGCTGATCGCGACCGGGTCGGATCCCATCATGCTGCCAGTGCCCGGCAAGGATCTGCCCGGCGTCGTGACGTTCCGCGATCTCGACGATGTGGGCCGCATGCTGGCCGCGTCCGAAAGCGGCCGGCGCGCGGTCGTCATCGGCGGCGGACTGCTGGGCCTCGAAGCGGCGAACGGACTGCGCCTGCGCGGCATGGACGTCACCGTCGTGCACCTCATGGACACGTTGATGGAGCGCCAGCTCGATCGCGCCGGCGGGCGCGCTGCTGCAAGCCGCTCTCGAGAAACGCGGCATCGAGTTCCGCATGCGCGCGAAGACGCAGGAGCTGCTTGGCGACGAGCGCGTCACGCGGTGAGATTCGAGGGCGGCGAGACGGTTCCGGCCGACCTCGTGGTCATGGCCGTGGGTGTGCGGCCTAACATGGAGCTCGCCAAGAGCGCGCATCTCGCCTGCGACAGGGGCATCCTCGTCGACGACACCCTGCAGAGCTACGACCCGAGCTATCTACGCGGTGGGCGAGTGCGTGCAGCATCGCCGTCAGACGTTCGGCCTGGTCGCGCCGCTGTGGGAGCAGGCGCGCGTGTGCGCGCAGCATCATCGCGGAAATCGGCGTGTCGCGCTTCTCGCGGCGCGCTCACCGCAACACAGCTCAAGGTCTCCGGCATCGAGGTCTTCTCCGCCGGCGATTTCTCCGAGAAGGGCAACCGCGAATCGTGGTGCTCTCCGACAAGCGCCGCGGCGTCTACAAGCGCATCGTTCTCGAAGGCAACAAGATCTGCGGGCGCCGTGCTGTTCGGCGACACGCGCGAAGCCGGCCGGCTGCGCGAGCTGATCGCCGATGGCACGGACATGGGACCGATCAGGGATCAGCTCCTGTTCGACTCCACCGCGGCAGCTTGAGCGCGACCGGCCCTATCGAACGACCTGTCCCTACTGCGGCGTGGGTTGCGGCGTGCTGGCCACGCCGCGCAAGGACGGCGTCGAGTGCGCGGCGATCCCGCGCATCCGGCGAACCTCGGCAAGCTGTGCTGAAGGGCAACGCGCTGGGCGAGACCGTGGGCCTCGAGGACCGCTTGCTGTATCCGCAGGTGCGCGGCGCGCGCGCTTCCTGGGATGAGGCCCCGCGACCGTCGCGCGCGAATTCCGCCGCTGCATGCGAGCACCTGGGGCCCGGAGTCGGTCGCCTTCTATGTTTCCGGACAGCTGCTGACCGAGGACTACTACGTCGCCAACAAGCTGATGAAGGGTTACATCGGCGTCGCGAACATCGACACGAATTCCCGCCTGTGCATGGCGTCGGCGGTGGCCGGCCATAAGCGCGCGTTCGGCGAAGACGTCGTGCCGGTGAGTTACGAGGACCTGGAGCTCGCCGATCTCATCGTGCTCGTGGGCTCGAACACCGCGTGGTGTCACCCGGTCATCCTGCAGCGCATCCTGCCGCGAAGCGAGCGGCGGCCGGAGCTCAAGATCGTCGCGCTCGATCCGCGCCGCACGGCGACATGCAGATCGCGGACCTGCACGTGCCGCTGGCGGCCGGGACGCGACGTGCATGGCTGTTCAACGGCCTGCTGGTGTGGCTTGCCGATCGCGGGCACCTGGATCGCGCCTTCGTCGATGCGCATACGAGCGGCTGGGACGAAGCGCTCGGCGCCGCGCGCGCCGGCGGCGGCGATCTCGCATCGACGTCGCGCGGGCGCTGCGGACTCGATGCGAGCGCGCTGCGCGAGTTCTACGAGCTCTTCGCCGCGACGCCGCAGGCGATCACCGCATTCTCGCAGGGCGTGAACCAGATCTCGGCGGGCACCGACAAGGTGAACAGCCATCATCAATTGCCACCTGCTCACCGGACGCATCGGCAAGCCCGGAGCCGGTCCGTTCTCCGATGACCGGGCAGCCCAATGCGATGGGCGGCCGCGAGGTCGGCGGCTTCGTGAACATGCTCGCCGCGCACATGGAGCTTCACGACGAGCCGGGCCGCGCCGACCGTGCAGGCGTTCTGGGACAGCCCACGATCGCCACCCGGCAGGGCCCGAAGGCAGTCGAGATGTTCGAGGCGATCCACGCCGGCAAGATCAAGGCGGTGTGGATCATGGCGACGAATCCGGTCGTCAGCCTGCCCGACGCCGACAGGGTGAAGGCCGCGCTCGGAGCGTTGCGAGTTCGTCGTCGTCTCCGACGTGATGGGCAACACCGACACGGCGCAGCTCGCGCACGTGCTGCTGCCGGCGCTCGCGCTGGGGCGAGAAAGACGGCACCGTCACCAACTCCGAGCGGACGATCTCGCGGCAGCGCGCCATTCCTGCCCGCGCCCGGCGAAGCGCGCGCCGACTGGTGCATCGTCTGCGACGTGGCGCGCGCCATGGGATTCACGGGCTTCGACTTCGCGACTGCCGCACGAGGTATTCCGCGAACATGCGCGTCTTACCGCGCACGCAACGATGGGCGGCGCGCGTTCGATCTCGGTGCGTGGTCGGACATCAGCGCGGATGAATACTCGGCGTGGGAGCCGCGCGCCTGGCCGATGCGCCACTCGCGCGAATCCGCGCGCGGCCCGATGTTCTCCGACGGGCGCTTCCTGCACGCCGACGGCCGCGCGCGCTTCCTGCCGCTCTCGCCGCGCGGCCCCCAGAATTCGCTTTCGCCCGAGTATCCACTGGTGCTCAACACCGGCCGCGTGCGCGACCACTGGCACACGATGACGCGCACCGGCAAGTCCGCGCGCGCTTTCCGCGCACATGGCCGAGCCCTATGTCGAGATCAACACCGCCGACGCACTGCGGTTCGCGGTGCGCAATGGCGAGCTCGCGACGCTGCGTTCCGACTGGGGCTCGATGGTGGTGCGCGTGCGCAGCGGCAGCGAAGTGCCCGCCGGCATGGTGTTCGCGCCCATCCACTGGAATCGCGCCTTCGCCTCGGATGCGCGCGTCGGCGCGCTCACGAACCCCGTGGTCGACCCGATCTCCGGCGAGCCGGAGCTCAAGCACACGCCGGTGTCGATCGAGCACTTCGCGGCCGAGTGGTTCGGCGTCATGCTGACGCGCAGCACGCGGACACCGCCGGCCACGCAGTGGTGGACGAAGGTGCAGGGCGAGAAGTTCGTGCGTTACGAGCTCGCCGGCAACCACGCGCGCGACTGGTCGCTCGAGGCGCGCCGCCTGCTCGGCATACCGGCCGACGCGGCGCAGGGCGATGTCGATTTCATCGAGTACCACGAGCCCAAGCGCCACGTGTATCGCGCGGCCTGGTTCGTGGACGACCGGCTGCAAGCCTGCATCTACTTCGATCGCCGGCCCTCACTACCCGAACGCGGCTGGCTCGCCCGGCTGTTTTCGGGCCGCAAGCTCGACCCCGCCGCTCGTGTTGCCGTGCTCGCGGGACGTGCGCTCGAAGGCGCGGATCACGGGCCGCTGGTCTGCTCGTGCTTCGGCATCGGCCGCAACCCGATTGCCGCCTGCGCGCGTGAGCTGGGCGCGGCGGCGACCACGGTCGAGATCGGCAAGCGCCTCAAGTGCGGGACCAATTGCGGATCGTGCGTGCCGGAGATCCAGCAGATCATCGGCGACGTCGCGAGCGCCGCGCCGGCAAAAGGCGCGGCCGGCTAGATCTGCCGGGCGAACTCGGGATATTCCTTGCGCAGGATGGCGCGCATCATCGCGAGGTACTGCTGCCCCGGCGCCACCATCTCTTTCAGATCGGCGATGTTCTCCTCGAAGTCACGGCGGCGCTGGGCATCCGCCGGATTGTTTCTGAAGTCGCGCAGCGTCCTGCGCGTATTGCGCAGGTGGGAAAGCAAGCGCTTCGCGGCCTGTTCGCGACTCCATTTCAACTGCGGCCGGTCGAGCGCGTAATACTCGATGGAGGCCTTGCCGCGCGGACTGTCCTTGCCCTTGATGCGCGCGGGCATCACGAGCCCGAGCCGCCGGCGATCGACACGGAATTCGAGGTGACTTTCCGGAAAATCCCGTTCCGGGTGCAGCAGCAGCGGAGATTCCTTTTTCTCGGCGCCCGGAAGGCGCGCGCGTCTCGAGCCCTTGGCGATGGGGAAAAAATTGCCCTTGCCACGCACGCGGGTGCTGCCGTCGTCCTCGTCCTGGCGGCGCGGCGAGTTGCAGTCGGTGCAGCTCGGCAGCAGATTGTGCCAGTCGGCGGCCAGCCAGAAGTAGCCCGGCGTGAGCCGCCGCTTTCCGTCGATGATCGCGCCCTTGGGGCGATAGTGCTCCACCGCCACGGGCGAGGCTGCGCCGAAGAAGGTTTCGCAATACGCACACTTGAATAGATAGGTCTTGTTCAGGGCCCGGCGCAGCAACACGTGGCCGTAGGCCTTGAAGGTGAATTCCGGTTCGGGCGGCGGTTTCCTGTTCTTCTTCTTGCCCGGTTTTGCCGCCAGGAACAGCGCGAGGTTGTCGCGCGTTTCAGCGTCGGCTTTCTTCTTCCAGTCCGCTGGAATCGCCGCGACCGGACGTTCCATGCGGATCATCGCGCGGCTTCCTTCGCGTCGGGCTCGAGGACGCGCTGCATGATTGCCGCGTTCTCGGAGCGGATCTGCGCCCGGCCGGCGGGATCCGGCGTCACGTCGAGCTGCGCGAGCTCGCGATCGATGACCTCGAGCAGGCGCCGCTCCCGCCGCGTGGCGCCAGGGATCTCGTACGGCGCCAGCTCGGTGCGCAGCTCGTCGATCCGCGCGTTCATCGCCTTGGTGGGCTTGCGCACGGCGAGCAGCCGGTACAGCTCGCGGAATTTCGCCTCGACCGTCGGATCGATCGTCGAATCGAGCCCGAAGAACTCCGATGTGAGCAACTGGTCGACACGCAATCCCTTGATGGGTGGCAGGTCGGGCACCACGTACACGCGGCCGCGACTGGTGCGGCGCAGGACCACGGCCTCGCTGTCCTCGAGCCCGCGCAAACACAGCGGGTCGTGCGTGCTCGAGATGAACTGTACGCGTTTGAAGGCGCGGCGCAGTGCGCTGACGATGCGCATGCGCCAGCGCGGATGCAGGTGCGCGCCGAGCTCGTCGATGATCACGACGGCCTCGCTCGCATCGAGAGCGCCCGGCTGGATCGCACGCAGGCCGGAGATGATGTCGCAGGTGAGACCGAGCACGGACTGGTAGCCATCGCTCAGGTCGTCGAGCGTGAGGTCGGTGCCGTATTGCTTGAGGCGCACGCCCGAGTTGCGGCTGGAACGCACGCGCCGCAGTTTCGAAGTTCGCGGCATGTCGAGCACATCGCGCAGCGCGCGCGCCACGAAGTCGAAGGGCTTCTTGCGCAGCCGTCCGAGCCAGCGCTCGGCGTCGAGCAGCGGCGCGAACGGGTCGAACATGTTTCGCAGCCGCACGCCGCCGCGTTGTACCTGCTCGCGCGAACGTGGCAACAGGCGGGTTGCGCCATATCCGAGCAGCGTGCCGAGATATTCGGGGCCGCTGCGCTCGAAAACACGGGAGCCGCGCCGGAATTTCAGCTCGCGCGGCACGTCCGCCGCGTGGAACCAGATGCGCACGTGTCCCGAAGCCGCGCCCTTGCGCAGCACCTGGCTGGGGCGCACCGCGGGACCGCGAACGCTGCTCGGCAGCAGCGCCAGCGCGACACCTTGCAGGATCGACGACTTGCCCGTGCCGTTCTCGCCGAGCAGGACGGTCCACGGCGAACCGAGGCCCACCGAGTAGTCGACGGGCAGATCGATGTCGGTGATGCCGCGAAAGTTCTTGATCTCGATGCGCTTCACGATCTGCGAATGAAGCGCCGATCGTTTCTGCCGCGACGTGGACGGTCGCTTCCTGCGCACGGGTGCCTTGCGGGGTTTCCGCTTGGCGGAAAGCAGGCCCGAGCCGCCCGTGTTCGCATAGGCGAGACCGTAAAGATGCTTGTAGGCGAGCTCTCGTGCGACCGCCGCCCACGGCGCCCTGCCATCCACCAGCCGGGCGAGCATGCGAACTCCACCGTGCGCGTTTTGCCGTTTGCCGGCCTCGAGCACCGCATCGAGCCATCCGCTGCCGACGTCGCCTGCGGCGCTGATTCCGTCGATGTGGGAGACCACGCTGGCAGCCTGTTCGGCAACTTTCGCCCGCGCCTGCTTCAGCTCCGCGCGGTTGAGCTCGAACGTCGCGATCGTGGCCTCGCCGCGCTCCGTATTCGGCTTGACGGTGCCATCGCGCAGGAATTCCAGGTCGTCGCCGGGATCGCGGTGTGCCGGATCGATCAGCAGATGCGGCTCACTCTCGAGCTGCTCGTAAGGCGTCTGCGGCGCGCATCGCCGTCCGTGCATCGGAAACTTCGAGCCCTTGATCTTGTTGCAGGTCGCGCAGGCGGGGTAGATGTTTCGCCAGTCGTACGCCAGCCACCAGTAGTGCTCGGTCGAGAACTTTCCGTTCTGGTCGAGCGCGCCGGCCTTGGGCCGGAACCTTTCCAGCGTCGCGTCCCCGGGATGCTCGATCGGCGTTTCACAGTAAGCGCATTTTCCGCTCGAGTACTCGAGCAGCGCCGTCATTGCCTGGTCGAACAGCGGCTGCGGAAACAGCGGAAACTCGAACTTGTGCTGGCGCCGCGAACTTTCGGGCAGGGCGTAGAACTCCGCCGTCTGGCGGATCATTCCGCGGAGTTCGGGTCGGTCGAAGACCGCGGGTGCCGTCGGGCGCGGCGGTAGTTGGATCAAGTGCCGTTCCTCACAACGTCTCGATGTGGAAGAAGTCCGTGGCCTTGGTGAGTGTCTGCGTGGTCTGGAGTTTGCTCTCGGCCTTCAGCGCCGTCACCAGCGTGCGCCGTGGTACCTCGGTCTTGCTCGAATTCTTGCCGTGTTTTCCCGTCATCGTGGACAACATCGTCTTGAGCTTCTGACCCGTGCGCTTGTTGAACTTCTCCCACAGCAGCTTCCTCGGAGTCGCGTTGAGGCTGCCGTGGTGGCCGACCTTGTAGAAATCCACGCCCGCGAGCAACTTGCGGATGCTGGCGGAATTCTTTGCCTCGGACAACGCGTAACTCCAGTTCTCGAGCTGGGCGTCGCCCGGAAACAGCAGCTTCTTGCCGTTCACTTCGAACAGCAGGATGAGGCTGGTGTTGTTCATCTGTGCGTCGAGCTGCCGCACGATTTCGAGCAGTCCCGTGGCAGACGTGTTCTGCAGGCGGTCGCGGAACCAGCGCGCCTCCGGCGGCACGACGGCGCCCTTGCCGTGGGCCGCGCGCCCGGCAAACGCATCTCCGGAGATCGTGTTGGTGCGCAGGTGCCAGAACTCGTCCTGGTCCTTCGAACGCTGTGAGCGGATGGCGTCGGATTGCGTGAGGTCCGGTGGCCCGAGCACGTGGACCTTGACGCCCGGCAGGTGCGCTTCGAGGCCCGTCCGGTCGCCGAACTTCAGATAGCGCGGTCCCGAGTTCTTCTGCTTCTTCATGACTTCGCCCATGGCGATGAGATTCTCGACGGCGGACTTGTTGGCGATGTTGTCGGCGCCGAGAAACGCGAGCTCCTTGAGCGCCGCGCCGCTCATCCATTTCGGGTTCCCGTTCGCGAGCTCCAGCGCCTTCGCCGCGACGTCGTTCATGTTCGCGAGCGTGGTGATGAATCCCAGCTTCTTGCCGGAACTGACCGTCGCGCTCTTCGCATTCTTCCTGGCGTCCGGATCTTCGGTCCACGGTTGCAACACGAGCCGCGGCTTGAGGGCGCGAATGATCTCCCCGGACTTCCCCGTGCGGCCATCGGTGCCGAAACCGCTGATGTGGTCGGCGTGCCGATGCGTGGCGACCACGCCGATGAGCGGCCCGGTCCTGTCGATGAGTTCCTTGAGCTTCTTCGCGACCGCCGGCATGTGTTGCGACGGCTTCTTCTTGCGTGGCAGGCCGGTCGTACCGAAGTCGATCAGCACGTGCCGCTGATCCGTTTCCGCATAGACGAAGCTCAACAGGAAACAGTCTCCGAAACCCACCTGGTAGGAGCGGATGTCGACCCGGATTGGCGCCTTCTTCTTGCTGGCCATGTCTACCACCGATCCTCACGGTCATTGACGCGTGCATCGAGAGCGCGCAGCCGGTGCAGCGCGGAAAAGCGCGATTCGCGCATGCGGACCGACGAGCGGTCGGGCTGCAGTTGTCCCTGCTTCCAGAGATAGTCGAGACGGGCGTTCTGATCCTTGCTGAGCACGTCGTTGTGAATCCAGTACTTCACGCGACCGAACTCATCGAAGATGAGCACGGCGCCACCGTACAGCGCCGTCGTCAGTTCCTTGGCCTCCGCGGCATCGGCGTCATGGTCGTGCGCGTCATCGCCGCCCGCGGCTTCTTCCGCCAGGCGTCGCTCTTCGTTGGCGAGGCTCTCGACGTATTCCGCGGGAGGCTCGATGTCCCAGAACTCCATTTCGTCGCGCGTGAACCGGGCGACCTGGTAGTACTGGGCGACGGTCTCGCGCAGCACGAAGCCGTCGATCCCGACCCGGACGCTGGGGCGCACGCTCAGCACCTGCGTGTACGCGCTGGTGCAGATGCCCAGCGCCTTCTGGTTCTCCCAGATGAATTTGAACACCTCGTCCTCGTCCGTCTTCAGCGATTCGAAGCGCACGCGATCGTACTTGAGCGTGTCCGGCGGCTTCTTCCACATCCCCGAGCCGTCCTCACGCTTCGAGGCGGGCACGAAACCGAACTGCGCGAAGGATTCCTTCATGTGCTTGCGCAGTTCATAACGCGAGTCGTCGGGACGCAATTCGAAGTCCGCGGTCAGCGCGGCGCTCAGCGCATCACCGAAAGTCAGGTGCACGGGCGGCATGTAGTCGATCGCGCGAATCCACATCGTCGCCAGCTTGTCTGCGATGTCGGCGCCTTCCTCGGCAACGCGACTCACCGGGTACTCCTTCTGGTTGTCGAGCCCGGACGTCAGGATGCGCTGCGACCAGATCTTGATGAAGCCGCGCATGACGGCGGCGACGAACAGTTCGCCGCGCCGATGGGGCTCGAGGTACTCGGCGGTGTCCTTGAGTTTCCGGTTGGGCTCGATGGTTGCGCTGGCGCGCAATGGTTTGCCGCGCACACCGTCGAGCTCGCTCCCCATCTGTTTCGCCAGGGCGAACAGGGCGCTGCGGACCAGCGCATCGAACTGGACGAATTTCCGCTTGATGAAGCGCTCGCTCGAGCCCGCCGCCTTTCCGCCGAGCAACAGGTACTCGACGACCTCGCGCTGCGCGAAAACGGAGAGCAGGGCGATGATGTCGGAATACCCTTCGTGAAACGCGGCCTGGTCCGGGCTCGAGGGATCCATGTAGCGCTCACGCAGCGCATCGAGCAGCGCGTGAGTGGTTTCGTGAACGACGATGTCCTGCGACAGGCAGGTGTAGACGCGGTCGCCCGACGCGCCGGTGAAATAGCCGAAAACCAGGCCTTCGATCTCCGGGTTGTAGAACGCGTTCGCGTCCGCCATGCCGTGCGGCGCGACCTTCAGCTGGTGGCTCTTGAAACTGCGCGGCGACCATGGAATGCGCCGGCCCAGCGCGAACTCGAAACGCGCGAGCGTCTTCATGACGAGCGCGTAGACGTTTTGCGCGTGGAAGCGCATGTCGTTCAGGATCTTCGGTTTGCCCTTCGTCCACTCGGCAGGCTCCTTGTCGTGGATACCCGGGAGGTGGTGCGCGCCGTTGAACACCTGGCGCGCGCCATCGTAGTCGACGACCTGCACGCGATAACCGACGGGGCCGGCCGCGAGCTCTTCGGCCGGCACGTCGATTTGCGCCATGAGAATATTCTTGCCGTCTTTGACGCCGGGATCCTGCGCGATCACCGACATCTTCCGGGTTGGCGCGCGCTCTTCTTCTTCCCGTGCGATCGAGCCTGGTTTCGTCGCCATCCTAGTGCCTGTAGTTGATGCTGGGCTGGGACTTCTCCCAATTCACGTTCTTCACCGCCTTGCGGCGCCGCTGCAGCGATTCATGCGCATCGAACGTGTCGGGCAGGTCGCGCCAGCCCTTGCACGCGTAGACCTTCTTGCGCTCGACCCACTCGTTGTTGTCATCCCGCTCCCAGTGGGGCAGCGGCACGTACTCGAGGGCGCGCCACAGCGTCGTCAGCGACTCGTTCTGTTCGGCCTGCTCGTCGTCCTTCCAGGTCTGCTCGAGCCTGAGCTCGTCGGCCACGGCGGTATTGACCATCATTCCCGCCTTAATCGCCTCGTTGAGCATCCACCGCAGCGGTATGCGTGACAGCCTGGCGCGCTCACCCTTGTACCCGCCGCCGACATCGGAGTGGACGCCCGCGAACCACATCTGCTGCTGGTCGGCGCCGGTGATGATCTTCACGCGGTTGGTGCGAAACTTCGCGCGTCGTTCATCGAGCGCCATCGCGTGCCGCACGATCTTCACGTTCGGCAGGTTGAAGGTGTTGCCGAAGGTCTGCGGATCCCAGGCCCAGCCCAGCGACGAGACGGTGTCGAAGGCGCCCATGAAGTGGATGGGGCACTCCCGGCCCTGCTGCGTGCGGATGCGGCGCGCCTCGTCGAAACGCGCCTGCTGCTCCGGCGTCGCAACGTTGTTCTTGAATCCCGCGCGTGGATACAGATCCCGGTAGGCCTTGACGACTTTCTTGTAGTCGGCGACGTGTTCCGGCTTCAGCAGTCCGTAGTTCTGGATCAGCCCGGCCAGTACCCGGATGGTGTACGCGCCGCGCGAGAAGCCGAACAGGAATATCCGGTCGCCGTCGGCGTAGTTTTCGATCAGCGCCTTGTACGCTTCGGCGACGTTATCGACGAGACCGGTTCCAAACGCGGACCCCGACCACTTGCTCAAGGTTCCACCGATGCGGGTGCGCATCGAGGGGAGCTCGTCGACGCCGACGCCGGCGTCGTAATAAGCGAACTGCTGGCTCGTTTCCTGGAGCTTCGCCAGTCGGTAGAGGTGACGGACATTGGTCGGCGGGCCGACCAGGCTGTTGTTAGTACCATCGCAGCAAATCACGAGGTTACGTGGCATGGAGCACCTCTTTATTCGTGGAGTTCGGTGCGTCGCGTGGGGCCACCGGGGACCGTCAGGGCCATTGCGTCGCAACAGCTGACGGAAAACGGTACTTCGCGCGTTATTCCTTAATCTGTCGCGAATCGGGTCCCGGTCCCACCGCCGGGGGGCCGGGTTGGACGATTTTGTGCGAAAAGTCCGCAGCAGCTAAGCTCAGGCGCAGCGCGGAAAGGGGGGTGGGGACTCATGGAACATCACGGACATCTGGGAAGCGAGGGCACTTCGCCGGTCACGATCAACGACGTGGCCCATGCGGCCGGCGTCTCGGTGCGCACGGCGTCGCGCGTGCTCAATCAATCGCCGAAAGTGAATGCCGAGACCCGCGCCCGGGTGCAGGAGGTCATCCGCAGTCTCAATTTCGTGCCCAACCTCCGTGCCCGCGCGCTGGCCAGCAACCGCTCCTTCATGCTCGGGTTCGTGCACGACGATCCGAACGCGGAAATTGCCGACCACATGCAGCGCGGCATCTTCATCGAATGCGCCAAGTTCGGTTACGAGCTGCTGGTGCATCCCGTGGATCACACCTCGCCGCAGCTCGTCGAAGACGTGATGGGCTTCGTGAGGCGCTCGGCTGTCGATGGCCTCATCGTCATCGCGCCGGTGTCCGAGAACGTCGAGCTCGCGCACGCACTCGAGGCGCACGGCACGCCGGTCGCGGCGGTTAACTCCGTCGCGCTCGACTTCCAGCGCAACAAGATCGTGTCGCGCGAGCGCGAGGCCTGCGCGTTGATCGCGCGGCATTTCATCGAGCTCGGGCATCGCGAGATCGGCATGATCTCCGGACCGCTCGTGCAGCGCGCTGCCCGCGAACGGCAGATCGGATTCGTCGGCGCGCTTGCGGCGGCCGGCATCGAGATCCGCCCCGAAAACGTGCTCGAAGGAGATTGGACGTTCGAGTCCGGTCTCGAGTGTGCGCAGCGATTGATCGCTTCGCCCCACCGGCCCACGGCGGTATATGCCGGCAATGATCGCATGGCCGCGGCGTTGATCAAGATCGCGTTGCGAAACGGGCTGCGGGTGCCGGAGGATCTTTCCATCGTCGGGTTCGACGACAGTTATCTTGCGCGGGTGCTCACGCCCGCGCTCACGACCATCACGCGGCCGTTCGAGGAGATCGGCGAGGGCGCGGCACATTGGCTGCTGGCGTCGCGCGATGCGGCGAATGAAGATGAGGCGCTGCTGCGATTCTTCGATCTGAAGCTGACCCGGCGCGAATCCACGGCGCCCGCTCCGCGTTAGGCCTGTCGCAAGGCGGGCGGGCCGCCGTGTTATGTTCGCGGCGGCCAACTCCGGGGGACCTCGTGAAACGACTCTGCCTCGCAGCGGCGCTCGCCGCCTGCTGCATTTCATCCTTGAACGCCGCCACGCTGCCCGTGAGCGTGAAGTCGCCCGACGGCAAGATCGTGGTGACGATCGCCCAGAACGGCGCGGGCCAGCTCACGTACGCCATCCAGCGCAACGATGAACTGGTGATCACGCCTTCGGCGCTGCGCGTCACGCTGCAGGAAGGTGAACTCGGCGCTGTCGACGTTCTGCAGGTGCTGCCGCGCGTCGTCGATCAGAAGCGCAAGCTCGTGGCGACGAAGGCTTCCGAGGCGCGCGACTTTTTCGGCGAGCTCACGATCACCGCGCGGCCGCAGGCGCGGACGCTGAATACCTTTCAGTGGATTTTCCGCGCGTACGACGATGCCGTGGCTTTTCGCTACTTCGTGCCCGCCGATGCGGGGCTCAAGACGCTCGCGGTGCGCGGGGAAGACACCGAGTTTACGTTCGGCGCGGATTACGAGTGCCATGGTTTCAATGTCGGTCGCTTCAATTCGAGCCACGAAGGCGAGTTCGATCCTATCCAGGCGAGCCGCATCCGCGATCACAACACCTACGATCTGCCGTTGGTTTGCAAGGCGGGCCGCAACGCGTTCGCCATCGCCGAGGCGAATCTCGTCGACTACGGCGGCATGTATCTGCACGGCCGCGGTGACGGCAAACTCGGCGTGTTGCCGCGACACCCGGGCCGGCTCGACGATTCGGGGCTCATCGCGCGCACGGCGATCGGCGCCGCCGGCGCCGGCTCGCCGTGGCGCGTGATCATGCTCGGCGACACTCTCGGCAAACTGATCGATTCGAATCTCATCGGCAATTTGAATCCCGATCCCGCCTTTGATACCGCATGGATCAAGCCCGGCAAGACCGCGTGGGACTGGTGGTCGGGCCCGTACCTGCCACCGCCCGACAAGGGCGGCACCGACATGCCCACCATCAAGAAGTACATCGACTTCGCCGGCAAGGCCGGCTTCGAGTACATGATGATCGATGAGGGCTGGTGCCTGAACTCCGGGCATGGCGGAAGCGCGCCCGCGGATGCCGACGTGACGAAGGCCAAGGCGGACATCGACATGCCCGCGCTCGTTGCTTACGCCGCCAAAAAGAAGGTAGGCCTGTGGTTGTGGGTGCAGTGGTCGCTGCTGGACCGGCAGATGGACGACGCGCTCGCGCAGTACGAGAAATGGGGCATCAAGGGCATCAAGGTCGACTTCATGGACCGCAACGACCAGCAGATGGTCGACTACTACCACAAGCTCATGAGCAAGGCCGCGCAGCACAAGCTGCTGGTCGACATGCACGGCGCCTATCCACCGGGCGGACTCAACCGCACGTACCCGAACTACCTGACGCAGGAAGGCATCATGGGAGCGGAGTACAACAAGTGGAGCCGCCGCGTGACCGCGCGGCACAACGTGAGCCTGGCGTTCACGCGCATGTTGCTCGGGCCGGTCGATTACACGCCCGGCGGATTCCGCAACCGCACGCCGGCGACGTTCGAGGTCATCAACTCGCCGCCGCAGGTGCAGACCACGCGCGGTCACGGCCTCGGCATGTTCGTGGTGTACGAGAGCCCGTTCCAGATGGTGGCGGACAGCCCGGATGTCTACGAGAACGCCGCGGGGTTCGATTTCGTGCGGATGGTGCCGACGGTGTGGGATGAAACGCGGTTCGTCGCCGGGGAGATCGATCAATACGTGGTCGTCGCGCGGCGCAAGGGTAACGACTGGTATGTGGGTGTGATGAACACCGAGGAAGCGCGGACCGTGCGCGTGCCGCTTGCGTTTCTGGGCCAGGGGAAATTCAAGGTGAAGGTCTGGGCGGATGGCGCGGCGCCGACGGAGCTCAAGGTGACGGAGCAGGTTTTGGGAGCGGGGGATTCGCTCGAGCTGGCACTGGCGGCGTCGGGTGGGGCGGCGGTGAGGATCGGCCGCTGATGGAGGGTGCGGTTTAGGAGCAGGCTACATAGGCAATCGGTCGCGTTTGACGACATTCATGCGCCGTGGTCTATTTTGATCAATAGGTAGAGGCGGACGGAGTCCGCTATCCATGCAGGTTGTCGAGAAATGTTCCTTCATTTGGCCGTCTAAGTAAGAGTTAGGTGGCGAAAGCATGGGTCTGCGCAGCGCCATCTCCCGACTGTTCAAAGTGCACCGGACTGAATCAACCGTTGTCTTTCCAGCAGAGACTGCTCTGCTTAGCATCCCAGAGCTGGTGCCAGCTGGGTTTCTTCACGGTGTAGAGATACTGAATGACACTAAGACGACGATGCAATTCGTTGTAGACGCACTGAAGACGCACGCTGAAATGAGTGAGGTAGATGCGATCAAAGCCATGCTCGAGATTCACTCAAAGGGCGGAAAGCTGTTTGCAACCGCAACAAGTGAGCGTGCGCAGAGCATCGCTGCGGCGTTGCAAGCAGATGCCGCGAGGGCGGGCCATCCCCTCGTATGTAGACCCGTAAGTCTCCATTCGCCACCTAACACCTCGCTCGAGCGGGCGCGTGAGGGATAAAGTGCCAAGCTCAAACACCGGCGTGCGCGCCGCTCAGCTCAACCGTTAGGCCCATGCCGAGCGTCTTCGTTCTTCAACATTGCCACGTCTTGCCGACCGACGAGGACGACGTGAAGGTGATCGGTGTTTACGCTTCGCGTAGAGATGCAGAAGCTGCGGTTGAGCGGCTACGTCTGCAGCCAGGCTTTATCGACCATCCGCGTATTGTTGACCCGGAGGCGGACGACGACCGAAATGGTTTCTATATCGATGAATACCCGATAGGTAAAGACCATTGGACCGAGGGGTACGTTACCGTATGACACTGACGAAGCAACGCACTAAGCTAGTTCAGCGCGCGGGCCTAACAAATCGCTGGAGCGGACGCGTGCAAGATCGAGTGCCAAGCTCAAACGTCGGCGTGCGCGGCGCTCAGCTCAGCCGATAGACGACGGCAACATGTCTCTGTGGTCCCGCATACGTTCTCGCGTTCTTCGTCCGGTGTCCGCGGACCCGCAGATACGCCTCAAGGATGACGGGTTCGACTTGTGTGACGCCGCCACCGGCGTTGTTGCGGTTTCGGTGCGCTGGGTCGATGTCGCGCGTATCCAGGCGTACAAACTCGACTTGATTACAACCGACTGCATTTGCCTTCTTTTCGAACTCAGCACCGGCCGTGCTCCGGTTCAGGTATCGGAGGAATGGCTGGGCTTTCAGGATCTCTTTGGTCCCCTTGCGGCACGCTTTCCGGAAATCCCTGAGTCATGGTACGTAGACATCATGACGCCGGCGTTTGAAGCGAAACGAACGGTTCTTTTCGAAGCCAGGGGTGATCACCGCACGCCGTCGTCTGACACCTCGCTGGAGCGGACGCGTGAAAGATAAAGTGCCAAGCTCAAACCGCGGCGTGCGCGCCGCTCAGCTCAGCCGTTAGAGGCCACGAGAATGGCGTTTCGTCCAATCTTCAGCGTGCCCAAGCCCGTTGCGCTGGCGGTGGGATCCGCAAGTTTCCTCGTGCTTTACGCTGGGTCTGTTTGGCTCTTGCCCCGCATCTCTCCCAGTGTTGGACTGCCGATATTCATCTGCATTTTCATATTGTCCGGCAGCGTTGCGGGCTACATCGCGAAGCGATCCCCTTTGATGCACGGTGCGCTGGTCGGCCTTCTGTCAGGCCTTTTAGCAATCACCTACGTCGCTATCGTGGACGGCGTGGGCTTTGCCGGCTTCGGCTCGTTTGTTAAGGCCGTGGCGCCAGTAGTTACATACATGGCCATTCCGGGCATCGTCCTTTGCTCTCTGGGCGCAGCGTTCGGTGACTACCTGCAAGCGCGCACTCGTGGCCTCTAACACCTCGTTGGAGCGCACGCGTGGGAGATGAAGTGCCAACTGCAGCGCGCGCGGCGCTCATCAACCGTTAGGCCGCAGGAGGCACCATGAAGTCAGCACTACTCGCGGTCGCATGTATTGCGGCGTCTTCCGCACTATACGGTTGCGCACCTTACTTGGGCTCCTGCAGATGGGCGATCCCCGAAGCCGGTCACTCCGTGCAGGTGGTAGGGAAGAGAGTGTCCACCGCGGGCGAGTGCAATTGCCTTCGCTGCGCCGCGCCGGGCGACTTCAAATTGCGCCGTGACCGCTATACGCTCGAGTTCTGGAACGGTGATCGCTGGTACCCAGAACTGTATGTCCGCGCGAGAACTGAAAATGGCGAACGGCTTTTCCTTTCTTCCGCGCAGCTTTTGCCTCTCACCAAATCCACTGTAGGTGGACGCGCGAAGGAGTTCGAGTACTGGGTTCGTCTCATTGGTGAGAGTGGCGGCGAAGCCGCGAAACCCGTCCTTCTCACGGTCACGATCAAGAGCGAGGACGGAACAGTATTAGGGGTGGAAGACATCGCGCTGCGCATTGAGTACCGTCGAGATCCTAGTATTGAGACCATCTGATGCGGCCTAACAACTCGCTGGAAGCGCACGCGTGAACGATAAAGTGCCAAGCTCATGCGGCGGCGCGCGCGGCGCTCAGCTCAACCGTTAGACCGCATGGAACCGCGGCCCTCCACCGGAATTGCCACTATCTCCGTCGCCGGCGCTTGCTGTTTGTCTGTCACCGCCCTTACTTCGGGGCCCTCAATCTACGCTCCAGGTTCTATTGTCCTTGTGCTGCCTGCCCTTTTGGGCGTTCCGCCAATTATTGCAGTCTTGCTTGTGGTGGCGGTATTTGCGTGGTGGGCGGCGCCACTCTTTCGTGGCAGCACGGCAATGCCCTTTCGGACGATCTTGCTATTCTTGATCACAGTGGCAGCTTCAGCTTACTGGTACTACGCAAGCTGGGACTACGGGCTTAGGTATCAAGGAATTGTATACATCTCGATTTGCTTGACGCTGAGTTCCGTGATGGCGCTGGCGTGCGGCGGACTGATCTGGCGTTCGCGCACTGTTCCGAGTTTCGAACTCAGTCTCTCAGCCCATACGTTGTTGTTTGTCTGGTTGGCCACTTATGCATTCCCGTACTTAGGCGAGAGCCCGTGATGAGGTCTAACACCTCGCTGGAGCGGATGCGTGGACGATAAAGTGCCAAGCTCAAAAGTCAGCGTGCGCGCCGCTCAGCTCAACCGTTAGCCGCCATGCTGATCCGTCACCTCAAATTGACCGACCTCGACGAGCTACTCGCACTATACGTGCATCTCCATGACTCTGATGCCGCGCTGCCGGAGCGTGCAATCGTTGAGGGCGTATGGCGTGAGCTCGCAGCGAATCCTGGCTATCGCTATTACGGAGGTTTCGTCGATGGCTCCCTGGTTTCGAGTTGCACGTTGACGATCATTCCCAATCTCACACGCGGTTGTCGTCCGTACGGCGTAGTCGAGAACGTGGTAACTCATGTGGCCCATCGCCGGCGGGGTTGCGCCAAGGCAGTCTTGCTCGAGGCGCTCAAGGAGGCGTGGGCGGTTAACTGCTACAAAGTGATGCTGCTGACGGGACGCAAGGATGAAGGGACTTTTCGGTTCTATGAATCCGTGGGGTTCGACCGAAACGGAAAACAAGCATTTATCGCCAAACCGGCGGCATAAAGAGGGTCTTTGCCAAGTGTCGTGCCAAGCCGCTAACGAGCAGATGCAGCGGACCGCTACTACTCGAACAGCGCCCCCAAGGAGAGAACGACATGAGCTTGGATACGACTACGCCACTTGCCGGCAACGTTGCCGTCGCGTCAAAGGACACCCGAGGTTGGTTTCTCGGGCACTTCATGCCGGGCGCAGACAATCCACTGCGGAGCTCGGAACTGGAATTGAAATGGTGGACCCATGCAAAGGGAGAGACGCGCAGCGAGTGGGCGCCGGGCAATCCCGTCAAGACCCTCAATATCCTCATGCGCGGACATTTCGTGCTGCTGTTTCCTGACCGGGAAGTGGCGCTGATCAAGGAAGGAGACTTCGTCCTGTTCGGTCCCGGCGTGGCGCACTCATTCCGTTCGGAGCAGGAGTCACTCGTCCTGACGGTTCGCTGGCCTTCGCTGCCGCCTGGCGCTCAGCTCAATCGTTAACGGCCACGGGGAACTCAATCGATGGGAAACCGGGAAAACTCCCGTGCAATCGCACTTGGAGTTTTCCCGGTTTCCCGACCCGGCACCGTATGGGCGTTTGGTTATCGGTCGATGGCAGTTATGCGATCTATTGGCACTTATTCGCAATGCCTTCCTCCGCCGCAACTAGAATGCGGCATCCATCAGGGGGACCCATGAAAGACCGACGTTCATTCATGCAACAGGCCATGGCGGCTTCCGCTCTCGCGGCGACGCTCGGTCGCAACCGATGCGAGTGCCGCAAAGAAGGCCACGCCACGCAAATTCCAGCTGCGCTACGGCCCTCACTTCGGCATGTTCAAGGAGAGCGCGGGCGAGGACCTGATCGCACAGCTCAACTTCATGGCGGACCAGGGCTTCACCGCGCTCGAAGACAACGGACTCATGGGACGCACCGTCGAAGTCCAGGAGGCGATCGGAGCGACGCTCGCAAAGCGCGGCATGACGATGGGCGTGTTCGTCATCGACGGCGGCGACAACTGGAAGACCTCGCTCACCACCGGAAAAGCTGAGTTCCGCGACAAGTTCCTCGACACCTGCCGCAAGGCCGTGGAAGTCGGCAAACGCGTGAATGCGCGCTGGGCGACGGTGGTGCCGGGCTACTTCGAGCGCAAGCTGCCGATGGGAATCCAGACGGGCAATGTCATCGACATCCTGCGCGCGGGCGCGGAGATCCTCGCGCCCCACAACCTCACCATGGTGCTCGAGCCGCTCTCAGACAACCCCGACCTGTTCCTGCGGACCTCGGACCAGGCGTACGCCATTTGCCGCGCGGTAGATAGCCCGGCCTGCAAGATCCTCTACGACATGTACCACATGCAGCGCAACGAGGGCGACATCGTTGCGCACATCGATCACGCGTGGAGCGAGATCGCGTACTTCCAGATCGGCGACAACCCGGGGCGCAAGGAGCCCGGCACGGGCGAGATGAACTACCGGAATCTCTTCCGGCACATCCGGCGCAAGGGATTCGACGGCGTATTCGGCATGGAACACGGCAACTCGCTCCCGGGCAAGGCGGGTGAACAGGCGCTGATCGATGCGTATGTCGCCGCCGACTCGTTCGAGGTGGCGTAATGACTCGTGTGCATCGTGGCGCGGTCGCGCTCATGCTCTCGGCTGGCTGCGCGATGGCGGTGGCGGCGGAACCCGCCGCGCCGCCTGCGACGCCAACCCTCGTGCCGCTCGACATTTTCTCCGTGCCTGCCGGGCTCGAGGTGACGGTGTGGGCGCAATCGCCGCAGCTCCGCAATCCCACGAACATGGACATCGATGCCGCGGGTCGCATCTGGGTCACAGAGGGTGTCAACTATCGCCGCCACTCGACGCGCGATGCGAAGGGCGACCGCGTCGTGGTGCTGGAAGACACCGACGGTGACGGTCGCGCCGACAAGTCGACGACGTTCGTCCAGGAGCCGACGCTGGTGGCGCCGCTCGGCATCGCCGTCATCGACAACAAGATCATCGTGTCGAATGCGCCGGACCTCATCGTCTACACGGACGTGAATCGCGACCTGCATTTCGATCCGAAGGTCGACAAGCGCGAGGTGCTGCTGTCGGGATTCGATGGCCGCAACCACGACCACGCGCTGCACTCCGTCACATTCGGCCCCGACGGCCGCTGGTATTTCAGCCAGGGCAATGCCGGCGCGCATTTCACGGACCGTAGTGGCCGCACGTTCCGCATCGGCAGCGCCTACAACCCCATGCCCGATGGCGGCGCGCAGCCGGTATTCGGCAATCCGCCGCCGACTTACTCCGGCGCGAAGAGCGACGACGGCCACGTGTACGTCGGCGGATTCTCCGCGCGCATGCACGCCGACGGCACCGGCGTCGAGATCCTCGGCTTCAACTTCCGCAACAGTTACGAGCAGACCGTCACGAGCGCCGGCGACATCTTTCACAACGACAACGATGATCCGCCCGCCTGCCGGACTACCTACCTGATGGAGTACGGCAACCTGGGTTTCTTCTCGCGCGACGGAAAGCGTTATTGGCAGGCCGATCGACGGCCGGGCCAGTCGATTCCCACCGCCGAGTGGCGCCAGGAGGATCCGGGCGTGATTCCCGCGGGCGACGTCTACGGCGGCGGTGCGCCCACCGGCATCGTGTTCAACGAGGGCGATGGACTCGGCAAGAAATGGCGCGGCCTGTTGTTGTCGGCCGAGGCCGCGCGCAACACGATCTTCGGCTATTTTCCGAAGGCGCAGGGCGCGGGCTACAAACTCGACCGCATGGATTTCCTGACCAGCAATGCGGCGCAGGCATTTGCCGGTACGGATTTCAAGGGTGGCAAGGTCAATTCGGAGATCCAGACATTTTTCCGGCCGTCGGATGTCGCGGTGGGCGCGGATGGAGCGGTCTATGTCGCCGACTGGTTCGACCCGCGCGTCGGAGGCCACGACGACAAGGACGACACGGCTTCCGGTGCCATCTACCGGATCGCGCCCAGGAACTTCGTGCCACGCGTGCCCGCGATCGATGCCGCCTCGGTCGAAGGCCAGATCGCGGCGTTGCGCAGCCCGGCGGTCAACGTGCGCGCGCTGGGTTTCATGGGATTGAAGGCACGCGGCGATGCTGCGGTCCCCGCGGTTGCGGCATTGCTCGGTGATGAGAATCCCTACGTGCGGGCGCGCGCCGTGTGGCTGCTGGCCAACCTTGGTACGGCGGGTATCGCGCGCGTCGAGCAATTGATTTCCGCCGACGACGTCGATTTGCGCGTGACGGCCTATCGCGCATTGCGCTCGATCGATCGGGCCGCGCCCGTTGCCGCGCGCCTGGCGCGCGATCCCTCGCCGGCGGTGCGTCGCGAAGTGGCGTTGTCGTTGCGTGACGTTTCGTACGAGGTCGCGGGTCCGCTGCTGCTTCAGCTCGCCGAAGGGTACGACGGCAAGGACCGCAGCTATCTCGAGGCCTGGGGCATCGGTGCGACCCACAAGGAGGAGGCGCTCTACGCCGCGCTGGCCGCCAGACGGCCCGATGCCGATGCCGCGAAATGGCCGGCAACGTACGCGGATCTCGTCTGGCGCCTCACGCCGCGCGATGCGGTGCCGGCGTTCACGGCGCGCGCGCAGGCCGCTTCCTTGCCGGCGAGCGAGCGCACGAAGGCCGTGACGGCGCTCGGGTTCATTCCGACGCGTGCGTCGTCGGATGCGCTGCTCGAGATCGCGCAACAGGGCGGAAAGGATTTCAAGACGAACCCGGCGTTGTGGTGGCTCATCAACTACAAGGATTCGCGCTGGGCCGATTCCGGCATCGACGCCGAGCTCAAGCGCCGCGGATTGTTCGATCCGGATACGGTCGAGATCAGCGACGTCACGGTGCCGGAACCGCCGGCCGACTTCGGCCCTGCCGTCCGTCGCGGACATCGTGAAGCTGCGCGGCAACGCAAAACGCGGTGCGACGGCGGCGGTTGCCTGCCAGATGTGCCATCGCATCGACGGTCAAGGGCGTGGACTACGCGCCGGCGCTGGACGGTTTCGCCAGCCGACAGACCAGGGACGTCGTGATCACGGCCATCGTGAATCCGTCGAACGACATCGCGCATGGATTCGAAGGCAGCGAGATCACGCTGGTCGACGGGCGCAAGATTCATGGGCTCGTGTTGAGCGGCGGCAATCCCGTCGTGGTGCAGGGCACGGGCGGGGTGACGCAGCTGATTCCCGCGAGGCTCATCAAGGAGCGCAAGCGCCTGGGTCGCTCGCTGATGCTGAGCGCGGACCAGATGGGGTTGAGTGCGCAGCAGGTCGCGGACATCGTCGAGTATCTGAAGTAGGTTGTAGCATCCGGGGTCAATGAACTTTTTCAAACGGATGTCGATCGTGGCCGTAGCCATCGGGTTGGCCCACGCCGCCGGTTTTCGCCGACCCGGCTGAATTCGACTTCTACGACATCACCGGTGACACGGCCCGCGCACTGCGCCGGGAGCTGAACTCAAAAGGTCCCCTGGGCACGAAAGGCACGATCGTCGACGGGCACACGCACTGGCACGTGACCTGGAACTTCCGCTACGCGCCTGCGGGCGACGGATGCAGGTTCACGCAATTTCGGGTGAACGTCACCGGAAAAATCACCTTGCCCCGATGGGCGGGGGAAAACGGATCCAGTGCGCTGGCCGCAAAATGGCGGGCCTTTGTCGCAGCCCTGCGCGTCCATGAAAACGGGCACTACGCGCACGGCATCAGCGCGGCCGACGAGATCAGGGCCGTGGGGCAATCGTTCCGGATCCCAGGCCGCTGCTCGAACATTTCGAGCCTGTTCGACGAACGCGCAACGAAGATTCTCGACAAGTACCGCGCCGCGGACGTGGCCTACGATTTGGCCACCAGGCATGGCCGAACCCAGGGAGTGGTATTTCCCTGAGATAGCCCGTGCGAGGCACGTCAGGCGAGTCCCGAGTGATCCTTGTCCTTCTTCGCCTGCAGCGATTCCGACAACGCAACCACCAGCGGCTTCATGAACCACGAGTGCTCGGGGCTCGACGCCACTTCGAACCCCGCCGAGCGGATCGCTTCGGCGACGATCGGCCCCACCGCCGCGATTTTCGTGCGCGTCAGGGCGCGGCGCACCAGCGGCGCGGGATGTTGTGAGACGAGCCGCTCGATCTGCAGCTTGCTCGTGAATGCGATCGCATCCACTTCGCCGTTCGCCATGCGTTCGAGCAGCGCGCTGACGGTTTTCTCGTCGGCGGCATTGCCATAGACATAGGGCGCGACCGTGGTGATCTCGGCGCCGCGCTCGCGCAGGAAATTCATCAGCATCAGGTTCGGATCGTTGCCGTAGAGCTGCACGGCGATTCGTCGGTCCGCGAGGTCGAGCGGCTTCAGGGCTTCGATCACGCCCGGCGTGGTGGGCGAGGTCGCTTCGATGTGCGGTTTCAGGCCGAGCTGGCGCAGCACGCGGGCTGGTTTCGGCCCTCGCGTAATGGTGCGCAACTTGCCGAGTCCCGCGACGAAACGCTCCTGCAGCGCCGGGTCGTGCTTGTTGATGCACGACAGGATGCGCGTGAGGCCTTCGCCGGTGATCAGGATGAAATCATCGAACCCGCCTTCGGCGATCTTCATCGCGAACGCGAGCACCTGCGCGCTGTGCGGGGTGTCGTAGATCGTGACGAGCGGGCAACGCAACACTTCGGCGCCGCGGCGTTCGAGCAGGCCGCTGAATACCTCGAGCTCGCGCATCTCGGGTACCGCGATGCGTTTGCCTTTGAGGTTCCAGTCGATTGCCTGCGGAGGTGTCATGGTGGGCAGCGAGTGTAACGCAGCGGCTCGGGCGGCCGAACGGCCGCCGCTGAATATCTAGATGCGGGCACCCGCGACGCCCACCGCGCCCCAGGTCGTCCGCCAGCGGTGCTTGATGACTGGTGAGGCCCGACGAGCGCGAGCACCGCGAGCGACGCGAACACCAGCAGGCCCGCCTGGTAGGTGCCGGTGAGCTGCTTGGACAAGTCCGAGGCTCGAGGCGAGGAAGAAGCCGCCGACGCCGCCGGTCATGCCGACGAGCCCGGTCATGACGCCGATCTCGTGCCGGAATCGCTGCGGCACGAGCTGGAACACCGAGCCATTGCCCATGCCGAACGCGAGCATGCCGCAGGCGAACAGACCGAGCGCGACGTACACGCTCTGCGGACGGAAGCTGACGAAGACCAGCGCCAGCGCGGCGAGCGGCGTACATGACGCTCAGCGTCTTGATGCCGCCGATGCGATCCGCGAGCGCGCCGCCGATCGGCCGCACGAGCGAGCCGCACGAACACGCAGGCCGGCGGTGAAGTAGCCCGCCTGTCACCGCGTCGAGTCCGTAGTCGGTGTTGAAGTAGATCGCGAGCGAGGAGGCGAGGCCGACGAAGCCGCCGAAGGTCACCGCGTAGAAGAACATGAACCACCACGCGTCGCTCATGCGCAGCACGGCGAGGTACTCGTGGCAACTTCTTGGGCGGCGGTGCCGTCGGGCTGTCCTTCGCGGCAAACAGATAAACGAGGAACGCGACGCCAGCGGAATCACGGCGAGGCCGAGCACGTTGTTCCAGCCGAGCGCCACGGCCAGGCCGGGCGCGAACAGCGAGGCGAACACGGTGCCGGAATTGCCGGCGCCCGCGATGCCGAGCGCGATGCCCTGGTACTGCGGCGGATACCAGCGCGAGGCGAGCGGCAGCGCCACCGCGAACGACGCGCCGGCGACGCCCAGCACCAGCCCGAGCGCGAGCGTGCCCGCGTAGCTGTCGATGCCGACCAGCCAGGCGGCGCGCAGTCCCGCGATGACGATGACCTGGCCGATGATGCCGGCGCGCTTCGGGCCGAGCCGATCGACGAGAATGCCGAACACGACGCGCAGCAGCGCGCCGGCGAGCACGGGCAGCGCCACCATGAATCCCTTCTGCGCCGCGATTCGAGCCCCAGGTCCGCGGACATCTGCACGGCGAGCGCGCCCAGCAGCACCCAGACCATGAAGCTCATGTCAAAGTAGAAGAACGCGGACAACAAAGTGGGAAGATGTCCCGCCTTCAGGAACTCGCGATTGATCAAACTGTCACCCACTCGACCACGGCGATGTGCAAGACTCAGGCCAGAACTATGCAAGCTCAGCGGACCAGGAGGGCCGCGCCAACGGGTCTGCACGTCGGGATCGGGCAAGCCACACGCACAGGGCGGGCGGCCGAGAACCAGGATTTCGCGGCGTGTTATGTCGGGCCGCAGCCGCGCAACCAGCTAACTATCGGCCTCGTGGCCGCGCTCGCGGACGGCATGGGCGGCGCCAAAGGCGGGCGGGTCGCGGCCGAGCTCGCCGTGCGGGGCTTCATCGAAGGCTGCCTGGGCCAGCCTGCGACCCTGGGCGTGGCGCGCATCGGCGCGCGCGCGGCCGATGCCGTGAATCGCTGGATCAACACGCATCGGCCGATCGGATCCGGACCTGAACGGCATGGCCTGCACCCTGAGTGCACTGGTTCTGTGCGGCCGCAGGAGTACCCATCTGGTCCATGTTGGGGACTCGCGCGTCTACCGCCTGCGCGACAACGAGCTGTCGCTGCTCACCACCGACCACACGCTGGGCGCGCCCGGCACGACGCATGTGCTGACGCGCGCGGTGGGCGCGGAGGACAGCTTGCGCGTCGATCACGTCAAGGAAACCGTGCACTTGCACGATCGCTACCTCATCTGCAGCGACGGCGTGCATGGCGCGCTCTCGCGCAAGCAGATCCATCGCGCTGCTCGCCAGGCGCGCGGCGCCGCAGGAAACGGCGCTGCAACTCGTCGAGCAGGCGGCGACGAGCACCGAATCGGACAACGCGACCGCGATCGTGCTCGATGTCCTCGCATTGCCCGAAACGCAGTTCGCGGACATGGAAGCTCGCGAACGCCGATCAGCCGCTGCGCAACGCGCCCAGCAGCGGCGACGTGATCGACGACTACGAGCTCGGCGAAATGCTCGCCGACGGCGCGTACACGCGCGTGTTTCGCGCGCGCGACCGGCGCGGCGGCCGCGAACGTCGATGCTCAAGTTTCCGAAGCCGCGGCCGGGCCTCGAGCCGCTGCTGCGCTCCGCGCTGCTGCGCGAGATGTGGATCGCGAGTCACGTGCGCAGCCCGTTCGTCACCGAGATCGCTCGAGCCGCCGGCCGAGCGGCGCACCTGTCTGTATGGCGTGCTGCCGTACTACGAAGGAGAAACGCTCGAGCGGCGGCTGCGTGCGCCGTCCGCAGGTGCCGCTCGCCGCGGGCCTCGATATCGCGATCAAGCTCACGAAGGCGCTGGCGGCGCTGCATCGCGCCGGCATCATCCATCGCGACATCAAGCCCGAGAACATCATGCTCGAAGCCGGACGGCGGGCTGAAGCTCATCGACCTCGGCGTGGCGCGCCTGCGCCAGTTCGAAGAGCGGCGAATCGTTCGAGATGCCGGGCACGCGCAGCTACATGGCGCCGGAGCTGTTCGCGGGCACGCCGGCCGACGAAAGCTCCGACATCTTCGCGCTGGGCGTCACGCATCTACCGCATGTTCTCCGGCGGCGCGTATCCGTACGGCGAGGTCGAGGCCTTCGCGCAGCCGCGGTTCGGGCGGCCGACGCCGCTCGTGAAACATCGGCCGGATCTGCCGGCGTGGCTGGATCATTGCACTCGCGCGCGCCTTCGCCGTCGATCGCCGCGAGCGATACGCCGATGCGGTGGAGTTCGCGTTCGAGCTCGAGCACGGCTCGATGCGCGCCGTGCCCCACGCGATCGAGCGGCCGTCGCTCTATGAGCGCAATCCGGTGCGGTTCTGGCAGGTCGTGTCCGCGATGTTGTTCATCGCGCTCCTGATCGCGCTCGCTCAATGAATGGGGACATTCCTCGTTTCCTAGGAAAAGGGGACGCGGCTCGATGGAAATTGGGACGTGGGCGCATGCGCGCCTGGAATCCCCGCCTCGCGAGGTGTGGGTTTCGCCGCGCCGCCCGCTGCGAAGCCCACACCTCGCGTGTCCGTGCTCCCGGGCGCGCTCCGTCCCGCCCGCGCCCCTCACGCTCATCTCGAGCCGCGTCCCCTTTTCCTAGGAAATAAGGAATGTCCCCATTTCTTGCACCGCGTGCACCCCTCCGCGTGGTTTCGGTGCACACCGGTGAAAGCGGGCGGCCACACGCAGAAAACGACCCGAAAACGACGCTGGCACGTTGATTGCTTTGTGCTCACCCGAGCGTGATCTCGCGCGACAGGTGAGGAAGTTAGAGTGAGAACAAGAATTTTCGTGAGTCTCGTCGTTGTCTTGTTGTCGTGTGCGCAAGCATTCGCCGCGGGCAAGGGGCCCGAGAAAGAACAGCTCAAGCTCGGCTTCATCAAGCTCACCGACATGGCGCCGCTCGCCATCGCCTACGAAAAAGGCTACTTCGAAGACGAAGGCCTGTACGTCACGCTCGAGCCGCAGGCCAACTGGAAGGTCGTTCTCGATCGCGTGATCACCGGCGAGCTCGATGGCGCGCACATGCTCGCGGGCCAGCCGCTCGGCGCGACCATCGGCTTCGGCACGAAGGCCGACGTCGTCACGGCGATTCAGCATGGACCTCAACGGCAACGCGATCACCGTCTCGAACGAAGTGTGGGCGCTGATGAAGCCCGCCATCGCCGACCGATGCGCAGGGCAAGCCGGTGCATCCCATCCGGCGCCGATGCGCTCAAGCCCGCGCTCGAGAAATTCAAGGCGTCGGGCAAGCCGTTCAGGATGGCGATGGTCTTCCCCGTGTCCACGCACAACTACGAGCTGCGCTACTGGCTCGCGGCGGGCGGCATCCATCCCGGGCTTCTATTCGCCGACGCGACGTGACCGGCCAGATCACGCGCGGACGTGCTGCTCTCCGTGACGCCGCCGCCGCAGATGCCGGCGACGCTCGAGGCCGGAACGATCAACGGCTACTGCGTCGGCGAGCCGTGGAACCAGCAGGCCATCTTCAAGGGCGTGGGCGTGCCGGTGATCACCGACTACGAGATCTGGAAGAACAATCCGGAGAAGGTCTTCGGCGTCACCAAGGCCTGGGCGGAGAAGAATCCGAACACGCACCTCGCGCTGCTGAAGGCGCTGATCCGCGCCGGCATGTGGCTCGATGCGAACAACGGCGCGAACCGCAAGGAAGCGGCGCAGATCCTCTCGCGCGCCCGAGTACGTCGGCGCCGACTACCGCGTGATCGCCAACAGCATGACGGGCACGTTCGAGTACGGCCGCGGCGACAAGCGCGCGCTGCCGGACTTCAACGTGTTCTTCCGCTACTACGCGAACTACCCGTACTACAGCGACGCGGTCTGGTACCTCACGCAGATGCGTCGCTGGGGCCAGATTCCCGAAGGCAAGACGGACGCAGTGGTACCTCGAGACGGCGAAGAAGGTGTATCGCGCCGGACGTGTACCTGCAGGCCGCGAAGGCTGCTGGTCGCGGAGAAGAAGGCGAAGCGCGGCGGACTTCCGATTCGCGAGCGACGGCTTCCGCGCGCCGACGAAGGAGTTCATCGACGGCATCGAGTACGACGGCCGCAAGCCCAACGCCTACATCGAGAAGCTGACGATCGGCCTCAAGGGCCAGCAGAAGATCGAGAGCGGCAATGTCGTCGGCAAGTAACGTGCAGCCGGCGTCAGCGCGGTGCCCACGCAGCGGATGCCGCGGCCGAATCCGCGGCCGCACCGCGGCCGACGCTCCGCCGTCGAGCGAAGCCGCGCTTTCCGCGCGTGAACGCGGCCATCGACGCCACGATTCGCGCGCTCTCGCTGGTCGGCCTGGGATTCCTCAAGCCCATCGTCGCGATGTGCCGCGGCGAGGATCCGCGCGTGCACCTGCGCCAGCTGTGGCTGGACCTCGGCGTGCCGCTGGTCGCGATCGCCGCGTTCCTGTTCGCTGTGGAGCCAGGTGTCGTCGGGCATCCAGACCAGCCTCGGGCAGATTCCCGGGCCGGTCGCGGTGTGGGAGCAGACGCAGGCGTTGTGGGCGGATCACCTCGTGCGAGCGCGAGAAGGCGGCGGCGTTCTACGAGCGCCAGGAGAAGCGCAACGCCGAGAGGCTCGCCGAGGATCCGAACGCGGAGATCACGGCGCGCGAAGTACACGGGCAAGCCGACCTACATCGACCAGATCTTCACGAGCCTGAAGACCGTGTTCGCCGGCTTCCTGCTGGCGACGCTGATCGCCGTGCCGCTCGGCATCCTGTGCGGCGCTGAGCAAGACCATCAACGCGATGTTCAATCCGCTGATCCAGATCTTCAAGCCGGTGTCGCCGCTCGCGTGGCTGCCGCATCGTCACGATGATCGTGAGCGCGGTGTACGTGACCGCCGACCCGATGTTCGAGAAGTCGTTCATGAACTCCGCGATCACGGTGACGCTGTGCTCGCTGTGGCCGACGGTCATCAACACCGCGGTCGGCGTCGCCTCGATCGACCGGGATCTGCTGAACGTCGCGAAGGTGCTGCAACTCAAGTGGAGCACGCAGCTGTTCAAGCTCGTGCTGCCGTCGTCGCTGCCGCTCATCTTCACCGGCATGCGCCTGTCGCTCGGCGTGGGCTGGATGGTGCTGATCGCCGCGGAGATGCTGGCGCAGAACCCGGGCCTCGGAAAATTCGTCTGGGACGAATTCCAGAACGGCAGCTCCGAATCGCTGCGCCGCATCATGGTGGCGGTGTTCACCATCGGCATCATCGGCTTCCTGCTCGACCGCGTGATGTTCGCGCTGCAGAGCCTGTTCACCTTCGGCGCGCGGCGCTGATGCCAGCCATCTCGAGCTGCGCAACGTCGTCGCAAGAGTTACGGACGGCACGGAGGTGCTGCGCGACATCAATCTTCGATCGAGGAGGGCGAGTTCGTCGCGATCGTCGGATTCTCCGGCAGCGGCAAGACGACGCTGATCTCGACCATCGCGGGGCTGCTCGCGCCCGACTCGGGCGAGGTGCTCGCTGCGACGGCAAGCCGTCACCGGGCCCGGGACCGGATCGCGGCGTCGTGTTCCAGAGCTATTCGCTGATGCCGTGGCTCACGGTGTTCGAGCAACGTCGCGCTCGCCGTCGACGCCGTGTTCCCGAAGTGGACGAAGGCAGCAGCGGCGCGAGCGCACGCGAGAAGTACGTGAGCATGGTCGGCCTGTCGCACGCGGCGGATCGGCGGCCCGCGGAGCTCTCCGGCGGCATGCGCCAGCGCGTCGCGGTGGCGCGCGCGCTCGCGATGAACCCGGAATTCCTGCTGCTCGACGAGCCGCTGTCGCGCGCTCGATGCGCTCACGCGCGCGCAAGCTGCAGGACGAGATCGAAGCGATCTGGCGCGACGAGCGCAAGACCGTCGTGCTGGTGACCAACGACGTCGACGAGGCGCTGCTGCTGGCCGACCGCATCATCCCGCTCAAGCCCGGCCCGCGCGCCACGCTGGGGCGGGAGTTCCGCGTGAACCTGCCGCGGCCGCGCGATCGCAAGGCAGTGAACCACGACCCGGCGTACCGGCAGCTGCGCGCGCAGATCACTCAGTACCTGCTGGACGTCGGGCGAGAAGCGCGGTGCCGGACGACGGAACGCCGTGACGCTGCCGGACGTCGTTCCCATCACCTCGGCGGACTTCGTGCCGAAGGCGGTGCGCGCCGCCACGCAAGCCGAAGCCGCTGCGAACCTCGACAAGTTCGTCGAGTTCTACAACGTCACCAAGGTGTACCCGACGCCGAAGGGCCCGCTCACGGTGGTCGAAGGTTCGACGCTCGACATCAAGCAGCGGCGAGTTCGTCTCGCTGATCGGCCACTCGGGCTGCGGCAAGTCCACGGTGCTGTCGATGGTCGCGGGGCTCACGGATGTCTCCGACGGCGGCATCACGCTCGACGGGCGCGAAGTCACCAGCGCCGGTCCGGATCGCGGCGTCGTGTTCCAGGCGCCGAATCTGCTGCCCTGGCTCACCGCGCGGCGAGAACGTCGCGCTCGGCGTCGACCGCGTCTATCCGCATGCCACCGGCGCCGAGCGCCGCGACATCGTCGAGTACTACCTCGCGCGCGTCGGGTCTCGCCGACGCGCTGGACAAACGCGCGAGCGACTGTCGAACGGCATGAAGCAGCGCGTGGGTCTGGCGCGCGCGTTCGCGCTGTCGCCCAAGCTGCTGCTGCTCGATGAGCCCTTCGGCATGCTCGACGCGCTGACGCGCTGGGAGCTGCAGGAAGTGCTGATGGAGATCTGGAAGCGCACGCAAGTCACGGCCATCTGCGTCACGCACGACGTGGACGAGGCCATCCTGCTCGCGGACCGCGTGGTGATGATGACCAACGGTCCGCGCGCGCGCATCGGCAAGGTCATGCAGGTCGACCTGCCGCGGCCGCGCACCCGCAAGGTGCTGCTCGAGCATCCGCGCTACTACGCCTATCGAGAAGAGCTATTGAGATTTCTGGAAGAGTACGAGCACGGCGGGGGAACCCGTGCCGCCTAACAATGAATCGGGAGGATTCGAGATGAGCTTGATTGTGCCCCTGACCCGTGTGGCGTCGACGAGGGAACGACGCATGATTCTGAGTTCGCTCGCGATCGCGGCGCTCGCCGCCGTGACGGCCGGTGAGAGCCGCGCCGACGGACTTTCCCCCATCGTCGGAGCCTTCGGCGAGACCAAGCCGATCGTCGACTTGCGCCTGCGCACCGAGACCGTCGAACAGGAACCGCTCGCGGACGACGCGCACGCCACCACGCTGCGCCTGCGCGCCGGATTCGAGACCGGCAAGGCCTGGAACACGGCGCTGCTCATCGAAGGCGAGGGCATCATGCCGATCGGCAAGAGTTACCGACCGGATCCCATGATCCCCGAGATGACGACGTATCCCGGTGGTCGCGGACGCGGAGGCGTACGAGATCAACCGGTTCCAGCTCACCAACACCAGCCTGCCGGGCACGACGATCACGCTCGGGCCGCCAGCGCATCGCGCTCGACGACCAGCGCTTCGTGGGTCCGGTGGCGTGGCGGCAGAACGAGCAGACTTTCGATGCGCTGCGCGTGGTGAACCGCAGCGTGGCGAATCTCCTCATCGACGCCACGTACTTCAACAAGGTGAATCGCGTGTTCGGCGAGAAGTCTCCACAAGGTGACTTCGAGGGCGACAGCGGGCTGCTCAACGTCAGCTACCAGACGAAGATCGGCAAGATCACCGCATTCGGCTACCTGCTCGATTTCGAGAACATCGTGGGCGTGCCGGCGGCGGTGCGCGACTCGACCTCGACGTATGGCTTGCGGTTCGCCGGCGAGAGGCCGGTGGGCAAGATCAAGCTGGCGTACACCGCCTCGTACGCGACGCAATCGGACTACGCGGACAATCCGCTGTCGTTCGACCTCGACTACAGGATGGCCGAGCTCACGGCGACGTTCCGCCAGTACAGCCTGGGTGTGGGCAAGGAAATCATGGAAGGCGACCTGGTCGCCCCGGGCGTGACCAAGGGATTCACGACGCCGCTCGCGACGTTGCACAAGTTCCAGGGTTGGGCCGACAAGTTCCTGACGACGCCGGGCAACGGTCTGGAGGACCTCTATGCCACGGCCGGCGTGACGCTCAAGGGTGTCGGTGCGCTCGATACGGTCGCCGCGATCGTGAGCTTCCACGACTACGAGACGGAACGGACCTCGGCCGACTTCGGCAAGGAATGGAACTTTTCGCTGTCGACGAAGTTCAAGCGCGCGACGTTGCTGCTCAAGTACGCGGAATACGAGCAAGGCGCGGTGGCGCTCGGGTCGCCGCGCAATACCGACAAGCTGTGGGCGCAGCTGGAATTCGTCTGGTGATCTGACGGTGAATGGGGACATTCCTCATTTCCTAGGAAAAGGGGACGGGGCTGGATGGAAGAGGGGATGGGGGCGCATGCGCGCCCGGGATCCCGGCCCCGCGAGGTGTCGGCCGCCTATTGGCGGCCCTCCGCGGCGGCTGATTGCGGTTGTTTTCGCTAGGAGATGGCCGCCGGCGATCACGAAGACGTTTGGGCGTAGTGAGTGTCGGGCGGTGGCGAAGAGTCCGTTTGAAGCGGAGAGCCGGCTTCGCACGGGGGAAGTGCTCCGGAGCCGCCGCTGCGAAGGCCCACACCTCGCGTGTCCGGGCTCCCGGGCGCGCATGCGTCCGCCGCCATCGCTTCGATCGAGTCCCGGATCCTGGTGGCCGCGAGATCAGGCACGCCACCCGTGGCTTTGGGAAGAGCACACGGTCGGCCGCCGCGAGAAGCCGCACCTCACTTGGCCGCGATCCGTCCCGCCCGCAACCCTCACACTCAATTCGAGCCGCGTCCCCTTTTCCTAGGAAACGAGGAAGTCCCCATTTCCCTCTGGGGCTAGTCGGGCAGGCTGACGGGGCTACTCTCGACGCTTTCCGGCCCGGGAGGCGCGTCATGAAGGGTTTTCCCTGCCCAGCTCGCTGAAGGTGGTTCCCGGCACGGAGCGCGCGCAGGCGGCCTACCCGTACTACATCCAGTTCGCGCCGGAGGACGACGCGCGCTTCTGGTTCTACAACTCCATGCACTTCCCCGAGCCCATGTCGGCCTTCGACATGGTGACGGCGGAGGCCGCGTACTGCGCGCTGGGCTCCGCGAACACGCGCGTGCACTGCCTGCCGACCACGCTCGGCATCGACCACCGCATCATCAACGGCCGCGTCTACATCGGCGGCAACGCGGTGACGGATCCGGCCGAGATCGCGCGCCGCACGGAGGAATTCCAGAAGCGCGCGTTCTACTACTACGCGAACTGGGAACGGCTCTACGCGCAGTGGCGCGAGAAGATGCTGGCGCTGATCGAGCGACGCGCAGGCGCTGCCGAAGCCGGAGCTGCCCGAGCTCGAGCCGCTCGAGCACGTGCACGCCGGCCGCGGCGTCGCCTCCAATCACTATCTGCTCGACACCTACCAGAAGACGCTCGAAGGGTACTTCCGGATGTGGCATCACCACTTCGAGTTCCTGCTGCTCGGGTTACGGCGCGTATCTGACGTTCTTCGGCTTCTGCAAGAAGGCGTTCCCGGAGATCACCGACCAGACCATCGCGCGCATGGTCGCGGGCATGGAAGCGGAGATCTTCCGCCCGGACGACGAGGTGCGGCGCCTCGCGCGCCGCGCCGTCGAGCTCGGTGTCGATGCGAAGTTCCAGGAAGGCGCGACGGTCAACGACGATCATCGCGTCGCTGGCGCAGGCGGGCGAGCCGGGCGCGAGATGGCTCGGCGGAGCTCGAGACAGTCGCGCGATCCCGTGGTTCAACATCAACGTCGGCGACGGCTTCTACCACTATCACCGCTCCTGGAACGACGACCTCTCGATGCCGTTCGCCGGCCTTCCCGAGATACATCGAGACGCGTGCAGGCCGGCGACTCGCTCGAGCGCCCGGTCGAGAAGCTGCGCGACGGAACGCCGCCAGCTCATCGACGACTACCGCGAGCTGCTCGACACGCGACGAGGAGCGCGCGGCCTACGACCAGATGATCGACGCTCGCGCATCGCGTGTTCCCGTACGTCGAAGGGCACAAGTTCTACTGCGAGCACTGGTACACGAACCTGTTCTTCAACAAGATCCGCGAGTTCGGCGCGCTGCTCGCGCAGCACGGCTTCTTCGCCGACGCCGAGGACGTCTTCCAGCTCACGCACTACGAGCTCGAGACGGCGATCATCGACCTGATGACGGCGTGGTCGAACGGCTCGCCGCCGCGCGGTCCGGCGCACTGGCCGAAGATCGTCGCGGAGCGCCGCGCGGCGATCGAGGAGTGGGCGAAGCACGACGACCCCGCCGGCGCTCGGGCCGGTGCCCGACGTGATCGACGATCCGGCGATCGTCATGCTCTGGGGCATCACGCGCGAGAGCCTCGATACCTGGCTGAACGCGGACGAGCGACGCGACAGCAACGAGATGCGCGGCTTCGCCGCGTCGAGCGGCGTGGTCGAAGGCCCGGCGCGCGTCGTGAAGTCGGTGGAGGAAATCTCGCGCCTGCAGAAGGGCGACATCCTCGTGTGCCAGGTGACGAACCCGACCTGGGCGCCGATCTTCCAGAAGATCGCCGCCGCGGTGTCCGACATCGGCGGCTCGATGAGCCACGCGGCCATCGTCGCGCGCGAGTACGGCCTGCCGGC
This sequence comes from uncultured Pseudomonadota bacterium, assembly GCA_963774045.1. Taxonomy (GTDB): domain Bacteria; phylum Pseudomonadota; class Gammaproteobacteria; order Steroidobacterales; family Steroidobacteraceae; genus CADEED01. The sequence continues at coordinate 38,888 of CAVZED010000033.1, forward strand.
GGTGGTCGGCACCGGCAGCGCGACCTCGCGGATCAAGGACGGCCAGCGCATCCGCGTCGATGGCGGGCGCGGCATCGTGACGCATCCTTCAATAGGAGCCACGTCGACAGATAGATCGGGGATTCATGTCAGCCGTCCACATGCCGGGAATCACGGCACCGCCGTCCACGGCGTACAGGATCGTCGACGTCGCGGAGAACTACAAACGACGTCATCGATCGGCACGGCTTGCCGGGCAACGTTCGTGGGTCCGTCGATGGAGGAGAGCCCGTGGGTGCCGTTCGGCGACAAGGCCGCGATCCGCCATCTCGCGTTCGATCGCGCGCCACAACGTCTACAGCAACATCCTCTGGATCAAGCAGGCGGGCGTCGTCGGCACGCACAACCATCGCGGCACCGTCGTCATGGTGTGCCTCGAAGGCAGCGCGCGTTATCTCGAGTACGACTGGGTCGCCGCACCCGGCGATTTCATCTACGAGACACCGGGGCTGATCCACACGCTGGTCAGCGATCATCCCGAGGGCGTGAAGCTGTTCGGCTGGCTGCGAGGGCGCGACCGAGTTCTACGACGAGAACGGCAACTTCGTCGAGACGCTCGACGTGTGGTGGTTCATCAACCACTACGAGAGCGTACTGCCGCGAGCACGGCATCCCGATCAACAAGCAGCTCTATATATAGTGTCGGCGCAGGGGCATCATCGGCTGGTTCGCCGATCATCGGGCTCGCCGACCGGCCGCACGGTCGGCGGCAAGGGCGGCAGCCTCGGCGAGCTGCAGCGCGCCGGCATCGCGGTGCCGCCGGGATTCGTGGTGCGCACGGGGGCCTTCGAGCGACTTCATCGAGGCGCTGGAGCGCGACCGCGCCGGTGCGCGCGCGGGTCGAGGCGCTCGCGCCCGGACGATCTCGAAGCGACGGCGTGTGTGCTCCGCGCGCACGCGCGCACGCGTCGAGGCGGCGGAGCTGCCGGCCGACGTTGCTCGAGGAGATTGCGCGGCCTGCGAACAGCGCTTTGCGGCGATCCGCCGAGTCGCCGGTCGCGGTGCGCTCCTCGGCGACGACCGAGGACGCGAGCGACGCGAGCTTCGCCGGCCTGCAGGACACCTATCTATGGGTCCGACTTCGAAACCGATGCTGCAGCGCGTGCGCAGCTGCTGGGCGAGCCTCTATTCGGTGGAGTCGATCAGCTATCGCCGCCAGCGCGGCTTTCCCGAAGACGGCGTCGCGATGGCGGTGGTCGTGCAGAGGATGGTGGATGCGCGCGACGGCCGGCGTGATGTTCACGCGCAGCCCCATCACGGGCGACCGCTCGGTCATCACGATCGAAGGCGCGTGGGGCCTGGGCTCCGCGGTGGTCGGTGGCGAAGTGACGCCGGATCGCTGGGTGGTCGGCAAGATCACGGGCGAGATCACGGTGCGCGACATCTCGGACAAGCATCATTCCAGCACCGTGCCCGCCGCCGGGCGGCAGGCATCGAGACGTCGCCGTGCCCGAGCGGAGCTGCGTCAGGCGCGCCTGCCTGAGCGACGCGGAGCTTGCAGCGCTGCGCGACGGTCGCGCCGCCGCGTCGAGCGGCACTACGGCTGCGCGCAGGACATCGAGTGGGCGGTCGAGCGCGATAGCGGCGAGATCCTGCTGCTGCAGAGCCGGCCCGAGACCGTGTGGTCCGCGAAGGAGACCAGCGCCGACGGCACGCGCGGCCGACGAATCCGCTGGCGCACGTCATGTCGATCTTCGGAGGCCGACGGTGAGTCTGACGGCGAAGGACGTCGCGGAGATCATGCGGCTGCTGGAGCAGTCGAGCTTCGACGAGCTCGATCTCGAGATCGACGGCATCAAGCTCCATCTCGACGCGCGGCGGCGCCGGCGCGGCCCATGCGGACGGCAGTTCGCGCACGCGGCTGCGCGTGACGCCGCGCCGCAGCGCCGGCGGCCCGCGGCGCGCACCGGCGCGACAAGCCGCGTGCCGACGCCGCCGAGCTGCACGGACGTACCCGCGCCGCTGCTCGGCACGTTCTATCGCGCGCCGAAGCCCGGCGCGCCGCCATTCGTCGAAGTCGGGTCAGCGCCGTGGAAGACGACACCATCGTCGGCATCATCGAAGTGATGAAGCTCATGAACACCGTGCGTGCAGGCGTGCGCGGCACGGTGCGCGAGATCCTGGGCGCGCGATGGCGCGCTCGTGGAGTACGGCGAGACGCTGCTGCGCGTCCGCAAGGACGGCCGAGCCGTGAGCATCCGCCGCATCCTCATCGCGAATCGCGGAGAGATCGCGGTGCGGATCATCCGCACCTGCCGCGCGCTCGGCATCGAGACCGTGCTCGCGGCGTCCGAGGCGGATCGCGACTCGCTGCCGGCGCGGCTCGCCGACCGCACGTTGTGCATCGGGCCCGGCCGCGCCGGGCGACAGCTATCTGAAGGTCGAGGCCATCGTGCAGGCCGCGCTGGGCGTGAAGGCGGATGCGATCCATCCGGGCTACGGTTTCTCTCCGAGCGCGCCGCGCTCGCGCGCGCCTGTGCGAGCAGCAAGGCGTCGTCGTTCATCGGTCCCACGGCGGCGCAGATCGAAGCGGTCGGCAGACAAGCTGCGGCGCGCGCCGCCGCGGAGGCGACGCGGCAAGTGCCCGTCGTGCCGGGCGGCGCGGTCGATTCGGTCGAGGCGGCGCGTGGCGCTGGCGCGTGAGCATCGGCTGCTCCGCTGCTGGTGAAGGCGGTCGGGCGGCGGCGGCGGCCGCGGCATGAAGCGGGTCGACGGACTCGCGGACCTGCCGGCCGCGATGGAGCTCGCCTGCGGCGGAGGCGGGCGCCGCATTCGGCGATGCGCGCGTGTATCTCGAGCGGTTCGTGACCCGCGCGGCGCCACGTCGAGGTGCAGGTGCTGGGCGATGGCGAAGGGCGCGTGTCATCCATCTCGGCGAGCGCGACTGCTCGGTGCAGCGTCGCTATCAGAAGCTGATCGAGGAGACGCCCGCGCCCGGACTGTCGCCGGAACCCTGCGGTCGCCGGCTGCACGACGCCGCGGTGCGCTTCGCGGCGCGCCTCGTCGTATCGCGGCGCGGGCACGGTGGAGTTCCTCGTCGACGCGGCGCGCGAGGCAGTTCTATTTCCTCGAGATGAACGCGCGCATCCAGGTGGAGCACCCGGTGACCGAAGCCGTGACCGGCGTGGACCTCGTCGCCGAGCAGATCGCGCATCGCGGGCGGCGCGGGCCTGCGGCTTCAGCGCAGCGCGACGTCGCGCCGCAGCGGCTGCGCGATCGAGTGCCGCGTCAACGCCGAGGATCCCGCGCACGATTTCCGTCCCAGCCCGGGCACTGGTGACCGAGGTCGCGTGGCCGGCCGGCGAGGGCATCCGCGTCGATACGCACATCGCCGCCGGCTCCCGCGTGCCGCCGTTCTACGATTCGCTGCATGGCCAAGATCATCGCTCACGGCGCGGACCGTGCCGCGGCGCTGTCGCGCGGCTCGCAGGACGCGATTGCGGCGCACGCGCGTCGCGGGCGTGGCCACCAATCTGTCGATTCCATGCCGCGCGTGCTCGACGATCGCGGAATTCCGGCCGGCGGCGTCGACACGGGTTCGTGGCGAGCCTGCTCGACGCGGCGTGCGCATGGAGGCGCGCGCCATGGCTGACATCGAGCTGGTCGAAACTTCGCTGCGCGACGGCAACCAGTGCCTGTGGGCCGCGCTCGGCGTCGACACCGCGCAGAACGCTGACGCATCGCGCCGGTGATGGATCGCGTCGGCTTCCGGGCCATCGACTTCACGACGTCCACGCACATGGGCGTCGCGGTGCGCTACAAGCAGGAGGATCCGTGGGAGCGCATCCGGCTCATGGCGGCGGCGACGCCGAATACGCCGCTGCAGTTCATGTCGCACGGGCTTTCGCTTCATTTCCTGGGAGACGGCGAGCCCGGAGTTCATGGCGCTGGCGTTCCGCGTCGCTGGCGCGCAACGGCATCCGCCGCTTCTGCCTCGCGGATCCGATGAACGACGCGGACGCGAACGTCGCATGCGCGCGCATGGTGAAGCAGGGCGGCGGCGAGTACGTCATCGCGGCGCTGGTCTTCACGCTGAGCCCGATCCACGACGACGCGCACTACGCCGAGCCGTGCGCGCAAGCTCGCCGCGAGCCCGGACGTCGACGCGCTGTACATCAAGGATCCCGGCGGGCTGCTGTCGCCGCAGCGCGCCGCACGCTGATCCCGGCGATCAGCGGCGGTCGATCGGCGGCGAAGCCGCTCGAGCTGCACGCCCACTGCACGATCGGTCTCGCCGAGCTCACGTACATGGATGCGCCGCGCTACGGCGTGAGCGCGCTGCAATGCGCATCCGGCGCGGCCGCGGATGGCACTTCGAATCCGCCCTCCGAGCGCGTGGTCGCCAACCTGCGCGCGCTCGGTCACACCGTGCGCATCGACGACGAGGCGCTGGCCGAAGTCGGTCGAACTACTTCACGCGCCTCGCCGAGGCGGAGGGCTCGCCGTCGGGCAGGCCGCAGGCCTTCGACGCGGCCTATCTGCATCACCAATTGCCCGGCGGCATGGTGGGCACGATGCGCCGCCATCTGGCCGAGGCGCGCGTCGTCGCATCTCGAGAGCCGCGGTGATCGAGGAGCTGGGGCGCGTGCGCGAGGAGCTGGGCTGGCCGATCGTCATGACGCCGTTCGCGCAGATCGCTGATCACGCAGGCGGTCATGAACGTGACCGGGCGCGAGCGTTACGAGGTGATTCCCGACGAGGTCGATCCGCTATGCGATCGGCCGCTTCGGCAGGCCGAACGTGCCGATCGATCCGGAGGTGATGGAGCGCATCGAGTCGCTGCCGCGCACGCGCGAGCTGCGCGCGGAGCCGGCGATGGCGCGACTGTCCGAGCTGCGCCGGCGGATCGGCGCGCAATCTTTCCGACGAGGAATTTCTGCTGCGCGCCACGATGCCGGCGCCGCAGGTGGATGCGATGCGCGCCGCCGGGGCCGGCGGCGCGGCACTACGATCCGGCGTTGCAGCCCGGTGATGAGTCTGCTGCGCATCTGCTCGCACGCCGCGACCTTGCGGACGTGAACCTCGCGAAGCCGGGCTTCCGGCTCTCGTTGCGGCGCGCGCGGTCCGCGGCATGAAACGCAAGAAGTGCGAAGCGACCGGCGAGGCGCGCGGCCAGGCGCCGCCGCGCCGATCCAGGGCTTCATGTTCGATGTCGACGGCACGCTGCTGCTCAGCGATCGGTCGCTCGGCGGTTACGAGGTGCTGCCGGGCGCCGTCGAAGTGCTCACGCACTGCGCAGCGCGCAACTTCCCGTTCGTGCTGCTCACCAACGGCAGCGCCTATCCGCCGGCGGAGCAGGCCGCGAGGTTGCGCAGACGGGCTGCCCGTCGAAGACGCAGCAGATGCTCACGCCGTCGAGCGTCACCGCGGATCTGATGTCCCGGCAGCGGCGTGCGGCGCGCGCTCGTGCTCGGCACGCGCGGCGTCGGGCATGCGCTGCGCGAAGCCGGCATCGAGACCGTGTTCACCGGCGAGCCGCGCGCAACAGCGAAGTCGATGCCGTTTACGTCGGCTGGCACCCGGACTGCGGCATGAAGGACATCGAGGCCGCCTGCCACGCGATCTGGGGCGGCGCGAAGCTGTACGTCGCGTCGGACGTGCCGTTCTTCGCGACCAAGCAGGGCCGCACGATCGGCTATTCCTTCGCGATCGTCGGCGCGATCCGGCGCGTCACCGGGCGCCGATGATCCTCACGGGCAAGCCATCGCAGCACGCGATGCGTTTCGTGGCGCAGAAGCTAGGCGTGCCCGTGAGGGCCGTCGGTGTGGTCGGGGATGATCCGATGGTCGAGATCATCATGGCGCGGCGCGGGGGTGCGACGGCGTTCGGCGTCACCACCGGCATGACGTCGGCGGATGCATGGAAGCGGCAGCCGATCGACCGGCGGCCGCATCACGTACTGGGAAACCTGGCCGAGGTACTCCGGTCCATCTCCGCGTGATAACTTGCCGCGATGAAAATCGCGGTGCTGTTCGGTGGTACGAGTGAGGAGCGGGACGTCTCGATCGCGAGCGCCGCGCAGGTGATCCCGGTCCTGCGTGCGCTGGGCCACGACGTGGTCGCGGTGGACACCGCGGTGGGCCGGCTCGAAGGCCCGGCCGAACGCAAACTACTCGAAAGTCGCGTGGCGCCGGTGCCGCCCTCCGACCAGAGCATGGCTTCGCTGCGGTCGGGCGCGCTCACCAACCCCGCCACCTCGATCGATCCGCGACAGATCGACGTCGTGTTCCTCGCGCTGCACGGGGGTGCCGGTGAAGATGGCCGCGTGCAGGCCATGCTCGATCTCGCGGGCCTGGCGTACACGGGCAGCAACCACATCGCGAGCGCCACGGCGATGGACAAGGACCTCTCGAAGCGCCTGTTCCGCGCGGCGGGTGTGCCCACGGCCGACTGGCTCATGGCACCCACGAACGCGGATGCCGTCGGAAAGACGCTGGGCTGGCCGGTGGTCGTGAAACCGAACAAGCAGGGCTCGACGGTCGGCCTGTCCGTGGTGCGCGAGCCCGGCGGGCTCGACAAGGCGATCGAGCAGGGTCTGCGATATGACGACGAGGTCATGATCGAGAAGTTCGTGCCCGGCCGGGAATTCACGGTCGGGATCCTGGCGGGAGAGGCGTTGCCGGTGGGCGAGATCATCGCGCCCGGCGAAATCTTCGATTACCAGTCGAAGTACCAGGTGGGTGGGGCGCGCGAGGTGTTTCCCGGCGGACATCGCGGCGGCCGAGGCGGCTGCGCTTCAGCGCCACGCGCTGGCGGCACACCACGCCCTCAAGCTCGGGGCCTATAGCCGGGTCGATTTCCGGCGTGATGCCGCGGGCGGGTTCTGGTGCCTGGAGGCCAATTCGCTGCCCGGACTGACCGGCACAGCCTGCTGCCTCAGGCAGCCAAGGCGGCTGGCATCGATTTCTCGACGCTGCTGGCGAAGATCTGGGCCGGCGCGATCAAACGGCCGGGTTGACGATCTCGAGCGCGTCGAAGCGCCGGAAGTCCCGATCCGTGGTCGCGAGCACCGCTCCGTGCTCGAGCACCAGCGCGGCCAGCGCGGCGTCCGTCACCAACGGGCCGGACACCTGCGCCTCCAGGAGCTGCTGCTTGAGAATCGGCCAGTACCGTGCGCCGGGCGCGGGTATCACGACGTGGGGTCGCGCCGTCCACGTCTCCACGAGCTCCACCGCCGCACCGATCGACAGCGGACTGCGGAATGCCCGGGGTTGGTCGCGATTCGCACGAAGGCGAGCAGCGTCTGCCACGGGATGGCAATTTGCGCCTCGCCATTGAGTGCGGCCTCGAGCCAGTCTTTGCAGCGCGCATGGGCGCTCGAGCTGCTGTCATAGGCGTACAGCAGCACATTGGCGTCGAGAACGATCATTTGTAGTCCGGGCCTTCGAGATGGGCGAGCAGGGTCCCGATCTTGTCGAGACTCACGCCAGGGCGGACACCGCCGAAATCATGGGGTTTCACCACGAATGGCGCTGCCAGCTGCATTTCTTCGGTATGGCGGAGGCCACGGCGCAAGGCGTCATTGACCACCACCTTGAAGGGCCGACCGCTGCGCTGGGAGTCAGCCTTCAGCTTGGCAGCCACGTCCGGGTCGAGAGTGAGGGTCGTTCGCACATCGTGATGCTATATATAAGGCATCAAGATGCTCTATTTTTGACCCCCAATCCGCATTCTTATATATGCCTGCGCCGCCGGACCGTCTCCAAGGCAATGATTCCCGAAGGCTTGCGGGTTGAAATCCCGCTGCATATACTGCGCGCCCTTTCGCCTGGGACCACAAGTCTCAAGCGATTGATTTCCAGCGAAATCGGGCGAGGTTGGGCGAGCCGTCGAAGCTCCAAACCCAAGACCACTCGAGCATCGCGGCGCAAATTCTTGCGCCGCGCTCTCTCCAGTGTTCCCTCGTTCAGACCTAGCTACACCGCGGGCAACACCAATCGAAGCGATGCGTGCGAGGAACGAGAGGATAGTCATGAGCGTTGCTCTTATCGGCCGCAAGGCCGGCATGACTCGCATCTTCACGGATGCGGGCGAGACGGTTCCGGTAACCGTCATCGAAGTGCTGCCTAACCGCATCACTCAAGTGAAGTCCGTCGACAAGGACGGCTACCGCGCCATTCAGGTGTCGTTCGGCAAGAAGCGTCCGCAGCTGCTGTCGAAGGCCGCCGCGGGCCACTACGCGAAAGCGAATGTCGAGCCGGGCAAGTCGCATGGTCGAATTCCGCCTCACGGAAAAAGAGGGCACGGACCTCGCCGTCGGCAGCGAAATCAAAGCGAGCATTTTCGAAGCGGGCGCCATCGTCGACGTGACGGGCACCACGATCGGTAAAGGCTTCGCCGGCACGATGAAGCGTCACAACTTCGCCGGCCACCATGCGTCGCACGGCGTGTCCGTGTCGCACCGAACGCCCGGCTCCATCGGCCAGCGCCAGACGCCGGGCCGCGTGTTCCAGGGCAAGCGCATGTCGGGCCACATGGGTGTCGTGCGCCGCACGATCGAGAACCTGAAGGTCGTCGAGATCGATGCCGAGCGTAACCTGCTGCTGATCCGCGGCGCCGTTCCGGGTGCGGAAGGTGGCCAGGTCATCGTGCGTCCGTCGACGAAGGCCGCGGCGCAGAAGAATCGCAAGAAGATCGCGCCGGCCAAGATCAACACCGGCACGTCCAACAAGAAGTAATTGGCGGCACACATGGAACTCAAAGTTATCAATGGTGGTGCCGCGCTCAAGGTTTCCGACGAAACCTTCGGCAAGGAATTCAACCAGTCGCTGGTGCACCAGGTCGTCACGGCCTATCGCAACGGCGGCCGCGCGGGCACCAAGGCCCAGCTCACGAAGGCCGAAGTGCGCGGCGGTGGCCGCAAGCCGCGTCCGCAGAAAGGTGGCGGCACCTCGCGCGCCGGCTCGATCCGCTCGCCCATCTGGGTCGGCGGTGGCCGTGCGTTCGCCGCGAAGCCGCGCGATTTCGCGCAGAAAGTGAACAAGAAGATGTACCGCGGCGCGATCCAGTCGATGCTCTCGGAGCTCGTGCGCCAGGATCGCCTGGTCGTCACGCAGGACTTCACGGTCGACGCGCCGAAGACCAAGCAGGTCGCCGAGAAGCTCAAGAAGCTCAACCTCGAGCAGCGTGCTCATCATCGTCGAGGGCATCGACGAGAAGCTGTTCCTCGCCGCGCGCAACCTGCCGCTCGTCGAAGTGCTGCCGGTGTCCGCGCTGAACCCGCTGTCGCTCGCGAGCTACGACAAGGTGCTCATGACCGTCGGCGCCGTGAAACTCATCGAGGAGCGTCTGCAATGAGCGCCGCCAAGTCCGAAGGAAGCCAAGGCCCCGAAAGCCGGACGAAAGCGCCGAAGGCCGCCCAAGGCCCCCGAAGGCTCCGAAGGCCGCGAAGGTCAAGAAGGCGAAGGTCGTCGACATCAAGGACGCGCCGAAGAAGGTCGCGAGCCCGGAGAAGCTGATCAACATGCTGCTCGCGCCGCACATCACCGAGAAGACCTCGCTCGCCATGCAGAACACGAACTCGTATTCGTTCCGCGTGCGCCGCGACTCGACCAAGCCCGAGATCAAGGCGGCGGTCGAGCTCATGTTCGGCGTGAAGGTGGCCAAGGTGAACGTGGTCAACGAGACCGGCAAGACGCGCCGCTTCGGCAAGGTCCAGGGCCGCACGCAGGACATCAAGAAAGCCTACGTTCGCCTGGCCCCCGGCCAGACGATCGACTACGAAGCCAAGCTCAAGGCCTGAAGGTAGTTAGAAATGCCAGTCATCAAAATGAAGCCGACTTCGCCGGGCACGCGCTTCGTCGTGAAGCTCGACAAGTCGCACCTGTGGAAGGGCGGTCCGCACGAGCCGCTGACCGTCGAAGCAGAAGAGCCACTCCGGCCGCAACAACGTCGGCCGCATCACCACGCGCCACCAGGGCAGCGGTCAGTCCACAAGTACCGCATCATCGACTTCCGTCGCGACAAGGACGGGATCAAGGGCGTGGTCGAGCGCATCGAGCACGATCCGAACCGCACCTGCCACATCGCGCTGATCAAGTACTCCGACGGCGAGCGCCGCTACATCCTCGCCACCAAGGGCATGAAGCCCGGCGACGAAATGCGCTCGGGCGCGGATTCCCCGATCAAGTCGGGCAACGCCATGCAGCTGCGCCACATCCCGGTCGGCTCGATCGTGCACAACATCGAACTCAAGCCCGGCAAGGGCGGCCAGATGGCGCGCAGCGCCGGCGCCTCGGCCAGCTTCACCGCGCGCGAAGGCATCTACGCGCTGCTGCGCCTGAAGTCGGGCGAGAGCCGCAAGGTGCACGTCGACTGCCGCGCCACGATCGGCGAAGTGTCGAACGACGAGCACAACCTGCGCGTCTACGGCAAGGCCGGCGCGAAGCGCTGGCTCGGCATCCGCCCGACGGTTCGCGGCCAGGCCATGAACCCGGTCGATCACCCGCACGGTGGTGGCGAAGGCAAGTCCGGACAGGGCAATCCGCACCCGGTGAGCCCGTGGGGCCAGAACGCCAAGGGCCTCAAGACGCGCACGCAACAAGCGCACGACCAACATGATCGTGCAGCGTCGTCAGAACCGAATTCGTTAATAAGGACCCGACATGCCTCGTTCACTGAAGAAAGGTCCGTTCGTCGATCTTCACCTGCTGAAGAAAGTCGAGACGGCCTCCGCCAAGGGCGATCGCAAGCCGATCAAGACCTGGTCGCGCCGCTCGATGATCATCCCCGACATGGTCGGTCTCACGATCGCCGTCCACAACGGCCGGCAGCACATCCCGGTGCTGATCACCGAGAACATGGTCGGTCACAAGCTCGGCGAGTTCGCCCCGACGCGCACGTTCAAGGCGCACTCGGGCGACAAGAAAGTGGAGGCCTCGGCCTAACATGGAAGCGAAAGCCATCCTGCGCTACGCGCGCATCTCGCCGCAGAAGTGCCGCCTGGTGGCCGACACCGTGCGCGGCGCCGAAGCGTCTCGAAGGCGCTCAACACGCTCAAGTTCATGCCGAAGAAGGGCGCGGACCTCATCTACAAGGTGCTCTGGTCGGCCGTCGAAAACGCGCAGAACAACAAGGGCGCGGACGTCGACGAGCTCAAGATCACGAAGATCCACGTGGACGCGGCGCCGCTGCTCAAGCGCTTCGGCGCGCGGGCCAAGGGCCGCGGCACGCGCATCGTCAAACGCAACAGTCACATCACTGTCGTCGTCGGCGACGGCAAGAAGGACGAGTAAGTCATGGGTCAAAAGGTCAATCCGGTCGCCATTCGCCTTGGCATCACCCGTGAGTGGGTGTCCAAGTGGTACGCCGGCAAGAAGCTGTTCCCGCAGCACGTGCACACGGATTTCCGCGTGCGCGAGTTCCTGAAGAAGAAGCTGGCCGACGCGTCCGTCAGCCGCATCCTCATCGACCGCGCCGCCAAGCGCGTGAACATCACGATCCAGACCGCGCGTCCGGGCATCGTGATCGGCAAGAAGGGCGAGGACATCGAGAAGCTGCGCGCCGAGACGGCGAAGATGCTGAAGCTGCCGTCCACCGACGTGCGCCTCAACATCGCCGAGATCCGCAAGCCCGAGCTCGATGCGCAGCTCGTCGCCGACGGCATCGCCCAGCAGATCGAGAAGCGCGTGATGTTCCGCCGCGCCATGAAGCGCGCCGTGATGAGCACCATGCGTTCCGGCGCGCTCGGCGTGAAGGTGCGCCTGTCGGGCCGCCTCAACGGCTCGGAAATCGCCCGCACGGAATGGGCCCGCGAAGGCCGCGTGCCGCTGCACACGTTCCGCGCCGACATCGACTACGGCCTCGGCGAAGCCCGCACCACCTACGGCGTCATCGGCGTCAAGGTCTGGATCTTCAAGGGCGAAGTGTTCGACAAGGCCGAGCTCGCCGCGCAGGCCGCCGAAGTGGAAGCCGCGCAGGCCGCGCAGGGCGCCGCCGCGAACGCGGCCGCCGCCGCCGCTTTCGCCGCCGGCACGCCGGGCACGACGCCGGCCGCCTAACAAGGTTCAACGACTATGCAACAGCCCAAGCGCACCAAATATCGCAAGCAGTTCAAGGGAACGAATACCGGCCTCGCCCAGCGCGGCAGCAAGGTCTCGTTCGGTGAATTCGGCTTGAAGGCGACCAGCCGCGCACGCATGACCGCGCGTGAGATCGAAGCCGCGCGCCGCGCCATGACCCGCTACGTCAAGCGTGGCGGCCAGGTGTGGAACCGCGTGTTCCCCGACGTGCCGGTGTCGAAGAAGCCCCTCGAAGTCCGCATGGGCTCGGGCAAGGGCAACGTCGAGTACTGGGTGGCGAAGGTGCTGCCCGGCAAGGTTCTGTTCGAGATCGAAGGTGTCGACGAAGCGACCGCGCGTGAAGCGTTCCGCCTCGCCAGCGCCAAGCTCTCGGTGTCCACCATGTTCGTGAAACGGCAGGTGCGTTGATGAGCGCCAAAGAATTGCGCGGCAAGGACGCCGCGGATCTGCAGGGTGAGCTGATCAAGCTGCGCCGGGAACAGTTTTCCCTGCGCTTCCAGTCCGCGAGCGGCCAGACCGTGAAGTCCTCGGACTTCAGCAAGGTCAAGCGGAGCATTGCGCGGGTCAAGACGGTCATGACCGAGAAGGCGCGCGCTGGAGCGAAGAAATGAATACAGCAGAAGTCAAGAAGCCGAGTCGCGCGCCTGACGGGCAAGGTCGTCTCGAACAAGATGGAAAAGACCATCGCGGTCGAGATCGAGCGCCTGATCAAGCACGCGCGCTACGGCAAGTACATCCGCCGCACGACCAAGCTGCTGGCGCACGACGAGAACAAGGAAGCCCGCGAGGGTGACACCGTCTCGATCGTGCCGTGCCGCCCGCTGTCGCGCCGCAAGTCGTACAAGCTGGTCTCGGTGCTCGAGAAAGCGGGCGCGCAATGATCCAGCTGCAAACCATGCTCAACGCCGCTGACAACAGCGGTGCACGCACGCTGATGTGCATCAAGGTGCTCGGCGGTACCCGCCGGCGTTATGCGCAGGTGGGCGACGTGATCAAGGTGTCCATCAAGGACGCGATCCCGCGCGGCAAGGTCAAGAAGGGCGAGGTCTATGACGCCGTCGTCGTGCGTACCAAGCGTGGCGTGCGTCGCGCCGATGGCTCGCTGCTGCGCTTCGACACGAACGCCGCCGTGCTGCTGACCAACAAGCTCGAGCCGGTCGGCACGCGCATCTTCGGACCCGTCACGCGCGAGCTGCGCACGGAGCGGTTCATGAAGATCGTGTCGCTCGCTCCCGAGGTGCTGTGACATGAACAAGATTCGCAAGGGTGACACCGTCGTCGTCATTTCGGGCAAGGACAAGGGCCGCCAGGGCACCGTTCTCGCCATCGACGGCGAGAAGGTCACCGTGGAGAACATCAACAAGGCGAAGAAACACCAGAAACCCAACCCGCAGCGCAACGTGCCGGGCGGAATCGTCGACAAGACGATGCCGCTGCACATTTCGAAGGTTGCGATCTGGAACGTGGGCGCGAAGAAGGCTGATCGTGTCGGCATCAAGCAGCTGAACGACGGCAAGCGCGTGCGTTTCTTCAAGTCCAACGGCGAAGTGATCGACGCCTGATTGGGCGAGAGCAAGAGGCAGCAATGGCCAGGTTAAAAGAGTTCTATCAGAAGACGGTGATTCCGAAGCTCAAGCAGGACTTGGGCGTGAAGAACGTCATGCAGATTCCGAAGATCGTCAAGATCACGGTGAACATGGGCGTGGGCGAAGCCGTCGCCGACCGCAAGGTCATGGACGCGGCCGTCGCCGATCTCACCAAGATCACCGGCCAGAAGCCCAAGCTCTGCATGTCGAAGAAGTCGATCGCCTCCTTCAAGGTTCGCGAGAACCTCGCGATCGGCACGAAGGTGACGCTGCGCGGCGAGCGCATGTGGGAGTTCTTCGATCGTCTCATCACGATCGCGATTCCGCGCATCCGCGACTTCCGCGGCATCAACCCGCGTTCGTTCGACGGCCGCGGCAATTTCAGCCTCGGCATCAAGGAACAGATCATTTTCCCGGAAATCCAGTACGACCAGATCGATCAGCTCCGGGGAATGGACATCACGATTACGACGACGGCGAAGGATAACAAGCAGGGCAAAGCCCTGCTCAACGCCTTCAATTTCCCGTTCCGCAAGTAAGGAACCATAGGGTATGGCCAAGACAAACATGGTCGAGCGCGAGAAGCGTCGCGCCAAGATCGTGAAGAAATACGCGGCGAAGCGCGCTCAGTTGAAAGAGCTCATTCGCAGCCCGAAGACCTCTCCGGAGGTGCGTGCCGACGCGCAGGCGAAGCTGCAGAAGCTGCCGCGCGACGCGAGCCCCTCGCGTGGTCGCAACCGTTGCGCGATTACCGGCCGCTCACGCGGCGTGTATCGCCGCTTCGGCCTGGCGCGCGTGAAGGTCCGTGAAGCGGTTGCGCGCGGCGAGTTGCCGGGCGTTTCCAAGGCGAGCTGGTAAGGAGCGCATGGCATGAGCATGACTGATCCCATTGCCGACCTCCTGACCCGCATCCGCAACGCGCAACTCGCGCGCAAGACGGAAGTGTCGGTGTCGTCTTCGAAGCTGAAGACCGCGCTGGTCAAGGTCCTGAAGGAAGAAGGCTACGTCGCCGGCTTCCAGGTGACGACGGAAGGCGCGAAGACAGACGCTGAGCATCGAGCTGAAGTACTTCGACGGCCGTCCCGTGATCGACCGCCTCGAGCGCGTCTCGCGTCCCGGCCTGCGTATCTACCGCAGCAAGACCGAGCTGCCGAAGATCCAGGGTGGTCTCGGTACCGCCATCGTCTCCACGCCGAAGGGCGTGATGACCGACAAACAGGCGCGAGCCATCGGGCAGGGCGGCGAAGTCCTCTGCATCGTGGCCTAACCAGAGAAACAACCATGAGTCCCACTCTATGAGCCGAGTCGCAAAACGACCCGTCGATCTGCCGTCGGGCGTCACCGCCTCCATCGCCGCGAACATGATCAAGGTCAAGGGCGCCAAGGGCGAGCTCACGCTCGTCGTGGCCGACGGCGTGAGGGTCGAACAGCAGGAAAAGAAACTGCAGGTCGCCTACGCCAGCGCCAGCAGTCGCGCATGTCCGCGGGCGCCGCCCGCGCGCACCTCGCGAACATGGTGACGGGCGTATCGAAGGGTTACGAGCGCAAGCTCGAGCTCGTCGGCGTCGGTTACCGCGCCGCGGTGCAGGGCAAGGTGCTGGGCCTCACGCTCGGCTTCTCGCACGCGGTGAACTTCCCGATTCCGGACGGCATCTCGATGGAGACGCCCGAGCCAGACCGAAATCATCATCAAGGGCATCGACCGCCAGAAGATCGGCCAGGTGTGCGCGAAGATCCGCGCGATTCGTCCGCCGGAGCCGTACAAGGGCAAGGGCGTCCGTTATTCCGGTGAGCAGATCACCCTGAAGGAGGGCAAGAAGAAGTAATTCTTCGGCACTCATATGCAGATCACCAAGAAAGAGCGGCGCCAGCGCCGCGCCATCAAGACCCGCATGAAGATCCGCGAGCTGGGCGTCGCCCGCCTCACGATCCATCGCACGCCGCAGCACATCTACGCGCAGGTGTTCGACTCCTCGGGCGCGAAGGTGCTCGCCACGGCCTCCACCGTGCAGGAGAAGGTTGCCAAGGGCCTCAAGGGCACCGGCAACGTCGCGGCGGCGAAGGCAGTCGGAACGGCCATTGCCGAGGCCGCCAAGGCCGCCGGCATCACCAAGGTCGCGTTCGATCGCGCCGGATTCATGTACCACGGCCGCGTCAAGGCGCTGGCCGACGCCGCGCGTGAAGCCGGCCTCGAGTTCTGACAGGACCTAACAAATGGCACGACCCGACAACAAGAACCAAGCGCAGGACGAGTTCCTCGAGAAGCTGGTTGCAGTCAATCGCACGGCCAAGGTGGTCAAGGGTGGCCGCCAGTTCGGCTTCACGGCCCTGACGGTCGTGGGCGACGGCGCCGGCCGCGTGGGCTTCGGTTTCGGCAAGGCGCGTGAAGTGCCGGTCGCGATCTCGAAGGCCATGGCCCAGGCCCGCAAGAACATGGTGAACGTGGCGCTCAAGAACGACACGCTGCACTTCGCGATGAAGGGCGCGCATGGCGCGACGCACGTGTACATGCAGCCCGCGTCCGACGGTACCGGCGTCATCGCCGGCGGCGGCATGCGCGCGGTGCTCGAGTGCGCCGGCGTGCGCAACGTGCTCGCGAAGAGCTACGGCTCGCGCAACCCGATCAACGTCGTGCGCGCCACGGTGAATGCGCTGGCGAACGCGCGTTCGCCGGAAGACATCGCCGCCAAGCGCGGCAAGTCGGTCGAAGAGATCCTGGGTTGAGCGTCATGGCTACCAAGAACATCAAGGTCACGCTGGCGAAGAGCCTCGCGGGCCAGTTGAAGAACATCCAGGCGTCGGTGCGTGGCCTCGGCCTGCGCCGCCCGCAACCAGACGGTCGAAGTCGCCGACACGCCGCAGAACCGCGGCATGATCTATGCGGCGAAGCACCTGCTGAAGGTGCAGGAGTAAAGAGAGATGACGATGCGACTCAATGACATGAAACCCGCTGTCGGCTCCCGCAAGGTGCATCGGCGCGTGGGTCGCGGCGCCTCCGCCGGCCAGGGCAAGACCTGCGGCCGTGGCGTGAAGGGTCAGCGCGCGCGCAAGGGCGGTTACCACAAGGTCGGCTTCGAAGGCGGCCAGATGCCCATTCAGCGCCGCATGCCCAAGGTCGGCTTCCGCTCGAAGATCCAGGCCCTGCACGCCGAGGTCCGTCTCGACGAGCTCGCCAAGGTCGAAGGCGCGGTCATCGATCTCGACGCCTTGAAGAAGGCCAACATCATCCCGACATTTGCCGACCAGGCGAAGGTCGTGCTCTCGGGCGAGATCAAGAAGGCCGTGACCCTCAAGGGCATCGGCGCCACCAAGGGTGCGCGCGAGGCCATCGAGAAGGCGGGCGGCACGGTCGAGGCCCTGCCTCCGAAGCCGGCGCCCGCGAAGCTCACGGCCAAGAAGCAGGCCTAAGGAAGCAGGGCAACACGTGGCAGACAGCTCAGTCCAGAACCCAGGATCGGTTCTCGGCGATGCGGCGCGCTTCGGCGACGTACGCAATCGCCTGTTGTTCCTGATCGGCGGGCTCATCGTCTATCGCATCGGCACGTACATCCCCGTGCCGGGCATCGACCCCGAGCGCGTGGCCGGCTTCTTCCGCGACAACGCCGAGACCATCTTCGGCATCGTGAACATGTTCTCGGGCGGCGCGCTCGAGCGCCTGTCCATCTTCACGATGGGCGTGATGCCGTACATCTCCGCGTCCATCATCGTGCAGATGATGGCGATGGTCGTCCCGCACGTGGATGGAGTACCGCAAGGAAGGCGAGTCCGGACGGCGCAAGCTCACCGAGATCACCCGTTACGGCACGCTCGGGTCTGGCGCTGTTCCAGTCGTTCATCACCGCGAATGGCCTGCAGCAGCAGGGCATGGTGGTCGCGCCCGGATTCGCAGTTCCTGTTCGTCGCGACCATCACGATGACGACCGGCGCCATGTTCCTCATGTGGCTGGGTGAGCAGATCACCGAGCGCGGCGTGGGCAACGGCATCTCGATGATCATCCTCGGCGGCATCGTCGCCGGATTCCCCGGCGCCATCGGCAACACCGTGGAGCAGATCAACACGGGTGAGATGTCCGGCCTGTTCGCCATCGTGCTCATCGTGGTCGTGCTCGCGGTCACCGCGTTCTGCGTGTTCGTCGAGCGCGCACAGCGGCGCATTCCAGTCGACTACGCCAAGCGCCAGGTCGGCCGCCGCATGTATGCCGGGCCAGACCACGCACCTGCCGTTCAAGCTCAACATGTCGGGCGTGATTCCGCCGATCTTCGCGTCGAGCCTGCTGCTGTTCCCGGCCACCATCGCCGGGTTTGCGGGCTCGAACACGGATACCTGGTGGGGCAATGCGCTTTCGACGTTCTCGACCACGCTCGGTTACGGCCAGCCCGCGCACATCGCGGTGTACGCCGTGCTCATCATCTTCTTCTGCTTCTTCTACACGGCGCTGGTGTTCAACGCGCGCGAAACGGCCGACAACCTCAAGAAGTCGGGCGCGTTCATCCGCGGCATCCGCCCGGGACAGCAGACCGGCGAGTACATCGACAAGGTGCTCACGCGCCTGACGCTGTGGGGCGCGCTGTACATCACCGCGGTCTGCCTCCTGCCCGAGCTGCTCGTGGCCAGGGGTGGCGTGCCGTTCGTGTTCGGTGGCACGTCGCTGCTGATCGTGGTGGTCGTGGCGATGGACTTCTTCTCGCAGCTTCAGGCGCACCTGATGTCGCATCACTACCCGGGTCTGCTCAAGAAGGCGAACCTGATGGGTTACGGCCGCAGTGGCCAGCCGCAAGGTTAATAGGGGTTGAGATCATGAAAGTCCGTCCGTCAGTCAAGAAGATCTGCAAGAACTGCAAGATCGTGCGCCGTCGCGGCGTGGTCTACGTCATCTGCGCCGACACGCGCCACAAGCAGCGTCAAGGCTAATAGGTAGGTATCGAACATGGCACGTATTGCCGGCATCAACATCCCGATGAACAAGCACGTGGTCATCGGCCTCACGCACATCTTCGGCGTGGGCCGGTCGCGTGCGAAGGAGATCTGCGAGTCGACGGGTATCGCGCCGACGACCAAGGTGAAGGATCTCACCGAGGTCGAAGTGAACGCGATCCGTTCGGCGCTCGCGAAGGCCGCGGTCGAAGGCGACCTGCGCCGCGAGAACTCGATGAACATCAAGCGACTGATGGACCTCGGCTCCTACCGTGGCATGCGCCACCGCAAGGGTCTGCCGGTCCGTGGTCAGCGCACTCGCACGAATGCCCGCACGCGCAAGGGTCCGCGCAAGCAGGCCGTGAAGCTGAACGCTCCTCCGGGCAAGGTTTAAAGGTTAGGTAGAAACACATGGCTGAAGAAAAGAAGTCAGAAGCCGCTGCTGCTGGCACCTCGGGCGCCGCCGCCGCTGGTGGTGCGAAGAAACCGAAGAAGGCGCGCAAGAACGTCCTCGACGGCATCGCCCACGTGCACGCTTCCTTCAACAACACCATCATCACCATCACCGATCGCCAGGGGAACACGCTTTCCTGGGCGACGTCCGGTGGTTGCGGCTTCCGCGGTTCGCGCAAGTCGACGCCGTTCGCGGCGCAGGTGGCGGCTGAGAAGGCCGGCAGTCGCGGCGCAGGAACATGGCGTGAAGAACGTCGAAGTGCGCGTCGGCGGCCCTGGCCCCGGCCGTGAGTCTGCGGTCCGCGCCCTCAATGCCTGTGGTCTCAAGATCACGAGCATCTCGGACATCACGCCGATCCCGCACAACGGCTGCCGTCCGCCCAAGAAGCGTCGCGTCTAATTCAGGAACGTATACATGGCTCGTTACACCGGTCCCAAGTGCAAGCTCGCGCGTCGCGAGGGCACAGATCTGTTCCTCAAGAGCGGCGTGAAGCCCCTCGAGAGCAAGTGCAAGTTCCAGGTGCCGCCGGGCGGCATCAAGGGTGAGCGCAAGCAGCGCCTGTCGGACTACGGTCTGCAGCTGCGCGAGAAGCAGAAGCTGCGCCGCATGTACGGCGTGCTCGAGCGCCAGTTCGCGAACTACTACACGGAGGCCTCGCGCCGCGCGGGTTCGTCGGGTGAAAACCTGCTGAAGCTGCTCGAGTGCCGCCTCGACAACGTCGTCTATCGCATGGGTTTCGCCGCGACGCGCTCGGAAGCGCGCCAGCTCGTGGCGCACAAGGCGATCGCCGTGAACGACGGCGTCGTCACGATCGGTTCCTACCAGTGCAAGGCCGGCGACATCGTCACGGTGCGCGAGAAGGCCAAGAAGCAGCTGCGCATCCAGAGTGCGATGCAGATCGCGACGCAGGTGGGTCTGCCCGAGTGGGTGGACGTGAACAGCACGGAATTCCGTGGCGTGTTCAAGTCGGTGCCGGGCCGGGACGAGATCCTGCCGGACATCAACGAGAACCTCGTCGTCGAGTTGTACAGCAAGTAATTTTCAGGACCGGCTGTCTTCAGCCGGTTGATGAGTTGCCGCGCATGCGGCTAAGAAGCTGCCGCGCAAGCGGCTAAGGTGGTTCGAATGCAAGGTTCAGTGAGCGAATTCCTCAAGCCCCGAGTCGTGAAAGTGCAGCCGACGGCCCCGCGCCAGGCTCGCGTCGTGATCGAACCGTTCGAGCGCGGCTTCGGCCACACGCTCGGCAACGCGCTGCGTCGCGTTCTGCTGTCGTCCATGCCGGGTGCCGCGATCACCGAAGTGGAGATCGAAGGCGTGCTGCACGAGTACACCTCCATCGAAGGCGTGCAGGAAGACGTCGTCGACATCCTGCTGAACCTCAAGCAAGTCGCCCTCAAGATGCACACGCGCGACAGCGCCGAGCTGCGCCTGTCGAAGAAGGGCCCGGGCCCGGTGACGGCCGGTGACATCCACACGGACCACGACATCGAAGTCGTGAATCCCGAGCTGGTGCTCGCGAACCTGACGAAGGCCGGCGAGCTCACGATGACGTTGCGCGTCGAGCGCGGCCGTGGCTACCGCCCGGCGGCGAATCGCGCCGCGTTCGAGGAGCAGAGCCGCCCGATCGGCCGCCTGCAGCTCGACGCGTCGTTCTCGCCCGTGCGCCGCGTGACGTACATGGTCGACGCCGCGCGCGTCGAGCAGCGCACCGATCTCGACAAGCTGGTGATCGACATCGAGACCAACGGCACGATCGACGCGGAAGAAGCCATCCGTCGCGCCGGCGGCATCCTCAAGGATCAGCTGTCGGTGTTCGTGGACCTGCAGGGCGAGGAAGAGGCCAGCACCAAGGTCTCCGAGATGCAGTTCGACCCGCTGCTGCTGCGGCCCGTCGACGAGCTCGAGCTCACCGTGCGTTCGGCGAACTGCCTCAAGGCCGAGAACATCCACTACATCGGCGACCTCGTGCAGCGCACGGAAGTCGAGCTGCTGCGCACCCGAACCTCGGCAAGAAGTCGCTCACCGAGATCAAGGAAGTTCTGCAGAGCCACGGTCTCATGCTCGGCATGCGTCTCGATGGCTGGCCGCCGGCCGGTCTCAAGCACGACGCCGATCGCGGAATGATTTGAAGATCGATTAGTCAGGAAGTCTAGAAATGCGTCATCATCTTTCCGGCCGTCAGCTCTCGCGCAATGCGCCGCATCGCCACGCGCTGCTGCGCAGCCTGTCGGTGTCGCTGCTGCGTCACGAGACCATCCGCACCACCATCCCGAAGGCCAAGGAGCTGCGTCGCGTGGTCGAGCCGTTGATCACCCTCGGCAAGGAAGACAGCGAGTCCAATCGCCGTCTCGCGTTCTCGCGCCTGCGCGATTCCGAGATCGTCGCCAAGCTGTTCGACACCATCGGCCCGCGCTTCAAGGCGCGTCCGGGTGGCTACACGCGCATCCTGCACATGGCGCCGCGTCCGGGTGACAACGCCCCGATGGCGCTGATGCAGCTCGTGGAGCGCTCGGCTCCGGTGGCGGACGAGGCCGCGCCGGAAGACAAGAAGGCGAAGAAGGCCGACAAGGCCACGCCCAAGGCTGCCCGAGCAAGGAAGAAAAGAAGTCGCAGGCCGAAGCGAAGAAGGCCCGGGAAAAAGCCGCGAAGGCCGTGAAGGCCGAGACGACCGCGAAGGCCGCGGCGGCCAAGGCCGCCAAGAAGGCCGCGGCTCCGAAGAAGA
Source organism: uncultured Pseudomonadota bacterium (assembly GCA_963774045.1). Lineage (GTDB taxonomy): Bacteria > Pseudomonadota > Gammaproteobacteria > Steroidobacterales > Steroidobacteraceae > CADEED01. The sequence goes on from CAVZED010000033.1 coordinate 60,624, forward strand.
AGGCCGCTGCCAAGAAGAAGACGAAGAAGTCGAAGTAGTTCGACGCTTCCAGCTGACATGAAACGGGCGCCGATTCTTCCTGAGAACGGCGCCCGTTTCGTTTTCAGCGCCCTGGTCCTGGTGCTGGCGGGTTGCGGAAAACCCGCGCTCACCATCCCGGAACTCAACGGCGTGGTGGTCGACGCGGCGACGTCACGGCCGCTGCCAGGGGCTCGTGTGCTCGTCGCGTGGGAAGGTGAAATCGACGTGCTCGTGGACAGCCAGGTCGCGCGCATCCGCCTCTGCAAAACGACATCGGACGTGAATGGCAGATTTCACGCCGCCGCGTGGCGGGCGCCGGGCAATGTCATCGGCAGCGTCAAGGCCCGGGCATTCATCCACCTCCCGGGCTACCACGCGCGGGCGGCCGATTCCGCTACGGAGCACACCGGCCCGGAGCTTGTCACGCACCCGCTTTACTCCGTCACTCCCGGTGAAAACACGGCCCAGGACGATCTCGTTTTCGCCAATGAAGTGGATTGCGCCGAAGGCTTCGCCGACACCGATTGAGAGCGTAAGCTCGCGCCACCCTCCAACAACAATCCGGGTGCGCACATGGGTCTCGCGAAAGAATTCAAAGAATTTGCGATGAAGGGCAGCGTCGTCGATCTCGCGATCGGCGTGATCATCGGCGCGGCGTTCGGCAAGATCGTGGCCTCGCTGGTCGAAGACATCATCATGCCGCCGCTCGGCAAGGTCATCGGCGGAGTCAACTTCACCGATCTCGCCTTCAGTCTCGGCGCCGATCCGGCCGGCAAGGAGGTCCTGTGGAAGTACGGCAATTTCCTGCAGATATCCTTCCAGTTCCTGATCGTCGCCTTCGTCCTGTTCCTGCTCATCCGCGGCATCAACAAGCTCAAGAAGCCCGACCCGGCCGCGCCGCCGGCGCCGCCGCCCGCGCAGGAAGTGCTGTTGCGCGAAATTCGCGACCTGCTGGCGAAGAAGTGATCGATGCCGGTCGCCGTTCGCTACCAGTGGATGTTTCGAACGGCGGCCGTCGTATTCGTGCTGCTCGGTCTTTCCCAGTTCTGGACCTTCGGATTCACGGACTATCACCCGGAGCAGCGTCCGTACGGTCTCGCGCTCGGAGTCCTCGCGCTGGTGACCGGCGCATTCCTGTTCCGCCGCGCGAAGTTCGCGATCGGATTTTCCGCGGTCCTCGCGGGCATCGTGTGCCTGGCGGCGACCGTGGCCGCGCCGCGGGCACAAGGCCCGGTCATCCTGTTCTTCGCCGGGCTGGCGATCCTCACCGGGCTGTACGTCGTATTGTCGCTGCGCGTGTTGTTCGACCGCGGCGCGGAGTCGGCTAACCAGTCGTGACCACGCGGTCGGCGCACAGGCCGACGCGATAGACCACCTCGTAGTGCGCGATGAACTGCACGCGGTTCGCGCTCATCGGATAGGAAAACGTCCACTGCGGCAGATTGTCGGGACGCACCGCCGAGCCCGCGTTCGTGGGCTTCGTCAGCACCACCGAACCCGACATCGCGCCGAACGTGCTGGTGAACAGCGGATCGGTGGCGCTCGCGCCCACCCACTGCGCGTGAATCTGGTCGCAGGCCGAAGGCGCGCCGAGCGTCGAGGTCGCCATCGCGGGCATCGTCGTCGCGTGTTCGCTCACCACGCTCAGGTTGGGGGACGGCAGGCCATTGCTGCCGGTGACGTGTTGTCCGCCGCGCAACAGCGGCAGCGCCTCGATTTCGTGCACGACCTGCGGCGAGTTCGCGAGCTCGAGCGGGAAATCCCGGGCGCCGCCCGAGCTCAGGAAACGCACCACCACCTGCCGCCCGAGATCGAGATCCGGGATCGTCACGATGACTCGCTGGCGTTCCGGCGACATGGACGCTTCGCGCTCGCTGCGGCAGCGGTACACGAAGTTGTTGGGGTACTTGCACAATACCTGCGCGGCGGGATCCTGCTCCGGAAAGCCGGTGAGCTCGAACAGATGGCGGTTGAGCGGCCCGGCGGGTCCGGACGATAGCGTACTCGGCCCGGCCGACAGCGCCGTCGACAACACGATGGCGGGCGGCCCCCTGGGCGCCGCCGCCGCGACCCCGGCCAGCGTCAGGGCCATCAAAACGCCCAGCATCACGCCCAGGGCGAAGTGGTTCTTCATGCGGGGAAAAACGATTCGCGCGCGGCTTTTGGTTTCGCTCACACCGCCACCCCGGCGAGCGTGTTGCGCATGCGCGCCAGGGCATATTTCTTGCGGCTCAGCACGGTATCGGTGGGCGCGGCGCTGGCGCGCGACATCTCGCGGATGCTCGTGCCCTGCGACCACATGCGGATGACCTGCTGCTGTTCGACCGGCAGCGACGTCACGGCGTCGCGCAACAACGCGCCGACCTGCGCCCGCTGCACCTGCTCATCGGGGCCGGAGGCCGACGACTCCTCCTCGGTCATGCGATCGATGTCCGCCGGATCGAAACAACGCGTGCGCGCCTCGCCGTGTTTGCGCGTGTATTCGTCGAGCCAGGTGTTGAGGGCCACCTCGAACACGTAGGCCCGCAGCTCACCCACGTCGCGAGTGCCGCACAAGCCGCGTCCCAGGGCGGACAGGAGCTTCAGCCAGGCGGACTGCGCCAGGTCTTCGGCCCGCTGCGGGCAGCGCGTCTTGCGGATCAGGAAACGCACCAGCATGGCGTGGTATCGGTTGAAGAGGTCGGCCAGCAGGTCGCGGGGCATCGTCGCGGTGTCGTAGGTCATGGCGGCAGGTTTCCTGTGTCTGACGGCGCCATGACAGCGGACGGGGCAGCCGGGCGTCCTGAAGGAGGGTTTAAGGAACCCGGAAGGTTTTTTCGAGGGCGTCGAAACACGCCAAATTGCCTCGGAACACAGGCTAGACTCGTTCCGCCAGGGCAATAACAAGGGCGGACGATGGAATCCGCGGCGGCGCCAAGACGCCTTCGCATTGGCGAATGGCAGATCGACTCCTCGCTCGATGAAATCCGGGCAGGCGATCGGCTTGTCAAACTCGAGCCGCGCACCATGCGGCTGCTGTGCGTGCTCGCCGAACGACCGGGCGAACGTCTGGTCCGCCGACGAGTTGCTCGAGCGCGTGTGGCCGGGTGTCCTGGTCACGCAGAGCTCGGTGTACCAGGCGATCGCGCAGCTGCGCCGCGTGCTCGGCGACGACGGCGAGGAGGCGCGTTACATCGCGACGGTGCCGCGCCGGGGTTATCGGCTTGTGGCCGAGGTCGAATTACCCGGTGTCGCGGCGGCGACTTCACCAGCGACTTCCGCATTGGCGCCGGCCGCCGGCGCCGAGCCTCCGCGCCGGCGCGCCACCGACGGAGTGCGCCGTTACGGCCGTACCGCGTTGCTCGCCGGCGTGTTGATCGCCGCCGTCGCGGGCGGATGGATCCTCTGGCCACGGCAGGCGCCAGCCTCCGTGCCCCCGGCCGTCGCCGTGCTGCCGTTCGCGGACCTGAGCGATAACGGCAAATACCAGCCGTTCTGCGATGGGCTCAGCGACGAGCTCCTGAACGCGCTCGCGCGCGTGCCGGCCTGCGGGTCACGGGCCGCAATTCGAGCTTCCGGTTCCGCGGTACCGGCGCCGACGTGCGCGAGGTGGGCAGACAGCTCGGCGTCACGCACATCATCGAAGGCTCCGTGCGCCATAGCGGCGAACGCGTGCGCGTCCTGGCGCAGCTCGTCGACACCAGCAACGGCGTCCAGGTCTGGTCCAATACCTTCGACCGGCCGCGCAGCGACGCACTGGCGGTGCAGTCGGAGATCTCGCGCGCGGTGGTCGCGGCGCTCGAGCTGCAGCTCTCGCCGCAGGCGGTGGCGGGAATCGACCGTCCGGCCGCGATGCAGGTGAATGCCTATGACCTCTATCTGCTCGGCCGCCACCAGCACTTGCAGCGCAATCCCGAGAGCCTGGCGCGAGCCATCGCGTATCACAGGCAGGCGATCGCGGCCGATCCGAAATTCGCGCTGGCTCATGCGGGCCTTGCCGACGCCTACATGGCGAACTACTACTACAGCAATCGACCGCTCTCGGCGACGGCAGGCGCTGGTTCAGCCGGAGATCGACGCGGCGCTGCGACTCGATCCCGAGCTCGCCGAGGCCTACGCCGCGTGGTCGGTCCTGTTGGTGGAGCTCAAGCGCCGGCCGGAGGCGATCGCGGCACTGAAGCGCGCGATCGCGATCAACTCCAACTATGGCGAGGCGTATCTGCGGCTGGGTTTCGCATACGAGAACGACGGACAGCTGCGCGAGGCGCTCGCCGCCTACGACCAGGTGCAGGTGCTGGATCCGCTCAACACGCTGTTGCACGTGCGGCGCTGCCTGTTGCTCACCAACCTCGCGCGTTACGCCGATGCGCAGCGCGCCTGCGATCGCGGTTTCGAGCTGCAGCCGGACCTGCCGAACGCCTTGTGGGCCAACGCGCTGCTGCACCTGGCGCGCGGCGAGCTGGACCAGGCAGTGACGCGCTACCAGGCGGCCCTGCAACGCGCCCCGACGCGCACCGACATCCGCAGCGAGCTGGCGGTCGTCTATCTGGATCTCAACATGACCGATGCCGCCGCGCGCGAAATCGAGGCGGTGCGCAAGGCGTATCCGAGCAGCTACATCGATCTCATCGAGGCGCGACTGTTCTTCGTGCGCGGCGATCTCGCGGGCATGCGCCGCTATGTTTCGAAGATCCAGATCGATCCGTCGTATCTCGCCGAACACGCGGACGCCGGCTGGCTCGCGCTCGCCGCCGGCGATGAAGCGCTGGCACGCAAGTGGTCGCCGCTCGAGCCCGTCATCGCGGGCGATCTCGAGACGCAGTTTCAGCCCACGATTTACGAAACGCGGTGGTCGCTGTGCTCGATGTGTGCGCGCGCGACGCTCGAGCAGATGCAGGGCGACGCGGACAATGCGCGGCGTCACGCGCTGCAGATGCGGAAATGGCTGGAGACGCTCGCGGCCGAAGGCGGCGACTGGCCCGGCATGCATTACCTGCGCGCGCAGCTCGCGGCACAGCTTGGTGAACGGGAAACGGCTTTCACCTCGCTCAGCCAGGCGGTGGAGCGCGGCTGGCGCCGGGAGTGGATCCTGCGGGCGGAGCCGGCGTTCGCGCCGCTGCGCGACGATCCGCGCTACAAGTCGCTGCTCACGCGCATCCGCGGCGACAACGAGCTGGCGCGCGCCAGGCTGAAGCCGGCGACCGCCGGCACGTGAATCAGATGGTCTGCGCGAGCACGCGGTCGAGCTCGTCGACCAGCGCTACGCATTGAATGCGGGCCTGGTCAGATTCTCCGAAGCGCCGGGACGTGCCACCACGTTGTCCTCGATGCGGATGCCGCCGAAGGGTTTCAGCTGTTCGACGCGTTGCCAATCGATCATGCGGCCGATGGGCTTCAGCTTGGCCTCGTCGAGCAGCTGGTCGATGAGATAGAAACCCGGCTCCACCGTCACCACGCAACCGTCCTCGAGCTTGCGCGTGAGACGCAGGAACGGGTGGTTGTATGGCCGCTCGATCGTGCCGCCCGCGGAATCCTTCTGAGTGCCACCGACGTCGTGCACCTGCAGTCCCAGCAGGTGGCCGATGCCGTGCGGATAGAACACGCAGGTGAGGGCGCTGTCCACGGCCTCGTCGGCGCTGCACCGTGATGACGCCGGCTTCGTGCAGGAATTCGCTGATCGCGCGATACGACGCCTGGTGGAAATCGCGCCAATCCAGTCCGACGTTCACCTGCGCGCACAACGTGAGCTGCAGCTCGTCGAAGCGCTTGATCAGCGAGGCGAACTCGGCGTCGTGGTGTGAATGCGTGCGCGTGATGTCGGATGCGTAGCCGCCGAACTCCGCGCCCGCGTCGATGAGCAGCGAATGCAGGCGCTGCGGACGCGTGCGCTGCTGGATCTGGTAGTGCAGCACCGCGCCGCCTTCGTTGAGCGCGATGATGGGGTTGTAAGGCAGCTCGCGCTCGCGGTGACCGCAGGCGGCCATGAAGGCGAGGCCGATTTCGAACTCCGCTGGCGCCGGCGCGGAATGCTTTCTCGGCGGCGATGTGCCCGAGCGCGCCGAGACGGTTGGCCTCGCGCAGGCACGCGATCTCGTACGGCGTCTTCGCTGGCACGCGCGAAGTCGAGCTGCGCCATCAGGTGTTCGGGGTTGATCGTGCCGACTCCCCAGGACAAGAGCTCGTTGAACGGCACGCCGATGAACGCGGTACGCGAAAGATCGCGTGGCAGGACGGCACGTGCCGCCTCGCGCGTCGGGACAGCTCACGACCTCGAAGCCGGACGACCAATACGTGCGTCGGCAGTTCCGGCGACTTGTGCCAGTAATCGACCGGTTGATGCACGAGCAGCTGCGGCTTCTTGCCGGGCGCGAAGTAGACGAAGGAATCGGGCGCGTCGTTGAGCGGCGCCCAGACCTTGAACGGCGCATGCGCCTTGAAGGGCAGGTGGTGGTCGTCGAGGAAGATGAGTGGCGGCGTCCCGGAGTGGACCAGCAGGGCGTCGTAGCCCGTTTTTTCCAGGGCATCGGCGCTGCGCTTCTGCACGGTCTCGAGGTGACTGGCAAAAAGGGCGGACCAGGAGTCCGGGTTCTGTTTAATCGCTGGGGAATTCATGGAGAGATTCTATGCGGCGCCGTTGCACGCAACTCATTGTTGCGACGCAACATTCAGACCTTCCCGGCCTCCGACTGCGTTGAATCCACCGGACAACCCGACTCACGATGCATCGTTGGCGAGATCCTGTCGCCAGGTGCGGACAAAAAATTGCACTTGTTTCAAATGATTTGGCGAACCGATAAAATCCCGCGCCGCGATGCGAATCGCGCAACAAACGTTTGTTTGGTCTCTCTTACCACTAGAAATTTTTTGGGGTACCCCTACATGAAATTGAACGTTGCTCTTGCCGCTTCCATCGCGGCCCTTGCTCTGATGACCGCCTGCAGCAAGCAGGAAGCCGCTGCTCCGGAAGCCGCCCCGGCCGCTGACGCTGCCGCTGCTGCCACGGATGCCGCTGCTGCCGCCACGGATGCTGCTGCGACCGCCACGGACGCCGCTGCGACCGCGACGGATGCCGCTGCTACCGCCACGGACGCTGCCGCTCCGGCTGCCGACCCGGCTGCCGCCCCGGCGGAAGCCCCGAAGCAGTAATCGATCTCGATTATTGTTTCGAGCCAGCAGGCTCAAATGACGGCCCGGGCAGAACGCGAAAACGTCTGCCCGGGCTTTGTCTTTTCTGAGGGCAGGGATCCCGGAGGGGAAGCGTGACCGTCAGTGTTCGTGATGCACGCGGCAACAGCCGCGATCGCGAGTGGATCGAAAGCGTCTACCGCGACTATCTCGACGATCTCTCGCCGCTCAACACCGGCGTGTTCAGCACGACGTCGCTCGGCGAAATCGGCTACAGCCCGAATCGGACCAGCTGGCGCGCTGGTTCGGCGATTCGTCGGTGAATCCCCTGGTCATCGTGCGCGGAACCGACACCGTGGGTTTCGCGATGGTCGCGCGCGGCAGCGCCGCGCCGGGCCGGCCGCCCGTCGATTACCGCATGGCCGAATTCTTCGTCACGCGCACGTACCGCCGCCGCGGCGTCGGGCGCTCCGCGGTCGAGCTCATCCTCAATCGTTTCGCCGGGCGCTGGGAGATCACGGAGTACCTGCGCAATCCGGTCGCCGTGTCGTTCTGGCGCCGCGTGGTCGCGTGGTACACGCAGGGCCGCTACCAGGAACGCGTCACCAACGGCGAAGTGCGCCAGGTGTTCGACTCCGGCACACAGCGCGCCGCGACCAGCAAGTGATGGCCGCGCGACGCGTTCCTCTCGTCCTTGCGACACTCTTCCTAACGAGCGCTTCACTCATGCCCATGGAAGGATCGGCGGCTGGTCCGCGTCCGAGCGGTTCGCTCGTGCCCACGCGCTCGGAGGTCATCGCCACGCACGGCATGGCGGCCACGAGTCATCCGCTCGTGAGCCAGATCGCGCTCGACGTGCTGAAGCGCGGCGGCACCGCGGTCGACGCCGCGATCGCGGCGAACGCCGCGATGGGCTTGATGGAGCCGACCGGCAACGGCATCGGCGGCGATCTGTTCGCCATCGTCTGGGACGCGAAGACGAAAAAGCTCCACGGCCTCAACGGCAGCGGCCGTTCGCCGAAGTCGCTGACGCTCGAGAAGTTGCAGGCCGAGCTGACGAAGCTGAATTCGAAGACCATCCCGCGCGCGCGGACCGCTGCCGGTGTCCGTGCCGGGCACCGTCGACGGCTGGTTCGAGCTGCACGCAGCGGTTCGGCAAGCTGCCGATGAAGGAGCTGCTGCGCCCGCGATCCGCTACGCGCGCAATGGCTTTCCGGTCACCGAGGTGATCGCGCAGGGCTGGGCGCGCGAACGCGCAGCGTGCTCGAAGCCATATCCGAACTTCGCGCGAAACGCTACATGCCGAACGGGCGCGCGCCGGCCAAGGGCGAGATCTTCCGCAACCCGCTGCTGGCCGACACGCTGGCGCGCGATCGCCGACAGGCGGCCGCGACGCGTTCTACAAGGGCGACATCGCGCAGCGCATCGACGCGTACATGCGCGCGAACGGCGGCTACCTCACGCGCGGCCGATCTCGCCGCGCACCGCTCCGAATGGGTGGAGCCGGTCTCGACCAACTACCGCGGCTACGACGTCTGGGAGCTGCCGCCCAACACGCAGGGCATCGCCGCGCTGCAGATGCTCAACATCCTCGAGGCCTACGACCTCAAGTCGATGGGCTTCGCCAGTCGCCGAATACCTGCACCTGTTCGTCGAGGCCAAGAAGCTCGCGTTCGAGGATCGCGCGCGGTTCTACGCCGACCCCGAGTTCGCGAAGATTCCGCTCGCGGGCCTGCTGTCGAAGGAGTACGCGGCGAAGCGGCGCGCGTTCGACTGGGCCAGACGGCGGCGCTCGAGTATCCGCCCGATCCGCAAGCGCTCGAGCAGGGCGACACCATCTACCTGACCGTGGCCGACGGCGCGGGCAACATGGTCTCGCTCATCCAGAGCAACTACCGCGGCATGGGCTCGGGCATGACGCCCGACGGCTGCGGCTTCATCCTGCAGGATCGCGGCGAGCTGTTCTCGCTGACGCCCGGACACGCCAACGTCTATGCGCCCGGCAAGCGGCCGTTCCACACCATCATTCCCGCGTTCGTCACGAAGGACGGCAAGCCCTGGCTGTCGTTCGGCGTCATGGGCGGCGCCATGCAGCCGCAGGGCCACGTGCAGGTGCTCGTGAACCTCATCGACTTCGGCATGAACCTGCAGGAAGCAGGGGACGCCCCGCGCGTGAGGCATGACGGATCTTCGGAGCCCACCGGCGAGCACATGACCGACGGCGGTGAAGTGGTGCTGGAAAACGGCTTTTCGCCCGAAGTCGTGAGGTCGCTCGAAGCTCGCGGCCACAAGGTGAAGGTCTCCAACGACGGCGACTTCGGCGGCTATCAGGCCATCCTGCGTGGCGAAGGCGTCTACTTCGGGGCTTCCGAATCGCGCAAGGACGGCGCGGCACAGGGTTACTAGGCCTTTCCCCGAGCCCAGCCGCAACGCGGAACCGCCTGCCGTTCCCGGGTTACTCACTCCCGTTGGCGTCGGTGGTTCAGACCGCGCGGGCCTTGTTTACCGATTGCGAGCGCCCGGGCACATTCACTAGGGGGGTTCTGCACCACCGGCGCCAACCTGTCGCCTGGTGGCGCCGTCGGACGCCGCCGACGCCGGGTCAACTTGCGCGCCTGCCTGTCCGTTTCTTTCTTTCTGCGAGCCTTGAGACGTCGTCAAAGAGGGGTATTACGGATGGCACAACTTCAACCGGAGCTGCGGGCCGCCTTCGACCGACTCTCGCCGGGACTCCTGAAATTTGCCGAGCGGCATTCCCTGTCCATCGAACGCTACAGACGCGGCTTTCCCGTTTGGGAATTTTCCTGCCGGCACCCGCGCGGTGGTGCGGCGTCCGTTCAACTGGGGCTTGCGAAAGCGCGCGATTCCGGCTCGGTCGGCGCCACGGTGCAGCCGCACTGGTGGGTCGACATGCACGATGAACGCCGCCGCGTGGGCGCGACCTTTCAGGCCTTGCGACTCGTGTCTCTCGACGAGGTCGAGATCCGCGAAGCGCTCGAACACGAGCTCGCGAAGGTACTGGCCAGCGACGAGTCGGCGTTGACGCGCGAATCGCGTCTCGCCGATCCGGCACTGACGGCATTGCGGGGCCGCGAATACGGGCCGCCGGAAATCGGCAAACTGTCCTTGCCCACCTGAGGCGGCCGTCGCCGCCTACTGGATGGCGGGGATTCCCAGGTAGATGGAATCTTCGGGCGTGCCGAATTCCGACGCCCTGGGTTTGCGCGAGGTCGCCGCGAGTCGTCCCGAGTGCAGGTCGTCGAGCCGGGCATGCGTTGCCTTCGCAGCCGCGACCAGCTCGGGGTAGGGACGATCGGTGACGTCGATCCAGCCGATGTTGTAGTTCTCACCGTCGCGGCGGCCGGTCGCGGGCTGGTCTATCCACTGATACCAGTGTGTACCCACGATCGCGGGGTGTTCGGCCGCGTGTTCCACGTAGTAGGAATACGCAACGCCGCGCTCCGACTGGTTCATGGCCTGCACGAGGCCGGGCGCGAGGCCGCGCTCCGGTACGCCGAAGTGGAACTCGCCGATGAGGATCGGCAGTTTCTGGATGGCGTACACCCGGTCGATGAATTCCTTCGGCGGCGCCCAGCGATACTTGTTCATGCTGTAGACGTCGAAGCCGCGCGCCAGCGCGATCACGTCGTCGGGCGGCGTGCCGCCGAACCGGATGCCGAGGTTGAGGTGGTTCGGATCGTGGCGCCGGACCGCGGCATTCACGATCTCGAGATACCGCGAGAACGCCTCGTGCACCAGCATCTTGCGCGCGCCCGGCGTGTCACCCTTCGCGAGGCCGGATCTGAAGCGCTGCTTCAATGCGCTGTCGGGTCCGGCGAGCACGAGGTCGACCAGCTGTCCCTCGCGCGCGGGCCACGGCGGCTCGTTGCCGATGAAGTAGCCGATCATCCACGGGTCGTCGCGGTGTGGCGCGAGCTGCCGCGCGGCCTCCGCGTCGACGCGCCGCGCGAACTCGGGCGAGTAGACGTCCGGCATGCCCATGATGGCGCCGGCGACGCGCTGCCAGCCGGCGAGTGGATAGACGTAGGGCTGCTTCGTCGGCGAACCGGCGAGAGTCGCGTTGAGCTCGGGTCCGTACGCGGTGTTCAGCCCCCAGGCGCGCATGCGGCGATAGGTGAGCTGCGCTGCGCCGGTGCGCCACTCGCGGCCGAAACGTTTCTGCTCGTTGGCGACGTAGTGCGACACCGGGTCGCGCAGCGGGTCGGGCTCCGCGCCCGCCGCCGGAAACTGCGCCGCCGTCGGAATACTCGCGAACAACTTGTCGCGCTCCACGATCCGGGTGCGCGGCGGATCGATTCCCGCACCGTTGACGCCCGTGGACCAGAACCGGCAGCCCTCCGGATCGATGAACCACCAGCGGTCGCCGATCTTCTCGACGCGGAAGAACCCCGTGGCCCTGCGCTTGCCGCCCGCGAACCCGCCGAAGCGGCACGGCCGCACCACGGCCTTCGGCACGAGCATGCGTTCTTCCTGGCCCCAGTCGCGTTTCAGCTGCTCGACTGAGCGCGCCTTGCCGGGCCAGTCGGCGTGGACGTACTGCCCGAATTCGTCGATGACGGGTGCGCCTCCATCGAGGACCGCATCTCCCGGATCGGTCTTCGCCAGGCTCACGCTGCGTATCTCGACGCTGGCCGCGTGCGCGGGATAACGCATCGTCACGCTCATCGCCCGCACGTGTTGCACGGGCGCGTGCCCGCCGGCCTCGATGTTGATCCAGTAGCTGTTGCGCGGCTGGTTCACCGTCGACGCCAGTTCGTCCGCATCGCCGAGGCCCTCCCGATAGAAACGCAGCGGGATCGATGCGCGCACCCAGACGTTGGCGAAGGGATGAATGCGCTTGGAGACATTGCCCTCGTCGCTCACGAGCCCGAGCTCGAAGCGCTGACTGGTGGAGCAGCGGAACTCGACGACCAGGAATCGAGCCTCGGACCAGTCCGTGGGCAGCTGGACGTCGAGGTCCGCGAGGGCCCACTGGATGGTCGAGACGTCACGGGTGAACACCGCCTTTTGCGGCGCCGCATGCGCACTAACAACCTGCAATGCGAGCGCCAGCACGAGCGCGCCCGTCGATCCGATTCGCATGTTTCCCCCGTCGTTGCCGCGAGTTTATTCGCTAACCGGTTGCAGCGCGTCAGAAGTTTCCTACGAGCGGCGCGGGCACCACAGCCGCCGCGGCGGGGTCCTAACAGGCGCAGCGCCGACGTTCGCACCACGAAATGCGTTTCTGCACGGGTTCTCGCGTTCGTGCAACGCGTTTTCGCGCGCGCGCCGAAAACCCGAATCACGTGTGCGCGTGCAGCGACCGCAGTCTGCTTTGACCGCACGGAGACAAAGCAACGCGCGAATTTTCTCCGCGTGTTTGCACCGGCGTGGAGCGTGCGATTCACACGCGGGAACGGGCGTTGCCGCGCGCACCCGTCTAACTGTTCGAACCCGCCGGCGCCACGAAACCCCGGGAAAAACCCTGCGAGCGCGCAGGGGCGACAAACAGGCGGTGGCCGCGCGCCACAACCGTGTGGACACCGGTGTCAGCAAGTGGTCATTGATTTGCCACATGCTCCGAAACATGTGGCATTTGATGCCGGGAATAGCCTTGTCTACCGGTGACATAAAATGAGCCATTCGTGGGACAAACAATCGTGTGGTGGGACATGTCTTCGGACAACGAAAAAGTTTGACAAGCGATTTTTCCCGGGCTTACCGTCCGGCGCCGTCGACACCTGCGCCATGCGCGGGTGGAACGAGGGGGACGAGTTGAGACCCGCAGGAACGCGGACCGCAATTTGTCAAATCGCGCAATTGCGCGGGCGACCACGTCCGCGCACAGGGATGAAAACTCAAGCATATGGAGGCGTGATGGCTATGTTTCGCAAAGCTCTAATGGGCGCGGCGTTGCTTGCGGTCGGGGCGACAGCCTACGGCGCAACCGATTACCCGTCCGGATACACCAAATGTGCGAAGGAAGGGGAGACGTGCTCGTTCAGCGGTACCCGTTCGGTTGCCTACGGCAAGTCTGGAACGTTCGTGTACGCAACGTTGACGGGTCCGATCACCTGCCAGGCTTCGCTTTTCCCTTCCATCAGTGTCCCCAACCCGCGGTACTGCTCGTACTCGAACTCGGGCTCTTCCAGCTCGAGCTCCAGCTCGACCAGCTCCAGCAGCAGCTCGTCATCGAGCTCCAGCTCGAGTTCGTCGAGCAGCAGCGGCGGTGGCGGCATCACCGGTGCCACGTGCACCTCGACGGGCAGCGTGTCGATCTCGGCCACGGTACGCGTGACCAGTGGCACCTACGACGGCGGCTGCAAGACCTACAATCCGAGCGGGGATCTGGGCGATGGCAGCCAGGAGGAGGGCCAGGACCCGGCCTTCCGCGTGGAGAACGGCGCGACGCTGCGCAATGCAATCCTCGGCAACAACGGTGTCGACGGCGTGCATTTCTACAATGGCGGCAACCTGCAGAACTTCCGCTGGACCAACGTCGGTGAGGACGCGTTCACGATCAAGTCCTCGGGCACCGTCAACGTGTCCGGCGTCACCGGGGTGAACAGCGAGGACAAGTTCGCTCAGGTCAACGCCGCATCGACGCTCAACGTGTCGAATTGCATCGTCGACAACGCGGGCAAATTCCTGCGCCAGAACGGCGGTACGACGTTCAAGATCACCGTCAATGTCGATCGTTGCCAGATCTCCAACATGGGAGAGGGAATCTTCCGCACGGACAGCTCGAGCAGCGTGGCACGGCTGACCAACAGCCGTCTGCGCAATTCCGGGACGATGTGCATCGGCTCGTGGGCGAGCTGCACGGGATCGGGTAACACAAACTACTGATCGGGCCACGCCCTGATCGGGAGGACTGGCTGGGGGTATGGACACCCCCAGCCTTTTTCACGGAGAGCCATGACGCGCACTGGCGTTCATCGGGTTTCGCTCTTCATCGCCGGGGCGGCGACGTTCGCCGCGACGGCCTGGTGGGCCGCGCGCGACGCCACGCTGGCGGCCGCCCCACACGTGCAACCGGCGGTCGCCGCGGCGCCGGACTACCACCCGGCCGCGTTCGACTACGCGGTCCGGGACTCGTCCACTACTCCCGGCGGAGCGGCAATCGGCGCCGCCGACCCGGCCGAGGCCGGCTTTGCCGGGTACGTGTCCGGCAAATACGCCGTGTTGTTCCAGGAGCCCACGCTTTCCGCGCGCGATGAGGCGCGTTTGCTCGAGGCGCTGCTGGTTCGCGAACGACTGGCGGTCGCGATCAATACCGCCCGGCAGGGGAAGGACGAGGCGGCGAAGGCGGCAGTTCCGGAGCAGGTCGCGGCCCTGGCCGTGCACGACTTCGAGCTGACGGCGCTGATCCGTCCCGAGAAATTGGCGGCCTTCGAGGTGCTGCGCGATTCGGACATGGAACAGTTCCAGCTCGATGATTTCGCGGGCGGTATCCGCGACGTCGCTCCGCTGAGCGAGCCGGATCGCCGGACGATCCTCTACACCAAGCTCGTGCACCGGCAGCGATTCCGGCGCGTGCTCGATGAATCACGATTGATGCGCGGCGAGCTCGGTGCGGAAGAGCGCAGGTACGCGTTCGACGCCGTGAGCCGGGCGCTGGGCGATGCGAAGCGGGATTTCCTCGCCGAAGCGCGCCAGTACCTCCACGACGACCGGCAATACGCGCTGCTCAGCAACTACGAGGACAGCGAATACGCGGCCGAGCTCGAGAAGCTGCGCGACATCGCCGATCGTTGATCAGAAAAGCGGTGAGCTAGCACACCTTCGGGATGAAGCGCCAGCGCACCTGCGCGCTGTATTCGGCATAACCGTTGTCGGCCAGCAGCAGGTGCCGCTCCTCGGTGATGGCGCGCAGCACGTAGATCATGGTCCAGCCCACGAGCGACAACAGCGCGGACAGCAGCGCCGGCACGTTGCCGAGCGAGCCGAGCACGTACAGCGTGGGCAGCGCGCCTATCCACCACGCCAGGTTCTTGCAGACGTAGGCTGGATGGCGCACCACCGAGTAGGGCCCGTGGCTCACGATGCCGCGATTGGTGAGATTGCTGGCCTTGAAGCCGAGCGCCACCGACGCCCAGGAGTAGATGACCATGAGCGCGATCAGGCTGATGTTGGCGGCGAAGTGCACCGCGTTGTTCTGGAACTGCGGAAAGTCGTTGCTCTGCCATTCGAAGAACTGGGCGGTGGCACCGTTGAACGGTGGGTAACACGCGAGGCAGACGAACCAGCCGAAGAACGTGGGATCCACGCTGCGGATGCGATTCCTGAGCGCCGGGACTTCGACGATGTAACCGATCGTGAACAGGAACGTGTCGACGAACAGGATGGCCTGGAAGCAGGCCCAGAACAGCGAGTTGTCGAACAGCGGCCGACCCGTCATGCCATTCTTGACGCTGTCGATGAAGGTCAGAACCGTGTTCGTCATGTCCGCGGCGTGCCCCAGGCACCAGTTGATCATGAGGGGCGCGAAGAAGAACTTGAGCAGCAGGGCGAGGCCGGCCTGCTTCGTGGCTGGCGTGAGACCGACGCGCAGGGGCAGGCGCATCACATCGAGCGAATGCACGGCCCGCTTGGCGCGCGACTGCGCTCGCCGCAGGCGCAGGATCGCGAACCACAGGCCTTGCAGGAAAATCGAGGCCTTCGAACGCAGCCAGGGGTAGGCGGCGTAGTAGGGAATGAGCGCCACCACGTAGAGCACGACGAGTGCGTCGAACAGCGTCCGTATGTGCAGCACGGCCGCGATGTCGAACATGCCGAACTGCCACTGGGCGTTGATGGTGCCGCGATGGAACCCGCTGAGGTCGAATACGATCCAGTACGCAAGGCCGATGAAGCCCAGCGTGGACAGGTAGTTCGCGGCGAAACGGCGGCTGAAGATCCTGGAGATCATGAGTTGTTTGCGCGTCAGCGCGCGTATTGTGGCACGAGCCGCACGATGCGATCACCGACCAGCACCACGTCGCCGCTGGCCGGATCGGCGGCGATGCTGACGAAGTGCCGGTCCGTGTGGGTTTCGAGACGCTCGAAGCTGGCGCCGCCATCGCGCGAACGCAGCAGCGTGCCCTGTCCGCCGGCGATCAGCAGGTTTGCGGTGCGCGGTTCGAAGACCGCCTTGCGCAACACGCCTTCCGTGCCGCTCGCCACCACCCGCCACGTGAGGCCGCCATCGGTCGAACGCGTGATGGCGCCGCGCGCGCCGAAGACGACGTAGGCGCCGCTGCGCGGATCGCGCACCACGCGGCGCAGTTCCGCCGTGGTTCCGGAATTCATCCGCGGCCAGCTCCGGCCGAGATCCGGCGAGCGCAGCAGCGTGCCATCCTGGCCCACGAGGAACAGCAGTCGAGTCGCCGCGTCCGCATGGCTGCCGTAGAGATCCGCTTTCGTACCAGTGTCGACCACGCTGAATCCGCGCGCGCCGTCATCGCTGCGCAGCGCGATTCCGCCCTTGCCCGCGACGAGCACGATGCCCGGCTTTTCCAGCATCGCGCCTTGCCAGAATGGAAACTCGCGCCACTCGCCCGCAACCCGCACGGATTGCCAGCTCCGGCCCGCATCACGCGATACGCGCATTTCGCCGCGCGCTTCGACCGCGACCGCGAGTTTGCCCGCTCCGCTGATGAGCCAGGGGAAGGCCCGTTCTTCCTCGAGCCGTGTCCAGTGCAGCAGCTGCCAGTTCGATCCGGACGCATCACCGCGCAGGATCGCGCCCGGAGGTCCGGCCGCCAGCAACCCGCGTCCGTCCGGCGCGACGATCAGCGCGCGCAGGTCGGGCGGTGTGTTCGCATCGGGCCAGCCGATGTCGATGGATAGCCAGCTCGCGCCGTGATCGGCCGAGCGCAGCAGCGCACCGAGCTGTCCCGACGCGATCAACGCGCCGTTGGGCGCAACCACGATCTCGCGCAATTGCGCGTCGACGCCCGCGCGTACGTTTTGCCAGCTCGCCCCGGAATCCGCGGAAGACGCGACTCTCCCGCCCTTGCCGTGGGCGATCAGGCGGCCGTTCGCGGCGAGCAAACCACGAATCTCGCCGCCGAGGTCCGGCGCGCCCCGGTTCCACGTCGCACCGCCATCGCGCGAACGTGCGAGTGCGCCGTTCTGCGCGACCGCGAGCAACGAGCGGCTGCGCGGATCGAAGCGCAGCGCGGCCAGGAAGTGTTTCGCGCCGTCGAGCGTCACCTCGACCACGTCCCAACTGGCGCCGCCGTCGACCGAGCGCACGACGTCGCCATTGTGCCCGGTGAGCACGAGCGCGCCGTGCGCGGTGTCGGCCGCGGCATCCGTGAAGTACGCTTTCGAGGTGGATTGCAGCAGGTCCCAGCTGCGCGCGCCGTCGGTCGAGGTGAGGAAACGGCCGAGCGCGCTGGTCGCGAGCAGTAGTTTGCCGAAGCGGTGGAACGCCGTGACCGGTGTAACCGGCTCCGGCATCGTGATCATCGTGAGTTGCCAGCTCTCGCCGGCGTCGGTGGAGCGGCCGACGGCTCCCTGGTCGCCGCCGATCAGGATGTTCCGCGTCTCGGGATCGACGAACAACGCGTGGAAATCGAGCGTGAGATTCGTGGCGAGCTCGCTGAAGCTGCGCCCGTCGTCTTTCGAACGCAGCAACCGGCCGTTCGTGCCCGCGGCGAGCCAATACCCGCTGGGTGCGTGATACACCAATGCCTGCAGATCCGTGTCGAGGACGGTATTGGCGGCGGCCTGCCAGGTGCGGCCCGCATCCACGGACCGCAGCACAGTGCCCCGCGCGCCGGCCGCGAGCAGCGTGGTGCCCTTGTCGTTGGCGGCGAGCCGGGCGAGGTCGGCACTGGATGGTGTCGTGGCATGAGTCCAACGGGTGCCGTCGGCCGAGCGCAGGATGGTGCCGTCGCTGCCCGCGAGCAGCAGCACCTCACCGCCGGGCACGAGCAGCGAGTTCGTGAGTTCGGGGTTCACCACCTCGGGGACGTAGGCAGGCGCCGCGTCGCGGGACTGCGCCGGCCACGACGGTACGAGCGTGAATGCGAGGATCGCGACAGCCATGTGCGCCGCGAAGCGCATCGGCCTGTTGTCGAGGTGTCGGCGCATCGCGGCCGATGGTAGCGGTTTTCCCGCGCGGCCGCCCCGCCGCCAAACTACCGCGCGTCGGTGGGCGGCGGATTCACCATGCCCGAGAGGTCCGCGACCAGGCGATTCAACAGATCGACGTTGCGGCGAATGCGCTCGAGCTGCTCCTTCGTCTGCTCGGGTGTGAACTGGTACTTGGGATTGAGCAACATCGAGGTCGTCGTGTGAACGACCGAAAGAGGCGTGCGCAGGTCGTGGCAGATCTTCGCGAGGGCCCGCTCGCGGGCCTGCACGTCTCCTTCGGCCCCCGTGTCTTCGCCGCCGGGCCGGTTTCCAGCTTCGTCGATCATGGGCGCAGTGTACGCGTTCACCGCGGGTTCTTCGCTCAGAAGATTCCTACGCGACGCGCACGCCGGTCATGCCACAGGCTTCACAACGTTGTTAGCGTCCCGCCTAGCGACTCGAGGAACCCGACTATCTCCCGGGCCGCTTCGCGTGGCCGCGCCTGGAGCAGGAAGTGCGGAGCTTCGATGTCAGCCAGGCGGCCATGCCGCGCGGTGGCCATGAACTCTTCGCCATGCCGCGCCGACACCACTCGGTCTTCCGATGCGCGCAGGTACAGCGCCGGCAGGTCGCAGGCGCCCATCGGGCCGCGCACGTCCACGTCCGCCATCGCGCGCAGTCGCGCCGTGAGCGTGCGCGACGACACATGCGACAACGCGCGTGCATGAGCCGCCCGCAGGTCCGCGGTGGCGAACCTGCCTAACAACGAATGCTGGGCGATGAAGCCGGGCACGAGCTTCGGCGTGGCGAATGGCGTCAGGGGCCGCAGCGCGTGCAGCAGGCGATGGGGGCAGGTCAGAAAGGATGCACACAGGATCAGGCCGCGCAGGTTGGTCATGCCCGCGGTGGCGATCGAAACGGCGACCGGGCCCGAAAATGATTCGCCGAGGATCACGAAGGGTTCGTCCTTCGGAAGCTCCCGCCGCGCGACCTCGGCATGGTCCGCGTAGGAACCCGGCCGGTCCGGATAGCGGACGACCGTGGTCTCGATGCCCGGCGGCAGCGCGTCGAGCAGCGGACCAAACAGCTCGCCGGTGCCATCCATGCCGGGGAGCAGTACGAGGGCGGTCATGACGGCGGCGGAGTCAGCCCGCGTCGACCAGCGGGCGCAGGTATTGCGCGGTGTACGAAGTCTTGTGCTTCGCCACGTCTTCGGGCGTGCCAGTCGCCAGTATCGAGCCTCCGCCGGCGCCGCCCTCGGGGCCGAGATCGATGATCCAGTCCGCGGTCTTGATGACGTCGAGATTGTGCTCGATGACGACGACGGTATTGCCCTCGTCTCGCAGCCGGTGCAGGACGTCGAGCAGCTGCGCGACGTCGTGGAAGTGCAGGCCGGTCGTGGGCTCGTCCAATATATATAGAGTGCGGCCGGTGGCCCGCTTGGCGAGCTCGCGGGCGAGCTTGACCCGCTGTGCTTCGCCGCCGGAAAGCGTGGTGGCGCTCTGTCCGAGCTGTAGATAGGAAAGGCCGACGTCCATCAGGGTCTGCAGGCGCGAGCCGACGCCGGGCACGTTCTGGAACAGGCGCAGTGCCTCCTCCACGTTCATCTCGAGCACTTCGTGGATGTTCTTGCCCTTCCAGCGGATCTCGAGCGTCTCGCGGTTGTAGCGTTTGCCCTTGCACACGTCGCAGGGGACGTAGACGTCGGGCAGGAAGTGCATCTCGACCTTGATGAGACCGTCGCCCTGGCAGGCCTCGCAACGGCCGCCCTTCACGTTGAAGCTGAAGCGGCCGGCGTCGTAACCACGCGTTCGCGCCTCCGGCACCGCGGCGAATATCTCGCGCAGCGGCCCGAACAAACCGGTGTACGTCGCGGGATTCGAGCGCGGCGTGCGCCCGATGGGACTCTGGTCGATGTCGATGATGCGATCGATCTCCTCGAGCCCCTTGATCTCCGCGCAGGGCGCCATGTCCATGACGGTGCCGTTCAGCTTGTGAGTCGCGTGGGCGAACAACGTGTCGTTGACCAGCGTGGACTTTCCCGAGCCGGAAACGCCGGTCACGCAGGTGAAGAGGCCGAGCGGAAATTCCGCGCTGACGTTCTTGAGATTGTTGCCGCTTGCGTTCGATGACCTTTATGACGCGCTTCGCATCGCGCGGAGTGCGCAGACGCCGGCAACGCGATCTTCTTGCGGCCTGACAGGTATTTGCCGGTCAGGGATTCCGCGTGCTTCACGATGTCGTCCGGAGTGCCCTGCGCCACGATCTCGCCACCGTGCACGCCGGCGCCGGGTCCGATGTCGAGCACCGCATCCGCGGCGCGAATGGCTTCCTCGTCGTGCTCGACCACCAGCACCGTGTTGCCGAGATCGCGCAGGTGCTTGAGCGTCGCCAGCAATCGCTGGTTGTCGCGCTGGTGCAATCCGATCGACGGCTCGTCGAGGATGTACATGACACCCGTGAGACCCGAACCCACCTGGCTCGCGAGGCGGATGCGCTGCGCCTCGCCGCCGGACAGCGACTCCGCGCTGCGGTCCAGCGTCAGGTAGTCGAGCCCGACGTCGACCAGGAATTTGAGCCGGTCGCCGACTTCCTTGACGATCTTGTCAGCCACCTCCGCGCGCCAGCCCGTCACGTCGAGTCCGCCGAACAGCGCCTTGGCGTCGCCCACGGTGAGATGCGCAACCTCCGGCAGAGAGTGCGTGCCGACGAACACGTTGCGTGCGGTGCGATTGAGCCGAGAGCCGTTGCAATCGGGGCAGGGCTGGGTGCCGAGGTACTTCGCGAGCTCTTCGCGCACCGGCAGCGAGTCTGTCTCCTTGTAGCGCCGCTCGAGGTTGGGAATGATTCCCTCGAAACGATGTTTCTTGCGCGTCGAGCGGCCGTTGCCGTGCTGGTAGCGGAATTCGACTTCGTCGTTGCCGCTGCCGAACAGCATCACCTGCTGCGCCTTCTTCGGCAGTTCCTCCCACGGGCGTCTCCGGATCGAACTTGTAGTGGCGCGCCATCGCCGTGATCAACGCGAAGTAGTAGGCGTTCTTGCGATCCCAGCTCTTGATGGCGCCGCCCGCGAGCGAAAGATGTGGATAGGCGACCACGCGCGCCGGATCGAAGAAGTCCTTGAGCCCGATGCCATCGCAGGTGGCGCAGGCGCCCGCGGGACTGTTGAACGAGAACATCTTGGGCTCGAGCGCCGCCACGCTGTAACCGCATTCGGGGCAGGCCTGGCGCGCGGAGAACAGCGTTTCATCCTCGGGTTTTCCCACTTTCTCGGCATCGTGGGGCGCGAGGCGCGCCATGCCACCGGTGAGCTTCAATGCCGTTTCGAGCGATTCGGACAGGCGCTGCTGCGCGTCGGGGCGGATCCTGAGTCTGTCTACCACGACCTCGATGGTGTGTTTCTTCTTCGGATCGATCTTGGGCAGCGCATCGAGCTCGTGCACGCGGCCGTCGATGCGCACGCGCACGAAGCCCTGGCCGCGCATGGTGTCGAAGATCTCCGCGTGTTCGCCCTTGCGGTCGACGACCATCGGTGCGAGCAGCAGGATGGCGAGGCCGTCCGGCATCCGCAGGATCTGGTCGACCATCTGGCTCACGGTCTGCGCCTCGAGCGGCACGCCGTGGTCCGGGCAACGCGCGATGCCGGCGCGCGCGAACAGCAGGCGCAGATAGTCGTAGATCTCCGTGACCGTGCCGACGGTGGAGCGCGGGTTGTGCGAGGTCGCCTTCTGCTCGATCGCGATCGCGGGCGAAAGACCTTCGATGCTGTCGACGTCGGGCTTGTCCATCATCGAGAGGAACTGGCGCGCATACGCGGAGAGCGATTCCACGTAGCGGCGCTGGCCTTCCGCATACAGCGTGTCGAACGCAAGAGAGCTCTTGCCCGATCCCGACAGGCCCGTGATCACGATGAGCTTGTCGCGCGGGAGGTCGACGTCGACGTTCTTGAGGTTGTGCGTGCGGGCGCCGCGGATTTTGATGGTCTGCATTTGTCCAGCGCCAAAGTTGGCGCGAATCAGGAGAAACCAAGAAGTTTAAGCGGCGAGGCCGGTCCGCGTATAACCAGTGCTTGCTCGGGTTCAGGGCTGTATGCGCACCGCATGCCCAATCGGATCAGCGACTTAAGCCTGTAACTGCTACCGTTGGAGGTGATGCCTCGAAAGAGCCATGACCGGTGTTTTCCGGCCATCGCGCGCCCCGATGCGGAAGTGCTGATCCTCGGCTCGCTGCCGGGCCGCAGGTCGCTCGAGATGCAGCAGTACTACGCGCATCCGCAAAACGCCTTCTGGAAACTGGTCACCGCAATCTTCGAAGCGGACGCGGATCTCAGCTACGAACGGCGCGCACGGCTCCTGGTGAAGCACCGAATTGCGCTCTGGGACGTGCTGGCCGCGGCCGAGCGCCCCGGCAGTCTCGACAGCTCGATCGTGCACGCATCGGCCGAAGCCAACGATTTCCGCGAATTCTTTCGGGCGCACCCGCGCGTGCGCCGGGTGTTCTTCAACGGGCGCAAGGCCGAAGAGATCTTCCGGCGGCGAGTGGTGCCCTTGCTGGGGGCGGATTTTCCCGACATCGAATACGTCAGCCTGCCGTCGACCAGCCCGGCGCACGCCGGCATGTCGTTCGCGAAAAAACTCGCGAGGTGGCGCGTGATACGCGAGCCGCGTTGACTCACGGTCGAGCCACTGCCGCCGCCGCCCGGCTAGTCGATCACTGCTGGTAGACCCGTACGTAGTCCACTTCCATCTGGATCGGGAAGATGGTGTCGTCGACGCCCATCTGTCCGCCCCAGTCTCCGCCCACCGCGATGTTGAAGATGAGGTACTGCGGGCTGTCGAACGGCCATTCGGCGTTGCCCGAGCCGTCGTTCGAATACTGGTAGTAGTTGCGGTCGTCGACGCCGACCTTGATCTGGTTGGCATTCCACGTGAGCTGGTACCTGTGGAACGCCGTGCAGGCGTCGGGCAGGTTCGTCGTCGCCGTGCGCGAGTTGTTGCGCGTGTGGTTGTACGCATCGGTGTGCATGGTTCCATGCACCACGCCCGGGTCGAACCCCACGTGTTCCATGATGTCGATCTCGCCGTCACCCGGCCACGCGGTCTGCGGCGGCGCGGACAACATCCACAACGCCGGCCACGAGCCACGCCCGCAGGGTAGTTTGGCGCGGATCTCGATGAAGCCGTAGGTCCACGATTGCTTGCCGCGCGTCAGCAGGCGCGCGGAGGAGTAGCGCTGGCCGCCCCAGTCCGACAAGCCGAGAGTAGATAGATCCTCGCGGCGCGCCGTTATCACCAACGAACCGTTCTCGACGCGCGAGTTCTCCGGGCGCGCGTTCGAGTAGTACTGCAGCTCGTTGTTGTACCAGCCGAGGAAGTTGCGCTCGGTGTCGTAGATCCACTTGGAGGAGTCGGGCAGCCCGGCAACGGCGAATTCGTCGGACCACACGAGACGGAATCCGGCGGGGACTCCGCCGGTTTCGTTGATCACGGGATTGCCAGGTCCCGCCGGCTGCGGAGGCGGAGGTGTGGAGACAGGGGGACTGCCGGAGCCGCCACCCCCGCACGCCGACGAGAAAATTGCCGCGGTTACCGCTATCACGCCTAACCAGCGGCCTGAATGCGCTCGACTAATGAAAGTCGGAATTAGAGACAGCGAAAAAGACATGCAGGACATGGAGTTGTCATCGCCTCTTGGCTTGCTTCACGCGCGGATCGCATGCTAGCGTAAAAAATGTAAGCGCTTACAAATATCTCACGCTTACGTCCAATCTTCAGTGGGGGAACATGAAAACTCGAGCATTTACTCGCAGGCCTGTTGCACAGGCAATCTCTCTGGTCTTGGGATCCGCGGTACTCGGATCCGCTGCAGTTGCGCAGGAAGCGAATCAGGGCTCGGCCCAGAATCTCGACGAAATCGTCGTCACCGGTATTCGTGGCAGCCTCATCTCGTCGATGAACCTCAAGCGCGAAGCGCAGGGTGTCGTCGATGGCATCGTAGCCGAGGACATCGGCAAATTCCCGGACACGAATCTCGCCGAATCACTGCAGCGCATCACGGGTGTGTCGATCGACCGCTCGATCGGCGAGGGGTCGAAGATCACGGTCCGCGGCATCGGTCCGGACTACAACCTCGTTCTGTTGAATGGCCGGCAGATGCCGGGCGCGACCATCGGCGACACCTTCGCCTCGAACTCGCGCTCGTTCGACTTCGCGAACCTCGCGTCGGAAGCGATCGCGGGCGTCGAGGTCTACAAGACCAGCCGCGCTTCCACCTCGACCGGCGGCATCGGCGCTTCGGTGAACATCAAGACGACGCGTCCGCTCGAAGCGCCGGGCACGCGCATGAGCTTCGGCCTGAAGGGCGTGATGGACCAGTCGGCGGACAACCTGCCGTCGAACACACAGGGCGATTCGATCACGCCCGAGCTCTCGGGCATCTACAGCCAGACTTCGGAAGACGGCAGGTGGGGCATCGCGCTCACCGGCAGCTACCAGGAGCGCGCCGCCGGCTACAACCAGGCGTCGGTGGGCAATGGCTGGCGACCGTTCGGTGCGGACCAGGGCGGCTGGGGCGCAATCCCGCCGGACCCGAATCCGAACATCATCAATCGCCCGAGCGGTGACGACATCTACTCGGTGCCGCAGAACCTCGGCTACGGATTCAACAGCATCGAGCGCAAGCGCACGAACGGCCAGGCGACGTTCCAGTTCAAGCCGACGGACGCGTTGACCACGACCCTCGATTACACCTACTCCGAGAACAAGGTGCATACGCGCCGCAACGAGCTCTCGGTGTGGTTCAACTTCGGCGCATCGGCAAGCTCCTGGACGGACGGCCCCGTGGCCGCACCGCTGCAGTATTCCGAGATCTACACGTTCAACGACAATCCGAATACGCCTTTCGTCATCGAAGGCGGCTCCGACGTCTCCATGGGCGGCGCGGACTACGCCACGAAGAATGTGAACAACTCGGTGGGCTTCAATCTCGCGTGGGAAGTCAGCGACAAGCTGGGTCTCGAGCTGGACCATCACAGCTCGACGGCGACCTCCGGCGCCGACAGCCCGTTCGGTTCGAACGCGGTGCTCGGTGTCGCGAGCCTCATCCGCGGCACCACCACCGCCGACTTCAGCAAGGACTTCCCGGTCATCAGCATCGTGCTGCCTGCGGACTACAACGGCCAGCTGCGACCCTCGATGAATCAGGTGACGGGTTCGAGCTTCCGCAACAGCTACACGAAAGCTGAGGTGGAACAGACCCGGCTGATGGGCAAGTTCGAGCTGACCGAAAACTCGCGGCTCGACTTCGGCGCGGGTCTCACCGAGGTGAACAACCGCTCGGCGTTTTCCAACGTGCAGTCGGATACCTGGGGCGGCGTCCCGGGCGTCACGCCCGATCTGTACCCGGATGACATCTGGCAGTTGAACACGGTGCGCGGCTTCTTCGACAACATCGACGGCAGCAGCAATCCGAACCTGTTCAACCAGTTCTTCTCGTTCAACTTCCGCGACGTCGTCGACATCCTCGCGCCGGCGCGCGCCGCGAACGCAAATCCGCTGGATGCGATGTGCGGGCTCAACGGCAGTACCGCCAACCTCGTGCCTTGTTATGAAGCGTCGAACCGCTTCGGCACGGACCGCCGGACGAAGGAAGAGTCCACCAGCGCCTACGTGCAGTACAGCCATTCGTGGGAAGGCGCCGTGCCGATCCACATGGCCCTCGGCGTTCGCTACGAGCAGACCGACGTCACGTCGAGCGCGCTCGTGCCGATCGCGTTGGCTGTCACCTGGACCGCCAACAACGAGTTCCCGGTGCAGTTCGGTCCGCCCGACTTCACGACCCTCGAGGGCGACTACAGCTACGTACTGCCGAGCGCGGATTTCGCATTCGACCTGATGGACAACCTCAAGCTGCGCGCGAGCGTCGGCAAGAGCATCGGCCGTCCGGGCTGGGGCGACATCCAGGGCGGGCAAACCTTGAGCGCACTGGCCCGCATCGACGGTGGTACGGGATCGCAGGGTGATCCGAGCTTGAAGCCGCTCGAATCGCTGAACTACGACCTCTCGGTCGAGTGGTACTACGCCGATTCCAGCTATGCGTCGGTGGGCTACTTCCGCAAGGACATCGACAACTACATCGGTGTCACGACGATCGAGGAAACGTCCTTCAACCTGCCGCATCCGGGTCCGGGCGCGGGCTATTACGATGAGGCGGAGGCGGCGTGTCCGGGCACCGGAGATCTCTCCTGCATTCGTGCCTTCATCCTGACGAACCACGACGGTGATCCGGGCGTGGATCGCGGCAACGATGTGAACGGCCAGCCAGCGGGAATCATCACCGGCATCGAGGGCGATCCCCTTGCGGTATTCACCATCACAGTTCCGTCCAACCAGCGTTCGGCCGAGGTCGACGGCTTCGAGGTCGCCATCCAGCACATGTTTGGGAACTCGGGCTTCGGCTTGCAGGCGAACGCGACGTTCGTGAACAGCAACCTTTCGTACGACAACCACAGTACGTCTGACCAGTTCGCGATCGAAGGTCTGTCGGATTCGGCCAACTTCATCGCGTTCTTCGAGCGTGACAAGTGGTCGGTCCGCGCGGCTTACAACTGGCGTGACGAGTTCCTGGCGGGCCGGTTCGACGGCACGGGCGGTCCGAACCCCGTGTATGTCGACCCGTACGGCCAGTTCGACCTGAATGCGAGCTTCTCGCCGACGGATTCGCTGACCTTCTCGGTCGAGGCCATCAATCTCACCGACGAGATCCAGCGCGTCCACGGCCGAGCCGAGCGCCAGGCGTTGTTCGTGACGCAGACCGGTCCGCGGTTCATGATCGGAGCCAGGTACAAGTTCCAGTAATTTCGGGTTTCTGGCAAACAGAAGAAGCCGCTGGCAAAACCAGCGGCTTCTCCTTTTCATGGACGCAGAATGACCATGGTGAAACGTCTGGTGATCGTCGGAGGAGGGTCGGCCGGATGGCTGACCGCCGGCGTCATCGCGGCCGAACACCGGGCGAAGGATGGCGCCGGGCTGTCGGTCACGCTGCTCGAGTCGCCCGACGTCGCACCGATCGGCGTGGGCGAGGGCACCTGGCCCACCATGCGCGACACGCTGCGCAAGGTCGGCGTCACCGAGACCGATTTCTTCCGGTGCTGCGACGCCTCGTTCAAGCAGGGCTCGAAATTCGAGCGCTGGGTAGATGGGCGCGAGCACGACTACTACTTCCATCCATTCGTCCTGCCGCAGGGCTACCTCGAGACGAACCTGGTCGCGGGCTGGCTGAAACGCCATGCGACCACGCCGTTCGCGGACCTCGTGAGTTTCCAGCCGCACCTGTGCGCGCAGGGCAAGGCGCCCAAGCAGCCGCAGACGCCGGAGTACGCGGCGGTCGCCAACTACGCCTACCACCTCGACGCGGGCAAGTTCGGACTGTTCTTGCGCGACCACTGCATCGCGAACCTGGGTGTGCGGCACGTCGTGGATCACATGACGGGCATCGAGAGTGCCGCCAATGGCGACATCCTGGCGGTCACCACGCGCGACAACGGCTCGATCGCGGGAGACCTGTTCGTCGACTGCACTGGCCTGAACTCCTGGTTGTTAGGCGGACACTTCGGCGTCCCCTTCATCCCGCAGCAGCACGTGCTGTTCAACGACACGGCGCTCGCGCTGCAGGTGCCGTATCCGGACGAGCGCACGCCCATCGCCTCGCACACCATCTCCACCGCGCAGACGTCGGGCTGGATCTGGGACATCGGTCTGCCCACCCGGCGCGGCGTCGGTCACGTGTTCTCCAGCGCCCACGGTACGGTCGATGCCGCCGAGCGTTTGCTGTTCGAGTACGTCGAACGCACCGGCGGCAAGCTGAACGGCGCGAGCCCCCGCAAACTCACGTTCCGGCCCGGCTACCGGCGCGAGTTCTGGCACCGCAATTGCGTCGCCATCGGGCTCTCGGCCGGTTTCATCGAGCCGCTGGAGGCCTCGGCGCTGGCGCTGGTGGAACTGTCGGCGGCCATGCTTTCGGACGAGATGCCGGCCACACGAGAGGCCATGGACATCGTGGCGCGGCGCTTCAACGACTTCTTCTCCTACCGCTGGGAGCGCGTGATCGACTTCCTCAAGCTGCACTATGTCCTGTCGCGCCGGGACGACTCGGAGTTCTGGCGCGACAACCGCGCCGGGACTTCCGTCCCGGACCGGCTGCGGGAACTGCTCGCGCTTTGGCGGTATCAGCCGCCTTCGCGCTACGATCTGCACCGGGTGGAGGAAGTGTTCCCGTCCGCGAGTTATCAATACGTCCTGTATGGCATGGGATTCCGGCCGGAAGCGGAGGGATTCTCCCGCCGCTGCGACGACGCCGACCGCGCCGATGAATACTTCCGTGAAGCCGCCCAGCTCACGCGCCGCATGTTAGGGGCGCTGCCGAGCAATCGCGATCTCCTCGACCACATCAAGAAATCCGGGCTGCAACGCATATGACGAAACACGCACTTCTCAACAACACCGCGCACCGGGACCTGCGCGTGATCACCCAGCGCAGCGCACGTTATGGCGACGACGTCATGGCTGCGGTCACCTTTCCGGCGGAATTCCGCAACATCCAGGCGCACTATCCCATCGTGTTCAGCAAGACGAAGGAGGGCTTGTTCAATCCGCTAGCCCTGTTCGGCTTTCGCGACAAACAAAACCTGTTCCTCGGGCCGGATGGCTGGGACGTGCCGTACGTTCCGCTGATGGTGGAGCGGCAGCCGTTCCTGATCGGCCCGGCGGCCGCGAACGACGGGCCGATGATGCACATCGATCTCGACAACCCGCGCGTGAACCAGTCCGAAGGCGAGCTGCTGTTCCGCGAGCACGGCGGCACCACGGAGTTCCTCGATCGCATCGGATCGATGCTCGCGACGATCCACCAGGGCATGGCCGCCTCGCAGCCGTTCATCGCGGCCCTCAACGAATTCGAGCTGCTCGAATCCTTCGCGCTCGACATCCGGTTCAAGGATGGCGCCGAACACCGCTTCACGGGGTTCTTCACCGTGAACGAGGAGCGCCTCGCGAAGCTCGACGCGACGGCGCTCGGCCGGCTGCACGCGAAGGGTTACCTGCAGGCCACCTTCATGATCATCGCGTCGCTCTCGAACTTTCGCGACATGATCGAGCGCGCCAGCAAGCTCAATGCCGCAGACCGCTGAGATCGAGGAGTTGTCGGGCGTCGACGCGCGCGAGTTGCCCGCGCACGTGCTCGATGCGACGCGGCCGCTGGTGCTGCGTGGCCTCGCGGCGCACTGGCCGGTGGTGCAGGCGGGCCTCGCAGGCACGAAGGCGACGGTGGACTATCTGCTGCGCTTCTACGCGCAGGCGACGGTGATTGCGTACCTCGGCGCGCCCGAGATCAAGGGCCGGTTCTTCTACAATGCGGACCTGAGCGGGTTCAATTACCGGGGCGTAAAGATAAAGCTCGATACCGTGCTCACCGAGATCCTGCGCTTCGAATACGATCCGACGCCGGGCTCGTTGTACGTGGGATCGACCACCATCGATACCGCCTTGCCGGGATTCCGCGCGGAGAACGATTTCAATTTCGGCGCACGCGATCCGCTCGCGAGCATCTGGATTGGCAACCGTTCGCGCATCGCCGCGCACCACGACTTGCCCGACAACCTGGCCTGCGTGGCGGTCGGACGCCGGCGCTTCACGCTGTTTCCGCCGGAGCAGCTTCCGAACCTGTACATCGGGCCGTTGGACTTCAATCCGGCAGGGCAGGCGATCAGCCTGGTCGATTTCCACGCTCCGGATCTTGAGAGGTTTCCGCGCTTCGCAGAGGCGCTGGCCAATGCGCACGTGGCCGAGCTCGGTCCGGGCGACGCCATCTTGATCCCGAGCCTGTGGTGGCACCACATCGAGTCGCTCGCGCCGATCAACGTCCTCGTGAACTACTGGTGGCGGCGCTCGCCCGCGTACATGGATACGCCGATGCTCGCGCTGTTCCTGTCGATGATGACCATTCGCGATCTCCCGCCGGAGCAGCGCGCGGCCTGCAAGATGATGTTCGACCACTACGTATTCGATGCGACGGAAGACAAGATCGCACACATCCCGAAGGGCGCGCGACGCATGCTGGGCGATTTCGACGCGGATCGGGCCCGTGAGCTGCGCGCGCACCTGCTGCAGCGCCTGAATAGATAGAAGCTGGAGAAATGGGAGACCCCGTGGAGCACAAGCCCGTAAGGAAGATCGTGATCGCGGGTGGCGGAACCGCCGGCTGGATGGTCGCCGCGGCCATCTCGCGCACGCTCGGCAAGGTGCTCGACATCAGGCTGATCGAATCGGACGAGATAGGCACGGTGGGCGTGGGTGAGGCCACCATTCCGCCGCTGGTGCACTTCCACCGGCTGTTGAACATTCCCGAGCAGGACTTCATGGCCGCCACGCAGGCCACCTTCAAGCTCGGCATCCAGTTCGAGAGCTGGCGCGACCGCGGCGAGCATTACATACACTCCTTCGGTTCCACCGGCACCGATCACTGGACGGCGGGCTTCCAGCATTTCTGGCTCAAGGGGCGCGATCGCAAGCTGGCGGGTGACTACGGCGACTACTGTCTCGAGCTCAAGGCCTCGATCGAGAGCAAGTTCGCGCACCTGCCCAACCAGGGCATGAACTACGCCTATCACCTCGATGCCGGCCTGTACGCGAAATTCCTGCGCAAGTTCGCGGAAGGATTCGGCGTGAAGCGGGTGGAGGGGAAGATAGTCGAAGTGCCAATGGACCCGGCCAGCGGGTTCATCAAGTCGGTGAAGCTCGATTCCGGCGACGAGGTCGAGGGCGACCTGTTCCTCGACTGCACGGGCTTTCGCGGCCTGCTGATCGGCAACGCGCTGCACGTGGGCTACGAGGACTGGTCGCACTGGCTGTTCAACGACAGTGCCGTCGCGCTGCAGACCGAGTCCACGGGACCCGCGCTGCCGTACACGCGCTCCATCGCGCACGAGTCGGGGTGGCAGTGGCGCATCCCGCTGCAGCATCGCGTCGGCAATGGCATTGTCTACTGCAGCCGGTACATATCGGACGACGCGGCAAAGAAGACCCTGCTGGGCAACATCGAGGGCAAGGTCCTGACGGAGCCGCGCGTCATCAAGTTCCGGCCGGGCCAGCGTCTCAAGACCTGGAGCAAGAACTGCGTCGCCATCGGCCTGGCCAGCGGCTTCATCGAACCACTCGAATCGACCAGCATTCACCTCATCCAGCGCGGAATCACGCGCCTCATGCAGATGTTTCCCAGCGCCGGTATCCGCCAGTCGGACATCGAGGAATACAACCGGCAGACGTGGTCGGAGATCGAGTACATTCGTGACTTCATCGTGCTGCACTACCACGTCACCAACCGGCAGGACTCGCCTTTCTGGCGCGCGTGCCGTGGCATGGAAATACCCGCCTCGCTCAAGCACCGCATCGCCCTGTTTCGCGAGACCGGCCGCGTGTTCCGCGCACCCAACGAGCTTTTCGCCGAGAATTCCTGGATCCAGGTGATGCTCGGGCAGGGGATGTACCCGGACTCCCACCACCCGGCCGCGGATCTCATGGGCGACGCCGAGCTCGCCGACTTCCTCGGCGGAATCAAGCGCTACGTCGAGAAAACCGTGGCACAGCTCCCATCCCACCAGGCCTACGTCGAGCAGTATTGCAAGGCCCAGCCCAATTCATCGAGTCCCACCTGAAAGACGATAGCTAGCTGGCAAGAACAACATGGCGAACATCTACGAAGTCGCGGAACTCGCGGGTGTCTCCCTCGCTACGGTCTCCCGGGTCATCAACCCCGGCGCGAAGGTCAGCGAGAAGACGCGCCAGAAAGTCCTCGATGCAATGCGGCAGCTCGGCTACCAGCCGAACTCGATCGCGCAGTCGTTGGCGACGCGCAGCTCGAATGCCGTCGGCGTCCTCGTGTCGGAGCTGCACGGCCCGTTCTTCGGCGCGATGTTGTCGGCCATCGAGGAAACGCTCAAGGCGGCCGGCAAGTTCGTGATGGTCGCGGCCGGACACAGCATGGAAGAGCAGGAGCGCGAGGCCGTCCGTTTCCTCGTGAGCCGCAACTGCGACGCGCTGATCGTCCACGTCGAGCGGCTGTCGGACAAGTTCCTGGTCGATCACGATCACAACACCACGCCCCTCGTCGTGATGAACCGCAAGGTGCGCGGCCTCACCGATCATTGTTTCAGCCTCAACAACGAGCTCGGCGGGTACCTCGCGACCCGGTCGCTGTTGAAGCACAAGCACAAACGCATCGCCTACGTCTCGGGTCCGCTCGACTGGGTGGACGCCAAGCAGCGTCTCGCCGGGCACAAGCGCGCGTTGTCGGAAGCGAACGTGAAGTTCGACGAGCGGCTGCTGGTCGAGGGCGACTACCACGAGACGGGCGGCCAGGACGCGCTGAACAAACTATTCAGCAAGGAGCTGCCGTTCACCGCGGTGGTGTGCGCGAACGACGAGATGGCCGCGGGCGCCATGGCGGCCGCGCACGAGCGCGGGCTCGAGCTGCCGCGCCAGTTGTCCATCGTCGGCTTCGACGATGCGCCCATCTCGCGCTACGTCTATCCGAAGCTCACCACGATCCACTACCCGATCGCCGACATGGGCCGCATGGCCGCGCGCTGGGTGCTGAAACACGTCTACGACCAGACCCAGGATGTGCAACAGGTGTTCGAGCCCGAGCTCGTCGAGCGCGACTCCGTCGCCCGCGCGCCGTAACGGGGACTTGACGGTGCCGGGTCGGGAATCCGGGAAAACTCTCCCATGAATGCCGATTCGACCCAGTCGACCGAGTTTTCCCGGATTCCCGACCCGGCACCGTCGGGGGCGATGGGGACGGTGCTGATCGTCGCGCTCAGCGGGTTTCTCATGGGTTTCGACGGATCGCTGTTCACCGGCGCGGTGGGAATCGTCAAGCAGCAGTTTGATCTGACGACGTTCGAGGTGGGCTGGACGAATGCCTCGCAGGTGGTTTCCGCCACGCTCGCGATCTTCCTCGCCGGTCCGCTCGCGGACCGCGTCGGTCGCCGTACCGTACTGCGTTTGGCCGCGCTGCTGTTCGCAGTCGGCGCGTTGCTCTCCGCGCTCGCGCAGGGGATGGTCGAACTGATCGCGGGCCGCCTCATCGGCGGACTCGGGATCGGCGCAGTGCTCGTAGCCGGCCCCATGTACATCGCCGAGATCGCGCCACCGGCGCTGCGCGGCCGCATGGTGACCTATCAACAATTGTTCATCGTGTTCGGGATCGCGCTCGCGTTCGTGAGCAACTATCTCGTGGTCCATCTCGAGAACTTCGACTTCGCGTGGATCGCGATGCTGCACATCGCCGAGTGGAACTGGCGGTGGATGGTCGGCATCGGTGCCGTGCCCGCGGTCGCCTACCTGTTCGCGCTGCTGTGGATACCCGAGAGCCCGCGCTGGCTGGCGATGCACGATCGCTTCGACGACGCGCGCCGCATCCTGGTGCGCGCCCACGGGGTCGAAATCGCCGAAGCCGAGCTCGTAGAGCTCCGCACGGCGTTGGGGCGCGAGACGCGGCCGCACGAGGCGCGGCTCCGCGACCTGCTGGTGCCCGAGTTGCGCACCGTGCTCGTCGTCGGCATCGTGGTCGCGATCTTCCAGCAGATCACCGGCATCAGCTCCGTGCTCGCCTATGCCACCGTGATTTTCGAACGCGCCGGCGCCGCTGGTGACGCATCCTTCATGCAGACCGTCTACGTCGGCCTCGTGAACCTCGTGTTCACGGTGCTCGCGATGCTGCTCATTGACCGCGTAGGCCGGCGGCCGCTGCTGCTGGTCGGGCTTGCCGGCATGGGCGTGAGTCTCGCGCTCGCGGCGTATGGATTCGTCGGCACGCGCGGGACTCACGCGACGCTCGTGCTCGTCGGCCTGCTCGGATTCGTCGCGAGCTTCGCGATGTCGCTCGGTCCCGTGATGTGGGTGCTGCTGTCGGAAATCTTTCCGAATCGCGTGCGCGCGATCGCCATTTCCTGCGTGGGCCTCGTGAACTCCACCGTGTGTTTCGCGACGCAGCTGCTGTTTCCCTGGCAGATGGAGCGCTTCGGCGGTGCGTTCACCTTCGCGATCTACGGCGTGTTCGCGCTGCTCGGATTGCTGATTCTGGCGAGGATCCTGCCGGAGACCCGAGGCCGCAGCCTGGAAGAGCTCGAAGAGTCGCTGGTCCGTCATAGCTGAAGGCCCATTCCGACAGCCGGCTGCCCGCCTCGAAAATACCCTTGTTCGGGGTGTCGAAATCCGGTCCGGGCGTTCGACCAGTATCCGGACACCCCTTGAACGGAGCAAACATCATGCAAATCAGCTCGAAGATCTCGCCCTGCCTGTGGTTCAACACCGAGGCGGAAGAGGCGGCGCGCTACTACACCGGCATTTTCCCGAAATCGAAGATCGGCACGATCGCCCGCTATGGCAAGGCAGGGTTCGAGACCCACGGCCAGAAGGAAGGCACCGCGATGACCGTGCAGTTCGAGCTCGAGGGGCTGCAGTTCACGGCTCTCAACGGCGGCCCCCACTTCAAGTTCAACGAGGCCGTCTCGCTGCAGATCTACGTCGAGGACCAGAAGGAGCTCGACTACTTCTGGAACAAGCTGGGCGCCGGCGGCGATCCCAAGGCGCAGGTGTGCGGCTGGCTCAAGGACAAATACGGACTCTCGTGGCAGGTGGTGCCTAGAAAGATGGTCGACTGGTTCGGCGAACCCAATGAGAAATCCGAGCGAGTGATGCTCGCGTTGCTCGAAATGAAGAAGCTCGACTTTGCCGCGCTCGAGAAGGCCTACAACGGCCGATGAGCGACGCGTTGCTCGACGCCGTGCAGTGGCCAGCCATGGCGGTGACGCTCATCGCCGCCTGGCTGGTCGCGTCGGCTCGCAAGGAGCGGCGCGAAGCCGGGTTCTGGTGGTTCATCGTGAGCAACGTGTTGTGGATTGTTTGGGCGTGGCATACCCGCGCGTGGGCGCTGATCGCGCTGCAGGTCGGGTTGTTCGCGCTCAACGTGCGCGGGGCGAAGAAAAACGAGACCTGAACGGGCCGGATCAGATCTCGCCGCTCTTCAGCTTCTCCACCGCATGGTTTGCCGCCCGCGCGGTCAATGCCATGTACGTCAACGACGGATTCTGCGTCGGCGACGACACCATGCAGCTCCCATCCGTGACGAACACGTTCTTCACCGCATGCATCTGATTCCATCCATTCAACACTGACGTCTTCGGATCGCGGCCCATTCGCGCGGTGCCCATCTCGTGGATCACGCTGCCGGGCGTCACGGGATGGTTGAATCCCTTCACGTTCTCGAGACCCGCGGCCGTCATCATCTCGACCGCGTCGTCCATCATCTGCTGCGCCATCGCGATCTCGTTGTCGCGATACTTCATCGACACGTTGATCGCGGGTATGCCCGAGCGGTCGGAATTCTCCGGGCTGATCCACATGCGGTTCTCATGGTTGGGCAGCGTCTCGCCATACCCCTCCATGTAGAGGCTCCACTCGCCAGGCCGGGTGATCGAGTTCTTGAAGTCCGCGCCGAACTCGGCGGAGTCGACTCCGCGAGTCCAGTTGCCGCGGTTCGTGTACACCTCGTAGCCGTAGCCGCGCGTGAACTTCTCTTCGCGCCGGTTCACGTTGCGGAAGCGCGGAATGTACATGCTGGTCGAGCGCCGGCCGCGGTAATAGCGGTCGAGCAGCTTCGAGTAGCTGGCCGTCGCGCCGCCGCCGTTGTGGTGATCCATGAGGTTGTGGCCGAGCTCGCCGGAGTCGTTGCCGAGACCATCGGGGAAACGCAGCGAACGCGAGTTCAACAGGATCGCGGTCGAGTTGAGCGTCGACGCGCAAAGGAAAACGACGCGCGCGAAGTACTCGGTGGTCTTGTAGGTCTCGGCGTTCACTACGCGCACGCCCGTCACCTTGTCGCGGGCCTCGTCGTAGATGAGCGAGTGCACGATGGCTTCGGGCTCGAGCGTGAGATTGCCGGTGGCCGCGGCAGCCGGCAGGGTCACGCCATTCGACGAGAAATACGCGCTGTACGGGCATCCGCGCGCGCACTGGTTGCGGCCCCGGCAGGGGCCGCGTCCGTTGTGCTCGCGCGAGAGCACGGCCGTGGCGCTGCAGATGAGCTTGCGTTCGCCGTTGAACTTCGCCGGCAGCTGCGCCTTGATGTGTTTCTCGAGCGCGTTCATCTCGAATGGCGGCTGCAGATTCTGCGCGGGCAATTGGGGCAGGCCGGAGTTCTCGCCGCTCGCGCCGATGAATTTTTCGACGCGGTCATACCAGGGCGCGATGTCCGCGTAGCGGATCGGCCAGTCGATGCCGACGCCTTCCTTGAGGTTGGCCTCGAAGTCGAGATCGCTGTAACGAAACACGTGCCGTGCCCACATGAGCGAACGCCCGCCAACCTGGTAGCCGCGATACCAGTTGAACGGCTGCGCCTGCACGTAGGGATTCTTCCGATCATCGACGAAGTGGTGCTTCGTCGACTGGTCGTATAGATAGAGCGTCGACTGGATGGGCTGCGCCGCGCGATCGGCGTTCGTCGCGCGATTGTTGTGCGGCAGCGCCCACGGATCCTTGAGCGCGGTGGGGTAGTCCTGGACGTGGCGGATGTCGTGTCCGCGCTCGAGCACCAGCGTCTTGAGGCCCTTCTCGCACAGTTCCTTCGCGGCCCAGCCGCCGGAGATGCCCGAGCCGACGACGATGGCGTCGAATGTGTTCGCGGCGGCCATCAGATCGCCCAGGCTTTCTGGTTGGGTTGCAACGGCAGGTCGCCCCAGTAGCCGCCAGGCACCGCCTCGTACGCCAGCGCCTTGGTTGCGCCGACCTCCGAGAGGAAGTAACCCGTCAACGTGTAGTCCTTGAGGATCTTGAAGAAGGACTGTTCGTAGGGCAGGGCCTGATCTTTCGCCGCGCGCTCCTCGAGCAGCGCGATCTGTTTGTCCGCCGGCTGATTCTCGAAGCGCTTCGAGGCGAACGTGCCCAGGCCTTTACGGAAGACCTTCTGCGCCGCGGGTGCCGCGCAGGCCGGAATGGCGAGATCGATGAAGTAGTGAGTGGCCGCGGCCGAGGCGGCCGGCGAGTCGGTGGCCGGAAGGATCACATCGACCAGCGCCGCGAGCGTGCGCAGTTCGGCTTCGGAGAAGAAGGTGGCCTTGCGGGGTGCCGCGGCGAAGGCCTGCATCACTGGCCCCAGTGCGGCACTCCCCAGCAGCACGGAGGCTCCGCGCAGAAATGCTCGACGGTCGCTCATATCCCCTCCCGGACCGCTGGACTGGCTGCGATGTTAAGCGGGATCGCATTTATGCGCCGATTGGCCCATTTCCGGGCTTGAGATGCGCATATGGGTGCGCATAACATATGCGCATGGATGACTTCGATCCCCGGGCGCCCAAGAAGGCAGCCAACCTGAGTGTCAACGGCGACCTGTTGGCGCGGGCGCGCGAACACAACATCAATCTTTCTTCCACGCTGGAGAGGGCGCTGGCGGCGGCGCTCAAGCAGAAGAAACGTGAGAGATGGCTGGCCGAGAACAAGGAGGCCATTGGCGCGTATAACGAGCATGTCGAGAAGCACGGTTCCTTCGGCGACGACATGCGGAGTTTCTGATGGCGCAGTTCAGCGTCCACCGCAATCCCAATGCCGCGACTCGGGCGACCTTTCCATTTCTGCTCGACGTTCAGAATGACCTGCTCAACGAGCTCGGCACGAGAGTCGTCGTGCCCCTGTGTTCGGCGGCGGCGATGAAGGGCAAGCTGTTGCGACACCTGATGCCGACCTTCGCCATCGAAGGCAAGCAGTTCGCAATGATGACGCCACAATTGGCCGGCGTTTCTGTCAAGCAACTCGGTCCAAAGGTGGCGGAGCTGTCCGGCAAGCGCGTCGAAATCGTGGCCGCGCTGGACCTGCTCATCACGGGAATCTGACCGCCTCGCAAGGAGGCGAGGCCGCATCTCACCTGCGCTTCACGATCACATGCGTGGCGCGTTCTCCGGCGATGATCTCCGCGGTTTGATAACCCAGACTCCGCGCATCGAGACCGCTCCATAGCGACTCACCGCGTCCCAGCAGCACCGGCCGGACAGCGATGTGCAGCTCGTCGATCAGCCGCTCCTTCAGGTACTGCCGAACGGTCGAGGCACCGCCGCCGATGCGCACGTCCTTCCCATCCGCGGCCGCGCGCGCCCGCTCCAGCGCCTCGTGGATGCCGCCGGTGACGAAATGGAACGTCGTGCCACCCTTCATCTCGAGCGGTTTTCGCGGGTGATGAGTCAACACGAACGTCTGCACGTGATAGGGCGGCTCATCGCCCCACCATCCCTTCCACGACTCGTCAGGCCACGGCCCGCGCACCGGCCCGAACATGTTGCGCCCGAGAATCCACGCGCCAACGTTTTCGAAGCTGCGCTCCGCCATGTCGTTGTCGACGCCGGTTTCACCTGCGCCCACGCCGTGTGTCTTCTTGAAGAAGTCGGTGGGGAAGAACCAGTCCATCATCTCGGTGCCGTGAACGCCGAGCGGGTTCTGCAGGCTCTGGTCCGCACCCGCGGAAAAGCCGTCGAGTGTCAGTCCGAAACAGGCGACGCGTACTCTCGACATGGGTTCACTCCAGGGAAGCGACTGCGCTGGCCGCCAGCAGGAACGCGCCGACGCCGTAGAACTGGGTGTCCTCGGCCTTCACATTCTCGGGCCGGTCGCTCACCTGCTGCACCCAGCCGAGTTTTCCATCCTTTGCGACCGCGCGCTTCAGCGCGGCCCAGCCCTTGTCCACGGCGGGGCGATATTCCACCGCATCGAGCAGCTTGTGCTTCACGCCCCAGGCGAGTCCGT
Source organism: uncultured Pseudomonadota bacterium (assembly GCA_963774045.1). Lineage (GTDB taxonomy): Bacteria > Pseudomonadota > Gammaproteobacteria > Steroidobacterales > Steroidobacteraceae > CADEED01. Next base: position 99,659 of record CAVZED010000033.1, read on the forward strand.
AAACATGGAAACCCGTGCCGCTCGATTCGGCCGGAGAATTCTCCGGACCTAACAAGGATGGCGCCCAGTATCCATCGGGCTTCTGGATGGACTTGAGCTTCTCCGCCATCTCGCGGAACAGTTTCTCGATGCCGACGCGGTCGGGGTGGTCGACGGGCATCGCTTCCAGCATGTTGGCGAGGCCCGCGAACACCCAGCCATTGCCGCGACTCCAGAAGAGTTTGCGGCCCTTGGTCGTCGCGCCGCTCGAAGAAGCGGCTGTCGCGGAAGTACAGGCTCTCCGCCGGATCGAACAGGAAGGCGGTGGTTGACCAGAACTCCGAGATCGCGAAGTCCGCGTAGCGGCGGTCGCCGGTTTGTCTCGCGAGCTCGAGCCACGCGGGTGGCGCCATGAACAGCGCGTCGCACCAGCACCAGCGCGCGAGGCAGACGGTGTCGCCATATCCCGAGGGCGGAATGTAGAAACTCAGGTGCACGATGGCCGGACGCGCGAGGATCGAATCGAACGTGGCCTTGAGCGGGGTGATGGCTTCGGTCCCTGCGCCGTGCTTCGCGGCCCAGAGATAACTCTGGGCGATCACGTGGTCGTCGGCGTGGTAGGTCCGTGGCCCGGGCTGCCACTGGTTGGCGCGACCCATCGCGAGAATGGCCTCGCGATATTTCTTGTCGCCGCTCACGTCGGCCAGGCGGGTCATTCCGACCCAGAACGCGCCTTGCTCCCAGCTCTTCGGGTCGCGCGACTCCTCTTTCATGTGGGTGATGTGCGCGGCGTCCATGCGCGCGAGTTGCCAGTCCGCGACGCGGGCGGCGATCTTCAGCGTGTCCCGGCGTGCGGGAGAGTCGGCGGCGGTGGTGAGGGACGGCCCGAGAAGTGCGAGCACAACGAACAACGTTTTCATGCGTTTCCTTATCTCTCGTCCCCCCGTGCAGCGTGAATCATATGGTGTACTGACTTCGCCGCGCTGAGTTATCCCGGTTTCCCGACCCGGCACCGGTCAGATCATCCACCCGCCATCGATGATGTGGATCTGCCCGGTCGTGAACCCGGACTCATCGCTTGCCAGGTGCAGCGCCAGCGCCGCGATTTCCTCGGGCTTGCCGAGCCGGCCGATGGGCTGGCGCGCCTCGAATTCGGCGCGCGTCTTCGCGTAATCGCCGTACGAATGCAGTCGCGCCTGCAGCGAGGGGGTATCCACCGTGCCCGGGCAGATCGCGTTGCAGCGGATGCCCTGCGCGACGAAATCCGCGGCCACCGACTTTGTCAGGCCGATGACGGCGGCCTTGGTGGCGCCATAGGCGCAACGGTCCGCGACGCCCGTGATGGAGCTCGCGACGGACGACATGTTGATGATGGAACCGGCGCGCGCGGCGACCATCGCCGGCAGGAACGCGCGGATCATGTGGTACATCGAGGTGACGTTGAGCTCGAACGCCGCATTCCACGCGACGGGATCCACGTCGAGCACCGTGCCCTTGGGCACCGAACCCGCGCAATTGAACAACACGTCGACGCGGCCGGCGGTTTTCGCGAACGCGGTAATCGCGGCTGGATCGCGCACGTCGAGCACGTGGCCTTCGCAGCCCGCGAGCGTCGCCAGGGCCTTCCCATCGATGTCCGCGGCCAGCACCCGCGCGCCCGCACGCGCGAACGCTTCGGCGCTCGCGCGGCCGATGCCGGAGCCCGCGGCCGTGACGATCGCCGTCTTTCCAGAGAGTCGTTCAGATTCCATAAGTCCTGCGCGCTACTTCCGTATTGATGAGCTCGCGCTGCGCCGGGGACAGCGGCGCGAGCAACTGGTCACTCGTCGTTCGCCAGTCGTCATATGAACACACGAGCTCGCACACCGGCCAGTCGCTGCCCCACATGAGCCGCCCGGGACCGAAACTCGCGAGCAGGTGATCTGCCGCCTCGCGCAACACCGCGGGATCGGCGCTGCCGGCCTCGGTGACGAGCCCCGAGAGTTTGCAGACGATCGCCGATTCCCGTGCCAGCGCCGCGATTTCGCGCTTCCATTCGTCGAGATCGCCCGACTTGAGCGGCGGCTTCGCGGCATGGTCGAGGACCATTTCGAGCTCCGGGTACCGAATGACGAGATCGCGCAGCGCCGGCAAGTGCCGCGGCAACACCAGCGCATCGAACACCAGGCCGTGATCGATCATCGCCTCGAAAGCGGGGGCCAGGCGTTCCTCGAGCATCCACTCGGTATCGGCGATGTCCTGGATCATGGGCCGGAGGCCCAGCAGCTTTTCGTCGGCCGCGAGTGCGTCGATGGTGCCCGCGACATTCGCAGCCTCGAAATCGACCCAGCCCACGACGCCGGCAATGAATGAGTTGGAGTGGGCCAGGTCGAGCAGAAAACGCGTTTCCTCGACGGTGGGCGCCGCCTGCACGAGCACGGTGGAATGGATGCCGGCGCGCTTGATCTGCGGCGCGAGATCGGCGGGCAGGAAATCCCGGTAGATAGGCGCGAACGCCGGCGACAGCCAGCCGTAGTCGCCGCGGTCGAGGCGCCAGAAATGCTGGTGTGCGTCGATCATGCCGGCAGCAGCCCCGGCAGCGGCGCGTTCGCGTCGACCAGCCCGCGCTTGCGCAGCGCGCGCCAGAAATCCGGCGGAACCGGATGCGTGAACATCGCCGCGCAATTGCGCGCCTCCGCGCCGCTCGCACAGCCCGCGACCACGCTCGCGACCGCGGGATGCCCCAGCGGGAACTGCAGCGCAGCGGCTTGCAGCGGCACATTGAAGTCATCGCAAAGCGCTTCCAGTTGCCGAACGCGCTCGAGCACGTCGGCCGGCGGTTCGCGGTAGTTGTAGTGCGCCTGCGCGCCGGCGCGCGAGCCGGTGGCGAGGATTCCCGAATTGAACGGTCCGCCGCACAGGATCGACACGCCCCTTTGCACGCACAGGGGCAACAGCTTCTCGAGCGCCGGCTGCTCGAGCAGCGTGTAGCGGCCCGCGAGCAGGATGCAGTCGATGCCTTCGAACAGTCCGCCGACCATGTCGAGACAGGCGGAGACTTCGTTCACGCCGATTCCGATGGCCCGGACGGCGCCGGCCGCCTTGAGCTCGCGCAGCGCGCGAAAGCCGCCATCGACGAGCTGGCGGAGGTACGTGGAGTTCTGGTCGCCGTGCGTGAGCGCGCCGATGTCGTGGATGAGCAGGATGTCCACGCGCGGCACGGCGAGCCTTCCGAGGCTCTCCGCGTGCGAGCGCATGATCGCGTCGTAGGTGTAATCGAACACGGGCTCGAACGGGCGCGGCGAGAAGTATCCCTGGCGGCCGACGTTCGGATCCTGCGGTCCCGTGGGCAGAAGTTTTCGCCCCACCTTCGTCGACAACACCGGCATCGGACTCGCGCCGCGCAGCGTAGCGCCGATGCGGGACTCGGACAGGCCGAAGCCATAGAACGGCGCGGTGTCGAAGTAGCGCACGCCGCTGGCATAGGACTCGCGTACCGCCGCGGTGGCGTCTTCTTCGTCGAGCACACGGTACAGGTTGCCGATCCCGGCTCCGCCGAAGCCGAGCACGCTCACTTCGAGATCCGTGCGGCCGATGGCGCGCCGCTCGAGGGACTGGCGCGCCAGCGCCGGACTCATGCGGCCGCCGCACCGCGCGATTGTTTGCCGAACCAGGCCACGACCGCGAAACACGCCGCCGGCACCAGCATCGCGATGTTGATCGAGCTCGCGTCCGAGACGAGTCCCATGACCATCGGGATCAGCGCGCCCCCGACGATGGCCATGACCAGGAACGAGCTGCCGGATTTCGTGTAGGGCCCGAGTCCGCGCAGGCTCATCGTGAAGATGGTCGGGAACTGGATGGACATGAAGAAGCTGGTCGCCATGAGGGCGTACAAGCCGACTTCGCTGCCATTCAAGGCGCCGATGACACACAACACCAGGTCCGCGACGGCGAAGGTGATCAACAGCGCCGCGGGCCGGAATTTCGACATCAGCAGCGTGCCGATGAAACGCCCGGCGAAGAAGAGGATCAACGAATAGAAGAGGTAGTCCGCCGCGGATTTCTCCGACGTGCCCGGAAGGTTGACCTGCGCGTAACGGATCAGGAAGCTCCAGACACCCACCTGCGCGCCGACGTATGCGAACTGCGCGAACACCCCGAGCCAGTAGCGCGGGAACTGGCTGAGCCCCGCGAAGCCGCCGCTCGCACCCGGGCCTTCGTCCGCCGCGCGCTGCGCCATCGGTGGAAATTTCGCGATGGCGACCAGCACCGCCCACAGCAGCACCACGGCCGCGATGCCGAGATACGGTAGTTTGACGGCCGCCAGCTCCGAAGCCTGCCAGGCCGCGCGCACCGCCGGGTCCATCGCCTGGATCTGTTCCGGAGTGTAGTGATGGTCCGAGAGGATCAGCGTCTTGCCGAGGAATACGCCGCCGATCGTGCCCAGCGGATTGAAGGCCTGCGCGAAGTTCAGCCGCTGATCCGCGTTGTGGGCCGGACCCATGATGGCGATGAGCGGATTCGCGGAGGTCTCGAGGAACGACAGGCCGCTCGCGACCACGAACAACGCCCCGAGGAACCAGTGGTACTCGCCGAGCTGCGCAGCGGGATAGAAGAGGAGGGCGCCGGTGCCGAACAGCACGAGGCCCATCACCACCGCCGCGCGGTAACCGAAGCGGCGCATGAACAGCGACGCCGGGATCGCAAACGCGAAGTAACCGATGAACGTGGCGAACTGCACCAGGCTCGAGGCGAAGTCCCCGAGCAGGAAGGTCTTGCGGAATTGCGGAATGAGCACGTCGTTCAGGCTGTTCGACATGCCCCAGAAGAAGAACAGCCCGATGATCAGGGCGGTGGCGACGAAGAACCCGGGCGTGATGAACGCCTTCTCCTGCGGCTCATTCGTCATGGCAGATCTCCGTGCGCGATGTCGATCGATATCTGTCGCGCCGCCGCGGTCACGTATCCCACCGCCTCGGTCATTTCCTTCACGAGCGGAGTGCTGTGCACGAAAGGAACCGTGAGGGCCGCGATCGCCGTATCGCCTTGCAGGATCGGCGCCGAGAGGTCGACGATGCCGCGCACGAAGTCGGAAGCCGCTTCGTGATGACCGCGCTCGCGCACGACATTGGCGCGCGCCACGAATGATTCCGCGGCTTCGCCCTTGAGACGGCAGCGTTTGAGCCATTGGCGGCGGGTCTCCTCGCTCTGATAGGCGAACAGCACCAGGCCCGACGTGGCGCGCGCGATCTCGCGCCGGTAGCCGACGCGCACCGAGAATCCAAGATCGCCCGGCCGTTCGATGCGCGTGATCACGACGATCTGGTCTTCGGAGGCCACGGCGATGTGGCAGGACTGGCCAATGTCGTGCGTGAGTTTGCGCATGATGGGCAAGGCCGTCTCCACGAGCGAGCGCACCGGCGCCTGCGCCATGGCGAGCGCGAACAGTTTGTTCGTCAGCACATATCCCGTCCCGTTTTCGGCAACGGTTATGAACCCCTTGAACTCCAGCACCTGCAGCATGCGGAACAGTTCGCCCGAGGAACGGCCCAGCCGCTGCGAGACCGCCGAGAGGTTCAGGGGCGATTTTTCCGCCGCCAGCAGCTCGATGACGTCCAGGCCCTTCTCCAGTGCTGGCGCGCGATAACGGGTTGTCTTCGGAGTGTTTTCGGCCGTTGTGGCGCGCGGGGGACTCGATTTGCTGGCCATGTTGTCGTTGGTTTTTGTCGTGACCGGCGCGGAGTTTTGCACGGAACCGCCCGGCGCGATATGCGCACCGCCTGCCGGAATTTGCCCGGAAACCACTTGATCTTGGTTTTTCATTAGCGCATTGTACTTTCATTCGAGAAATGACACCGGTGGCGAATCGCGGACGCCGTCGATGGCACATACCAAGTGAGGGGTCACACATGAAGTCGAGATCGAAGTTTTTCGAGAAGCCGGCGTGCGCGTCGGCTCTTGCACTGAGCACACTCGCCATCGCCCTGCCCGTGGCAGCGCAGGAGCAGCAGACATCCGAAAATGTCGATGAAATCGTCGTTACCGGCATACGTCGCCAGCTCGAAACATCCCAGGCGCGCAAGCAGGAAGCTCCCGAACTCGTAGACGCGGTAACGGCCGACGACATCGGCGCGTTGCCCGATCGCAGCGTCACCGAAGTGCTGCAGCGAATTCCCGGCCTGGCCATCGGCCGCGTGCCGGCCCCGCGCGACGCGGACCGCATCGCCGTCGAAGGCGCGGGCGTCACCATCCGCGGCCTGAGCTGGGTGCGCAGCGAGCTCAATGGCCACTCCGCGTTCTCGGCGAAGAACAGCCGCACGCTCGGATTCGAGGACATTCCGCCCGAGCTGCTCGCCGGTGTGGACGTCTACAAGAACCCTTCCGCCATGCAGATCGAAGGCGGCCTGTCGGGCAGCGTGAACCTGCGCACCCGCCTGCCGTTCGATTCCGAGGGACGCAAGTTCAGCTTCTCCGTCGAGGGCGCGCGCGGCGACCTCGCGAAGGAATGGGAGCCGTCGGGCTCGGCGCTTGTACAGCGACCGCTGCGGAGACCGGCGCCGGTGACTTTCGGCGCGCTCGCCTCGGCGAGCTACTCGGATCTCACGAGCCCCACCGACACGATCCACATCGAAAAGTATTACGTCGACTCGGTAATGAGCTCGATGGTGACGGCAACAACGTCTCCCTCCGGCCCGGCCAGGTCACCTATGGCACTGGAGGCATCGGCTGGCGCGAACTTGACCATCGTGCGCAATCGCACGGGCGCTTCGGCGGCGCTGCAATGGAAGTCACCGAACGACAAGGTCGACGCGCAGCTCCAGTACTTCTATTCCGACGCCACCTTCGAGCAGGACGAGAATGCGATCTGGAACCTGCCGGGTGGCGGCCTCAGCGGCACCAACCTCGTGTTCGACGGCGACTATCTGGTCGGCGGCAACTTCAACGACGGCGGCTACGCGGGTTCGGCTCGCTACAACAAGCGCGAGACGCGCAACAACGACGTCTCGCTTCACCTCAATTTCGAATGCCACCGAGCAGCTGCGTTTCGAAGGTGACATCCAGCATTCCAAGGCCGACCACAAAGATCATCGACCTGACCATGGGTCCAATGCGGGGCCGAACTTCCAGAATGCGGGGCCGTACTCCCTGCAGCTCAACGGCTCCGACGTGCCGGACATCACCGTCCCGGAGAACAACATCCTCACGAATCCGGACATGGTCTATCACGGGTTCGCGATGGATCATCACGAGAACAACGATGCCGACGCGTGGGCGTATCGCGCCGACGCGGAATACACCTTCGACAACGGCGACTGGCTGGACAAGGTGCGCTTCGGCGTCCGCTACGAGGACTACAACTCGACCACGCGTGAAACCGGATATCGCTGGGGTTCGATCAGCCAGAACTGGGCCGGGGGACCCGCGGTATTCAGCCAGCAGGATGTGCCGTTCGTCCAGCAGAACTATGGCAACTGGTTCCACGGTGGCCCCGGGCCGAGCGGCGTTCCTGTTCCCGAATACGAACTTCTTCCGCAACTACCAGAGGTGGGCCGACACCGTGGTTGCGGTTTCCACCGCGCCGGGAGTCAACAACGGCTGCTGCGGCTGGACGCCGTGGGATGGCGACTACTCGACCAAGTTCCCCGCGAACGACGGTCTGGGCGTCAATCCGCAGGATCAGCAGACCACCGCGGCTTATGCGCAGCTGTCCTTCGGACACGAAAAGTGGGACGGCAACATCGGCGTTCGCTTCGTCAAGACCGAAGCGTCGGGTTCGGGTCAGCTCGTGTTCTCGCAGGGCAACTTCGGCCCCGGCACGCCCGCGAGCGATATCGCATTCGCCAACGGTGCATCGTCCGAGACCTCGGGCACTAACGACTACAACCACGTGTTGCCGAGCTTCAACCTGCGCTACAAGGCGACGGACAACTTCATGTCTGAGGTTCGCGGTGGCGAAGGGCATCGCGCGACCGGAGTTCGCGCAACTTCTGCCCTCGATCACGGTGGGCGTCCAGGTGGGCCAGCTCCAGGGCGGCCAGTGCGTGCCGCTGCCACCGAACGTCACGGTGGGCGATTGCGTGTCCGGATACAACGGTTTCGCGGGCAATGCGGATCTCGAGCCGATGGAAGCCACGAACTACGACATCAGCGCCGAGTGGTACATCAACTCGACCAACTCGCTGACCCTGGCGTTGTTCGACAAGGAAGTGTCGGGGTTCATCGAGACCACGCTGGGTAACATCGTGCCTTACACCAACAACGGCGAGACCAAGAACGTCACGGTGCTGCGACCCGAGAACCAGGGCAGCGGTTACGTGCGCGGCGGTGAGCTGGCGTGGAACGGCTTCTTCGACTTCCTGCCCGGCTGGGGCCGACACTTCGGCGCGCGCGCCGCATACACGTACGTGGAAAGCGGCGGCACGCGCAACGCGGCGCTCAATCCGTACGATCCCAACCAGCAGACCAACTCGCGTGCTCCAGGACTACCCGCTCGAGGGATTGAGCCGGACCTCGTACAACGCCGAGCTCTACTACTCGGTGCCCAAGGTCGAGGCGCGGCTGGCCTACAACTGGCGCGAGCGGTACCTGCTGACGACGGCGGCGGCCAACCTGAACATCCCGGCGTTCGCCGATGACTACGGGCAGCTCGATGCCTCGCTGCAGTGGAAGTTCACGGAGAACATGTCGGTCGGACTGGAGGCGGTCAACCTGATCCGTTCGAAGTTCAAGGTGCTGGTCGACAACGATGTGACGGGCCAACCTGGCGATGGCGCGGGTCTGACCTATCACAACTGGGTCGACTCCGATCGGCGCGTCAGCTATCTACATGCGGGCGTCGTTCTAGGAATGGCGGGGACAATGGGGCCGGGCCCCATTTCCCCGTTTCCTCAGGAAGCCTTGCAGTTCTTCTCGATGAACTGCGCGTGGGTCGGCATGCGCGCTACGGCGCGATGCAGCCCCTCGCGGAACTCCGTGGTTTTCGCCTGCAGCTCGGCGATCGGCATGATGTCGGCCAGCGGGTCCCACCGCCCGGGAGTTGACTCCCTGGCCCAGCATCACGGCCACCCAGCTCGGATCCGAGAACAGCTGCCCGTCATGGCGAGCCACCTTGCCGCGCGCCCGGAAGATCTCGATGCGATGCGCGAGGGTGTCCGGCATCGGCACCGAGCGACAGTCGCGCCAGAACTCTTCGGTACGCTCATTCGCGACGTAATGCAGGATGATGAAGTCGCGGATCTGCTCGTACTCCGCAATGCTCAGCCGGTTGAATTCGGCTTCCGCCGTCGGATCCGGTCGCGGTCGACGTCGGCAACAACGACAGGAAGCGAAACGCCGCCGCCTGTACCAGGTGCAGGCTCGTGGATTCCAGCGGTTCCATGAACCCGCCCGCGAGGCCCAATGCCACGCAGTTTCCATTCCAGAATTTCTTGCGCCGCCCGGTCTTGAAGCGCAGCAGTCGCGGCTCGGCGAGCGCCTTGCCGTCGAGGTTCCGCATCAACGTCGCGGACGCTTCGTCATCGCCGATGTAGTTTGAGCAGTAGACGTGGCCGTTGCCCGTGCGGTGCTGCAGCGGAATGCGCCATTGCCATCCGGCCCGATGCGCGGTCGAGCGCGTGTACGGGAAGAAATTCTCGGCGTTCTTCTCGCAGGGAACGGCGAGCGCGCGATCGCAGGGCAGCCAGTGCGACCAGTCCTCGAAACCCGTGCGCAGCGTCTTCTCGATGAGCAGCCCCTGGAATCCCGAGCAGTCGAGACAGAAATCGCCGGCGATCGTCGGGCCGTTTTCCAGCCGAACCGATTCGATGAAGCCGCTCTCGCCATTGCGGTCGACGTCCGACGATGCGTCCCTCGACGCGCACGACCCCGCGATTTTCCGCGTAGCGCCGCAGGAAGCGCGCATAGAGGCCCGCGTCGAAGTGATAGGCGTAGGCCAGCTGCGGCGTGTCCGGCGGCAGATTGGGCATCGGCGGCAGGAATCGCATCTGCGCGGCCGCGACGGCGGCGGGCGAATAGTCGCTGAGCGGATGGGCGTGACCATGCGCCGCCAGACGCAGCCACAACTGGTGAAACGACACGCCTTTCAGGTTGACGCCGAACTCGCCGAATTGATGGAAGTAGCGATGCCCCGCCGAACCCCAGTTGTGGAAGTCGATGCCCAGCTTGAAGCTGGCCTGCGTGGCCTGAATGAAGTCACGCTCGTTGATGCCGAGGATCTTGTTGAAGAACTGCAGGGGCGGGATGGTCGCCTCGCCGACCCCGACGGTGCCGATTTCGTCCGATTCGATCAGCGTGATTCGCTGGGAGTCCTTGACCGCATGCGCCAAGGCGGCCGCGGTCATCCAGCCGGCCGACCCGCCGCCGACGATTACATAATGCATCCGGCCGGAACCCCCTTGATCTTGAGTTTTCATTAGAGCATTGTGCTTTCATTAAGAAAAGGTTCGGTCCGGCTGGAGCGCAAACATTCGAACCGGCGCTTCGGCTACCTTTGCCGGAAGGCGGGATACGGTGGCGCCCCCACGACGTCGTATCTTGCCTTCCGGCAATTCTATGAGGGGATCATCGATGAGACTTCTGAAGATCGTGGCCTGCGCCGCGTTGCTGGCTGCCTGCGCACGGGAGCCTGAGGGTACGTGGGCGCAGGATGGCGCGAGCGTGTCGGTCACGGCCGCGAGTGGCAAGCGCGTGCGGCTCGAGATGCGCACGGATCGCATCGTTCGAGTCACGTCGCAGGTCTCGGGCGACTTCGATCTGCCGCAAAGTCTCATGGTGGTGGACTCGAAGATCGAGCCGCCGAAGTTCGAGGCACGGAAGAGCGGCGACCAGGTGGAGCTCGACACCGGGAAGATCGTCGCGCGCGTTTCGCTCACCAACGGTGCCGTGAGTTTCACGGACCAGAGCGGCAAGGCGTTGCTGGCCGAAGTGCCGGGCGCCGCGCCGGCGCAAGGTGTCTCGCAGCGCTTCAACGCCGGCACCGACGAGGGGTTGTATCGGCTCGGGCCAACACCAGAACGCGCAGCTCGACCTGAACGGCGAGGACGTCGAGCTCGCGCAGCACAACATGGACATCGCGGTGCCGTTCGTGGTCTCGACGCGCAACTACGGCGTGCTGTGGGACAACAACGGCATCACGCGCATCGGCGACCCGAAACCGTACGGTCTCGTGTCGCGCGACCTCAAGGTGCTCGACGTGGCAGGCAAGGAGGGCGGCTTCACGGCACCTACTCCATCGCCGGCGAGAAGAAACTCGAGCGCGTCGAGAAGGACATCAACTACCAGTACATCCGCGACCGGTTCAACTGGCCGAAGGAAATGCTCACGGGCCAGGAACCGGTCGCTGGAGCGCCGCCCAACATCCTGCCCAACCAGTCGGTGACCTGGGAAGGCGCGCTGGTGAGCGAGAAGTCCGGCGTGCACAAGTTCCAGCTCTACGGCAGCAGCTATTTCAAGGTGTGGGTCAACGGCAAGCTCATGCTCGACCGCTGGCGCCAGAACTGGGCCGCCTGGTATCAAAATTTCGAAGTGCCGATGGTCGCGGGCACGCCGCTCAAGGTGCAAGATCGAGTGGATCCCCGAACGGCGGCTACATCGCGCTGCTGCACAACGATCCGCTGCCGGACGCGGAGCGCCATTCGCTGACGTTCACGTCGGACGTCGGGCAAGCGCCATGGACTACTGGTTCGTCGGCGGGCGCGGACTCCGACGAGGTGATCGCGCGGCTATCGCGAGCTCACCGGCAAGGCCGTGCTGATGCCGCGCTGGGCCTATGGCTTCTGGCAGAGCCGCCAGCGTTACACGACGCAGAAAGAGCTGGTCGACGTCGTCGCCGAGTATCGCAAGCGCAAGATCCCGCTCGACAACATCGTGCTCGACTGGTTCTACTGGAAGGAAGACCAGTGGGGCTCGCACGAATTCGACAAGACGCGCTTCCCCGATCCGAAGGGCATGGTCGACGAAGTCCACAAGCAGAACGCGCAGTTGATGATCTCGGTGTGGCCGAAGTTCTATCCGGCGACCGCCAACTACAAGGAGCTCGACACGGCCGGGTTCATGTACCGCGGCAACATCGAGGCGGGCGCGAAGGACTGGGTGGGTCCGGGCTACACGAACTCCTTCTACGATCCGTACTCGAAAGCCGCGCGCGACATGTACTGGCGCCAGATCAACGAGGCCTCAACGTGCTCGGCATCGACGCCTGGTGGATGGACGCGACCGAGCCCGACCTGCACTCCAACCTCGACATCGACTCCATCAAGGCGCGCATCGGCCCGACCGCGATGGGCCCGGCCGAGAACTTCTTCAACTCCTATCCACTGGTGCATTCGGGCGGCGTATACGAAGGCGCGCGCGCGGCCAACCAGAAAGCGCGTGTTCATCCTCACCCGTTCCGGGTTCGGCGGCATGCAGCGCAACGCGTCGGCAGTATGGAGCGGCGACATCGCCTCGCGCTGGGACGATCTCTACAACCAGATCGCTGCCGGCGTCAGCGTCTCGTATTCGGGCCTGCCGAACTGGACCTACGACATCGGCGGCTTCGCGAACGAGGCGCGCTACAGCACCCAGAAACCCAAGCCAGAAGACCTGGCGGAGTGGCGCGAGCTCAACCTGCGCTGGTTCCAGTTCGGCGCGTTCGCGCCGCTGTTCCGCTCGCACGGTGAGTATCCGCTGCGCGAGATCTTCAATCTCGCACCGGCAGGGTCGGAGGTGTTCGACAGCCTGGTGTGGTACGACAAGCTGCGCTACCGCCTGCTGCCGTACATCTACACCGTGGCGGCGGACACGTATCCACCGCGACGGCACGATCATGCGCGGCCTGGCGATGGACTTCCCGGACGACCTCGCCGCACGCAAGGTGCGCGACCAGTACCTGTTCGGCAAGGCCTTCCTCGTTGCGCCGGTGTACAAGTACCAGGCGCGCAGCCGCGTGATCTATCTACCGGCCGGCGCGGCCTGGTACGACTTCCACTCGGGGGACCAGCACGCGGGTGGCGAACACGTCGAGCTGCGTCGCGCCGCTCGCACGCATGCCGCTGCTCGTGCGGGCCGGCTCCATCGTGCCCGTGGGCCCCGAGGTGCAGTACGCGGCCGAGAAGCCGGGCGCGCCGCTGACGCTGCTGGTGTTCACCGGTGCCGACGGCAGCTTCGACTACTACGAGGACGACGGCGTCAGTTACGGCTACGAGCGCGGCGAGTTCGCGCGCATTCCCCTGCGTTACGACTCGGAGAAGGGCACGCTCACCATCGGCGCGCGCGCCGGCACTTATCCGGGCATGCCGGAAAAGCGGACCTTCAACGTGCGCTGGATCAAGGCCGGTGCCCGGCCGCCAGCCGATTTCGATGCCAAGGCGGACGCCACCGTCGAATACAGCGGCGCCGAGATCACGGTAGGCCCCTGATCCGGACACTGCGGCCGCTCGGCGCCGCGGGCTTCGCGCAACGGTCGGCCAAACAACTGCTCGCCGGCCACGAGGGCTGGGCGCCGCAAGAGGCGCCGTAGTGCATCGACGCCCGGCGCGCACCGCGCTTGTGCGTTGCGGATCCGGAGTGCCAATCGTCATGCCATCGTGCGAAGCTCGGCGTCGTGGCAAGAGTTCCGGTCGGTGTCGGTCCGCGTTTTCCGCAGGTCGTCGTGTTGTTCGGCGCGACGGGCGACCTCGCGCGCCGCAAACTGATTCCCGGCATCCTGCACCTGGCGCACGCCGGGTTCATTCCGACCTGTCGCATCATCGGTGTGTCGCTCGACGAGCTCAGCGCGGAGGGCTTTCGGGCGTTCGCGAAGCAGGCGCTCGATGAGTTCTCCTCGCGCAAGGTCACCGACGCGGAATGGAGCGCGTTCGCCAGCACGCTCGACTACGTGCCGCTTTCGGCCGGTGCTTCCGCGATCGCCGCGGCGGTGACACGCGCGGAGCACGCCATCGGCAGCGAATCGCGCCGGCTGCACTATCTTTCGGTGCCGCCGGCCGCCGCGCTGTCCGCGGTGCGCACGCTCGGCGATGCCGGGCTGGTCGCGAACTCGCGCATCATCATGGAGAAGCCGTTCGGCACGGACCTCGTGAGCGCCGTGGCGCTCAACGCGAAGCTGCACGAGGTGTTCAAGGAAGAGCAGATATTCCGCATCGACCACTTCCTCGGCAAGGAGCCCGCGCAGAACATTCTCGCGTTTCGTTTCGCGAACGGATTGTTCGAGCCGATCTGGAACCGCAACTTCATCGATCACATCCAGATCGACGTGCCCGAAACGCTGGGGCTCGGCAAACGCACCGGCTTCTACGAATCCACCGGTGCGTATCGCGACATGGTGGTGACGCACCTGTTCCAGATCCTGGGCTTCGTCGCGATGGAGGCGCCGACCCATCTCGCGCCGCAGGCCATCAGCGAAGAGAAGGTGAAGGTGTTCCGCAGCATGCTGCCGATCCAGCCGGCGGACGTGGTGCGCGGGCAGTACATCGGGTACCGCGCGGAAGAGGGCGTCTCGCCGGATTCGGATACCGAGACGTTCATCGCGTTGAAGTGCAACATCGACAACTGGCGCTGGGCCGGCGTGCCGTTCTATCTACGCACCGGCAAGAAGCTGGCGGAAGGTCAGCGCATCATCTCCATCGCGTTCAAGGAGCCGCCGAAGAGCATGTTCCCCGCGGACTCCGGTATCGGCGCGCACGGACCGGATCACCTCACGTTCGATCTCGCGGATGCCGCGAAAACGTCGCTGTCGTTCTACGGCAAACGTCCGGGCCCGGGCATGAAGCTCGACAAGCACAGCCTGCAGTTCGCGATGCACGACACCGGCCAGATCGGCGACGTGCTCGAGGCGTATGAGCGGCTGATCCTCGACGCGATGCGTGGCGATCACACGTTGTTCACGACGGCGGAGGGCATCGAGCGGTTGTGGGAGGTGTCGGTGCCGCTGCTCGAGTCGCCGCCACCGGTGAAATCCTATTCGCCCGGCTCCTGGGGGCCGAACGCGATCCACCAGCTCGTTGCTCCGCACGCCTGGCGCCTGCCGTTCGAACGCGCCTGGCGCGATCCCAACAAACAGGGCGCATGACACATAGATAAGAGTGAGAGGCCAAATGCCAGTCATTCTTGATTGCAATCAAGAATGATTCGCAATAGCATGCGAGCGATGCCGAAACGGGGGATCCGTTTCGGCTGTCCGCCCCGGCACTTAGCCAGCAACTCCCGCCCGGGATAGCCAGCGCACTCGGGGTACCTGTGCAATGGGAGCTATCTCGTGTCGATCTCATTTACCCGCAGCCGCATCGCCGCTGCCGTGAGCCTCGCGCTGGCCTCGACCGTCCAGGCGCAAACGCCGCCGGACGAGCCGAAAACGATGTCGAAGATCTCGGTGGAAGCCACCGAGCCGGTCGAAACGCCCAAGGTCGATCGCGTCGAGTCGCCGAAATTCACGCAGCCGCTGCTCGACACTCCGCAGACCATCGCGGTCGTCAGCAGGGCGGTGCTCCGGCAGCAGGGCGCGACCACGCTGTCCGCAGGCGCTGCGCAACACTCCCGGCGTCACCTTCCTGCTCGGCGAGAACGGCAACACCGCGACCGGCGATTCCATCTTCATGCGCGGCTTCGACACGCAGGGCTCCATCTTCGTCGACGGCATCCGCGACCTCGGCACCGTCTCGCGCGACGTGTTCAACACCGAGCAGGTCGAAATCGCCAAGGGCCCGTCGGGTCCGGACTACGGCCGCGGCGCGGCCTCGGGCTACGTGAATCTCGCGAGCAAGGTGCCCATCGCAGAACGACTCCTGGTCCGGCTCGGCGAGCTACGGCACGGCCAGCAACGCCCGGATCACCGGCGATCTCAATCACGCCTTCGAAGACTCCGGCACCGCGCTGCGCCTGAACGTGCTCGGCCAGGAAGGCGAAGTCGATGGCCGCGATTTCATCGAGCGCAAGAGCTGGGCGTTCGCGCCGTCGCTGGCGTTCGGCCTCGGCGGCGACACGCGCGCGTATTTCTATCGCGCTGCACACCGAGCAGGACAACACGCCCGACGGCGGCGTGCCGACGATCGGCGTCGAAGGCTTCTACAACCCGGCCTTCGATACCGGTCGGTGCGAACGCGGGCGTCATCCCGACGCGCGTCGACCGCGACAACTATTACGGCCTCGTCAGCGACTTCGAAGAGATCAAGGGCACGATGTTCACGGCGCGCTTCGAACACGACTTCAGCGAGAACGTCTCGATCCGCAACACCTCGCGTTATGGCCGCCTGCAGCAGTTCTACGTGCTCACCGGCGTGAACGCGCTGACCGTGACCGACCCGAATCCGGACAACTGGACCGTGGCGCGCACGCGCCAGGCGAAGAACCAGGAAAACACGCTGCTGACGAACCAGACCAACTTCACCGCGAATCTCGCGTCCGGTTCCCTGCAGCCACACCTCACGGGCGGCATCGAGTTCATCAACGAGGAGCAGTACAACCCCACCTATGCAGGGCTCGGCACGCCGATCACGCCCGCGAATGTCTACAACCCGAATCGCAACGACGTGCAGCCGGGCTACGCGCCGGTGCGCAACGGCCGCTACGCCCGCGGCGAAACGCAGACCGCCGGCGTGTACCTGTTCGACACGCTGACGTTCAACGAGCATTGGGAAGCGACGGCGGGCTTCCGCGTCGACAGCTTCGAGACGGATTTCGACAGCGCGGTCTTCTCGACTCCCGAAAGCCACCCGACGCTGCCCGTGGGTACGCTGGTTCCGGCGCCAGCGTCGGTCGACGACACGTTGTTCTCGTACAAGGTCGGCGTGGTCTTCAAGCCGGTCGAGAACGGCAGCATCTATCTGTCGCATGCGATTTCGCAGCAGCCGCCCGGCGGCGCGAACCTGACGTTCTCCAGCAACGCTAACAACATCAACAATCCGAACCTCGACCCCACCGAGGGCAGCAACCTCGAGCTCGGCACGAAGTGGGAATTCCGTGGCGGCGCGCTGGCCGTGACCGGCGCCGTCTATCGACAGCGAGAGCAAGAACGAGCTGACGCAGGATCCGAACGATCCCACCATCATCTTCCAGCTCGGCAAGCGCAGCGTCGAAGGCGTGGAGGTTGGGCTGGTCGGCAAACTCACCGACAACTGGGAGATCAGCGCCGGTGTCGCGAAGATGGAGACCGAGGTCGAGCGCGGGCTCGCCAACCAGAACGGCCTGCAGATCACGTGGTCACCCGAGCTCACGTTCACGAGCTGGACGACTTATCACACGCCTTTCGGTCTTTCGATCGGCGGCGGCTTCCGCTACGTCGACAGCGTCATCCGCCCGGTCGAGCTCGAACAGCGCGCCGCCGCCGCCGAATCAGACCAACATGCGCAGCACGCCCGACTACTGGGTGGTCGACCTGATGGCGGCTACGAGATCAACGAGAAGGTGTCACTGCAGTTGAACGCGTACAACCTCACCGACGAGTTCTACGTCTCCACGCTGAACAACAGCGGCGCGCGTTACTCGCCGGGTGCTCCCCGCTCCGGCCTTCTGACGGTGAACTTCACCTTCTAACAGCCGTTATGCGAGCATCCGGCCACATGATGATCCATGTGCCGAAGGTCCTGACATCCGAGCAGGTGGCGGAATGCCGCCGCCTGCTCGACGGCGCCGAATGGACCGACGGCAAGGCAACCGTCGGGCGAGCAGGGCGCGCTGGTGAAGCGCAACCGCCAGCTTCCGGAACTCTCGCCGGTCGGGCCGCCAGCTCGGCGAGCTGATCCTCACCGCGCTGGCGCGCAATGCGCTGTTCTTCTCGGCGGCGCTGCCGCTCAAGACCGTGCCGCCGCTGTTCAACCGCTACGAGGGCGGCGAGCACTACGGCACGCACATCGACGGCGCCGTGCGCGCGGTGCCCGGCAGCTCGCATTTCATCCGCACCGATCTTTCCTCGACGTTGTTCCTCACCGATCCCGCCGACTACGACGGCGGCGAGCTCGTGGTGTTCGACACCTACGGCGCGCACCAGGTCAAACTACCGGCCGGTGACCTGATCCTGTACACCTCCGGCAGCCTGCACCGCGTGAACCCGGTGACGCGCGGCGCGCGCGTGAGCTCGTTCTTCTGGACGCAGAGCATGGTGCCGGACGAACGCTACCGCGAGACGCTGTTCAAGCTCGACCAGAACATCCAGCAGATCCGCGCGCAAATACGGCGAGACGGACGAGACCGTGGCGCTCGCCGGGCACTATCACAACCTGCTGAGGATGTGGTCGGAGATCTAGGTCAGGTTGCGCGCGTTCGCGCGGCGAGCTCGCGGATGCTCAAGCCCTTCAGCGGCTCCATCAGCTCTTCCACCGTCAGCAGCCCCATGCAGGGGTATCGCGCCGGATGGCAGCGCCTGGCCTGCGGCAAGCTTGTTGGCCAGCGCGATCGCGGCGGCGCAGGGGATGTGCGGCCCGTCGTTCTCGCGCGCGACCAGGTTCCAGGTGAGCGAGAGCGGATCGCCATCGGGATCCACGCCCTCCATCGTGATGAACATTCCGCCGCGGTCGCTGACGATGGGCTGGATCCAGCGCGCGACGCGGTACATCGGGCCCGCGAACGCCAGCGCGCTTTTCAGCTTCCCGTCTCGCACCCGCCTGGCGACCCACTCGACGATGCCGTGAGCGTGGCGGCTGCCGAAGCCCGCGTGGAAACTCGCGGTCTTCAGACCCGGATAACGCTGCGGCAGCAGGTCGAGGTCGGGGACGTCGCAGCGTCCGAGCGGTCGCGGTCCGACCGGTTTCGGAAACTCGTGTTCGATCGTGTCGAGCCAGCCGTACTCCACCGTCCATTGCCCGTTCTCGAGCACGCGGAATGGTTGCCCGCAGTAGCCGAGCACCGCGCGGATCGTCGCGACGCCGGGCACGAGCGCGCCGGAGGTGATGCCGCTGCGCACGGCGTCGAGGCGCGAGAACTCGCCGAGGTAGCGGTCGACCACGGCGGTGGTCAGCGCCGGCAGCGAGCTCGCGCCGCTCACCACCGCGACGTTCGCGGCCTTCGCCGCAGCGTCGAGTTTGCCGATGCCGCCGACGAACTCGCGGCCGTCGGCCAGGTCAAGGTAGTTAGCGCCGGCCTGGATCGCGGCCTGCGCCACGGCGTAGTTCTGGTCCTGGAACGGACCGGCGGTGTGGATCAGCGTGTTCACGCCGAGCTTGCGCAGGGTCTGCGAGAACTGCGGGCTGGTCGCATCCAGCGCGCGCGAATTCTCGGCGCGCAGTCCCACCTGGTAGGCGAAGGCCGTGGCCTTCTCGGCGCTGCGCCCGGCGATGATCGAGCTGGATGCGTGGATTGCGCGCCAGCGCCGCGCAGATGCGGCCGCCGAAGAACCCATACCCGCCCAGCACGAGGATTCGCTGCATGGTTAAATCCGGACCTGGTGAGACCTGACCAACAATAGCAGTTGCACGGATATGCCCCGCGTTGTCGTCCATTTGCGTCGTCGCGACCTGCTGCGCGCCCAGTTCCAGATGATCCGGCGCATGCCCGTCTTCAAACTTCTGTTCGTCGCGCTGCTGGCCTGGAACGCCTGGCTCTGGTTCAGCACTTCGCCAACGCCGGGAATCGCCGCAGCCTTCGCGCATCTGCTCACCGCCGTTCTTTTCACGGGCGCCGCTCTCCTGATCACCTATGGAATTGCCGTCATCCTGATGCTCAAGCGACTGGGCAGCACACCGGGCGTGCTCGGCGAACACGCGTTCGAGATCACGCAGGACGGTTTGCGCGAAGTCACTGAAGTCAGCGAGATTCGCGTGGCCTTCGGCGCGGCCCGGAAAGTGTTCCGCACGCGCTCGTTCCTGTTCGCGCTGGTCAACTCGCGCGGTGCGTTCCTCTTTCCACGGCACGCATTCGCGGATTCCTCAGCTTACGAGGAGTTTTGGAATGCCCTCCAACCGCTGGCCGGGAAAAAGAATTCCTGAGGCGCCGCGCCGGGCAACTGGCGAAGATTCGTACAGCTGAATCGGGCGCGAATCGCGCGTTATGTATGCTCCCGCTCCGCGGGCACTGACCGTACAATCGCGCACCACAATTACTTTCGATGAAGGGCCGAACGCCATGGCACGGGGAATCAACAAAGTCATCCTGATCGGCAATCTGGGCGCAGACCCGGAAACCCGTGCCATGCCTTCGGGCATGACGGTCGCGAACATCCGCGTGGCCACCAGCGAGAACTGGAAAGACAAGCAGTCGGGCGAGAACAAGGAACGCACCGAATGGCACAACGTCGCCATGTTCGGTCGCCTCGGTGAAATCGCCGGCGAATACCTGAAGAAGGGCTCGAAGGTGTACATCGAAGGCAGCCTGCGCACGAGAAAATGGCAGGACAAGTCCGGCAACGACCGATACACCACGGAAATCATCGCCAACGAAATGCAGATGCTCGACAGCCGCGGTGGCGGCGGCATGGGCGGCGGTGGCGGTGGTGATCACGCCGGTGGTGGTGGCGGCGGCGCGGCGTCAGCAATCCAACGCTCCGGACGACTACGACCAGGGCGGTCCTCCGGCCGGCGGTGGCGGTGGCGGTGGCGGAGGCGGCGACAAGGGCGGCGGCGAGTTCGACGACGACATCCCGTTCTGACCTCCCGACTTTCGCCGATCGCGACTCGTTGGTAGCGGGGCAGTGATCGAGGGACGGTCTCTACCGGTGTAATGATCTCCGCGCGCCATCGTCTACCTGAGGCATGGCGACCTCATGCGTGAGCATCGAAATGGAAATCCCGGTCCCGGCTGAGACCCCGCTCGACCAGGATGCCCTGTACGAACGGGTGAACGCCGAGTTCGGACCCGTGCTGGTACGCCTGGCCCGCTCCTACGAAGCCAATCCATCCCAGCAGCAGGATCTGCTGCAGGAAATCCACATCGCGCTGTGGCGCAGCCTTCGGGCCTTCGCCGGGCGCTGCAGCCTGCGCACCTGGGTGTATCGCGTCTCCCACAACGCCGCGGCCAGCTACGTCCAGCGGCGGCGTCGCAAGACGAAGGATCTCGTCGATCTCGAAGACATCGAGATCGCATCCGACGCGCCGGACATCGACGTGGCCGTCGACGAATCCCGGATGTTGTCGCGCCTGCACGCGGTGGTGCAGCGGCTCAAGCCGCTCGACCGGCAGGTGTTCGTTCTCTATCTCGAGGGTCTGACCATGGAAGACATCGCGGAGATAGCCGGCCTCACCGAAACCAACACGCGCACCAAACTACATCGCATGCGCGCGCTGCTCTCCACGCAGTTGCGCACCGGAGGCAATACATGAACGTTCAGCAGGTCTGGCAGTCGCAGGCCACCGAAGCGCCGCGCATCTCGCTCGACTACGTGCGGCACGGCGCCACCGCGCTCGAGCGTCGCGCGCGGTGGCGCAACGCGCTGGAGTACGGCACGGCGGTGTTCGGCTGCGGCCTGTTTCTCCTGTTGGCGTGGTTTCAGGCCTCCGAACAACCCATCATGGTGGCGGCGCTGATCTGCAGTGCGCTATGGGCGCTCTGGTACATGGTTCGCTGGCACCAGCTCGCGTCCGTCATGGCCAGGCCGGAGGAAGCGGGAGTCCTCGATACCTTGCGATACCAGCGCAAGCACCTCGAGCGCCAGCGGGATGCCCGGCGCGGGAGCTGGCGCTGGTGGGGGCTGACGGCATTGCCGGCTTACGCGTTGTTCATCACCTCACTGATCTTCGAAACGAAACCGGTGCCATGGATCGCGGTTGTCCTCCTCGTCGCCTGGCTGATCGTGGGCGGAGGCAGCTTTGCGTGGTACCTCGAGTACGAGGCGCGGCGTTTCCAACGCGAGATCGATGCGCTCGATTCGCTGAGCTCCTGATCTCCGTAACCTATTGTTTTAAGGAGATAATCTGCCGGATATCCGAAGTGCGATAACCTAGCGCCCGCTTTCCCCCGTTCCCCTCAATGCCCGGCCGCTACTACATCAAGACTTTCGGCTGCCAGATGAATGAGTACGACTCGACCCGCATGGGTGACGTACTCGGATCGGCTGCCGGACTTGAACCCACCGACGATCCGGCCCAGGCCGACGTCCTCCTGATGAACACCTGTTCGGTCCGCGAGAAGGCCGAGGACAAGGTGTATTCGTTGCTGGGCGAATGGCGCGATCTGAAGAAGCTCAAGCCCCATGTGCTCATCGGCGTCGGCGGCTGCGTCGCGAGCCAGGAAGGCGAGGGCATCACGCGCCGCGCGCCCTACGTGGACCTGGTGTTCGGGCCGCAGACGTTGCACCGCCTGCCCGAGATGATCGGACTCACGATGCGCACCGGCCGCGCGGTGGTCGACGTGTCGTTCCCCGAGATCGAGAAATTCGACAATCTGCCGGCGCCGCGCGCCGAGGGTTCGGCCGCATACGTCTCGGTCATGGAAGGCTGCAGCAAGTACTGCACGTTCTGCGTCGTTCCGTATACGCGCGGCGACGAGGTGTCGCGTCCGTTCGAATCGGTGATGACCGAGGTGCGCGCGCTGGCCGAACAGGGCGTGGGCGAAATCACGTTGTTGGGCCAGAACGTCAATGCGTACGCGGGCCCGATGGCCGACGGCGCCATCGTCGACCTCGCGACGCTGATCCATTACGTCGCCGCGGTGCCGGGCGTCGAACGCGTTCGTTTCACGACGTCACATCCGGTGGAATTCGGCGACTCGCTGATCGAGGCCTATGCCAACGTGCCGAAGCTCGCGAACCACCTGCACCTGGCGGTGCAGTCGGGATCGGACCGGATCCTCGCGGCAATGAAGCGCGGCTACACGGCGCTCGAGTTCAAGGAAAAGCTGCGGCGCCTGCGCGCGGTGCGGCCCGACATTGCGGTATCCACCGATATCATCATCGGCTTTCCGGGCGAGACGGAACGCGATTTCGAAGCCACACTGAAACTCGTGCGCGACGTGAATTTCGACCAGTCGTTTTCGTTCATCTACAGCCAGCGTCCTGGCACTCCCGCCGCCTCGCTGCCCGACGATGTGCCGCACGAGGTGAAGCAGCAGCGGCTCGCGCAACTCCAGGCCCAGCTCAACGAACAGGCGCGCGCCATCAGCGAGACGATGGTCGGCAGCCGCCAGCGCGTGCTGGTCGAGCGCCCCTCGAAGAAGGACGCGCAGGAACTCGCGGGCAAGACCGAAAACAACCGCTGGGTGAACTTCGCGGGACCCGCGCGCATGATCGGCCGCTTCGTCGACGTCGACATCGTCAAGGCGCTGCCGCAGTCCCTGCGCGGCCGCCTAGTTCAAGCCTGACCAGATGTCCACTCCCGCTCCCGTCGAACCCGCCCGCGAATTCGATCTCGTGCCAGCCGACAACGCGCGGCTGGCCAATCTCTGCGGCCCGCTCGACGAGAACCTGCGTCTCGTCGAAGACCGCCTGGGGGTGACCGTGAAGCGGCGCGGCGCGACCTTCCGCGTCGCGGGCGCGCGTGCTCACGCCGCCGAAGACCTGCTGCGCGACCTCTTCCAGGTCGCCGGCCGGGAAGAGATCTCGCTCGACCGCGTGCACCTGGCGCTGCGCGATTCGCGCGACATGCCGGGCGCCTTGTCGCCGGATGAACCGGTCGATGCCGCTTCGGTGCGCGTGGCGCGTGGCACCATCCGCGCGCGCGGCCGCCACCAGCGCGACTACCTGGCGAACATCCACTCGAAGGATCTTTCCTTCGGCATCGGTCCCGCGGGCACGGGCAAGACCTATCTCGCCGTGGCCTGCGCGGTCGAGGCGCTGCAGACCGAGAAGATCCGCCGCGTGGTGCTGACGCGCCCGGCCGTCGAAGCGGGCGAGCGCCTCGGATTCCTGCCCGGCGATCTCACGCAGAAGATCGACCCCTATCTCAGGCCCATCTACGACGCTCTCTACGAGATGCTCGGCTTCGATCGCGTGACGCGTTACATCGAGCGCAACGTGATCGAGGTGGCGCCGCTCGCCTTCATGCGCGGCCGCTCGCTCAACGACTCCTTCATCATCCTCGACGAAGCGCAGAACACCACGCCCGAGCAGATGAAGATGTTCCTCACGCGCATCGGCTTCGGCTCGCGCGCGGTGGTCACCGGCGACGTGACGCAGACGGACCTGCCGGCGGGCAAAATCTCGGGGTTGCGGCACGTCGTCAACATCCTGCGCAACACCGACGGCGTCTCCTTCACCTTTTTCGATGCGGCGGACGTCGTGCGCCACCCGCTCGTGCAGCGCATCGTGCAGGCGTACGAAGCCCATTCGCCCGAAGAGAAGCCATGAGCGCGCCGCGCGGATTGAAACTGGATCTTGCGCGCGCCACCCGTGCCTGGACACCGGCCCGTTCGCGCATGTGCCATTGGGCCGCCGCGGCGCTGGGCCGGCGGGGCGAGGGCCGCGAGATCGCGGTGCGTGTCGTGGCGGAACGTGAGAGCCGCGCATTGAACAAGCTGTGGCGCGGCAAGGACAAGCCGACGAACGTGTTGTCGTTTCCTGCACCGGCCACGCCACCCGCGCATGCGCAGCACCGGCCGCTCGGCGACCTCGTGATCTGCGCGCAGGTCGTGCGCCAGGAGTCGATCCGCGATGGCAAACCACTCGTTGCGCATTGGGCGCACCTGGTGATTCACGGCGCGCTGCATCTCGCCGGTTACGACCATGAGCGGGGCGAGCGCGACCGGATGAAAATGGAGCGGCGAGAGATCGCCGTATTGCGCAGCCTTGGATACGGGAACCCCTACCTGTGAGCGCGAAGAACAAAGAGAAAGAGAAGGACAAGCCGGATACCGGCGCGAGCGGCCGGTGGCTGCGGAAGCTGTCGCGCTCGTTCGGCGGTGAGGCGCAGGATCGCAGCGAGGTCGTCGAGTACCTGCGCGAGGCGGCGCAGCGTGGCGTGGTCGAGGGCGACGCGCTCGTCATGCTCGAAGGCGTGCTGGGTGTCGCCGACATCCAGGTGCGCGACATCATGGTGCCGCGCGCGCAGATGACGTTTCTCAACCGCGACGATGAGAGCGAAGTGCTGCTCAAGACGGTGGTCGACAGCGGACACTCGCGCTTTCCGGTCATGGACGAGGATCGCGAGAAAATCGTCGGCATCCTGCTCGCGAAGGACCTCCTGCGCATCGCCGCCTCCAGCGCGGACGCATCCTTCGACATCAAGGAATTCATGCGACCGCCGGTGTTCGTGCCGGAGTCGAAGCGGCTCAACGTCCTGTTGCGCGAGATGCGCCGCTCGCGCGTGCACATGGCCATCGTCGCGGACGAATATGGCGGCATCGCCGGCCTCGTCACCATCGAGGACGTGATCGAGCAGATCGTCGGCGACATCGACGACGAGCACGACATCGACGAGGAACAGAACATCCGCAAGGACGGCGAGCGCCAGTACATCGTGCGCGGCCAGACGCCGATCGACGAATTCAACGAGTACTTCGAAACCGACCTGTCGGACGACGAGTTCGACACCGTGGCCGGGCTCGTGATGAAACAGCTCGGGCGCCTGCCGCGCCGCGGCGAGACCCTGCAGCTCGCGGATTGCGAGTTGAAGGTGCTGCGCTTCGACCGGCGCCGCATCGACACGCTGCGACTGACCGCTTCGCGCGACATCATTCCGCCTGAAGACCGGCCGCTGGCCGAATGAACCTGCGCGCATTCATCGAACGCCGTTACGTCGGCAGCAGCGCCGCGTTCGCTGCCGGTGCACTGTTCACGTTCTCGTTCGCGCCACTCAACCTCTGGCCGTTCGCCATCCTCATGCCCGCGTTGCTGATGTGGCTGTGGCAGGGCGCGGCGCCGAAACGTGCCGGCTGGCTGGGTTTCTGGTTCAACGCCGGCACGTTTTCGGTCGGCACCTACTGGCTGTACATCAGCCTCAAGCTCATCGGCGGCGCGCCGCTCGTGCTCGCGCTCTTTCTCATGGCGGCCATGGTCTGCATCATGGGCGCCTATCATTTCCTGGTCGGCTGGCTGGTGGCGAAGCTTCCTGCCGCAGCACGGTGCGCTGCGCTGGCTGGTGGGAATTCCCGGCGGTGTGGTTGCTCGTCGAGTGGTTGCGCAGCTGGTTCCTCTCGGGATTCGGCTGGCTGGCGCTCGGTTACTCGCAGACCGACACGTGGCTCGGAAATCTCGCGCCGGTCATCGGCCAGTTCGGCATCGGCCTGCTCGTGCTGGTGCTCGCGGGCGCGTTGCTCACGATCCTGCTCGGCGACAGGCGCGAGCGCGTCGTCGCCGGCGCGGTGTTCGCGATCGTCTGGGCGGCGGGATATGGTGCGGCAGGCATCGAGTGGACACAGCCCTTCGGCCGGCCGATCACCGTGGCGGCGGTCCAGGGCGCGGTTCCGCAGGACGAGAAGTGGATCGGCGAGAACCTCGACGACAATCGTCGAGCTATACGCGCGAATGACGCGCGAGGCCTATGGCGCGGATCTCATCGTCTGGCCGGAATCCGCGGCGCCGGCCTTGTTCAACGACATGGTCCCTTTCTACGACGAGTTGTACCCCAGGCCAGCATGCACGGCACGGCGCTGTTGTTGGGCGCGCTGCGCGAAGAGCGAGGGCAATTACTACAACTCCGTGCTCGCGCTCGATCCGGGCGCGCGCAAGCCGGGCTGGTACGACAAGCATCACCTCGTGCCGTTCACCGAGTTTTTCCCCGTGCCGCAGTTCGTGCGCAGCTGGCTGCGCCTCATGAGCCTGCCGTACGCGGACTTCACCCACGGCGCCGCCGACCAGGAGCCGCTCGAGGTGGCGGGGCAGCGGGTGTCGGTCGGCATCTGTTACGAGGATGCGTACGGATCCTCCCAGCTCCATGCGCTCGAGACCGCGACGCTGCTGGTCAACGTGACCAACGACGCGTGGTTCGGAAAATCGAGCGCGCGTTACCAGCACCTGCAGATCTCGCGCATGCGCGCCATGGAGGCCGACCGCCCCATGATCCGGGTCGCGAGCAACGGCGTGACGGCGGCCATCGACGAGCGCGGGCGGGTGATCGCGCGGGCGCCGGAATATGAAGCAAATGTAATGCGGGTCACGGTGCAGCCGCGCACCGGGCTCACCCCTTACGCGCGCACCGGAAACTGGCCGGTTGTGATCCTGGCCCTTGTTTTAGGCCTCCTGAGCGCTTATCTGGGGCGTTCGCGAAAATCTGCCTGAGGTTCGAGCCCATGAACTTCGCCAAATCCGGCCGGTCTATTCCGGCATCGTCGTCCCAGAACACCATGCATCGAGGGTTCGCTGATATGTCGTTATTCGTTGCGAAACGCCTTGCCGGCGTCGCGATCGTTGCCTTTGCGGTATGCGCCTGCTCACCCCAGTCTTCCGTTGCGGCCGCGCCCCAGTCCGATTCGAAGATGGCCGATTCGCAGCCCGCGCCCGTCGCGGCGCCCGCGCAGTCTCCGTCTTCGCCCCAGCCGGTCGGCACCCTGAATGGCCGGGTGTTGCCGGATTTCGCCACGCTCGTCGAGCAGGTCGGTCCCGCCGTCGTGAACGTGTCGGTCGTCGAGAAGGCGCAGCGCGCCAGCGGCCGCAACGGCCCGCAGGACGAACAGGTCGAGGAATTCTTCCGCCGTTTCGGGTTGCCCAGCCCGCGTGGTGACGGCAACACGCCGCAGCGCCAGGGTGAAGGCTCGGGCTTCATCGTGAGCGCCGATGGCTACATCCTCACGAACGCGCACGTGGTCGCGGACGCGGATGAAGTCACGGTGCGCATGACGGATCGCCGCGAATACGCCGCGAAGGTCGTCGGCGTGGATCGTCGCACCGACGTCGCCGTCATCAAGATCGAGGGCAAACAACTTCCGGTGGTGAAGCTCGGCGATCCGTCGAAGCTGCGTCCCGGTGAATGGGTGCTCGCCATCGGTTCGCCGTTCACGTTCGAGAACAGCGTGACCGCGGGCATCGTCAGCGCGACGGGCCGTGCCATGCCCGGTGAAGATCTCGTGCCGTTCATCCAGACGGACGTGGCCGTGAACCCGGGCAACTCCGGCGGACCGCTGTTCAACCTCAACGGCGAAGTGGTCGGCATCAATTCGCAGATCTACAGCCGCAGCGGCGGCTACATGGGCCTGTCGTTCGCCATCCCGATCGACGTGGCCAACAACGTGCGCCAGCAGCTCGTGTCCACCGGCAAGGTGACGCGCGGCCGCATCGGCGTGCAGATCCAGGAAGTGAACGCGCAGATTGCCGAGGCCTTTGGAGTCGACCGCCCGCGTGGCGCGCTCGTCGGCCAGGTCCTCGAAGGTGGCCCGGCCGAGAAGGCGGGCATCAAGACCGGTGACGTGATCCTCTCGGTCGACGGCAAGGTCGTCGAGCGTTCCGCGCAGTTGCCGGGCGTCATCTCCGCCATCAAGCCGGGAGACGCCGCGAAGATCGAAGTGTGGCGCGACGGGGCGCCGAAGGTCGTCAGCGTGAAGGTCGAGGAGTTCCAGGAAGAGGCCCGGAAGGTCGCGAACCGCGACGTCGAGGAACCGGCCAAGGCCGACAAGCTCGGACTGTCCGTGCGACCGCTCGGCGCCGACGAGCGCCGCAACGCCGAGACCGAGGGCTATCTACTCGTCGAGGACGTGACGGGCCCGGCGGCGCAGGCCGGCGTGCGTCCCGGTGACGTCATCCTGGGCGTGAACGGCAAGCCGGTGAAGTCGCTGGCGGAGCTCAAGACCGCGACCTCGAACGGCTCCAAGACGGTCGCCATCCTGCTCGAGCGCGAGGGCGCGCAGCTGTTCCTGCCCATCCGCATCAGCTAGGCGGATCCGCCGAACCGGTTTCCGTTGATAGGTGAGACCAGGAGGGCGTCCGGGGAAAACCCCGGGCGCCCTTTTTCATTGGTGGGGTGCGCGCGGCAGCGGTTTCAACGCCGATTTCGCTTGTGCGCAGGGGCTCGTGTATTCTTGCCGGCCTTTTCAAGCCCCTGAAAAACCAGACTTTCCCGATGCAAGAACGATACGAGCCGGCCGCCGTCGAGCGTGCCGCGCAGACTTTCTGGAACGAGCAGCGCGTCTTCGAGGCGCGTGAAGATGCCGACCGTGCGGGAAAGTTCTACTGCCTCTCGATGTTCCCGTATCCGTCGGGCCGGCTGCACATGGGCCACGTCCGCAACTACACCATCGGTGACGTGCTCACGCGCTTCGCGATGATGCAGGGCAAGAGCGTGCTGCAGCCGATGGGCTGGGACGCATTCGGTCTGCCGGCCGAGAACGCCGCGATCAAGAACGGCGTGCCGCCCGCGAAGTGGACGCGCGACAACATCGCGTACATGAAGGCGCAACTGAAGCAGCTCGGTTTCGCCTTCGACTGGTCGCGCGAGATCGCGACCTGCGATCCGTCTTACTACCGCTGGAACCAGTGGCTGTTCCTGCGCATGCTCGAGACGGGCATCGCGTATCGCAAGACCGGCGTCGTGAACTGGGATCCGGTCGACCAGACCGTGCTCGCGAACGAGCAGGTGATCGACGGGAAGGGCTGGCGCACGGGTGCTCTCGTCGAGAAGCGCGAGATCCCGATGTATTACCTCGCCATCACGAAGTATGCCGAGGAGTTGTTAGGCGACCTCGAGCAGTTGCCGGACTGGCCCGAACGCGTCAAGACGATGCAGGCCAACTGGATCGGCAAGTCCGAGGGCTGCGAGATCTCGTTCCCGTACGCACCGGATACGCGGGCGCTGATGAGCGGCGACGGCGCACTCAAGGTTTTCACCACGCGCGCGGACACGTTGTTCGGCGTGACGTTCATGGCGATAGCGGCGGAGCATCCGATCGCGATGGCGGCGGGCGCGAAGAATCCCGCGCTGCAGGCGTTCATCGACGAGTGCCGCCGCGGCTGCGACCATGGAAGCCGACGTCGCGACCCAGGAGAAGAAGGGCATGCGCACCGGCCTGTCGGTGCTGCATCCGTTCACCGGCCAGATGGTCGAGATCTGGGTGGCGAACTACGTGCTGATGGCATACGGCGAAGGCGCCGTCATGGGCGTGCCCGGCCACGATGAACGCGACTATGAATTCGCGCTCAAGAACAAGCTGCCCATCGTGCAGGTGATCGCGTCGAAGAGCGGCGCGTACACGAACCTCGATCCGCCCTGGCAGGAAGCCTTCGGCGAAAACGGCGTCACGATGAACTCGGGCGAGTTCGATGGCCTCGAGTACCAGGCGGCCGTCGACCGGATCGCCACGGCGCTCGAGAAGAAGGGTCTCGGCAAGAAACGCACGCAATGGCGGCTGCGCGACTGGGGCATCTCGCGCCAGCGTTACTGGGGCTGCCCGGTGCCGATGATTCACTGCGCGAAATGTGGCGAAGTTCCCGTGCCGGACGACCAGCTGCCCGTCGTCCTGCCCGAAGGGCTGGTGCCCGACGGCTCGGGCAATCCGCTCAACAAGACGCCGAGCTTCTACGAATGCAAGTGTCCGAAGTGTGGCGCCGATGCGCGCCGCGAGACGGACACGATGGACACGTTCGTCGATTCGTCGTGGTACTTCCTGCGCTTCGCCTGCGCGGATGCGCAGACCATGGTGGACCAGCGCGTGAAGTACTGGCTGCCCGTGGACCAGTACATCGGCGGCATCGAACACGCGATCCTGCACCTGCTGTACTCGCGTTTCTGGACCAAGGTGATGCGCGACCTGAAGCTCGTCGACATCGACGAGCCCTTCGGCAACCTGCTGACGCAGGGCATGGTGTTGCACCACATCTACTACCGCGAGCCCGCGCCCGGCCGCCGCGACTACTTCAGCCCGGCCGACGTCGAAGTGGTGATGGACGCGAGCAATCAGCGCACCGGCGCGATCCTGCTGACCGACAACCAGCCGGTGATGTGGGATGGCCTCGGCACGATGTCGAAGTCGAAGAACAACGGTGTCGACCCGACCGCGCTGGTCGAACAGTTCGGCGCCGACACCGCGCGACTCTTCATGATGTTCACGTCGCCGCCCGAGCAGACGCTCGAGTGGTCGGAAGAAGGCGTGCAGGGCTCGTTCCGCTTCATCCGCCGCCTGTGGAAGGCGGTTCACGACCAGGTGACCGCGCCCGTTCCCGCCGATGGGGCGGCGGCGGTGCAGCCGGTGCAGGCAAATCTGAATGCCGCGCAAAAAGAGCTGCGCCGCATCGCCCATCACACCTTGCAGAAGGTGACGGATGACATCGGCCGCCGCCGCAGCTTCAACACGGCGGTGGCCTCCGTCATGGAGCTGCTGAACGCCGTGGGCAAACTCAACGATGCCAGCCTTGCCACGCGCGTCGTGAAACACGAGGCGCTGGAAATCGCGGTCATGTGCCTGTCGCCGATGATTCCGCACGTCACGCACGAGTTGTGGCGCGAGCTCGGCCACGAAACAGCGCTGGCGATGGAACGCTGGTGGACGCCGGATCCGGAGGCGCTGGTCCAGGATGCGATCGAGATCTCGGTGCAGGTCAATGGCAAGATGCGCGCGCGCATCTCGATCCCGGCGGATGCCGGCGAGCAAGCCGCCGTGACGACGGCACTCGCCGAGGCGAACGTGCAGAAATTCGTCGAGGGCAAACCGGTGAGGAAGGCCATCTACGTGAAGGGCAAACTGGTGAACATCGTCGTATGACGGGGACTGTCCCCATGCTGAAAGAGGCGAAACGGCTATCGGCTTGCAGCCGTTTGTTATCAAAGGGGACTGTCCCCATCCTGGCGCTGCTATTGGCCTCCTGCGGCTTCCACCTGCAAGGCCGCCAGCCGCTGCCGGCCGCTTTCCAGTACACCTACATCGACACCCGCGACGAGCAGACCGATTTCGTGCAGGACCTGCGCAAGGCGCTGATCGCCTCGAACGTCAACGTGATCCGCACGAAGGGTTCGTCGGGCGCCACCATCAGCGTGCACGATGACGAACTCACCGAGCGCATCCTGTCGGTGTCCGCGCGCAACATCCCCACCGAGTACGAGCTCACGTACCGCGTCAGGTTCTCCGTGACCTCGGCGGGCAAGCAGCTCATCGATCACGAGGAGATCTCGGCGACGCGCGACATCAGTTTCGACGAGGCGCAGTTGCTCGCGAAGGAGCGCGAGCAGGAAATCCTGCGCGAGGCGCTGGCGCGCGACCTGGTGGCGCTGGTCATGCGCCGGCTCGCGGCGCTCGAGACGACGTGACGCATGAACGCGCGCCTGCACTGCGCCGACGTCGTTCGCGTCGGAATCCGCGCGGATAGCTCGATCCGCGATCTCGTGGCCCGCTACGGCGCCGAGCTGGTCGAATGCCCGGGCAGCGAGACCTTGCCCGGTTCGTACTGGGGTGACAGCGAAGCCGGGCTGCGCGGCAGCGGGATCTTCGTGCGCGCCGATACGCCGCTGCATTCGCTGCTGCACGAGCTCGGACACTTCATCTGCATGTCACCGGAGCGGCGCGCGGGACTCGACCGCGACGCGGGTGGCGACGACGCCGAGGAGTGCGCGGTGTGTTACCTGCAGATCGTGCTCGCGGACCAGGTCGCGGGGTTCGGGCGCACGCGCATGCTCGCCGACATGGACGCCTGGGGCTACACCTTCCGACTGGGGTCGGCGCGGGCGTGGTTCGAAAAGGACGCGGGGGAGGCCTGCATCTGGTTGCGCCAGCACGGCGTACTGGATGAGGACGGCAACCCCACGTTCTTCGCCCGCAGCTAGCACTCCATGAAATACCTGATTCTCTGCAGCGCTGCGCTGGTCGCGGCCGGCGTCGTCGCGTCCTGCGGCGGCATCACCTTCACCGCGGCGAACGTGCCCGCGCTGTTCGGCAAGTTCGATCGCCGCGCGGACCTGTCGTACGGCGTGCTCGAGCGGCAGCGCCTCGACGTCTACGTGCCGGACGGCGCCACGGCGCGTCCCATCATCGTGTTCTGGTACGGCGGCGCGTGGGAGCACGGCGACAAGTCCAACTACCGCTTCGTCGGCGCGACGCTCGCCGAGGCGGGTTATGTCGCGGTGCTGCCCGACTACCGCCTGTATCCCGAGGCGCGCTTTCCGGCTTTCGTCGACGACGGCGCGGCGGCGCTGGCGTGGGTCGTGGCCCACGCGCCGGAAATCGGCGGCGACCGCAGCCGCATCTACGTCGCGGGACATTCGGCCGGCGCCCACCTGGCGGCGATGCTGGCCTATGACCGCCCGCGCCTCGAGCGCGTCGGGCTCGCGCCCGATGTCGTCCGCGGATTCATCGGACTCTCGGGTCCCTACGCGTTGAACCCGAACGACGCGACGCTCAACACCATCTTCAGCGCGCCATACACGCGCGCGCAGTGGCAACCGGTGGAGCTGGCCCGCCCCGGCGCGCCACCCGCGTTGCTGATGCATGGCGAGGCGGACACGGTGGTGGACGTGGAGCATGCGCGCCAGATGGCGCGGAAACTCGAATCGTTCGGCGTGGCCGTGACGCTGCGCACCTACGCTGGACGCGATCATCGTGCACCGGTGGCGGCGTTCGCGGCCCCGGCGCGCGACAAGTTGCCGGTCATCGACGAAATCGGCCGCTTCGTCGGAACGACGGCCGCAGGAAGCTAGACCCTGCGGCGACATCGCGCGTTCAAACCTCGACACACGAGGACGCGCGGTGCAAATGGATTCCAAGGAAATCGACGCAACGATCGTCCTATCCGTACGAGGGGGACGAGTCCAATGACTTCCAGGAAAATCCGTGCGGCGTTCGTCTTGCTACTTTGCGCACTGGGCGCGCCGGTATTTGCGGCCAATCCGTCGCTTCAGGCCTATCAACAGGGCATCCAGGACCCGCTCAAACACAGCAAGGCGCTCGCGCTCGCGGAGTTGACACTCGATCTCGAGGTCGTGGGCACGCTTGCGGATGGAACGCTGACGGCGCGCTTCTACAACCCTTCGCCGGATCTGCTGGAAGGCAGGTTCGCATTCGAACTGCCGGCCGGCGCGGTCGTCACCGGCTATGCGCTCGACGTCGGCGGCGCGCTGGTCGACGGCGTGCTCGTCGAGCCGCTCAAGGCGCGGCGTTCGTACGAGGCGCAGGTGCGCCGGGGCATCGATCCGGGCCTTGCCGAGGTGTCGCGCGCCAATGTGTTCTCGACCCAGGTCTACCCCTTGATGCCGCGAGGCTCGCGCACGATCCGCTTGAAATTCTCGGCACCCATGGATGCGGTGCGCGGGCTCGTGATCCCGCTCGTCACCACCCAGGCGGTGGGCAAATTTTCCCTCAATCTGCGCGCGGGCGACGGCCAGCAGCCGCCCGAGGTGCGCGCCGCCAATCTGCCCGGCGAGCTCGCATGGCACGAGACGCCCGCGGGACTCGCGGCGGGCATCGCGGTCGAACGTCACGTGCTGAATGGTGAGCTGCGGATCGGGCCCCCAGGGAAATCAACCGATTCCATCGTGAGCCGGCATCCGAACGGCCGGCGCTTCTTCCAGATCGCCGGCGCAGGGCGCGGAATCACTCGCGACGTCGCGGGCGCGCGTCTCAGGATCTATTGGGATCGTTCGCTCTCCCGGCGCGATGACCGCCTGGCCGAGGAGCGCGCACTGGTCGGGCAGCTCGTCGCGCAGATGCGCCCCGCGGCCATCGATCTCGTGTCGTTCAACAGCAGCGGCGCGCGGCTGCGGCGCATGTCCGCGGGCGAACTTGACGGCGCTTTGCGCACCACGCTGTATCGCGGGGCCACGAGTTTTCGCGTGCTCGAGAAGCTCGACGCGCCTGGTGCCGACGTCTGCCTGGTGTTCAGCGACGGCGTGGCAACCATCGACCCGCGCCCCGACTTCCGCCCCGGCTGCGAGGTGCTCGCGATCACGTCGGCGCCGGATGCCGACATGGGTTTTCTGGGCCGGCTCGTGCGCCACCACGGGGGCGAGGTGCTGCGCCTGGGCTCGATGAACGTCGACGAGATCCTCGCGCGCATGAGCCGGCGCACCGTACACGTGGTCGATGCGCGTTCGGACAATGGCAGCGCGCTCGACTTCGCAATGGTGGCGTCCGGAAGCGGCGGCTGGACGGTCGTGGGCGAGGCGCGCGAGACACGCGCCGTCACCCTGCGTATCGCGGGCCTCAGAGCCGACGTGGTCGAGCGCCGCTACGCGCTCGTCGACGAGCGGCCCGTGAAGTTTTCCGGGGCCGGTGCGTTGTGGGCCGCGGCCCGCGCAGCCGCGCTCGCGGCCGAGGACGGCGGGCACGAGGCGTTGACCGTGTTGTCGCGGCAGTTCTCGGTCGCCGGCCCTTCGCTGTCATTCCTGGTGCTCGAGAATCCGCGGGACTACGTCGAGGCCGACATCGCTCCACCGGCCAACTACCCGAAGGAGTCGCTGGCCGAATACCGCGCGCTCAAGGCGGACTACGACCAGGAGCGGCGCGCGAACGAGGCCGGGCGGCTCGACCGGGTCGTCGAACAGTGGAACGAGCAGAAGACCTGGTGGGGCACGAAATTCGAGCGGCAGGCGCCGAAGAAGATCGCGCCGGGGAACGACCGGGCGCGCCGGGCACAAGAAGGGCTCACGGCCTCGGCTGCTGCGCCGCCAATGGCGATGATTGGCGAATCCTCCGATGAGATGGCGGAATCCCGTCGTCGTTACCGGCGCGCGCGCATCGTTGAATGCCAGCATGGAGATGAAAGCGTCGCTGGCCTCGGTGACGTCGATCAGCGTGAATCTCGAACAATGGGGCCCCGACCGGCCCTATCTGAAGGCGCTCGACTCGGCGCGGGCCGGCCGAGATCGATCGCGTACTGGCGCGCGAAGAAGCGCAAATTCGGCGCTTTGCCCGCGTTCTACTTCGACGTCGCCGAGTGGCTGCATCCGCCGCCAGCGCGGCGTCGAGGCGCGTCGAGATGCTGCTGTCCGCGCTCGATCTGCCGGTCGCGAACGAGGAAACGGCTGACGATGGTGGCCGACCGGATGCAGCGATACGGCCGCACCGATCGCGCGGTCTGGCTCTACGAACGACTGCGCGCGCGCAATCCGACGAACTGCCGCAGCCGCGCCGCGCATTGGCGCTCGCGCTGGCCAAACGCGCCGAGTCCGCGGCCGCCTGCGGCGGCGCGCCGCGATCTCAGCGCGCGCCCTGCAGCTGCTCAACGAAGTCATCATGACGCACCTGGGACGGCGGCTATGACGGCGTCGAGCTCATCGCGCTCATGGAAGCCAACCTGCTGCTGCCGCGGCTGCAGGTATTCCGGCCGAAGGACATGCCGCTCGATCCGAGGCTGCGCGCGCTGCTCGACGTCGACATCCGCGTCACGATCGAATGGAACACCGCCGCGACCGACATGGACCTGTGGGTGGACGAGCCGTCGGGCGAGCGTGCGTTCTACAGCCAGCCGCGCTCGGAAATCGGCGGGCGGTTGTCGAACGACATGACGCGCGGGTATCGGACCGGAGGAATACCTGTTCCACCGCGCGATCCCGGGTGAATACAGCGATCAGCGTGAATGTGTACGCCACGGATCGCATCAACCCGAACGGCACGACCGTCATGACGGCGCACCTGATCCGCGACTTCGGCCGGCCGAACCAGAGTGAGGAAGCGATGGAGCTGGAGCTCGAGCCCGAATCGTCGGGCGAGAAGCGCATCGGCACGTTCATCGTGCGGTGATGGGCCTCTTCAAAAGGGTCGGGTGGTGGAGGCGGCGTTCGAAAAGAAGAGGAGTCGTTTCGAGAAGCTGTCCGACCCCGCCCACCCGACCGTAGCGGAAATCCGCGGGCGCAAATCCCGCTAGTGGCCTTAACGGCCGTTGCCTTGCGGACTTTAGGCCGAGTTGACAGAACGCGGCGAGAAAGTGACTTCGGCGTTTCGCGAAGCGGTCCGTGGCCTTCACCAGCTCGCGCGAGATGCCGGTCTCGAAAGCCGAGTGGCCCGCGTCCGGCACGATGCGCAGGTCCGCCTCCGGCCAGGCCTTGTGCAGATCCCAGGCGCTGCGCGCCGGGCACACCACGTCGTAGCGGCCCTGCACGATGACCGCCGGGATGTGGCGGATCTTCGGCACGTCATCGAGCAGCTGCGATTCGCGTTCGAGCCAGCCGCCGTTCACGAAGTAGTGGCACTCGATGCGCGCGAACTCCGCGGCGAATTTCGGATCACCGAACTGCTTGATGTAATCCTTGTTCTGTTTCATGTACGACAAGGCGCCTTCCCAGACGGACCACGCGCGCGCCGCCTCGATCAGCGTAGTGCGGTCGTCGAACTGGTGAGCCGCTTGTAGTAGGACTGCATGCAGTCGGCGCGCTCCGCGGCCGAAAGCGGCTTCAGGTAGTGCTCCCACAGGTCCGGGAAGAGCTGCGCCGCGCCCTCGGGGTTCTGGTAGAACCACGTCGAGCTCGGAACGTCGCAGCAGGAAGATGCCGCGCAACACGAGCTCGGTGCAGCGCTGCGGATGCTTCTGCGAATACGCGAGCGCGAGCGTGGAACCCCACGAGCCGCCGAATACCTGCCAGCTTGCTCGATGCCCAGCTTCTCGCGCAACGCCTCGATGTCGGACGACCAGATGCCAGGTGGTGTTGTCCTCGAGACTCGGCGCTCGGGCGGCTCTTGCCGCAGCCGCGCTGGTCGAACAGCACGATGCGATACTTCTTCGGGTTGAAGAACTGGCGCATCTTCGGGTCGGTGCCGCCACCGGGACCGCCGTGCAGGAACACGACGGGCTTGCCCTGCGGATTGCCGCTTTCCTCGTAGTAGAGCTCGTGGATCGGCGAAACGCGCAGCCAGCCGGTGTTGTACGGCTTGATCGGCGGATAGAAATCGCCAGCCTTGCGGCGGCCGGCACCGCCTTCTTTCGTACTGTCTTCTTAGACTTGGCCATGTTTTCCTCCGGCGAGCATCGGTCCAAGCGGGGCGCCGCCGACCAGGTGCATGTGCAGGTGATACACGACCTGCCCGCCATGCTTGTTGCAGTTGACGATGAGCCTGAAGCCGTTCTCGGCGATGCCTTCCCTGGCCGCGAGGTCGCGCGCCACGATGAACATGTGGCCGAGCGTGCGCTCGTCGTCGTCACTCACGTCGTTGACCGTCGGGATGGGCTTGTTCGGCACGATCAGCAGGTGGACCGGCGCCTGCGGGGAGATGTCGCGGAACGCGGTGACGCGATCGTCCTTGTGCACGATGGTGGCCGGAATCTCGCCGGCGACGATCTTTTCGAAGAGGGTGGCCATGGGCCAAAGGATACCTCCATAATCCGGGCCTTGAAGCTGACTTTCGACACCCTGCGCACGCACCTCAACGGTGAGCCGGCCAGCGCTTACCTCGTTTCCGGCGATGAAGGCCTGCTGGTGGGTGAGGCGGCGGACGCCATCCGCGCGCGCGTCAAACGCGCCGGCTTCGAGGAACGCGAAGTCCATTTCATCGAACGCGTCGCCGACTGGGAAGGCGTGCGCGCTTCATCTAACAATCTTTCGCTGTTCGGGTCGCGCAAACTGATCGAGATCCGCCTGCCGTCGGGCAAGCCGGGAGTCGGCGGCTCCAATGCCATCGTCGACTTGTTGAAGAACACGACTCCCGACAACGTCTTTCTCATGATCACCGGCAAGCTCGAGCGTGAGTCGCAGGGCGCGGCGTGGGTCAAGGCATTCGAAGCGGCCGGCGCATGGCTGCCCATCTGGCCGATCGAGGTTTCCAGACTCCCGCAGTGGCTGCGCTCGCGCGCGGCGACGCTCGATCTCGAGCTCGACGACGATGCGGTGCGCTTCATCGTCGAGCGTACCGAGGGCAACCTGCTCGCCGCGCACCAGGAGCTCAGAAGCTGCGGCTGCTTGCGCCCGCCGAGCTGAAGGAAAAATTCCGGATCGGTCTCGCGACTGCGCAGGCGGGCATCGGCGACAGCGCGCGATTCGACGTCTTCCAGCTCGGCGAAGCCGCGCTTGCCGGCGACGTGCCACGCGCCCTGCGCATCCTGGCCGGGCTGCGCAGCGAAGGAGTCGAGCCCACGCTCGCGCTCTGGTCCGTCTCGCGCGAGATCCACAATGCCTGGGGTACCACGCAGAACGACGGCGTCAACGCGCGCAGCTGGCAGCGGCCGTCCGCCGCGCTGGAAAATGCGAAGCGCCGCGCCGCGCGCCTGCCGTACGCCCGGCTCGCGGTTCGCATCTCGCGCGCCGACCGCATGATCAAGGGTCAGCATCGCGGCGACGCCTGGGACGAAATGTCGCTGCATGATCATCGAGTTCGCCGGACGCCGTACGTTGCCGCTCACCGGGACGCGCGCCGCTTGAATACCGGACCGATCGGACTCTTTGGCGGCACGTTCGACCCGATCCACTACGGGCATCTGCGCACGGCGTTCGAGCTGTGGCAGACGCTCAAGCTCGAGGAAGTGCGCTTCCTGCCGACGGGCAATCCGCCGCATCGCGTACGCACGCTGGCCGATGCCGCACTGCGGGTGCAGATGGTGCGCGCGGCCGTGGCGGACAATCCGGCATTCGTCGTGGACGATCGCGAAGTGCAGCGCGCCGGTGCGTCCTACACCGTCGACACGCTGACCGAGTTGCGCGCGGAATTTCCGCAGCGCTCGTTGTGTCTACTGCTGGGCATGGATGCTTTTCTTGGAGTTCCCGGCTGGCATCGCTGGCGCGAGTTGTTCGACCTCGCGCACGTGGTGATCGCGCACCGGCCGGGCTGGAAGGCGCAGACCCAGGGACCGCTGGGCGAATTGATGGTGGACCGCGGCACCGGTGCGGTGGACGACCTGCATCGGGCGACCGCCGGCCGCATCTACGTGCACGCGGTAACCCAGCTCGAAATATCCTCGACCGAATTACGTCAGATCATCGATGCGGGTCGCGACCCGCGTTTCCTGGTTCCGGACTCCGTCCGCAAGATCATCCAGGAGTCCGGGTGTTATGCTCGACCCCGACAATCAACCAATGGAGTGAAATGACCCCCAAAAAAGTTTCCCGCCGCGCCGCCGCGCCGGCCAAGTCTTCAGTTCCGCAGACCCTGCTGCGCATCGTCAACGCCGCGCTCGACGACATGAAGGCCGTCAACGTCAAGGTCCTCGACGTGCGGCATCTCACCGACATCACCGATGTCGTCGTCATCGCCTCCGGCAACTCGGATCGCCACGTCAAATCCATCGCCGATCGTGTGGTGCAGTTCGCCAAGCAGAACGACTTCCGCCCCATGGGCGTGGAAGGCGCGCGCGAGGGCGAATGGGTGCTCGTCGACCTCACCGACGTCGTGGTTCACGTGATGCTGCCGCGCGTGCGCGAGTTCTACGGGCTGGAGAAGCTCTGGGAAGACACGCCGGCCGAGGCCGTCGCCGTGGGTGCCGAGCCCGCGCGTCCCGCGCCGCGCAAGAAGACACCGACGCGACCGCGCGCCGCGCGCTGACCTCAGGAACGCTTTTCCTCGGAGATAT
Source organism: uncultured Pseudomonadota bacterium (assembly GCA_963774045.1). Taxonomy (GTDB): domain Bacteria; phylum Pseudomonadota; class Gammaproteobacteria; order Steroidobacterales; family Steroidobacteraceae; genus CADEED01. Next base: position 139,797 of record CAVZED010000033.1, read on the forward strand.
GGCGTGCGGGTTCGCATTCTTGCGGTCGGAACGCGCATGCCCGAGTGGGTAACCGCCGCCTACGATGACTACACGCGGCGGCTGCGCAGCAGCATGCGCATCGATCTCGAGGAGTTGCCCGTCGGCAAGTCCAGGGGAGATGAAGAAAAGCGCTTTCTCGAACGCGTCGGCGACGATGCCGTCATCGCGCTCGACGAGCACGGCAAGGCCCTGACTACCGCCCAGCTCGCCCAATGGTTGTCCCAACGCATCCAGGACGGGCGCAACCTTTCATTCCTGATCGGCGGCCCGGACGGGCTGGGTCCCGAAATCCTCAAAAAGGCCGCCTGGCGCTGGTCCCTTTCGGCCCTGACGTTTCCCCATGCCATGGTGCGCGTGATCCTCGCCGAACAGCTGTATCGCGCCCATTCGGTACTGCACAATCACCCCTACCATCGCGAGTGAACGGTCGGCCGGGGGGTCGGTGTCAGAAGAACAAAGAGAATCCCGGCCCGTACTGCGTCTGGCCTCCGCTTCGCCGCGACGCCGCCAGTTGTTAGAGCTGATCGGCGTGACTCACCTCGTCACCCCGGCTGACATCGACGAGACGCCCCATCCGGGCGAGGCGGCCGGCGACTACGTGATGCGTCTCGCCCGCGAGAAGGCCGAGGCGGTCTGGGCACGGCACCAGGACCTCCCGGTGCTCGCGGCGGATACGACAGTGGTCGTCGACGAGGAAATCCTCGGCAAGCCCGAATCCCTGGACGACGCGCGTGCCATGCTCACGAAACTTTCGGACCGCGGACATTTCGTGCACACCGGCATCGCGCTGCGCACCGTGCACGGAGTCTCGGTCGATATCTCGTCCACCGACGTCGAGTTTGCGCCGCTCACCGATGACATGATCCGGACCTACTGGGACAGCGGCGAGCCGCAGGGCAAGGCGGGCGCATACGCGATCCAGGGGCTCGGCGCGGTGTTCGTGCGCGACCTCGCGGGCAGCTACACCGGAGTCATGGGTCTGCCCTTGTTCGAAACCGCGGAAATGTTGCGCTACGCCGGTATCCGCGTATGGCACGGAAGGGGATAGGGGCGCGATGACCACGGAAATCCTGATCAACGTCGCGCCGCGCGAGAACCGCGCGGCACTCATCGAAAACGGCGTCCTGACCGAGCTGTTCATCGAGCGGCAGAGCCGCCGCGGCATCGTCAGCAATCTCTACAAGGGTCGCGTCCAGCGCGTCCTGCCGGGCATGCAGGCCGCGTTCATCGACGTGGGCCTCGAGCGCACCGCGTTCCTGCACGCGGCCGACATCGCGACCCCCCAATCCAGGGAATCGAGCCCGGACAGCACGCTCATCGGCACCAGCCCCGTGGCCGAGGACATCCGCAGCCTCGTGAAGGAGGGCGACGACATCCTGGTGCAGGTGGTCAAGGATCCGATGGGCACGAAGGGCGCGCGCCTCACGACATTCGTCGCGCTGCCGTCGCGCCTCATGGTGTACATGCCGCGCGGCGAGGGCATCGGTGTCTCGGCGCGCATCGAAGAGGAGCCCGAGCGCACGCGGCTCAAGACGCTGGTGGCGGAATGCGTGCCGCACGACTCACCCGGCGGGTACATCGTGCGCACCGCCGCGCAGGGCGCCACCGCCGAACAGATCCGTGACGACATCCAGTATCTCGGCCGGTTGTGGCAGCACGTGCGCGAGAAGGGGTTGCGGGCGGAAGCCGGCCAGATCGTGTACGAGGACCTGCCGCTGCCCACGCGCATCCTGCGGGATGAATTGGCCCGCGGCGTGGATCGCGTGCTGGTCGACAGCGCGCCGGCGCACGCGCGCATGCTGGAATTCGCCGCGAGTTTCATGCCGGGCAGTACCACCAGCATCGAGCTCTACGCCGGCCAGCGGCCGATCTTCGACCTGCACGGCATCGAGGAGGAGATCGGCAAGGCGCTCGAACGCAGCGTGAACCTCAAGTCCGGCGGCCACCTGGTCATCGACCAGACCGAATCGATGACCACCATCGACGTCAATACCGGGGGGTTCGTCGGGCACCGGAATCTCGAGGACACGATCTACCGCACCAATCTCGAGGCCGCGGTGGCCATCGCGCGGCAACTGCGGCTGCGCAACCTGGGCGGCATCATCATCATCGATTTCATCGACATGACCGATGCGGCGCACCGTACCCAGGTCATGGAGGCGCTACAGCGGGCCCTGGCGGGCGATCACGCCCAAACCCACATCGCCAGCGTCTCATCGCTCGGCCTGGTGGAAATGACCCGGAAACGTACGCGCGACAGCCTGGAACATTTGCTTTGTGCGCCATGTCCCAGTTGTGAAGGCCGCGGCTTCGTGCGGACGCCCGAAACGGTGTGCCACGAGATATTCCGTGAAATTGTGCGTCAGAGCAGGCAGTTCCAGAGTCGCGAACTGCTAGTTTTGGCTCACCAAAGTGTGATCGACCGCCTGCTCGATGACGAGTCCACCGTGCTTGCGGAACTCGAGCACCAGGTGGGGCGGCCGATAAAGTTGCAGGTGGAAGCGCTCTACGGTTTCGACCAATACGACGTGGTGCTGGTCTGATGAGGTGACATGAACGACACAGCCCTCAATCCGAGGGGAGACGCAAGCGGATCACATTGGGTGAGACGTTCGGCGCTGGTCGTTTTTTGCCTGCTGCTGTTGATCACGCTGTGCGTGGCGTTCACGCGAGTCGTCGCGGCCCGCGTTCCCGAACAGCGCGCCACCCTCGAAAAACTCATCACCGATCGCACCGGGCTCGCGGTGCGCTTCGAAAACGTTCACTTCGCATGGGGCCTCGATGGCACCAGCGCCGTCTTCACGCGGGTCGAGTTGACCGACCAGAAGGCGGGCCGCCTGCGCGTGGTCGCGCCGGAGCTGCGCGTCGAATTCGACACCTGGGATTTCCTGCGCCATCACCAGTTCTCGCTCGGACACGTGACGCTGTCGTCGCCCGACATCGAGATCATCGGTGAGCCGGACGAGGCGGTGGCGGCCACTGCGCCGGCCAAGGGATCAGGACGCCGTGCACGGCCGGCGCCCGAGGCCGCGGACGACGAGGCCGCGCTCATTCGCCGCATCACGTCCTGGGCGACGCTGATGCCGATCGGCCGCATCGAGGTGGAAGGCGCGCGCGTCCACCTGCTGCGCCGTGGCAACCGGACACCCGGCGACAAGGGCGCCCCGTATCGCAGCTTCACGATGAGCCAGGCGGTGATCAGCCGCAGCCCCACGAACTTCAGCGCGTACGGCACCATGTTGCTCGCGCAGGACGTCGGCCAGTCGCTGTTCGTGTCCGCCAAACTCGACCAGCTCTCGGCGAAACACGGGGCGTCGGGAGAGATGCGCGTCATCGCGCGCCGCGTATTCCTCGACAAACTACCGGTGGATGGCCTGCGTGGCCGCGGCACCATCGACGCGAAGCTGCAACTGCGCGATGGCCACTTGCAGTCCGGCAGCTGGCAGGCGAGCGCGCGAGAGCTCGCGATCGAGGAGACCGGACCGCACTTCGACCACCTCACCGTGAATGGCAAACTGACGCGCGATGGCGGCGACCTGCTGCTCGACTTCTCCGACTTGCAGCTGACGCGCGGCGCGCGCCTCGAGCGCGCGCCCAACCTGGCGGCACGCCTGACGCTCGAACCCGGCACCACGCACATCGCGCGCACCCGCGTGCGCGCCGGGCGCATGCCGTTCATGGCGGCCGAGCTCGTATCCGGGTTGCTCGCGCCACAGCTGTCCGCCGCGCTGCCCGAATCGTCCGGCGAATGGGCGCCGACGGCCGGTGAGCTGCACGACCTCGAATTCGATTCCGGCGAACGGCGCAGGACGCCCGATGCATGGACTTTCAGTGCCCGCATGAACGGCGTCGAGCTCACGCGCGCGACCGACCGTGCGCGCGTTTCGCAGCTCGCCGCGCACGTGCACTTCGACTCGCGCGAACTCACCTTCGACTTCGATCCGAACACCGCGTCCGAGCTGCGGTTGAATCAGATGGATCCGCGGCCCATCGCGCTCGGTGGCCGTCTGACGGTCGCGCACGCATCAGCGGCGTTGCGGCTCGAAGAGCTGAGCGTGCGCAGCGGCGAGAGCTCGATCCTGGCGAGCGGCGTGTGGGACGACGCCTCGACGCGGCCCGTCACGGTCGAGGTTGCGAACCTGGACCGCCTGTTGCTCGCCGACGCCTGGACTTTGCTCGACGCAGCGGCGCCGGAACCGGAGTTGCTGGCGAAGCTGGCGGCGGCACGTGTCGTCACCGCCACGATGAACCTCGCGCCGGCACGCGCCGCGGACGGCGCCCGGACCGTCGACTGGCCGCGCTCCCGCGGCAAACTCGAGCTCGCGGCGCTCACGACGGCCGGCGAAGAGTCGCCGCGATTGCTCGAAGGCCGCGGCACGCTCTCGTTCGCGCGCGGCGCGGCGCAACTGAATCTCGTCGAGGGGCAGGTCGAAGACCTCGCGCTCACCGGCGCACGCCTCGACTGGCCGTACAAGGGCGCGCCCCGCCTGACCGTGTCGCTCAACGGAGAGCTCGCTTCACCGCTGCTGCAACGCGTCTTGTCCGGGCAGGGCCTCGATCGCCTGACGGGTGTCGTGGCACTCGAGGCCGAGGCGCGCGGCCTGCGCGAGCTCGAGGACAGCAACTCCTGGCGCGTCACGGCGCGCCTCACGGATGGCGCGGTGCCGCTCGCGAAGGATCTGCCGCCGCTCGAGAAACTCGCGGGCACGCTGCGCTGGTCGGAAGGCCAGCTGCGCGCGCTCGCGCTCGAGGGGACGTGGCTCGGCGGGCCGGTCGAGCTCGAGTCGCGGCGTGCGCCGCGCGGCCAGTTGTCGCTCGCCGTGAACGGCACGGCGGACGCGGCTCCGTTGCTGGAGCTCCTGGGTGAGTCGGCGTTCACGCGCGGCGTGAGGGGTCAGCTGGCCTGGAATGGCAGCGCGCTCAAGCCGGCGGCGAATGCGCCGTGGCAGTTGTCGCTGTCGAGCAACCTCGTGGGCCTGGAAAGTGTCCTGTCCGAGCCCTTCGACAAGCCGCGGTCGAGAGCGCTGCCGCTCACCGCCGAATTGCAGCTCGACGCCAGCGGCGTTCGCGATTTCACGCTCGATGGCCGCGATTTCTCGTTGCGCGGCCAGATGCAGGAGGGCGCGACTCACGCGCACTTCGAGATTCTCGGCATGGCGGGAGAACTGCGGCGAGGCGCGGACCGGAAAGCGAAAACGGAAGTCGCCGTGGAGCGCCTCGACACGCAGCGTGCGCCCGCGGTGCTGGCGGCGGCGGCGGCGATGCTGCCGCCGGAGGCCGAGCTTTCGCTCAACATCGTGGACCTGCGCCACGCAGAGCGCAGTCTCGGCGCCATGCATGGCAGGCTGGTCCGCACCGACACCGGTGTCGCGTTCGCGTTCGAATCCTCCGAACCGGCGCTGCACCGCATTTCGACACGGGGCACCTGCGACAGTGCCGACGCGCGCTGCCGCGCCGAATTCACCGCGAGCACCGCGCAGTTGAGCACTCTCCTGCGCGGCGTTTCGTTGCCAGCCGAGATCCCGACGGAGCAGCTGCACGCGAGCGGCGAAATTTCCTGGCCGCTCGAGAGCTCCGATCTCGTGGTCGCGCTGCAGGGCCGCTTCGACCTCGAGACCGAAGGTCGCGACGCGGGTCACCAGCTCGTTGCGAACGCGTCACTCGCCAATGGCCAGATCCAGCTCGAGAACGTGCAGGGCAGCGGCCCCGCCGCCGACCAGGTCTTCCGCGGATCCGGGCGCGTCGGTCTCGTCGCGCGCGATTACGACATCACGGTCGATTACGAGCGCGTCGCGCTCGCGGCCAACGCGGTCCCGACTCCCGCGCGCGCGCGGCTCACGCGCGCCTGGAATGCGCTGCGCGGCTCGGCCGCCAAGCGTGGCTGGACCGAGGCGCCCGAGACGCGGCGCGTGCAGTGGCACGGGTATTGGGATTGAACTGGGGACATTCCTGATTTCCCCGGAAATCAGGAATGTCCCCATTTCGTGTAGATTGCGGGGCATGCGTGTCGCGGCAATCCAGATGACTTCGGGCCACGAGATCGACGCGAATCTCGAGGCGGCGGGGCGTCACCTCGCGGAGGCGGCCCGGCTGGGCGCGGTGCTGGCGGCATTGCCTGAAAATTTTGCATTCATGGGCCAGAACAGCGGCGACAAGCGCGCCATTGCCGAACCCGATGGCTCCGGCCGCATCCAGAACTTCCTTGCAGACACCGCGAAGCGCCTCAAGATATGGATCGTCGGCGGCACGGTGCCTTTGCGCCAGGACGTCGACGGACGTGTGAGCGCGTCCTGCGTGGTCTACAAGTCCGACGGCCAGCGCGCGGCGCGTTACGACAAGATGCACCTGTTCGACGTGGACGTGCCGGGCAGCACCGAGACGCATCGCGAGTCCGCGCACACCGTGCCGGGCCGCGAACCGCGGCTGGTCGAGACGCCGATCGGCAAACTCGGGCTCGCCGTGTGTTACGACATGCGCTTTCCCGAGCTGTTCCGGGTGCTGTCGCGGCAGGGCGCGGATGCGTTCGTGGTGCCGTCGGCATTCACGGTGCCCACGGGCAAGGCGCATTGGGAAGCGCTGCTGCGCGCGCGAGCGATCGAGAATCTCGCGCCGGTGATCGCGCCGGCGCAGTGGGGTACACATTCGAATGGACGCGAGACATTCGGCGATTCGATGATCATCGATCACTGGGGCAAGGTGCTCGCGCGCATGCCGGGCGGTACGGGCTGCGTGGTGGCGGACCTGGACGCCGCCGGCCGCATGGAGGCTCGCGCGAAATTTCCGGCGCTCGAGCACCGGGTGATCTACAACACTTGAGTGGAGAGAACTTGAACGCAATGACGACCGCTGACTCGCTCGCGATTGCCCGCGACACCATCCTCAAGCCCGGGGGCCTCGACGACGCACGCCTCGACCAGGCGCTCTCGCAGGTCATGTCGAGCTCCATCGACGCCGCCGATCTCTATTTCCAGCTGTCGCGCGAGGAGAGCTGGGCGCTGGAGGACGGCATCGTCAAGGAAGGCAGCGCCAGCATCGAGCAGGGAGTCGGCGTGCGTGCCGTGGCGGGCGAGAAGACCGGCTTCGCGTATTCGGACGAGATCGTGCTGCCGGCGCTCGAGGAGGCGTCGCGCGCGGCGCGTGCCATCGCGACGCGCGGCCTCGACCGCTCGATGAAGAGCGTGTTGCCGTCGAGCGGTCACCAGCTCTATCTACCCATCGACCCGGTGTCCTCGTTCACCTCCAGCGAAAAGGTCGCGTGGCTCGAGCGTGTCGACCGCGAGACCCGCAAGATGGATCCGCGCGTGGCGCAGGTCATGGCGAGCGTGGTCGCGGTGCACGAAGTCGTGCTGATCGCGAACAGCGAAGGACACCTGGCGGCGGACGTGCGTCCGCTGGTGCGTTTCAATGTTTCCGTGATCGTCGAGCAGGATGGGCGGCGCGAGCAGGGCTACGCAGGTTCCGGCGGGCGCTTCACGCTGCCGGAGCTGGTGGCGGGCGACAAGCCGTTGCAGCTGGCGCGCGAAGCCGTGCGCCAGGCGCTGGTGAACCTCGAAGCGGTCGCCGCGCCCGCGGGTCCGATGACGGTGGTGCTCGGCGCGGGTTGGCCGGGCATCCTGCTGCACGAGGCGATCGGCCACGGCCTCGAAGGCGACTTCAACCGCAAGGGCACTTCCGCGTTCGCGGGCCGCATCGGCGAGCGCGTCGCGTCCGACCTGTGCACCATCGTCGACGATGGCACCCTCTCGCGCAGGCGCGGCTCGCTGAACATCGACGACGAGGGCACGCCCACCCGGTGCACGACGCTCATCGAGAACGGCGTCCTGAAGGGTTATCTGCAGGACAAGATGAACGCGCGGCTCACGGGCACCGAGTCCACCGGCAACGGCCGGCGCGAGTCCTTCGCGCACATCACGCTGCCGCGCATGACCAACACCTACATGCGGCCCGGCAAGTCCGATCCGGGCGAAATCATCGCATCCGTGCAGAAGGGCATTTACGCGGTGAACTTCGGCGGCGGGCAGGTGGACATCACCTCCGGCAAGTTCGTGTTCTCCGCCAGCGAGGCGTACCTCATCGAAAACGGCAAGCTGGGCAGGCCCATCAAGGGCGCCACGCTCATCGGCAATGGACCGGACGTCCTCACGCGCGTCTCGATGGTCGGCAACGACCTCAAGCTCGACGACGGCGTGGGCACCTGTGGCAAGGAAGGGCAGAGCGTGCCGGTCGGTGTCGGCCAGCCGACGCTGCGCATCGACGAGCTCACGGTCGGTGGCACGGGTTGATGGAAGAGCCGCGTCGTTCATCGACGCCAGGCTCGATCCTGCTGGCGCTCCCGCTGCTGCTGTTCGCGTTCGCGTCGCCTTTCCTCGGCTCATTCATCTCCGATCACACGCCGGGCGAAGATCAGATGATCCTCGGCGCATTCGCCGCATGGATGTTGGCCGGACTCGGCGCCGGATTGCTCGGCATCGCCTGCACGGCCGTGGGCGCCTGGCGCGGGCCGCGCTCGGGGTTCACGATCCTGGCGATCGTGCTCGCGGCGTTGCTCGCCGTGGCGGTCACCACGTTCAGCGTGTGGCTGTTGCGCTGACCATCCAGCAGGCGGCGGTGTAACGCACGTCGCTGCCGTGCCTGAACGGCTCGAAGGCCGCCAGCACCGCGTCCGTGACTCGCCGGCGCGTCGCCTCGTCGGCTTGCCGCAGGTACTGCGCGACCGGCCCCAGCCGGGTCACGTAACGATCGAGCTCGCGCGCCGGCAGCGTGCACACCACGTCGAGCCGGCGGTGCTCGACGCCGCTCCATCCGCCGGCCGCGAGCATCCGCCCTGTCTTGTGTTCGTCGGCGAACGCAAACTGCCCGGGGCCGTCGGCGCGGCGTGGCGGCAGCGCCGGCAGCAGCGGCGCCGCGGCGCGTTCCGCCGTCGTCATGAATGGATTGTCGGACGCCGCGCGCCACGTGATGGTCCGCAGCTGCGCACCCGTGCGTGCGGCGCGCCGCAGGTTCGCGAACGCTCGCACCGGATCGGCGAAGAACATCGTGCCGAAGCGCGAGATCAGGATGTCGAAATTCTCCGGATCGAAGGGATGGCCCTCCGCGTCCGCTGCGATGAATTCCGCGGCGAGCGTCGCGGCCCGGGCGCGCTGGCGCGCCACCGCGACCATCGGCTCTGAAATGTCGATGCCCACGGCGCTGCCGCGCGCGCCCAGGCGGCGCGCCGCGGCGAGAGTCGTCGCGCCGGTGCCGCAGCCGATGTCGAGCACTCGCCACGCGGAACCCGCCGGGATCGCATCCATGAGCAGGTCCTCGAACGGGCGGAACATCGCGTCGAGAATTTCCTGCGCGTCGATCCAGGCCGCGCCCGAGGGCCCGTTCCACATCGCGGTCTGTTCCGCGCGAACTTCATTGCTGTTTGCCATCTCGTCTCCATTGCTTACCATGCCGGGCCGGAGACCACTCTGCCAATTCAAGTCGACTTGAGGTCAAGCCCCCGTGAAAGATCTGGACATCAACGAGGTTGCGCGGCGCTCCGGGCTGCCGGCCTCCGCGCTGCGGCACTATGAAGAGAAAGGATTGATCGTGTCTGTAGGCCGGCGCGGGCTGCGGCGGCTGTTCGATCCCGGCGTCCTGCAGCGCCTCGCCCTGATCGGGGTGGGCCGCGCGGCCGGATTTTCGCTCGACGAGATGGCGAAGGTGTTCGGACCCGATGGCAAGCCACGCATCGACCGCAAGCTGCTCGCAGCCAAGGCCGCCGACCTCGACGACACGATACGGCACCTCACGAGCATGCGCGACGGCCTGCGCCACGCCGTCGCCTGCCGGGCGCCGAGTCACATGGAGTGCCCCACTTTCCAGCGCATCCTGCGCGCCGCGACCAGGGGCAAGCTCGGAGCCCGGGCGAAGGGCACGCCGCGCCGCACGCGCGGCTACTGAAGCAGTTTTGCCACCAGTGAACGGATGGCCGGCGAAGGATGCGCGTTGCCCTGCGTTTCGAGCATGCGCCGGTAGCGTTGATAGTCATCGAGCGCGCCGGCTTCGTCGCGCATCGCGAGCCGGTTGCGGATCAGGCCCTCGTAGCAGCGCGACGAGGTCGGGTACATGTCGATCGCGCGCAGATAGACCGCGCGGGCCGCGGCGTGATCGCCACGCGCCTCATGCCGGCGCGCCAGGCGCTCGGTGAGATCGAGAAACTTGCTGCGCACGCGCTCGGCCGCGGGGAGGGCCCAGGCAGCGGCACGTTCGGCCTCGAGCAGCGGCCCGGCGAATTCGTCGAACGCCTTTTGCATCGCCGCCTCGGCCTCGCGCGACTCGAGGCGCGGATTGAGCGCCTGCGACAGGTTCTGCTCGAAAGCCTCGAGATCGACCCACACCTGCTCGGCGTTGAGCCGCAGCTTGCCCTCGCGCTGCGCGATGGCGTCGGGCATTCCGAGCAGCTTGCGCAGGCGGTGCAGGGCCTGCTCGCAGGCCGCCTTGGCCGCGTCGCCGTCGGCATCGGGCCACAGCCACTCGTACAGCTCGTGCAGCGAGCAGGTGTGATTCTTCGCGATCGCCAGTGCGCGCAGCACGTCGAGCGTGCGCGTGGGAGCCTTGCCGCCCGCGAGCAACGGTTCCCCGTCGTGCACCAGCCGGAACTCGCCCAGTAGATAGATGCGCAGCTCCCACGGCCAGTGCGCGGGGCGCGCGAGCGGGCGGCGTGAGGCGCCGGCGCCGGATGAGGCCGGTGCAGAAGTCGTGCTCGATCTCGCGTTCGAGCGCGTCCGCCGCGAGCTCCGCCAGCAGGCCGGGCTGGTTGATCAACACCGCGGACCAGTTCGAGGCGGCGAGCTCCTGCAGGCACGAGCGCAGTTCCTGCGGGTACTGCGGGTGAACCGCTCCACTTGGCCGCGAATGCCCGCGCTACCTGCACGCACAGCCGCGTGCGTTGCAGGACGGCGCCGTCGAACAGCGGCAGCAGCCCTTCGAGGAAGGCGGCGGCATCGTGCGGCTTGCGATCCGCGAGCAGCACCTGGAAACGCGTGATGAAGTGCGGCCAGCGTTCGATCGGCGGCTCGTTCGCCGCCTCGATGGCCGCCATGAACCGCTCGCAGGCGCGGTACGCGTCCGCGAAGTTGCCCTGCATGGTGTGCAACGCGGCCTGGCAGTCGGCGGCGACCGCGACCTGGGTCGTGTAGCGACTGTCGGCGATGCGCGCGATGCGTCCGATCAGGGCGCCGAACTCCGACCAGTCGTTGCGCATCTTCATGAGCAGCTGCAGGTGATACAGCGCACCGAACTCGACGCCGCGCAGGCTCTCCCGCTCACCGATGGTCCAGGCCGCGCGCAGTGCTTCCTCGGGCGTGCCGTAGGGGAAGCCGCGCTTCGCGTAGGTGAAGTAACGCGACGTCACAGCGCCGAACGTCACGAGCCAGATGCCGAGGATCCACGGCGAGAGCGCGGCGCTGCGCAGATCCGCGGCGACCGCGTCGACAGCCTGTTCGAACAGCTCCGCGCTGCCGGTGGAGCCGGCGTGATCGATCAGGGTCTGGCTCGCGGTGACCCGCAGGTTCGCGGACTGCGCACTGGCGCGTGCGTCGAGCCGATCGAGCAGGTGACGGGTCAGCGCGCGCACGCCGGCATTGTCGACCTGGTAGTCCTGCGCGAAATCGACGGCGCGCAGCATGCCGGCGTGCGCGAGCAGCTCGTCGTCGTCGGCGAGCACCGGGCGCTCGCGACCCATGAGGTCGAGCATGCGCCGCGTCCAGGTGGCGAGGCCCTCGTGCGTGCGCCAGCTGTCGGTCTTCGACAGCACCGCGCGCGCGGCGGTCAGCCACAGGCCCGCGATGTCGGCACGCGTGGTGAATCCGGTCCCAGGCGCGCTCGAACCAGCTCTCGGCGGTGGCGTCGTCGGCCATGTTCGCGACTCCCAGCCAGTAACATAGCCAGGCGTCCAGCGGACTGCGCGGGCAGCGCCGCGCACCAGTCCGTGAAGGTGACGCGGCGGCCCTGCGCAACCAGGTTGCCGGCGTGCCGCAACAGCAGGTCACGCGCCAGGGACCAGGATTCCGCCTCCAGTGCCAGGTCGATGGCCGCGTCGACACGGCCGGCCGCGTCGAGCAGCGTCGCGGCGTGTTCGCGCAGCCGCGCGAGCTCGGCGGGTGCGACCTGTTGCGTCAGGCGCGACTTCAGGAAGTCGCGCAGCAGGTCGTGCATCTGGTAGCTCGCGTGCGCGCTTTCGCCGCGCGTGACGAGCAGCTGGCGCTGGTGCAGGCGTCCGAGCACGCCGCGCACCGCCGGCGTTCCGGTCAGTTGCTCCGCGAGATCCGCGGTCACTTCGGGCAGCAGGCTGAGCGTCAACAGCGATTCCTGCTCCGCGATCGACAGTTCCTCGAACATCTGCCGCGCCAACGCGGAGAACACCATCTGGCTGTCACGCGAGGCGGCCGATCGTTTCGTCGCGGGCGGTTCATCCGTGCCGGCGCGATCCGCCATCATGATGAGCCCCGCGGCCCAGCCGCGCGCGGCGCTCACGTCGATGCCGGCGCGGCGCGGCAGTCGCGCCGCGAGCAGGGCGCGCGCTTCGCGTTCCGAGAAGCGCAATACACTTTCCTCGACCAGCATGAGCCGGCCCTTGAAGCCGAGATCCTTGAGCTCGGCGGGCACGAGATTGCGGCTCAGGCACACGCAGCGCAGGTCGTCGGGCAATTCGCGCAGCAGGATCGCGAGGATCTTCCGGAACGCCGGCGTATCCGCGTAGTGCAGGTCATCGAGCACCAGCAACGGGCGCTTCGTGAGGCGCGCGTACCAGGCGCGGAAGAAGCGGCGCGCGAAGTCCGCGGGCTGGTCCGCGTATTCGGGACCGAACGACGGCAGCGGCGCGGCGCCCTTGCGCGCCGGCAGCGTCGTGGCCAGGTAGTGGAAGAAGCTCGCGATGTCCTGGTCGCCCTCGTCGACGCGATACCAGATCACGGGCGGTGCGCTTGCGGCGCAGGTAATCGAGCACCGCAGCTGGTCTTGCCGTAGCCCGCCGGCGCGGCGATCCAGCAGATGCCTGACTTTCAGGGCGCGATCCAGTGCCGCGATCACACGCGGCGCGGTGCACGATGCGGTTCACGGGCGGCGGAACCAGCTTCGGGGGTGGGCGTTTGCCGCCCAAGCCGGGCCGTAAGCGATTCATAAGCGCCCCGCACGCAAGTTAGGCCCCATGACCACAGGGTTGGGGAGACTGGCGATGAAGCGCACGGGATGGATCCGAACTACTCGCATGGCATGGCTGTTCCTGGTCGTCGCCATCCTAACGTCGAACGAGGCTTCTGCGGACTGGTTTGTCGCGCGCTCGGTCACTCACAACGTCTACATGTCGTCGCAGAACGGCTGCAGCCCGATCACGGGCTTCGTGCCCGCGGGTGGACTGACTCCCCGGCTGTTGGCCGTAAATCCCGCTGGTACGCGCCTCTATGTGATGACGGGTGACGCGGTCACCATGGGCATCACCGCCATCGACACGACGACCCGCGTCGGTACCCCGTTCCTGAGTGGCTCGCCAGTCTTCGCCATTGCCGCATCGAACACGAGGTTCTACACAGTCGGCGGAGCCGGTCTGCTGGTCTACGACGCGGTCACCAGGGCGCGCGTGGCGCAGGTCTTCATGCCGGGTACGCCGTTCAAGGTTGCGGTCAACCATGCCGCCACGCGTGTTTACGTGACCGTCGGCCCGAGCGTCGTGGTCGTCGACGCGGCGACCAATTCCATCATCACATCGGTCACCGCCACCGGGACCATCGGCGACATCGCCATCTCGAACGACGACAACCGCGCGTACGTGACGACCACCGATACGCAAACGCTGGACGTGATCGACCTCGCGAGCAACACCGTCATTCGCAGCACGTCGCTCGGACACCCCGCCGAAATCCTGAAGACGAATCCCGCCGGTACGAAATTGTTCGCGATGGTGTTTTTCTCGAACAGTTTGCCGCGGCCCGCGCGGCTGCTGGCCATCGACCCGGCAACGGGTGCCGTGACCGCCGAGCGCCAGCTCGACTCGTCGGCGCAGGACATGACCGTCATCAACCAGTTCGTCCTCGTGAGCCAGTACAACTCGGTGGAGCCTCCGGGCTCCGAACAGGGTGCCTATGGTCTCGTGATGTTCTACGACGTGAACGGCCTGGGAAACTCGGTCGAGTTTCGCACCGGTGGACGACCCTGGGGCCTCGCGTCCTGGGAACCGCCGCCGCCGGCGGCACCGCCTCCCGGCGTGGAAATCACCGGCATCGAAGTCACGCAGGGCATCCAGGATCTCGACAACAGCGTCCGGCTCGTCCAGCGCAAGCGCACGGTGGCGCGCGTGCACGTGAAGCGCGCCCCCGGTTTCACGAATCAGCCCATGACCATGTACCTGTATGGCATCGGACTCACCTGCGGATTGGAAGGATGCAATGGCGGAACGCTGGGCTCGATCATTCCATCGAACCGGTCGGGACCGTCGCTGGTCGTGCCGGAGAGTCCAAGGCGCCATCGGGAAGGTGACAGCTTCCATTTCTCGTTGCCCTGGGACTGGACCAACGAAACCGAGCTGCGCCTGCACGCGGTGCTGGCGGACCCGAATGAACCCAAGCCGGCCTGCACGATTCTGGCGCCCTACCAGATCGTCAACTTCGACGTCGGCACCGAGCTCAACGTGCAGTTCGTGCGCATGCAGTACCCGTACAACAACGGCGTGGACCTGACCGCGACGGCCAACGAACAGAACCAGGCGGAGAGTTACATCAAGCGGCTCTACCCACTGTCAAAACTCGTGGCCAGGCCGTCCATGATTTTCCGCGACGACAAGCTCACGTCGCACGTGCTGCATTACAGTGACTTCTGCCAGGACGAGCCGGTTGACAGGCGCAACGAATGCGCTGGGAAGCACGTGCGCCTGCTCCTGGCCGCGCTGCAGGTCACGGGCGCCATGGACATCATCGGTGACGCCGACGGCGCCTACGCCATGATCCCGCAGATTCCGATCGCGCAGGATCCGACCGCGCAGTATTTCACGCGCGGTGCCTGCTGCACGGCGAAGGTCGCTTCCGGCGCGAGCGATTCGGCCTACACGGCGGGCCACGAGATCGGACACATGCTCGGGCGCCACCATCCGACCGAGGCGGCTGAGCTCTGCGGGCACGAAGGCAAGGATCCTAACTACCCATACCCGCTGACGGCGATCCATCCGTTGTTCCCCTACGACCCGGAGGCCGGACTCGCGGGTTTCGACATCGGCGATCCGCTGATGGGTTTCCGCCCGCGCGCGCTCAGTACCGCCGCCGTCTACGACTTCATGGGCTACTGCAGCGAGCGCTGGATCAGCGATTACACCTGGGATGGACTGTACCTGGCGCTGCGCGCCCTGAACCCTGGCGACGGCCGGTTCAAGACACGCAAGCAAATCCCGGCGATGCTGATGCCGGCGCGTGCCGCGACGCCGCAGCCGGGCGACTGGCTGATCGTGTCCGGCATTTTCGAGGCGGGCACCACGCGGCCCGTCATGCTCGAGACGCAACGCGTCGACCGGATCATGAATCTGCCGGCGCAGCCCGCGGGCAGCCATTCGATCCGGCTCCTGGGCGACGGCGGCGCTGTGCTCGCGGACTATTCGTTCGAGCCGACGCGGTCCAGCGAAGCGGCGCGCGGCGAGTCCGCCGCTTACGAATTCGTGCACGCGGTTCCGTACGTCACGGGCACGCGCGAGATCCGCATCGTCGAGACTGCCGGCAATCGCACCGTAACCACGCGTGCGGTGAGCGCCGCGTCGCCCGCGGTCAGCAACGTCACCGCCGGCGCCGTGAATGCCGGGCGCGTGCCGCTCAGCTGGAGCGCGAGCGATCCCGATGGTGACGTGTTGAGCTACGACATCTTCGCGACCCGCGACGCCGGTGCGAACTGGCAGATTCTCGTGAGCGGCACGAGCGCGACCTCGGTCGATATCGATGTCTCGGCTCTCGGCGGCGGCAGCACGATGTTGCGCGTGCAGGCGAGTGACGGAGTACTCACGGCCCACGCCGAAAGCGCACCCTTCGCGCTGCCCAACAAGGCGCCCGAAGTGACCATCGTGGATCCGGCGGATGCGGACGGCATCTTCGCCGGGCAAGTCGTCAACCTCGAAGGTTTCGCGACCGATGCACAGGACGGTTCATTGCAGGGCGCCAGCCTGGTCTGGAGCATTCCCGGCCGCACCCTCGGCACCAGCGCCCGCGCCACGGTCATGGACCTGCCCGTGGGCGCGAACGCAATCACGCTCACCGCAACGAACTCGGCGGGATTGAGCGCGAGCAAGACGGTCAACCTGACGGTCAGCATCCCGCCCGCGATGCCCGGGCCGATACTCACGGCCGGCCCCTCCTCGATCGCGTGGCAGGTCGCCACGGGCGAGACGGCGCTGCAAACGCGCGCCCTCGAGATCGGCAACAGCGGCAGCGGCACCGCGCAGTTCACGGCCCAGATCAGTGGCCAGGGCAACACCAACTGGCTCACGCTCTCGTCCAGCTCGGGCGTCGCTCCGGCATCGCTCACGCTCAGCGCGAGCCCCACGGGACTCGCCGGCGGTACCCGCCGCCGCGCCATCGTGACGCTCACCGCCGTGGGTTTGCCGGACCAGGTCATCCGGGTACCGGTGCAGCTTGCGGTGGGCAACACATTCGACACACCCGAGCGCGCCGCCGCCGCCGCCACCGCCGATCGTGCCGATGCCCGTGCCGAACGCAGGCACGGACCAGGCGGTCACCGAAGCGAATGCCGTGACGCTGGACGGCGCCGCGACCACGGTGGCGGCCGGTCACGCGGCGACCTATCAATGGACGCAATTGCAGGGCACCGCCGTGACGCTCGCGGGCGCGACGACGCTCAATGCCACCTTCACCGCGCCGCGCCCCAGCGGGGCGAGTGAGGCGCTGCGTTTCGAGCTCGCGGTGACCGACGATACGAACCAACGCGCGGTGGACGAAGTGATCATCACCGTGAATGCACTGCCCGCACCTCCGCCTCCGCCGCCTCCACCGCCCGCAAAGAAGAGCGGCGGCGCAATGGAGACGTGGATCCTCCTGGCGCTACTGGCACTGACGTTGTGGCGGGCAGCGGTACGCCGCGCGGGAGCCAGGCCCCACGCGCGGCAACGCCGCATCAACGCGCGAGTTCGACCTTACTTTCGAGGCTGAGCAGTTTCACGCCCTCGAAGGTCTGGACCAGGGTGAGCCGGTCGTCACCGACCGTGTGCAGCGTGGTGCCGGCCTTCGACATCGTCGTGATGCGATCTTCGTGATAGCTGAAGCGCACGGTCCACGGATGCAGCCAGCTGCGCGTCACCGTGAAATCCTTGCGCCTGGCGCTCGTCGAAACGCCGAGAATCTCGATGCCGTGCATTGCGTAGGTCACGTAGCCGCAGAATTCCTCGCGGCCGCCTGCGAAATCGGCGGGCGGGTCCGCGCTGAAGTCGCGGATCGACACCTTCAGATCCTCATGCAGCCGCGCGCAGTATTCCTCGCCCTTGCCGGTGAGCGAGAGCCGTTCGAGCTCGTCGAGAAAACGATTCGCGCCGTTTTCGGAGAGCGTTACGAAGCCAAACCCGTACACGGCGACGACCGCGAGCAGCAGCAGGGCGACCAACTTCTTCATTTCGACGAATCTCCGCATTTGCGACGGGAATCACGACTGCCGGATTGCCTTACGCCCGCGCACTATCACGAAGCGCGGATCGACAGGGATGTCGGCAAAGTGCGTCAGGATTTTGTAGCGAAGGGAATCGCTCCGCGCCTACACCCTTATCAGACACGAACATAATGAAGTGCGCATTTTGCGACATTGGAAACAGTGTGAATTCCGGCACACCATGGGCGCCATAGGGTTCATCACACTGCACGGGCGTTCGACGAGGACGCAGCCCACTACGGAGTCACAGAACAATGCGTAACGACACAGCGGCGAGCGGCGAATTCCGGATCAATCTCCCGCCCGACGTTCTTGCGGAAATGCGCCGCAATACCGGTACCCCGCGCAGCGCCCTCCAGGTCGACGGCTTCCGCCTCGGCATTTTCGGTCGCTTGATCAAGTTCGTGACGGGTGGCCGCAGCCGCTGATTTCAGGCACAGGTCCAAAAAAAGGGCTTGCAGGCCACGAGGCTTGCAAGCCCTTTTTCATTCAGCCGGCCGCTGATTCTTCCTGCGACGAGTCGTCGTCCGGGTCCTCGCCCGCATCCTCGCCGCCATCCTCGTTCGCCGCATTGGGATTCACGCGCGGCAAGTCGTCGTGTGTATCGGCGAGATGCGCCGCCGCGTGATCGTCCACGTACAGCAGCTCGTGCTGGCCCATGGTGATGACGTCGCCGTCGCGCAGCGTATGGCGCCGCACGCGCTTGCCGCGGATCACGAGGCCGTTCGTGCTGTTGAGATCCTCGATGATCGTGGTGCCGTCTGTCGCGGTGACGAACTGGCAGTGATGGCGGCTGATGAACTTGCTGTCGATCTGCAGATCGTTGTCGGGCGTACGGCCAACGACCTTGCGGCCCGGGACCAGGTGCAGCTCCGCCACCGCCTTGCCCTCGGTCGACAACACCAGTTTCGAGAGCACCCGCGTGGAGCGGTCGCCGGTCGCGGTGGACACCTCGGGCCGCATCCTCGCGGCGATGGTGCTGGGGCGCAGCGCGAATTCCACCCACTGCAGCTCGCCGATCGCCGAGACGATGTCTGCGGCCGTGACCTCGGGCCGTTCCTCGCCGAACGCGGCCATCATGGCGGTGTCGCACAGCGTGTTCACGAGACGCGGGACGCCGCCGGTGTACTTGTAGATCTCCGCGAAGGTGTCCGCGTGAAATATCGTGCGCCCCTCGGCGCCGGCGATGTCCAGCCGGTGCAGGATGTAGGGACGCAGGTCGTCCTTCGAGAGCGCGCCCAGGTGAAACCGCAGACGCACTCGCTGCGCGAGCTGCACGAGCTCGGAGGAGTCCAGCTTTTCGTTGAGCTCGGGCTGGCCGGCGAGAATGATGCGCAGCACCTTCTCCTTCGTGGCCTCGATGCCCGACAGCAGGCGGATTTCCTCGAGCACCTTGAGCGAGAGGTTCTGCGCCTCGTCGATGATCAGCAGCACCTTGCGGCCGGCCGCGTATTGCTCGATCAGAAAACTGTTGATGGTGGCGATGAGCTCGGCCTTCTTCATCTTGAAGGGCGAGAAGCCGAACTGCACCAGGACGGACTGCAGGAACTCGACCGCGCTCACCTGCGTCTGGTTGATCTGCGCGATGACCACGTCCGAATCGAGCTGCCGCAGGAAGCTCTCGATCAGCGTCGTCTTGCCTGCGCCGATTTCGCCGGTGATGACCACGAACCCATCCGTGAACCAGATGGTCGACTCCATGTAGGCCTTGGCACGGGCATGCGCACGCGACAGGAACAGGAACTGCGGGTCCGGACTGAGGCGGAACGGCAGCTCACGGAGTTTGAAGTTCTCGAGATACATCGATTTCCGCGATATTACGGTAAAGCGGGCCCTTAGGCCCGGAAACCCCGAATCCGCGTTACCGAAGTGCGAGCCAGGTCGCGCGATCGATCCGCGCCAACACCTTGAATGCCCGCTTGTCCCGGTCCCGTGCCGTGACCTCGCAAATCGTGACATGCCCGAGCTTGCGGCCCGGCCTCGGGCTCTTCCCATAGTCGTGCCAGTGCAGCCCGGGTTCGGCCAGCAAGGGGTCCCGCGCGGGTAGTTGGCCGATGAGGTTGATCATCGCGGAATGTCCGCGCGCGGCCGTGCTGCCGAGGGGCAGCCCGGCGATGGCGCGCACGTGGTTTTCGAACTGGCTGGTGACCGCGCCCTCGATCGTCCAGTGACCGGAGTTGTGCACGCGCGGCGCCATCTCGTTGGCGATCAGCTTGCCCTTGCTCACGAAGAACTCGATGGTGAGCACGCCCACGTACTTGAAGTGCTCGAGCAGCTTCCGGGCCGCGCGCTGCGCCTGGCGGGCCAGCGCCACGTTCCCATGGGGCGCGCGCGTGATGCGCAGGATGCCGTCACGATGCACGTTGAGATTGAGCGGGTAGAACGCCAGTTCGCCTGCAGTTCCGCGCACCGCGATGATGGAAACCTCGGCGTCGAACGGCACGAGGTTCTCGTACAGCAGCGGCGCCGTGCCGAGCGCACTCCAGGCGGCGTCGAGATCGCCGGGTTTGCGCAGCACGAACTGGCCCTTGCCGTCGTAGCCCATGCGCCGCGTCTTGAGCACGCCGGGCAGACCGATCGACTTCACCGCCGTTTCCAGCGCGGCGCGCGAATCGACGCTGGCGTATCGCGTGGTCGGGATGCCGAGCAGCTCGAAGGTGCGTTTCTCGGAGAGCCGGTCCTGCGCGGCGGCGAGCGCGCGCAGCGGCGGCGCGATGCGCGCCCCACCGTCCGGCAGGCCCTGCAGGGCGTCCACCGGGATGTTTTCCCAGTCGAACGTCAGCACGTCGCAGCGCGAGGAGAGCTGCCCTAACAAGTCGCGGTCGGTGAATTCGCCCGCGAGCAGCGGCGCGACCTGTCCGCCGGGCGTCTTTGCGTCCTTGTCGAGGAACAGGAAATCGAGGCCGAGTGGATAGCCGGCCAGGGCCATCATGCGCCCGAGCTGGCCGGCGCCGACGATGCCGATGGTCATTGTTTCGAGGGATCGACCCGGCTCGGATCGGAATTCGCGAGCACCTTGGCGGTCTGCTCCTGTCGGAATCTCTTGAGCGCGGCGTCGATTTCGGGTCGTTTGTTGGCGAGTATGGCCGCGGCCGCGAGCCCCGCGTTGGTGGCGCCGGCCACGCCGATGGCGAAGGTGGCGACCGGAATGCCGGCCGGCATCTGCACGATGGAGAGCAGCGAATCGAGCCCGTTGAGCGCCTTCGATTGCACCGGCACGCCGAGCACGGGCAGGGTGGTCTTCGAAGCGGTCATGCCGGGTAGATGGGCGGCGCCGCCGGCTCCCGCGATGATCACCTCGATGCCGCGCGACTGGGCCGTTTCGGCGTAGGCGAACAGCAGGTCGGGCGTGCGGTGCGCGGACACCACTTTCGTTTCGTAGGGTACCGCGAGCTTGTCGAGCGCCTCGGCAGCGGCGCGCATCGTCTCCCAGTCGGAAGTCGAGCCCATGATGATGCCGACCAGTGGTTTCATCGCGGAATACTATCAAACAAGGTCCGCAGGGAGCGGAACAGCTCGCGCGACGCGGCGTCGCGGCTGCCGGAGTCGACGCGGGTGCCGGTGGCCTTGTCGATGAGCGCCTTGAGCGCCTTGCGGTCCGCGGCCGGACTCCACTTGAGAAATTCGTCCAGGGCCATGGGCCCCTCGGTGAGCAATCGCGCGCGCCAGGCCTCGATGCGTTTGTGCTTTTCGGCGTCGATCGCCGCGCCGCGCGAGCGCGCATTGAGCGCGGACTCGATGGGCACAGGATCGATGTCGCGCATGAGCTTGCCGATGTACTGGCGCTGGCGCGCCAGTCCGCCGCGCGCCGTGATGCGCTTCGCGAGAATGATGGCGTCAAGCAGCGCTTCCGGGAGCGCGAGCTCGACCAGGTCCGATTCCTTGAGCGCAATCAGCCGCGTACCCAGATCCTGGGCGGCCGACGCCTCGCGCTTGCGCGCGCTCTTGCTGGGGCGGTCGTCGAATTCCCGGGTTTCCTCGTCGTTCTGCATCGTACAATTCTGCCATGCAAGCAATCGTTCAACCTCGCCAGGAAGTCGATGGATCACGAATTCCGGAGCTCGAAGGCATCGTTTCGGAGGCATTGAAGCAGGCGAAGGCCCTGGGAGCGTCACAGGCCGAGGCCGACGTGAGCCTGCAGAAGGGACTGACCACCACGGTTCGCCTGGGAGAGGTCGAAACGGTCGAGTACCAGCGCGACCGCGGCATGGGAATCACGGTCTATTTCGGCAAGCGCAAGGGTTCGGCCAGCACCGCCGACCTGTCGGTGCGCGCCGTGGCCGAGACGGTGGAAAAGGCCTGCGACATCGCGCGGTATACCGCCGAGGACGAGTGCGCCGGGCTCGCGGACCCGGAGGAGCTGGCGCGCGACATCCCCGACCTGGATCTCGACCATCCCTGGGAGATCTCGCCGGAAGAGGCCGTCGAAGCGGCGCGCGCCTGCGAGGCGGCCGGACGCGTGGTGGACAAGCGCATCACGAATTCCGAGGGCGCCAGTGTCGGCAGCCACCGGGGCGTGCGCGTGTACGGCAACTCGCTGGGATTTCTCGCCGGTTATCCGTCGACGAGCCACAGCGTGAGCTGCGTGCTGCTCGCCCAGTCGGGTGACGACATGCAGCGCGACTACTGGTACTCGTCCACGCGCGACGCGCGCGATCTCGAGCCGGTGCTCGACATCGGCCGCAAGGCCGGCGAACGCGCCGTGGCGCGGCTCGGCGCCCGCAAGATCGCGACGCAGAAGGCGCGAGTGTTGTACGCGCCGGAAGTCGCGCGTGGCCTGATCGGCCACTTCCTCGGCGCGATACGCGGCAGCAGCCAGTATCGCAAGAGCTCGTTCCTGCTCGACTCGGCCGGACAACAGGTCTTTCCGTCCTTCGTCGAATTGCGCGAGCGTCCGCACATCCCGAAGGCGCTCGGCAGCTCACCCTTCGACGGGGAAGGCGTGGCGACGCGGGATCGCGAGCTCGTGCAGGACGGCGTGTTGCAGGGGTACGTGCTCGGTAGTTATTCGGCGCGCAAGCTCGGGCTCAAGACCACCGGCAATGCCGGCGGCACGCACAACCTGCTCGTGGAATCGAAGCACGGCGGCACGGAGATCGGGAAATTGATGCGCGATCTCGGCACGGGGTTGCTGGTCACCGAGCTCATGGGGCAGGGCGTGAATGGCGTGACCGGCGACTACTCGCGCGGCGCATCCGGCTACTGGATCGAGAACGGCGTGCAGGCGTATCCGGTGCACGAGATCACGATCGCCGGCAATCTGAAGGAAATGTACAAGAACATCGCCGCCATCGGCAGCGACGTCGATGTCCGCGGCGGCGTGCGTTGCGGATCGATCCTGATCGACGAGATGACGATCGCAGGCGAATGATCGCGCTCGATCGTTCCGTATCTGACGAGTTCGATCGCCAGCTTGCGGCCGGCGATGCAGCCGCGGCCGAACGCATCATGGTGGCGCACCTGCGCAGTCGTCCGCGCACACCATTCCACGTTGCGATGGATCTGCCCATCACCAATGCGCCGCGAGACATCGCGGCCTATGTCGATGAGGGCATCGCCGGCGCGCTGAGTTACCTGCGCGAATTCGATCCCGAACCGGCGTTCGGTGCAGCGTACGTCGAGATGAATGGCTTCCCGGAGAACCCCGATTCATGGTTCTTCGACTTCTACGCGATCGCCGAGCGCGGCCCTTCGGACCAGACCTCCTGGCTCGGTGACTTTTTCTTCAGCACCGATCGCCCCATGGTCATCACCGGTTTGGAACCGCTGCAGCATATCTATGCGGAGCATCTCTACTCGTCGAGCTACGAAGCCATGTTGGCGGGTCAGATCGTGCTGGCCCGATTCCAGGCGCTCATCGCCCGCTCCGTGCCCCACATGCGCGCGCTCACGATGCCGCTGTTCGCCAGTGCGCACGATGGCTGGAACGTTTTCGAGGCCTCGCGCGGCTGATTCGACGTTCCCGCGCACGTGGGCTTGACGCCTCACTGGTGTACTAGTACATATAGACACCTGTGTTCACCCTCAAGTCCAACAGCGGCATCCCGATCTATCGACAGCTCATCGAGCAGGTCCGGCGCATGGTGGCGAGCGGGCAACTCGCGCCGGGTACGCCGTTGCCGTCGGTGCGCGAGCTGGCGCTCGAGCACACGGTGCATCACATGACCATCTCGAAGGCCTACAGCCAGCTCGAAGCGGAAGGCCTGCTCGAACGTAACCGTGGCAAACCGATGACCGTTGCGCAGACGCGCCGTGATCAGACCGCGCTCGTATCGCGGTTGCGCCAGGTGGAGCCGCAAGTGGAAGCGCTGGTGCTGGCTGCCAAGCAATTGCAGCTCAGCGAGGCGGAGCTCGCGAAGTGCCTGAGAAAGAAATGGGAGCAAGAGTCATGACTGAAGCCATCGTCGCCGCCAGCCATGTCGGCAAGTCATTCAACGGACACAACGTTCTCGAAGACGTCTCCGCGAGCGTCGCTCCAGGCAGCGTCGTCGGCGTGCTCGGCAAGAACGGCGCAGGCAAGACCACGCTGCTCGAGATCGCGCTCGGCTTCTCGCCCGCGAGCAGTGGCAGCGTCCAGGTGTGGGGGCACGACAGTTTCGAGTTGCCGTCGCCCATCAAGGGCCGGATCGGCTACGTGCCCCAGCAGGATGAGCTCGTGCCATTGCTCACCGGCTCCCAGCAGATCGCGCTCACCGCTGCGCTCCATCCCCACTGGGATCACGAATTGATCGAACGACTCGCCCGCGAATGGGAAGTGCCGCTCGAGCGGCGCATCACGGCGATGTCGGGCGGCGAGCGGCAGAAGGTTTCGATGCTCCTCGCGCTGGGCCATAAGCCCGACCTGCTGGTGCTCGATGAGCCGCTCGCGAGCCTCGATCCCATTGCACGGCGCAGCTTCCTGCGGCAGCTCCTCGAGATCACGGCGGACCAGTCGCGCGCGGTCATCTTTTCCTCGCACATCGTGTCGGACCTGGAGCGCGTGGCGAACGAAGTGTGGATCCTGCGCGAGGGCAGGATGGCCTGGCAGGGCGACCTCGATGACCTCAAGGAGTCCGTCGTACGACTCCACGTGCGCGCGCGGCAAACGCTGTCCCGGAGCCTCGGCATCGAGCACGCACTCCATGAACACGTCGAAGGCAATGGCGCGACGGTCAGCGTGAGTCACTGGCGGGCCGAATCGCGAGATCTGCTGGCCGCGCGGCTCGGCGCGGAAATCGAAGTGGAGCCCCTCGATCTCGAGGACATCTTCCTGGAGATGCATCGATGAAGGGCGCGCTGCGCGTGATGGTGCTGTTTTTCAGCGCGATGAGCGTGCAGCGCCTGTTGCTGGGTGCCGGCGCGCTGCTCATGCTCGCGTCCATTTTCGTTCCGCCGCACGTGAGAATCGTGTTCATCCTGCTGGGCTTGTGTCTGCCTCTCGTGCCGACGCTGTTCGTCGGCGGATTGCTGCTGCGTTACTTCATCGCGCCCATTCACGTGCGACTGGTGCCGCGCGCCCGCGAACAGGTGCTCGGCGGAATGATGCTCGCCGTGGTCGTGGTCGCGACCGTGGCGACCCTCGGGGTCTGGGGAGCCGGCGTCGATACGGGCTTGCTGCCCATCCTGTGGTTGCGGATCGCGGCCGCGGCATCCGTGCTGCTCCTCACGCAATTCGTCGTCATCACCAGCGTTCCGGGAGTGACTCTCTGGTTCCTGGCGGTCGTGTCGCTGGGGCAGTCGATTGAAAATCCCGACATGCGCGCCTTCGTCCAGGCTATCGGGCAGAACGGGCTGCTGCTCGCGGCGATCTTCGCCACGTCGTGGATCCTGTTCGCGTCCTGGTTCCTGCGCGCGCGATCCATCAAGTCGCCAAACGACGGCAACCTGGTTGGCCCTCGTGTACAGAAACTGAATCGCTCGCGGGCGACCGCGGTGCGCACCTTCCTGTTGGGCCAGCCTTCGATCGGTGGCCAGGTCGCCGGCGGCTTCCTCGTCGTCGCCATCATGACTCTCGCCTGGGTATTCACGGGCCTGGCGACGCAGTCCGCGCATTCGTTTGCCGACGCGGTCACGAAGTCGATCAACCCGACGTTGCTGCTGTCCGTCTTTGCGGGCATCGGTGGATTTCTCGTGGTGCGGCGCTCGAAGTCGCTGTGGCTGCGCGGCGGTCGCGACCGGATCGGCGTATTCAGGGCCTGCGAAATGCAGGCCTGGATCCATTTCGGTGCGGTCGTGTCCGCGGTACTCGTGCTGGTGGCGATCGCGTGTGCCCTCGCACCGCCATCGCTCTGGGCATACGTCGTGACGCTGATATTCCAGATGTGCAGCGGCATCTGGCTGCTCTATCTCGGTCTCATGCACGTCCGTGGCTGGCGCGTGCTCGACGTCGTCAGCGCGCTCGTGCTGTTCGGCGCATGGGTCGTGACGTTCGCGAACCTGCAGTTCATCATCGATCGGCCGTGGAGCTTGGCCGTCCTGGTCGCCGCCATGGGAGCTGTCGTTCTCGCGTTGCGTCTCGTCGCCGCGCATCGCTGGCGGCGCATCGACTGGCTGGTCTGCAAGCCGTCCCGTCAATTGCCACGCACGCCGCAACCGGCCAATTGAGCGGGCGTGCCGGCGCTCGCGGCGACTAGACGCGCCGGCTCACCACGAACGACTCGTCGTTGAACCACAGGCCGCCGTGACGGCGCAACACCAACTGCGTGGCGTCGAGGTACTTGCCGGTCGCCACGACTTCCCCGAGTCGCTCGTCCTCGATCTGGTTCACGTAGATAGCCGCATTCCAGGCCGCGAACAGCATCGACGTGCCGATACGGTCGCCCACTTCGGCGGGCAGGGTGTGCATCTCGTAGCGAAACAGCGCTTCGCTGTCGGGCGGGTCGGGCATCGAATACTTCATGGCTTCGGCGCCGAGAGCGGTGCCGAGCTCGGCGAGCAGGCGGTGACGATCGACCTGGAACGGCGACTCGCCCGGCCACAACTCGCGCACGATCTCGAGCCCGGGATCATCGCCGCGCGACTGGATCACCAGCAGCCGGCCGCCCGGCGCGAGACGACGAACCAGCGGCAGCAAGACCTTGCCCACCTTGAATTGCGCCGACATGCGCGCGCGCCAGGGTTGTGAGGCGAGCACGAAGTCGTAATCGACTGCCGGTGACTCCGGGCGCGGGATCACGGCGTCGAGCAGGAATGCGTGGTCCTCGCGAAATATCACGAGCACCGAAGGCCGTACGTACACCGGGTTCCCGCTCTTTTCGCTGGGGCGCGTGGCCCAACCGTAGTCGAGCACCGACTGCAGGCCATCGATCTGGCGCGCGTATTCGTGCGAGGAATCACCCTTGAGGCGCAGGACCTGCCAGTTGAGACGCGAGAGCTCCTCGCGGGCCGGGCGCATCGCGGGCGCGTCGGCGTAATGGAGGTTGGTGACGACGAAAACCGTGGTCGGATGCTCGAGAAATCGATCGGCCATCTTCTCGAGACCGAGCCGCACGTCTTCGCGGCTGATCTCCTTGGCCACGATGAGCTGCGGCACGGCGGGCCAGGTCGCGTGCGCGCTGCGCATCAGGCGCGCGAGCACGGTCGCATCACCCATGCCGGCGTCGAACAGACGCAGGGCCGGCGGCGTCGGACGGATTTCGCGCAGCTCCTGCGCCGCGCGATCGGCGACCTTCTGCTTCTCGTTGCAGGTGTTGACGAACGCCAGGTATTTCTGGCGGTTGTCATAGAAACGGAACGGAGTGTTGGTGGCCACGGTCGCGGCGCTGGACTCGTTCATGGCCGCTCCCGCGAGCGCTACTTCGGCTGGGCGCGTCCGGCCACCAGCTCGGCGGTGATGCGCGTGACGTGTTCACCCTGGTACTTGCACATGTCGAGCTCGAGCGCGCTGGGAAATCGCGCCTCGGCGCCGGCGCCCGTGATCGAGCTCGCGCCGTACGGTGTGCCGCCGGTGATCTCGCGCATCGTCGACAGGTCCTTGTAGGTATACGGCAGCCCGACGATCACCATCCCGAAGTGCAGCAGCGTCGTGTGAAACGAAGTGATGGTGGTTTCCTGCCCGCCGTGCTGGCTGGCCGTGCAGGTGAACACGCTGCCGACCTTGCCCACCAGCGCGTGCCGGAACCACAACGCGCCGGTCTGATCCATGAAATTGCGCATCTGCGCGGCCATGTTCCCGAAGCGGGTCGGCGTGCCGAAGATGAACCCATCGTACTGCTCGAGCTCGTTGGGATCGGCGATCGGCGCGGGCTGGTCGACCTTCATTTTCGAGGCGCGGGCGACTTCCGGGCTCACGAGCTCGGCCACGCGCTTCACGACGACGTCCGCGCCGGCGACGCGCCGCGCGCCTTCGGCCTGCGCATACGCCATCTGTTCGACGTGTCCATAACTGCTGTAGTACAGCACGAGAATTTTCGGCATCGGACTCCCCTGGTTCAGGCGGCGACCGGCATGAGCCGGCTCGCGAATTCGCGGATGAGCTGGTTGTATTCCTGCGGCGCGTCGAGATTCGGCAGGTGGCCTGCGTTGTCGACGAGGACGTGATCGGCCTCGTCCAGCACTTCCTGCAGACGCCGGCCGGCGCCGCGCCGGCCGCTGGTGTCGAACGCGCCGTTGATGATCAGCGCCGGAATGTGGATTCCGGACAGGCGGCGTCCGGCGAGGCATTCGCGCGCCGGCGCCGTCGGCGCGGTGAGATCGTGCCCCGGGTAACGCGCGAGGATTGTCGCCAGCAACGCACGCGTGCGCGCATCGGCAGTGATCAGCCGCGTGAACGAATGCGCGCTCCACAGGGCGCGGAACGCCGGCAGGCCAGCGCACTGCGCGGTCTCGCGGAATGTGGACATCGGCAGATCGCCATCGATCGCGAGCGCGTCGGGCTCGGCGAGCGGCGGCGGGCCGTCGAGCACCAGGCCGCGCGCCAGGCCCGGGTGCCGTGCGGCGAATTCGAGCACGACGCGTGCGCCCTGCGACATGCCGACCAGCAGCGGACTAACTACCCCGAGCGTCGCCAGCAGCAGGCGCAGGTCGCCCACGTCCTTCTCCAGCGACGGCCGCCCCGACGACAGTCCGAAGCCGCGCCGGTCGTAACGCAGCGTGCGGAATTTCGCGGCGAGCGCCGCCTGCGGCTCCCACATCTCGAGGTCGAGGGTCCACCCGTGCACGAACACCAACGCCGGTCCGGCGCCCTCGTCGCGATAACGCAGACGGGCGCCGGGCACTGTCAGGTGGCGGTCCGCGGCGTTCATGAGTTTTCGAATACCGAAAAAGATTTCGCAATCAGGCTACGAGCGCGGAGCGGGAGCGTCAAGCTCGCCGCGGTGAATGATTGTCAGGCCAGGCCAGGCCTGATCAGGCCATGTCGATCAGGTCTGGGCGCTGAGTGCGATGCCGGGAACGCGCGCCAGCTCCACGGAGATCTCCCGGCTGGCCTTGCGCAACATGGCCAGGCGTTGCCGGACCAGGCCGCTCTTGGAGACGCGGCGCG
Source organism: uncultured Pseudomonadota bacterium (assembly GCA_963774045.1). GTDB lineage: Bacteria > Pseudomonadota > Gammaproteobacteria > Steroidobacterales > Steroidobacteraceae > CADEED01. The sequence goes on from CAVZED010000033.1 coordinate 168,934, forward strand.
AATGGCTCGAGCTGTTGAGCGCCGCGACGACGCGGCCCGCCGGATCGAACACCGGCACGGCGATGGCGACCACGCCGTACGCGAGTTCGTCTTCCACCGCCGAATAACCGCTGTGGCGGCATTCCTCGATGATCTGCCGCAGCTTCTTCGGCTCGATCACGGTTTGCGCCGTCAACGCGACGAACTTCTGGGAGCGGAAATACTGGTCCAGGTGCTCGGGCGTGACGCCCGCGAGCAGCACGCGTCCCATGGAGGTGACGTGCGCGGGGAACCTGCTGCCGACGTGTGCTTCGAGCCGCACCAGCGTGCGCACCGAGGTGCGCGCCACGTAGACGATGTCGTTGCCGTCGAGCACCGAGAGCGCCGCCGAATCTCCGGTGACGCGCGCCAGCTCTTCGAGATGGGTCTTGGTCAGGTGCTCGATGTCCATGGACTCGAGATACGCGGCGCCCAGCTCGAGCACCTTGGGCCGCAGCAGGAAGGCGCGCCCATTGCGCGTGACGTAGCCGAGCTCCTCGAGCGTGAGCAGGCAGCGCCGCGCGGTCGCCGCGGGCATGCGCGCGGCGGCGGCGATTTCGCTGAGCGTGAGCGCCGAGTGGTCGCGCGAGAACGCCTTGATGACGGACAGTCCCTTGGCGAGACCTCCCATGGCTTCACGACGCGGCGCGGCGGACTTCGGCATCGCCGCAGTCTATTTCGGTATGCGAAGAAATGGAAAGCGCGCCGGCACCGTCTTGACGGCGACGCTCGCGCGGGTCCAGCATGCCGGCGCGCGTCTTCGATAGACGAATTAGATTTCGATATCCGAAAACGTCGGGAACGCGCGAGGGGCTCAAACGATGAAGATCGGCTCGCAGGCGCAGCGCACGTCGGCCATTTCCGCTTCCAACGCGGACACGATCGTCGTGCGCGGCCACGACCTGTGCAGCGAGCTCGTCGGTGTCGTCACGTTCACCGACCATGCCTGGCTGCTGGTCGCGGGCCAGCTGCCGAGCGCCGCGCAGCGCCGCATGCTCGATGCGACCCTGGTGGCGATCGCCGAGCACGGTCTGGTACCGAGCGTCGCCGCGAGCCGCATGACGCTGGCCGCGGCTCCCGAAGCGCTGCAGGGCGCGGTTGCGGCCGGAATCCTCGGCTGCGGCTCGGTGATCCTGGGCTCGGCCGATGCCGCGGGACGCCTGTTCACGGCCATACTCGCGCGCGCCGCCACCGAGCCGCTCGAGGCCGCCGCGCGCGGCGTGCTCACGGAGATGCGCGCGGCGCGTCAACCGGTGCCGGGTTATGGACACCCTTTGCACAAACGCGCCGATCCGCGCATGACGCGCCTGCTCGCCGTTGCCACCGAATCCGCGATCGCCGGACGCCATGTCGAAGTGGCCGGCGTGGTCGAGCGCCTGGTGGCCGAAATCTGGGGCAAACCGCTCACCATGAACGTGTCGGGCGCGATCGCCGCGGTGCTGCTGGACGCCGGCTATCCACTGCTCGCCATCAAGGGCGTGCCGATGCTGGCCCGCACGGCGAGCCTCATCGCGCACCTGCTCGAGGAGCAGCAGCGTCCGATCGGCTTCGTGCTCGCCGATTCCGGCGCCGCGTCGATCGAGTACGACGGGCCGACGGCCCGATGGCTTCGTGCCGGGCGAGGGCTGACGTGAAATCGGTGCTGCAGGGCGTGCGCATCGTGGAGCAGGGCACGTTCATCACCGGTCCCTGCGCCGGCATGATGCTCGCCGATCTCGGCGCCGACGTGATCAAGCTCGAAAGTCCGGGCGGAGATCCCTATCGCGCCTACCAGGGCGGGCTCTACTCGCCGCATTTCCAGGCGTACAACCGCAACAAGCGCAGCATCGTCTGCGACCTCAAGCAGCCGGGCGACCGCGAGCTGTTCGAGCGCCTGATCGGCGACGCGGACGTGTACATCCAGAACTTCCGGCCGGGAACGGCGGAGAAGCTCGGCGCGGGGCCGGAGCGGCTGCGCTCGCTCAATCCGCGCCTCGTGTACTGCTCCATCAGCGGTTTCGGCGCGAATGGCCCGTATGTCGAGCGTCCGAGCTACGACTCGGTCGCGCAGGCGCTGTCAGCGGATTCCTGAGCGTCGTGGTCGATCACGACCGGCCACGTTTCCTGGGGCCCGCGCTGGCGGACGCGATCACCGGCATCTACGCCGCGTTCGGCGTGCTCGGCGCGCTGCTCGAGCGCGCGCGGCAGCGGGCGCGGCAAACTCGTCGAAGTATCGATGCTGGAGGCGATGGCGCATTTCGCGGTCGAGCCGTTCGCCGCGTTCTTCGCGCTCGGCGTCACGCCGACGTCATCCGATCGTCCGCGCCTGGCGCAGGCGTACATCCTGCGCACCGCCGACGACCGGCTCATCGCGATCCATCTGTCGTCGCTCGAAAAGTTCTGGCTCGGACTCGTCAAGGCGCTGGAGGCCGATGAGCTCGCGCGCGATCGCGCGCTTCAGCGAGCGCCTGGCGCGCATCAGCAACTACGAAGCGCTGGGCGAAGCGCTCGATCAGCGCTTTCAAGCGCCGCTCCTTGCAGGAGTGGGCCGCGCGCCTGAGCGCCAACGACGTGCCGTTCGCGCCGATCAACGGCATCGATGCCGTCGTCGAGGATCCGCAGGTCGATCATCTCGGGTTGATCGTGCCGGTCGATGGCGCGCAGCAGGGCGGTCGGCACGCCGTGCGCCCCCCTTGCAATTCGACGGTGAACGCGAGCGCGCGGTCGTCGCCGCGCCGCTGCTCGACCAGCACGGCACCACGATTCGCGCCGCGGTCACGGACAGCCGGCATTGGCCGGCGCGCGCGGGGCAACCATGACCGACCTGCAACACAAACTGTTTCCGACCACGCTCGTGGGCAGCCTGCCGCAGCCCGAGTGGCTGATCGATCGCCAGAAGCTCGCGGGACGCTTTCCACCGCGCGTGCGCGCACGCGAGTTGTGGCGCATTCCGGAGCCGTATCTCGCCGAGGCGCAGGACGATGCCACCGTGCTCGCCATCCGCGCGCAGGAAGAAGCGGGCCTCGACATCGTCACCGACGGCGAGATCCGCCGCGAAAGTTATTCGAACCGCTTCGCCACCGCGCTCGAGGGCGTGGACCTCGACAACCCCGGTACCGCGCTCGATCGCAGCGGGCATCCGAACCCGGTGCCGCGCGTCGTCGGACCGATCCGCCGCAAACACGCGGTGCAGGTCGACGATCTGAAGTTCCTGCGCGCGCACACGACGCGCCAGGTGAAGGTCACCGTGCCGGGGCCGTTCACGATGGCGCAGCAGGCGCAGATCGACGCCTACGGCGGCAGCCGCGAAGCGCGCGGCCATGGACTACGCGAAGGCGGTGAACGCGGAGATCCGCGACCTGTTCGCCGCGGGCGCCGACGTCGTCCAGATCGACGAGCCGTACATGCAGGCGCGACCCGACGAAGCGCGCGCCTTCGGCCTCAAGGCGCTCAACCAGGCGCTCGATGGCGTCACCGGCACGACCGCCGTGCACATCTGCTTCGGTTACGCCGCGATCATCCATTCGCGCCCCTCGGCGTATTCGTTCCTGCCGGAGCTCGCCGCGTTGCGGCTGCAAGCAGGTTTCGATGGAGACCGCGCAATCGAAGCTCGATTGCAGCGTGCTCGCGCAGCTGGCCGGCAAGAAGATCATGCTCGGCGTGATCGATCTCGCCGACATGGCGGTCGAGACGCCGGAAGACGGTGGCCGCGCGCGTGCGGCGCGCGCTGCGCGTACGTGCCCGCCGAGAACATCATCCTCGCTCCCGACTGCGGCATGAAGTACCTGCCGCGTGAGATCCGCTTCGGAAAACTCAAGGCAATGGTCGCCGGCGCCGCGATCGTGCGTACCGAACTATCGCGCGCCGCTTAGGAGTGTCACATGCACTTTCCGAAGAAGCTCTCATCGTATGGACTCATCGGCGCCGCGATCGCGGCCGCACTGACGGCGCATTCCCGTCCAGGCGCAAACGGAAACCGAGGAGGTGACGAAGAAGTCTTGGTCACCGCGCGCCGGCGCAGCGAATCCTTTCGCGACGTGCCGATGACGGTGAACGTGTTCACGCGCGAGCAGATCGAATCCGCCGGCAGTCGGAAGCCCGCCGACTTCATCGCGCGCGTGCCCAACATGACGCTGGTCGAGACCCAGAACGCCGGCAACTCCTTCGTGGTGGTGCGCGGCATCTCGCAGGCGCGCAACAGCGAACCGTCGGTGGCGGTGCTGGTGGACGGCGTGCTGGAGACCAACCCCGCGGAGTTCAGCCAGGAGCTGTTCGACATCGAGCAGATCGAAGTGCTCAAGGGGCCGCAGGGCGCGGTCTACGGGCGCAACGCCATCGGCGGCGCGATCATCATCCGCACGCCGATCCGGGCGATGAATTCGCAGGGCGCGTGAAGCTCGGATATGGCAACGGCTCGTCGATCCGGGCGCCAGGCTGGCATCAGCGGCCCGATCGGCGACACGTTCAAATACCGCGCCAGCGTCAACTACTACGACACGGACGGTTTTCTGCCGAGCACCTTCCTCGGTGGCAAGGCCGATCCGGTGCGAGAATCTCTCCGGCCGGGTGCGACTGAGTTTCGAGCCGAACGAGACGTTCTCCGGCGACGTGCGCCTGTCCTTCGACAAGCTGCGACACCACGCGGCTTCTACTTCGTGATTCCGCGCGACGTCGAGGCGAATCCGTTCGCGAGCTTCACGACGCCGCCGAACGCCAACGACGTGACCAGCCCCATCCAGGTCAACAACGAAGGTGTCGACAACCGCGATCTGTTCACGGGCGCGATACGCCTGAACTTCGATATCGGGGGCGGCACGCTGAGCTCGGTCAGCGCGTACAACACCACGGAGGAGATCATCACCGGCGATGCCTACGACTTCCGGCCGCGCGAGACGTCGGTCTTCACCGTTCCTGCCGCCCGAATTCTCCGACCTCAACCAGAGCCAGTTCCTGGATGTCGTCGTCGTGGAGCCAGGAACTGCGCTTCACCTCGAATGACGAAGGGCGCGTGCGCTGGATCGCCGGCGCCTATTTCGTGCACACCGACCGGTTCATCTCCACGGGCAACATGGTCGATACGGGCGCGGGCGTATTCCCCGTGTACCGCGAACCGCGCCTGACGGGGAACAACCGCAGCAGCCACGTTCCTCGCGGATTCCCAGGACAACAATGCCTGGGCGTTGTTCGGCGACGTCACGTTCGAGATCACGGACCAGCTCGAGCTCGACATGGCGGTCCGGTACGACGAGGACGAGCGCGAGAACACGACCGAGACACCTGACAACTTCCTGCCGCTTGGCTCCACCAGCTTCCAGGGCGAGGTGCGCACGCACAAGTGGAGCGAGACGCAGCCCAAGCTCACGCTGCGCTACAAGCCCAACGACGACATCACCTTGTATGGCGGCTGGAGCCGCGGCTTCCGCAGCGGCGGATTCAATCAATCCGGCGTGGGCGTGGTTGCAGACGACAACAACATCGCCGGCGTGAACGACCTGTTCGAAGCCGAGGTCGCCGACACCTGGGAGGTGGGCTTCAAGGGCCAGTTCCTCGACCGGCGCCTGACCACCTCGCTGAGCCTGTTCTCGACCGAATCCACGAACGGGTATTTCTTCGTGTTCCTGGTCGCGAACTCCACGCAGAACCTCGGCAACCTCGACGCCGACTACAAGGGCGCGGAATTCGAGATCAGCGGCAAGGTCACGGACAACTTCGAGCTGTTCGGCAGCTATCGGCTACACCGACAGCGAGATCACGGGCATGGAAGATCCCAGCGTGGTCGGCAACAAGGCGCCGCTCGCGCCCGACGTCACCTACAACCTGGGCGCGCAGTGGCGCCAGCCGCTGTCCGACAACCTGGCGCTGGCATTGCGCGCCGACTACCAGCACATCGGCGAGACGTTCTGGGAGCCGTACAATACGACCTCGCGCGATCCGGTGGACCTCGTCGACCTGCGCATCGGACTCGAAGCCGAGAAATGGGCGGTCACGGCCTGGTCGAAGAATCTCACCGACGAGAAATACAACGCCGAGTTCTCGCCGGGCGGGTTCCTGTTCCGCGCGCTGCCCATCCGTTACGGCGTGGAATTCAGTTACGAATTTTGACCGGAGTAGATAGTCATGGCCACGAAAGCGAAACTGCCCTCGCGCCTGCACCACACGGCCTACGTGTCGAAGGACCTGGAGGCGACGCGCAAGTTCTACGAAGAGATCATCGGGCTGCCGCTGCTCGCCACCTGGTGCGAGAAGGACATGTTGTTCGGCGCCGAGCGTACGTACGCGCATTGTTTCTTCGGCCTGGGTGACGGCGGCGCGCTGGCATTCTTCCAGTTCGCGGACCAGGGCGACCAGGAGCAGTTCGGTCCGCAGATGCCGTTCTCGCCCTTCCACCACATCGCGCTCAACGTCGACAAGGAAACGCAGGACGGCATCGAGAAACGCCTCAAGGACGCGGGCTACAAGGAGCCCGGGTCCTTCGTGCTCGAGCACGGCTATTGCCGCTCCGTGTACGTCACCGATCCCAACGGCATGATCGTGGAGTTCACGCTCGATCATCCCGAGGTGCAGCAGATCAACCGTGACGCGCTCGGCAAGGCGCATTCGGAGCTCAAGCGCTGGCTGGGCGGCGATCACACGTCGAACAACACCTACCGCTGACCGGCGCCGATGCGCACCAGCACCGAGCGGATACTCACCACGCACGTCGGCAGCCTGCCGCGCTCGCAGGCGGTCACCGACGTGTTGTTCGCGCGCGAGCGCAACGACGTCGGCGACGCGGTCGCCGCCGCGAAAGTGATCTCGGATGCGGTCGAGGAGGTCGTCCGCAAGCAGGTCGCGGCCGGCGTCGACGTCGTCAGCGACGGCGAGATGAGCAAGATCAGTTATGCCACCTACATCGCCGATCGCTTCACGGGCTTCGATGGAGACACGCCGCGCGAACCCGGCCAGGACCTGGTGGAGTTCCCGCGGCTGCTCGAGAAACTGGCGAAGCTCGGGTCGACCGCGAAATACCGGCGGCCGCGCTGTGTCGGCGCGATCCGCAACAAGACCTTCGAGCCGCTGCAGGACGATCTCAAGAATTTTTCGCGTGGCGTGAGCGCGGGGCAGCCCGCCGATGCGTTCCTGAACGCCGCGTCACCCGGCGTCATCGCGCTGTTCCAGCCGAACGACTTCTACAAGACCGCCGATGAATACCTCGAGGCCGTCGCCGAGGCTTTACGCGGCGAATACGAGGCCATCGTCGCCGCCGGTTTCCTGGTGCAGATCGATGCGCCCGATCTCGGCATGGGGCGGCACACGATGTATCGCAACGCGACCGTGGCGGAATACCTGGCGCGTGCCGAGCGGCACGTCGAGGTGCTGAACCACGCGTTGCGCAACGTGCCGGCGACGCGCGTGCGCATGCACTGCTGCTGGGGCAACTACGAGGGGCCGCATCATCACGACGTGCCGATGCGCGACCTGTTGCCCGTGCTGCTCAAGGCCAAGCCGCAGGCGCTGCTGTTCGAGGCCGCGAATCCGCGCCACGCGCACGAGTGGACGGTATTCCGCGAGGCCCGGCTGCCGGACGACAAGATCCTGATCCCCGGCGTGCTGAGCTCGACCACCAACTACGTCGAGCATCCGGAGCTCGTCGCCGAGCGGCTGCTGCGCTTCGCCGACATCGTGGGCCGCGAGCGGGTCATGGCGGGCTCCGACTGCGGCTTCAGCACGTTCGCGGGCTTCGGGGCGGTCGACCCCGACATCGTCTACATGAAACTCGGCGCCATGGCCGAAGGTGCCCGGCTCGCGAGCCGCAAACTCTGGCGCTAGTTTTCCTCGACGAGGTCGCGCAGCGTCATCTCGCCGCAGCTCTTGCGCCACGCGGCGTCCATCACGCCCGCGATCTGATCCACCGCCGGCAGTTTGAGATTGCGCGGCGCGACCTGGCCCGCCTTCTCGTTGCGCGCGATGTCCATGATCTCCTGGATCGGGATGCTGCCGAGGTCGCGGGCGGGCAGGAGCTGCTCGTCTTCCGTGACCGTCAGCAGGTGCGCGGCCTCGAGGGCCGAGACAATGCGCGACACGGCGATGCCGGGCATGCCGAGCTCGTGCGCCAGGCTGTCGAGCGTCCAGCGCGTCTTGCCGTCCTGGTAGGCACGCGCGATCAGGTACATCACCTTGAGCGTCAATGTTTCGCGCTGCACGGCCGAGAGCCGCAGTTCGACGAGCCCAAGCCGCAGGTAGTGGCGGTTCTGCACGTAGAACGACAGCTGCGCGCCGATCAGCAGGATCAGCCAGCCGAAGTAGGTCCAGAGCAGCGCGGCGACGATCAGCGCGAATCCCGCATACACGACGTTGAGCCGCGTGGAATACACGACCAGCGCCGTGAACAGTTTGCCGACCACCACCCAGAGGATGCCGGCGGTGAGGCCGCCGATCATCGCGGGCTTCCACTTCACCTTGGTGTTCGGCACGAACATGTACACCGCGGTGAAGATTGCGGTGACCATGAAGAACGGCGCGATCTCGATGGCCCAGGTCGACAGGCGGTCCCAGAACGGCATGTAGCGCCCGATGCCCGCCGTGGCGGTGTCGAGCGCGCGGTGCGAGAGCCCGATGAAACTCACCACGACGATGGGTCCGACGATCAGCAGCGCAACGTATTCGGTGACGCGGCGCGCGAAGCTGCGCGCGTGCTCGACGCGCCACAGGAAGTTGAAGCCGTCCTCGACCTTCTTGATGGTGCCTAACAAGGTCCAGAGCAGCAGCGCAAGACCGAGCGAGCCGACCACGCCGGTGCTGACGCTGTCGGCGAAGTCCATGACCCGCTGGGTGAGCTCGAGAGCGTGCGAGCCCACCGGCCGGAAGAACTCGAGGATCACCGGCTGCAGTTCGCGATGCGCACCGAAGGCCTTGAGCACGGCGAAGGCGAACGCGATCAACGGTACCAGCGAGAGCAGCGTCGCGTACACCAGGCCCATCGCGTACAGGTTGATCTGGCCGCGCGAGAGGTCGCGCAGGATGGCGTAGGGATAGCGCAGCAGCCGCAGCGCCAATGCGCCCGGAGTGGTGCCTTCGGAGAACTCGCCGAAGAGGTATCGGTCGAGCCAGTTCCAGAACGCGAGGACCATCGTGGGTCGCAAGGATACGGTATGTTGCCGCGCATGTCCGCGAAGTATCCGGAACGCATCGTCTGTCTCACCGAGGAGACCACGGAGACGCTCTATCTGCTGGGCGAGGACCGGCGCATCGTCGGCATCTCGGGCTTCACCGTGCGGCCGCCCCGGGCGCGGCGCGAGAAGCCGAGAGTCTCGGCATTCACGAGCGCCAAGATCGACAAGATCGTGGAGCTGAAACCGGACCTCGTGCTCGGGTTCTCGGACCTGCAGGCCGACATCGCGGCCGAGCTCATCCGCGCGGGCATCGAGGTGCTCGTGTTCAACCAGCGCAGCGTCGGCGAAATCCTGCGCATGATCGCCACGCTCGGCGGCATGGTGGGATGCGAGGCGAAGGCCGCGAAGCTGATCGCGGAGCTCGAAGCGGGTCTCGAAGCGGTGCGCCGGAGCGCGGCAAAAATGCCGCGGCGGCCGCGGGTCTACTTCGAGGAGTGGGACGAGCCGCCGATCTCTTGCATCCGGTGGGTGTCCGAGCTCATCGGGATTGCGGGCGGCGACGACGTGTTCCCCGAGCTCGCGCGCGAATCACTGGGCAAGAACCGCATCATCGCGGATCCGCTCGAAGTCCCGCGCCGTTCACCCGACGTGATCTTCGGTTCGTGGTGCGGCAAGAAATTCCGCCCGGAACTCGTGGCGGCGCGGGCTGGCTGGCAGGACGTGCCGGCCGTGCGTGACGGGCAGCTCCACGAGATCAAGTCGTCGATCATCCTGCAGCCCGGACCCGCCGCGCTGACCGACGGCCTGGCCGAGCTGCACGCCCACCTGGAAAGATGGTGCCGGGTCGGGAAACCGGGATAAATAAATGGGGACATTCCTGATTTTCTAGGAAATGGGGACATTCCTCGTTTCCTCGCGCAGCGGGCAAAAGGGGACAGGCCTCGATCGAAGACTTCGATCGAGGCCTGTCCCCTTTTGCCGCTGCGCGGGAAACGAGGAATGTCCCCATTTCCTAGAAAATCAGGAATGTCCCCATTTATTTATCCCGGTTTCCCGACCCGGCACCCGTCAATCTCTTCAGGGCTTCCAGGTACTTCGCGGTGGTCTTCGCGATGATCTCCGGCGGCAGCCGGGGTCCGGGCGCCTTCTTGTTCCAGTCGAGCGTCTCGAGATAGTCGCGCACGAATTGTTTGTCGAAGGACGGCGGGCTCGTGCCCTCGCGGTAGGTGTCCGCCGGCCAGAAACGCGACGAATCGGGCGTCAGGGCCTCGTCGATGAGCACCAGCGAGCCGTCCGCGTGCTGGGCGAACTCGAACTTGGTGTCCGCGATGATGATGCCGCGCTCGCGCGCGTACGCCGCCGCGTACTCATACAGCGCGATCGCCGTGTCACGCACGCGCGCCGCGACGTCCGCGCCCACGAGTTTCGCGGCATCCTCGAAGCTGATGGTCTCGTCGTGTTCGCCGAGCGCCGCCTTGGTCGACGGCGTGAACAGCGTCTGCGGCAGTTTTGCCGCCTGTCGCAAACCCGAGGGTAGTTTGATACCCGAGATCGCGCCGGTCTTCTGGTAGTCCTTCCAGCCCGAGCCGATGACATAACCGCGCACCACGGCTTCGAGCGGCACGGTCTTGAGTTTCCTCACGATGACCGCACGATCGGCCAGCATGGCGAGCTCGCCCGGGTCCTTCACGACCGAATCGACCCCGCGGCCGGTGAGGTGGTTGGGAACGATGTGGCGGGTCCGCTCGAACCAGAAGTTGGAGATCGAATTGAGTACGCGTCCCTTGTCGGGGATCGGATCCGGCAGCACCACGTCGAAGGCCGAGAGACGGTCGGTGGTCACGATCAGCATCGCGCCCGCGTCGACTTCATAGATGTCGCGCACCTTGCCGGTATGGATCTTGCGGAGGCCCTGCAACGAAGTCGTGTGGACGGGCGGGTTCGTCGTGGCGGCTGGTAGCATACTTGCCATGCATCTTAACAAGGGCTCCCGATGAGCATCACCGGAAAACTCATCGGCGCCATCATCGGCTACATGGTGGGGCGGTTCCCCGGCCTCATCGTCGGATTGATCATCGGTCACTTCTACGACGCGAGCGTTTCGGCGCGCCGCGCGGCGCCGCGCGGCAGCCCGCTCGAAATCAGCGAACGCTTCTTCATCGCGACCTTCGAGGTCATGGGCCACGTCGCCAAGGCCGACGGCCGCGTGTCCGAGGCGGAAATCGCCGCCGCCCGCAAGCTGATGACCGAGCTGCGCTTCGACGGCCCGCAGATCCACATCGCGATCGGTCACTACACCCGCGGCAAGAGCCCGCAGTTCGATCTCGAAACCGCGGTCGGCAAGCTCATCGAGACCTGCGGCGACCAGCCGCACCTGCTGCGCGCCTTCCTCGAGATCCAGGTGCGCGCCGCGCTCGAAGGCGTCGACATGCAGGGCAAGACGCGCGACGTCATCTTCAAGGTGGCCGACCTGCTGTCGGTGTCGCGCATCGAGCTCGCGCACATCGAGGCCGTGCTGCGCATCCGGCGCGAGCAGTTCCGCCAGAACAACGGGCAGGGTCAGCGCGCGGGAGGCGCGGGCCCGCAGTCTCCGCCGCGTGCCGGCATGCAGCTCGATTCGGCGTACCAGATCCTGGAAGTCGACCCCAAGGCATCGAACGGCGACGTGCAGAAGGCGTATCGCCGGCAGCTCTCCAAACATCATCCCGACAAGCTCAAGGCGAACGGCCTGCCGGACTCGATGCTCGAGCACGCCAAGCAACGCACGCAGCAGATCATCGAGGCCTTCGAGCTCATCAAGTCCGCGCGGGGCATGTAAACTTGCCGCCCATGCAGACGCCCTGGATCGCGCCGTCGATTCTCTCCGCCGACTTCGCGCGGCTCGGGGACGAGGTGAACGCCGTGCTGGCCGCGGGCGCCGACGTCGTGCACTTCGATGTCATGGACAACCACTACGTGCCGAACCTCACCATCGGCCCGCTGGTGTGCGAGGCGCTGCGCAAACACGGCATCACGGCGCCGCTCGACGTGCACCTCATGGTGAAGCCGGTCGATCGCATCATCCCGGACTTCGCCAGGGCCGGTGCCACCTACATCTCGTTCCACCCGGAAGCGAGCGATCACGTCGACCGCACCATCGAGCTGATCCGCGAACACGGCTGCAAGCCGGGCCTGGTGTTCAATCCGGCGACGCCGCTCGATTACCTCGACCACACGCTGTCGAAGCTCGATCTCGTGCTGATCATGTCCGTGAACCCGGGTTTTGGCGGCCAGAAGTTCATACCCGGCGCGCTGGACAAGCTGCGCGCCGCGCGCAAGCTCATCGATGCATCGGGCAAGTCGATCCGCCTCGAGATCGATGGCGGCGTGAAGGTGGACAACATCGCCGAGATCGCGCGCGCCGGGGCCGACATGTTCGTCGCGGGCTCCGCGATCTTCGGCACGCAGGACTACAAGGCGACGATTGCGGCGATGCGCGCGGCGCTGGCCGCGCGCTGACTACTTCGCTTCCGCGTAACCCGCGCGAACCGCCCCGGCGAGCCGGTTCCGGTCCGGGTACTGCGCGCTCATCTCGTCCGTGATCGCCTGTATGGCTTCATCCTGTGATTTCCCCGCCTGCTTGAGCTGCGCGGCGCGGTCGCGGATGCGCGTGAGATAGGCGCGATATCCCGCGATGATTTCGCTGCCGCCGAAGGCGCCGTGGCTCGGCACGATGTGCCCGGGTTTCAGCGCCTCGAGCCGGTCGAGGCTGCCCAGCCAGTGAGAGATGGTCGCGGTGGGATTCGCGAACGCCGGCTGCGGCTTCATCGCGACGTCGCCCGAGAACAGGACGCCGTCGACCAGCACCACGGTGTCGCCGTGCGTGTGATTGGTGCCCATCGAGAAGATCTTCGCCTTCAGCCCGCCGAGATCGACGCTGTAATCCTCGTCGAACGTGATGTCCGCCGGCCGGTGATGCGCATCCGCCAGCAGCTCGACATTGAGCGCCGAACGCGGCGCGAAGACCGGCACCAGGTTCATGCCGGCGCCGGCGGCGATGTCTTCCACCTGCGTCCGCGAACGGATCAGCTTCGAGTCCTTCGGAAACGCGTGCGCGCCCATGTCGTGTTCGGGATGCACGTGTGTGGTCACGAGGTAGATCGGCTTTCCGGCGCCTACCTTCGCGACTTCGCGCAGCACGGTCTCGGCGTTGCGCGTGCCCATGCCCGTGTCGACCACGAGCACCGCCTTCTTTCCGACCACGATTCCGACGTTCGGCACCAGCGACGCCGAACCGTCGGGAATGGCCCAGACATGACTGGTGAGCTGTTCGGTGACGCCTTCGCGCACCAGCGAAGCCGGCGCGGGAGCGGGTTGTTGGGCCAGCAATGGCAGGCTCACGAAAGCGACGACGTACGCAACCTTGCGCATGGGTGACGTTCCTTCGAGTGGGGCGACGATCTTAACCCCGAAAAGCAAACGCCCGGACTGGCCGGGCGTTCGCGAGGAAATCGGGTCAGGTCCCGTTATTCGTCGTCGTCATCGTCATCATCATCGTCGTCTTCGACGCGGGAGTTGCTGACCTTGCCGCTGCCCTTGCCGCCCTGCACGGGCACGACCACGGGGCGCGTCTTCATCTTCGGACGCGCGTTGAACACCACGATGGTCTTGCCGGTGGCGCGCAGCAGGCCCTGGTCTTCGAGGACCTTGAGCACGCGGCCCGCCATTTCGCGCGAGCAGCCAACGAGCCTGGAGAGCTCCTGGCGAGACACCTTGATCTGCATGCCCTCGGGATGCGTCATCGCATCGGGTTCGCCGCACAGATCCATGATCGCGTGCGCGACCCGGCCGGTGACGTCGACGAACGCGAGGTCCGACAACTTGCGATTGGTGCGATCCAGGCGCGTGGCGAGCTGCGTGGCGAGCTCGAACACGAGGCCGGGACTTTCCGCCGCGATCTGGCGGAAACGCGGATAGGTCATTTCCGCGAGCTCGCAATGGTTGCGCGTGCGCACCCAGGCGCTGCGCAACGGCGACTCGTGGAACAGACCCATCTCGCCGAAGAACTGGCCCTTGTTGAGATAGGCGAGGACCATCTCGTTGCCTTCTTCGTCTTCCACCATCACTTCGACCGAGCCGCTGATGATGTAGTAGAGGACGTCGGGCAGGTCACCCGCATGGATGACCACCGTTTTCGAGGGAACTGTGCGAATGCGGCAATAACTCAAGAATCGGTTGATTGCCGGAATGTCGCTGAGGGGTTTGACCGCCTCTTCCATCTGACTCTCCCTTGCTGCTTGCATCGAACGCCCTTCCTGCCAATCAGCATTAAGTTGTATTACATAACTTACTGCCGCCGCAAGCAAAAGGCCACGGACCAACCGTGATCCAAATCACACGGCCCTATCAAAATCGGTACGCAGTATGCGTCATCACCCGCGCTGTTCGCCGCATCAATTCGCGCACCGGCCCGGGCAGGCTGGCCGCACCGGCGCTTTGCGCCTGTCGGCCGTGGCCGGCTTCGTCATGGCACATGGCCTCGACGATGGCCCGGCTGCGCTGATCCTGGGCAGGCAACCGATCGAGATGACTCTTGAGGTGTCCTTCGACCTGGCGCTCGGTCTCGGCGACGAACCCGAGACTCGCCTTGTCCCCGAGCAATGCCGCGACCGCCCCGATGCCGAAAGACCCCGCATACCAGAGGGGATTGAGCACGCTGGGTCGGGCACCCAGCTCGTCGAGTCGCGCCTCGCACCAGGCGAGGTGATCGGTTTCTTCCCGGGCCGCATGAAGCATGAAATCCCGCACTTCCGGGTCGCGCGCGAACAGGGCCTGGGCGTGGTACAGGGCCTGGGCCGCGACCTCGCCGGCGTGATTGACCCGCATCAAGGCCGCGGATTCCCGGCGGTCCTCGGCGGACAGGCCGTCTTCCTTTGGAAGAGGGGTTTTCTGGGAGGGGCCCGGCACGGGCCGGCCGGCGGCCGGGGGTGCCAGAAGGGCCCTCAGGGCGCGATCTGCCGCTGAAATAAAGGTATCCAGATTGGGTCCCCGCGCCATGCCGGGCGATTATAAGCCTTCGTTTTGCAAAGGCATGGGGCGTTGAGTACACTTGCGCCCCTTTTTCCAGGGGCCCGCCAGTCAGACCAACGTCGAGTTCTTCGGCGGCTGGTGTGCGCGGCCCTTCCGCTGGTTGGAGTTGTATCGATGTCTACTGTATTTGCGAAGAACGAAACCGTGCGCTGCGACTGGTATGTCGTCGACGCGTCGAACAAGGTGCTGGGCCGCCTCGCGACCCAGATCGCGATGCGCCTGAAGGGCAAGACGAAGGCCAGCTACAGCCCGCACGTCGACATGGGCGATCACATCGTCGTGTTGAACGCCGAGAAGATCAAAGTCACGGGCAACAAGCTCGAAGACAAGATCTATTGGCACCACACCGGCGCCATCGGCGGCATCAAGTACATCGCGCTCGGCAAGCTGCTCAAGGAGCACCCGGAGCGCGCGATCGAATTCGCGGTGAAGGGCATGCTCCCGAAGGGCCCGCTCGGCCGCAAGATGTACAAGAAGCTGCACGTGTTCGCGGGAGACAAGCACCCGCACGCCGCCCAGCAGCCCAAGCAGCTCGAAGTTTAATACAGCAATGCCCGCAACAGCCAAAGCCAATTACGGCACCGGTCGTCGCAAGACCTCCGCGGCCCGCGTCTTCATGAAGCCCGGTACCGGCAAGATCACCGTGAACGATCGTCCGCTGGACGAATTCTTCGGTCGCGAAACCGGCCGCATGATCGTTCGCCAGCCGCTCGAGCTCGTGCAGCTCGCGAACAAGTTCGATTTCACCGTGTCCGTTTCGGGCGGCGGCATCACCGGCCAGGCCGGCGCCATCCGCCACGGCATCACGCGCGCGCTCATCCAGTACGACGAGGAGCTGCGCAAGCCGCTTCGAGTCGCGGGCTTCGTCACGCGCGATGCGCGCGAGGTCGAGCGCAAGAAAGTCGGCCGCCGCAAGGCCCGTCGCGGAACCCAGTACTCGAAGCGCTGATCCGTTCATCCGGATCGGGTTTCGTTAGTATTGCGCTCAGACGGCCAGTTTCATTGGGGGATCGTCTAGCGGTAGGACAACGGACTCTGACTCCGTTTACCTAGGTTCGAATCCTAGTCCCCCAGCCAACAATCAGACCCGCCGCAAGGCGGGTCTCTTTTTTCCGGGGGTAGTTAGACATGCGCTCCAGGCTGATCACCGCGATGCTCCTGCTCGCGTCATTCGCGGGTTTCGCCCACGCCGCGGACGATCGCGCCGCGAAACTCGATGCGATGTACGCGCAGTTCTGGGAAGAAAACCTCGCGCGCAATCCGCTGCTGGCAACGCAGGCCGGCGATCCGCGTTACAACGCCGAGCTGCCGAACATGCTGGCGAGCGAATACGAGGAGGCGACGCGCGCCTTCCACCAGAAGTATCTCGACCGCGCCCGCGCCATTGGTGACGATGGCCTCACCGGCCAGGATCGCCTCTCGTACGAGATCTTCACGCTCAACCGCGAATCGGCGCTCGCGGACCTGAAGTATCCGGACCGCCTCATGCCCGTGAACCAGTTCCGCAGCTTCGCGAGTACTCTCGCGCAGCTCGGCTCGGGCACGGGCGCGCAGCCGTTCAAGACGGTGAAGGACTACGACGACTGGCTGAAGCGCGCGGCGCGCGCGCCGGTGATCTTCGACCAGTCCATCTCGAACATGCGCGAGGGAGTCAAAGTGGGTCTCACCCAGCCGCGCGTGCTCATGGAGAAGGTGCTGCCGCAGCTCGACGCGAACATCGTCGACGAGGTGGACAAGAGCAATTTCTGGGGACCCGTCAGGAACTTCCCCAAGGACTTTCCGGCGGCCGACCGCGAGCGTCTCACCGCCTCGTTCCGCGAGCTCATCGTTCAGCAGATCAATCCGGCACTGCGGCGGCTGCGCGCCTTCATCGCGGACGAATACCTGCCGAAGTGCCGCGACACGTTCGGCATGGGCGCGCTGCCGAACGGTGCCGCCTGGTACGAACACAACGTGCGCGACAACACGCTGCGCACCATGACGCCGGCCAGGGTGCATCAGATCGGACTCGATGAAGTCGCGCGCATCCAGGACGGCATGCGCGCGGTGGCGAAGGATCTCGGTTATGCCAAGCCGGTGAAATCGCCTGCCGAGCTCCGGGCGTTCTTCGAGTGGATGAAGGCGCGCGACGACATGTACTTCAAGTCGCGAGAGGAACTGTTGTCCACCTACCAGGGTTTTGGCGCAAACGTCGCGCCATTGCTGCCGAAGTATTTCAACCTCCGGCCGAAAACTGATTACGAAGTGCGCCTCGTCGAGCCGTTCCGCGAGGCATCCGCGGCCGGCGGCCAGTACCAGGGCCCGTCGCTCGACGGCACGCGCCGCGGCATCTTCTACGTGAATGCCTACGACTTGAGCGCGCGACCGCGCTCGGCGCTGGCCTCTCTGTCGCTGCACGAGGCGGCGCCCGGCCATCATTTCCAGATCGCGCTGCAACGGGAGCTCAAGGAGCTGCCGATGTTCCGCCGCTTCTCGCGCGCCACGGCGTACACCGAAGGCTGGGGCCTGTACGCCGAGTGGCTCGGTTACGAGATGGGCATCTACCAGGATCCCGTGCAACGCTTCGGCGCGCTCGACGCGGAGCTGTGGCGCGCCGTGCGTCTCGTCACCGATTCCGGCATGCACTTCAAGGGCTGGACGCGCCAGCAGACGCTCGACTACATGTACGCGAACTCACCCGCCGAGCCGACGCGCGCCATCGCCGAAGCCGAGCGCTTCGCCGCGATTCCGGGACAGGCGCTGGCGTACAAGATCGGCCAGCTGAAGATCGTCGAGTTGCGCAAGCGGTCGGAGAAGGCGCTGGGCAAGAAATTCGACGTCGCCGCGTTCCACGATGAGGTGCTCAAGGATGGCGCGGTGCCGCTCGAGGTCCTGGAGGCGAAGATCGACCGCTGGATCGCCGCGAACAAATAATGGGGACATTCCTGATTTCCTAGGAAAGAGGGACAGGGCTCAAGTGAGTGTGAGGGGTCGCGGGCGGGACGGAGCGCGGCCGTGGGAGGTGCGTCTTCTCGCGGCGGCCGATGTTGGAAGTGAGCGTGGGGTGAGGGCCGCCGGCTGACGCGATGACATTGTGGTGTGGAGAGTGTGAGGCGTTGGCGAAGAGTCCCTTAGAACAGAGAGCCGGCTGCGTGCCTCGCCATTCCAAGGACCGCCGCTCCAGAGCCGCACCTCCCACGGCCACGCTCCGTCCCGCTCCCCCCGCCGCGGTCACACTCACGTCGAGCCCGTGTTCAAATCTCCAGGCAATCGGAGTGCCCCAACGGGCTTTGGCCCAGAGCCGACACCCGAACGCGCGCTCTTCCCAAAGCCATGGGCGGCATGCCTGATGTCGTAGCAAGCGGGATCCGGTCTCGATCAAAGCGGTGATCCCGGGCGCGCATGCGCCCACTGCTTCAATCGAGCCCTGTCCCTCTTTCCTAGGAAATCAGGAATGTCCCCATTATTTGTTCGCCGCTATCCAGCGATCGATCTTCTTCTCGAGTACGTCGAGTGGAACCGAGCCGTCCTTGAGCACCTCATCGTGGAATGCGGCGAGCTTGAACTTCGCGCCCAGCGCCTTCTCGGCGCGCTTGCGCAACTCGACGATCTTCAGCTGGCCGATCTTGTAGGCGAGCGCCTGTCCGGGAATGGCCATGAACCGCTCGGCCTCCGAGACCGCGCGGGTCTGCTCCGCCGGCGAATTCGCGAACATGTAGTCGAGCGTCTGCTGGCGCGTCCAGCCCTTGAAGTGCAGGCCGGTGTCGGTCACGAGCCGGATCGCGCGCCACAGCTCCGCGTCGAGCGCGCCGAAGCGCGCGACCGGATCCTTGTACAGACCCATCTCGTAGCCGAGATATTCGCTGTAGAGGCCCCAGCCTTCGACGTACGCGGTGTCGTTGGAACCGAAGCGGCGGAAGGTGGGCAGGTCGCCCAGTTCGGTCTGCAACGAGATCTGGAAGTGGTGGCCAGGAGCCGCTTCGTGCAGTGACAGCGCGGCGAGCGCCCAGCGCGGCCGCGCCTTCAGGTCATACGCGTTCACGTAGAAGATGCCGCCGCGCTTTCCATCGAGCGACGGGCCCTGGTAGGAGCCCGACGACGACGACGCCTCGCGGAACGGCTCGACCAGGCGCACCTCGTAGTTGGTCTTCGGCCGCAGGTTGAAGTAGGTCGGCAGGATGGGGTCCACGTCCGTGTGGAACTTCTGATAGGCCGACAACAGCTCTTCGCGCGAGCCGAAGTAGTTCTCCGGGCGCGCCTTCATCCATTCGAAGAAGGCCTTGAGCTCGGTGAGCGACTTGGTCGGCTTGTCGTACCCCAGGTCCTTCGCGACGGCGCGCATGCCGTCCTGGATGCGGGCGACTTCATCGAGGCCGATCTGGTGGATCTGCGCGGAGGTCAGCGACTTCGTCGTGTTGTCGCGCACCTTCTGGTTGTACCAGGCCACGCCGTTCGGCAGCGCGTTCATGCCGACCGTCTCGCGGCACTTCGGCAGGTATTCGTTCTTGATGTAATCGCGCAGGCGCACGTAGGCCGGGTTGACCTGTGTCGTGATCATGGTGCGGAAGGCGGCGGTCAGGCGCTCGCGATCCGCCGCGGAGAAATCCTTCGGCAGGTTCTGGATGGGGCCCCAGAAGATGCTCTTCTCCGGATCCTCCGATGTGAGGTCCTCGAGCTGCGGCAGCACCTTCTCCATGAGCACGCGCGGCTGCGTGATGCCGGCCTTCACGCCCTCGCGCATGTTCACGATGGCCTGGTCGAAAATCGCGGGGCCCTTCGCGGTGCGCGCCAGCCAGTTGTCGTAGTCCTTCACCGTGACGAAGGGCTGCGCGTTCGTGCCGGAGCCGAGCTGCGCGAAGAACGCGGCGATGTTGTAGAACTGGTCGATCGGCAGCAGCCGGTCCGGGAACTTGAACCCCTCGAGGTCGGACTCGCGCGCCAGCGTGAAGATGTCGTACGAGAGGCGGTCCTGGCCGGTGAGGCCGTCGGCGCCGATGGCGCGCGCCTTGTCGAGGTACTTTTGCTCGAACGCGCGCGACTGGTCCTCGTATTCCTTCGTCAGGAAATTCGGCAGCTGGTCGTTGTAACGCGGGTCGCCGGCGAACGTCGCCGAGATCGGGTTGAGCTTGAGGCTTTCCTCCCAGTACTCCGCGTACAGGGTGTTGAGGCGCGCGGCGCGATCGTCGGCGGCGTGCGCGAAGCCCGTGAAGGACACGAGCAGGAACAGGGAAATGAGGAACTTGGAGCGCGACATGATTGACAACTCCGGATAAAAGAAACCCGCCATGAGGCGGGACTCGTAGATAAGTGGGACGCGATCTGGCACTGCCATTCGATGCAAACAGTGTCGATCGCGTTTGTGCTCAGTTGACCGGATTCTGGAAGCACATCGGGATCAGCGTCAAGGCAGGCCCAGGATCGACGCGGGAGCGTCGACGGAACGTCCCCATCAGTCGAGGAGCGCCTGGTAAATCGACGCCCTGAATTTCTCGGTCAGGTCCGTGTTGTTCGGCATCATCTGGACCATGAGCACCGTGACCAGCCGCTCTTCGGGATCGACGCGGTAGTAAGTGCCGTAGGCGCCGCCCCAGCCGAACGAGCCCACCGATTCCATCCCCGAGACGCCGTATTTGTCGGTGGACTCGAAGCCAAAGCCGAACCCCAGGCCCTTGGGGTTCTTGAGGTCGCCCACCAGGTTGGTGGTCATCAGCTGCACCGCGTGCGGTGACAGGATGCGCGCCTTGCCGAGCGCGCCGCCCCTGCGCAGGGCTTCGAGGAAGGTGGCGTAGTCGCGCGCCGTCGAGACCAGGCCCGCGCCTCCGGAGAAGCTCTTGCGCGGCCCGTCGACGTAGTGGCCCTGGCCACGGGCGCCCTCGGGCGCGCGCACGGCCTTGCCGTCCGGGCCGCTGCCGTAGACCACCGCGAGCCGCTCGCGCTTTTCGGGCGGTAGATAGAAGTGCGTGTCTTTCATGCCGAGCGGGCCGGTGATGTGGCCGGCGATGAACTCCTCGAGCGTCACACCCGAGGCCTTCTCCACGATGCAGCCCAGGATGTCGGTGTTGTAGCCGTACACGTAGGCGTCCCCGGGCTGCGTCTTGAAGGGCAGTGTTCCGAGCCGCTCGATGGTCGTGCAGATGGGTTCGTCCTTGTCCGCGAAGTACCAGCCAAAGCCGGCCGCGAGGCCCAGGCCTTTCGCCTCGTAGAGAGGCGACGAGCTCGGGCTCCTGTCCATAAGAGATGCCCGCGGTGTGCGTCAACAGGTCGCGGATCGTGATCGGACGTTTCGCGGCGGCGAGCGTGATCCCCGTGCCGTTCTCGTTCCGGCTGCCGACCGTGGTCTGGTCGAACGTGGAGATCCACTTGCCCGCCTTCTCATTGACCGTGAGCTTGCCTTCCTCCATGAGCTGCAGGATCGCGACGCTGGTCAGCGCCTTCGACTGCGATGCGATGCGGAACTGCGTATCCATCGTCATCTTGCGGCCGGCTTCCTTGTCGCTCCAGCCCACGGCGCGCTCGTACACCGGTTTGCCATCGCGCAGCACCAGCGCGACGACGCCGTTCAGGCGGCCGTCGTTCACGTAGCCGTCGAGCAGCGCGTCGGCGCGGGCGAGGCGGTCTTTCGAGAAGCCCGCGACCATCTTGTCGGCGTGCGCGGGCAGGGCGGTTGCGAGGCAGACGACCGCGAGCGCGGTCAACCGGTGTGCGAGAGCCATGGATTCCCCAAAGAAAACGAGAAGTGTCGAATCAGTTCAGCGTGGCGACCACCACGGATTTCGACGGCAGGTCGAAAACCCAGGCGTCCCCTTTCTTCTTGCCGCCCTTGAAGGCCGCGGGCTGAACAGTATCCGGTTTCGCGAAGGTGTTGTGGGTGTTCATCGCGGGCGTGGTGAGCACACGCGCGCTGATCCTGCTCGCGGAGGCACCGGCGATCTTCACCGTCACGGTCGCCGGCACGTTCGGGTTCGTGTTGATCAGCGCCAGCACCAGCGCGCCGTCCTTGCCGCGCGCGGCCGAGACGCTGATCGCGGGAATCGCGAATTCGCCCTGTTTGTACTCGGGTGTCGTGAGCTCGGACGGCAGCAGCGTGGAATTCTGGAACGGCTGGTACATCTCGAACACGTGGTAGGTGGGCGTGAGCAGCATCTTCTCCTTGTCGGTGAGGATCATCGCCTGCAGCACGTTGATCATCTGCGCGATGTTCGTCATGCTTCACGCGGTCGGCGTGGGCGTGGAAGACGTTGAGGTTGAGGCCGGCGATCACCGCGTCGCGCATGGTGTTCTGCTGGAACAGGAAGCCCGGGTTCGTGCCCGGCTCGACGTCGTACCACGCGCCCCATTCATCGACGTACAGGCCGATCTTCTTCTGCGGGTCGTGTTTGTCCATGATCGCGGAGTGCTTGCGCACGTACTCGTCCATGAGCAGCGTCGTGCGCAGCGTCATGATCCAGTCGTTCTCGGTGAACGTCAGTGCCGGACCCTTCACGTCCCAACTTGCCGGTGGGCAGCGTGTAGTGGTGGAACGACAGGGCGCCCATGTGACCGCCCGCATTCTTCATCAGGATGTCGGTCCATTCGTACTCGTCGCCGTATGCGCCGCTCGCCACCTTGACCGGCATGTGCTCGCGCGGCGCCTTGATGTTGAGCGCGAACTTCTTGTACTCGTCGGCGTAGTAGTCGGCGCGCATGTCGCCGCCGCAGCCCCAGGGCTCGTTGCCGACGCCGATGTAGTCGATCTTCCAGGGCTTGTCGCGGCCGTTTGCCCGCCGCTCGTTCGCGAGCGATGACTGCGACGGCGAGGTGATGTACTCGACCCACTGCGACATCTCGGCCACCGTGCCCGAGCCCACGTTGACCGCGAGGTAGGTCTTGGTGCCGAGCATCTCGGCGAGCTCGAAGAATTCGTGCGTGCCGAATTCGTTGGGCTCGATCACGCCGCCCCAGAAGGTGTTCACGCGGTGCGGGCGTTTGTCGCGCGGACCGATGCCGTCGCGCCAGTGATATTCATCCGCGAAGCAGCCGCCGGGCCAGCGCAGCACCGGCACACGCAGCTTCTTCAGCGCCGCGAGCACGTCATTGCGATAGCCGCGCGTGTTCGGAATGCTGGAGCCCTCGCCGACCCAGATGCCTTCGTAGACATTGCGGCCGAGATGTTCCATGAACTGGCCTTGCAACGTCGGCGTCGATCTTCGCGCCGGGCTGATCGGCGCGGATCGTGAGCGTCGCCTCGGTGGGTTTCGTCGCCGCGACGGCGGACGCAAACAGGCACGATGCGATGACGACGCAGGCCGTCAGTAGTTTCTTCGACATGATTTCCCCCGCGCACCGGCGATGTGCCGGCGTGTCGCGGAAGCCTAGCGCATCCCTACAGCGCTCACAGCAGCCAGCGCGGCACGCGCGCCTTGTATTCATCCCAAACCGCGCCGTGCGTGCGCGCGAGCCAGGGTTCTTCGCCGAAGACCACGCGTAAATGGAATGCAGCGATCACGAAAACGGCATAGATCGCGATCGTGAGGGAGGTGAAGGCCGCCGCCCAGCCGGCCAGCATGAGCGTGACAGCAACGTACATCGGGTTGCGGGTGAATCGATACAGCCCGACCGTCACGAGATGTTCGGGCGGCGACCAGGGCGCGAGCGTGCCCTTGCCGGCCACGTAGAAATCGCGCACGCACCACAGCAGCAGGACGAAGCCCGCGATCAGCGGCAGCATCCCTGCCACGAGGAAGCGGCCGCCGGCGCGCAGTTCGTTCGCCGCGAACCACGCGGGCACGGCGATCGCCACGACTCCCGGCAGCGCAAGGAAGGCGAAGAGCGCACGCAGCAGCAACATGGCCTGATGTCAGCGCTGGATCGGGATGCGCAGGTCCGCGCGCCAGTCGCCCGCGGCGCGTGCCTCGAGCTCGTGCTCCTCGTCGCGCCAGGTCTCGGCGAGCGCGGCCGCATGCCAGGACTGCATCGAGGGCAGCGCCAGCAGCTGCGCCGCGTAGTGACGAGCCGTTTCGTTCAGCGGCGGCTCGTAGGTCTGGATGCGAAACGCCACGGGCGCGAAGAACGCATCGGCCGCGCAGAAGCGCGCGCCCGCCAGGAACGGGCCACCGAAACGGCGCAGGCCGTCGGCCCACAACTCTTCGAGCCGCGCGAGGTCGCGCGCCAGCGCAGGCTGGATGGATTTGAGGACGACACGAAGTCCGACATTCATCGAGCAGTCATTGCGCAGCCCGAAGAAGCCGGAGTGCATCTCCGCGGCGGCACTGCGCGCCCAGGCGCGCGCCGCGAGCTCCGCCGGCCACACCCCGGCGTGCCGCTCGCCGACGTATTCGGTGATCGCGAGGGAATCCCACACCGTGACCTCTCCGTCGACGAGGCAGGGCACCTTGCCGGTGGGCGAGAACGAGCGGAATGCGTCCGGGTTGGCGCTGCCGCCGAACGGGCACGAGGACCTCGCGAAATGGAATGGCGAGCTCGCGCAGCAGCACCCAGGGGCGCAGGGACCACGAGGAGTAGTTCTTGTTGGCGATGTAGAGGTCGTACATGGATGTGTCAATCAAAGAAGTCCGTGATGAGGTCGAAGAGGCCTTCGATGCCGTCCGCCGTGTCGGTTGTGGCATCGAAAGCGTTGGCACCGAACTTTCGTACCAGCGACTCGCGCATGTAGAGTGTGGCCTCGCCGGCATCGAAGTACACGCTCGAGCAGCTCGCGCATACGTCGATCTCCACGACGCCGCAGCGCATCGCGCGGTAGGAGCGCGTGCCGCAACCAGGGCAGGTGAGCGCGCGCGGCGACGCAGGTGCGGTGCGCGCGAGCGTTGCGAAGTTGCTGAACTTGTCCGGGCCGTGCTTCTCGAGGAACTGCTCGAGCTGTTTCGCGCGGATCAAGTGTCCCTTGCACGACGGGCATTCGAATCCGTGGACGTCTTTCCAGTTGACGAGATCGGTCGGGGTCGAACATTGCGGGCAGGCGGGGTTCAATCGAGATCCTTGTCGAGCAATTCGTAGCCGAGACGCTCGGAGTAACCCTTGCGCCGATAGAACCGGCGCGCCGGTTCGTTCTCCCGGCCGAGCTGCAATGCGATGTTGGTGCACCCGGCGGCCCGACAGGCGGCTTCAGCTTCGGCCAGCAACTGCGCGCCCAGGGCGTGACCGCGCCGCTCCGGGACCACGAAGAATTCGTCGATCTCCGCGGTGAGTCCGCCGTGCTCGAGGCTGAAGACGAACACGACGAGCAGATAACCCGCGGAGGTCCCGGCGACGCGCGCGATCCACGCGCGCCCCAGCTTTTCATCCACCAGCGCGCGCCGCAACACGGCTTCGACCCGGTTCGCATCGAAGCCCTCGATGCCCTCGAAGCGCCAATACTGCTCGACCAGGGTGAGCAGCGCCGGCAGGTCCTCGGTCGTGGCAGGCTGGATGTCGATGCTCATGCGATGGCCTTGCGCCGCGCACGCTGGCGTGACCTGCGCACGTACTTGAGCTGGTTGCGCATCGCAAGGATGGGGAACACGTCGCCGAACAGGTGCGCAACCATGGCGGCGGCGAGTCCCCAGGGCGAATACAACAACACGACGGCCATGACGAAATACAGCGCATGCCACAGCTGCATGCGCCAGCCCTGGTAAAGATGCAGCAGGGCGTTCAGCAGGAAGCCCACGGCGATGGGCAGGACCGGCGAGCCGAGCATCAGTCCCCATTGATGGATGAGGATGCCGCGCATCACCAGCTCTTCGACGAACGGATTGAAGACCATGATGAAGAGCGCGGCGAACCATTTCGCGACGCGTCCGCGCGGCCAGAGCCGCAGGTTGCCGCGCACCCCGGCAAGCCTCATCTGGGCGAGACCCCGCGTCAGCCACAACACACCGGCATAGACGGCGATCACGGCCAGGAATCCGACCTCGCCGGCCAGGATCGTTTCTTCCCAGCGGATGTGTTCGGGGATGCCGACCGACTCACGCGTCCAGGCGCCGGACTGCCAGGAAATGCCAAGGATCGCCGTGAACAGCAGCTGCCGGCCGCCGATCTCGAGCAGCTGCACCCGGGTCAGCCGCCTGGGGGCGGGCGGCATCAACGGGTCGTGGGCGCGTTTCCAGGTGCGGTAAGCGCTCCAGCCGGCGAGCGACACCGAATACGCCAGTAAAAAGACCAGCACCGACATCCTAGCTACCGTCGGGCAGGAACAGCGTCACCACGGCGCCGCCACCATCGCGGTTCGCGATGCGCAGGCGCCCGCCGTGTGCCTCGACGATCTCGCGGCACAAGGTGAGGCCGAGACCGGTGCCGGTCTCCTTGGTCGAATAGAACGGCACCAGCGCGTTCTCGAGCGCCGACTGGCGTGAACCCCGGGCCGCGGTCGCGCACCTCGATGGCGAACATGCGGGGCGCCGTGTGCACGGCGAGCTCGATGTCCGCGGGCTCCGAGCCCGATTCGCGCGCGTTCTTGAGCAGATTGATCAACGCCTGCTCGATCTGCGCCGTGTCGAAGCTCGCGGCGCGCTCCGGCAGCGGGCCCACGAGCGTGAAGGCCACGACCACGCGCAGCCGTTCGAGCAGCACGTCCCAGGCCACCGGCGCGAGGCGCGGCTGCGGCAACTTGGCGAACTGCGCGTAGCCCTCGATGAATCCCGCGAGGTGCCGCGCGCGGTCTTCGATGGTGGCGAAGATCGCGGCCCAGCTGCTCGGGGTCGGGCGGCGCATGCGCGAGGATCTGCCCCGAATGAGCGAGCGAGGAGATCGGCGCGAGGGAATTGTTCAGCTCGTGCGCGATCACCCGGATCACCTTCTTCCACGTGGCCACTTCCTGCGAATTGATCTCGCGCGTGAGCTGCTTGAGCAACAGCAGCCGGTGCGGCAGGGCGTTCAGCAGGAAGCGGCGCTGCGAAACGTGAAAGACCTCGCGGCTCGCCGGCCAGCTCGAGCGTGAACAGCGTGTCGCCGCCGCGTTCGATGGCCTCGCGCAGCGGCGCCGGCGCGCGTTCGAGGTAACGCACGAAACGGTCGCCTTCGAGCTTGCGGCCCTCGGCGAACAGCTCGCGCGCGGCGGAGTTGCTGTAGAGCACGGCATCGGCGTCGTTGGTGAGCACCAGCGCCAGCGGCGTCGACTGGATGACGGTGTCGAGCATGAGCTCGCGCTGGTAGAGGCTCTGGCGTTCGACGCGCAGCTTGTCGCCGATGCCGTTGTAGGCGGTCACCAGGTCGCCCATCTCGTCTGCGGTGGCGCGCGTCACGCTCACGCTGAAGTCGCGGTCCTTGAGGCTCCCCAGGCCGTCGGCGAGCGCGCGTGCAGTACGGCTCCAGCGCGAGGTGATGATCGCTCCGGCGTACGCCACCAGCGGCGTGAGCGCGAGCAGCGCGAACAGGATTGCGATCCAGCGCGGTTCGATCAGCCAGAGCGCGGCGCAGGTGAGCCCCACGCCCGCCAGCGCGATCCCGCCGAGCCACAACGTGACCCAGCCGGCCATGGAATGACGCCAGCGCATGTGACTCGTGCGGAAACTAAGTCCTAACGACCCGGGGACTCCTTGATACCGAGTTTTTCCATGCGGCGATAGAGGGCCTGCCGGCTCATGCCGAGCTGGCGTGCCGCCTGGGCCACGATGTGGCCGTTCTCGGCGAGCACGCGCTCGATGGTGGCCCGATCGAGCACGGGCTCGTCGGAACGCGCGGGTAAAACGGCCGGGAGGTTCAGTGCGGCAGCATTGATTGGGTCCTCGCCCGCAAGCAGCGCAGCGCGTTGCAGCACGTTGCGCAGCTCACGGACGTTTCCCGGCCAGAATGTGAGACAGGAGCGCGCGCTCGGCGTCTGCCGTGAGCCGGCCCGACTTCCGCGAGGAAGGCGCGCGCCAGCGGCAAGATGTCATCGCGCCGGTCCGCCAGCGGCGGCAGCGCGAGCTCGATGACGCTCAGTCGGTAGTAGAGATCTTCGCGGAAGCGGCCTTCGCGCATCGCGTCGCGCAGCGGCATGTTCGTCGCCGCGACGATGCGCACGTTGGCGCGCCGCGTCGTATTGCTGCCGAGGCGCTCGTATTCGCCGGTCTGCAGCACGCGCAGTAGTTTGGCCTGCCCGGCGAGCGGCAGGTTGCCGATCTCGTCGAGGAACAGCGTGCCGCCGTCGGCGGCTTCGAAGCGGCCGGCGACGCGCCTTCGCGCCGGTGAACGCGCCGGCCTCGGTGCCGAACAACTCGGCCTCGATGAGCTGGTCGGGCAGCGCCCCCGCATTCACCTTGATGTAGGGCTTGTCCTTGCGCGCGGAATTGGCATGCACGATGTCGGCGAGCACTTCCTTGCCGGCGCCGTTGGGTCCGGTGATGAGCACCGGCACGTCGGCATGCGCCACCTGCGCGGCCATCGAGGCCACGGTGTGCAGCGCCTCGCTTTCGTAGACCAGGCCCCGGAGGTCGTAGCGCTCGGCGAGCTCGGCGCGCGCCTCGGCGCGACGCGCACGCGTGGTGACGTTCTCCTCGACGGCCGCGCGCAGCTCGAGCAGGTTGCGCACCGTCGTCAGCAGGCGCGCGTCGTCCCAGGGCTTGGCGATGTAGTCGGCGGCGCCGGCCTTCACCAGGTCCACGGCGGTTTCCAGGTGCGTCCACGCGGTCAGCAGGATCACCGGCACGTCGGGGTGCAGGGCGCGCAGCTCGCGAAACAGCGCCACGCCTTCCTCGCCCGAGGTGGCTTCGCGGCGGAAGTTCATGTCCTGGATGATCAGGTCCACTTCCTGGGAACGCACGGTCGCGAGGGCCTCGGCCGGAGATGAAGCGCCGAGAACCCGCGCGCCGTGCAGGGACAGGAGGACCTGGAAGGCCGTTCTCACGGCCTCACTGTCGTCGGCGACCAATACAGTCCGGTTTGCCAGGCGATCCTCGACGTTTGAAGTCACTGAGGTCATCCGTAAGACGCTCGGGATCGATTTAGGGTTGCAAACGGCGGACACTTTCGCTCGATCTTGTTCAGGCAATCAGACGTTACGAGTGGCCATGGCGGGCGACACCTTCGCGGCCTTCAGCGAGGGCTGCCAGGCGGCGGCCTGGCCGACGAACCACAGGCCGAGCACGCCGCCCACCAGGTAATACAGGTCCAGGCGCGGCAGCTGGTACTGGGTGGCCAGCCAGTAGCCGGCGCCGAGCGCGAGCGCGCAACCCACGAATACGCCCAGGGTGGTGACCAGCCAGTTCTCCGTCATGAAGTAACGCACGATGTCGCGCCGGCGTGCGCCGACGGCGCGCCGCGTGCCGATCTGCCGCGTACGCGTGTTCACGTTGAACGTGGCGAGGCCGAAGATGCCGAGCGCGCTGAACACCACCACGAGGCCGGTGACGGTCGACAAGCGTGATCGCCATGAGCGAATCGCCCGAATAGCTGCGCTTCTTGTGCTCGGACATCTTCTTCAGCTTGCCGAGCCGCGATTGGGGTCGCGCTTGCGCAAGGCGGTTTCGACGTCGGCCATGACCCGGTCGATCTCACCCGGGCTGGTGCGGACGATGTAGTGCGTGCTCGGCTTCGGGACCGACATGGGGTTGAGCATCACGCGGTCCACTTTGTCCCAACCCACCCAGGAGCCGTGCATGTGCTCGATGACGCCGACGATCTTGATGAGGTGTGCTGTGGTTGTCGTAGAAGGTCTTGCCCAGCGCGTTCTGTTTCGGGAACAGCGCCTCGGCGAAGCCCTGGCTCACGATGACGGGCGGCTCCATGAACTGTGGATATTCTTCGAGAAACTTGACCGCGCTGGCGTCGAAGGTGGTGCCGCCGGACAGTTTCACGCCGAGCGCGTTGACTCCGTGTTCGTCCGTCCAGAACGTGTTGGCGGGGGATTCCTCGCCCTTCTCGTTCGGCAGCGAATAGAAGCTGGACGAGCTGCCGCTGCCGGACAGCGGCACCTGCTGGATCGGCGCGGCATCGATGATGCCCGGCATCTGCCGCATGCAGCGCGAGGTCGGCGCGCACCATCGCCGGAAAATCGAAGTCCTTCTCGAAGCCCGTGGCCGAGAACGAGAAGATGTTCTGGTCGTCGATGCCGCTGGGGCGGCCGATCTTCTCCACGCGTTGCTGCGTGACGTAGACGGCGTTCACGACGATGGCCAGCGTGATCGCGATCTGCAGGGCCACCAGGATCGGCGCCCGCGCGATTGCGCATCAGCGCCGAGAGGATGGGTCGGATTTCCATGGTTATTGCGCCTTGAGGTAAGAAGCGGGCGCCGCGCGCCCGATGCGCCACGCGGGGTAGAGCCCGGCCATG
This sequence comes from uncultured Pseudomonadota bacterium, assembly GCA_963774045.1. GTDB lineage: Bacteria > Pseudomonadota > Gammaproteobacteria > Steroidobacterales > Steroidobacteraceae > CADEED01. The sequence continues at coordinate 199,297 of CAVZED010000033.1, forward strand.
AGGCCGGCGAAGATCGCGATGGCGATGACCAGGAGGAAATTCGTTTCATCGAACGGCAGGACGCGCTGCGCGGCGTCCTCGAACCGCCCATACCAGGCGCGCAGCGCCCAGATGCCGGCCAGGCCTAACAAACCGCCGACGATGCCGCCGGCCAGGGCCACCACGCCGGATTCGGTGAGGTGCTGCAGGAAGATGTCGCGGCGGCTGGCGCCCAGCGCGCGGCGCACGCCCGCGGCCGGCGCGGCGTTCAGGAACTTGGCCAGCAGCAGCCCCACGGTGTTCACCAGGCATACCGCCAGGAAGGCGAACGCCAGCACGAGCATGGCCTTGTTGTCGTCTTCCACCACCTTGTTGCGCTTCAGCCAGCCGCTGACGTCGTACAGGTAGTTGTTCAGCGGGCGCGGGAAGCGCCCGTGCTTCTTCTGTTCGGTCACGTAGTTGTCGAGGAACTCGCGGTAGGCGCGCTGCTTGGCCGGATCGCGGATCTCGACCCAGGCGTGGAACCAGATGCATTCGGAGTTGAGAAAGGCCTCGTAGCTGTCGATGTTCTCGGTCTTCCAGCAATTGGTGTTGCCGTCGCTGCCGAGCTCGAGGATCTTTCCCCAGGCGAACGGCATGTACGCGCCTTCCATGTCGCTGAACGAGCCGTTGCTCACGTCGAAATATTTGGGGTAGCGGCTCCCAGTCGTTCAGCACGCCGACCACGCGGAAGTCGCGATCGTGCCAGCGCACCGTCTTGCCGACGCTGTTTTCGCCGCCAAACGCCTTCTGGTTGGTTTCCTTGCTGAGCACCACCACCGGGTCCGGCCCGGCATCCGCCTTGGCATCCCAGGGTCCGCCGTACAGAAACGGCGTCTCGAACATCGGGAAGAAGTCCGCCGTGGTCATGCGCGTGGAGATGTACTCCGGCTCCATCGCCTTGTCGGGCGGCTATAGATGCCGCCGGCCTTGTACATGATGATCTTGCGGTCCGGGATCGGGGACGCGAACAGCGCCTGGGCATCGCGATACGTGAGCATCGTGGGTGCCACGGGCCGGCCGGTCTCCTCGTCGGTCTGTGGCGAGTCGTAGCCATCCTCCGGATCCCAGCTGTCGATGGAGGGCGCGAACAGGATCGCGCTGCGCTCGCCGGCCGGATTGTGCGCAGCGGCGCGGAAGCTCGTGAGCGTGATCATGCAGACGGAGATTCCCAGCGCGATCGCGAACACCATGAGCGCGGTGAGCCCGGGATTGCGTCTGAAGCTCGCCAGCGCGAGGACGCAGGTAGTACGCGAACATCTCAGGCTCCCGCCGTCGCGACACCCGCCGCCGCGGGCATGGCAGCGGAGACCGAGGCCGCGTGCGGCTCGTAGGGCTTGAAGTCGGAGATCTGGCCGTCGACCACCTGCACGTTGCGATGCGCGCGGCGCGCGAGCTCCGGGTCGTGCGTGACCATGATGATGGTGGTGCCCATCTCGTTGATCTTCTCGAGCAGGTCCATGACCTGGCGCGCCATGAGCGAATCGAGGTTGCCCGTGGGTTCGTCGGCCAGCACCAGCTTCGGATCGCCGGCGATGGCGCGCGCGATGGCCACGCGCTGCTGCTGGCCGCCCGAGAGCTGCGCCGGGATGTGTTTCATGCGTGCGGCCAGGCCCACGATCTCGAGCGCGTTGGTGATGCGCTTGTTGCGCTCCGGCGGCCTTCATGCGGCGGTAGCGCAGCGGCACGTCGACGTTGTCGTAGACATTGAGGTCGGGCATCAGGTTGAAGCTCTGGAAGATGAACCCGATCTTCTCGTTGCGCAGGTGCGAGCGCGCGTCGTCGGACAGGTCGGTCACTTCGACGCCGTCGAGCTTGTAGCTGCCGGTTTCGTACGGCTCGAGCAGGCCCGCGATGTTGAGGAAAGTGGTCTTGCCGGATCCCGAGGGTCCGGTCACCGCGAGGAAATCGCCGGCCTTCACTTCCAGCGAGAAATTGCCGCAGCGCGTGCGTCTCGATGAGGTCGGTGCGGAACACTTTGCTGATATTCGTCATGGAGAGCATGGAGAATCCTCTTAGTTGCCGATGAGGACGCTGGGAGCGTCCTTGTAGTCACGCATGTCCGAGAGCACGAGCGTGTCGCCGACGGCGAGCCCGTTGCGGATTTCGATTTCGCCGATGGCCGTCGCGCCGAATTCGACCGGCACGCGCACGGCGTCGTCGTCGCGCACCACGTAGACGAAGCGGGTGTCCGAATCGTTGAAGGGGCTGCGCGCGACCTTGAGGACGTCACTGCGCTCGTCGAGCACGATGCGCACCGAGGCACGCTGGTTCTGGCGCAGGCCCTTGGGCTGGTCGGCGAAACGCACGCGGCCCGTGACCTGCGAATTGCGCACGTCGGGAGAGATGCCGGCCACCGAGCCCGCGAGCTTGCGGCCATCGAGGATCACCTCGGCCGCCATGCCGGGACGGATCTCGTTCGCATAACTCTCGGCCACCTGGAACTCGATCTCCAGGGCCGAGAGGTCGACGATCGTGACCAGCGGGGCGTTCTCCGCGACCTGCGTCCGTTCGACTTGCGCGAGCGTCGCGACGATGCCGCCGACGGGAGACTTGAGGGTGAGCGCGTCGACGCGCTGCTTGAGGCGCGTGACCCGCAGCGCCTGCGCGTCACGGATCGCGTTCTGGCTGCGCAGCTCGAGCTGCAGGCTGTCCTTCTCGAGACCCGCGGTCTCGACCGCATGGGCGTAATTGAGCTTCGCGGTCTCGAGATCGTCCTGGGCGCGCTTGAAGTCGCGCTCGGGGATCACGTGAATGCCCCAGGCGTCTTCGGCGCGCTTGTACTCGCGTTCGGCCGCCGTGATCTGCACCTTGGCGAGGTCCGCGTCCTGGCTGCTCTTGAGGATCGTGCGGCGCACCTCGATGGTCTGGCGGTTCAGGGTGGCGTCGGCGCTCACCAGCGTGGCGCGCTCGCGTTCGTATTCATTGAGGAGGGCGGCGCTGTCGACCGTGCCCAGCACGTCGCCGGCCTTCACGGTGTCGCCGGCGCGCACCTTATAGATGATGGTTCCGGGCGCTTCGGCGAACAGCGTGGGGCTGACGGCCGCCACCACCAATCCCGTGGCGGCGACGTCGCGGACGAAGGGGCCACGGGTCACGACCGCGGTGCGCAACCGGTCGCGCGCGATGACCTTCTCGGAGGACAGCCAGGCCGAGAGGCTCCAGACCGCGAGGACGATGAGCGCCAGCGCGATGCCGGCGATCAGGCCATAACGCTTCAGCAGGACTTTGGGGCGGCGGGTTTCCTCGACAGCCCGGTCCTGCGACTGCGTGCCGCGCATCGAAACATCTCGCAGGAGCATGGTCATGCTCTTGGTAAAGCACAGGGCGTGCCAACCGCGCCGCGCTGCACTAACTGATTGAATTGAATCGTGCGCCGCAAACGCGGCACGCCGGGCGGCGCCGGTTACGACGTGTCCGCGTCCGGACAGCGGACAGCTCACGGACGTCCGAAGTGAAACGGGGTCAGACCCCAGTTCACTAGAGGCGGCGGATTCCTTGCGCGCCACCGAGGATGACGACGTCGGCGGGCCGCGCGGCAAACAAACCCACCGTAACCACGCCGGTGATCTGGTTGATGGTGTTCTCGAGCGCGATCGGGTCCGCGATGCGCAGGTCGTGCACATCGAGGATGTGATTGCCGTTGTCGGTGACCACCTTCTCGCGCCACACCGGGCGTCCGCCGAGGCGTGTGAGCGCGCGACTCACGTAGGCTGCGCGCCATGGGAATGACTTCCACGGGCAGCGGGAACGCGCCCAGGGTGTCGACCAGCTTGCCTTCGTCGGCGATACAGATGAACCGGCGGGCCGCCGCCGCGATGATCTTCTCGCGCGTCAGCGCGGCACCGCCTCCCTTGATGAGCTGGCGCTGGTGATTGGTCTCGTCAGCGCCGTCGATGTAGGTCTCGATCGTCCCGACCTCGTTCAGGTCGAGCACCGGGATGCCGGCGGCCTTCAATCTGTCGGTGGATCCGTTGGAGCTCGACACCGCGCCCGCGAGCGGGATGCGCCGTGCGGCGAGCTCGTCGATGAGGAAGTTCACCGTGGATCCGGTACCGACGCCGAGCACCTTGCCGGGTTCGACGAATTCGAGCGCCGCGCGCGCGGCGGCTTGTTTTCCAGTGTTTTGCGAAGCGTTCACACGGTGCTCCTCGATTCAACCCGCCGAAAACGACAATGCCCGCTTGCGGCGGGCAGTCTACGAATGTGAAAACGGCGAGTGAGATGAATCTCACTCGCCGGTATTTACCAAGGCCAGAACTATTTCTTCTTGGCTTTCTTCTTGGCCTTTTTCTTGGCTTTCGCCATGGCACATCTCCAGTAGTTACGGGTTAGTCCGAGGGCGAGTATACGCAGGCGTTGACAAATTTCAAGCAAGTGTCATCGAAGCAATCACGAGTGAACCATGAACGCATGCGACGCGATCATCACTCGAGCGAGAGAATGAACTCCCAATGTGCGTCGCTCACCGGCGTGATCGACAGTCTGTTGCCGCGTTTCAACAGCAGCATCCCATCTAGTTCATGCTTCTTCGTGAGTGCGCAGCTCGTCGAGCGTGATCACGCGCTTGAAGCGGCGTTTGAGTTGCACGTCGACCACAAACCAGCGCGGATCTTCACGCTTGCTGCCCGGATCGTAGTACTCGCTCTTCTTGTCGAACTGCGTCGGATCGGGATACGCGGTGCGCACGACCTGGATGACGCCCGCGACGCCGATCACGTCGCTGCTCGAGTGATACATGAACGCCAGGTCGCCCTTCCTGAAGTCGTCACGCAGCATGTTGCGTACCTGGTAGTTGCGTACGCCGTCCCACATTGCGGTTTTCTTCGGTTTCTTCGCGAGATCATCGATCTCGAAGGCCGGATCCGTCTTCATGAGCCAGTGATTCATCGATTCCCCTGTCCGTGACGATGAAATCCATGCCGATGTCGGTCGCGGTCACGGGTATTCGCGGCACGACCTGGAAAGAATAAGCGAGACCGACGAGCCGCGGGCCTTTCCAGTGGCGGCGGATGCGGCGAAAGGCGAGCGCGCGGTCGTAGAAGCCCGCGCCGTGGCCGAGACGCCCGCCGCGCGCATCGAGGGCGACCGCGGGCACGAAGATCGTGTCGAGGAATCGCGCCGGGAAGAATGCCGTGCTCCAGGGTTCGTGCATGCCGAAGGAATGGAAGCGGCCATGCGCGCCGAAGGGCACGAATCCATGCGACGCGCGCGCATCGAGGTGATGCGTGGCAGGAAGATCTCGCAATCGCGCGCACGGGCGAGCGCGATGAGGGGCGCGGTCCCGAGCTCCTGCGGCATCGAAGCATAGAGCCCGATGCGTTTGCCCGGGGCGAGCCAGTGGGTGAGTGCGACGTGACGGGCGACGTCGAGCGCGGCGCGGGCGCGCGATGCGGGCGCCACGGCGCGGCGCGCGGCGAGTAACTGGGCCCGGAGCTCGGATTTCATTGGTCACGAGGAGAGAGGAAAAGCGCTACCCACAATGCCGGTGCGAGCCGTTGCTCTCGAACCAGAGCAACAAGGTGGGACCGACCCCGACATTTAAGGCTTTCCGCCCGAGGCGGACCTGCACAGTACTGCCGGCAAGGCTTGGGTCCCTGGGCGTTTACATTACGGTCGAGAGGTAACCCGACCCACTGTCGAACACCACAGGCAGCGCGGGAGTCACTCTACTACAACCCGCGTGTAGGAATGTGCGCGTGCCCGTACAAATCGAGTTGGCGCGTGCGCTGGAGCGCACCTTCGACGCGTTCGCGCATGTTCTTCACGCGACCGGTGACGCGCACCCTGCAGCTCCTGGTCCTGCTTGCGCAGACGCAGCAGCTCGTTCGCCATGTTGAGCGCGGCCATCACGGCGATGCGATCGGCGCCCACCACTTTTCCGGTGTCGCGGATCTCGCGCATCTTCTTGTTCAGGTATTCGGCGGAGTCGAGAAGGTCGGCGCGTTCTTCCTGCGGGCAGGAAACGAAGTATTCCTTTTCCAGGATACGTACGGTGACGTGCGCCGGTTCCTTCTCGCTCACGCAGTGTGCTCCATGGTCTTGAGGCGACCGATCATCGCCTCGACGCGCGCACGCACCTGGTCGTTGCGCTGCGCGAACGCGGAGCGTTCGGTGGCCAACGATTCCTGGCGCTGTCGCAGCGCGCGGTTCTCTTCCTTGAGAGCGTCGACGGTGGCGAGAAGTTCTTCGATGCGGCGTTCGAGCAGCGCGAATTCCGCGGCGAAGCCGGATTTGTTGTTGTCAGTTCATGGCGCGGGACTATAGGGCGCCGGCACCCAGAGGGTCAATGGCCGCTGCCTCGCCGTTTACCTCGGGCATAATTCCCCCATGTTGGCCGCCACTTACGACGAATTCGAGCGCGTGCTCCGCGATGCGCGCGCCCTGCCGGAACCGGCGGAGGCGCACGGCACCCTGGCCGGCGCGCTGTGCAGTTCCCGCAACTACGGCCTCATCGAGTGGCTGCGCGAAATCCTGCCCGACGATTCTCCCGACGATGCGGCACTGCAGAGCCCGGTGCTGCAGAACGTCTACAACTCGATGGTTCGCACGCTCGTCGGCAACGACGCCGACTTCGAGCCGCTGCTGCCCGACGACGACGTCGCCGCTGGTCGAACGCGCGGATGCGCTGAGCCTGTGGTGCCAGGGTTTTCTTTATGGCCTGGGATCGGGCGCGACATCGGATCCGGGCAAGGTGTCGACCGAGGCGCGGCGAGATCATCAGCGACTTCACCGAGATCACGCACGTCGGTGTCGACGCCGGCGACGAGATCGAGGAGAACGAAGTGGCATTCGCCGAGGTCGTGGAGTTCGTGCGCGTCGGTGTGCAGCTGCTGTTCGTGGAGCTCGCGCCGGCGCGCGGCGAGGAGCCGGCGCCCGGTGCCGCGTCCATCCATTAGCCGGCGCCGGAAGAACGCGCGGCGACCGACGCGGTGCCGGCGCCGATCGCACGCGAGGAATACGGCCGCCGCCGCCGCGCAGCTCATGAAGCTCATGGGTCGCGATTCGATCGCGATCGTTCCCACCGCGCCCGTGCGCCTGCGCAACAACGACGTCGAGTACGCCTACCGGCCCGACAGCGACTTCTTCTATCTCACGGGATTCGCGCGAGCCCGAATCCGTCGCCGTGCTGGTGCCCGGGCCGGCCGCAGGGCGAATACATCCTGTTCGTGCGCGACCGCGATCCGGCGCGCGAGACCTGGGACGGCCGGCGCGCGGGGCCCGAGGGTGCGGTGCGCGACTTCGGCGCCGACCACGCGTTTCCGATCGCGGACATCGACGAGATCCTGCCGGGGCTGCTCGAGAACCGCGGCAAGGTCTTCTACGCGATGGGCACGCACCCGGAGTTCGACCAGCGCGTCGTGGGCTGGGTGAACGGCTTGCGCACGCAGGCGCGCAATGGCCGGCATCCGCCGCAGGAGATCGTGGCGCTCGATCACGTGCTGCACGACATGCGTCTCTTCAAGAGCCGCGCCGAAGTCGACACCATGCGCAGCGCCGCGCGCATCGCGGCGCGGGCGCACGTGCGCGCCATGCGCGCCTGCGAGCCCGGCAAACGCGAGTACGAGATCGCCGCGGAGGTCGTGCACGAATTCCGCGTGCACAACGCCGACCTTTCCTACCTGCCCATCGTGGGCGGCGGCGCCAACGGCTGCATCCTTCACTACCGCGAGAACGACGCGCTGCTGCGCGATGGCGACCTGCTGCTGATCGACGCCGGCTGCGAGGTGGATTGTTACGCCTCCGACATCACGCGAACCTTTCCCGTGAACGGGCGTTTCTCGCCCGAGCAGCGCGCGCTGTACGAGATCGTGCTCGAGGCGAACTACGCCGCCATCGACCGCGTGAAGCCGGGCAACCACTGGAACGAGCCGCACGAGGCCGCGGTGCGCGTCATCACGCAGGGTCTGATCGAAGCTGGGCCTGCTCAAGGGCAAGCCCGCGAAGCTCGAGGAGAGCGGCGCCTACCGCAAATACTTCATGCATCGCACCGGCCACTGGCTCGGCATGGACGTGCACGACGTCGGCGACTACAAGATCGGCAACGAGTGGCGCGTGTTCGAGCCGGGCATGGCGCTCACCATCGAGCCCGGCATCTACGTCGCGCCGGGTACGCCCGGGGCACCGAAGAAATTCCAGGGCATCGGCATCCGCATCGAGGACGACGTCGTCGTCACGCGCGAGGGCTGCGAGGTGCTGACCGGTCGGACGTGCCGAAGGACGCCGTCGGGCATCGAGCGCCTGATGGCGTCGGTCGCATGAGAAGACAGGCGTGATGAAGACCTTCGACGTCGCGATCGTCGGCGGCGGCATGGTCGGCGCGAGCTTCGCGCTGGCGTTGCGCGCGCACGAAGCTGCGCGTGCTGCTCATCGAAAGCGTGCCCGCCGGATTCCGCGGCGCAGCCGAGCTTCGACGAACGCACGACCGCGCTCGGCAACGGCTCGCGGCAGATCTTCGAGACGCTCGGCGTGTGGCGCGAGATGTCGGGCGACGCGGCGCCGATCCGCTCCATCCATGTCTCCGACGCGGGACGATTCGGCGTCGCGCGGCTCGATGCGCGCGAGCAGGGCGTCCACGCGTTCGGCTACGTCGTGCCGAACCGCGTCATCGGCGCGATGTCTGTGGCAGGCGCTGCGCGACGCGCCGAACATCGACGCTCGCGGTGCCGGCGCAGCTGAAGGCCGCGAGCCACGCTGCGCGACGATGTCGTGTGCTCGAGCTCGATCATCGACGGCGCGACCGAGAAGATACGTGCGTCGGTCGCCGTCGCGGCCGACGGAGCCGGGATCGGTGCTGCGCGCGAGCGCGGGCATCGACGCGGCCGTCGAGGACTACGAACAGGTCGCGATCGTCGTGAATGCCGCCACCGAGCGGCCTGACAACGGCGAGGCGTTCGAGCGCTTCACGTCGTCGGGTCCGCTCGCCGTGCTTGCCGGAGATGAAGATGGGCGGCGGCGTATACGCCGTCATCTGGGCCGTGGCGCCGACGCGCGCCGCGGAGCTGATGGCGCTCGACGAATCGGCGTTCGCCGCCGAGTTGCTGTCGGCATTCGGCTGGCGTGCGGGCCGATGGACGAAGCATCGGCCGGCGCAACACCTATCCACTGGCGCTTGTCGCGCGCCGCCGAGACGGTCGTCCGGGCGCGTCGTGCTCATCGGCAACGCCGCGCAGGCGTTGCACCCGGTCGCGGGCCAGGGGTTCAATCTCGGGTTGCGCGACGCGGCGACGCTCGCGGAGATGCTGGCCGCGCAGGCGCGACCGCGACTTTCCGGCCAGCATTCAGCGAACTGTTGGGCAAGTTCGCCGCGTGGCGCGCGGAGGACCGCAGCGGCGTCACGCGCTTCACCGACGGCCTCGTGAAGCTGTTCGGCAAGCGACACGCCCGGGCGCTGGGGCTCGTGCGCAATTTCGGCTTGCTGTTGTTCGACCTGTCGCCCGGCCGCCAAACGCGCGCTGTCGCGCGTGAGCTGGGGCTTCGCGGGCCGCATGCCGCGCCTCGCGCGCGGCCTGCCGCTCGAATGAACGTCCGACTACGACGTGGCCGTGGTCGGCGCCGGGCCCGATCGGGCTCGCGCGCCGCCATCTGCTCGCGCGGCAGCGTCCGGCATCGCGGCGCGCCGCATTGCCGTCTTCGACCGGCGGCATGCCCGATCCGCTCGACTGACTCGCCGGGTTGCCGGTCGACCTGCGCGTGTTCGCGCTGTCGCGCGCCAGCGAGCGGATCCTGCGCGCCGCGATGCCTGGACCGGACATCGCCGCGACGCGCGCCGAGCCTTACGAACGCATGCAGGTGTGGCACGCCGACGTGCCGCCGCATGGCGGCGATGCGCTGGTGTTCGACGCCGCGGAGATGGGCGAGCGCGACCTCGGCGTCATCGCCGAGAACACGATGTTGCAGGCGCGCGCTCGCGGCGCCGCGCGCCGCGCCGGCATCGCGCTTCGTGGCAGCCGAGATCGACGCGCTCGCGCAGGAGCGGGACGCGACCGTGCTGCGGCCGGGACGCGCGATGCACGCCGGGCGCGGCTCGTCATCGGCGCCGACGGCGCGCAATCGCGCGTGCGCGAGCTCGCGGGCATTTCGGCACACGCGCGCCGACTATGGCCAGACCGCCATCGTCGCCATGGTGACCACCGCGCGGCCGCATGAGCACACCGCGTGGCAGCGGTTCCTCGGCGACGGCACGCTCGCGTTCCTGCCGCTGCGGGACGGTCGCAGCTCCATCGTCTGGTCGCTGCCGACCGCGCGCGCCGAGAAGCTGGTGGACGTGGCGCCCGAGGCCTTCGAACGCGAGCTCGAGCAGGATTTCGACGGCGCGCTCGGCAAGGTGCACGCTCGTGAGCGAGCGGCTGAAGTTCCCGCTGTGGCGCCTGTAGCGCCGGACCGATACGTCACACTCGCGCGTCGCGCTGGTGGGCGACGCGGCGCACGTGGTGCATCCGCTCGCGGGGCAGGGCGCGAACCTCGGCCTGCTCGACGCCGCGGCGCTCGCCGACGTGCTCGAAGGCGGGAATGCGAGCGCGAGGACATCGGCGCGGAGCGCATCCTGCGGCGCTACGAACGCTGGCGCCGCAGCGAGAACGACCTCATGAGCGGCGCCATCGACGTCTTCGACCGGCTTGCTCGCGCGCGGCAGCGGCCGTGTCGCCGAGCTCGCGCAGCGCGGCATGCCGCTGGGTGGGCCGCTGCGCCGCTCGCGAAACGGGTGTTCATCGAGCGTGCCATGGGACTCGCGGGCGAGTTGCCCGCCGCCGCGCGCTGATGTTGTTCCGCAACGAGAAGCGTGTCGCCGGCATGGCGACGATGCTCACCGGCGTCGGCGTCGTTCTCGTTGATGGACGCGGGACTGAAGCTGCTGACCGAGCACTATCCTTCGGCGCAGGTGGCGGCGCTGCGCGGCCTCGCCGCGCTGCCCGTGGTGTTCGCGTGGGCGCTGTTCTCCGGCGGCGCCGGCCAGCTGGTGCGCGTGCGCTGGCCGCTGCACCTGATCCGCGGCGTGTTGTCCGTGTTCATGATGATCACTTTCACGTTCGCGCTGAAGTAGCTGTCGCTGGCAAGGCGTATGCGCTGTTCTTCGTCGCGCCCACTGCTGATCGCGATCGCTTCGATCTTCATGCTGGGCGAGCGCGTCGCACGGCCGCAGTGGGTGGCGATCGCCGTCGGCTTCGGCGGCGTGCTGATCGTGCTCCGGCCCGATACCGCCGGGTTCGGCATGGGTCGGGCACGCTCGCGATGCTCGGTACCGCGCTGTGTTACGCGCTCTCGTCCGTGCTCGTGAAGATCATCGGCCGCACCGACACCACGCAGTCGATGGTGTTCTGGATGACCTGCATGCTGGCGATCGGATCGCGACCGCTGATCGCGCTGCCGGACTGGCAGCCCATCCACACGCGGCACTACCTGATCATCGCTCGGTATCGCGATCACGGGCGCGATCGGCCAATGGGGCATCACGCACGCGTTCAAACACGCGCCGGCCGCGAGCGTCGCGCCGCTGGAATACTCCGGCCTGGCGTGGGTGATCATCATCGACTGCTCGTCTGGTCGGTCGATTCCGGAATGGCGCACGCTGGCGGGCGCCGCGGTGATCATCGGCAGCGGGTTGTACCTGCTGCGCTATGAATCCCGCCGCGCGTGAAGTCCATGATCCCACGAGTAATGGGGACATTCCTCGTTTCCTAGGAAAAGGGGACGCGGCTCGTTTTGAGTGAGAGGTTTGCGGGCGGGACGGAGCGCGGCCGTGGGAGGTGCGGCTTCTCGCGACGGCCGATACGGAGAGTGGGCTTGGATTGAGGGCCGCTGGCTGACGCGAGGACATCGTGGTGTAGAGAGAGTGGGCGGTGGCGAAGAGTCCCTTTGAAGCAGAGAGCGGCTTCGTGCCTCGCCATGCCAAAGACCGCCGCTCCTGAGCCGCACCTCCCACGTCCACGCTCCGTCCCGCTCCCACCGCCGCGGTCACTCACCTCTAGCCGCGTGCCAATGTCGAGGCAACGAGGAATGCCCCCAATGGGCTTTGGGAAGAGCCGACGCCCGACCGTGCGCTCTTGGCCAAAGCGCTTGGGGACATGCCTGATCTCGTGGCCATCGGGACCCGGGTCCCGATCGAAGCGGTGACGGCGGACGCATGCGCGCCCGGGATCCCGGGCGCGCATGCGCCCACGTCCCTTCCAATCGAGCCCCGTCCCCATTTCCTAGGAAATAAGGAATGTCCCCATTTCACCTGCGGGTGAATTCCATGATCCAGTTGGTCTCCCACGTCCCGTCGTCGTAACTAAAAGCCTGCTCCCAGCGAGCCTGCTGCGCGCCGCGCGTCCATGTGAAGCGCACCTTGACCGGCCGGTCGCCGTCGCGGTCCTCGCCGAAAAATTCTCCGCGCTCCCCTGCGAAACCGCCGATCACCGGCGGGGTCATCACGCCGTCGCGGCCCGAGATCCACCAGATGGACCACTGCCGGCGCGCCAGATCGAAGCTGCGCACCGTCATGCCGGCTGGCCGCGGCGCGGCGAAGTTCATCTCGTCGACGTTGACGATGCCGCCCAGGCGATGCTCGGCGTGCAGCGTCGCGGGAAACCGCTCCCAGGTGCTGTTGCCGGTGCCGCGCTCACGCAGGCGCAGGTTCTCGACCGTCCAGTCGCCGATGATGAAGTCGAAGTCGTCGCGGGAGCCGGTTCGCTCGAGCGAGTAGCCGAAAGGGGCGACGTGCCGGAACTTCGAGCGGGCGGTGGGCTCGAGCACCAGCTGCTGCATGGGCCCGGCGAGGAATTTCCGCAACGCGGGTTCGACTTCGCGCCAGGCCGGCGTCTGCGCCAGCTTCTCGCGATGCGCGCGCAGCGCGGCCTCGTCCGGAAACGTCGCGAACCAGACGTAGGCGTGTGCGCTGCGCACCGGCAGGCGCGGAAAGTTGTTGGCCGCTTCCAGCGTCTCCAGGCGCGCCACCGGCGGCGCGCCCGCCGCGGCGGCCAGCGGCGCGATGCGCGCGTCGAAGAAGCCGCGGAATTCGTCGTTCACGGACGAGGTGAGCAGGTAGATGGTCGCCACCACGATGCTGGAGGCGCGCTTCGCCGCATCGGGGGCGGGGCGCGCGGCGAGTTGCGGCAGGCCGCGGCCTGCCGCCACGGGCTGGAGCAACAGCACGTCGTCGGAATCGAGCATCGTGTCGTTGGCGGCATTGCGATTCGCCTGCCAGACCGGGCCCGAGTAGAAGGCGTCGAGCGCGGCCGCGCGTGCCGGCATGTCGGCGAAGCCGCGCAGCCACACGAAGTAGTCCGGGCGGTCGCGGTCACGGAACTGGCCGAGCACGCGGATTCCGCCCGCTTCCTGCGGCTCGATGAATTTCTCATCGAACAGCCCGATGAGCTCGTCGCGCCGGCCGGGCTTCATCGTGTACTGGCGCAGCTCGATGACGCTGCTGTCGTCGAAAATCATCGCGTCCATGGGCATCTCGCGGAGTGTCACCGGTAACCGGTGCGCGAGAGTGTGCGCGGCGTTACCTGACAGCGACTGTCAGGTATAGGAGATGGGCCCCATGAGCCGCGTCAGTGCGGCGCCCCTTGACCCGGCGGTGGCGTGCCGAGGCGCGTGCGCATGAAGGCACCGCCGATCAGGGCTCCGGCGACACAGGCGATCGTGCCGCCCACGAACGCCAGCTGGTACCCGCCATTGAGCGTCGCCTGCAGCGTCGCGCCCGCCGCGCGCAACGTGTCGGAGCGCGCGGCGGCGATGCTCGCGAGGACTGCGAGACCGAGCGCGCCGCCCATCATGAACGACGTGTTCACCAGTCCGGAGGCGAGACCCGAGTCCTCGGAACTGACGTCGCTCATGGCCCCCAAGAGCAGCGGGTTGAATGCGAGCCCCGCGCCGACGCCGAGCAGCACCATGCCGGGCAACACGTCCACGAGGAAGGCGCCTGCGACCGGCGCGCGTGCGAACCACGCGAGTCCGAGCGCGGCGAGCAGCAGTCCGACGGCGAGCGGCGCGCGGAATCCGTAGCGCAGCACGACTTTCGCCGACAGTCCCAGCGAGAACGCCGCCATGATGAGATTCGCCGGCAGGAACGACAGTCCCACCTGCATGGCGTTGTAGCCGAGCACGAGCTGCATGTAGAGCGCCGAGATGAAGAACCACGCGAACATGCCGCCGGCCCAGAGGACGGCGACGACATTCGCGACGGCGATGTTGCGGCGGCGAAAGAGACCGAGCGGCATCAGCGGCTCGCGCACCTTCGCTTCGATCGCCAGGAAGGCCGCGAGCAGCAGCCACGGCGATGCCCAGCAAACCGAGCACGGTTGCCGAGGTCCAGCCGAGGACCCCGCCGTTCACGATGGCGTACACCGCGAGCATCAGCGACGCCGTGACGGTCAGCGCGCCGGCGATGTCCAGGCGCACGCGACCTTCGCTCACGGCATCGCGCGGCAGCAGGCGGGCGCTCGCGACGTAGACCGCGGCGCCGATCGGCACGTTGACGAGGAAGATCCAGTGCCAGTTGAGCGTGGTGGTGAGGAATCCGCCCAGCAGCACGCCGATGCTGCCGCCGGCGGAACAAACGAAGCCGTAGATGCCCATGGCCCTGGCGCGTTCGCTGGGATCGGTGAACAGATCCATGATGAGCGACAGCGCCACCGCGGTGACCACCGCGCCGCCGAGGCCCTGCAGCGCGCGCGCGGCGATCAGCATGACCTGGGACTGCGCGAGACCGCAGGCGACCGAGGCCAGCGTGAACGCGATCAGCCCGACGAGGAACACCCGCCGGTGACCCAGGAGATCGCCGAGCCGGCCACCGAGCAGCAGGAATCCGCCGAACGTGAGCATGTAGGCGTTGACTACCCAGACCAGGGAGGTCTCGGTGAAATCCAGGTCTTCCCGGATGGAGGGCAGCGCGACGTTCACGATGGTCGTGTCGAGCACGATCATGAGCACACCGGAACAAAGGACGTACAGCGCCCACCAGCGCTTGCGCGTGTCATCGAACATGGCAGTTCCTTGAAAGGAGGGTCTTGTTCTTGTCGATCGGCGCCCGCCCGTCTCGACAGGCTCAGCTACGCGGCAGGGCTTCTATCTTGGCGGCGCAGATGAAATCGTTCTCGTGCAGCCCGCCGATCGCATGTGTCTGGTAGCGGATGCGGCAGTAACCCCAGCCGCACTCGATGTCCGGATGATGGTCTTCGACGTTGGCGATGTGCGCCACCGCGTTGACGAAACTCATCGCGCGGTGGAAATCCGCGAACTTGAACTCGCGCCTCAGTGCCTTGCCATCTTCGACCAGCTGCCAGCCGTCGCCGCCGGAAGAATTCAGCAGCCGGGCCACCATCTTCCGCGCCTCGTCGGGTGCGATCGCGCTCACGCCGCCGTGGCAGGGCACGCATTTCTTGTTGATCCAGGTTTCATCAGTGCTCGATGTCATGCCACTTCCTCCTTGGGCTGCGTCGCGCCGTCCTTGCGCGCAAAGGTGCGCGCGACGTACTTCTCGACCAGCTCCTGGAATTCCTCGGCGATGCGCTCGCCCTTGAGCGTCACGGTCTTCTCGCCGTCCTCGTAGACCGGTGCCACGGGACGCTCGCCCGTGCCGGGCAGCGAGATGCCGATGTTCGCGTGTTTGCTCTCACCCGGACCATTGACCACGCAGCCCATGACCGCAACCGTCATGTCTTCCACGCCGTCGTAGGACTTGCGCCATTCCGGCATGCGATGGCGGATGTGAGTCTGGATCGACTGCGCCAGTTCCTGGAAATACGTGCTGGTGGTGCGCCCGCAGCCCGGGCAGGCGACCACCATCGGGATGAACGAGCGCAGGCCCATGGTCTGCAGGATCTCCTGCGCCACGATCACTTCGTTCGTGCGGTCACCGCCGGGTTCGGGCGTGAGCGATACGCGGATGGTGTCGCCGATGCCCTCCTGCAGCAGCACGGACATGCCGGCCGTGGAGGCGACGATGCCCTTGCTGCCCATGCCCGCCTCGGTGAGACCGAGGTGCAAGGGGTAGTCGCATCGCTCGCCGAGCTTCCGGTAGATGGCGATCAGGTCCTGCACGCCGCTCACTTTCGCCGAAAGGATGATGCGTTCACGCGCCAGGCCGAGCTCGACCGCGCGCGCGGCGCTTTGCAGCGCGGACGCGACCACGGCCTCGCGCATGATCTGCTGCGCGGACCAGGGCTCGGGACGTGCGTTGTTCTCGTCCATCATGCGTGTCAGCAGTTCCTGGTCGAGCGAGCCCCAGTTGACGCCGATGCGCACCGGCTTCTGGTACTTGCAGGCGAACTCGATCATCTCCGCGAACTGCGGATCCCGCTTGCTGCCGCGGCCCACGTTGCCCGGGTTGATCCGGTACTTGGCGAGCGCGGCCGCGCACTCGGGATGTTCGCGCAGCAGCTTGTGACCGTTGAAGTGGAAGTCGCCGATGATGGGCACGTCCACACCGAGCTGCGCGAGCCGGTCGCGGATCGGCGCGACGGCCGCCGCCGCCGATGCCTCGTTCACCGTGATGCGCACCAGCTCGGAACCGGCGCGCGCGAGCGCCTTGATCTGCTGAGCGGTGCCTTCGATGTCGGCGGTGTCGGTGTTCGTCATCGACTGCACGACGATCGGCGCGGCGCTGCCGACGGTCACCCGACCGACCTTTACGGCAACGGTATTGCGGCGGGGATGGCTCATCGCGCCGCCTCGAGGGAAGTCGAGCTCTGGTTGGTCATCTGCCAGCGGCCGTCGCGCCAGGCGAGCACCACGAGGAAGTACGCGTCGATGTGGCGATCGACGCCGTTGTACGTGGAGTCGGCGGACACGGTGCCGGTCAGCACCGCGGCATCCGCGTACAACGTCACGCGCCGCACCGTCGGAACGAGAGTGCGGAACCTGCGCGCGCCGCTGCGCACGGAATCGAGGTACTGCCGCTTCGTCGAGCACGTGCCGCTGACGCCGCAGTACTCGAGGTCGTCGGCCAGCAGTTCCTCGAGCGCCGGTACGTCCGCGCGCAGCGCCGCGTCGAAGCGCGCCTGCAGCGCAGCTCGCGCGGAGACCTCGTCACCACGCGGCGCGGCGGAAGCGGCCAGTGGCAGGCAGGCGAGCAGTGTGGTGACGAGCGTGGCGCGCATCGCTAACTACTTCGCCGGCGGCGCCGCGGGCGCGGGCATGCGCGCGCTGCGCCAGGCGGTCATCTGCCAGCGCTTGTCCTTCCACACCCAGATGTCGGTGTAACCGAGGTCGAGCTCGCGCGACTGGCCGTCGCCCGCGACCGTCACCTTCGCGGTGCCGCGGATGATGGCCACGTCGCCGAGGATGCGCACGCCCTGGATGCTCGCGGTGGACGAAACGTAGTCGCGCTTGCCGCTCACCAGGGATTCGATGAACGAGGCTTTCGAGTCGACCTCGCCATTCGAGTGGACGTACTCGAGCTCGTCGTCGAGGAGCTGCCCGAGCACCTTCGCGTCCGCGTTGACCTGCGCGTCAAAGCGCGCGAGCTCGGCGGCCTTCAGCGCTGCGACGCGCGCGTCATCCTTCGCGAAGGACGCGCGCGACATCGTTGTCGCGGCTGCAAATAGGACCACTGGCAGCGTGATGCGGCGCATGTTCATGAAACTGGCTCGTCCATGCGGGAAGGGGCTGCTATGATGCCACCCGCTCGCCAATTGACCAGACTCTGTCCGAGAGACCCTCTTTAATGAGGGCGCCGAAGGCGCAAGTTTCCGCCCGGAAACGCTCAGGCAAAAGAACGGCAGGGTTTGAAGGCGGGCTCTGGAGAGCGATGGCCTTCCTTCTATATGAAGGGGCCATCCACCGAAGGGGTGCGGCGCGCGGCACAGAGCCTGCGAGCCCGATCTCTCAGGTTCAAGGACAGAGGGGCGGGGAGGCGGAATTTTCCCCTCCCCGCCTTTTTTATTGGTGCTACGCGGCGCACCGCGGAGAAGTTCTTGGGCAGACGCACACCTCTTCTATGACCTGCACGTCGAGCAGGGCGCGCGCATGGTGGATTTCGGCGGGTGGGACATGCCCGTCAACTACGGCTCGCAGATCGAGGAGCACCACGCCGTGCGCCGCGATGCGGGCATCTTCGACGTGTCGCACATGTGCGTGATCGACGCTCGCGGCCCCAAGGTGCGCGAGTTCCTGCGCCGCCTGCTCGCGAACGACGTGGCGAAGCTGACCACTCCGGGCAAGGCGCTCTACAGCTGCATGCTCAACGAGGCCGGCGGCGTCATCGACGACCTCATCGTCTATTTTCTGACCGAGTCCTGGTTCCGCGTCGTCGTGAACGCCGGCACGCGCGACAAGGACCTGGCCTGGATGCGCACGCAGGCGCAGCCTTTCGGCGTCGAGCTCACCGAGCGCACCGACCTCGCGATGGTCGCGGTGCAGGGTCCGAATGCGCGCGCGAAAGTCGCGGAGTTGCTGCCGCCGGCGGCGTCGCCGGCGGCGCTCGCGCTTGACGTCTTCTTCGGACGCGAGATCGGCGCGTGGTTCGTCGCGCGCACCGGCTACACCGGCGAAGACGGCTTCGAGATCATGTTGCCGGCCGCGCGAGGCCGCGCCGGTCTGGCGCAAGCTCAACGAGCTGGGCGTGAAGTCCGCGGGCCTCGGAGCGCGCGACACGCTGCGCCTCGAAGCCGCGATGAATCTCTACGGCAACGACATGGACGAGAGCCAGAATCCGCTCGAGTCCGGTCTCACGTGGACCGTGTCGTTCGACGATCCGGCGCGCGACTTCATCGGGCGCAAGGCGCTCGAGGCGATCAAGGCGCGGGCCTCGCCGCGCAAGCTCGTCGCGCTGGTGCTCGACGACCGCGGCGTGCTGCGCGGCCACCAGAAGGTCATCGTCGACGGCACCGGCGAGGGCGAGATCACCTCCGGCACGTTCTCCCCCACGATGGAGAAGTCCATCGCGCTCGCGCGCGTGCCGCGCGCCACCAGCGGTACGGTCAAGGTCGACGTGCGCGGCAAGCTACCTCACCGCACGCGTGGTAAAGGCGCCGTTCGTTCGCAACGGCAAGGTCCTGGTCAGTTAATCCTCTTTGCGGAGCCTTCTCTCATGAGCAACATTCCCGCCGATCTCAAGTACACCAAGTCGCACGAGTGGGTTCGCACGCTCGCCAACGGCAACGTCGAGGTCGGCATCACCGATCACGCGCAGGGCGCGCTCGGCGATCTCGTGTTCGTGGAAGTGCCCGAGGCGGGCAGGACGCTGAAGACGGGCGACACGTTCGCCGTGGTCGAATCCGTGAAGGCCGCCTCCGACGTGTACGCGCCGATCGCGGGTGCGGTGCTCGAAGGCAACGCCGCACTGGGCAGCCAGCCCGAGCTCATCAATTCCGAGCCCTACGGCGGCGGCTGGATCATGCGCATGAAACCCGACGGCGCGCCGCGGCGGTCTGATGTCGGCGGCCGAGTACGCAGCGCATCTCGCCGCGGAGGGCTGATCCATGCCGTTCAATCCGCAAACCCCCGAGGACGTCGCGCAGATGCTGGCGGCCATCGGCGCAAGAGCGTCGAAGACCTGTTCGACGAAATCCCGAAAGACCTGCGCATCGAGTCGCTGGCCGGCATTCCGGACGCGCTCAGCGAGATGCAGATCGGCCGCCTCATGGCAGGCCGCGCGGCGCAGGACGGCACGCCGTTGAACTTCATCGGCGCGGGCGCGTACGAGCACCACATCCCGTCCGCGGTGTGGGCGGTGACGACGCGCGGCGAGTTCTACAGCGCCTACACGCCATACCAGGCCGAGGCCTCGCAGGGCACGCTGCAGCTCATCTACGAATACCAGACGATGATCGCCTCGCTCACGGGCATGGAAGTCTCGAACGCATCGTTGTACGACGGCGGCTCGGCCGTGGCCGAGTCGTCGCTGATGGCGATCCGTGCGCATCGCAAGTCGAAGTCCCAGCGCATCCTCGTGCCGACGACGGTGCACCCGAACTACCGCAAGGTCGCGGTGGCCACGGCCGGCAACCAGAACGTGCGCTTCGAGGAAGTGCCCTGTCCGAAGGGCGCGATCTCCGTCGCGGACCTCGAGAAGTACCAGGGCGAGGACATCACGGCGCTCGTCATCCAGCAGCCCAACTTCTTCGGCGTGCTGGAAGACGTCGACGCACTGACCGACTGGGCGCATGCCAACGGCACCCTGGTCATCGCCTCGGTGAATCCGACGTCGCTCGGCATCCTCAAGCCGCCGGGCGAGTGGGGCACCCGGGGCGCGGACATCGCCTGCGGCGACTGCCAGCCGCTCGGCGTCCCGCTGTCCTCGGGCGGTCCGTACGCGGGTTTCCTCACCACGAAGATGGAGAACGTGCGCCAGATGCCGGACGCATCGTCGGCCGCACCGTCGACGCGAACGGCAAGCAGGGCTTCGCGCTCACGCTGCAGGCGCGCGAGCAGCACATCCGCCGCGGCAAGGCCACGTCGAACATCTGCACGAACCAGGGCCTGCTGGTCACCGCCGCCACGATTTACCTCAGCCTGATCGGGCCGGAAGGCCTCGCGCGCGTCGCGAACGAATGCCATGCGCGCACCAACGAGTTGGTCCAGGCCCTGACGCGCGTCAAGGGCGTGAAGCTCGCCTTCGAGCGGCCACGCTTCCACGAGGCGGTGCTGCTGCTCGACCGGCCGGTCGCACCGGTGATCGCGGAGCTCGCGCGCCGCGGCATCGTCGGCGGCTTCGACCTGTCGACTGACTACCCCGAGCTCGGCAACGCGCTGCTGGTTTGCGCCACCGAAACGCGAACCGCCGCCGACATCAAGGCGTACGCGGACGCGCTCGCCGACACCTTGAAGGCCGCCGTGCGCGCCGCCTGAGTTGGAGTCCGACCTCACTATTGGGTTTTAGCCATGCTCAAACATCCCGAAAAGATCATCTTCGAATACTCGCGTCCGGGTCGCGGCGCCTTCGCCCAGTGGCCGACCTTGGAGCCCAGCGGCTCAGCCGAAGTGGCGGGAGACATACCGGTGGCGCTACGCCGCAGAAAGCCCGCGATGTTGCCCGAGGTGAGCGAGCTCGAGGTGGTGCGCCACTTCACGCGGCTCTCGCAGCTCAACTTCTCCATCGACACGCACTTCTATCCGCTCGGTTCCTGCACGATGAAGTACAACCCGAAGGCGTGTAACCAGTACGCGATGCTGCCGGGTTTCCTCAACCGTCATCCGCTCGCGCCGGACTCGACGGGCCAGGGATTCCTGGCCTG
>CAVZED010000034.1:0-12907 GCA_963774045.1 uncultured Pseudomonadota bacterium
CGAGTCCGGTGGTGTCGATGACCACGCCGCGGATGCCGCCGTCGCGCACCAGCAGATTGGAACCGAGCCCGAGCCAGAACAACGGCGTGCCTTCGGGCAGCGACGGCAGGAACGCCAGCAGGTCGGCGCGGTCGCGCGGGCTGAAATACAGGTCCGCGGGGCCACCCACGTGCCAGGAGGTGTGGCGCGACATCGGCTCGTCGCGCCGGATGCGCGCTGCGAATTCCGGGTCCACGACGAGCATTCCCCCGTTCATGACGGCCACCTGCGGCGCGGGCTTGCGATACGCGATGCGCACGTCACGCCTGCCTCCGGGGCGTGGCCGCCCCTAACTTCCCGGGCAGCGCGTGGGAGATCGCGCTGATCGAACCGGCGCCCATCGTCACGAGGACGTCGCCGGGTTTGAGCACGGCGCGCAGCGCCTCGTCGAGCGTCTCGACTTTTTCCACGAACACCGGCTCGACCTTGCCGCGCGTGCGCACCGCGCGGCAGATCGCGCGGCCGTCGGCCGCCTGGATGGGCGCCTCGCCCGCGGCGTACACCTCGGTGACCAGCAACGCGTCACCGCCGCTCAGCACGGTGGCGAAGTCGTCGAGCAGGTCCCGCGTGCGCGTGTAGCGATGCGGCTGGAACGCCAGCACCAGGCGGCGCCCGGCATAACCCTGGCGGATGGCGTCGAGCGTCGCCGCGATTTCCGTGGGGTGGTGGCCGTAGTCGTCGACGATGGTCACTGGATCGCCACCGCCCTTGCCGTCGGCCCACTTTCCATCATTGGGGAGTTTGACGTCGGCGACGTGCGTGAGCCGGCGGTCGATGCCCTGGAAGCCGCCGAGCGCGCGCTGGATCGCTTCGGTCGGAATCCCGATCTCGAGCGCAACGGCGATGGCCGCGAGCGAGTTCAGCACGTTGTGCACGCCGGGCAGGTTGACCGTGACCGGGAAGCGGGTTCCGTCGGCGCGGCGCACGACGTCGAAGTGCGTGCGCAAACCTTCGCGGCGCAGGTTCTCGGCGCGCAGGTCAGCGCCCTCGGAGAAACCGTAACCCACGACCGGACGATTGACCTTGTTGAGGATGCTGCGGATGTGCGCGTCGTCGACGCACAGCACCGCGAGCCCGTAGAACGGCAGGTTGTGCAGGAACGCCACGAAGCTGCCCTTGAGTCGCTCGAAATCCCCGTCGTGAGTGCCGAGATGATCGTTGTCGATGTTGGTGACGATGGCGATCATCGGGTTCAGGTGCAGGAACGACGCGTCGCTCTCGTCGGCCTCGGCGACCAGGTATTTGCCGGCGCCCAGGCGCGCATTCGTGCCCGCGCTCTTGAGCAGGCCGCCGATCACGAAGGTGGGATCCTCGCCGCCCTCGGCGAGGATCGAAGACGTCAGGCTGGTGGTGGTCGTCTTGCCGTGGGTGCCGGCGACCGCGATGGCGTAACGGAAGCGCATGAGCTCGCCGAGCATTTCGGCGCGCGGCACCACCGGGATGCGGCGCTCCAGCGCGCGCACGACTTCCGGATTCTGCTGCGAGACTGCGCTCGAGATCACGACGACGTCGGCCGTGCCGACGTTCTCGCCGCGATGGCCGATGAGCACGCGCGCGCCCAGCTTCACCAGGCGTTCGGTGACCGGATTCGCGCGCAGGTCGCTGCCCTGCACCTCGTAGCCGAGATTCAGCAGGACCTCGGCGATGCCGCTCATGCCACTGCCGCCGATGCCGACGAAGTGGATGCGATGGATGCGCCGCATGCGGTCGCTCATGCCGCGGCCTCCAGGTGTTCGAGGCAGACGGCCGCGAGCTCCTCGGCGGCGCGCGGCCGGGCCACCTGGCGCGCGCGCTCGGCCATGGCGAGCAGCCTGTCGCGACCCGCGCCGAGTTCCAGCAGCGTTTCGGCCAGGCGCTGCGCGGTGAGATCGCGGTCCGCGATGAGCACGGCCGCGCCTTCGCGCACCAGGAACTGCGCGTTCACGGTCTGGTGGTCGTCCACGGCGGCGGGAAACGGCACCAGGATGGAGCCCACGCCCACCGCCGCGAGTTCGGAGATCGTCAGTGCGCCTGCGCGGCAGATCACCAGGTCCGCGTCGGCGTAGGCGCGCGCCATGTCGTCGATGAACGGCGTGACCTCGGCGGTCACATTCGCTGCGGCGTACGCCGCGCGCGCCGCGTCGATGCCGCGCTCGCCGGCCTGGTGGCGCACCTGCAGCGTCAATCCGCCCTTCCCGGCCAGGGCGACGGCGAACGGCACCACGGCGTTGAGCCGTGACGCACCCAAACTACCGCCGACCACCAGCACGTTCAGCGCGCCGGCGCGCCGCGCGAAACGTTCGACCGGTGGCGGCTGATTCGCGATTTCCGCGCGGACCGGGTTGCCGACCACGCGCACCTCGATGCCGGCGGGAAAGGCGCGCGGGAAACCCGCCAGCACCTGGCCCGCGAGGTGCGAGAGACTGCGGTTGGAGTAGCCCGCGATCGCATTCTGTTCGTGGATCACGAGCGGGCGTCGCGTGAGCCAGGCCGCCACGCCGCCGGGGCCGGTGACGAACCCGCCGAAACCGACGACCAGCGCGGGGCGCCTGCGCCGCATGATGCGCAACGCCTGCCAGATGGACTGCGCGAGCTTGAACGGCGCCGCCAGCAGCGTCAGCACACCCTTGCCGCGCAGGCCGCTCATCGAGAGCCATTCGACGTCGATGTTCTCCGCGGGCACGACGCGCGCCTCGAGTCCGCGCTTCGTGCCGAGCCACACGACCTCGTGCGACGCCGCGCGCAGCAGGCGTGCCAGCGCCAGCGCGGGAAACACGTGACCGCCCGTGCCGCCGGCCATGATGAGAACCGTCGAGCGCGCACTCATGCGTGAGCTCCCGCGAGCCGGGAAGCGCGTTCATCATCCGCATCGGCGCGACGCGTGTGCGCCATGCCGCGGCCGCTCTGCATCGCCTCGTGGTACACGCGCAGCAACAGGCCGACCCACGCGAGCGTGACGATCATGCTCGAGCGTCCGTAGCTCATGAGCGGCAGCGTCAGGCCCTTCGTGGGCAGCACGCCCATGTTGACGCCGATGTTGATCAGCGCCTGGCAACCCAGCCACAGGCCGAAACCCGCGGCGAGGTAGGCCTGGAAACGCAGGCCGGCGCGCGAGGCGAGTTGCGCGATCCAGAAGCTGCGCCACACGAGCGCGATGAACAGCGTGAGCGTGGCGGCCACGCCGACCAGGCCGAGCTCCTCCGCGAGCACCGCGAACAGGAAATCGGTGTGCGCCTCGGGCAGGTAGAAGAGTTTCTGCACGCTTTCGCCGAGGCCCACGCCGAACCACTCGCCGCGCCCGATGGCGATCAGCGACTGCGTGAGCTGGAAGCCGCTGTTGTACGGGTCCGCCCAGGGATCGAGGAACGACGTCACGCGCGCCATGCGGTACGGCACCATCAGCACGAGCATGGCCGCCGCGCCGGCGCCCGCCGCCGCCGCCATGGCCACGTAACGCAGGCGCGCGCCGGCGATGAACAACACGCCGAAGCCGGTGATGAAGAGTACGGAGGCCGCGCCGAAGTCCGGCTCCGCCAGCAGCAGCAGCGCGACGAACACCAGCAGGCCCAGGGGCTTGATGATCCCCATCGCCGTCGAACGCAGCTCGTCCTCGCGCCGCACCGCGTAGCTCGCAATGAAGATGAGCGTGAACACGCGCGCGAGCTCGGAAGCCTGGAAGTTGAAGCCGAGCAGGCGGATCCAGCGCCGGCTGCCGTTCACCACGTGACCGACTCCGGGGATCAGCACCACGAACAACATCGCCAGCGCGATGATGAGCAGCGGCCAGGCGAACTTTTCGAGATATTCGGTGCGGATGCAGAACACGATGCCCGCGAGCACGAACCCCACGAGGCACAACACCAGCTGGCGTTCCAGGTAGGAGAACGCGTTACCCGATTCCTTGCTGGCGATCGAGATCGAGGCCGAGGTGACCATCACCAGCCCGAGCAGCACGATCGCGAGGATCAGCGACAACGCGACGAGGTCGATGTGCAGCGCGCGGCGGGTGCTCACTTGTTCGACTCCTTCCGCTCGCCGGACGGTTCGCCGAGGATGTCCTTCACGGCGGCGGCGAACACGGTGCCGCGCTGCGCGTAGTCGCGAAACATGTCGAGACTCGAGCAGGCCGGCGAGAGCAGCACGGTGTCGCCGGGCTGCGCGAAGCGGGCGGCGGCGCGCACGGCTTCCTCCATCGAGTTGACGCGCGCCGTGTGGCAGATGCCGGTGAGCGCGGTCTCGATCAATCCGGCGTCGCGGCCGAGCAGCACGGTCGAGCGCACCTTGCCGCGGAACGCCGCCGCGAGCGGCGTGAAGTCCTGGCCCTTGCCGTCGCCGCCGGCGATCACGACCAGCGGCCCGTTCATGCCGCCGACGGCCGCGAGCGTCGCGCCGACGTTCGTGCCCTTCGAGTCGTTGACGTAGCGCACGCCCCTGACGTCGGCGACCCACTGCGCGCGATGCGGCAGGCCGGGGAATTCGCGCAGCTCGTCGAGCATCGGCGCGATCGGCAGGCGCAGCGCGTCGCCGAGCGCGAGAGTCGCGAGTGCGTTGGCCGCATTGTGGCGGCCGGAGATCTTGAGCGTGGCGAGCGGCAGCAGCGCCGCGCCGCGCCGCGACAGCCAGGGCTCCTGCGCCCCGGGCGGGGTCAGGATGCCGAAGTCGGCGCTGCCCTTGTCGAGGCTGAACGTCAGCACGCGCTGCCCCGGCCGCGGCATCTTCGCGACCTCGGGTTCGTCGGCGTTGACGACCGCGGTCTCGCAATGGGCAAAGATGCGCGCCTTCGACGCGGCGTAGTGATCGAGCGTCGCGTAGCGATCCATGTGATCGGCCGAGAGATTGAGCACCACCGCGGCCTTGAGGCGCAGCGAGTGCGTCGTGTCGAGCTGGAACGAGGACAGCTCGAGCACGTACAGATCGGTGGGGCCGCGATCGAGCAGGTCGAGCGCCGGCTGCCCCAGGTTGCCGCCGACGCGCACGCGAACGCCGGCACGCTCGGCCATGCGGCCCAGCAACGTGGTGACGGTGCTCTTGCCGTTGGTGCCGGTGATGCCCACCACCGGCGCATCCGCGGAGCGCGCGAACAGCTCGATGTCGCCGACGATGTCCAGGCCGCGCGCGCGCGCCTGCACGAAGAACGGATCGTCGAGCGGCACACCCGGCGACGTGATGACGATGTCGGCCGTCTCGAGCAACCGGGCGTCGAAACCGCCGGTGCGCGCGACCACCGCGGATCCGAGCGCCTTCACTCCCGCGAGCTCGGGCGGGTCCTCGCGACTGTCGGTGATGGCGATTCCATACCCGCAGCGCTGCAGGTGCCGCGCGACGCTCAGGCCGGTGCGTCCCATGCCGACGATGACGGCATTACGTGCGGATTGGAGGGCCTGCGCGGTCATCGGAGTTTCAGCGTCGCGAGACCCGCGAGCACCAGGATGAAGCTGATGATCCAGAAGCGCACGATGACCTTCGGCTCGGCCCAGCCCTTGAGCTCGTAGTGATGGTGGATGGGCGCCATGCGGAAGACGCGTTTGCCGGTCATCTTGAAAGACGCCACCTGGATGATCACGGAGGCGGTCTCGACGACGAAGATGCCGCCCATGATGAGCACCACGAGTTCCTGGCGCACGATCACCGCGATCGTGCCGAGCGCGGCGCCGAGCGCCAGCGCGCCGATGTCGCCCATGAACACCTGCGCGGGATACGTGTTGAACCACAGGAATCCGAGCCCCGCGCCGACCAGCGCGGCGCAGAAGATGAGCACCTCGCCGGCGCCGGGCACGGCCGGGATGGACAGGTACTTCACGAACTCGGCGTTGCCGCTGGCGTACGCGAACACGCCGAGCGCGCCGCCCACCATGACCGAGGGCATGATCGCGAGTCCGTCGAGACCGTCGGTGAGATTCACCGCGTTGCTCATGCCGACGATCATCAGGTAGGACAGCACGATGAATGACATCGCACCCATCGGCACCGCGAAGTTCTTCAGGAACGGCAGGTAGAGCGTGGTTTCGGCCGGCGTCTTCGCGGTGTAGAACAGGAAGATCGCGGCGGCGATTCCGAACAGCGACTGCCAGAAGTACTTGTAGCGCGCGATCAGTCCCTTCGGATTCTTCTTCGCGAGCTTGAGGTAGTCGTCCAGGAAGCCGATCACGCCGAACGAGAACGTGACCCCGAGCACCACCCACACGAAGCGGTTCGTGAGGTCGCACCACAGCAGCGTGCTCACGAAGATCGCGATGAGGATGAGCATGCCGCCCATGGTCGGCGTGCCGGCCTTCGAGAAATGCGACTTCGGACCGTCGTCGCGCACCACCTGGCCGACGCGGCCGAACCTGAGTTTCTCGATCATCCACGGCCCCAGCATCAGGCCGAGCACCAGCGCGGTGATCACCGCGAAGATCGAGCGCACGGTCAGGTACGAAAAGACGTTGAAGGCCGAGTAGTGAGGCGTGAGCTGTTTGGCGAGCCAGTAGAGCATGTCTAACCCGTTTTCCCGACCAGTGACTCGACCACGCGCTCGAGGCGCGCGGACCGCGAACCCTTGACGAGCACGCACACTTCACGCGTGAGCTCGGCGTTGACCGCGCGCGCCAGCGCCTCGGCGTCGGGGAACCATTCGCCACCGGGGCCGAAGGTTTCGACCGCGAGCGCCGAGTGCGTGCCGGTCGCGAACAACCGGTCGATGCGTTGCTCGCGCGCGAACCGGCCGATCTCTCGATGGCTGTCGGGCGCGAAGTCGCCGAGCTCGCCCATGTCGCCCATGACGAACCAGCGGCGCGCGTCGACGTTGGCGAGCACTTCGAGTCCGGCCTTCATCGAGCTCGGGTTCGCGTTGTAAGAGTCGTCGACGATCCAGGCGCCACTCGGCGCCGTTTTGAACTGCAATCGGCCAGGAACCGGGCGCATTGTGGCAAGGCCTTCGCTGATGTGATCGAGCGAGGCGCCGGCCGACATCGCCGCGGCGGCGGCCGACAGCGCGTTCACCACGTTGTGGCGGCCCGCCAGCTGCAGCTCCACGCGCGTCGAGCCCTGCGGCGTCCACAACTCGAAGTCCGTCTCGAAGCCCGCGGCGCCGATGGAAGTCTGCATGCGGCGCGCGGTGTAGTCCGCGACGGGCGCGAGCCCGAAGGTCACGACGCGTGCGCGCGTCATGCCGCGCCACAGGTCGAGGAATTCATCGTCGGCGTTGAGCACGGCGGTGTCGCCGGGCGCGAGTCCGGCGATCATTTCGCCCTCGGCGCGGGCCGCACCCTCGATGCTGCCGAAACCCTCGAGGTGTTCCGCGCCGGCGTTGGTGATGAGACCCACCGTCGGGCGCGCGAGCTTGACCAGCGACGCCACTTCGCCGGGGTGATTGGCGCCGACCTCGACGACCGCGAAGCGGTGCGAGGCGTCGAGGCGATGCAGCGTGAGCGGCACGCCGATGTGATTGTTGAGGCTGCCGCGGGTCGCGAGTGTGTTGCCCGCGCGCGCCAGGATCGCGGCGGTCATTTCCTTGACCGTCGTCTTGCCGTTGCTGCCCGCGACGCCGACCACCGGCAGATCGAAGCCCGCGCGCCAGGCCGCCGAGGTGTTGGTCAGCGCCTCGAGCGTGTCGGCGACGAGGATCTGCGTGATCGATCGGTCGGTGCGCGTATCGACCACCGCACCCGCGGCGCCCGCGGATTCCGCCGCGCCGACGAACTCGTTGGCGTTGAAGCGCGGGCCGCGCAGGGCGACGAACAATTCGCCGGGCTTGAGCGAGCGCGAGTCGCTCGACACGCCGGTGTAGGCGCGGTCGGGGCCACCGAGCTCACCGCCGCAGGCGCGCGCGAAATCCGCGAGCGTGCGGTTCATGCGGCACCGCCGGTTATGGCACGGCGCTGCGCGAGCGCGGCCGCGACGACCTTCTGGTCGCTGAACGCGCGGCGCTCTCGACCGTAGATCTGATAGTCCTCGTGTCCCTTGCCGGCGATCAACACGACGTCGCGCTCGGTCGCCTCCTGCAGCGCCGCGCGGATCGCGTGTGCCCGGTCGTGCTCGATGCGATACGGCTTGCCGGCGGGAATTCCCGCGGCGATGCCGGCTGCGATCGCTTCGGGAGCCTCGGTGCGCGGGTTGTCGTCCGTGATCACGAGATCGTCGGCGAGCTCCGCCGCGATCCCGCCCATCAGCGGGCGCTTGCCGGGGTCGCGGTCGCCGCCGCAACCGAACACCACCGCGAGCCGCCCGCCGCAGTGGGCGCGCGCCGCGGCCAACGCCTTTCTCAGCGCATCCGGCGTATGCGCGTAGTCGACGACCGCGAGCGGCGCGCGTGTTCCGCCGAAGGTCTCCATTCGTCCAGGCGCGGCATGCACGCGCGCGAGCACGCGCAGCACGGTGTCGAGGCCGAGATCCCAGTCGAGCAGCACCGCGATGATGGTCAGCAGATTCTCGACGTTGAAGTCGCCCACCAAGGGGCAGGTCAACGCACCTGTGCCCCAGCTCGAGTCGAACTCGAGGTCAATCCCCCGCGACGACAGCGTGACGTGCATGGCGCGTACGAAACCCGCGGCCGCGCGCGCGTGCGATTGGTGACCGCGGCTGGTGACGACGAGACGGCCACGGCCGCGCGGATCGATCGCGAGCTGGCGCCCGAACGCGTCGTCGACGTTGATCACACGCGAGGCGAGCTCCGGGCGCGTGAACAGGCGCGCCTTGGCCGCACCGTAGCTGTCCATGCTGCCGTGATAGTCGAGGTGGTCGCGCGTGAGATTGGTGAAGGCCGCGGTGCGGAAGCGCACGGCGCCGACGCGCGCCTGGTCGAGCGCGTGCGACGAGACCTCCATCGCGACGCTGCGCGCGCCGCCCGCGCGCATGTCCGCGAGCGTGCGCTGCACGGAGACCGCGTCGCCGGTGGTGAGTGCGCTGGCGACGAGCTGGTGCGGACGCCCCGTGCCGATGGTGCCCATGTAGGCCGCCGGCCGGCCGGCCTCTTCCAGCGCCTGGGCGAGCAGATAGGCGCAGGTGGTCTTGCCGTTCGTGCCGGTGAAGCCGGCCACGGCCAGCGTCTGCGAGGGCGCGTCGAAGAAGCGGTCGGCGATCAGGCTGGCGTGTTCGCGCAGGTGCGGCACCGGCGCGACGAGTATCTCCGACGGAAGATCCGGCGGCACCGCGACCGGTGCCGGCTCCCAGAGCACGGCGCGAGCCCCGTTGGCCACTGCCTGCGGCGCGTACTTGAGTCCGTGTTCTGCGCTGCCGCGCACCGCGAGAAACGCCGAGCCCGGACGTGCGGCGCGGCCATCCTGCGTGAGGTCGTTGATCTCGACGTCGCGCGGCACTTCCGCGAGGCCATCGAGCAACTGCCGCAGGCTGCGCGTCTGCACGGGGGCCGCGTTCATCGCGTCGCCACCTGGCGCGCCACGCCGGCGGCGCCGCCTTCGTCCGCGACCGGCGCGTCGGGCGGCACCGCGAGCAGTCGCAACGCACCGCCAACCACTCCCGAGAAGACGGGCGCCGCGACGTCGCCGCCGTAATATTTGCCGGCGCCGGGCTCGTCGATGATCACGATCGCCGCGAGGCGCGGGGCGCTCGCGGGCGCGACACCGCCGAAGACGGCCAGGTAGCGGTCCGTCGCGTAGCCTCCCGCAGTCGCCTTCCAGGCGGTGCCGGTCTTGCCGGCCACCGTGTAACCCGGAATCGCGGCCAGTTTGCCGCCACCCTCGGGCGCTACCACGGCTTCGAGCAGGTGGATCAGCGTGCGCGCCACGCGCTCGTCCAGCGCGCGCTGGCCCTCGGGCGCAGACTCGACGCGCAGGAACGAGATCGGGCGCGCGATGCCGTAGGACGCGACCGTCGCGTAGGCATGCGCGAGCTGCAGCGGCGTGATGGAAAGGCCGTAGCCGCGCGACATCGAGGAGATGCCGACCGGGCGCCAGTGCGAGTAGTGAGGCAGCAGCCCGGCCGACTCGCCCGGATAACCCGAGGTGGTGACCTGGCCGAAACCGAGCGCCGCGAGCGTGCCGTACATCTGCGCCGGTTCGAGCGACAGCGCCACCTTGGTCATGCCGACGTTCGAGCTCTTGGCGAGGATGGTCGCGAGATTGACCGCGCCGAGGTTGTGGGGATCCTCGAGTAGTTTGGCGCCGACCTTGATGTAGCCCGGGCTGGTGTCGATGACGCTGTGGTCGTTGAACCGGCCCGAGGCCAGTCCGGCGGCCACGACGAACGGCTTGATCGAGGAGCCGGGCTCGACGATGTCGGTGACCGCGCGATTGCGATATGTCTTGGCCTTGATCTGGTCGCGGTCGTTCGGGTTGTAGGTGGGCTGGTTGACCATGGCGAGCACTTCGCCCGTGGCCACGTCGAGCACGATCACCGAGCCCGACTTCGCGCGCTGGTCGCGGATCGCGGCCTTCAACTCGCGATACGCGAGATACTGGATGCGCAGGTCGATCGACACGCGGGCGCTGTGCTGGAGACCAACTGCGTCTACATCGTGCCGCTCCTGGAGAGCCTGGCGCTGCCCGGCGACGTCGCCGCGGCTGCCAACCCGAAAAGCTCGACTGGTCGGCTCGACGTGTTCACCCGCGTCATCGCCGACCGCACGCGCGGCTTCGATCGCATCGAGGCGGGCTACCGCGGGCCGCTCTATGCCGAGATCAGCCCGAAGACCTTTCCGGTGCTGGTGCGGGAGGGGTCGCGGCTGTCGCAGATCCGCTTCCGCCGCGGCCAGGGGCTGCTCGATGCCGCGGCGCTGCGGACGCTGCACGAGCAGGAGCGGCTGACCGACGACGCCGAGGCCGACGTTGCGGAGGGCATCGCGGTGGGGGTCGACCTCGCCGGGCTTGGGTCGAACAACACCATCGGCTACCGCGCGAAGCGCCACACCGGCCTGATCGATGTCGAGAAACGGAGCAGCCACCTCGTCACCGAGTTCTGGGAGCCAATAGCGGCTCGCTCCGACCAAACACTGATCCTCGACCCCGACGAGTTCTATATTCTAGCGTCCAAGGAGGCGGTCCAGGTGCCGCCGGATTACGCCGCCGAGATGGTGCCGTTCGATCCCCTGGTCGGCGAATTCCGCGTCCATTACGCCGGATTCTTCGATCCCGGCTTCGGTTACGCCGGCTCCGGCGGCAAGGGCGCCCGCGCCGTGCTGGAGGTCCGTTCGCGCGAGGTGCCGTTTATCCTCGAACATGGCCAAATCGTCGGACGTCTGGTCTATGAGCGCATGCTCGCGCGACCGACGACGCTGTACGGCACTGGAATCGGCTCGAACTACCAGGCCCAGGGCCTGAAATTGTCCAAGCATTTCAGAGCCTGATAGCCGCGCGGGAACAGGTTCCGCCTTGCCGCATTCTTGAGAGATGCGCCACTTCCTGACATGGCTCGGCTCCGCCTCCGCCCACCCGGCGGCCCTGCTCATCGTTGTGATCTATGCGATCGGCTGGATCATCTTCGACCGCCAATCCTTCGACTGGCACGGCTTCGCCACGCTCGCCACCTGGACCATGACGCTGTTCATCCAGCGCTCCGAGCACCGCGATACGCAAGCGATCCACGCCAAGCTCGACGAACTGCTGCGGGTCGAGGACGAAGCCCGTAACGAACTCACGAAGATCGACGCGCGCGAGCCGGAGGAGATCGAAAAACACCGCAAACGTGAAGGCGCCGGCGACGCCTGACTGCGCTGACAGAAAGAGACGATGCCCATGCGTAAGATCATCCTGACCGCCGGAATAATCCTGCTGGCTCCGCTGAGCGCGCAGGCCGACCCGTACAAGTGGTGCGCAGTGTACGGCGGCTTCGGCAACACCCGGGAGAGCTGCTACTACATGACGCTCGGCCAGTGTCAGGCGACGGTTTCCGGCCTGGGGGGCTGGTGCAAGCCCAGCCCCTGGTACGACGGCAAACCAGTGCGCACGCCGGAGGACTACGCCCATCAGCCGCGGCGGAAGAAGGCCAAGCGCGCCATGCAGTAGGACTGCTCGCGCAAGCGCGGGTTAACCTCTCGTTAACCATAAATGCGCAGTCTGGACGCGGCGTGCCGGAGAACCCCGGTCACTTCCCGAGCCCATGACCATCCACGCTGCCCCCGATTCGACGCTCCCTTGTGTTCCTGTCCGCAGAATGCCGGGCGGGCGACCGGTTGTGCGCCGGCGCTTCCGCTTGCGCAGCGCCGCATGCGCCGCGGCGGCCGCGATGTTGCTCGGAACTGTGCATGCGGACGCGCAACAGATCGCCGACGGAAGCGAGGTGCGTCAAGCCCGCGCCATGCGAAAGAAGGTGCGGCCGCCCAGCGATGCAGCACCCAACTGGGCCGGCTTCTCCGCCGACTTCGGAGTGTATCGGCCGATCGTCTCGCACATCACGATCAGCGACGGCGGAACGAACAATTATGGCCAGTTCAACATGAACGGCATCCATCTCGGCACGACCCTCGCCTACCTGTTCCAGGATGGCCGTATGGTGATCGGGCCGCGGTTTAAGGTGACCGGCGGCGTGGTCGAGAGCATGCCGATCGGCTACACGATCCGAACCAACGCCATCTTCACTGTCGGCGGTGAGCTCGGGATGGCCGTGGGCAAGTTCTATGGCTACGGCTTTGGCGGTGGCGGCGGCGCCTGGGTGTCAGCCGAGCTTCACGGCGCTCAGCGCCGGGACAACACCGTTTCGGCTTTCGAGCTTGGCGTCGGCTTTCGCTATGCGCTGCCGCAAAACTGGTACGTCAAGACCGAGCTGGCCTTCGTCACGATCGGCGATCAAAGGCTGGGAACCGACTATATCGAGCACAAGTCCCACCTGATGTGGGGCGGGGGCTTCGGCTACCGCTTCGCGACCCGATAACCGGCCGCACCCACATAGGCAGCCGCCCAGCGGCTTTGCTAGACTTATTCCAATAAGAACACGCCGGACGGGCCGGGCGCCCTCC
>CAVZED010000035.1:0-18647 GCA_963774045.1 uncultured Pseudomonadota bacterium
CCTGCCGCCGCGGCATCCAGCGAGATGAAAGATCGTGTCGTCCTGGTCACCGGCGCCGGCGCGGGATCGGACGCGCGGTATCGCTCGCGCTCGCGCAGGCCGGCGCGAAAGTCATCCTGCTCGGCCGCACGGTGCGCAAGCTCGAAGCCGTGCACGCGGAGATCGGGCGTTCGGGCGCGCCGAGGCCAGCATCGTGCCGCTCGATCTCGAGAGGGCGCTCGCGCCGGATTACGAATCCGTGGCGAGGCCGTCGCACGAGCGCTACGGCCGGCTCGACGGTCTGCTGCACAACGCCGCGCTGCTCGGCACGCTCACGCCGATCGAGCAGTACGACGTGCCGACGTTCATGCGCGTCATGCACGTGAACGTCACGGCCGCCTTCGTGCTCACGCAGCAGCTGCTGCCGCTGCTGCGCGCATCGCCGGATGCGTCGGTGCTGTTCACCTCGAGCGGGGTCGGCAAGCGCGGCCGCGCCTACTGGGGCGCGTACTCGGTATCGAAGTTCGCGGTCGAAGGACTGACGCAGGTGCTGGCGCACGAGACCGAGGGCAACTCGAACGTCCGCGTGAACGTCATCGACCCGGGCAAGGTGCGCACGCGATGCGCCGGCAGGCCTATCCGTCGGAGCCGCAGGAATCATTGCCGACGCCGGAATCGCTGACCGCGCCGTATGTCGCGCTGCTGGGGCCCGCGAGCCGCGGCGTCACGGGCCGGCGCTTCGAGGCTCAGTCGAGCCGCTAGTCCGCGTCACTCCTCGCCGGCTTCTTCCTCCGCGGCCTCCGGGCGCAGCAGCGCGTCGACATCGTCCTGCTCGAGCTGCGGAACTGGCCGCGCGCCAGGCCTTGTCGAGCTTCAGCGGTCCGATCGCACGCGCAGCACGCGGCTGACGAGCGCGCCCTGGCGCTCGAAGAGCTGGCGCACGTCCTTGCCGCTCGCGCCGCGCGCGATCGAGCGCGTACCAGCGATTCGCTGCCCTCGCTCGCGCCTCGCTCGTGCTCAGGCTCTCGATCGTCATGCGCGTCGGCGCGGTCGATCTTTCCGGATTCGACGCCGCGAGCTGGTCGGGCCCCAGCTCCGCCTTCACGCGCACGCTGAACTCGCACGGCAGCATGTGGCTCGGCGCGCTGCAGCTTTGCGGCGAGCGCGCCGTCGGAGGTCACGAGCTCGAGCCCGCCATCGATGCGCGGCATCGGGCTCACGGCGATGAAGCGCCGCCCCGCGGTCTTCGGCAGGCGATCGATGAGCGCCGAGCGTTCGCCGTCGGCCTCGCGTCAACGGATCGCCGGGCGAGCGGTTGAAGATGAAGACTGCGCGGCGGCGGCGGCGCGTGTCTGATCGACGCGGCCGTCGAGACGGATGTCGTCGCGCTCGGTGACCTTCTGCCCGAGCTCGGCGATGCGGCCGTTGACGGAGACGCGCTGGGCGCGGATCCACTCTTCGATGGCGCGGCGCGAGCCGAGGCCGCGCTGCGCGAGGATATTTCTGCAGCCGCTCGGCGACGCCGGCGGGCGTCGAACGCGGACGCGGCATGGATGAGTCCGGCGCGTCAGTCTCGTCGGACGGCGGCGCCGCGACGAGACCCGCGCTGATGTCGCCGGGCGCCGAGAGCTCTTCGTCATCGGCGTCGTCGTCGGACGCGGCGTCGAGCCGCTCGATCCGACCGTCGCATCACCGGCACGACCGCCACTTCACCCGAGTCCGTGCCGCGCCGTCGGCCGCGTTGCGCCGTCCGCCGGTGACCGGCAACGGCAGCTGCAGATTGAGGTCGCTCATCGCCTTGAGCTCGGCGAGCGGCGGCAGGTCTTCGAGGGCTTCAGCCGAAGTAGTCGAGGAACTCCTGCGTCGTGCCGAGCAGCTCCGGCCGGCCCGGCACGTCGCGATGCCCGACGACCCGCACCCAGTTGCGCTCGAGCAGCGTCTTGATGATGTTCGGGATTCACCGCCACGCCGCGCACCGTCTCGATCTCGGCGCGCGTGATCGGCTGGCGGTAGGCGATGAGCGCGAGCGTTTCGAGCAGCGCGCGCGAATAGCGCGGCGGCCGCTCGGGCCACAGGCGCGAAATCTCGTGCGCGAGCTCCGGCGCACCTGGAAGCGGAAACCCGTTCGCGGTTTCCTTGACTTCGATGCCGCGGCCTTCGTAGTCGGCCGTCGAGCTGCTCGAGCGCCGCGCGCAGCTCCGTCGGCGTCGGGCGCGACTGATTCGTCGAACAGCTGCGCGAGCTCGGCAACGGACAACGGGCCGCGCCGGCGGCGAGCAGCGCCGCTTCGATGACGTTCTTGATGTACGAATCGTTCATGCGTCTCTCCATCCGGTATGCGTCGCGTCGTCGTCGAATCGCTGCGCATCCGGCGTCGATCTCGGCCTCGAGCGCATCGTCGCCGAGCTCGTTCGCCGCGGCGTCGAGCTCGTCGACCGATCGTTGTCCACCACGAGCCGCAGCCTGCGCGTGCCCTGCGCGCTGCGCACGTGCAGCGGCGCGAACGGCTCGGCCTGCACGATGTCGATCAGCCCTTCGCGCATCAGCTCGAGGATGGCGACGAACGTGACCGTGACGCCCATGCGGCCTTCTTCCGGCCGGAACAGGTGCACGAATTCTACGAAACTCGACCGCTCGAGCGTCGCGAGGATATCAGACATGCGCTCGCGCACCGAGAGCCGCTCGCGCTGCACGTGATGGTGCGCGAACATCTCCGCGCGCGCGACCACGTCCTTGAACGCGACCAGCATCTCCTGCAGCGTGATCTGCGGCAGCAGCCGCACGACCTTGCGGTCGCTCAGCTCGGCGCTCGCCGACTCCACGTGTCGCGCTCCAGGCGCGGCAGGCGGTCGATGTCTTCCGCGGCGCTCTTGAAGCGCTCGTATTCCTGCAGCCGGCGCACGAGCTCGGCGCGCGGGTCTTCCTCGCCGCCGTTCGGGTCGACCTGCGGCCGCGGCAGCAGCATGCGCGACTTGATCTCGGCGAGCGTCGCGGCCATCACCATGTATTCGCCCGCGAGCTCGAGCTGCAGCTCCTGCATCAGCTCGATGTACTTCATGTACTGCTTCGTGATCTCGGCGAGCGGAATGTCGAGGATGTCGAGGTTCTGCCGCCGGATCAGATACAGCAGCAGATCGAGCGGCCCCTCGAACGCTTCGAGGAACACCTCGAGCGCCTGCGGCGGGATGTAGAGATCCTTGCGGCAGCTGCGTGACGGGCTCGCCGTTCACCATGGCGAACGGCATTTCCACCTGCTCGGGCGACGCCGTCCGCCGGCGGCGGCGTCGGCGCCGGCTCGTTGGAGGCGACGAGCTCGAGATCCGGTTTCGCGTGCTTTCTGCCATGGCTCTCAATCGACGCGCAGATGCATCGCGCGACGCACGTCGTCGAGCGTCTCGCGCGCGGCTTCGCGCGCCTTCTCGGCGCCTTCGGCGACGATGTTGCGCACGCAGCTCCGGGATTCTCCTCGAATTCCTGCGCGCGCTTGCGCATGCCGGTGATCTCCTCGACCACTTTCTCGATCACCGGCTTCTTGCAGTCGAGGCAGCCGATGCCGGCGGTGCGGCAGCCGTTCGCGGCCCAGTCGCGCGTCGCCTCGTCCGAATAGATCTTGTGCAGGTCGAACACCGGGCAGTTGTCCGGATTGCCCGGATCGGTGCGCCGCACGCGCGCCGGGTCCGTCTGCATCTTGCGCAGCTTCTGCGCGACGCTCGTCCGGGTCTTCGCGCAGGCCGATGGTGTTGCCGTAGGACTTCGACATCTTGCGGCCGTCGAGCCCGGGCACTTTCGGCGTGGCGGTGAGCAGCACCTGCGGCTCGGGCAGGATCGTGACGCCGCCGCCTTCGAGATAGCCGAGCAGCCGCTCGCGGTCGGCCACCGTGATGCGGTTGTTGCTCTGCACGAGCGCGCGCGCCCGCTCGAGCGCGAGCTGATCGCCGTTCTCCTGGAACTTGCGGCGCAGCTGCTTGTACGTCGTGGTGTTGCGGCCGCCGAGGCTCTTCACGGCCTTCTCGGCCTTGGCCTCGAAGTCCGGCTCGCGGCCGTAGAGATGATTGAAGCGCCGCGCGATCTCGCGCGTGATCTCCAGGTGCGACGACCTGGTCCTCGCCCACCGGCACGAACGCCGGCCGGTACAGCAGGATGTCCGCGCTCTGCAGCAGCGGATAGCCGAGGAAGCCGTAGGTGGCGAGGTCCTTTTCCTTGAGCTGCTGCCTGCTGGTCCTTGTAGGTCGGCACGCGCTCGAGCCAGCCGAGCGGCGTGATCATCGACAGCAGCAGGTGCAGCTCCGCGTGCTCCGGCACCTGCGACTGCACGAACAGCGTCGCGACGCCCGGGTTCAGGCCCGCCGCGAGCTAGTCGATGAGCACCTGCGCGGATGTTTTCCTGCAGCTGCGAGGTGTCTTCGTAGCCCGTGGTGAGCGCGTGCCAGTCGGCGACGAAGAAATAGCACTCGTACTGGTACTGCAGCTCGACCCAGTTCGCAGCGCGCCGTGGTAGTTGCCGAGGTGCAGCGGACCGGTCGGCCGCATGCCGGAGAGGACCCGGTTGGCTTGCGGATGGCGCTCACGTGAAGCGGCGAAGTATAAGGGGTGCCGGGTCGGGACTCGGTCCGAGTCGAAAACGGCGATGAGCGCGCGATTATACCGGCGCGCGTCGACCTGCTAAGTCCCGAGCCTCGATCCCGCGAACCCAGCGCAAGTCCCCTTTCCGCGCCGCGATCACGACGGTGGGCGTGACGGCGAGATCGACGACCGTGGTCGGTTCGATGCCGCAATGGCCGCCGTCGAGCACCGCAGTCGACCTGATGCTCGAGCCGGTTCGCGGATCTCGCGGCCGTCGGTCAGCGGCAGCTCGTCGCCGGGCAGCAGCAGCGTCGAGCTCATGATCGGCTCGCCCAGCTCGGCGAGCAGCAGGCGCGGCACCTGGATGATCGGGCACGCGGATGCCGATCGTGCGCCGCTCTCGTGCTGCAGGCGCCGCGGCGTTTCCCGCGTCGCCGGCAGCAGGAACGTGTACGGCCCGGGCGTCGCGGCCTTCAGCATGCCGGAACTGCCAGGTTTCCACCTTCGCGTAGCTGCCGATCTCGCGCAGGTCGCGGCACACCAGCGTGAAGTGGTGATGGCGGTCGGCCTGCGCGGATGCGGCGGATGCGCTCGAGCGCGTCCTTGTCGCCGATGTGGCAGCCGAGCGCGTAGCAGGAGTCCGTCGGATAGGCGATGACGCCGCCCTCGCGCACGATCTCCGCCGCGCGCCGGATCAGGCGCAGCTGCGGGTTGTCGGGATGAAGCTCGAAATACTGGCTCACGGCGGGATTCCGGCGCACCGGACGCGGCACGCGGGCGCCGGTATCATACGCGCCCCCGATTCGCCGCCGCAGCTCACCGCATGCAAACCATCGTCGAGTTCGCTCCGTGGGTCGTCTTCTTCCTCGTCTACAAGTTCGTCGGCGGGATCTATCCGGCCACCGCGGTGCTGATGGGCTGCATGGTGCTGCTGCTCGCCTACGACTGGCTGCACCCAGCGCAAGATCCCGACAGATGCACCTCATCCTCGCCGGCACGGTGTTGGTGTTCGGCGCCGCGACGTTGATCCTGCACGACGTGCGTTTCCTGCAGTGGAAGGCCTCGGTGTTCTACTGGCTCGCGGGCCTGCTGTTCGCCGGCACGGTGTGGGTGGGCAAGATGACGCTGCTCGAACGCATGATGGGCAAGGCCCTGCCCGAGGGGACCTCGGTGCCCGCGACGGCATGGCGCAACACCTCCCTCAT
The DNA here is from genome assembly GCA_963774045.1 of uncultured Pseudomonadota bacterium. Taxonomy (GTDB): domain Bacteria; phylum Pseudomonadota; class Gammaproteobacteria; order Steroidobacterales; family Steroidobacteraceae; genus CADEED01. The sequence goes on from CAVZED010000035.1 coordinate 5,748, forward strand.
CATGGGCGCGGTCTATCTGTTGCTCGGCACCGTGAACATCTGGGTGGCCGTCAATCGCAGCGATGCCGGACTGGGTCACCTTCAAAGTGTGGATCGCGCCGCCCGTGGCGATCGTGATCACCGTCGGGGTGCTGCTCTGGACCCTGCGCGGCGCGCTGTTCGCGAAGGAACCGACGGCGTGACGGCCGCGCGCGTCGAACTACTGCGGGCCGCGCTGGAAGCGGCGCTGCACCCCACGCTGCTCGAAATCCGCGACGACAGCGCGCGCCACGCCGGTCATGCCGGCGCGCGCGAGGGCGGCCATTTCCACGTGGTCATCGCGGCGCCGGGCTTCGCCGGCGCTCGCAACTGGAGCGGCACCGGATGGTCTATGCTGCCGCCGCTGAATTGATGGGCCGCGACATCCACGCGTTGTCGATCGATGCCCGTCTGGCCTGAAAATTTCGACAAGATACTCATTCAACCCGTTGAGAAACCAAATGAAAGTCCATCGAATTCGTCGGCGCTGGGCGCGCTGCTTGCGCTCGCCGCCTGCTCCAAGCCCGCCGACTGAGAAACCCGTCGAGGCGCCCGCCGCGCCCGTCAAGCCGCCGCTGGTCACGGTGAATGGCAAAGCCATCAGCGAGGAGCTGTTCGAGGACTACGTGAAAGCCATCGCGGGCAAGCCGTCGAGCGAGCTCTCGCCGGAAGATCGCGACCAGATCAAGGAGAACCTGGTGCGCATCGAGCTGATCGCGCAGCAGGCCGAAAAGGACGGTCTCACGAAGGATCCCGAGATCGCGAACCGCCTCGAGCTGTCGCGCCTCAACCTGCTGCAACAGGCCGCCGCCCAGAAATATCTGAAGGAGCGTGCCCCGACCGAAGCGGAACTGCGCGCCGAGTTCGAATCGCAGCTGGCCTCCACGCCGCTGGTCGAATACCACGCGCGCCACATCCTGGTGAGCAGCGAGGAGAATGCGCAGAAGGTCATCCAGCAGCTGCAGGGCGGCGCTGACTTCGCCAGGCTCGCCAAGACGGTTTCGGCGGACAAGGGCTCCGCGGCCAAGGGTGGCGACCTCGACTGGTTCTCGCCGGCCTCGATGGTTCAGCCCTTCGCCAATGCCGTGGCAACGCTCAAGAAGGGCGAGTACACGAAGTCGCCCGTGCAGACGCAGTTCGGCTGGCACGTCATCCAGCTGCTCGGCACGCGCGATCGCAAGCCGCCGACGTTCGAAGCCGTGAAGGAGCAGCTCAGCAACTTCGTCCTGCAGAAGAAGTTCAAGGCTTATTCGGACGACATGATCAAGACGGCGAAGATCGAGCCTCCGCTGCCGGGCTTTCCGCCCGCCGCGCCGGCTGGCGCGGCCCCGGCGGCAGAAGCGCCTGCCGCCGCTGCGCCCGCCCCCAAGTCGAACTAACCGGGCCCGGAATTGGTCCCGGAGTTAGTGCCGGAGGAAAAAACGGGAATTAGCGCGACCGCCGTCCGGACTTCCCGGTCGCGCTAATTCCCGTTTTTTTCCTCCGGCACCAACTCCGGGACCATTCCGGGGGTCGTTTCGATTCCAGGAGTTGATCGAGCGCGGCCTCATCGAGGATGCGCACGCCGAGAGATTGCGCCTTCGCGAGCTTCGAGCCCGCGTCGGCGCCCACGACGAGGAAGCTGGTCTTCTTCGAGACGCTGCCGGAAACCTTGGCGCCGAGCTCGCGCAGCGCATCCTCCGCCGCCTCGCGCTGCAGTCCGGCGAGCGTGCCGGTGATGACGAAGGTGAGGCCGGTGAGCGGCAGCGCCGCCGCGCGCTGCACGTCGATGTCCTTCCACCTGACGCCGGCGGCGCGCATGCGCGCGATGATCTCCACCGCCATCGGGTTCGCGAAGAACTTCGCGACTTCCGCGGAGACGATGGGGCCGACGTCCGGCGTCTCTTCGATCTGCGCCGCGCTCGCCTTCATCAGTTCGTCGAGATTGCCGAACTGCTCGGCCAGCGCGCGCGCCGTGGACTCGCCCACCTGCGGGATGCCGAGGCCGAACAGGAATCGCGGCAGTGTCGTGTCGCGACTGCGGGCGATCGCATCGACGACGTTCTTCGCCGACTTCTCTCCCATGCGCTCGCGCTCGGCGAGCGCTTCCGCCTTCAGGCCGTACAGATCCGCGGGCGAGCTCACCGAACCGTCCTCGACCAGCTGCTCGATGAGTTTTTCGCCGAGGCCTTCGATGTCCAGCGCGCGCCGGCCGGCGAAATGCATGATCCATTCGGCGCGCTGCGCGCGGCACTTGAGCACTCCGCCCGTGCACTTGTACACGGCCTGGTCCGCCTCGCGTTCCACCGGCGACCCGCACACCGGGCAGTTCGACGGCATGACGATGTCGCGCGCGCCGTCCGGGCGCTTGTCGGGCAGATAACGGACGACCTCGGGAATCACGTCGCCGGCGCGGCGCACGACCACGGTGTCGCCGATCATGAAACCCTTGCGCGCCACCTCATCCATGTTGTGCAACGTGGCGTTGCTCACGGTGACGCCGCCCACGAACACCGGCTTGAGCTTCGCGGCCGGCGTCAGTGCGCCGGTGCGGCCGACGTTGAAGATGACGTCCTCGAGAATCGTGAGTTCTTCGTCGGCCGGGAACTTGTGCGCCAAGGCCCAGCGCGGCGCACGCGAGACGAATCCGAGCTTCTCCTGGTCGGCGCGCTGGTCGACTTTGTAAACCACGCCGTCGATCTGGTACGGCAGTTTCGCGCGGCGCGCGCCGATGTCGCGGTAGTACGCGAGGCAGCCTTCGACACCGACGACCTTCTTCGCCTCGGGACAGGTGCGCAGCCCCAGCGAATTCAGCCAAGCGCGAGCGCGCTGTGCCGGTCCGGCGCCGCACCACCCTCCACCACGCCGAGCTCGTAGAAGTACAGATCGAGCGGCCGTTGCGCCGTGATGCGCGAATCGAGCTGGCGCAGGCTGCCCGATGCCGCGTTGCGCGGGTTCACGTAGGTCTTGTCGCCGCGCGCGATGCGCGTCCTTGTTCATCTTTTCGAAGCCCGCGTAACGGCAGAAAAACCTCGCCGCGTACTTCGAGGACCCGCGGCGGATCGCCACGCAGGCGCCGCGGCACCCCGCGGATCGTGCCGACGTTCGCCGTGACGTCTTCTCCGGTAACGCCATCGCCGCGCGTAGCCGCGCGCGAGTACACGCCGTCGCGATACAACACCGAGATCGCCAGGCCGTCGAGCTTGGGCGTCGGCCGAGTAATCGATGGACTCTTCACGCCCCAGCCGCTCGCGCACCTTGCGATCGAAATCCGCGAGGTCCTCGTCGGTGAAGCCGTTCTCGAGCGAGAGCATGGGGATGGCGTGCGTGACCTCCGCCGAACTCGGGCGCCGCGGCGCCGGACACCCGCTGGGTCGGCGAGTCCGGGGTGACGAGTTCCGGATGCGCGGCTTCGAGCTCGCGCAGTTCCTTCATCAGCCGATCGTATTCGGCATCCGGTACCGCGGGCTCGTTGAGAACGTAGTAACGGTAGTCGTGGCCGTCGATCTCTTCACGCAGGCGCTTGACGCGCTGCGCCGCGTTCTCCGCCGCCGGGCTCACGACTCGCCGGAAGCTCGCGCCGCGGGCGGGCGCATCGAGCGACTGGCGCAGGCGCGAGATGCGCTGCGCGCGTCAGTTCCTCGCCGTGCTGGTCGGTGATCCTCGCGTCGAGCCGTTCCGCGAGCGCGCGCGCCGCGTGCACGAGCTCATCGAAGGCTTCGCGCTCGGGCAGCGGTCCGGGCAACACCGCGAACAGGTTGAGTCCCGGAGAATCGCTGCGAATCCATGATCGACGGATCGAACGTGCCGGGTTGCGCGAGCGCGGCGGCGCTGATGATCACGCGGCCCTCGGAATCGGCCAGGTGGTAGATGTCCAGCGGTCCATGCCAGAAGCCCGCGCTGCCGAAGGCCTGGCGCAGGCTGCGACCCGCGAAGCGCGGCTCGGTTTTCGGCAGCACGCGCAGCGTGACGATGCGCCGCTCGGCTTCGCCCGGCCAGTCGAGCACCACTTTCGGGCCATCCGCGGCCGGATTCTCGTACTCGTACGTGCGCACGTCGGAGACCTCGTCGTCCTCGCCGACGTACGGCTCGTCGTGCGCGCGGAAGATCGCCTGCGTGGAGGTGTTCTCGAATGGCTCGTCGACGGCCACGTCGTGCGAAACGGCGATGCCGCCCGAATCGCGCGCACCGACCCTCTCGGCCTTGCGCAGCTCGATGACCGGCAGGGTGTCAGGCACGGTGGAACGCGGCTCCCGCGTCACGCTGATCTCGGGCAACGCGGCCGGCGTGCGCGGCGCGGGCGCATCGTGTGAACGCCTCGTCGCGCGGGACGGCCACCGGCCGGTCCCTGCGTGCGCGCCACCATTCGAATCCCGCGATCGCGGCGACGAACAACACGCCGACGATGAGGAGGATGATGCGCAGCTCGGGCATCGTCTGCCTACGCCCGTCGCCATGCGCACCGCTTCGTCGACGTCGACCGACACCAGGCGCGAGCAGCCGGGCTCGGTCATGGTGACGCCCATGAACTGCTGGGCGAGCTCCATCGTGGCCTTGTTGTGCGTGATGAAGATGAACTGCACGCGCTCGGACATCAGCTTCACGATGTCGCAGAACCGGCCGACGTTGTGTTCGTCGAGCGGCGCGTCGACTTCGTCGAGCAGGCAGAACGGCGCGGGGTTGAGGTCGAAGATCGAGAACACCAGCGCCACCGCGGTGAGCGCCTTCTCGCCGCCGGAAAGCTGGTGAATGCTGCTGTTGCGCTTGCCCGGCGGCCGCGCCATGACGGCGACGCCGGCCGAGAGCACGTCTTCGCCGACGAGCTCCAGGTACGCGTGTCCGCCGCCGAACAGCTTCGGGAACTTGTCCTTGAGCCCGTCGTTGATGCGGTTGAACGTGTCTTCGAAGCGCGTGCGCGTTTCCTTGTCGATCTTGTGCATCGCCTCTTCGAGCGTGGTCAGCGCCGAGGTGACGTCGGCGTACTGGCGGTCGAGATATTCCTTGCGCTCCGACGACTCTTTGAGCTCGTCGATGGCCGCGAGGTTCACCTGGCCGAGCTTCTCGAGATCGACGCGGGTGGCATTCAGCGACTCTTCCCAGGCCGGCACCGCCGACATCGGCGGCGAGACCCGCGAGAATTTCGGCCAGATCGAAGCGCGTGGCCGCGAACTGTTCCACGAGGCCTTCGCGCCGCACGCGCGATTCCTGCGCGACCAGGCGCGCCTGCTCCATCGCGGCGCGCGCGGCGTTGACGCGCGTCTCCGCATCCAGGCGCTTCTCATCGAGCGCGCGCAACGCACCGTCGGCGTCTTCGAGCGCGCGACGTTCGGTCGCGAGCTCCGATTCGATTTCGAGGCGGCGCGCGAGGAAATTCCTGAGCTTGCCTTCGAGCTCGACGATCGGCAGGTCGCCGTCCGCGAGCGCCGCTTCGAGCTCGCTGCCGCGCGTCTGGGTCTGCGCGCGCTGGTCGGACATGCGCTTCACGCCCACGCTCATCGAGCTCTCGCTCGAACGGCGCGATTCGATGCGGATCAGCAGATCGCGGCTCGCGAGCTGCGCGGCCTGCCAGCGCGCCCGCGCCGACTGCACCGCTTCGCGCCGCTCCTCGCGTTCGCCTTCGAGCGAGGCGCGGCGCGAATCGAGCGCATCGAGCGCCACGAGTCCGCGGTCGAGCTCGGCGCGGGCGCGCGCCAGCGTGTCCTGCGCCGAGCCCGACTTCGCGCGTGACCTCGGCGGCCTCTTCTTCGAGGCGCTCGCGCCGCATCGTGGATTCCTGCGAACGCGCGCGCTCGCCTTCGAGCTGGCCGAGCAGGTCCGCGTGGTCGCGATGCGCGCCCTGGATGCGGCTCTGCGCCGCGTCGCGTTCGCGTTCCGCCGCCGCGAGCTGTTCGCGGCAGGTCGCGAGCGCCGTTTCCATCTCGCGCGTGTTCTCTTCGCTGCGCGCGAGCTCGACGCGCAGCTGCTTCATGCGCTGCTCGCGCTCGAGCACGCCCGAGTGCGGATCGCCGCCGCGGTTGACGCGCAGCCAGTCGCGGCCTATCCACTCGCCCGAGCGCGTGATCACCGATTCGTCGTCGGCAAGCTCCCGGCGCATCTGCAAAGCGGCAGAAAGCGTCTCCGCGAGGCGCACGCGCGACAGCAGGCGCACGATGGCGCCCGGGCCGCTGACCACGCCGGACAACATGTCCGGGCGTGCCGTCGGCATCCACGTGGCCGCCGCGCCTGCAGCAGCGACACGCGCCCGACCGGCAGCGACGGCAGCACGTCGGCGACTCGATCGAGCTCGTCGACGCACAGCGCTTCGAGGTAGTCGCCGAGCGCCGTTTCGACGGCGCGCTCCCAGCCGTCCTGCACCGACAGCTGCGCGGCGAGGCGCGGCTGCTTGCCGAGACCCGTGCTCGCGAGCCATTCCGCCGTGCGCGAATCGCCGCGCTGCAACGCCGCCTTCTGCAGCGCTTCGAGCGACACGACTTCGGCGCGGCGTTTTTCGCGATCGCTGCGCGCGTGCTTCGAGAGGCTTCTCGGCATCGAACTGCGCCGCGCGCAGTTTCTGCGAGCGGTCGAGCGCGAGGTTCAGCGCCTGCGACAACTCGTCGGCGCTGCTGCGCGCCAGGGATTCCTTCTCCGCGAGCTGCCCGAGCAGCGCGGAGGATTCCTGCGCCATCAGCGCCTCGCGCTCGACCGCCAGGCGATCCGTCTGGCCGGCGAGACGCCGCAGCTGGTTCTCGAGCTGCTCGATGCGCGCGCGTTCGACCTGCGTGGTCTGGTGCGCGGCGCCCTGCTCGCGATTGAAACCTTCCCAGCGCTGCTGCCAGTCGGCGAGCGCGGCTTCCGCGGTGACCGCTGCTTCGTTGAGCGCAGCCTTCGGCGGCTTGCGCCTGCGCGAGCTCGGGCGCCAGCTGCTCGATCTCGGCGCGCAGGCTGGCGATCTCGCGCTCGTCGCGCTCGATGTGGAGATTGAGCTCGGCGAGCGTGGCGCGCGCCTGCGCGAGCTCGTTGCGCTGCTGCTCGCGCAGCTCGCGCATGTGGGTGATGGATTGATTCGGTGCGGCTGATCTCCGCGCCGATTTCGTAGTAGCGGCCCTGGACCGCGCTCACGCGCTCCGATTGTTCGTTCTGGTAGACGCGCTGCGTTTCGATGGCGGCTTCGGCGGCGCGCTGGTCGGCCAGCGCCGACTGCATCGCAGCTCGCACTCGCGCACCGCGCTGTCCTGCACCTCGGCGCCCGAGTCGATTTCACGCAGCCGCAGCGCCAGCAGTTCGGCGGTGAGCCGTCGCTCGGTTTCCTTCAGCGCCTGGTAGCGGCGCGCGGTGGCGGCCTGGCGCTGCAGGTGACGGATCTGCTTGTCGACCTCGTCGCGGACGTCCTGCAGGCGTTCGAGGTTCTCGCGCGTATCGGAGATGCGCGCCTCGGTTTCCTTGCGGCGCTCCTTGTAACGCGAGATGCCGGCGGCCTCTTCGACGAACATGCGCATGTCATCGGCCTTGGCCTCGATGACGCGCGAGATCATGCCCTGCTCGATGATGGCGTAGCTGCGCGAGCCGAGGCCCGTGCCGAGGAACAGCTGGGTGATGTCCTTGCGGCGGCAGCGCGCGCCGTTGAGGAAGTAGTTGGAGGTGCCGTCGCGCGTGACCTGGCGCTTGAGCGACACCTCGGCGTAATCCGCGTACGGACCCGAGATCTTGCCGTCGCTGTTGTCGAACACCAGCTCGACCGAAGCCGTGCCGACGGGCTTGCGCGACGCGGAGCCGTTGAAGATGACGTCGGTCATCGAATCGCCGCGCAGGTGCTTCGCCGAGAGCTCGCCCATGACCCAGCGCACGGCGTCGATGATGTTCGACTTGCCGCAGCCGTTCGGACCGACGACACCGGTGAGGTTGCTCGGAAATCCGACCGAGGTCGGGTCCGCGAACGACTTGAATCCAGCGACTTTGATCTTGGTCAGGCGCATCTATATCTCGCGGGTCGGCGTGCGGATGAATTGGCGCCGTAGTGTAAAGTAATCGCAATGTTTTCAGGCCCGCACTTCACGACGGAGGACGGCCTACAAATCCCGGCAATCAACATGTCAACGCAACCATCGAAGCGTCTTGAGACTTTTCCAAACCCCGCGCGCGACACCGACTACACGATTCGCATGGCGTTGCCGGAGTTCACCTGTCTGTGTCCGAAGACGGGTCAGCCCGACTTCGCCACGTTCGAACTGGAGTACGTGCCGGACGAGCTGTGCGTCGAGCTCAAGTCGCTCAAGCTCTACCTGTGGTCGTTCCGCGACGAGGGCGCGTTCCACGAAGCGGTGACCAACCGGATCGCTGACGACCTGGCCGGCGCCTGCGCACCCCGGTTTCTCCGCCTGACGGGAAAATTCAATGTCCGCGGGGGAATTTACACCACGGTGGTCGTGGAACGCCGCAAGCCGGGCTGGCAAGCCCCCGCGCCGGTCGAATTGCCCTGAGATGACCCCAAAAAACTCCGAAAATCGACGACTTCCAAGGCGCTGTACACGCAAAAAGTCGCCGGTATAATCCCGCGTCCTGCAAACCGGCCCCCTTCTGGAATCGGGCCTGGAGCGACACACAATGCCGACCAAGCGAGCGGTTTCGAAGCCCGCCAAGGCCAAGAGAGTCGAGAAACCCAAGTTGACCGCGAAGAAGCCTGCGGCGAAAGCCGCTGTATCCAAGTCTCCCGCCAAACACGCGCCCGCGAAGGGTGCGGCGCATGCGCCGCACGCCGCCGCAAAGGCCGCGGCGCCAGCTTTGAAACCGGTCGCCGCCGCGAAGCCCGCGCCTGCCGCGGTGAAGCCTGTTGCCACGAAGTCTGCTGCCGCGAGCTCGACACCCGTCGCGCAGGCGATCCGCAAGACGCCGGTGCCCGAGCGCATCGTCGTGACCGCCACGGGCGTTCCGTCGTCGCAGGGTCCCGTCGCCGCCAGCACCCGTCCACACGGTGGTGACGCCGACGCCGACGATGGTGGCGACGCCGGCAGCCTGCTCGCAGGTCCCCGCAATGTAACGCCGTACATCACCAAGCGTGGTGAGGCGTACATGAACGCCGTGCAGGTCGAGCACTTCCGCAACATCCTCAACGGATGGAAGCGCGACCTCATGGAAGAAGTCGATCGCACCGTCTCCCACATGAAGGACGAAGCGGCGAACTTTCCCGACCCGAACGACCGCGCCACGCAGGAAGAAGAGTTCAGTCTCGAGCTGCGCACGCGCGATCGCGAGCGCAAGCTGATCCGCAAGATCGACGAGGCGCTGAAGCGTCTCGAAGACGGCTCCTACGGCTATTGCCTCGAGACCGGTGAAGAGATCGGCGTGAAGCGCCTCGAGGCGCGTCCCGTGGCGACGCTCACGATCGAAGCGCAGGAACGGCGCGAGCGCCGCGAACGGCAGTACGGCGACCGGGACGACCGGTATCGCTGACGATGTCGTGTCCTGGTGATGCTTGAAACTGCACGGACGGCGCCTCTTCGGCGCCGTTTTCCGTTGTGGGGCGCGAACCCTTGATAAAACCCGTGGCGAGGTTCGCCCCTTCCCCCACCGGACAACTACACGCCGGATCGCTGCTGGCCGCGGTCGGCAGCTACCTCGATGCACGCGCCGCCGGCGCGCGCTGGCTGGTGCGCATGGAAGACCTCGATGCCGCGCGCGTCATTCCCGGATGCGCGGACGAGATGCTGCGCACCCTCGAGGCCTACGGTTTCGAGTGGGATGGCGAAGTGATCTTCCAGAGCACCCGCCGCGCGGCATACGACGCGGCACTCGCGACGCTCGCAGCCGGCCGGCGCACGTTTCACTGCAGCTGTTCGCGCAAAGACCTCGCGGCCGACGACGAGTCACAGGGTTATCCCGGCACATGCCGCCAGGGCCCGACGAAGCCCGGCCCGACCGCGCTACGCTTCCGCGTCTCCGACGCGAACGTGACGTTCGATGACCTGTTCCTCGGCAGGCAGACCTTCGACACGCGCGCGCTCGGCGACTTCGTGGTCGAGCGCCGCGATCGTCTCGCGAGTTATCAACTCGCCGTGGTCGTCGACGATGCCTGGCAGGGGGTGACGCGCGTGGTGCGCGGCGCGGATCTCATCGCGAGCACGCCGTGGCAGATGGAGTTGCAGGACGCGCTGGGATTGCCACGGCCTATCTACGGACACCTGCCGCTGGTGACCGAACCGGATGGGAGCAAGCTTTCGAAGACGCGTCGATCGATACCGATTCCCTCCGTCCGGGGGGCCGGGGACAACCGCTCGGAGCTGCTGGCGGTGTCCGAGACCCTCACTTCGACCCTTACGCATTTGTCGCAAACCCCACCCCCCGATCTCGCCCACGCCCCTATTAAAGATGTGTGGAAATGGGCAGTTGCGAACTGGCGCCCACAAGCGCTTGCGGGCCGGATGGCGGTCAGACTGTCCGCTGCAGGCGACAACAAGCAGAAAATGAACCCATAAATTGTGGGAGCCCATGAGGTGTACTAAGGTACACGCCACACGGAGGGTGAAGGCATGAGCGAACCACGCGTCATCAAGAAGTACCCGAACCGCAGGCTCTACGATACGGTTCAAAGCAAATACATAACGCTCGCCGATATCAGGTCACTCGTTCTCGAGCGCATCGATTTCGTCGTCATCGACAAGAAATCGCAGGAAGACATCACGCGCAGCATCCTGCTGCAGGTGATCGCCGAGCAGGAGCACGGAACCGATCCAGTCATGAGCCGCGACTTCCTTTCTCAGGTCATCCGCTCCTACGGCGGCAACCTGCAGAACATGCTCAGCAGCTACCTCGAGCAGAGCATGAAGCTCTTCAGCTCGCAGCAGCGCGAACTGCGCGAGAAGGTCAAGGCCGTGGTCGGAATGGACCCGGTGGAAACCGTCGCGGGAGTCGCCCAGCGCAACTATCAGCGCTGGCGTTCGGTCCAGGACGAAATCTTCAAGACGTTGATGAACGCCACGGGACGTGGCGGTCGTGACGGCGCCGAAGACAAACCTGGCGAAACGACGAGCCATCAGTAGCTCGCCTGGATAGATCACCTCCGCGCCCGTCATGGGCGCGGGGTTCTCCTCTGGCAACCCGGAATTTTCATGGCGCAATGCCCACAATGCGCTGATTCCCCGCTCGTGCACGCCATGCTCGCCGAGAACCTGGCCGCGTACAGCTGCGGCAAGTGTCTCGGAACGCTCGTGAGCCTGGCGACGTACCGCGCGTGGCGCGAGAGCACCGGGCGCAACCACCTGCCGGATTCGCCCGCCGTGATGGCGGACGCCGATGCCGCGGACTCCGTCGCCGCGAAGAAATGTCCGAAGTGCCGCTCGTTGATGAGCAAGTACCGTGTCACGGCGGAGAAGACCAACCGGCTCGACTACTGCCCGCATTGCGACGAGGTGTGGCTCGACGACGGCGAATGGCAGCTCGTCGAAAGCCTCTTCATCTCGGGTGAGTTCACCAAGGTATTCACGCAAGCCTGGCAATACGCGGTGCGCGCCGGCGTCACCGAAGCGATGGAAGAACAGCGCTTGCGCGAGTTGTTGGGTGGCGACTACGACCGCGTCGTGCAATTCGACGAGTGGATGCAGGCACAGCCCGCGAAGACCGAGATCCTCGCGCGACTCGCGCGCCGCCGCTAGCGGGAATATTTCTCAGTTCGCGGCGAATGTCGCCGCGCCTGTCGTCAGGCTCCTCCCTCGGCCGGCACCATGTGACCGCACGAGCAAGAAACATGGGGATCCTGCATGCGAGCTCTCACACGTGTCCTGGCGCCAGTCTTCCCGGTGCTCGCGCTTCTCGGTCTCGGCTCTTGTACGACATTCACGATTGGCCCCGCCCCTGTCCCGACGATCTCCGGCCTGAGCCCGGGGACGGTGACCTCGGGCAGCCCGACGTTCGATCTGACGATCATCGGCACCGGCTTCGTGAATTCGTTCACCACCGTGCGGTTCGGCAGCATCAACTACGGCGTCAACGACGTAGTCGTCGGATCGAACGGCACCACGATCGTCATTCGCGTCGGCGCATCTTCGGTCGCCGCCCCCGGTCAGCTCACCGTGACCGTCGTGAACCCGACGCGCTTCGGTGGCGGCGGCACCGCCACCCGGGTCTTCACGATCAACAGCCCCGTACCCGATGTGTCCGGTGTCTCGACCAGCCTGGCTCCGCCCAATGATCAGAACGCGGTGCCGCTCTGCGGACCAGCGTTCAGGATGACCGTGAGGGGCAGCCGGTTCGTTCCGGGAGCACTGATCCGGTGGGATGGCGTTGCCCGCGTAACGAATTTCGTGTCGGCCACCGAGCTGACGACCGAGGTCGCGGCGAGCGAGCTCCTGACGTCCAGAACGTTTGAGGTCGGCGTGGCGAACCCCGCTCCGGGCGGCGGCCCTTCGCCGACGACAAGGCCATTCACAATCTATGGAAACTATCTCTGCCTGACCTCCACGACAGTGATAGGAATCATTCCGTGGTTCCTGACGCGAGTGACGTTCGACGATCCGCCTCCGAGCACCTCCATCACTCCGTTTTCGGGACCCTATCCGCCTCCGCCTCGGCACTGCCTCCGCGCTTGACTTTTCCGGTCGGCCAATGGGAATGGCAGCAGGAAACGGTGAACGGCGTGATGGTGAGAGACGTCTTCTTCAGCGACAACCCGGCTTTCCCGACCTACAGCCGTACCTTCTCGTTCGCGAACGGCCCGCGGATCTTGTCGAGCCTCGAGGTCATCACCCAGAGCGCGGGGATGCTGACGATCAGGGACGCGAACGGCCGGACCGTGACGCAGCAACTGACCGTCGGGCCCGTGCGAACAGTCAACACGGGCTGGTTTGATCAACCGTCGGCGACCATCACCGTCGAGTTCCCCGTGAGGGATCCCGGGATCACCGCGATTTCCTATCTCGGGCTGCCGTAGCCGGC
>CAVZED010000036.1:0-9137 GCA_963774045.1 uncultured Pseudomonadota bacterium
TCGCACGACTCGAGCATCGCATTGATCGTCGCGATGCGCGTCATCGCATCGGGACTCTTGAGCTCGCTGGAGAGACTCTTGAGCACTTCCGGCTTTGAAACACAGGTCGAATCGGCCGCGGTCGCCGCATTCGCAACGCAAACCGCCGCGACCAGGACGAACGCAGAAAGACGCATTGGGTGAGACATGGGTGCTCCGTTCTCGTGTTTGGCGGTCTTTGCGCCGCCATTCGCGCCACAGTATACCCACCGTCGCCGTCATGCGTCTGTCCTGCGGTCTAGCTATGCAGGTCAGGGGCGCGCCTCCAGGATCAGGTTCACGGGTGTATGCGACGCGCGCCGGAAGCGTCTGAATCCCGCCCGCGTCACCACCGAGCGCAGGCGCGCCTCTCCGGCCTGCGCGCCCAGCGCCATGCGGCCTTCCTGCGCCAGCGAGCAGGGCGTACACATCAGCGTCGATCCGGCGTAATACGCGCGTCCGATCGGATTCAGGTTCTCCTCCACGCGGTCGCCCGCGTACGGTTCCACGATCATCCACGTGCCGTTCGGCGCCAGCGCCTCGAGGACGTGGCGCGCCGCGCCGGTCGGGTCACCCATGTCGTGCAGCGCGTCGAACACCGTGATGAAGTCGTAACCCTTGCCGGGGAAATTCTGCGCCGTGCCGATCTCGAAGCGCACGCGATCCGCGAGACCGGCCTCGTGCGCCTTCGCGTTGGCGATGGCGATCGACTCGTCGTGGTAGTCGAAGCCGACGAACGTGGACTTCGGATAGGCCTGCGCCATCACGAGCGTCGAGTAGCCAAGCCCGCAGCCGACGTCCGCGACACGGATGCCGTCCTTCAGACGCTGCTCGACGCCGTCGAGCGTCGGAATCCAGGTCTGCACCAGGTTGTTGATGTAACCCGTGCGGTAAAAACGCGCGACCCCGTGAAACACCGCGTGATCGTGCTCATGCCAGCCGATGCCGTCGCCGGTCTTGAATGCATCGGTGAGCCGGTCGACGACGCGGCCCGCGGCGAGCGCCGTCTGGAAGCCGCCGATGATGAACGCCGGGCTGTCTTCATGCGCGAACACCAGCGCCTGCTCCGCAGAGAGCTCGTACCGGCCGCTGTCGGCGTGGTAAGTCACGTAGCCGGAGGCCGCGTGCGCGTTGAGCCACTCGCGGATGTAGCGCTCGTGGGTCTTGGTGCGCACGGCGAGCTCGGCGGAGGTGAGCGGGCCGCCTGCGGCGAGGGCGCGGTACAGTCCCAGCCGGTCGCCGATGACGACCAGCGGCGCGAGCGACGTGGCGCCGAAATCGACGATGGCGCGGCCCAGCAGTGCGTTCAGGGCAGTCTCGTCGATGGGCGTGGGGGCGATCTGGCTGGACATGGTGGCTCCTTGTTTGAGGCCGGCATGTTGCATGCCCGGGCGCCGCGAAGATTTGCCGTCCGGCCGCTTGAATTGACCCAAACGCCAGAACCCATTCCCGGCTTGATCGATCTGCCGCAGAATTTGTCCATGGACGCACTTTCCGAACTGTTGCGCGTGGTGAAGCTCACAGGCGCGATGTTCTACAACTCGAGCTGCTCGGCGCCGTGGTGCCTGCGTTCGCCGAAGTCGAGCGCGTTCCTGCCATACATCCGCTCGAAGGCGTCGCACGTCATCGAGTTCCATCACATCACCGAGGGCACCGCGTACGTGCGCGTCGGCGCCGAGACGACCCCGTTGACCGCGGGCGACATCGTGATGATGCCGCACGGGGACGCGCACGAGATGGGCGCCGGTACGGGCGCCGAGCCGATCGACGGCGACGCGGCGCTGCCCGCGCTGTGGTCCGGGGAGGTCGCGTTCGCAACCTTCGGGGGCGGCGGGCCTGTCACCGGCCTCGTGTGCGGCTACCTCGCCTGCGACGGACAGTTGATCAGGCCGGTGCTCGCCGGCCTGCCGCGTGTCGTGCGCGTGAACATCCGCACCGATCCCTCCGGCGAGTGGCTCGACAACACGCTGCGGCACGCGGTGACGCAGGCCGCCGCGGCGACGCCCGGCAGCGGCGTGATCCTGGCGCACCTCGCCGAGGTGCTGTTCACCGAAGTCCTGCGGCGCTATCTACTCAGCCTGCCGGACGGCCGCACCGGCTGGCTCGCCGGCGCCGGCGATCCGGCCGTGGGCCGCGCGCTGGCCGTGCTGCACGGCAAGCCCGCGTACGACTGGACGCTCGAGGAGCTGGCGCAGGAAGCCGGCATCTCGCGTTCGGCGCTGACCGAAAAGTTCACGCGTTATCTCGGTGTCGCGCCCATGGCGTATCTCACCGACTGGCGGCTCGAGCTCGGCGCCGAGGCGCTGCGCTCGACCAGCCGCAGCGTGCAGCGCGTGGCGGTGGATGTGGGTTACGACTCCGAAGCCGCGTTCAACCGCGCGTTCAAGCGCAAGTTCGCGGCGCCGCCGGCGAGGTACCGGCGTGAGTCGCGCGCGCGGCCGGTGGCCGCGCCGATCAAGCGGCTCAAGCGGGCTTGAGCCCGAAGAACTCCCTCGCCGTCGCAGTCGATGCGTTTGCGATCGCTTCGACCGATTCCCCGCGCGCCGCCGCGATGGCGCGCGCCACGTAGGGCAAGTAGTGAGGCTCGTTGCGGCGCGTCTTCGGCGCCGGCTTGATGTCGCGCGGCAACAGATAAGGCGCGTCGGTCTCGATCATCAGCCGGTCCGCCGGAATTCCCTTCACGACCTCGCGAAGCGGCAGCCCGCGACGCTCGTCGTTGATCCAGCCCGTGATCCCGATGTGCAGGCCGAGCTCGAGGTAGGCATCGCGTTCCTTCGCGCCGGCGGTGAAGCAATGGGCGACTCCGCGAGTGATCTTGTGTTCCTTGAGGATTGCGATGAAGTCCTCATGCGCGTCACGCTGGTGCAGGAATACGGGCTTGCCGATTTTCGCGGCGACCTCGAGTTGCCAGGCAAAGGCGCGGCGCTGGAGATCGCGCGGGGAGAAGTCGCGAAAATAGTCGAGGCCGCATTCACCCACGGCCACGACCTCGGCTTCGCGCGCCGCCGCTTCGAGCGCCGGCAGCGCTTCCTTCGTCAGGTCCGCGGCATGGTGAGGATGCACGCCGGAGGTCGCAAACAACCGCCCCGGATGCGCGCGCGCGAGATCGATGGCCTTGCGCGTGCTTTCTTCGCTGGATCCCGTCACCACCATCTGCACCACGCCCGCGTTTCGGGCGCGTTCGAGAACCTGGTCGCGATCGGCGTCGAAGCTGTCGTGGGCGAGGTTGATGCCGATGTCGATCAATTCCATTGCGGGGTTCCGGTTTCGAGGCGCAGGATTCTAACCCGCGATTCATCGGTGCCACGTTTCAGAGATCAGGGCGTGAGATCCATTTCGGTATGGATGGTTCAGGCCCAGCGTCTTGCCGGTTCCTCGACCATTCCACCAGCGTATCCACGACCACCTCGGGATGCGTCAGCAGCAGGTTGTGTTCGGCCGGCATCGGACAGTGTTCGTGAGGCGGCAGCATGGATCGGAGGCGCGCGACATGTTCGGCCGGAATGATGTTGTCCTGATCTCCGGTGATGACGAGCACGTCGCGTTCGAACGTCCGCAGCGCCTCATACCGTGCGCCTTGATTTCCGAGAGCACCGCTCCTGAACATCGACAGCAATCCGCGTCCGAAACCAGCATATGCAACCTGTTCGATGAATCGCGGCGTAAGATGCGCTTTGCCGATCGCCTCATAACGCCGTCCGCCGCCGGCGAACCAACGCAGGCACGCCGATGAAGTGCCTGGCCGAGCTCACCGACGGCCGCGAATGCGGAAACAGATTCGCTCCATGAGGTGGTCGAGCTGAAGTCGAGCATCGGTGCGACCAGCACGAGGTTGCGAGACGAGCGCCGAGTGCGGCGGCGACACGACGATGCCAGCGCCGCAGCATGAGACAACAGCCGAAGGATCGCGGGACAGCGGGAAGCTGCGTGGACATCGTGATCCCCGCGACCGCCGCGTGAATCGTTTGAGCGATATTCAGTTCGCCTCGGCCGAAGCCATGCGCGTACAGTCGACGCGTTCAAGAACAGCGCGACAAGCAGCGGCGCATTAAAAAGAATTCCGCTCGAGCCGGTCGCCATTCAAACACATCAAGAGTCGACGCGCGTGCGCGGGCCAGATTCGGGGCTACCTCCAGGGGAGCGCGTTGCACTCAGTCCAAGCTTCCAGCTGGCAAATCGTCATCCCAATCGAAAAAGCGTACAGAGCCATCCTTTCAGAAGCCCTTTGAAAGGCGCGATGCCAGCTAACCACTGAGCGTCGCTCACACAAATTTCATACACGGCGATTGTCGATATCCAGTACCCAGGAACGACCACAACTGGGTGGACACGCGCATCCGCGAATCTCACGATTGGGGCATGACAAATGACAGATGTGGAGGCCGGCGAATTCCATTACTCTTGCGCCTGCCGATCTGGCAATCAATAAAAGATTCAAGGGCTTAGACAACGCATGGCTCTCGACAACGAGACTCTGGGATCACTGCGCATCGACCGTTCGAACCACGGCAACGATGGCGGATCGGCCAGGAAAATCATTCTCTGGAGCGGGGTCGGCGTCGCGTTCATCGCCGCCATCGTGCTCGGCTATGTATTGCTCGGCGGCAAAACCACCGAAGTCACCACCGTCACGGCCGCCGCTGAATCCTCTGGCCCGAGTCTGGGCAACGCCGTGCTGAATGCCTCCGGTTACGTCGTTGCGCGTCGCATGGCGACCGCATCGTCGAAGGTCACCGGCAAGGTTCTCGAGATCTATGTCGAGGAAGGCATGGAGGTCAAGAAGGACCAGGTGATCGCGCGCCTCGACCCCGTGAACTCGCGCAACATCCTGACGATGGCCGAGCGCGAGCTCGACGCGTCGCGCCGCAATCTCGCCGAGATCGAAGTGCGACTCGCCGAGGCGCGCCGCAACCTCGAGCGCAACGAGGCGCTGGTCAAGCAGCAACTGGTCAGCCAGACGGCGCTCGATGCCACGCGCGCGGAAGTGAACGCACTGGCGGCGCGCCTGGAAGCTTCAAAGGCGCAAGTCAAAGTGTCTGAAAGCAGCGTCGTCATGCGCCGCACGGATTTCGACGACCTGCAGGTGCGGGCGCCATTCTCCGGCGTCGTCATCTCCAAAGATGCGCAGCCGGGCGAGATGATCTCGCCCCTGTCGGCCGGCGGCGGGTTCACGCGCACCGGCATCGCGACCATCGTCGACATGGATTCGCGCGAAATCGAGGTGGACGTCAACGAGTCGTACATCAACCGCGTGAAGCCGGACCAGCGCGTCGAGGCAACTCTCGATGCCTATCCGGACGCGCCGCTCGCGGCACACGTCATCAACATCGTGCCCACCGCGGACCGTACGAAGGCCACGGTGCGCGTGCGCATCGCCTTCGACAAGCTCGAGCCGCGCATCCTGCCGGACATGGGCATCAAGGTGCGCTTCCTCGACGACGCGCCGGTGCAGGCGGAGAACGCCGGACCGCGCATCCGCATTCCGTCCCAGGCGGTGCAGCGCGATGGCGAGAACGCCTACGTCTGGGTAGTCAGCGAGGGGCGCGTCGAACGGCGCGCGGTCACGCTGGGCCCCGAAAACGACGGCAGCATTGAAATACGTGCCGGCATATCGGGCGGCGCTGAACTGGTGTCGCCCGTGGTCCAAGGTCTCGAAGATGGCGGCAAGATCAAACTGAAATCGAGTTAGGAAGAGGTACTCCACATGGCGGCAGTAGAACAGAGCGTGAGAGCGGCGGATCCGGTGGTCGTGAAACTGCGTGGCGTCGCCAAGCAGTACAAGCGCGGTGCCGAAGTGGTGCCGGTCCTCGAAAAACTCGATCTCGACCTGCCGCGCGGCGACTTCGTCGCGCTGATGGGGCCCTCGGGCTCGGGCAAGACGACGTTGCTCAACCTCATCGGCGGACTCGATCGTCCGACCACGGGCAGCATCGACGTGGACGGCGTCTCGATCGACAAGTTGTCGAGCTCGGCGCTCGGCCGCTGGCGCGCCGACAACGTCGGCTTCGTGTTCCAGATGTACAACCTGCTGCCGGTGCTCACCGCCGAGCGCAACGTCGAGCTGCCGCTGCTGCTGACGAAACTCGGCAGGGCGGACCGGCTGAAGCGCGTGCACACCGCGCTCTCGCTGGTGGGCCTCGCGGACCGCATGAAGCACAAGCCGCGCGAGCTGTCGGGCGGCCAGGAGCAGCGCGTCGGCATCGCGCGCGCCATCGTCACCGATCCCACGCTGCTGCTGTGCGACGAGCCCACGGGCGATCTCGACCGCAAGGCGGGCGACGAGGTGCTGGATCTGCTGGTGGCGCTCAACAAGCAACACGGCAAGACCATCGTCATGGTCACGCACGATCCGCACGCCGCGGCGCGCGCCAATCGCACGTTGCACCTCGAGAAGGGGCGCCTCGAGCGCGAGGTCAAGTAAATGTCCTGGCTCGGCTTTGTATGGGCGAACATGTGGCGGCGGAAGTTGCGCGTCATCTTCACGCTGCTCTCCATCATCCTCGCGTTCCTGATGTTCGGCATGCTCGATGCGTTTCGCACCAGCCTGTCGCAGGCCGTGAATCTCACCGGCGCGGACCGGCTCATCACCATCAGCAAGGTGTCGATCATCGACACGTTCCCCCTTTCCCACTATGAAAAGGTGCGCGCGGTGCCGGGCGTGGCCGAGGTGCTGCACCTCACCTGGTTTGGCGGCGTCTACAAGGACGGAAAGGCGCAGATCCCGGTTTTCCCGATGTACGTCGACCAGTTCTTCAAGGTCTATCCCGAGGTGAAGATCACGCCCGAGGAGTTCGCGAAATGGAAGGCCGACCGCCAGGGCATGGTCATAGGGCAGGTGCTCGCTGAAACCTACGGCTGGAAGAGTCGGCGACCGCGTGCCGATCAAGTCTTCCTTCCTTCGCAAAGCCAACAACAGCGAGACCTGGGAATTCAACATCGTCGCGATCTACAAGGTGGAGAACAGCGCCGGCTGGGACAACCAGAGCGCCATGTTCCACTACGACTACATGAACGAGTCGCTGCTGTTCAACAAGGACCAGATCGGCTGGATGACGGTGAAGGTGGCGAACCCCGACGAGTCCGAGGCCGTCGCCAAGCGCATCGATGCGGTGTTTGCGAATTCCTCCGACGAAACGAAGACGGCGACCGAAAAGGCGTTCACGAAGCAGTTCCTCGAGCAGATCGGCAACATCGGCAAGATCCTGATCTCGGTCGTTTTCGCGGTGTTCTTCACGATGCTGCTCGTCACGGCCAACACCATGGCGCAGTCGGTGCGCGAGCGCACCAACGAAATCGGCGTGCTCAAGACCCTGGGCTTCAGTTCGGGTTCGGTGCTGCGAATCGTGATCGGCGAGGCGTTGTTCCTCACGATCTTCGGCGGGCTCATCGGTTTCGCGCTGTCGTATGCGCTGGTCACGTTCGTGATCGGCCCGGCGATGAAAAAGTATTTCCCGGTGTTCGAAATCGGGGACAGCACCATCATCACGGCGTTCATCCTCATGGTGGCGCTCGGCGTGATCACGGGCTTGTGGCCCGCGGTCTCGGCGATGCGTCTCAAGATCACCGACGCCCTGCGGCGCGGCTGAGGTTCACATGGCTAACAGTCTTTCGCAGATCGGCGCCGTCACCGCGATGAACGTGCGCAACATTCCGGAGCGCTGGGCGTCGTCGCTCGTCGCGGTGGTCGGCATCGGCGGCGTCACGCTGGTGCTGATCGCGGTGCTGTCGATCGCAGCCGGCTTCCGGCAGGCGCTGGAGCTCTCGGGATCGCCGGACGTCGGCGTGGTGTTGCGGTCCGGCGCCACGAATGAAATGAGCAGCGGCTTCGGCCTCAACCAGGTCACCATCATCGGCGACGCGCCGGGCATCAAGCGCGACGGGAAGGGCAAACCGATCTTTTCGGCCGAGCTCTACGTGCTCGCCGAAGGCAAGCTCAAGAACAAGGACACGGGCGCGAACATGCCGGTGCGTGGAGTGAGCCCGGCGGCGTCGTTGGTGCGCAAGTCCTTCAAGATCGATGCAGGACGCATGATGAAGGAAGGCACCAACGAGGTCATCGTCGGCAAGGGTGTGATCTCGAACTACGAGAACCTCGAAGTCGGCAAGACCGTGCGCTGGGGCAATGCGGATTGGGTCATCGTGGGCACGTTCAGTGATGACGGCGGCATCGCGGAATCCGAGGTCTGGGCGGATTCGCACCTCGTGCAGCAGGTATGGAACCGCGGCACCAGTTTCCAGTCCGTGCGGGTCCGGCTCACGGATGAGTCCGAGGCCACCCTGAAGAAGTTCAAGGACACGTTGACGAAGGATCCTCGCCTCCAGGTCTCGATCCAGCGCGAGCCGGAGTTCTACGCCGAACAGCAGGCCATCATGTCCACGCTCATCAACGGCGCGGGCATCTTCTTCGCGGTCATGATGGGTTTCGCCGCGGTGTTCGCGGCGGTGAACACCATGTTCAACGCAGTCGCCAGCCGCGTGCGCGAGATCGCGACGCTGCGCGCCATGGGTTTCGGCGGCGCACCGGTGTTGTTCTCGGTGTTGTTCGAGGCGATGCTGCTCGGCGCCGTGGGTGGCCTGCTCGGCGGCTTGCTGGCGCTCGTGCTGCTGAACGGCATGCAGAGCTCGACGATGAACTTCCAGACGTTCAGCCAGATCACCTACGCGTTCACCGTGACGCCGGGGTTGATGATCCTCGGTATCATCTACGGCCTGGTACTGACATTCATCGCGGGCCTGGTGCCCGGCATCCGGGCGGCGAACATGCCCATCACGACAGGACTGCGGGAATTGTGAAGCCGACCTTTCGCGGGATGATTTTCGGAGCGCTGGCAACTGCCGGCGCTTCGTCGTTTGTGGCCGCGCAGGAAGCGCCCGTCGAATGGTCCGACATCGAGGGCCGCATCCAGTATGCGTACTACACGAACGACGCACGCGCGTTGGACGGCATGTTGGTCTCGCTGAAGCCGAAGGCGGTGGAGGGCGAGGAGGAGTCGAAGGCGGATCTGCCCGTGCGCTCGTATTTCCGGGCGCTGGCGCACTACCGGCTCGCCCAGGTGCTGGCTGCAACCCGGAAGTCGCAGGCCAAGGATGCGATCGACGAATGCCAGGACGAGGCGGAT
>CAVZED010000037.1:0-293328 GCA_963774045.1 uncultured Pseudomonadota bacterium
ATCCCAGCTCGCGCGCGGCATTCAGTGCACGACCAGTTGCCCATGGTCGGCTGCCACGCCGACGGTCAGGACCGTGCCGGAGTTGAAACTAAGGTAGTCGCTTTCGATTCCGTCGGAGAACACCACGCCGTTCTCCGGCATGTGCGACTCCAGCCGCAGATTCTCTTCTCCTTCGATGGCGCCGAACACCAGGCGCGCACCACTGGTGCGGCTGGGAAACGGTTCGCGCACCGTGAAATAGAGCTTCCTCGCCTGCCATTCGAAGCCGTTCGCGAGCGGGTGACTGTGCTGACCCGTGACGCCAATGGCGCCCGCGAGGATGGACTTGAACCAGCCCGACGAGCCGAAGCCCGTGGACACGATGATGCCGGAGGACGACTGCTCTTCCTGCTGACCGTGCCACTGCAGCGCATATCGCGCCGACGTGTGTGACCTGGGGCCGATGAACAGATCGTTGACGCCAAGCAGGCGCTGACCGTCATTGGTCCTGGCCTCCGCGAACGTGATGGACTTGCACTCGCACTTCCCCTCTCGCGCGCGCCGCACGACGTCCGGCAGATCGCCGAGCACGAAGGGCAGCAGACGTCCTTCCCATCGCCGCGGATCCGGATTCACCGCGATGACGGGCTGGCCCTGCAGATACTTGAGCGTGTTCGCCACCAGCCCGTCCTGCCCGACCACCACGACGATGTCCTCCGGACTGAAGCGGTAGTCGGGCAGCAGACTGCGCTCCAGCGCCTGGAAGCGGCCCTGACCCTTGAGCAGGCGTTCGGCTTCGAGCAACTGCTCCATGTAGACGTCGTGCTCACGCAGGTAGTCCACGGCATCCACCTGGCTGTGCTCCAGGTAGAACTTCGCCTGCGGCCAGGTGTTGAACCGCTCGGTCAGCTCCTGGAGTCGCGTCTTGCGCGACACCAGGATGAAGCGAACTTTCTGGCTGGCGCCCATCTACTTCGCCGCCTTCCTGAGCAGCTTGCTGAACAGGTCCGGAGTGATGTTGAGCTCGCCGATCTTGCCGGCGTTCTGCGCCAGGGTTTCGAACGCCATCGCCATCAGCTGATCCGGCTGCATGTGCGCCATGGACATGGCTTTCAGGTTGTCCACCGGCAGCTCCGTGTAGGCCTTCATGCGCGCCGCGATCGCATACGCTTCGGCATCCGCGATCTGCTTGCCATTCGCGGCATTCAGCGCGACGAACTGCCGCCGCTGGTTCTCCGCCTCGATCTGGGCCTGCAGGCGATCCCGCTCCGTTTCCGTCTGCCCGCGGAGTATCGAGCGCTCGTTCAGAAGGCGGCTCTCCTCGATCTCCTGTTCCTTCTGCTGCACTGATAGCTGCGTCTGCAGCTCAGCCTCCTTGATGACGCGCTCCTGCTCGACGGCCGACTTGCGCCGCGAATAGATCGCATCGTCGGCTTCCTGCAGGATGGCTTCCCTCGCCTCCGCCTCCAGTGCACGCGCCGTCTCGACGGACGGCGCGATGGCTGCGATGACGACGTTCATGGCTTCGATGCCCAGCGCCAGCAGCGCCTTGTCGCCCGCGAGCAGCTGGCGCACCGCGCCTATCTGCTGGCGATTCAGCGCCAGCGCCTGGCGCAACGTCGCGGTCGCCACCTGGCCCTGCACGGCGGATTGCACGGTGCGCACCACCCGGTCGCTGAGTTTCATCGGATCCTCGGAAACGTAGGCGGCCTCGCCCTTCTTCAAATTGAAGTTGAGCATCTCCGCCGTCGTTTCCGGGTCGACGACCCGCCAGGTGACCTGTCCCTGGACCTTGACCGCCTGGAAGTCGGAAGTCTGCAGGCTGAAGATGAACGGCGATTCCTGCACATTTGTCGGAATCGCGGATACGGAACTGCGGGCCGGACGGTAGTAGAAGCCGAGCCCCTTGCCCGCCCTGCGCACCTTGCCGCCCTTCGTCTGGATGACGAACGTGGATGAATCCGCCTTGTAGTAACTGATGCCGAACATATGCCCTCCGTCCTATTAGTGTCCTTTTGTCACTTATATGGTGCCCTAAAGACACTAATTGAGCAAGCTCCCGGCGCTGGTGTAGGATGCGGACAATGAACGATTACGCGTCCGTGCTTGTGATGGTGGATTCCGCGCTGTTCACCTTCCACGAAGGAAAGCTGCTGGTCCTGCTGGTGAAGCGCTCGATCCCGCCGGATCTGGACAAGTGGGGCCTCCCCGGTGGCTTCGTCGACCCTTCCCAGGACGCGACGCTGGAGGACGCGGCCAACCGCAAACTCTTCGAGAAGACTGGCGTCGCACCGCCCTACTCCGAGCAGCTCCTGACCATCGGCAATGACAAGCGCGACAAGCGCGGCTGGTCCGTGACCGTGTGCTACACCGCACTCATCGCCCACCAGAAGTGCGCGCCCGGCATCGACACCGTGAGCGATGCCCGTTGGGTTGCAGTCGACGAGGTCGACAACGTGGATCTCGCATTCGACCATCGCTTCGTCATCGAACAGGCCCGGGAGCGCCTGAAGCAGAAAGCGCTCTATTCGATCGTTCCGGCGTACGCGCTGCCGGAGAAATTCACCTTGCCCGAGCTGCAGCGGATCCACGAGATCCTCATCGGCAAGCCCCTGCAGAAAAAATCGTTTCGCCGCCGCATCGAGCAGGCCGAGTTGCTGCTCGACACCGGCCTGAAACGCCAGGAGGGTGGCCGGCCCGCCACGCTCTACAAGATGCGCGCGCGTTCCGGGCGATTCACGTTCGTCAGGAACCTGGAGGAATAACCTGTCCAACAACGCCGCTGACGAAGCTCAAGGCAGGGAGTTGCTGCGCGCGATGAGCACCACCATCGCGCACAAGGTGGCGGTGTGCGCGGCGCATCTGCTGCTCAAGGATGGCGCCGTGGTGCTGGATGCCGGCTGCGCGGATGGTCTCGCCACGGCCTGGCTGGCGCAGTGCAATCCCCGGATCCATGTCATCGGCCTCGATTACGACGCTGGTTTCATCGCGAAGGCCCGCGAACGTTTTGCGCACCTGCCCAACCTGGAATTCATCGAGGGAGACCTGCGCGATTTCGACCTGGGCGGACGACCGCTGGATGCGATCCTGAATCTCAGCATCCTGCACGAACCGTACTCCTACACCGGTTATCGAACGCAGACGGTAAAGGAGATCCTGGCCGCGGAGCTGCGCAACCTCTCACCCGGCGGCATCATCATCAACCGCGACTTCGTGCTGCCACCAGAACCGGACGGCCCGGTGTACATGGCTCTGCGCGATGACGGCAGACGTGGAATTGCCCCGGACGACATGTCTCTGCCGGATCTCCTGCAACTGTATTCGCAGGAGGCCATGGCCTACGACCACGGCGATGCCGAAGGCCACATCAAGGGTTTCTTCTTCGAGGAACGCACGGCCGGCCTCAACCTGGCCTCGCTCGGCCTGGACGAACACTGGCGAATCTTCTACCTGCCCCACGGTTTCGCCTGGGAGTTTGTCTGGCGCAAGGAGTATCGGAGCCGCTTCTACCCCGAAGCCAATGAAAAGTATGGCTACTGGAATGCCATGCAGCACCGCCGTGAGGCCGAGCAGCTGGGTTGTCGGGTTCTGTTCTCCGCACCGTATGAAAATCCATGGATCCTGGAGCGTTGGTACGCACCCAGCGTCAAGCTTTTCGATGCCAACTTGAGCGTGCTGCCGCTGCCACCATCGAACTTCGTATGCGTGATGCAGAAATCCGCGGCGAGCAGTTCGTTTTTCCTGCGTGAACATCGGCAGGCCAGCAGCGCACCGTCCTTCCTGCAACTGGCGTACTTCGAGAACGCGACCAACGGCGAGCGCTACGACATGGTCAAGCGCCCCGGCGGAGACGTGATCGACGTGATTCCCTGGCATCCGGGTCCGGCCGGTGACGTCGTCATCTTTTCGAAGTGCGACTACCCGCGTCCGATCGCGAACACCCAGCCGCGGCGCATGACTTCCAATCTCGACGGCAAGATCTGGTCGGGCCACATGATCGAGCCATTGGCAGCGGCGCCGGCGGGAGACTGGCGAGACGGCGTCGACGAAGTTCTGCTGGCGCGCGCCGGCTTTTCTCCGGAGAGCATCGGTGCGATCGAACCGGCGCTGTCTTACTACACGGCACCGGCGGAATTGAATGAACGCGTTCAATCCGTGTACGTCGAGATCAAGGGGCCGGCGGAACCCGACCGCCCCTCGAAGGGCCACTATTCCGGATTCAGCCACGATGGCTCCATCCGCAGCCACGAGGCGCTGCGCCTGCTTCCGGCCATCCAGGTCGGCATGCTGGCCGAGGCGCGTCTCGAGCTGAATCTCTACAACCTGCTGCGCCGGCTTCACAAGCCCGTCGGTCCCTGGATTGGCGGCAGCATCCAGCCCGGCGAATTTGCCGTGGAGGATCCGCGACGGATCGAGGACGCGCTCACCGCGGCGAAGAACCATCGGGTCTTCCGGGAAGTCGCGGACGGGTCCGGGTGGATAGACGTCGTGCGCTCGGAATTCCACGAGCGGGAGTTGCGGGATGGTCGCGAGCGCGTGACCGCCAAGCGCGAATTGGAATTCGTCGTTCCCAACCCGGCATGCTCGCGCGATGTGTCGACCAATGGCGCGACCCTTCTACCGGCCGTGAAGGACGCGAAGACGGGAAAGTTCTTCATTGGACTGCAGCGCATGAGCGAGCAGCAATCCCAGTTTCCCGCGGTCCAATTCAGAGAAGGCCACAGTGGACACGTGACCGTCGCAGGTTTACGCCTGCCCTCCTCGATCGCGAACGCGCAGGCAGTTCCGGCCTGGATTGCCCAGCAAACGGGCGTGCGCGAGGGAACCGTCAAGAAGCTCGGCGAGGGATACTTCCCAAGCCTTGGCGTGCTGCCGAACCGTATCTTCCCATTCGTCGTTACGGAGCCAAGCCGGTATTGGCTGGAGCGGTGTGACTTCTACTGTCTATCGGAAGTATTCGCCCACGTCGAAGAGCTGCGGGACGCCAACACGATAATCGCTGTATTCAGGCTGGCGCACGTTCTGAACCAGTGGCCTCATCAGGGCTAGCGCGATCCGCAGGCAGGGAGCGCCTCACAAAAGAAAACGGCGCCCCATTTCGAAAGGATGGGGCGCCGTTCATCTTGCCTGGAAGTGGCTCTGGCCGGTTATGCGGCGTCGACGTTGCGCATGGACAGGCGCACGCGGCCCTGGCGGTCGACTTCGAGCACCTTCACGCGCACCACGTCGCCTTCCTTGAGCTTGTCGCTGACGCGCTCGACGCGCTCTTCGGAGATCTGCGAGATGTGCACCAGGCCATCGCGGCCCGGCAGGATGGTGACGAACGCGCCGAAGTCCATGAGGCGCGCGACCTTGCCTTCGTAGATGCGGCCGACTTCGACGTCGGCCGTGATCAGCTCGATGCGCGCGCTGCGCTTCGCGGCCCGCGGCTGGCCGCTGACCGAGGCGATCTTCACCGTGCCGTCGTTCTCGATGTCGATGGTGGTGCCGGTCTCTTCGGTGATCTGGCGGATGACCGCGCCACCCTTGCCGATGACGTCGCGGATCTTCTCCGGGTCGATCTTGATGCGTGATGATCGACGGCGCCCACTCGGACATCTTCTCGCGCGACGCGCGAGATGACCTTGTTCATCTCGCCGAGGATGTGCAGGCGGCCGTCGCTTGCGCCTGGTCCAGCGCGACCTTCATGATCTCGGGCGTGACGCCCTCGACCTTGATGTCCATCTGCAGCGCGGTGACGCCGTCCTTCGTGCCGGCGACCTTGAAATCCATGTCGCCGAGATGATCTTCGTCACCCAGGATGTCGGTGAGCACCTTGAAGCGGCTCGCCTTCGAGCACCAGGCCCATGGCGACGCCCGCGACCGGCGCCTTGATCGGCACGCCCGCATCCATCAGCGACAGGCTGGTGCCGCACACGCTCGCCATCGAGCTCGAGCCGTTCGACTCGAGAATTTCCGAGACGATGCGGATGACGTACGGGAACTTCGTCCATGTCCGGCATCACGGCGGCGACGCCGCGGCGGGCCAGGTTGCCGTGGCCGATTTCGCGGCGCTTCGGCGAGCCCATCATGCCGGTCTCACCGACCGAGAACGGCGGGAAGTTGTAGTGGAGCATGAACGGCTCGCGGCGTTCGCCTTCGAGCGCGTCGATGATCTGCGCGTCGCGGCCGGTGCCGAGCGTGGTGACGACCAGCGCCTGCGTCTCGCCGCGCGTGAACAGCGCCGAGCCGTGCGTACGCGGCAGCACGCCGACCTTCACGGTGATCGGGCGAACGGTCGTCGCGATCGCGGCCGTCGATGCGCGGCTCGCCGTTCAGGATGCGCTGGCGGACGATGTTGCTCTCGAGCTTGAAGAGCGCGTTGTCGACCTGCGTCGTCGGTGCACTTCGGCGCGTCGCCGCCGGCGAGCGCCAGCGATGCAGTCTGCGGCCTTGATCTCGCCGACCTTGCGCGTGACGCGTCCTGCTTGTCGGTGATCAGGTAGGCCTCCGACAGCGCCGCCTGCGCGTGCAGCGGCGACGGCGCTGCGTCGAGCTCCGCGTTGGCGGCGGTCGGCTTCCAGTTCCAGCGCGGCTTGCCGGCTGCGGCGACCAGTTCGTTGATGGCCTTGATCGCGACCTGCATCTGCTCGTGGCCGAACACCACGGCGCCGAGCATCACTTCTTCGGACAGGCCCTTGGCTTCGGACTCGACCATCAGCACCGCCTTCGCGGTGCCGGCGACGACGAGGTCGCAGCTGCGACTCGGTGAGCTCCTTGCGCGGTCGGGTTCAGCAGGTACTGGCCGTCCTTGTAGCCGACGCGCGCGGCGCCGATCGGGCCGCTGAACGGCACGCCCGCCAGCGACGAGCGCGGCGGAGGCGCCGATCAGCGCCGGGATGTCGGCGTCGATATCCGGATCCAGCGACAGCACCGTCGCGACGACCTGCACTTCGTTGTAGAAGCCGTCCGGGAACAGCGGGCGGATCGGGCGATCGATGAGGCGCGAGGTCAGCGTCTCTTTTTCGGTCGGGCGGCCTTCGCGCTTGAAGAAGCCGCCGGGGATGCGGCCCGCGGCGTAGGTCTTCTCGATGTAGTTGACGGTCAGCGGGAAGAAATCCTTGCCCGGGCGCCGCCTTCTTGGCGGCGACGGCGGTGACGAGCACGACGGTGTCGCCCATCGAGACGACGCACGGAGGCGTCGGCCTGGCGGGCGAGCTCGCCGGTCTCGATGGTGACCGTATGTGGGCCGTACGGAAAAGACTTTCTTGACAGCGCTCACGCTTCATATCCTCGATGAGGCCAAATGCCTCGAGTGCGATTGACTGGAAAACGAAAAAGGCCGCGCTGTGCAGCGCGGCCTTTGGGTGGTAGTTAGCGGCGAAGGCCCAGGCGCTCGACGAGCTCCTGGTACTTCTGCGGTTGGTGGCCTTGAGGTAGTCGAGGAGCTTGCGGCGCTGGTTCACGAGCTTCACGAGCCCGCGACGCGAGGCGTGGTCGCGCTTGTGCGCGCGTGAAGTGCTCGCCGAGGCCGTTGATGCGCTCGGAGAGCAGCGCGATCTGGACTTCGGGCGAACCGGTGTCCTTGGCGGCCGCGGCGGTACTGCGCGACGACTCCGCCCTTCTTTTCAGTGGCGAAAGCCATTGCCAGATTGATTCCTCAAAGCTTGACTTAATTGCCCTTTTACAAGGCGCGCGATTCTACCCGAAAAGGTCCACTCAAAGCACTAGGTTTACGGTGCGTCCGGCAGCGAACAGCCGCCGCGGCTGCACCGGCCGTCCGGCATCGGCCTCGCCGATCCCAGGAACCCGCCCTCCGGGTCGTAGAGCCGCACCCGCGCCCGGCGCGACCGTGGCTCGGTCGCGCAGCGCACCGCCTGGCCGTGCCGCACGCGCGCGGCGACCTGCGCGCTCAGCTGACCGCCGGCAGATGGGGCAGCGCCTGCAGCGCGGCATCCGGCGCGCAGCAGAGCCCGCCGCGCTCGGCGCCTCGAGCGCACGGCGTCGAGCGTCACCATCGGCATCGCCTCGAACGGCTCGACCCACAGCCGCCGCAGCGCGTGTCAGATGCCCGCAGGTCCCGAGCGCGCGGGCGATGTCCTCGCCGAGCACGCGGATGTAGGTGCCCTTGGCGCACTCGCAGTCCAGATCGCAGCGCGTCGCGCGCGTCGATGCCGACGCAGCGTCGCAGCTCGACAGATCTCGATGTCGCGCGCCGCGCGCTCGACCTCGATGCCCTGCGCGCGCGAGCTCGTACAGCGGCCGGCCGTCGCGCTTGAGCGCCGAATACATCGGCGGCACCTGCTGCTGCGTGCCGCGAAAGCCGCGCAGCACCGACTCGAGCGCCGGCGCATCGAGCGCCGGGACCGGCAGCGTCTCGACCACCGCGCCTTCGGCGTCGCCCGTGTCGGTGCGCGCGCCGAGCGCGACGGTGAACCGTAGCGCTTGCGCGCCGGATCGATCTCGCGCGACGACCTTGGTGGCCTCGCCGAGGCAGATCGGCAGCATGCCGGTGGCCAGCGGATCGAGGCTGCCGACGTGGCCGGCCTTGCGCGCGCCCGAGGCCTTGCGCACGCGCTGCAGCGCGCCGTTCGACGACAGCCCGAGCGGCTTGTCGAGCAGGAGGATGCCGTTCGGCATGCCGCCTCGACGTCAGTCTCGGTCGGCTGATCGCGACTTCACGGCGCCGTCGATGAGGCGCGTGAGCTTGTCGGCGTTCTCGATCTGCTCGTCGAAGACGAACTCGAGCTTGCGGCGCATGCCGCAGCGCAGCGCGCGCCCGACCTCGCCGCGCAGGAAGCCGCGCGGCGCGCGTCGAGGCCCTCGCCGCACTTCCTCGGGCGTGTGCTTGACGCCGAACGGCACGAAGAAGATGCGCGCCGTGCGACATGTCCGGCGCGACGTTCACCGCGGTGATCGTGACGTTGCCGACGCGCGGGTCGCTGCACCTCGCGCGACACCAGCGTCGACAGCACGCGCTGCATCTCGCCTTCGATGCGCGCCGAGTCGTTGGGACTTTGCACTCATGCGAATCCGCGCATCACTGGAGCGTGCGGGCCACCTCGACGCGCGAGAAGCACTCGATCTGGTCGCCGACGCGCACGTCCTGGTAGTTCTTCACGCCGATGCCGCACTCGGTGCCGGCGCGCACTTCGCCGACGTCGTCCTTGAAGCGGCGCAGCGATTCGAGCGCGCCTTCGAAGATGACCACGTTGTCGCGCAGCACGCGGATCGGGTTGTTGCGCTTGACCACGCCTTCGGTGACCAGGCAGCCGGCCACCACGCCGAACTTGCTGGAGCGGAACACTTCGCGCACCTGCGCGGTGCCGAGGATCTGTTTCCTTGATCTCCGGCTGCAGCAGGCCGCGTCATCAGCTGCTTCACGTCGTCGATGGCTTCGTAAATGATGCTGTAGTAGCGGACCTCGACGCCGGTGTCCTTCACGGCATCGCGCGCGCGCGCGCATCGGCGCGCACGTTGAAGCCGATGATGCGCGCCTTCGAGGCCGCGGCGAGCTGCACGTCGGAGATCGGTGATGCCGCCGACGCCGCTGGCGATGATCTTCACCTGCACTTCTTCGGTGGAAAGCTTGTTCAGCGCATCGCGCAGCGCTTCGGCGCTGCCCTGCACGTCGGTCTTGAGCAGGACGGCGATGATGCCGGCCTTCTGCTCTTCCATCTGCGCGAACGACGTCCTCCGCATCTTCGAGGCCTGCTTCGCGAGCTTCACGTCGCGGAACTTGCCCTGGCGATACAGCGCGACTTCGCGCGCCTTGCGCTCGCTTTCCACCGCGAGGAATTCGTCGCCCGCGTTCGGCGCGCCCTGACAGGCCCAGCACCACGCACGGGCATCGACGGCGCGCGCTTCCTGCACCGGCTTGCCGTTCTCGTCGAACATGGCGCGCACGCGGCCGAACTCGTTGCCCGCGATGATCGGATCGCCGAGCTTCAGCGTGCCCTTCTTCACGAGCACCGTGGCCACGGCGCCGCGGCCCTTCTCGATGCTGGACTCGATGACGATGCCGGAGGCGAGGCCATCGGCGCGGCGCCGTGAGCTCGAGCACTTCCGCCTGCAGCAGGATGGCTTCGAGCAACTGATCGATGCCCTGCGCCGGTGCGCGCCGACACGTGCACGAACATGTTCTGTGCCGCCCCACTCTTCGGGGATGACTTCGTGCTTGGACAGCTCGGTGCGCACGCGATCCGGATCCGCATCGCTCTTGTCGATCTTGTTGACCGCGACGACGATCGGCACGCCCGCCGCCTTCGCGTGCTGAATGGCTTCGATGGTCTGCGGCATGACGCCGTCATCCGCCGCCACCACGAGCACCACGACGTCCGTCGCCTTCGCGCCGCGCGCACGCATGGCCGTGAACGCCGCGTGGCCCGGGCGTATCGAGGAACGTGACCATGCCCTTCGGCGTTTCCACGTGATACGCGCCGATGTGCTGCGTGATGCCGCCCGCCTCGCCCGCGGCCACTTTGGTGCTGCGGATGTAGTCGAGCAGCGAAGTCTTGCCGTGATCGACGTGGCCCATGACGGTGACGACCGGCGGACGCGGCGTCTCGGTCTCCGGCAGCCGCTGCGCCCTGCAGATCCACTTCGAGCTGGTCTCCCTTCGAGCACCTTGGCGGTGTGGCCCATCTCCTCGACGACGAGCATCGCGGTGTCGTGATCGATGGGCTGGTTGATCGTGGCCATGACGCCCATGTTCATCAGCACCTTGATGACTTCGGTGGCCTTCACGGCCATCTTCTGCGCGAGCTCGCGACCGTGATGGTCTCGCCGATGGCGACTTCGCGCACGACCGGCGCGGTCGGCATCTCGAAGCCGTGCCGCGCCTCGACGCTCACGCCGCCCGGTGCCGTGCGTTCCTTGACGCGCTTCTTTTTCTTGTAGCGCGAGCTGACGTCGCCGGCGACGTGCAGTTCCTGCCGGCCGTAACGCGTGTCGCTTGCGTTCGGCATCGGCGACGGCGCTCGGCGGCGCGGCGCCTTCTCCGGCGCGTGGCCGCTCGGCGCGCGTCCGGGCCGGCGCCTGCGCGGCGCGCCGCTTCGCGCGGCGGCGCGGCGCTGCGCCTCGCGTTTCCTGCTCGCGCGCGCGCTGCTTCCTGCCTGGCGGCGCGCGTCTTCGGCCTGCTTCTTCTTGCGATTCGCTTCGTCTTCGATGCGGCGGCGGTTCTCCGCCTCCATGCGCTCGCTGCTCGCGGCGCTCGGCTTCCAGGCGCTCGCGTCTCGGCGCGCTTCGGCGGCTTCGGTCTCGCGGCGCTTCGCGTCGACCTCGTCCTGCTGCTGGCGTGCCTGCTCCTCGAGCACGTCGCGCTTGATGTAGGTCCTCTTCTGGCGCACTTCGACGTTCACCGTGCGCGCGCGGCCCTGCGCGCTCGCGAGCTTCAGCTCGCTCTGCGTCTTGCGGCGCAGCGTGATCTTGCGCGGCGCGCTGCCCTCGTCTTCTGCTCGCTGCCGTGGCTGCGGCGCAGGTGCGTGAGCAGCTCCAGCTTCGCGTCGTCGCTGATGCGAGCGCCTGGGGCCGTCGACCTTGATGCCCGCCTGATCGAGCTGCACGAGCAGCCGGTCGACGGGCACTTTCAGGACTTCGGCGAATTGGGAAACGGTGACTTCGGCCATAAATTCTCCTCGGCGCGCCCGGCTTCGAACCAGATGCTCGCGCGCCTTCATGATGAGCTTGCCGGCCTCTTCGGACGCCAAGCCCTTCGATATCCGAGATGTCGTCGACCGCCTGCTCGGCCAGCTCCTCGCGCGTGCGCACGCCGCGACGCGCCAGCGCCAGCGCGAGATCCGGGCTCATGCCCTCGAGCAGCAGCAGGTCGTCGGCCGGCATCGCCTGATCCAGCGTCTCCTCGCTCGCGATGGCCTGCGTCAGCAGCACGTCGCGCGCGCGGTTGCGCAGCTCCTTGACGATGTCCTCGTCGAACTCCTCGATGATGTCAGCTCGGACTGCGGCACGTAGGCGATCTCCTCGATGGTCGAGAAGCCTTCCTGCGCCAGGATCGTCGCGACGTCCTCGTCGACGTCGAGCTGCTTCATGAAGTTCTGCACCAGCTCCTTGGCCTCGGTCTCGCTCTTCGGCTTCGGCGTCGGACTCGGTCATCACGTTCAGGTCCCAGCCCGTGAGCTGGCTCGCGAGGCGGATGTTCTGGCCGCCGCGGCCGATGGCCTGCGACAGCTTGTCCTCGGCGACCGCGATATCCATGCTGTGCGAGTCTTCGTCGACCACGATCGACAGCACTTCGGCCGGCGACATCGCGTTGATGACGAACTGCGCCGGATTCTCGTCGTGCGGAATGATGTCCACGCGCTCGCCGGCGATCTCGTTGGAGACCGCCTGCACGCGCGAGCCGCGCATGCCGACGCACGCGCCGACCGGATCGATGCGCGGATCGTTGCTCCGCACGGCGATCTTGGCGCGCACGCCCGCATCGCGCGCGGCGCCCAGGATCTGGATGAGGCCCTGGCCCACTTCCGGCACTTCGAGCTTGAAGAGCTCGATGAGGAATTCCGGCGCCGTGCGCGTGAGGAACAGCTGCGGGCCGCGCGGCTCCGAGCGCACTTCCTTCAGGAACGCCTTGATGCGGTCCTGCGGCTTCGCCTGCTCGCGCGGGATCATGTCCGTGCGCGGCACGAAGCCTTCGGCGTTGCTGCCGAGGTCCACGTAGATGCCGTTGCGGTCGACGCGCTTGACCACGCCGCTGCACGAGCGTGCCGACGCGATCCTTGTAGGCATCGACCACCTGCGCGCGCTCGGCCTCGCGCACTTTCTGCACGATGACCTGCTTGGCCTGCTGGGCGGCGATGCGGCCGAAGGCCACGGATTCCATCGGCTCCTCGACGAAGCCGCCCGGCTTCGATGGCCGTGTCGATGTCGCGCGCGTCTTCGAGGCGCAGCTCGCGCTCGGGCACTTCGAGCTCGCGTGGAATCGTCGGCGAACACTTTCCAGCGGCGGAAGGTGTCGTAGTCGCCGCTCTTGCGGTCGATGGCGACGCGCACGTCCCATTCTTCGCCGTGTTTCTTGCGGGTGGCCGAGGCCAGCGCCGCCTCGAGCGCTTCGAAGATCACTTCCTTGTCGACGCCCTTCTCGTTGGAGACGGCATCGACCACCATCAGGATTTCCTTGTTCATGGTCTCTCTACCTACCCATCCTCGTTACACGGGGCCAGCCGCGCCTTGCCTATTTCGGCGAGCTTTATGCTCACGGAGAAATTGTCCACTTCCATCTCGATGCTCTCGCCGTCCGTACCGGCGCAGCATGCCCGTGTAACGCTTGCGCCCGTCGCGCGGCACCTTCAGCTCCACCTTCACGCGCTCGCCCACGAAGCGCTCGAAATGCGCGGGCGTGCGCAGCACCCGGTCCAGCCCGGGCGACGACACCTCGAGCGAATACGCGCCCGGAAACGGATCGTCGGCATCGAGCAATTCCGACACAGCGTGGCTCGCCACTCGCCGCAGTCATCGACGATCGATGCCTTCCGGGCTGATCGATATAAATGCGCAATGTGCCGCCGCCTGGCCCCGGCACGAACTCGACTTCAACGAGCTCGTACCCGACATCCTTCAAAACCGGCTCAAGTTGGGCGATGAGACGGTCATGCAGTGCCGTATCCATCCACCCTCCAACAAAAAAGGGCCCCAAAGGCCCTCCCAAAACACCCGGCGCAGATAAATAACGCCGGTCCAAAAAAACAAAAGCCCCATCGGGGCCTTCAACTTCGCTCGGGTCACTCGCGGGCCAACTCCGCCCCTACCCCATCGAGGGCGCGGATTGTACGGCAGAGACCCACGGTGTACAGCCCTTTCACGAGGCTCTTGACGGCCATGGCTCACTCAAGTACCTTGCGCACCCAAGGTAGCTGTCTGAACCCATGAACATCAGTGAAAAACTCGCGCCGATCCGCAAGGGCTTGCTCGAATTCGTGATCCTCAAGATCGTGGCCGGGGACAAGGTCTATGTCGCCGACATGCTCAAGTTGCTGGGGCCCACGGAATTCGCGACCCAGGAAGGGACCTTGTATCCCCTCCTGAGCAAGCTGCGCCGCGAAGAGCTGGTGGACTATGAGTGGCAGGAGTCCGAAGCGGGCCCGCCCCGCAAGTACTACAAGCTCACGCAGAAGGGCCGCACGCAGCTGTCGACGCTCAATGATTACTGGAAAGACTTGAACCGCACTCTCGCCGAATTTGGGAATTAAGCCATGCAAAAAGTGGTCAGCATCAGCCTCAACGGCATCTCCTATCAGCTCGAAGAGCCGGGCTACGACCAGCTCCGCAACTACCTGGAGCGCGCCGAATCGCGCCTCAAGGACAGCCCGGATCGCGCCGAAGTCATGGCCGATCTCGAGCAGGCGATCGGCGAAAAATGCCGCGCGACTGCTCAGTCCCCACAAGACGGTCGTGAACGACCAGCCGAGGTCGGAACGCATCATCGCGGAGATGGGCCCGGTGGAATCCGCCGAAGAAAAGACGGCGAGCGACGACCGCGCGAAGCCAACGCCGAGCCCGGCGCGGCTGCCGCCCCGGTCGAAGGCCCGCGCCGCGCAAGCGCCTGTTCAAGATTCGCGAAGGCGCGATGTGGAGCCGGCGTGTGCAACGGCATCGCCGCCTACATGGGCTTCGACGTGACCTGGGTGCGCATCGTCTTGGTGGCTGCTCACGCTGTTCACCGGCGTGACGCTGTTCTTCGTCTACATCGCGTTGGCCATCATCGTGCCCTACGCGGAAACCGCCGAAGATCGCGCCGCGGCGTTCGGCGTGCCCTTCAATACCGAAGACATCATCAGTCGCGCAAAAAAAAACTTTGACGAGTCCGATCACCGCTGGCGCCGCGAATGGCGCCGCCAGCAGCGGCACTGGAATCGTCAGTGCAAGCAGATGAACGAGCAGGTGAGGAGACCACCGCGAACGTTGCCCCGCAGATGTGCCCCGCCGCGCGCGGCATCATGGCGGTGTTCCTGCCGATCGCCGCCATCATCGGCGCGGTCGCTGTTCGTCGGCTGGATCCTCGCGATGATGATCGCTGATCACGCGACACACTCGTCTTCGGCTGGCGCCTGCCGCACGGCATGCCGCTGTGGGTCGGCATCCTCGTGCTGTTCGGATCTACTTTGCGATCTCGACGCCGCTCAAGATGGTTCGCCACGGCGGCCACCAGGCCGCGGGCTATCATCCCGGGCTGGGGCGCGCTGCACGGCCTCATCTGGATCGGGTTCACCGCGCTGTTCTTCTGGCTCGCGTATCACCTTCTTCCCGGGCGTTCAGGAGCTCGTCGACCAGCTGATGTGGGCCGCCGACCTCACGGCGTCGAACATCTCGGAGACCGTCGATGTCGTGAGGAGTTGGGATTGAAGGCACTCGAAACCGTCACCGTCGAAACAGGACCCAACCCCACCTTCTCGATCATCTGGATGCACGGCCTCGGCGCCGACGGCCACGATTTCGAGCCGCTGGTGCCCGAGCTGCTCGACGAGCGGAATGCCGTCCTTGCGCTTCGTGTTTCCCGCACGCGCCGGTGCGCCCGGTGACCATCAACAACGGTTACCAGATGCGCGCCTGGTACGACATCATCGGCATCGATCGGCGCTCGGCCGAAGACTTCGAGGGCATCAAGGCGTCGGCCGCCGGCAATCGGCGCGCTGATCAAGACCGAGAACGAGCGCGGCATTCCCGACGGCGCGCATCGCGCATCGCCGGGTTCTCGCAGGGCGGCGCCATGGCGCTGCATATCGGTACGCGGCATCCGGAGAAACTCGCCGGCGTCATCGCCCTCTCCTGCTATCTACCGCTGGCGCGCGAGCTGGCGGACGGCGCGCATCCCGCCAACCAGGCCACGCCATCTTCATGGCGCATGGCACGCAGGATCCCGTGGTGCCCTACCCGCTGGGCGACGATTCGCGGCGCCTGCTCGAAGCCGTCGGGATACACGGTCGAGTGGCACGCGTATCCGATGCCGCACTCGGTGTGCGAGCCGGAAGTCCGCGACGTCCGCACGTTTCTCAAGAAACTGTTCTGAAAGACAAAAGAACCGCGCGGGCGAGCCATCCTTGGCCCGTCCGCGCGGACTAGCGCGCCTTGACTGGTTGCCGGGCGTTGCCCGAACGGACCCATCATGCCGCCCGGCGCCGGTGCTTGTTAGCGGGTCTCGTGAAACTGCGAGGGAACACCGACGTCTGCGATCGGCGACGATCGGCGCGAAAGGAGTGTCGCCGGCTAACAAACTTGCTTCGCGTTGTAAAAGTTGCCGTCCAGCCGGGAAAATTCCGGCCCGCGGAGCCGGGTCGTCCGGCCCCGGCCTGTCGGGATCGCGCGACGTGGCTGCGCCGCAGCCGGCTCAATCGACGCGGTTGAGCTCGTACAGGCAGATGTTCACGGTTGCCGCCACGTTCAGCGACTCGATCGCGCCCGTCCCCGGAATGGTGAACGCCTTCGCGCCCAACGCGCCCAGCTGTTCACGCGGCAGGCCACGCGCCTCGTTGCCGAAAACGTAGCAATCGAATTCCCGGAACGACCTCGCGGTCACCGGCTCGCCGCCGAGATCCAGCGCTGCGATGCGCGCGAAGCGATCCGGCAACGCCTCCAGCGGGATACCGGGCTCCACCGACACATGAAAGATCGCGCCCATGCTGGCGCGCACGACCTTGCCGTTGTGCAGGTCCACGCTGTCGGGACTGGTCAGGCAGCGGAAATTCCCGAACCAGGCCAGCGTGCGCAGGATGGTGCCGAAGTTGCCGGGATCCTGGATCTCGTGCAGATAGACCGCGCGCTCACCGGCACGCGCGGCGCCCGGCTCCCAGCAGCGGCACGACCGCCGCGATGCCCTGCGGCGAACGCGTTTCACTGATCTGCGCCATCTCCCTGGACTTGATGACGTGCATCGGCAGCTTGCTCGACCAGTGCGCGTAGTCGCGCGTCACGTAGATCTCGCTGCGGCGCAGCCGCGCGTCGTGAGCCGCCGCCTTCTCGAGCTCCTGCACCAGGTGCTCGCCCTCGATGACGAAGTGCCCGAGCTCCTCGCGAAACTTCTTCTGGTGCAGCTTCTTGATGTCGTCGTGTTTCATGTCATCGCCCGCGCGAGCGCCTCGGCCACCTTGATGCCATCCACGCCCGCGGACAGGATTCCGCCGGCGTATCCCGCGCCTTCACCGCAAGGATACAGACCGCGCACGTTGAGACTCTGCAGCGATTCGGCATCGCGCGTGATGCGCACCGGCGACGAGGTGCGGGTCTCCACGCCGGTGAGCACCGCGTCGTCGCGATCGAAACCCTGGATCTGCCGGCCGAACACCGGCAGCGCTTCGCGGATCGCGTCGATGGCGTAGGCCGGCAAGCGCAGGCGCGAGGTCGCCGAGCTTGACGCCCGGCTGGTACGAGGGCTCGACCTCGCCCAGCTGCGTCGACGGCGTGCCGCGCACGAAGTCGCCGACCAGCTGGCCCGGCGCGCAGTAGTCGCGAGCCGCCGAGCTCGAAGGCCTTCGACTCCAGCGCCTCCTGCAAGGCCACGCCCGCCAGCGGCCCGCCGGGAAAATCCTTTTCCGGATCGATGCCCACGACGATGCCCGCGTTCGCATTGCGCTCGTTGCGCGAGTACTGGCTCATGCCGTTCGTGACCACGCGCCCGGGCTCGGAGGTGGCCGCGACCACGGTGCCGCCCGGGCACATGCAGAAGCTGTACACCGAGCGGCCGTTGCTCGCGTGATGCACGATCTTGTAGTCGGCGGCGCCGAGCTCGGGGTGTCCGGCGAAACGGCCGAAGCCGCGCGCGGTCGATCAGCGACTGCGGATGTTCGATGCGGAAACCGATCGCGAAGGGTTTCGCCTCGAGGAAGACGCCGCGGCGTTCGAGCATGCGCAGCGTGTCGCGCGAGCTGTGGCCCAGCGCGAGCACGACGTGCCGGCTGCGCAGTGTTTCGCCGCTTTCGAGCAGCGCGCCTTCGACCTGGCCATGCTCGATGAGCAGATCGGTGACCTTGCTCTCGAACCGCACCTCCCCGCCCAGTTCGATGATCTCCGCGCGCATCTTCTCGACGATGCCCGTGAGGCGAAAGGTGCCGATGTGCGGCTTGCTGACGTAGAGGATTTCCGGCGGCGCACCCGCGCGCACGAATTCGTGCATCACCTTGCGGCCGTAGAACTTCGGATCCTTGATCTGGCTGTAGAGCTTGCCGTCGGAGAACAGGCCCGCCCCGCCCTCGCCGAACTGCACGTTGGATTCGGGCATGAGGATCTTCTTGCGCCACAGTCCCCAGGTGTCCTGCGTGCGCCGTCGCACGTCGCGTCCGCGCTCGAGCACGATGGGCTTGAATCCCATCTGCGCGAGCAGCAGCGCGGCAAACAAACCCGCGGGCCCGAAGCCGATGACGAGCGGACGATCGACGAGAGTGGCCGGCGCGCTGGCCACCGGGTGATACGAGGTGTCGGGAGCGACGCTGACCTGCCGATCATGGGGCCGGTCGCGGCCAAGACGCGCCAGCACCTTCGCTTCATCCTCGACCGTCACGTCGACGACGCAGACGAAATGGATCGCGGTGTTCTTCTTGCGCGCGTCGTAGCTGCGCTTGAAGAGGGTGAATTCGCGCAGATCCGCGTCGCGGATCTTCAGGCGTCTGACGATGGCCTGACGCAGCAGCTCGGGCGTGTAGTCGAGCGGCAGCGGCAGCTCAGTGATGCGCAACACCACGGTTTCCTGGCCGGTCGACCCGGCAAAGGTAGAATGCGGCGCATTATGGCCCGAACCAAGAGCAGCAGCGAATGGCTGCGGCGTCACGTCAACGATCCCTTCGTCAAGAAGGCGCAGCTCGAAGGTTACCGGTCGCGCTCCGCGTACAAGCTCATCGAGCTCAATGAGAAAGACCGGCTGATCAAGCCCGGCATGTTCCTGCTGGACCTCGGGTCCGCGCCCGGCGGCTGGTCGCAGGTCGCCGCGAAACTGGTCGGCGCCAAGGGACGCGTGCTCGCCACCGACATCCTGCCCATGGATCCGATCAAGAACGTCGACTTCATCCAGGGCGATTTCACCGATGAGGCCGTGGTCACGCGCCTGATCGAGTCCCTCGGCGGCTCGAAGTTCGACCTGATCGTCTCCGACATCGCACCCAACATCACGGGAATCGACTCGGCCGACCAGGCATCGTCGATGTATTTCCTCGAGCTCGCGCTCGATACCGTGCGCAAGACGCTGAAGCCCGGCGCCAACTTCGTCGCCAAGATGTTCCAGGGCTCCGGGTCGGATTTGTACCTGAAGGAACTGCGCACCTCGTTCGACAAGGTGCTGACTCGCAAGCCCTCCGCGTCGCGCGCGGAATCGCGCGAGGTCTACATCGTGGCGAAGGGCTTCAAGGGCTGAGCGGGCGTATGATTTCGGCTCTCACGAGGTGGGGAGAGCCGCGATGAGTCCCACGCGCCGCGAAGTCCTGGCGACCCTGGCTGCCATTCCGTTTGCCCGCAGCGTTTTCGCAGCCGACGAGACCGGAAAGATCGCCGTGCCCGGCGGGCAGGTCTGGTGGCGACGCATCGGCTCCGGCCCCGGAACCCCTCTGCTGCTGCTGCATGGCGGACCCGGCGCCGGCCACAACTATCTGCTGCCGATGCGCGCGCTCGCCGATGGCCGCCCGGTCATCTTCTACGACCAGCTCGGCTGCGGCCTGTCGGACGCGCCCGAGGATGAATCGCTTTATCAATTCCCGCGCTTCGTCGCGGAGGTCGACGCCGTGCGCGCTGCGCTCGGTCTCGACCGCGTCGTCCTGTTCGGGCAGCTCGTGGGGCGCGATGCTGGCCATCGAATACATGGTGACCGGACGCCGCAGGGGCATCGAGAAGCTGATCCTGTCCGGCGCGCTCGCGAGCATTCCGCAAGCGGTCGCCGGCATGAGGCGGCTGCTCGACGCGCTGCCCGATGGCGCCGGTGCGAAAGTGAGGGCGCTCGAGGCCGAGGGCAAACAGGAATCACCCGAGTATCAGCAATTCGTCGGCCTCTTCTACGACCAGCACCTGTACCGCGGCGAACCAAAGGCACCCGAGTTCGGGGAAACGGTTGGCAATCTCGTGAAGTCGCCGGCCTACCGGATCATGAACGGGCCCAACGAGTTCACCATCGTCGGCAACATCAAGGACTGGGAGCGCCGCGCGGATCTCGGCCGGATCAAGGTGCCGACGCTCATCACCACGGGTGAGTTCGACGAGATCACGCTGGATTGCGCCGAGGACATCCGCAAGGGAATCAAGGGTTCGAAGCTCGAGGTGATGCCGGGCTGCTCGCACCTGACGATGCTCGAGCAGCCAGAGGCGTTCAATTCCATCCTGCGCCGCTTCATGGCCTGACCGAATCCGCCGGAGCTCGAGGCCGCGTCGCTGTTCAGTGCGCCTCAATCATTCAAAACGTTCCGAGTAGATGCGGTAGGTCGCGCCGTCAAAGCGAACCCAAACTGCAATTGCATCCCCTCTGGCGTTGATTGCGATCTTCGGCAAGGACGCGTTGCCGACGTTTTCAGTATCGAGCGGCACACCTTCACCCCAAGCGTCGTTCGCGACGTACCCTCCTGCGAAGATGCCTGTTCGCATCCCGTCGGACTGCTGCCACACCGCCAACACATTGGCACTCGCATCAATGACGACCTGCGGTACATCCGCATGGCCCGCGTTGTGGGGCTCGGCCAACGCGGCGGCGCCCCACCCGACGTTCGGTGCATAGCGGTTTGACCAGATACTGTAGAAGGCTCCGTCGAATCGCTCCACACTGCGACGGCGTTGCCGGCAGCGTTCATAGCAATTTGAGAGAACGCGGCACTTCCAGCGCCGGACTCAAGCCGCACTGCCGTGCGCCACCCGACATTGGGTCTGTATCGGTTTGCCCAGACGCTATAGGCCCGATTTCCGTCGCCCTCCTCTTTTTCCCAGACGGCAATGGCATTGCCGCTCGCGTCCATGGCGATCTGCGGTTCCCTACATAGCCCAAGCCTTCGTTCTCGATCGCGGCCGCCGCACCCCAACCAGCACGTGACGTGTAGCGATCGAGAGACGGTCTGCAAAG
The DNA here is from genome assembly GCA_963774045.1 of uncultured Pseudomonadota bacterium. Classification (GTDB taxonomy): domain Bacteria; phylum Pseudomonadota; class Gammaproteobacteria; order Steroidobacterales; family Steroidobacteraceae; genus CADEED01. Next base: position 20,993 of record CAVZED010000037.1, read on the forward strand.
TGCCGGGAGAACCGTGCCTCCACACAGCCAGTGCGTTGCTCATTCTGCCGCCGACAAAGACGCTTGGCGCTGTCGCAGACGTCGAATCATCCGTCTCCAGGCGTAGAGCAGTCCCCAACTGATGTCAGCCGAATAACGATTTGACCAGATGCTGGAAATCGATCCATGCAGACTGCTCCCAAACCGCAATGGCGTTGCCACTCGAGTTCATTGCGATTTGGACGAAGTACACGTCACCAGGACCGCTCTCAATCAGTACTGGCGTGCCCCAGCCGCCATTGGCCGAGTAGCGATTCGACCAGACGTTGAAGCGGGTGCCATCGAACTGCTGCCACACCGCAGTAGCATTGCCATTAGCGTCCATCGCAAGCGCGGCGCTGGAGCGCGTTGCCCGTGTCATCAGCTTCGATCAACACGGGTGCGCTCCAGGTTCCGCCGGCAGCTTGCGAACTCGACCAGACGTTGTCACGAACTCCGTCGGACTGCTGCCATACGGCGAGCGCATTGCCACTCGCATCGAGACTGTAGTTCGGGCGGTACACGTCTCGCCGGCAGAGTTTGTGGCAAGTAGCTCTCGCCCTCGCCAGCCCCTATCCCGTGTCTTGAAGCTTGTCGTCACTGCGCTCGCCAACTGCTCGCCATTGCTGCCACGTAACCTGCACCGACGGTCAGCGTGTAGTTGGTCATGGGCAAGCAGCTTGGCGGCAGGCGTCTACCGCTCAGCGTGTCTCCGCTAACGATCAGGTCGACGGCCTGAGTACCTGCCGGGCTTTGCAACGTCACATCGCTGGCGGTGACCGTCGATGCGTTCAAGGTTGCAGAGAACGTTAGAACCAGCGCGAGCGTGCGGGCCACGTCGGTAGCCCCGTTGGCCGGATTTCGGCGAGGAAAGCGTCAGCGGCGCGATCTCTACGGTCGTACAAGCGACTACAACGTTTGTAACGCAGCAGCGCCCATCGTGACCGTTTCCATCGGTGATTCACACAGATCTTGTCCACCGGGCTGCGTGTGCACCGTGATGCCGTAGGCGGCGCCAATGGCGAATGGAGTCAAGAACGTGAAAGCACCACGTTGACACCAATCGGACTGAGCTCACCGACATTGTTCTGCAGCACCAGACCGTTACCTGTCAGGCCGGTGATCGGCGCGCATCGTGAAGTTGAGCGCGACTCCCGGTACGCAGCTGACTCTAATGTTGGTGACGTCCGTACGACCAACCGCCCCGATCCCACTTGCAACGGAACAAGAATGCCCCGAGGGCACGGTCTGAATCCTGACGCTGTACTGCGCGCCAGCGGAATATTCGATTGGAAACGTGAAGGCCCCGTTCGCGGCAATGACCAATCCGTTACCGCCATTGATTTGCAACACCAAGCCGCCGCCGGTGAGGCCCGTGATGGTGCCGCCCGCCGTGTAGACGGCAGGACCGAGGAGTCTGCAGGCGACCACGATGCTGGTTACGTTTGCGGCGCTCACCGTACCCGAGCCACCAACGATCGAACAAATTTGACCGGCAGGCTGGGACTGAGCGCTTACGGAATAGGCTGCGCCATTGGCCAAGTCAATTGGGAAGGTAAACGCGCCATTACCGGTAATTGTTAGCGCGTCAGTGCCGTTCTTTTGCAAGATAAGGGCCGTGTTGGTAGCCAGGCCAGTTACCGCACCCCCAATCGTGTAGTTTCCGCTGCGGCGACTGACGGCAACGGAGATCGTGTTGAGAATTGCCGCAACACTCTCATTGCCCGCGCAAGACGATTCACATTCGGCGTCAACTTCCGTTCGCTCAGCGCTACTGTCGAGCGGATCTTGATCGCGGTTTTTCAGGTGAATCGACGTGTGTCCATAGCCAGGAAAATCGTCAGGAACAGTGCCACCAAAATGCGCGGCAGTCGTAAGCGTGGGATCGGCGTAACGCCAAGGGCGTATTCGGAAACTGAGGCGCCTCCCAGATCAACCGAAATCCGAAGAGGCTGCTGATATTGGTCGTCCTTGATGAAGCGCTGCCCCATGAAGGAAATCAGCCCATCACCAGTTGAGAAAGTTCTACTTACATTGAACGTTCTGAGACCGATGTACGAATGAAATGGAAAGCCATTCTTTCGCACAAACTGTGGGCTTCCGCCAACGTGCAGGGCTTGGGCAATCGACCCGCCGATCGTGCTGCTCCGGCGGGTCCAGCATTGAAGATCGGGTCGACTTCAAGTGGGTCGCCCAACTGAAAGCACGACAGTTGGCGGCAACCGATATCAAGTCTGCCGCCACTCGTGGCCGAAGCGCCGCCACCGCTGAAAAGACCGCCATTCCTGTCAATCCCCATGGAAACCCGGTGCCGCTGGAATCCGGGAAGATTCCTGAATATGGCGCACCGAACGAGGTAACCGACGCCACAGGCGTGTCATAGCCGGGCTCACCAGTCGCCAGACCCTGGAGATACACTCGTGTCAGGACACCGCCAAATGAATGAGCAATGATGTGAACGTCTCGTCCCGTTCTACTCTTGATCAACTCCACCGCCTGCCTTAATGCACGTGCAGCGTCTTCGAATCTCTGGTTAGTTCGCCAACGAAACAAGAAGGGCTTGAGTCTTCGGCCGACAAGTACCGGACTGGTCTCGGCCGGTTCGTTCAGCAAGTGCAACAGGTTGCCAAACGTAGCATTTGAGGTCCCATTTGGCGCGGCTCCAAGCGGACCCAACGCTTCCAGCGTGAATCCGTGGATGAACAAGACCGGTTCTGTGTCGGATGGAAGGCCTGCGAGACTCCCAGCACAAAGCACGGCGTCGGTATCTTGATAGGAGAGTTGACTACCGTTGCTCCCGTTCGAAGGGACCCCGCCGCCCAGATACTCACGCCCGACACGGTACAGAGACTGACTCTCCTCTGGTAAGCGCCCATATGGCTTGCCAAAGTTTGCGTACTCACTTTCGCGTCGCCACCATAGATGGGCAACATCGCTTTCGCCTTGTTTGCCACAGAGATCTTCGGCTGACGGCAACGCGGAAATTGAAACTGTTGCAATCCGTGCCCGTGACGACCCAGGCGCCCATTGTGCAACTACCGTCGACTGGTTTTGGGGCACTGACACAGCCACACCGCCCGCAGCATTGAGAGGACCCTCCACTCTCACTCCGATTGAGCGACGTCCCAGGGAATCATTTGCCATGACGATTGAAAATCGCGTTCCGGGCGGCGAGAGGCCCGCGTCGAGCGTGATGGAATATTGTCCTGTGCTATCCGAGATCGTCTGTTGATTGCCGGTTGCCAGCGCGGTGGCCACCACCGTCGGCGACATGGTGTTGACCGATCCCGCGAAGCTTCGCGCTCCGACGGCGCTCGTTACCCGAAGGGTGAACGGCAACGCGGTCATTGCGTTCTCCGGCACATTGAAGTGCAGAGCGCCGGTGGTTGCGTTGACAGTCATGCCGACCGGCGCGCTCGTCAGTTCAAATTGCAAGGACGACCCTGCAAGCCCGGTGCGCATGATCTGCGGCGCGTCCGTGTTGATTGGATCGCCCGCAAACCTGTCTGAACGTCGTACCGAATGTGGATTGGCCGTACGTGATTCCGGTGATGCCACCCATGGCCGCTGGAAAGTAGACAAAAAGATCCATGTCCGGCGCGGACAACGCGGCGGCGGTCATCAATCCGCTCAAATTGCTCAATGCGCTGGAGTAGCCCTGCTCTGCAATCTCAGCTCGTATCTGCGGCAGGTTCACGTTCGCAGGCTCCGCGGCATTCCAGCTTGCGCGTGCGAATAGTCCCGCCGCACTCAATCTGTCGAGCACGACATTGCGACGCGCGGTCAGGTCTCCCGCGGGTTCCAACTCGGCAAGGTTGTAAATCAGCGACGTCAGTAACGTTGCGTTGGCCGCGTTGGCTGCGTCCGACTGGGCGTACACGGCCCGGAGCGTGCCTGTGAACGTCGCACCGGCAATTTGGCCACCTGTCGCAACGACCTGGTAGCCACCTTGCAAAGCGCTCGTCGGAATCGAAATTGAGTAACGTCCGTTGGAGTCGGTTTGCGCAGTGCCCAATGACTGCCCGGTTGTTGATCGGATTTCTACAGTCGCGCCAGAAAGTGGATCGTCGGACGCGATCCCGGTAATCGTCGTCATCGGCGTGGGCTCATCATCACCCCGCCCACCATCAGAGCCGCCGCTACATGCGCCCAGCGCCAAAGCAGCCAGCACGATGCATGCCGCAGGCCAGGTCGGAGCGCGGCGCACGAGTCGCCGCCTGCTCGTGATAGCAATCGTTCTGGAGCTCATCGCGGCCTTCTCCCCTCGCTCAGCCGCTTTCCGTGCCGCAGAGGCGAAGATTGTTCTTGTTATTCTTCGTGCCTGACTTCGTTTATATCATGGCACTGCACGCCAAGTGCGGCAGTTCCGCTGTAACTTGACCTAACATCCAACGCTCCAACACCGCTTTCCCGGTCGCCTCGAACTACCTTGAACCAGCGTAGCCTGCGTGGCCAAGTCGCGGTAACCGCGATGAATTTCCTGTTACGGCTGGTGAAGTTCGACCAGTTCAACCGCGCCTTCGATGAGAACCGGCAGTGGAAACTGCGGTAACGTCCGCACCCATGCGTACACGATCATTGTTTCTGCCGCTTCTCGCGCTGGGCGTGTCGATGGCGCCGGTGGCGCGGCGGCGCGCATCCCAGTCCGCCACGATCACCGCCGCGCAGAGGAATTTTCCGGAGTTCCTCGAGCTGCTGCGCCTGCCGAATGTCGCCGCCGAGCCCGCGGACATGCAGCGCAACGCAGCCTTTCTCGCGGAGAGTTTTCGCAAGCGCGGCTTCGATGTGCGCCTCCTCGACAACGCCGCGCAGCGTCCGCTCGTGTTGGCCACCTTCGGCAAGCAGCGCCGGGGCGCGCGCACGATCCTTTTCTACATCCACTTCGATGGCCAACCGGTGACGCCGGCGGAATGGGCCCAGAAGAGTCCGTTCGAGCCCGTGGTCAAGGCGCGTGATGCCAACGGCAATTGGATGCCAGTGGAGACGGCGCGTCTCACGCAGCAGCCCTTCGATCCCGAGCTGCGCGTGTTTGCACGCTCGTCGTCGGACGACAAGGCGCCGATCATGATGTTGCTGACCGCGTTCGACTTGTTGAAGTCCCAACGCCGCACGCCGGCCATCAACGTGAAGGTGTTGCTGGATTCGGAAGAGGAAATCAGCTCACCGAGTCTCGCGGAAGTCGTCACCGCCAATCGCGCGCTGTTCAATGCCGATGCGCTCATAGTGCTGGATGGGCCGGAACATGCCTCCGGACGCCGGACGATCGCGTTCGGAAATCGCGGCATCGCGCAGGCCGCTCTGACCGTGTTCGGCCCGCGCGCGCCGCTGCACAGCGGACACTTCGGCAACTACGTGCCGAATCCGGCCATGCGTCTGGCATCGCTGCTTGCGTCGATGAAAGACGATCAGGGTCGTGTGCTCGTACCGGGTTACTACGATGGCATCGCGCTCTCCGCGACTGATCGTGAAGTTCTGAAAGCCACCGGCGATGACGAGGCGGCCATCCGTGCGCGCGTGGGAATCGCGCGGGCCGAAGCGGTCGGTCAGAATTATCAGGAAGCGCTCCAGTACCCATCGCTCAACGTGCGCGGCATGGCTTCGGCCGCAGTGGGTGCTCGCGCGGCCAACATCGTGCCGAGCGAAGCGGTCGCGGAACTCGACATGAGAACGACGCCGGAAGCGGACGGCAGAAAGCTGTTCGAGCTGGTGCGGCAGCACATCCAGAAACAGGGTTATCACCTGGTCGATGCGCCACCGACGGATGATGAACGCGCGCGATACGACAAGCTCGCCATGTTCAAGCTCGGCGAGGTGCAGGCAGCGCAGCGCATGCCGATGGATGCTCCGGTCGGGCGCTGGGTGTACACGACGCTGAAATCAATGCATCCGGGAAGCTCCGACATGGACCCCGTGCGAATCAGGATGATGGGCGGCACCGTGCCAACGGACGTGCTGGTGGGCGCTTTGAAGCTGCCGTTCGTCCTGGTGCCGACCGTGAACGGGGACAACAATCAGCACGCGCGGGATGAGAACTTGCGCATGGGCCACTTCATCACGGGCACGGAGGCGATCGTTGCCCTGCTCAGCACGAAGTACCCGGCTGATTGAACAGGAAGCCGCGCTCGGCACTCACCGTTGCTTTTCGTACCTGAAGACCTCCTCGCGCATCGGGCCAGTCCCGGACTGCACCGCAAGATAGATCGTGACCGTGCCGTCGGCGCCCGGCTCGAACGTGAGGCCGTCGAAATAGAGGCGCCCATCGCGCTTCGCGACGAGCGGCATCCGCTGCGACTCGTTGCGCTCCTCCCAGCCGCGCAGGTCGGGGTGGAAGTGTCTGAGGCGCAGCGCCAGGCTGTCGTGTTCCTCGATGAGCGTCAGAAACTCGTAGAAGACAGGCCGGCCTGCCGCCATCCGCCGATACATGCCCATCATCGTGCCGCCCCGCGGCGCGCTCCAGATTTCCTCGCTGTCCCCGCCCAGGCCCGAACCGCGCCATGTGCCGACGAACCAGGCCATGTCGGCGATCGTCGCGCGCGGCGGATTTTCATTGCGCGCCAGCCGCAGTGTATTGGGCGTCATCGTCTCGGCTGCTTCGGCATCGGTCGCGATCAGGGACGAGCCGAGCAGGAGCGCGATCAGCGCGATGCGTGACCTGGTCCTCACGTGACCTCGCGCTGCCCGACGGGCAGGTAGACCCGGGTTTCGAGCTGCGCCTCCGAAGTGGTTTCCGGATCGTTGAGATACTCGTGCAGGATCGGCGCGTCCCGCAGCGGCAACTCCAGGACCAGCAGGACCTCGCGCAACAGTCGATCGTGCACGTCATCGAGCAGCTCGTAAGAACCGGTACTGCGACAGCTGGCGTACCGACCCCCGGCCAGCTGCGTGACCGTCACCTCGTCGTCGGGGTCGAGCGCCGCGGGCGTGGCGAGGCAGCAGTCGAAGGTGCATTCAGCCACGGGAGTATCCCGGCGGTCGTGATGCGGCATCCCCCAGATACCTCGAACCGTTTCAACGGCCGCGCGATCCGCGAGCCAGGCGAACAATCGCGCGTATGCCTGGTCGAGGTCGGCATAGTCGCCGTGGTTTCGCAGTGCGATCGCACGGAAAGGCTCGAGGTCGACTACTTCAACGCGAATGACGGGAGAATCGGTCGGGTTCTGCGGCGGCATCGGAATTGCGATCTTCGCGAGCTGTCGACTTCGATCGCGAGCCTCGCTCGGCGAGACGTTCAGAACCTGACGAAAAGCCCGGGCGAACGCCTGCGGCGTTTCGAAGCCAACGCGGCCGGCGATCGTCGATATCGGCGCCGAGGTTTGCGTGAGCAGGTGCACGGCCTGCGAGAGCCTCAACCGCTGAATGGTGGCACCCAGAGGTTCGCCGGCGAGCGCCCGGTAGACACGCATGAAATGAAATTCCGACAGATGGGCATCGCGAGCCAGGTCCGGTACCGAGGGCAGCGGCTCTTCGTTCGCAATGGCGGATGACAGTCGCGCCACGACCCGATCAATGCGCCTCAGATATTCCGTGCGGCTCGAGGTCTTCATGTTCGTCCCTTGGAATGCCCGCGAAGCATGCTCGAGATCCTCACGGCACGCGGTTCCAATCCTGCTGCATTGCTTCGAGGAAGCAAGGAAGCCTGGCCCCTGTTCGAGTCAGCGCATCGTGAAACCGTAAGAAAAACGTGCGCGCGAGCGAAGGACTCGCCGGTACCGCCGTGGCCTCATGTGCACGAACCTCACAACGGAGGCCCAGTGGCCGGGAGAAGACCAACATGAAGTTCTTGAACCTTGCGACTACGCGGCTGCTCGGCCTGCTGTTCACCATCTTCTTCGTGCCACAGACCTATGCGCACGACAGGCCGCAGTTCGAAGTCTGGCTCGTCGATCAGTCCAATACCAACGGCACAACCTACGGCGGCTCACTCCACATATTTGACGGTGACGACCTGACAACAGTGGACCCGTCGGCCGCTGTTCCGACAGAGGTCATAAATTTGGGTGCCGAAACGTCGGCCTTGTGCCTCGCAGCGACCGGCGCCAACCCGGTGCGCCCGCACATGCTGGTGTTCAATTCGACGAGCTCGCACGCGGTGCTCACGTTCGTCACGAGCGGGCACGTGGTGATCTTCGACGCTCGCAATCGTGTGCCGCTCGCGTGCTTCCGGACCGAGCCGGGCGATGGCGGAGCCCGCCAGGCGCACGCCGCCTGGCCGACTGGAGACGATCGCTATCTCCTGGTCGCGAACCAGAACGGCAAGAAGCTGGAGCGCATTCGCACGAACTATCACCGCAACCACTTTGCACAGGAGCCGGCTGCAACGCTCGACCTCGCGGGCTGTACCACTCCTGCGGGCTTGCCATGCGAGTCCGCGCTGCTGCGGCCGGACAGTGCGCCGATCTGCCCGTTCGTCGCGTCCGACAATGGCCCTGCGTTCGTCAGTCTGAGGGGCGGTGGCCTGTTTGCCGTGGACTGGCGCAAGACGCCGATGGCGATCGTCGGCGAATACGACCGCGATCATGTGCCGGCGAACGGATGTGGCTTCATCGAGGCCCGCGGCTGGGTGTACGGCAATGGTGGCGGTGGCACGCCGGCCAATCTCGATCAGTTCTCGCTGTACCGGCTGCCGATGAAGGGCTACTCACGGCGCAATCCGCCGAACTTCCCGACGCCGCAGTTGCTGTTCGATGATCCGGCGCCGGAGCGTGACGCTCACGGTGTGGCGACGACGAAGCATGAGCGCTTCGTGTGGGTGGGCGATCGGGACGGCAATGTCGCCGAAGTATTCGACAGTCGAACGGGTGCGTACGTCGCTTCGGTCGACCTCGTCTCGTCCTTCAGCAAGGATCCGACGCCGGATCTGTTTGCGAGCTCGCCTGATCGCAAGTGGATTTTCGCCTCCACGCGCGGACCGAATCCGCTGTCCGGCGATCCACATTCCTCACTCGGCAGTGATCCCGGCTTGCTGATCATTCGCGTTCAACATGGCGGCTGGAGCGGAGAGGTTCGCGGGTTGGTGCCCATCTCCAACATCGATGCGACGGGAACGGAGCGCGCCGATGCGCATGGCATTCGAGTTCGGAGTGCCTCCAATGACTGATTGCCACGTCTTCCGTCATCGGGCACATCTGATGCGCCAGCGCGAGTGCGGAGATGCAATGAGCTAGCCCGTACTTCCCACAGTCGGCGGCTGTTAGCGCTGGGAGTAAACTCGCCGCCTCGTTCGAACCAGGGTGAGCTCCTTGCGCAACGGACGTTTCATCATCGCTTTGATTCTCGGATGCATTTTCTCGCAGTCCAGCATCGCCGCTGACCCGGTGCCCGACACCTGCCCGGTCACGAAACCGCCTTACCCCGCCTTCGTACCGCCCGCGCCGCATTCTGCGAATGAGGCCGGCCGGTTCTGGCTCGGCACGAAGGCGTTGTGGACGTCGCTGTCCGAGGATGGAATCTGGAGCGGCATCGTCTCGCCGAGCGGCACTCGCAACAAATTCTGGTGGTGGCGCGAGGGTTGGGAATTCGACACCGATTTGCGCGCCAATGAGCCGGGCCTGATCGTCACTGCGCGTCGAATCGATGGCGACGCGCCGATCGTCCGCAAGCCACGCGTGACCAATGCACAGTTGGGCAGTGGCTGGGCCATGCTGCTGATGCTCGAGCTACCCACGAGCGGCTGCTGGGAGATCACCGGCAACTATCGATCGGAGTACGTATCGATGGTGGTGTGGGTGCCGGGCGCCAAATCGGAGTCTGGATCCGATTAGGAAATTGGTAGCGGGGGCAGGATTTGAACCTGCGACCTTCGGGTTATGAGCCCGACGAGCTGCCAGACTGCTCCACCCCGCAACCGGTCCCCTTCGTCGAAGGGGCGCGCATTCTCATCGAAGCGCGTGAGCTTTGCAATCGTTCTTAACCAGGCGTTGAAATCAACCAATCACGCGGGCGCAGAGCTGAATCAGCGCATTCGGCATCACGCCCAGTGCGAAAACCGCGAGGCCGTTCAACGCCAGGACCACGCGCACCGACACCGCACCCGACGGCCCCGCCGGCAGCTCGCCCGGGGCATCGAAGAACATCAGCTTCACGATGCGCAGGTAGTAGAACGCGCCGACCACCGAAATCGACACGGCGATGATGATCAGCCACATGTGATCGGTGAGCCACAGGGCCTGCAGGATGTTGAACTTCGCCCAGAACCCGATGAACGGCGGCACGCCGGCGGTCGAGAACATCAGCGCCATCATCACGTACGCCATCATCGGGTCGCGCTTGGACAGTCCCTTGAACTGGTCGAGGTCTTCCGCCTCGAAGCCCGCGCGGCTCGCGATCACGAGCACGCCGAAGGATCCGAGCGTCGTCATCACGTACGCCACGGTGTAGTACAGCGCGGCCTCGTACCCTTCCGCGCTGCCGGCGACGAAGCCGAGAAGAATGAATCCCACGTTGCCGATGGCGGAGTACGCCAGCATGCGCTTGAGATTGCTCTGCGCGATCGCGACGACGTTGCCGAACACCATCGACAGCACCGCGAGCGGCGCCAGCATGTCCTGCCAGGTATCGCCCACGCTGCCCATGCCATGCGCGAGCAGCCGGAACGCGAACGCGAACGAGGCGATCTTCGGGACGGTCGACAGGAACAGCGTCACGCCGGTGGGCGCGCCGGTGTACACGTCGGGCACCCACATGTGGAACGGCACCGCGCCGAACTTGAATGCGACGGCGACCACGAGGAACACGAGACCGAGGGTCACGCCGAGGCTGGGCGTGCCGCCCGCCATTCCGGCCAGGTCGTCGAGCTTGAGCGTGCCGGTCAATCCGTAGATCAGCGACATGCCGTACAGCAGGATGCCGGACGCGATGGCGCCGAGCACGAAGTACTTCATCGCCGACTCCGCCGCGATGCCGGAGTCGCGATCGAAGGCGACCATGGCATAGAGCGACAGCGACATGAGCTCGATGCCGATGTACACGGTGAGCAGGCTGTTCGCCGAGATCAGCACGAAGACGCCGAGCAGGCTCGTCAATGCGAGCACGTAGTACTCGCCACGCATCATGCCGCGGCGCTCGAGGTACTCGCGCGAATACAGCAGCGCCAGCGCGATGGCCACGAACGCGAATAGCTTGAGCATCACCGCGAGCGGATCGGCGACGTAGCTCTCGCTGAACAGCAGCACGCGCGAATCGCACGTTGGCGAAGTACGCGGTGATCAACGCTCCGCCGGCCAGCATCACCAGCGTCAGCGTGGGCGTGATCCTGCGGTTCTTGTCGCCGAAGAAGACGTCGACCATCAACAGCAAGCAGATGGCCCCGGTGAGGTAGATCTCCGGCAGCGCGGGTTGCAGGCTCGCCCAGGTGATGGCGGTGGCGGCCATTTCAGTTTCAGGGGTCATAACGGAAGCTTGCTCGCGGCGATCTGCTGGACGAGATGCTGCACGGTCGCCTGCGTGACCTCGAGCAGCGGCGCCGGCCACAGGCCGACGACCAGCACGGCGATGGCGAGCATGCCGAGCATGATGTACTCGCGCGAATTGAGATCCTGGAGCTCGGCCACGTGATGATTGGCGACGGCGCCGAAGATCACGCGCTTCACGAGCCACAACGTGTAGGCGGCGCCGAGGATCAGCGTGAGGCCCGCGAGGAACGCGTACCAGAAGTTGGCCTTGAACGAGGCGATGATGACGAGGAACTCGCCGACGAAACCCGACGTGCCCGGCAGGCCGGCGTTCGCGAGCGCGAACAGCACCATGAAGGCGGCGAACTTCGGCATGGTGTTGATGACGCCGCCGTAGGCGCTGATCTCGCGCGAATGCACGCGGTCGTACATCACGCCGACGCAGAGGAACAACGCGCCGGAAATGAGGCCGTGCGACACCATCTGCACGATCGCGCCGTCGATGCCCATGCCGGCACCCTTCACGCTGCCGGTGGCGGCGACGATGTCATACACGAGGAACGAGCCGAGCGTGACGAAGCCCATGTGCGCGATCGATGAATACGCGATGAGCTTCTTCATGTCGGTCTGCACGAGCGCGACGAAGCCGATGTAGACCACCGCGATCAGCGACAGGCCGATCAGCACCCAGTCGAGCTCGCGCGACGCATCGGGCGTGATGGGCAGGCTGAAGCGCAGGAAGCCGTATCCGCCCATCTTCAGCATGATGGCGGCCAGCACGACGGAGCCGCCGGTCGGCGCCTCGACGTGCGCGTCCGGCAACCACGTGTGCACCGGCACCATCGGAATCTTGACGGCGAAGGCCAGCAGGAACGCGAAGAAGATCTAGCGCTGCTCGACGGCGCGTCAGCGGCAGGTCGTGGAACGCGGCGATGCTGTAGTCGCCGGTCTTGAGGTACATGTAGATCAGCGCGACCAGCATGAACACGCTGCCGAGGAACGTGTACAGGAAGAACTTGAGCGTGGCGTATACGCGCCGCGGACCGCCCCACACGCCGATGATGAGGAACATCGGGATGAGCATCGCTTCCCAGAAGAAGTAGAACAGCAGGCCGTCGAGCGCGGAGAACACGCCGATCATGAGGCCTTCCATGATGAGGAAGGCGGCGTAGTACTGCGCCGGGCGCGTCTCGATCACGGTCCACGCGGCGATGACCACCGGGATGGTGATGAAGGTGGTCAGCAGGATCAGCGGCAGCGAGATGCCGTCGACGCCCAGGTAGTAAGTGGAGTGCAGCGCCGGGATCCACGGCAGCTGTTCCTTGAACTGGAATTCGAAGGTCGAGACATCGAAGCCGGTCTACAGCGGGATGGATGCGCCGAACACGACCACGGCCGTCGCGAGCGCCACCCAGCGCCCCGCCCTGATGCCGCGATCGCCGAGCACCAGCACGACGAGGCCGCCCGCGATGGGCAGCCAGGTCAGAAGCGAAAGCAGTCCAAACCCCATGAGTTCCGTTCTTCTTGATTCAGGCTTGTTAGATCAGGTGCGTCACGAACCAGCAGAGCATGACCGCGAGGCCGATGACCATCCAGAACGCGTATGAATACAGGAAACCGCTCTGCACGCGGCGCACGATGCCCGCGAGCAGGCCGATGAAGCCCGTGGTGCCGCCGATCACGGCGGTATCGATGATGGCGCCGTCGCCGCCCTTCCAGAAATGCCCAACCGAGGCCGCGCGAGGCCTTCGCGAGCACGTTCTCGTTGAACCAGTCGAAGCCGTACTTGCGCTCGAGGATCCAGCGCAGCGGCTTGAGCTTCGCATCGATCCTGCCAGGCAGGTCCGTCCATTTGATGTACAGCGCCCAGGCGGCGAACACGCCGAGGGCCATGATCCAGAAGACCGGGTTCGAGATCGCGTGCAATCCGAAGTGCCACCAGTTGCCGACGCTTTCGCCGATCTCGCGCACCGCTTCCTGGTTCTCCGGGCTGTAGACGATCGACGTGCCGAAGCCGCCCTTGAAGAGCAGGAATTCGTACGTCAACGCGCCGATGAGGACCGACGGGATCGCGAGCGCGATGAGCGGGCCGACCATGTCCCAGCGTTCCTTCAGCGGCGGACCGCCGTGGTGGCCGTGGGCATGATCGTCGTGCGCGTGATCGTCATGCGCGCGTGTTCGTCGTCGCATGATCGTCGTGGGCATGGTCGCCATGCGCATGTTCGTGCGCCGCGGCCTCTTCCCAGCGCGGCTTGCCGTGGAAGGTCATGAACAACAGGCGGAACGAATAGAAAGCCGTGACGAACACGCCGATCATCACGCACCAGTACGCATACGTCACGATGGCGTTGTCCGGGTGCAGGTGATGCTGGTGCTTCACCGCGTCGATGATCAGGTCCTTCGAGTAGTAACCCGAGAAGAACGGCGTGCCGATCAGCGCGAGGGAACCAATCCAGCACGTGATCGCGGTGATCTTCATGTGCTTGAACAGGCCGCCCATCTTCCGCATGTCCTGCTCGTGGTGCATGCAGATGATCACCGAGCCCGCCGCGAGGAACAGCAGCGCCTTGAAGAACGCGTGCGTCATCAGGTGGAAGATGCCGAAGCCATACACCGACGCGCCGAGCGCGACGGTCATGTAGCCGAGCTGCGAGAGCGTCGAGTACGCGACCACACGCTTGATGTCGTTGTTGATGATGCCGAGGAAGCCCATGAACAGCGCCGTGGTCGCGCCGATGAACAGCACGAAGTTGAGTGCGTACTCGGAGTGCTCGAACAGCGGCGACATGCGCGCCACCATGAAGATGCCGGCGGTCACCATCGTGGCCGCGTGGATCAGCGCCGAGATGGGCGTCGGGCCTTCCATCGAATCCGGCAGCCACACGTGCAGCGGCACCTGCGCGGACTTGCCCATGGCGCCGATGAACAGCGAGATGCAGATGAAGGTCATCGCATTCACACCGTCGGTTCCGGCCAGCGGGAAAGTCTCGCCCGCGATCTGCGGCGCGGCCTTGAACGCATCCACGTAGTCGAGCGAGGCGCCGCCGAACTGCGCGGTGTAGTAAACGACACCGGCGATGCCGAGCACGAAGCCGAAGTCGCCCACGCGGTTGACGAGGAACGCCTTGAGGTTCGCGAAGATGGCCGTCGGGCGCTTGTACCAGAAGCCGATCAGCAGGTACGACACGACGCCCACCGCTTCCCAGCCGAAGAACAGCTGCATGAAGTTGTTCGACATCACGAGCATCAGCATCGAGAACGTGAACAGCGAGATGTAGCTGAAGAAGCGGTTGTAGCCGTCGTCGTCGGCCATGTAGCCGATGGTGTAGACGTGCACGCACAGCGACACGAACGTGACGACGACCATCATGAGCGCCGTCAGCTGATCGACCAGGAAACCGACCTGCATGCCGACGCCGTCGCTGACCAGCCACTGGTAGACGGTGGCGTTGAACACCGGCGCGCCGTTGAAGAAGATGTCGTAGGCGACGATCCCGGACATCACGCACGACGCGAGCACTCCCAGGATCGTCACCGAGTGCGCGACCTTGCGCGGGATCACGCTGCAGAACAGGCCCGCGATGATCGCAGCCACGAGCGGCGCGAGCGGGATCGCGAGCAGCAGGTTGGGATTGAGTGTCTCGGTCACGCGCTCAGCCCTTCAGTGTGCTCAGGTCTTCGACGTTGATGCTGCGACGCTCGCGGAACAGCACCACGAGGATCGCGAGGCCAATGGCCGATTCCGCCGCGGCCACCGTCAGCACGAAGAACACGAAGATCTGGCCGTTGATGTCGCCCAGGTAGCGCGAGAACGCGACGAAGTTGAAGTTCACGGCGAGCAGCAGCAGCTCGACGCACATCAGCAGCAGGATGAGGTTCTTGCGGTTGATGAACATGCCGGCGACCGAGATCGCGAACAGCACGCCGGAGACTAGCAGCAGCCAGTTGAGCGGGATCATGGACCCTTCTCCGGGCTGGCCGGCGCGCCGGGATTCGATTGGCTGGTCTTCTCCGCGGTGACCTTCACGATGCGCACGCGGTCTTCGCTGCGCACCGCGACCTGTTTGCCGATGTCCTGCTAGCTTGAGGCCCGCGCGCTTGCGCATGGTCAGCGAGATCGCGGCGACGATGGCGATGAGCAGCAGCACGGCCGCGAGCTCGAAGGGATAGACGTACTCCGTATAGAGCACCTTGCCGAGCTCCGCGGTGTTGCTGTAGTCCGCGGGCTGCGCAATGCCGCCATTCGTCGACCTCGACGCCCAGGCTGCGCGTCCACACCACGCTCACGAGCTCGAACACCACGACACCCGCGACCAGGCCGCCGAACGCCGCATAATGCGTCACGCGCGCGCGCACCTGCTCGATGTTGATGTCGAGCATCATCACGACGAACAGGAACAGCACCATCACCGCGCCGACGTAGACGAGGATGAGCACGACCGCGAGGAATTCGGCCTCGATCAGCAGCCAGATCGCCGCGCTCGTGAAGAAGCACAGCACCAGCAGCAGCGCCGAGTGCACCGGATTGCGCACCATGATCATGCCGAGCGCCGCGAGCCCGAGGACCGCCGCGAACACCCAGAAGAGTGCTTCAACTAACAACCTGAGCTCCTGTCCTAGCGATACGCCGAATCAGCGGCCTTGTCGGCCGAGATCAACGCGTCGTAACGCTCGCCCACGGCGAGCAGCTTGTCCTTGGTCATGATGTTCTCGCCGCGATGCTCCATGTGGTACTCGTGGATGCGCGTTTCGACAATAGCGTCCACCGGGCAGGCTTCCTCGCAGAAGCCGCAGTAGATGCACTTGAACAGGTCGATGTCGTAGCGGGTCGTGCGGCGCGTGCCGTCGTTCGCGACGTCGGATTCGATGGTGATGGCGAGCGCCGGGCACACCGCCTCGCACAACTTGCAGGCGATGCAGCGTTCTTCGCCGTTCGGGTAACGGCGCAACGCGTGCAGCCCGCGGAAGCGCGGCGACTGCGGAGTCTTCTCTTCCGGGTAATTGATGGTGACCTTGGCGCGACCAGAATTTCTTCCAGCGTCACCCACAGGCCGCCGAACAGCTCGGTCAGGAAGAATGTTTTCAGGATGCTGCGCATTTAGCTCACCACTTTCCAGGGACCGACCTTCAGGTACGCGAACACGCCTTCAACCGCGATCCAGACGATGGTCACCGGAATCAGGATCTTCCAGCCGAGACGCATGATCTGGTCGTACCGGTAGCGCGGGAACGTGGCCCGGAACCAGAGGAACAGGAAGAGGATCAGGAATAGTTTGAAGAACAGCCAATGGAAGCCGTCACCGAGGGCCCAACCGACGAAGGGCACGCCACGAATCGCGGCATCCGCCGGCAGATAGCCGTCGAGCGGGCTCAGCCACCCGCCGAAGAAGAAGACCGCGGTCAGCGCCGAGATCAGCAACATGTTCGCGTATTCGGCCAGGAAGAACAGCGCGAACGCGATGCCCGAATACTCGACGTGGAATCCGGCGACGATCTCCGACTCGCCTTCTGCGACGTCGAACGGCGCGCGGTTGGTCTCGGCGACACCCGAGATGAAGTACACGACGAACAGCGGGAACAGCCAGAACCAGTTCCAGGCCACGAGCCCGCCGCGCTGGGCATCGATGATATCGCCGAGGTTCAAACTACCGGCGGCCATGATGACGCCCACCAGCGCGAAGCCCATGGCGATTTCGTACGCCACGATCTGCGCGGCCGAACGCATCGCGCCGAGGAACGCGTACTTCGAGTTCGAGGCCCAGCCGGCGAGGATCACGCCGTAGACGCCCACCGAGGTGAGCGCGAGCACGTAAAGCAGGCCCGCGTTGACGTCGGCGATGACGAGGTCCGGATCGAGCGGGATCACCGCCCAGATGGCGAATGCCGGAATCAGCGTGATCATCGGCGCGATGCGGAACAGCACCTTGTTGGAGGCGCTGGGGATGACGACTTCCTTGATCAGCAGCTTGATGACGTCCGCGAACGGCTGAAAGATGCCGGGCAGGAATCCGAACGGAGGCTGCCGACGCGGTTGGGTCCCTTGCGCAGCTGCATCCAGCCGATGACCTTGCGCTCCCACAGCGTGGTGAAGGCGACACAAAGGATCAACGCGACCGTGACGGCGAGGATCCAGACCGTCGACTGCACGTAGCCAGGCCAGGACGGATAACCAATGCAGTTCTCCGATCCACTTGATCATGCGCCCGCGCCTCCATAGACGACGGCGGCGCCCTTGCCTTCCCGGGTGCGCTGCAACGACGGTGCGCGACGCAGGATCGCATCGACCGAGTACATCGGCACGTCGATCACGCGCAGCTTCGGGCGGAGCCCGCCTTCACTTCATGTGATCCCTGGTAGGAAGTGGCGGCGACGTCGCCGCACAGCGCGCGCAGCTCCTCGCGCACCTCTTCCGACGACTGGTAGTCGAATTGCGCGACCCCGGCGAGATTGCCGAGCACGCGCAGCACCTTCCAGCCCGGACGCGCTTCGCCGAGCGGCTTGGCCGCGCCCGCGCAGCTCTGCCACAGGCCCTCGAAATTCACGTACGTGCCCGAGGTCTCGACGAACGTTCCGATCGGCAGCAGCACGTGCGCGACGGACTTGAGCGTCTCGTCGGCGTACGGGGTCGCGGCGACCACGAAACCCGCGCCGCCCAGCGCCTTCACGGCGTCCGCGCCGATGCCATCGGCCCAGGGCTCGGTGCCGCCGAACAACAGATAGGCCTTCTGCGGATTCGCGAGCATGTCGCGCGCGTTCTTGCCGGGCGCGGCGCTCTTGATGCCGCCGGGTTCGCGATGCGGCACCGCGCCCGCGAGATACGCACCCGCGGCGTTGCCGCCTTCGGCGAGCGTGGCGAGCGTCGCACCCGTGGCGGCGGCCAGGCCCGCGGCCAGCGCGCGCAGATCCGCATACGCCGGATGGCGCAGCGCGAGCGCACCCAGCCAGATCGCACGCTTCTGTCCCGACTTGAGCGCGGCGGCGACGGCGCGGTGACCGACGTTCGGCTGCGCGCCGCCGACCAGCGACGCGAGATGCTTCGGCGCGGCTGCGCCATCGAGGGCAGGCCGAATAGATGGCAGCAAGATCGGCGACCTGCTTCGCGGGCGAGGACTCGAGGTACGCCGCCACCGGGAACAGGTAGTCGAAACGGGCGGGATTCAGGAACGCGATCTTCGCGCCGCGCTTCGCGGCCTTGCGCACGCGATGCGCGAGCAGCGGCGTCTCGCGGCGCAGGTTCGCGCCCGACGACCAGCAAGGCATCGAGCTGGTCGATGGCGGCGATCGAGAGTCCGCCGAGGCCCGGCGCGGCCGGATCGCCGGCCTGATCGCGGAAATCCGCCTGGCGCAGGCGATGGTCGATGTTCGACGAGCCCAGCGCACGCGTGATCTTGCCGAGTAGATAGAGCTCTTCGACCGACGCAGACGGGCTCGCGAGGGTCGCGAGATCCGCGCCCGCGGGCTTGAGGCCCTGCGCCGCCTTCTCGAGCGCGGCTTCCCAGGTCACGCGCTTCCACTCGCCGGCCTCGCGCACCATCGGCGCCTCGAGACGGTCGGCGCTGTAGATGCCTTCGTAGCTGTAGCGGTCGCGATCGGCGATCCAGGTCTCGTTGATCGCGTCGTTCGTGCGCGGCACGACGCGCATGAGCTTGCCGCGCAGCACGTGGCCGTAGAGATTCGTGCCCGTGCCGTCGTGCGGGGAAACCAGCGCCGCCTGGTTCATTTCCCAGGAGCGCGCGCGATAACGGAACGGCTTGGAGTTCAGCGCGCCCACCGGGCACAGGTCGATGATGTTGCCCGAGAGCTCGTGCTCGACCGCGCGCTCGACGTACGTGCCGATCTCCATGAACTCGCCACGGCCCGTGGTGCCGAGCTCCTGGATGCCGGCGATGTCCTGGCCGAATCGCACGCAGCGCGTGCAGTGGATGCATCGCGTCATGTCGGTGGAGACCAGCGGACCGATATCCTTGTCCTTCACCACGCGTTTGCGTTCGTTGAACCGGGCCGCATCGCGCCCGAACCCCATGGCGAGATCCTGCAGCTCGCACTCGCCGCCCTGGTCGCAGATGGGGCAATCGAGCGGGTGGTTGATGAGCAGGAATTCCATCGTCGCCTTCTGCGCGCCGATGGCCTTCGGGCTCTTCGTGAAGATCTTCATGCCCTCGGTGATGGGCGTGGCGCAGGCCGGCATCGGCTTCGGCGCCTTCTCCACTTCGACGAGGCACATGCGGCAGTTGGCCGCGATGGGTAGTTTGTCGTGGTAGCAGAAGCGCGGCACGTACGCGTTCTGCGCGTCCGTGACGTGGATGATCATCTGGCCTTTCTTGCCCTGGGCAGCCTTGCCGTCGACTTCGACGTTGACGACGTCGGAAGGAGGCGCCGTGGGATTACGGGGGAGCTCATGCCGCCCTCTTGGCCGGGTCGTCGACGATGCTGCGGCCGCCGTTGTCGATCATGTATTCGAATTCGTGGCGGAAGTGCTTGAGGAAACTCTGCACCGGCCACGCCGCGGCATCGCCCAGCGCGCAGATGGTGTGCCCCTCGATGCGGCCCGCGACGTCGACCAGCAGCTGCAGATCCTTCTTCTCGCCCTGCCCGGCCATGATCCGGCGGATCACGCGGTTCATCCAGCCGGTGCCTTCACGGCACGGCGTGCACTGGCCGCAGGATTCACTCTTGTAGAAACGCGACAGGCGCTCGAGCACCTTCACCATGCAGGTGGTCTCGTCCATCACGATGACCGCCGCGGAGCCCACGGAGGAACCAGCGGCCTTCAGCGAGTCGAAGTCCATGTTCGCGGCCATGATCTTTTCCGCGGGCAGCACGTACACCGACGAGCCGCCGGGGATCACGGCCTTGAGCTTGCGGCCACCCTTCACGCCGCCGGCGATCTCGAGCAGCTCGGCGAACGGAATGCCCATGGGCACTTCGAAGTTTCCGGGTTTGTTCACGTGGCCGGACACCGAGAAGATGGCCGTGCCGCCGGCATTCGCGACGCCGAGCTTCGCGAACCACTCCGGACCCTTGCGCAGGATCGTTGGCACGGACGCATAACTCTGCGTGTTGTTGATGGTGGTCGGCGCGCCGTACAGGCCGAACGCGGCCGGAAACGGCGGCTTGAAGCGGGGCTTGCCCTGCTTGCCTTCGAGCGAGTCGAGCAGCGCGGTTTCCTCGCCGCAGATGTAGGCGCCGGCGCCGACCGCCGTGAACAGGTCGAAGTCCACGCCGGAACCCAGGATGTTCTTGCCTAACAACCCTGCGGCATAGGCTTCCTTGACCGCCGCCTCGAAGCGCGGCACGGGCTCGCCGAGGAACTCGCCGCGGATGTAGTTGTAGCCGACGGTGGCGTTCATGCAGTAGCCGCCGATCGCCATGCCCTCGATGAGCGAGTGCGGGTTGTAACGCAGGATGTCGCGGTCGTGGCAGGTGCCGGGCTCGGACTCGTCCGAGTTGCACACCGCGTACTTCTGCATCGTGGCGTCGCGCGGCATGAAGCTCCACTTCGTGCCGGTGGGGAATCCCGCGCCGCCGCGGCCACGCAGACCGGAGGCCTTGACCTGTTCCACGACGGAAATGCGGGTCGGCTTCTCGGCGAGGATCTTCTTCCACGCTTCGTAGCCGCCGATCTTGAGATAGTTCTCGAGCTTCCAGGATTCCTTGAACTTGAGCGGCTCGAACACCGTCAGGTTCATCTTGTCAGCCCACTTTTCAGCCGCGCCTGCCATGTAGCCAGCCCTTACTTCAGCTCGTCGAGCACCTTGTCCACCTTTTCGGGTGTCAGGTACTCGTGGAATTCGTGATCGACCATCATCATCGGCGCGCCCGTGCAGGCGGCGAGACACTCCTCTTCCTTCTTGAGGAAGATGCGGCCGTCGGCGGTGCTCTCGCCGAGCTTGATGCCGAGCTTCTTTTCGCAATGCGCGACGAGGTCTTCGGCGCCGTTCAGCATGCAGCTGATGTTCGTGCAGATGCTCACGTGATGCCGGCCGCAGGGATGCGTCTCGAACATCGAATAGAAGCTCGCGACTTCGTAGACCTGGATGGACGGCAGGCGCAGGTACTCGGCCACGCCATCCATGAGCTCCGGCGTCAGGAAGCCGTTGTTCTGTTCCTGCGTGAAGCGCAGCGCCGACAACACCGCCGAGCGCTGGCGACCGGCCGGAAAACGTCCGATCCACTCGTCGATCTCATGGCGCGTGTGCTCATTCAGGATGCGCGCCTTCTCGCCGAGCACCGGCTCGAACGTGCCGCCATCCGCCGTCTTGACGACATGCGTCATCGATCCACCTCACCGAACACGATGTCCTGCGTCCCGATCACCGCGACCACGTCCGCCAGCATGTGCCCCTTGCTCATTTCCTCGAGCGCCGACAGATGCGCGAAACCGGGCGCACGGCACTTGAGGCGATACGGCTTGTTGGCGCCATCCGAGATCAGGTAGATGCCGAACTCACCCTTCGGCGCTTCGACCGCGGCGTAGGTCTCTCCCTCGGGCACCGAATAACCCTCGGTGAACAGCTTGAAGTGGTGAATGAGCGATTCCATGTCGCCCTTCATCTCTTCGCGGCTCGGCGGACGCACCTTGCGGTCGTCGATCATCACCGGCCCCGGATTGCGGCGCAGCCAGTCGATGCATTGCTTGACGATGCGAGTTGCTCTGGCGCAGCTCTTCGATGCGCACGAGATAACGGTCGTAACAGTCGCCGTTCACGCCGACGGGAATGTCGAAGTCGAGATCGGCGTACACGTCGTAGGGCTGCTTCTTGCGCAGGTCCCAGACGATGCCCGAGCCGCGCAACATCGCGCCCGTGAAGCCCAGCGCCATCGCGCGTTCCGGCGAGACGACGCCGATGTTCACGGTGCGCTGCTTCCAGATGCGGTTGTCGGTGAGCAGCGTTTCGTACTCGTCGACCGCTTTCGGGAACCGCGCGACGAACTCGGAGAGGAAATCGAGCAACGAGCCCTGGCGCGCCTCGTTCATGCGATCGGCGTTCTTCTGCGAGCGCCATTTCGACACCTGGTACTTCGGCATCGAATCCGGCAGGTCGCGGTACACGCCGCCCGGGCGGTAGTAGGTGGCATGCATGCGCGTGCCCGACACCGCCTCGTAACAATCCATCAGGTCCTCGCGTTCCTTGAACGCGAGCAGGAACACGGTCATCGCGCCGATGTCGAGCGCGTGCGCGCCGAGCCACATGAGGTGGTTCAGGATGCGCGTCACTTCGTCGAACATCACGCGGATGTACTGCGCGCGCACCGGCACCGTCACGCCCAGCAGGCGTTCGATCGCCATGACGTACGCGTGTTCGTTGCACATCATCGAAACGTAGTCGAGCCGGTCCATGTAGCCGATCGACTGGTTGTACGGCTTGGACTCGGCGAGCTTCTCGGTACCCCGATGCAGCAGGCCGATGTGCGGATCGGCCTTCTGGATGACTTCGCCGTCCATCTCGAGCACCAGGCGCAGCACGCCGTGCGCCGCGGGATGCTGCGGACCGAAGTTCATCGTGTAGTTGCGGATCTCGTTCATTTCTTGAGCGCCGCGTCGTACCGGTTGTCGTCGCGGATCACGCGCGGCACCAGCGTGCGCGGCTCGATCGAAACGGGCTCGTACACCACGCGCTTCTTCTCGACGTCGTAACGCACTTCGACGTTGCCGATCAGCGGGAAGTCCTTGCGGAACGGGTGGCCGATGAAGCCGTAGTCCGTGAGGATGCGGCGCAGGTCGGGGTGGCCCGTGAACAGGATGCCGAACATGTCGAACGCCTCGCGCTCGAACCAGTTCGCGCCCGGCCAGATCTCGACCACCGAATCGATGATGGGATCTTCGGCGTCCTCGCAGCGCGCGCGGATGCGCAGGCGCTGGTTGTTCGTGACCGACAGGAGTTGATAGGCGACGGCGAATCGCGCGCCCTCGTGCGGAACACGCTGCGTGCCGCGATTCACGCCGCGGCTGAAGCCGGAGGCGGTGGCGGAATACGTCTTCCACTCGGTCGAGGCGTAATCGAGATAGTCGACTCCCGCGAGGTCGATGAGGATCTCGAACTTGAGCGCCGGATCATCGCGCAGCGTGAGACATACCTGGCGAAGCTTGTCCGGCTGCACCTCGTAACAAAGCTCATCCGGCAGCGACGGCACGCGCAGCAGGAGGTCCGGCAGCGCGGCTTCGGCCTTCGCGGCCAGCGCCGTCATTTTTTCGTTAAGGGGTGCGGTCATGTACGACCAATGGTCGAGGTGCGCTCGATCTTCTTCTGTAGCTGGATGATGCCGTACAGCAGCGCTTCCGCGGTCGGCGGACAGCCGGGCACGTACACGTCCACGGGCACGATGCGATCGCAGCCGCGCACCACGGCATAGGAATAGTGGTAGTAGCCGCCGCCGTTGGCGCACGAGCCCATCGAGATGACCCAGCGCGGCTCGGGCATCTGGTCGTAGACCTTGCGCAGCGCCGGCGCCATCTTGTTCACGAGCGTGCCGGCGACGATCATCACGTCGGACTGGCGCGGGCTCGGGCGGAACACGACGCCGAAGCGGTCGAGGTCGTAGCGCGACGCACCCGCGTGCATCATCTCCACCGCGCAACACGCGAGGCCGAACGTCATCGGCCACAGCGAGCCGGTGCGCGCCCAGTTGATGACAGCGTGTCGACCTGGGTGGTGAGGAAGCCGCGCTCGGACAATCGCCTGGGCGACTGCGTCGTGCGCTCTGGTTCGTCTAATCCCATTCGAGCGCTCCCTTCTTCCATTCGTAGATGAAGCCCACCACGAGGATGAACAGGAAGATGCCCATCGAGACCAGGCCGAAGACTCCGATGGTGTCGAGCACCACGGCCCACGGAAACAGGAACGCGATCTCGAGATCGAAAATGATGAACAGGATGGCGACGAGGTAGTACCGCACGTCGAATTTCATGCGGCTGTCTTCGAAGGCCTCGAAGCCGCACTCATAAGGAGAGAGCTTCTGCGCGTCGCCTTTGGCCTTGGCCTGCCAGCCGGCCGATGACCAGGCCCAGCGACATCAGGACGAGCGCCAGTCCCGTCGCGACGGTGAGGAAAATCAGTACGGGCAGGTAATTCGCGAGCATTTCCGGATGTTACTGCCGTCACGAAAAAGGGCAGCAACCTCTCGTAAACGAGAGACAACCGCCCCTCGAAAAATTCGGGCGCGATTGTATCAGGGATAAGGAAAGTGATGGTGCCGACGGGGAGACTCGAACTCCCACGGATCGCTCCGCTAGCCCCTCAAGCTAGTGTGTCTACCAATTCCACCACGTCGGCTCGCGCAAAAAATCTTTCAGGGCTTCTCGGGACCCGGCTGTCGCCGGCTGCGGAAGGCGCCGGCACCGCGTTCTCGTCAACCGGTGGCGCGGCTGGCGACGGAGCGGTCGCGGGCGTCGTCGTCGACTGCTGCACCTGGTCGAGCAGCGAAGGCGCCTTGGCCCGCGCGTCCTCTGGAACAGATACGTGAGGCACAGACTGTTGAGCATGAAAATCGCGGCGAACATCGCGGTCATGCGTGACAGGCCGGTACGTCGCGCCGCGCGCGCCGAAAACGGTGCCGGACGCGCCCGCACCGAAACCGGCGCCGGCATCAGCGCCCTTGCCTCGCTGCAGCAGCACCAGCAGCGACGATGGCGACTGCCGAGAACACCTGCAGAATTGTGAGAATCGTTCGCAACATCTTGGGTTTTCCGTCTCAGGCGCGGGCTGCGGCGACAATGGCGAGGAATTCTTCGGCCTTGAGCGAAGCGCCGCCGATGAGTCCACCGTCCACGTTCGGCATCGAGAAGAGCTCCGCGGCGTTCGCGGCCTTCACGCTGCCACCGTACTGGATGCGCACGAGGGCGGCGATCTTAGCATCGCGACCCGCGATTCGCGCGCGGATATGGGCATGTACTTCCTCGGCCTGTTGCGGCGACGCGGTCTTGCCCGTTCCGATGGCCCACACGGGTTCATACGCGATGACGGCGCGGTTGAACGCGGCGACGCCCGACAAATCGAGCACGGCGTCGAGCTGGCGGTCGACCACTTCGAACGTACGCCCGCCTTCGCGCTCGGCGAGCTGCTCGCCCACGCACAGGATGGGCGTCAGGCCGGCGGCGAGCACGGCGGCGAATTTGCGCGCCACGAGCTGATCCGATTCGCCGAACAGCGCGCGCCGCTCGGAATGTCCGACGATCGAGCCCGCGCAACCGACATCTCGCAGCATCGGCGGCCGACACCTCGCCGGTGAACGCACCCTGGGTCTCCGCGCAGACATCCTGGGCGCCCAGCGCGATCCGGGAACCGGCCAGCGCGCGGGCCATGCTCGGCCAGATACGACGAACGGCGGGCACACCCAGACCTCGCCGACGAGCTTCGGGCAGCTTGTGCACGATCGCATCGACCAGCGCCGCGTTTTCCGCGCGCGAGCCGTGCATTTTCCAGTTGCCTGCGATGATCTGCCGGCGCATGTCTCTGCCGTGGGATTAGGGCTCAAAAAAGGGGCGCGGATGATAGCGGCGCGTCCCTCAGGACGCAACGCGGCGCACCACGGCCGCGATTTCCTCGGCGCAGCGCACGGTATCGGTCTCGTCCCGGGCCTCCACCATGACCCGGATGACCGGCTCGGTGCCCGAAGGACGCAGGACCACGCGGCCCTCTTCGCCCAGGCGCATGCGACACCTTTTTCACGGTGTCTTCGACCTCGGGAATGGTCTTCGGATCGAATCGCTTCGCGACCTTCACGTTGATCATGGTCTGCGGGAAGCGCGGCATGCCCGCGGACAGCTCGGCCAGGCTCTGGCCGGTCTCGCGCATGACGGCGAGAACCTGCAGCGCAGCCATGAGCGCATCGCCCGTGGTCGTCTTGTCGAGCAGCAGGATGTGCCCCGACGTCTCGCCGCCCACCTCGCCGCCGGTCTCGCGCAGCATGCCGAGCACGTAGCGGTCGCCGACCTGCGCGCGCCGGAACTCGATGCCTTGCTTGCGCAGCGCGACCTCGAGGCCGAGGTTGCTCATGATCGTCCCGACCACGGGACCCTTGAGGGTCCCCGCGCGCTTGCGCGCGGTCGCGATGATGTAGATGAGCTGATCGCCGTCGATCGATGCGGCCGAGACCGTCGACCATGACGAGCCGGTCGCCGTCGCCGTCGAGCGCGATGCCCGCGGCCGCGCGCACGCCGGGAACCGTGAGCTGCAGCAGGCTCGGCGACGTGGAACCGCAGCCGTCGTTGATGTTGCGGCCGTTCGGCGAGCAGCCGATCGGGATGATCTCGGCGCCGAGATCCGCGAGCGTGCGCGGCACCACCTTGTATCCGGCGCCGTTCGCGCAATCGACGACCAGCTTCATGCCCTCGAGCGTCATGCCCTTCGGCAGCGACTCGGCGCAGAAGTCCTGGTAGTGGCGGCGTGACTTGTCGACGCGCGACGCCTTGCCGAGGTGCATCGACGAACGCGTGATGGCGCCATTCTCGAGCTCGGCTTCGATGGCTTCTCTTCGATTTCGTCCGAGAGCTTGCCGCCATCGCGCGTCGAAGAACTTGATGCCGTTGTCGTCGTAGGGATTGTGCGAGGCGCTGATGACCACGCCGAAATCGCACGCGAATTTGCGCGTGAGAAAGGCGATGCCCGGCGTGGGCAGCGGGCCGATGAGCATGACGTTCACGCCGGACGCGACGAAACCGGCCTCGAGCGCGGCCTCGAACATGTAGCCCGAAAGCCGCGTGTCCTTGCCGATGAGCACCGTGCCGCCGTTGGGTGCGAGCACGCGCGCCGCGGCGCTCGCGAGGCGCAGCGCGAAATCCACGGTCATGGGGTGTTCGCCGACACGTGCCGCGCACGCCATCGGTGCCGAAATACTTACGATGCCATCGAATTGCTTCTCCCTTGAGTGACCGCCGCCGCGACGCGCACCGCGTCGAGCGTGGCGGCCACGTCGTGGGCGCGCACGATACGCGCTCCATTGAGAACCGCAATGGCGGCCAGTGCGACGCTGCCCGCAATTCGGTCATCGACTGCGCGGCCGGTGAGCTTTGCGAGCATGGATTTGCGCGACAGGCCCACCGCGATCGCCGCGCCGAGTGGTTCGAAGCGCCCGAGATGCTTGAGCAGCGCGAGGTTGTGAGCGGTGTGTCTTGCCGAAGCCGAACCCCGGATCGATCGCGATCCTGGCGGGCTCGATGCCGGCTTCACGGCAGGCGCGAATGCGGGCCGCGAGAAATCCGGAGACTTCCTCGACCACGTCGTCGTAACGCGGCGCATCCTGCATGGTGCGCGGCTCGCCGCGCATGTGCATGAGACAGACGCCCGCGCCGGTGGCCGCGGCGGCAGCGACCGCACCGGGCTGCGACAGCGCGCGCACGTCGTTGATGATGTCCGCGCCGGCGTCGAACGGCGGCGCGCATGACCTCGGCCTTGCTGGTGTCGATGGAGATGAAAACCTGCGACTCGCGCGCGCAGCGCTTCGATGACGGGGATGACGCGCGCCAGTTCTTCGTCGAGCGTCGCGGGACTCGCGCCCGGCCGCGTCGATTCACCGCCGATGTCGACGATGCCGGCGCCCTCGTCGATCATGCGGCGCGCGTGCGCCAGCGCCGCGTCGCGCCGCGCGAACCGGCCGCCGTCGGAGAAGGAATCGGGCGTGACGTTGAGGACGCCCATCACGACCGGCGTGGCGAGATCGAGGGATCGATCCCGGCACTGCCACACGGCGACGTGACTCATCGCGCCGCCGGTGGCGAACTAACTAGCGGATCAGTGCTGGCCGGCCGGCGAGCCGATGGTGGTCCCACCGCCGGCTTCACCTTCCGGACGCTTGCGGCGGCGGGCTGCCGACCGAGTCATCCCAATCGGCGGGCGGCTTCGGCGTCCGGCCGTCCATGATGTCCTTGATCTGCGTCTCGTCGATGGTCTCGTACTTGACGAGCGCCGTCGGCCATGATGTGCAGCTTCTCGAGATTCGTCTCGAGAATGCCCTTGGCGCGCTTGTAGTTCAGGTCGATGACCGTGCGGATTTCCTCGTCGATGACGTGCGCGGTTTCGTCCGAAACCTGCTTGTGCTGCGTGACCTGGCGGCCCAGGAACACTTCGCCGTCTCTTCCGAATACGTGAGCGGGCCGAGTTTGTCCGACAGGCCCCACTTCGTGACCATGTTGCGGGCGAGCATCGGTGGCGCGCTCGATGTCGTTCGACGCACCCGTCGTGACGCCGTCGACGCCGAAGATCAGCTCCTCGGCGACCGGCCGCCGAACAGCGAGGCGATGCGGCTCTCGAGCTGGCGCTTGCTGGTGCTGTAACGGTCGCCTTCCGGCAGGTACCAGGTGAGACCCAGCGCGCGGCCGCGCGGGATGATCGTCACCTTGTAGACCGGATCGTGCTCGGGCACTTCGTAGCCCACGATGGCGTGGCCCGCCTCGTGGTACGCGGTCATCTTCTTTTCCTGGTCGGACATGACCATCGAGCGGCGCTCGGCGCCCATGTAGATCTTGTCCTTGGCGCGCTCGAACTCGTCCATGCCGACGATGCGCTTGTTGGCTCTCGCGGCGAACAGCGCCGCTTCGTTGACGAGGTTGGCGAGATCGGCGCCGGAGAATCCCGGCGTGCCGCGCGCGATGTACGCGGGCTTCACGTCGTCGCCCAGCGGCACCTTGCGCATGTGCACGCGCAGGATCTGTTCGCGGCCACGCACGTCGGGCAGCGGCACCACGACCTGGCGGTCGAAGCGGCCCGGACGCAGCAGCGCGGGGTCGAGCACGTCGGGACGGTTCGTGGCGGCGATGACGATGATGCCTTCGCTGCCTTCGAAGCCGTCCATTTCCACCAGCAACTGGTTCAGTGTCTGCTCGCGCTCGTCGTGACCACCGCCCAGGCCGGCGCCGCGATGGCGGCCGACCGCGTCGATTTCGTCGATGAAGATGATGCAGGGCGCGTGCTTCTTCGCCTGCTCGAACATGTCGCGACGCGCGAGGCGCCGACGCCGACGAACATTTCGACGAAGTCGGAACCGGAGATGGTGAAGAACGGCACCTTGGCTTCGCCCGCGATGGCGCGCGCCAGCAGCGTCTTGCCGGTACCGGGCGAGCCGACCATGAGCACGCCCTTCGGAATCTTGCCGCCTAGCTTCTGGAACTTGGACGGGTCCTTGAGGAAGTCGACGATCTCGCCCACTTCCTGCTTGGCCTCGTCCACGCCCGCGACGTCCGCGAACGTGACGTTGACCTGGTCTTCGCCTAACAACCTAGCGCGGCTCTTGCCGAACGACATGGCGCCGCGACCGCCGGCCGATCCCTGCATCTGGCGCAGCATGTAGACGAACACGAGGATGAGCAGCAGTGCGGGTGCCAGCTGCAGCAGCAACTGCATGAGGAAAGTCTGCTGTTTCGGCGGCTCACCCTTGAAGTCGACGTTGGCCTTCACCAGCGCGCTGATGAGCGCCGGTGTTGTCGGTTTCGGGGTTGTAGGCCTTGAAGCGGGTCTTGTCCTTGCGGACTCCGAGGATTTCGTCGCCGCGCAGAACCGCCGATTCGATGCGGTTGTTGCGAATGTCTTCGAGCACGGCCGAATACGACACCTGCGAGGGCTCCGGACCGGTCGGGACATAGCGGCTGAAGACCACCACCATGACCATCACGATTACGACCCAGAGCAGGATATTTTTCGTCAAATCATTCAAAGGCTTACCCTCGCGAGGCGACCGACCCGGAGATTGAGGATTGCAGGCACGCTACACCATCCCAAAACCGCTCGCCAGCAGCCAAAGCTCAGAAACGGCATGACTGTGAGGCAGCCGGTTTGGCGAAGTGCGCTTTGCAGGATGTTTGGCGCGCCAAATCGACGATTCCTTGAAGCCGGCGCCCTTGGGCGATTTGATGAGGCTGGCGACGATTGGTTTCAAGCCGCGGATCCCGCCCGTGCCGCCCAGGGTGGGGGCGATGTCTGACAAGACCAGGTTCGGGGCCTCTACAATGCCGCCATGGAACTCTCCGAACGACAGCGCAAATACCTCCGCGGCCTGGGCCATGCACTGAACCCGGTGCTGCTCGTCGGCCAGCACGGCATGACTCCGGCGGTCATCGCGGAGGCCAAACGCGCGCTCCACGACCACGAACTCATCAAGGTGAAGTTCCGCGGCGCCGAGCGCGAAGCGCGCGATGCCGGGCTCGCCGAACTAGCCACCGCGACCGAGAGCATCCTGGTGCAACAGATCGGGCATACGGCCCTCTACTACAAACGCCGAAATGACCGTCCCGGAATTGTGATCCCGGACGCATAAAGAGTCGTTCCCGCTGGCCGATTTCCTCTCACAGGGCGAGGATCGCCCGACGGGAGTTATTGCCGAACGTTCCAGTGGTAAGTTGCTGGAATAAGTCGTATATCAGTCAAACATGGCGGCTCAACACACACGTTCGTTTGGGCGCGAAGCCGTGGCGGTCTATCTAGCCGCCGCGCTGGTCGTATTCGGAACCTGGGCAGCTTCCCGCTACCTCATCCTTCGCAAGTTCGAGAACATCGAACAGAACGAGGTCTCGCGCAGCATCGAGGTGATGCGCAAGGCGCTCGTCACGAAGAACACCGAGATCGAGACGGTCTCGCGCGACTTCGCGCGCTGGGACGACATGTACTCGTACGTGTCGACGCTCGACTCCAATTTCGAATACCAGAACTTCTCCGAGGCCGGCCTCGACGAGATGAACGTCGACCTCGTGTGGCTGCTCGACCCGAAGGAGAAACTCGTCTCCTCGTTCGAGAACGACACGGACGACGCGCGCTATCGCCATCCCGCGAGCGACTCCGTCGTCGCCGAGATCAACCGGCTGACACCCATCGTGCGCTCGGTGCTCGACCAGGAAGGCACGCTGCGCCTGGTGCAGATCAACGGCGTGCTGCACGTCATCGCCGCCCACACGGTCCTGCACAGTGATCGCAGCGGCCCGGCCGCCGGCACGCTGGTGTTCGCGCGCCGCATCGCCGCCCCCGAGATCGCCAGCATCGGCGCCGACACCCAGCTCAACGTCCATTTCGCGATGCTCGACGACCGCTCGGTCGCCGGCCGAAAAGACCGAGCTGCTGGTCGCGCCGGACGGCCGCCGCATCATGCGCCGCTCGGACACGCTGATCGAAGGCCAGCTGCGCCTCGACACGATCGACAATCACCCGATGGCGCTGCTCTCCACCACCCTGCCGCGCTCGGTCATGCAGAGCGGCCAGCAGGGCGTGCGTTACCTCGTCGGCTGGGTCGCGCTGCTCATCAGCATCGTCGTGGCCGCCTGGCACGCGTACAGCGGCCGCCTCAAGCCGCACCTCCGAGCTCGCCGCCACCAACGAAACCCGTTATCGCGCCATCTTCGATCGCGCCGCCTCGGGCATCGTGCTGTTCGACCCGACGTCGCGACGGATGCTCGATGCGAATCCGCAGGCGCAGCGACTGATCGGCGCCTCGCTCGACGAGCTGCGCCGCCGCGACGTCGCCACGATCTTCGACACGCCCGTGTCGCTCGCGCCCGGCAACGTGCGCGACGAGCCGGCCGACAGCCGCCCGGCGCAGGTGATGCGCGGCGACGACGAACGCCGCGACGTCGAGTTCTCGATCGCGGATCTCGATCCGGGCACGGGCCGCGTCCACGCGATGTTGCTGCAGGACATCTCGCATCGCCGCGAAGCCGAGCGCCGCGCGCAGGAGCACCAGCTCTCGCTGCAGCACCTCGCGACGCACGACGCATTGACCGGACTGCCGAACCGCACCTTCCTCAACGAGGAGCTGCCGCGTCTCATCGACGAGGCCGCGCGCCGCGGCGACTCGCTGTCCATCCTTTACATCGACTGCGACAACTTCAAGAACATCAACGATTCGCGCGGCCACTCGATCGGCGACGATTACCTGCGTTCCGTCGCGCGCCGCCTGCGCGATTCGATCGCGAGCCCGGACCTCGTCGTGCGCATGGGTGGCGACGAGTTCCTCGTGGTCACGCGCCACTACGGCCTCGAGCCCGACAGCGCCGCCATCGCCGAGCGCGTCGCCGCGGCGCTGAAGAAGCCCGTGCGCCTCGGTGAAGCCACCTACTCGGCCACCACGAGCATCGGCCTCTCCGTCTACCCGCGTGACGCGACCACGATGAGCGAGCTGCTGCGCTCGGCCGACATCGCGCTGTACGAAGCGAAGGCACGCGGCCGCGACAACGTGCAGATGTTCGACGCCGCGATGAACAAGCGCGTGCACACGCGCCTCGCGCTCGAGCAGGACCTGCGCAGCGCCGTGAATCGCGACGCCATCGAGATCCACCTGCAGCCCATCGTCGACATCCGCAGCGGCCGGCTGGTGAGCTTCGAAGCGCTGGCGCGCTGGAACGATCCGCGGCACGGCGCCGTGCCGCCGCTGGCGTTCATCGAGGTCGCCGAGGCTTCCGATCTCATCGTCGAGCTCGGCGAATGCGTCTTCCGGAACGTCGCGCGGCAGATCGCGGCGTGGCAGCGCGCCGGGTTGAAGCCGGTGCCCGTCGCCGTGAACGTCTCCGCGAAGCAGCTCAAGCGTTCGAACCTGCCCGAGCGCCTGGTGGCGATCGCGCACGAGTTCGACATCGCGCCCCACCAGCTCGAAGTCGAGCTGACCGAGTCGCGTGGCGATGCAGGACTCCGAGCAGCACGTGGCCAAGCTGCACGCGCTGCGCGATCTCGGCGTGCGCGTGTCGGTCGACGATTTCGGCACCGGGTATTCGAGCCTCGCCTACCTGCGCAACCTGCCGATCGACTACCTCAAGATCGACCGCACGTTCGTGCGCGACATGAACGTCGATCGCAACGACGCCGCCATCGTGCGCGCCATCATCAGCATGGCGCAGAGCCTGCATCTCGGCACCGTCGCCGAGGGCATCGAGACGCGCGAACACGCCTCGCAGCTGCTGGCGCTGGGTTGCTCGACCGGCCAGGGATATTTCTTCAGCAAGCCGATGCCGGCGCACGAGACGAACGAACTGCTGCGCACGATGCGCGGCGCGGCGCCGATGGCGACCAGCCCGAATCTCGAGATCGTCCGCGTCAGTTAATCGACGTCGGGCAGTGGCGGCGGCGGGTTCAACTCCGCCTGCTTGCGCCGGTGCCGGTCGACCAGCCAGCCGACGAACACCAGCACGAGTGTCACCGCCGTTCCGGCGCCGAGCCAGATGAGCAGCGTGTACGAACGTTGCGGCGGCGGCGCGAAGCGATTGTTGACCACCGGGTAGTCCTGCACGGATTCACCTGCCTTCGCGGCAGGCTTTGGCGGCGGTGGTGGCAGGGCGGCCAAGTCAGCCTGATATCTCGCGAGCCGTTTGCGGATCAGGTCGGCCCGCGGCGCGCCATACTCCAGCGCCTGTTCGTAGTGGTGACCGGTGGAAAGCACGGATTCCGGATCGTCGAGCCGGCTCACCCCTCCCGCGATCGCCAGATCAGCTGCCGAGGCAAACAAATCGCCCACGATGGCATCCGGCGGACGGACGAACCGGGTGCGCTCCGCGAGCTGGAATTCGATCTGCTGCACGAGTTGCACGGCGCCCTTCACGCGACCCTTTTCAATCGGAAGGATTTCGGGAGCCACCGGAACTTCTCCGGTGCCGAAGTCGAGGTCGAGCACGCGGTTCCTGGCCAACCACTTCGGATCCTTCTTGAGCGCGATCTTGGCCACGAGGATGCGCGCATGCAGCCACTCCGAGCCCTGGTGCTCACTGGCATCACGAACCACGCCCTCGCGGATCCACTTGAGGGCCTCTTCGTCATTTCCTTTCAGCTCGAGCGCGGTCCCGAGATTGGCCGCAACTTTGGCGTTGCCCGGAAACTTCTTTTCGGTTTCTTCGAGCAGCCCGACCGCCTCATCCAGTTTGTCCGTCAGCAAGAGGCCGACGGCCAGATCGTTCGAATTCTCGAGTGTCGGTTTGTCGTCGTAGGCCGTTTGCAGCTTTGCGAGTTCGCCGGCCAGCGCCGCGGCGTCTCCCTGCAACTTGTAGTGCTGGATGTTGCTCTTGAACGTGTTGACGCACGCGAAAGCGGGCCACGCGCAAACCAGCGCCAGCGTGGCCGCAAGCGCGCCGTGGAGGTGGACTCGAGATTTCGTCATGACCAGAAGAATAACGCCGGCGACTGGCGGGTCGGTCTACTTGCCCGGCACCCAGAAGTCCTTCCACCCGAGGCCAGCGGCCTTGATCGCCTGCAGGCGCGCCTTGAGTCGCGCCTCGTCGAGCGACGTGACGCCGCCCGAGCTGAACGCGATCTTCGCGCCCGCCGCCTTCGCGGCTTTGAGCAATTCCACGTCCGGGGCCTTGTCCTTGTCGACGACGATGACCACGCTGCCGGGAAATTTTGCCCGTGCGCCCTCCGGCAGCTCGCTGCCCGGCATGACGCCGTGACGCCGCACGTCGCTCCAGAACGCCGCCGCATCACCCGCGGGCGGCGACAGCCCGAGATCGATGAGCGGAATGTTGTCGTTCGACGCCTGCGAGACCAGCTCATCGAGCTCCCGGTCCGCGAGCGGCACGAGCCCCGCGGGCGGCGGCGCGTCGTCCGGCAGCAACTTCACTTTCATGTTGCGGTATTTCACGACGCTGCCGGGATCATGCGCCTGGAGCGCGAAGGTTCCCGAGCCGAGGAGCCGTCCGTGCTTGTCCTTGGCGCGGTAGGCCTCAGCCGGCTCGGCGTACTCGCAGATCAGCTTGTCGTTGATGAAGGACTGGATGGTCTTGCCGACGACGCGGATGCGGTAGTTGAACCACTCGTTGTCGTTCGCGGGCGCCTGCCAGGTATTGCGCACCGCGTAGATGCTGCCGGTCATCTTGTGCTCGATGTAACCGTTCGACTTCCCGGCTGGCGGATTGGAATTGATGACCTGGATCTCGTAGCCAGCCGCCGGCCAGCCCGGGCCCTGCCACTTCGTGTGCACGTAGATGCCGCTGTTGGCGCCTGGCGAAGTCATGACGTCGGCCGACAGCTCGAAATTCCTGAATTCGTGTTTCGCGACCTTGCCCACGTAGAACAGGTGGGACCGGTCGCCGCGCGATACGAAGGCGCCGTCCTCGACGACCCAGGATTCGGGGCGCTCCGCGGCCTTCCAGCCGGCGAGCGACTTGCCGTCCTGCAGCGGAATCCATTCCTGCGCGAACGCCGGCGCGGCGAGCGCCACGCACCAAACCCATCCATGCCAGACGCCTCATCACCGACCCCCGCGTGGCGAACTAACTAGACGTAGCGGACCTTCACGATCTCGTAGCTGTGAGTGCCACCCGGCGCCGTGACGTCGACGACGTCGCCCGCGCTCTTGCCGACCAGCGCACGCGCGATCGGCGAGGTGATGCTGATGCGGCCGGATTTGATGTCGGCCTCGTCCTCGCCGACGATCTGGTAGCTGATCGACTTGCCGCCGTCCTGGTCTTCGAGATCGACGGTGGCGCCGAAAATCACCTTGCCGTTGTTGGTGACCGAGGACGGATCGATGACTTCGGCGGTCGAAAGTTTGGCTTCGATTTCGCCGATGCGCCCCTCGATGAACCCCTGCTGCTCGCGCGCGGCATGGTACTCGGCGTTCTCCGACAGGTCGCCGTGACTGCGCGCCTCGGCAATAGCCTTGATGACCCGCGGGCGATCCTCGCCCTTCAGGCGCTTGAGCTCGTTGCGCAGCGCCTCTGCGCCGCGCAGGGTCATCGGAGTGCGTTTCATGGCCGCGCCTCTTTGTGCAGGTCCTGGAGCCGGTTTACCTCGACGGCATCGAGGTGGTCCAGAGCTTCGCAGGTCGCGAGCGCGCCCGCGAGCGTCGTGTAGTAGGTGACGCGCTTGTGCACCGCCTCGCGGCGGATGGAATTCGACTCGCGGATGGCCGTCTTGCCTTCGGTGGTGTTCACGATCATCGCGAACTCGTCGTTCTTGATCATGTCGACGATGTGCGGGCGTCCTTCGCGCACCTTGTTGGCGCGCTTGCAGGCGAAACCCGCCTCGTTGATGACGCGCGCGGTGCCGTCGGTGGCCGCGAGCTCGAAGCCGTGCTCGATGAGCTTCTTCGCGAGCACCACCGCGCCCGCCTTGTCGCGCTCGCGCACGCTGATGAGCACCACGCCGGAGCGTGGCAGCGTCACGCCGGAGGCCGCCTGCGCCTTTGCATAGGCCTCGCCGAAGGTGCGGCCCGTTCCCATGACCTCACCGGTGCTCTTCATTTCCGGTCCGAGGATCGGGTCCGCCTCGGGGAACTTCGTGAACGGGAACACCGCTTCCTTCACCGAAAAGTATGGCGGAACGATTTCCTTCACGTTCTCCATGGTCTTGAGCTTCTTGCCGGTCATGACGCGCGCGCCGATCTTGGCGAGCGGCATCCCGGTGGCCTTCGAGACGAAAGGCGCCGTGCGCGAGGCGCGCGGATTCACTTCCAGCACGTAGATGATGCCGTTCTGGATCGCGAACTGGATGTTCATCAGCCCGATGACCGACAGCGCCTTCGCGAGCTTGCGCGTCTGCTCGCGCAGCTCCGTCTGGATCTCGGCCGACAGGCTGTTCGGCGGCAGCGAGCAGCCGGAGTCGCCCGAGTGCACGCCAGCCTGTTCGACGTGTTCCATGATGCCGCCGATCAGCACGTCTTCACCGTCGCAGCAGGCGTCGACGTCCACCTCGATGGCGACGTCGAGGAAGCGGTCGAGCAGCACCGGGCTGTCGTTCGAGACCTTGACCGCGCTCGTCATGTAGCCGCGCAGGTCTTCTTCCGTTGAACACCACTTCCATGGCGCGCCCGCCGAGCACGTACGAAGGACGCACGACCAGCGGGAAGCCCACCTCGCGCGCGAGCTTCACGGCCTGCTCTTCGGTGCGTGCCGTGGCGTTTGCCGGCTGCTTGAGCCCCAGGTTCTTCACGAGGATCTGGAAACGCTCGCGATCTTCCGCCATGTCGATCGAATCCGGCGAGGTGCCGATGATGGGCGCACCCGCGGCCTCGAGCGCGCGCGACAGCTTGAGCGGCGTCTGGCCGCCGTATTGCACGATGACGCCTTCCGGCTCTTCCTTCGCGATGATCTCGAGCACGTCCTCGAGCGTCAGCGGCTCGAAGTACAGGCGATCGGAGGTGTCGTAGTCGGTGGAAACGGTTTCGGGGTTGCAGTTGACCATGATGGTCTCGAACCCGTCTTCGCGCAGCTGGAGCGCGGCGTGCACGCAGCAGTAATCGAACTCGATGCCCTGGCCGATGCGGTTCGGCCCGCCACCCAGGATCATGATCTTGCGCTTCTTCGTCGGCTGCGCCTCGCACTCCTCTTCGTAGGTGGAGTACATGTAAGCGGTCGACGTGGCGAATTCCGCGGCGCAGGTATCGACGCGCTTGAACACGGGACGCACGTTGAGCGCGTGGCGCTTGGCGCGGATCGAGTCTTCGCTGGTGCCCGAGAGTGTGCCGAGCCGGCTGTCCGAGAACCCCTTGCGCTTGAGATCACGCAGGCGATCGGTCTCGAGCGCCGCCACGCCGGCCTCCCGGACCTGCGACTCCTCCCTGATGAGGTCCTCGATCTGCGCGAGGAACCACGGATCGATGTACGTGAGCTCCTGGATGCGCTCGCGCAGACCAGCCGAGCCGGAATGCGTCGGCGACGTACAGCAGGCGGTTCGGACCCGGGGCGCGCAGCTCGTAGGCGAGCTTGTCGCGCTCCTCTTCGGTCGTGAGCTCCTTCAACTGCTCGTTGAGTCCGTCGAGGCCGGTCTCGAGACCGCGCAACGCCTTCTGCAGCGATTCCTGGAACGTGCGGCCGATGGCCATGACCTCGCCCACCGACTTCATCTGCGTGGTGAGGCGCGAATTCGCGGCCGGGAATTTCTCGAACGTGAAGCGCGGGATCTTGGTGACCACGTAATCGATCGACGGCTCGAACGAGGCCGGCGTGGCGCCGCCCGTGATGTCGTTCTTGAGCTCGTCGAGCGTGTAGCCGACGGCCAGCTTCGCGGCGATCTTGGCGATCGGGAAACCCGTGGCCTTCGACGCCAGCGCCGAGGAGCGCGACACGCGCGGATTCATTTCGATGACCAGCAGCCGGCCGTCCTGCGGATTCACCGCGAACTGCACGTTCGAGCCGCCGGTGTCGACGCCGATCTTGCGCAGCACCGCGATCGACGCGTTGCGCATCCGCTGGTATTCCTTGTCGGTCAGCGTCTGCGCGGGCGCGACGGTGATCGAATCGCCGGTGTGCACGCCCATCGGATCGAGGTTTTCGATGGAGCACACGATGATGCAGTTGTCGTTCTTGTCGCGAACGACCTCCATCTCGAATTCCTTCCAGCCGATCACCGACTCCTCGATGAGCACTTCCGAGGTCGGCGAGGCGTCGAGGCCGCGTTCGACGATCTGCTCGAACTCCTCGCGGTTGTAGGCGATGCCGCCGCCCGAGCCGCCCATCGTGAACGACGGCCGGATCACGCAGGGGAAGCCGATGTTCGCCTGGATTTCGACCGCCTGCGCGAGCGTGTGCGCCACCGCGGCGCGCGGGCATTCGAGACCGATCTCCTTCATCGCGTTCTTGAAGAGCTCGCGGTCCTCGGCCATGTCGATGGCCTCGCGCGAGGCGGCGATCATCTCGACGCCATGACGCGCGAGCACGCCTTCGCGCACCAGGTCCAAAGCGGTATTCAACGCCGTCTGTCCGCCCATCGTGGGCAGCAGTGCATCCGGCTCTTCCTTCTCGATGATGCGCGCCAGCGTGCGCCAGTTGATCGGCTCGATGTAGATGGCGTCGGCCATCTCCGGGTCCGTCATGATGGTCGCCGGATTCGAGTTCACGAGGATGACGCGGTAGCCCTCTTCCTTCAGCGCCTTGCAGGCCTGGGCGCCCGAATAGTCGAACTCGCACGCCTGGCCGATGATGATCGGGCCGGCGCCAATGATCAGGATGCTTTCGATGTCTGTGCGTTTTGGCATGTTGGTTAGGCGGCCTCAGCCTTCGGCCGCCTGTTTCTGCTGTTTCCCGCTGGGCCGGGCCCGGAGCTTTTGTTGAAGACGCCTCAGCATGAGGTGCACGAAGCGATCGAACAGCGCGCCGATGTCGTGCGGCCCGGGGCTCGCCTCGGGATGGCCCTGGAAACTGAAGGCCGGTTTGTCGATGCGCGCGATGCCCTGCAGCGAGCCGTCGAACAGCGAACGGTGCGTCGCCTTGAGCGTCGAGGGAAGCTCGCTCTCGTCCACCGCGAAGCCGTGGTTCTGGCTGGTGATGAACACGCGGCCGGTCTCGAGGTCCTGCACCGGGTGGTTGGCACCGTGGTGGCCGAACTTCATCTTCATCGTGCGCGCGCCGCTCGCCAGGCCCAGCAACTGGTGGCCCAGGCAGATGCCGAAGGTCGGCAGGTCGGCGACGATCAGCGCGCGGATGGCCTCGATGGCGTACTCGCACGGCTCCGGGTCGCCCGGGCCGTTCGAGAGGAACACGCCGTCCGGCTCGAGCGCGAGCACGTCTTCGGCGGTCGTCTGCGCGGGGACCACCGTCATGCGGCAGCCGCGATCGGCCAGCATGCGCAGGATGTTGCGTTTCACGCCGTAGTCGTACGCGACCACGTGCAGTCGCTGGTGCGCGCGCATCACCGGACGATCTTCCGGCTGCCAGATGCTGCCTTCGTTCCACTGGTACTGGCGCTTGGTCGTGACGACCTTCGCCAGGTCCATGCCTTTCAGCCCGGGAAACTTCTTGGCGAGGCGCACGGCGGCCGCGGCATCGAGCTTGTCGCCCGCCATGATGCAGCCCGCCTGCGCGCCCTTCTCGCGCAGGATGCGCGTGAGCTTGCGAGTGTCGATTCCGGAGATGGCCACGACCTTGTGACGCGCGAGGAACTCACGCAGGTCCTCGCTCTTGCGCCAGTTGCTGGCCAGCGGCGGCACGTCCCGGACGACGAGACCCGCCGCATAGGCGGTCGGAGACTCGAGATCTTCGGGCGTGGTGCCCGTGTTTCCGATGTGTGGATAGGTCAGCGTGACGATCTGTCGTGAATAAGACGGATCGGTGAGGATTTCCTGATAACCGGTCAGCGCGGTATTGAAAACGACTTCGCCCGTGGTGTTGCCTTTGGCGCCGATAGACTGGCCGCTGAAGATGGTTCCATCTTCCAGAGCCAGAACCGCGGTTACCGTCACGCGGAAACTCCCCTCGAGCTTCGATCAGCCCGATGCCTGTGAATGATTACGTGGTGTCTCTCCGCGCGGAGCGTACATGCACAAAGCGGGAGGAGTTCTCGCGAACATCCTCCCGCCCTGCGTTGGACTAACCCGTTTCGGATTAGGCGGCAATTTTACGAAGCGATCCCCGGGGTGTCCATGAAACTTCTTGCCCGGTTCGGCCCGAAACCACCCCGGAAAGTTCTAAAGCCGTTATTTGAAAAGGCTCTTAAGCACTTGTTTTTAATCCAAGTACGTTGGCCATCGTGTACCGCCCGGGTTTTTGCGCTGCAAGCCAATTCGCAGCCCTGATCGCACCCAGGGCAAAGATGGATCGGTCCGTGGCCTCGTGACCGATGGTCAAACGCTCTCCGGGACCTGCAAACAGGACCGTGTGGCTCCCGACAATGTCGCCGGCACGGATGCTCGCAATGCCGATTTCACCGCTGCGCCGGGCCCCGAGGCCGACACGGCCCGTGAGGGTGTCGGCATGCGGGTCGAGTCCGCGTGCCTTGGCCGCGCTCTGGGCCAGCGCAAGCGCGGTGCCCGAGGGCGCATCGACCTTGTGTTTGTGATGCGCCTCGGAAATCTCGATGTCGAAGTCCAGCGGCAGGGCCGCCGCCGCGAGGCGCACGATCTCCTGCGCCACCGCGACACCGATCGAGGTGTTAGGCGCGATGAGCACGGCGATTTCGCGCGACGCACCGGCGACACGCGCCTCGAACTCCGCCTCGTGTCCCGTCGTGCCGATGACGATCGGCACACGCGCCGCGCGGCACACGTTGAGGGCGCGCAGGCTGAGCTCCGGCCGGGAAAAGTCGATCGCGACTTCCGCGCGCGCCAGATCCGGCGGTAGTTCGCCCAACACGCGCACGCCGAGCGGCGCGATGCCGGCGACCGCGCCGATGTCGAGCCCCGCGGACTTGCTGCCGGGCGAAGCCACCGCCGCGACGACGTCGAGCAGTTTGCCGGCGACACTCGCGCGCACGATGGCCGTGCCCATGCGTCCGGTGGCACCGATCAAGGCTGCTCTGGTCACGATTTCTCCCTCTCCGTTCTGGCGCGGCGACAGTGTGCCGCACCGCTCGCAGTCGTGCGAGACTCACGCCCCATGATACGCATCGGGATCCTCGGCGCGGCTCGCATCGCGCCACGTGGCATCGTCACGCCGGCCAACGGGCTGCTCGGCACCGAGGTGGTCGCCATCGGCGCCCGCGACCTGGACCGCGCGCAGAACTTCGCGGCACAGCATTCGATTCCGCTCGCCTTCGGTAGTTATGCCGAACTCATCGCGCGCGATGACATCGACCTGGTCTACGTGGCGCTGCCGCCGTCGGCCCACCTCGAGTGGTGCGTGAAGGCGCTGGCCAATGGCAAGCACGTTCTCGTGGAGAAGCCGTTCGCGAGCAATGCCCAGGACGCGGCGCAGATGGTCGCGGCGGCGAACGCCTCCGGCCGGCAACTCATCGAGGGCTTCCACTACCGCTTTCATCCGCTGTTCTCGAGCGCCTTGGCGAGCCTCAGGTCCGGCGCCATCGGCAGGATCCGGCACATCGAGGCGGTCTTCAACGCGAACCTGCCCGACACGCCGGGCGAACTGCGCTACATCGAGGCGCTCGGCGGCGGCGCGCTGATGGACCTGGGCTGTTATTGCATGCACTGGATCCGCACGGTGGCGGCGGA
The DNA here is from genome assembly GCA_963774045.1 of uncultured Pseudomonadota bacterium. Classification (GTDB taxonomy): domain Bacteria; phylum Pseudomonadota; class Gammaproteobacteria; order Steroidobacterales; family Steroidobacteraceae; genus CADEED01. Next base: position 63,184 of record CAVZED010000037.1, read on the forward strand.
TGAACCGACGGTCGTGACCGCGCGCGCGCGTTGCGGTGCTCCGGGCGTCGACCTGGAAGTCGAAGCGGATCTCGCGTTCACGAGCGGACCCACGGCCACCCTCAAGTGCTCCATGCAACCGGAAGATGGCGTGTTGTTCCGCCGGCTGCGCGTGCAGGGTGATGCCGGCGTGCTCGAGCTGGACAACCCGGTCTCACCGCACTCCGGAGCGACGCTGTCCATCGAATCGGCCAACGCACCGCTGCCGCAGATCGTTTCGGGCGGCGACACCACGTTCCATTACCAGCTGCGCCACGTGATCGACGTCATCGAAGGCCGGGCCAAACCGCTGACCGGTGGCGACGATGCGATCGGCAACATGCGCGCCATCGATTCCATCTACCGCGCCGCGGGTCTGAAGCCGCGAGGTCTTCCCGCCTGATGGGGTGACCGTGAACGCCGCGCCAGGAACCCCGAAAAAGTTCATCCTCGCGCTCGACGCGGGCACCACGAGCTCGCGCTCACTGCTGTTCGACGGCCGTGGCCACGTCGCCGCGCTGGCGCAGCGCGAGTTCACGCAGCATTTTCCGCAGCCCGGCTGGGTCGAACACGACGCGCTCGAGATCTGGGAGACGCAGCGCGCGACGATCGCGGAGGCGCTGCGCAAGGCCGGCGCCGGGCCGCGCGACATCGCCGCGGTCGGGATCACCAACCAGCGCGAGACCACGGTGTTGTGGGAGCGCGCCAGCGGCGCACCGCTCGCTCCGGCCATCGTGTGGCAGGACCGGCGGACCGCGGCTCACTGCGAACAATTGCGCGCCGCCGGGCTCGAGCCCGGCATCGCGGCGCGCACCGGTCTGCTGCTCGACCCCTACTTCTCCGCGACCAAGATGTCGTGGCTGCTCGACCATGTCCCGGACGCGCGGCGCGCGCGCGGAAGCAGGCGAACTGTGCTTCGGCACGATCGACAGCTGGCTGGTGTTCAAGCTCACCGGCGGCCGGCGGCACGTGACGGATGCGACCAATGCGAGCCGCACGATGTTGTTCGACCTCGAAACCGGCGACTGGAGCGACTGGCTGCTGCGAACTGTTCCGGATTCCGCGCGCCGCATTGCCGCAGATCGTCGACTCCTGCCTGGCGCCCGGTGCGGCGATCGAGCTCGACCTCGACGGCGCCAAACTGCCGCTCGCGGGCATCGCGGGCGACCAGCAGGCGGCGCTGTTCGGCCAGGCCTGCTTCGAGCCCGGCATGGCGAAGAACACCTATGGCACCGGTTGTTTCGCGCTCATGAACACAGGCACGACGCCGCGCCGGTCCCGTCATCGACTGCTCACCACCGTCGCCTGGCGCCGCGGCGGCTGCCAGTTCGCGCTCGAGGGCGGCGTGTTCATGGGTGGCGCCACGGTGCAATGGCTGCGCGACGGTCTCGGCATGATCCGCAGTTCCGACGAAGTCGAAGCGCTGGCCGCCAGCGTTCCGGACACGGGCGATGTCTATCTGGTGCCCGCGTTTGCCGGGCTCGGCGCGCCCCAATGGGACGCCGCGGCGCGCGGCACCCTCATCGGGCTCACGCGCGGCACCAACCGCGCGCACATCGCCCGCGCGGCACTGGAGAGCATCGCGTTCCAGACCGCCGATCTCATCGACGCCATGCGCGAGGACGCCGGCCATCCGCTGGCGGAGTTGCGCGTCGACGGCGGCGCGGCGCGCAACGACCTGCTGCTGCAGTTCCAGGCGGACCTGCTCGGCGTTCCCGTGTTGCGCCCGACGAACACGGAAACGACGGCGTTCGGCGCGGCCGCGCTCGCCGGCCTCGGCACCGGCTTCTGGCAGTCCGAAGGCGAGCTGGCGTCGCTGTGGTCGCTCGACAGGCGCTTCGAACCGCGCATGACCCGGACGGAAGCCGCGGCGCCGCCGTGCGCGCTGGAGCGAGGCGCTGGAGCGTTCGCGCGGCTGGGCAAGGTCATGAAGGCGACGCGGCGCCACCTGCTGCTCGCGGGCCGCCTGGCTCGCGCTCATCGCGCGGTGGCGCGACGTGGTGGTGGCAGAACTACGTCTTCCACTATCTGCCGGGAACGGCGGACGAGTTCGTCGCGCAGTTCGCGGCGCCCGCCCGCGCCAGATTCCGCGCAGACGCGCGCCGAGCTCGACGAACTGCTCGAACTGCAGCGGACACGCATCGCCCGCGCAAGTGGCAGCCGCGCGCGCCGACCGCAAGACGGAGGTCTCGCGCTTCTACGCGCGCGCTCGGCCTCGACACGGAACACCCGCCGGATCTGCCGCGGCTGCGAGTCACTGATGGCCGCACGTCGAAGACGACATCGGCCTCTACGTGCGCGCCGCCAAGAAGAAATTCCGGCGGCTGCGCCCCTCCGAAATCGAACCGCAGCTCGACGCCGTGCATCGACGACGTGCAGCGGAGACCTTTCGTATCCCGAGCGGCCATGCGACCTATGGCTACGTCGATGGCCTATCTGCTGTCGAAGCTCGTGCCGGAGCGCCACGCGCGTACTGGAGAGCGCGGCCGAGGAATTCGCGCGGCAGCGCATGGTGTGCGGAGTGCATTTCCGCAGCGACCTCGAGGCCGGCCGCAAGGCGGCGCGAATGGCTCGCGCATCGATCGATGGCAACCGGACTATCGTCGGCGATGCGGACGCAGGCGACGGCGGAGCTGCGCGCGGCCCTCGAACTGCCGGAACGGCCACCGCGGCCGTTGTGATCTTCAGGTCGGTTCGCTCGAGAAGAACCGTTTCACGCCTTCGAAGAAACTCTCGCCGCGCGGCGCGTGTTTGCTGCCGTCCTTCTTGCAACGACTCCTCGAACTTGCGCAGCAGCTCGCGCTGTTCGCCGTTGAGTTTCACCGGCGTCTCGACGACCACGCGACAGAACAGGTCGCCGCGCGCGCCGCCGCGCACCGGCTTCACGCCTTTGTCGCGCAGCCGGAAGACGCGGTCCCGACTGGGTCTCGGCGGGAATCTTGAGCGACACGTGCCCATCGAGCGTCGGCACGTCGACGCTGCCGCCGAGCACCGCGGTCGCGAAGCTGACGGGGACCTCGCACGACAGATGCTCGCCGTCGCGCTCGAAGATTTCGTGCTCGCGCACGTGCACTTCGACGTAGAGGTCGCCCGGCGGCCCGCCATTGCGTCCCGATTCGCCTTCACCCGAGAGCCGGATGCGATCGCCGGTGTCGACACCGGCCGGAATCTTGACCGCGAGCCGCTTGCTGCGACGGACGCGACCCTGGCCGAGACAGGTGTCGCAGGGATTCTTGATGATGGTGCCCGTGCCGCGGCATTTCGGGCACGGCTGCTGCAGCTGGAAGAAGCCCTGCGAAATGCGCACCTGGCCGACGCCGTTGCAGGTGTCGCAGGTGACCGGGCTTGTGGCCCTTGGCCGCGCCGCTGCCGCCGCAGGTGTCGCACTCCATGAGCTTGGCGACGTCGATCTCCGACGGAGTGCCCGAACACGGCCTGGTTGAGGTCGAGCTCGAGCTCGTACTTGAGATCCGCGCCGCGGAATACCTGCGCCCGTCCGCCGCCGCGCCGTCCGCCGCCGAAGATGTCGCCGAACATCTCGCCGAACATCTCGCCGAAGGCGTCGCGCGCCGGCGTGTCCGCCGCGCCCGCCATGGCGCGTGGCGTCGATGCCCGCGTGGCCGTGCTGGTCGTAGATGGCGCGCTTGTCGGCCTCGCAGAGAACCTCGTAAGCCTCCTTGGCTTCCTTGAATTTCTCTTCGGCTTCTTTATCACCCGGATTGCGGTCCGGGTGATATTTCATCGCCAACCGACGATAGGCCTTCTTGATGTCGGCCTCCGTCGCGGTGCGCGGTACATCGAGCACCTTGTAGTAGTCGCGTTTCGCCATTCAGCGTCGTCCCCTCCCGAGGACCCCTCGCGTTCGGCCCTGAGTCAGGACGCCTTCTTCTTGTCCTTCACTTCTTCGAACTCCGCGTCGACCGCGTCGTCGTTGCCCTTCGGATGACCGGCACCCGCTCCGGCGCTACCCGCGCTCTCGGGACCCGGGCCCGCGCCGCGCGCCGCCCTGGGCGGCCTGCCGCCTGCTGCGCGATGTTGGACGCCGCCGCCATGCAGCGCTTCGAACTTCTTGTCGATGGCCGCCTTGTCGTCGCCCTTGAGCGACGCCGCGCAGATCCGACATCGCGGACTCGACCTTGGCGCGCTCGGCGCCGTCGACCTTGTCGCCGAGATCCTTGAGCGACTTCTCGACCGCGTGCACCAGCTGCTCGGCGCGGTTACGCGACTCCACCAGCTCGCGGAACTTCTTGTCTTCCTCGGCGTGCGCCTCGGCGTCGGACACCATGCGCTTGATCTCGTCCTCGGACAGGCCCGAATTCGCCTTGATGATGATCTTCTGTTCCTTGCCCGTGGTCTTGTCCTTCGCGGTCACGTGCATGATGCCGTTCGCGTCGATGTCGAACGTGACTTCGATCTGCGGCATGCCGCGCGGCTGCGGCGGGATGTCGGTGAGATCGAATTTGCCCAGCGACTTGTTGTCGGCGGCGCGCGTGCGCTCGCCCTGCAGCACGTGGATGGTCACCGCCGTCTGGTTGTCGGACGCGGTCGAATAGACCTTGGTGGCCTTGGTCGGAATCGTGGTGTTCTTCTCGATCACCTTGTCGACCACCGCGCCTTCGGTCTCGATACCGAGCGACAGCGGCGTCACGTCGAGCAGCAGCACGTCCTTCACGTCACCCGCGAGCACGCCCGCCTGGATCGCCGCGCCCACGGCGACGGCTTCATCGGGGTTCACGTCCTTGCGCGGCTCCTTGCCGAAGAATTCCTTCACGTACTTCTGCACGAGCGGCATGCGCGTCTGGCCACCGACGAGGATGACCTCGGCGATGTCCTGCGTGCCGATGCCGGCATCCTTGAGCGCGGTGCGGCAGGGCTCGATGGTCTTCTTGACCAGCTCTTCGACCAGCGACTCGAGCTTGGCGCGCGTCAGCTTGATGTTGAGGTGCTTGGGGCCCGACGCGTCGGCCGTGATGTACGGCAGGTTCACGTCGGTCTGCTGGCTGGAAGACAGCTCGATCTTGGTCTTCTCGGCGGCCTCTTTGAGGCGCTGCACGGCCAGCGGATCCTTGCGCACGTCGACGCCGGATTCCTTGAGGAACTCGTCCGCGAGGAAATTGATGATGCGGTTGTCGAAGTCCTCGCCACCGAGGAACGTGTCGCCGTTGGTGGATAGCACCTCGAACTGGCGCTCGCCGTCGATCTCGGCGATTTCGATGACCGACACGTCGAACGTGCCGCCACCCAGGTCGTACACGACGATCTTGCGATCCTTGCCGGCCTTGTCGAGGCCGTAGGCCAGCGCGGCCGCGGTGGGCTCGTTGATGATGCGCTTCACTTCGAGACCCGCGATGCGGCCGGCGTCCTTGGTCGCCTGGCGCTGCGAGTCGTTGAAGTAGGCGGGCACCGTGATGACGGCTTCGGTCACTTCCTCACCGAGGAAATCCTCGGCGGTCTTCTTCATCTTCATGAGCACGCGCGCGGAGATTTCCGGCGGCGCCTTCTTCTCGCCCTGGGCTTCGACCCAGGCGTCGCCGTTGTCGGCCTTCACGATCTTGTAGGACACCATGTTGATGTCCTTCTGCACGACCGAGTCGTCGAAGCGGCGGCCGATGAGGCGCTTGACCGCGAACAACGTGTTCTGCGGGTTCGTCACCGCCTGGCGCTTCGCCGACTGGCCGACGAGGACTTCGTTGTCCTTCGTGAACGCGACGATCGACGGCGTGGTGCGGTCACCCTCGCTGTTCTCGATGACGCGCGGCTTGCCGCTTTCCATGATGGCGACGCAGGAATTCGTCGTTCCCAGATCGATGCCGATTACCTTGCCCATAACAAATCTCCGGAAAACCTGTCGGTTAGAACCCTGGCCCCTTTCTGGTGCCCGGGTCGATTGTTTCAAGAATCAATTCTGTCCGTTCACTGCTTCGGGGCGCGACACGACCACTCGCGCCGGCCGCAGCAATCTGCCGTTCAGCTGGTAGCCGCGCTGGATGACCGCGAGCACGGTGTTCGGCAGGCGCATCGCTCGGCTGCGCCATCATGGCCTCGTGCTGTTCCGGATTGAACGGCGGCACCTTCCGGATTGATCTCCTCGATCTGCGCTTTCTCGAACGCCTTGGCGAGCAGGCGCAACGTCGCGTTCTGGCCTTCGATGAGGCTCGCGACATCGGCCTTCTCGGCCGCCTTGGATTGGCGATGCGCCAGCTCGAGCGAATCCTTCACGGCGATCAGATCCTGGGCGAATTTCTCGACCGCGAACTGGCGCGTGTTCTCGAGATCTTTCGCGCCGCGCTTGCGCACGTTGTCCACCTCGGCCAGCGCGCGCAGGTACTGCTCCCAGTGGTTCTTGGCGCGCTCCTCGGCGGCCACGAGCTCCTGCTTGAGCCGTTCGATCTCGACCAGCTGCACCGCCGTCTCCGGCAGCACTTCGGTTCTTTCGTCCGCTCCATGGGGAGCAACAACATTCCGCGGGTCAGTCATCAAGACCTCAATTAAATCAGCAATTTAGGATAAAGGGGCCCGTGAGCTGGCGGCGATTTTGGGGCCAAGCCGCAGGATTGCAAGGTCAGGAATCTATTTGGCCGTCAGAAAGAGTCGCTGGGCCGCGCGTTCGGAGGTTTTTTGGTAGCGGGCGTATGCGCGGGCCGCTGCGGTCCGTACCTGTCGCCCATCCCCGCCCGAGAACCAGGACTCGAGAGCCGCATCGAGCGTGTAGGCCTCGGGGGCCATCAATCCGGCGGTCGTCAGGAGTGGCGCCGAATGCTCGCGCATCAACGCCGCGAAATAGTGATCGCTGTAGCAGGCAAGCACGATGGACGCGTGCGCCGGTGCAACTGCGCGCGAGTCCGACAACTGGGGCGTGGGGAAATCCATCAGCCCGTTGTGACCGATGAAGGCGACGACGTGCGCGGCGCCGCCGGCCGCGAGCTCGCGCTCGCCCGCTCGCAGCAGCTCGGCGTGATCCCCGCGATTCATCTCCAGAAAATGCGCGATCGCCGCGTCGATGTGTTCGCCTTTCCATGCCTCGGCGACCAGATAGACATCTGCGCGTTTGCCGCCACGTATGACGGCGCGCTGGAACATGACGCGATCCAGGATCCGTGGATCCGCAGAAGCCGCGATCGGCAATGCCCGCCACCCGTCGCTGTTGCGGAAGAAGGTGCGCACACCATACATCGCACCCCAATACAGATTCGTGCGCGGCATCGCGCCGTCGCCCAGCGCCGCGGGCACCGGGACGATCCCCTGATGCTGGTTGTCGACGAGCGCGACGACGAGGTGCGTTATGAGCGGCTTGCCCGCGGCGACGTCCGCGTCGATTCGCTGCGCCGCGGATTCCAGGCTCGTGGCACGCGTGACCGGCGCGAGCGCGAGCAGGCACAGCAGCGCTGCGACGATGCGGTGCATGGACGTCGGCTCAGCGCCGGGCGAGCGCCGCGCCGAGGAGTTTCGCGGTGACGTCCACGATCGGAATGACGCGTTCGTACGCCATGCGCGTCGGTCCGATGACGCCGATGACGCCGACCACTTCGTTGTCCGCGCTGTAGGGAGCCGTGACCATGCTGACGTCGTCGAGGATCCGGTAACCGGACTCCTGGCCGATGAAGATCTGCACGCCGTCGGCGCGCAGGCTGTGATCGAGCAGGTTGAGGATGTCCCGCTTCTCGTTGAAGGCCTCGAACAGCCGCCGCAGCTTGTCCACCGACGACAGCTCGCCCGCGCCCATGAGGTTGGTTTCGCCGGCGATGACGTACTCCATGCGATTGTTCTCGTCGCCCTCGAACACGCGCTCGGCGACGTTGATGGCGTCCTTCATCATCACGTTCATGTTTTCGCGAGCTTCCTGCATCTCGCGCAGGATGTCCTGGCGCACCTGCCCCAGGGTCTTGCCGCGGCAACGCTCGGTGAGGAAATTGGCCGCGCGCCGCAGCTCGTCGGGGTTGTGGTAGCGCTCGAGGTGAATGATGCGGTTCTGCACCTCGCGGTCATTGAACACGAGGATCACGAGCGCGCGGTTGTCGGAGAGCCCCACGAATTCGATCTGGGTGATGGACGCCTGCTGGGCGCGCGGCAGCGTCACTACGCCCGCGAGGCGCGTCACGCTCGAGAGCAACTTCGAGGCGGCCGCGACCAGCGCCTTCGAATCGTCGCGCGCGGCGTCGAATTGCCGGCGCAGATCCGCGAAGGCCGGGTCGTCTTCGATCGGTGCGCGTGACTTCAGCAGCGAATCGACGAAGAAGCGGTAACCCTTGTCCGTCGGGACACGGCCCGCCGACGTGTGAGGAGAGCTGACGAATCCCAGCTGCTCGAGATCCGCGACGATGTTGCGAATGGTCGCCGACGACAATGCGAGGCCCGATTCGCGGGACAGGGAGCGCGATCCGACCGGTTGCCCGTCCCTGATATAGCTGCCGACGAGAACCCGTAGCAGGAGCTGTTCGCGCTCTGATAGTGCATCGTCAGGGGATTCGGAAGTCACGGCCAAAACCTACCTAAGCCGTAATCGGCCCGTCAAGAAACGTATCGGGAAACGCTTTCGGTCGTTTTCCATGTGATTCAGTGCATTGGCCGCCCCCCGGGCACGTGCTACAAAGCAACATGGCTCTACCGGCGCAGGCTTGCGCGCTCATAGGCCGATTCAGCGACGCGCGCGTTGCCGAATCCGCGTTGACGCTGCTCCCGCATCTCAAGAACCGCGGGGTCCGCGCGCTTTTGCCCAGCGAAGACCCGCTGAATGCACCCGACGACCTCGTCACTCGCGTGCCCGAAGACAAGATCGCCGAACAGGCGGACTTGGTCATTGCCATTGGTGGTGACGGTACTCTTCTTTATGCCGCGCGGCTCGTCGCCCACCGGGGCGTTCCGCTGATCGGCATCAATCGCGGCCGCCTCGGCTTCCTCACCGACGTGTTGCCGAAGGACATGCTGGCCTCGGTCGACGCCGCCCTCGAGGGCCGCTGCGAACGCGACGATCGGTCTCTGCTCGAGGCGCGCCTCGTGCGCGCGAACGGCGCCACCGTGCACGCGCTCGCGCTCAATGACGTCGTGCTGCAGAAGTGGGAAACCGGCCGCATGCTGGATTTCGAAACCTGGATCGACGGCGCTTACGTGAACTCCCATGGCGGTGACGGTCTCGTCGTCGCGAGCGCCACCGGTTCCACGGCGTACGCCCTGTCCTGCGGCGGCCCCATCGTCGGTCCGCACCTCGACGTCCTGGTGCTCGCTCCCATCTGCCCACACACGCTGTCCGACCGGCCGATCGTCGTGTCGGGCCGCTCCGTCATCACCATCAAGCTCATCGACCGTCCCGATACCCGGGCGCAGGCCACCTGTGACGGCGTGTCCCTCGGTGAGCTGATGCCGGGTGACCGGCTCGAAGTACATCCTACTTCGCAGAAGATCACGCTGCTCCATCCGAACAAGTTCGAGTATTACCGGCTGCTGCGCTCCAAGCTCCATTGGGGCCGCGGCGGTTTCAACACTTCAGAGTGAGCCATGCTGACCCACCTGCAGATTCGTGACTTCGCCATCATCGACCTCATCGAGCTCGAGGTGCGCGCGGGGCTTACGGTACTCACCGGCGAGACCGGCGCGGGAAAATCCATCGTCGTCGACGCCCTGTCGTTGCTGGCCGGCGGCAAGGGCGGCGCCGAGGTCGTTCGCGCGGGCACCGAACGCGCGGAGCTCTCGGCCACGTTCGACATCAGCGACAGTCCGAAGGCGCTGCGCGCCATTCTCACGGACCAGTCGGTCGAAGCCGAAGACGAGCTCACGGTCCGCCGCGTCATCGCCAACGACGGCCGCTCCCGTGGCTATCTGAACGGCGTTTCCGTTCCTCTCCAGCTGCTGCGCGACGTCGGCGCGATGATCGTCGACATCCATGGCCAGCACGAATTCCAGTCGCTCACGCGCACCAGCGCGCAGCGCGAATTGCTCGACGACTTCGGCAAGAACACCGAGCTGTCGGACGGGGTGCGCGAGGCATACAAGACCTGGGTCGGCTACGTGAACCGCGCTTCCGAGCTCGAGGGCAAGTCGCGCGACCGCGACTCGCGCGTCGAGCTGCTGCGCTTCCAGGTGAGCGAGCTCAAGGCTCTCGACCTGAAGGAAGGCGAAGTCGCACAACTCACCGAAGAGCGTACGCGCCACTCCAACCGTGGCCGCCTGGCGGAAGCCGCGCAGGCCGCCGTCGGCCTGCTCTACGATTCGGATGACGGGAATGCGCACGCCACCGCGTCGCGCGCGCTCGCCGGCATCAAGACGCTGTCGAGCGTCGATCCGCGCCTTGCCAAGGTCATTCCGATGGTCGACGAGGCGACGATCCAGATCCGCGAAGCGGCGCGTGAGCTGTCGCGTTACCTCGAGACGCTCGACATCGATCCGGCGCGGCAGGAAGAAGTCGAGCGCCGGCTGGCCGCCATCGAAGAGCTGAGCCGCAAGCACCGCATTCCCGGCACCGAGCTCGCGAGCCGGGCGGTGAGCCTCGAGAAGGAATTGACGGAGCTCGAGAGCGCCGACAACGACATCAACGCCCTCAAGAAGCAGCAGGCGGAGGCGCTCGAGGTCTATCGCCGCCTCGCCACCCTGCTCACGGCTTCGCGCCAGACCGCGTCGCGTGCGCTCTCCAAGGACATCACGGCGCGCATGCAGACACTCGGCATGGCCGGTGGCCGCTTTCTCATCGACATCGCGCAGACCAGCGGCGAACCGGCCGCGCACGGCTTCGACACGGTGGAATTCCGGGTCACCGCGAATCCGGGTCAGCCCCTGCGGCCGCTCGCGAAAGTTGCCTCCGGCGGCGAGCTCGCGCGACTTTCATTGGCCGTGCAGGTCGCCTGCTCCGCGAAGGATGCGCGCTGCATGGTGTTCGACGAAGTGGATTCCGGCGTCGGCGGCGCGGTCGCCGAGATCGTCGGCCGGGAACTGAAGGCGCTCGGATTTTCGGGACAGGCGATTTGCGTCACGCATCTGCCCCAGGTCGCGAGCCAGGGACATCACCACCTGCGCGTCGCGAAACTCACGGACGGCAAGACCACGCGCACGACGATCTCCGAGCTCACCATGGACGAACGCGCCGAAGAGCTGGCGCGCATGTTAGGTGGCCTCGAGGTCACCGGAAAAGCGCGGGAACACGCGCGCGAGATGCTGCACCTCGCCGGCAACCCGGACCCGAAGGCGCGCAGCGGGGGCAAACGCAAGGCGTGATTGCGGCCGGCCGGGCCGCTCAGCTGTGTTTGACGGGCTTCAGGGCGGGCTTGTGCGAGGGGCAGCCGGGCTTCCGGCAGTGACCATAAAGCGTCATCGCGTGGTCGCGTAATTCGTAGCCCAGCCGTTGGGCGATCGCTTCCTGGCGCTCTTCAATCGACTCATCGACGAACTCTTCGACGCGGCCGCAGTCAAGACACACGATATGGTCGTGATGCGTTCCCTGATTCAACTCGAAGACCGCCATGCCGTCTTCGAAATGATGCCGCGAGACCAGGCCCGCGGCCTGGAACTGCGTGAGCACGCGATACACCGTCGCGAGGCCGATGTCCTCGTTCGACTCGATCAAGCGCTTGTAGATGCCTTCGGCCGACATGTGACGGGTCGGGCTGCCCTCGAGAATCTCGAGGATCTTGAGCCTGGGTCCCGTGACCTTGAGTCCCGCCTTGCGCAGATCTTTGCTTTCCAAGCCAATGGTCTCCTGAAAACGAAACGGTATGATGCGCCACCATGAAACGCCTTGCACTACGAATGATCCTGCTCGCCGCCGGCGCGCTCCTCGCCTCGGGCTGTGTCTACAAAATGAGCATCCAGCAGGGCAACTATCTGGTTGCGGAATCGGTTTCGCAGCTCAAGGAAGGGATGACGCGCAGCCAGGTGCGCTTCCTGCTCGGCACGCCGATGGTGCCGGACGCTTTCGATGACGATCGCTGGGACTACTACTACTTCTTCAGCTCGCGCCACAACAAGCAGCCGCTCAAGCGGCGCCTCACCGTGTTCTTCGCCGACGAGAAGGTGTCGCGCTACGAAAACCAGGGCGTGCCCACGCAGGCCGACCTCGAGCAGGTCGAGCGCGACCTGCGACGCGCGATTGCCGAAACCAAGAATCAGCGCAAGAAGGGTTTCTGGAGCCGGATGTTCGGGCGCGACAAGGACAAGTCCGACACGGAGCCTACGACTTCGGACCCGAAGAGCGAGGCTGAGAAGAAGCCCGATCCCGTGCCGCCCTCCGAGCCGCTACCCGCGCCCGCCGGGACTCCTTCGGGTCCGACGTGAGCGGCCGATAGATCTCGATCCGGTCGCCGTCGCGCGGAATCGCGTCGCGGCCGCACAGCTCCCCGAAAATTCCCACGTCGGCATCCCACGGCACGTCGAGCCCGGCAGCCAGCGCGCGCGCCTGGTCGAGCGCAGCGGCGACGCTGGCCTCCTCCGGCAGCTCGACCGCCCAGGTCCACTGGTTCGCCGGAGTGGCGTAGATCACGAGGCAGGTCTTCATCGGATGCTAGCTACCCGCCCGCCTGGGCTGCGCGTTCTTCGCGCGCACGTTTGACGAACGCATCGACCAGCGACGCGGCGGTGTTCTCGAACAGCGGCTCGAACAGCGTGCCCGCGACCCGATTCGCAAACTCGAAGCGCAGTTCGAGCTCCACGCGGCAGCCCAGCTCACCGAGCGGCGTGAACGTCCAGAGCCCTTCGAGGACGCGAAATGGCCCGCTCACGAACTGCATGAGCACGCGCCGGTCCGGTTCGAGCAGGTTCCGGGTGGTGAACTCCGCGTGCAGCGGGCCCCGCTTGATGGCGAGGGTCGCGACGATCTCCCCTTCCTTGCGCGATTCCACGCGCGCGGCCGTGCACCAGGGCACGAACTGCGGGTAATGCTCGATGTCGTTGACCAGCCGGTACATGCGCGCCGGCGATTCGGCGATCAGCGCTGTACGTTTCACTTCACGCATGGCGCGCAATCTAAATTAAAGCGGGGTCGCCCGGGTACAATGCCACCTCACCCGACCCCCATGACCAAGCCAGACAAGAAAGACCCCGAGCGGCTCATCGCCGAGAACCGCAAGGCCCGCTACGACTTCTTCATCGAGGAACGCCTCGAGGCCGGCCTCGTGCTCGAGGGCTGGGAGGTCAAATCGATGCGCGCCGGCAAGGCGCAGATCGCCGAGGGGTACGTGTACCTCAAGAACGGCGAGGCCTTCCTGTTCGGGGCGCTGGTCGCGCCGCTCAACACCACGTCGACGCACGTGACGGCGGACCCGAAGCGCACGCGCAAACTACTGCTGAGCAAGGCCGAGTTGAACCGCCTCATCGGCAGCGTCGAGCGCAAGGGTTACACGCTGGTACCGCTCGACCTCCACTGGAAGGATGGGCGCGCCAAGCTGGAGATAGGCCTGGCCAAGGGCAAGAAGCAGCACGACAAGCGGGCCACCGAAAAAGAGCGCGACTGGTCACGCGACAAGGCGCGTATCCTTCGCAGGAGTTGACGTCGCGACTTGGGAGGGTCGGCCGATGATTAACAATAGAAAGTTAGCCGGCGCGTTCACCGCGTCACTCGCAGCAATCGTGCTCATGGCTTTGCCCGGCCCTGGCGAAGCGGCCGCGCCACCACCTGTCGAAGCCTTCGGGCAGATTCCTGCGGTGACCGATGTCGACATCAATCCATCCGGCACCCGGCTGGCGTGGATCGACAACAGCGGAAAGCTCGCGCGCATCGTGATCTTCGATCTGGCGACACGTCGCGAGGCGCGCGGCATGAACATGCCGGCGGAAACGAGGCCTATCGTTGTCTTCTGGGCAAACGACGAGACGCTGATCGCCAGCGTCTGGATGACGCACTCGCATACCGGTGCAGACCGGGATCAGAGGGAGTGGCAGCGCTGGCTTGCACTTGATGCCGGGGGTGGCCCACCCCGAATGTTGCTCGCGCAGAGCGGCGGCGTTCTCGAGTGGGTTACGGGGTCGACACTGGTTCGCCGCCAGACCGCCAAGCCCGGCAAGATTTTTCTGTCTTCCTGGGACGCTTCCGAGACGAAGGGCCGCAGCGAAACGGGTACGCGCGTGCACCGGGGCCGCCTGGATTCGAACCTCACCTACAACCTCTACGAGGTCGACCTCAAGTCCGGTGACGCAGACATCCTCGAACGAGGAACCCCGTTCACTTCCGGGTGGATCGTCGATGCCTCGGGAAAACTGTCGGTTCGCACCGAATGGGATCCCAAGCGCGAAAAATTCAGCATCCATTCCAAGGATGGCAGCGGATGGCGTCGCCTGTACGAAACGGACCGTTGCGGGCACTTCAAGGGCCTGCGCCTGAACGCCGATAACACGGCGGTCGTCGCGCGAGGCGCTCTGTGCGGTGAGAACCGCGTGAAGCTCTGGTCGCTGCCCCTGGATGGCAGTGCCATGAAGGTGCTCGTCGAGGATCCCCTGCGCGACGTGGAAGGCGTGCTCACGGATCCCGTGGATGACAGCATACTCGCGGCGATTCTTGCAGGCGACGAGGAGAACGTCCGCTGGCTGGATCCGCGCGCGGAGAAGCGGCGCAACGGACTGCAACGCTCGTTCGGTGCCGATTGGGTTTCGCTGTATGGACGCTCCACCGACGGTCAGCGTGTCGTGGTGCGCGCAGAATTCGCTTCACGTCCTCCCGTATTTCACTTCGTCGACTATGGCGAGAAGCGCGCCGATATCATCAACGAAGCCTATCCACTGCTCACCAACACCAAGTTCGGAAGCGTTCGCACTTTCACCTACGAGGCACGCGACAAATATCCGCTCGTGGCCTACCTCACGGTGCCGGCAGACACCGAGGAAAAACTCCTTCCGCTGGTCGTTTTCCCTCACGGTGGTCCGCGAAGCCACGATGAAAAGGAATTCAACTGGTGGGCGCAGTTCATGGCATCTCGTGGCTACGCGGTGATCCAGCCGCAGTTCCGCGGCTCCACTGGTTTCGGTCAAGCGCACGCCGACGCGGGCAGACACCAATGGGGGCTTCGCATGCAGGATGACGTGACCGACGCGGTTGGTGCGCTCGTCGCGCAGGGCATCGCCGATCCGAAACGCGTGTGCATCGTGGGTGCCAGCTACGGGGGTTACGCCGCGCTCGCTGGCGCAGCATTCACACCGGAACTCTACGCATGCGCGGTCAGCGTCTCGGGAGTTTCCGATTTGCCCGCGCTTTTTGGTCACGAAAACCGCCTGGCCAGGGACGACGAAGACAGCGGACTCGACTACATGCGCGAGCACATCGGCCTGGTCACGGATCCGCAGGTGATCGCGAAGTCACCGGCCCGCGCCGTGCGCGGCGTGCGGGCTCCTATTCTGTTGATCCATGGCACAGCAGACAGCGTCGTCCCCATCGAACAGTCTCGCGTCATGGCACTGGCGCTCAAGGCGGCCGGGAAGCCCTACGAGCTGATCGAACTCCCGGGCGAGGACCACGGGCTGTCACAAAGCGTGACGCGCATCCGCATGCTCACCGAGCTCGAACGCTTCCTGGCGAAGCATCTCGCGCCGGCGAGCGCCGCCAACTAACCAGCGCATCGCGGATGAAGTTCGACGACGTATCAGTACGACGGATGTCCTGGCTGCGCGTACTGGCGTGCGCTCTGTGTGTCGTCGCGTCCGCGACGTCGCGCGCCGCGCCCGAGACAGGCGCGCCACCCGCTCCTCCGCCGGTCGAGGCATTCGGACAGGTTCCCGCCGTCACCGACGTCGACATCAATCCCGCCGGAACCCGGCTGGCCTGGATCGACAACAGCGGCAAGCTGGCGCGCATCGTGATCTACGATCTCGAGCGACGCGGCGAGGTGCGCAGCCTGCACTTGCCGGCGGAAACGACTCCGCGCGAGGTCTTGTGGGCAGACAACAAGACGATCCTCATCAGCGTCACCGTCACCCACTCCGAACACGGCTGGAAGCGCGAACGTCGTGAATGGCAGCGCTGGTATTCCCTCGATTTATTCGCAGACTCGCCGCGGATGTTGCTCACGCGCATGGGAATGCTCGAGCGAAACTACGGCGCAGGGATGATCCGCCGACACACCTCGAAACCCGGCAAGGTCTTCATGTCCGGATGGGGGGACTACCACGTCGGCGAATCCTATCTCTCGGGCACATACAACCTTTATGAAGTCGACCTGGAGTCCGGCGACGGCAGGGTCCTCGAAAAAGGAACCGCGTTCACGGACGAGTGGGCTGTCGATCCTTCAGGAAAATTCGCTGTTCGCAGTGACCTGGAGCCGGTCAAGGACAAGTTTTCCATCCAGGTACGCGACGACAAGGGCTGGCGGCGAATTTACGAATCGAAGCAATGCGGCAGACTCCGGGGGACTTATCTCGCCCCGGACAACGCGGCGGTCATCGCGGTTGGCAAGACCTGCGACGACCCGCGGGTAAAGCTCTGGTCCTTGCCTCTGGACGGATCCCCGATGAAGGCCCTGGTCGAAGACCCCGCGCTCGACGTGGAGGACGTGGTGGTCGACCCTGCGAGCGAAACGATCGTCGCAGCGACGCTCGCGGGAAGCGGCAGACCCCGACGCTGGCTGGATCCGCAAACCGAGCAGCGGCACGCCGCACTGCATCGATCGTTCGGAGCCGACTGGATCTCGGTCACCGGCCAGTCGACGGACAACCAACGCGTCGTCGTTCGCGTGGAGGGCGCATCCCGCCCTCCGGTCTTCCACCTCGTCGACTACGAGGCGAAGCGGGCCGATGTCATCAACGAGGCATATCCCGGGCTTTCCGCGGCAAGACTCGGAAACGTCAGCGAGTTCAAATACGAGTCCCGCGACATGTATCCGCTCACTGCGCGGCTGACCCTTCCGCACGAAAGCGCAGGGAAAAACCTGCCTCTCGTGGTTCTGCCACACGACGGTCCCGAGGATCGGGATGCCGAGGTATTCGACTGGGAAGCGCAATTCCTCGCGTCGCGAGGCTATGCCGTACTCCAACCCCAGTTTCGCGGCTCAACGGGCTTCGGCCAGGCACATGCGGATGCCGGGCGACGCCAGTGGGGATTGCGCATGCAGGATGACGTGACCGACGCGGTGCGCGCCGTCATCGCACAGGGCATCGCGGATCCGAAACGGACTTGCATAGCCGGCCATGGATACGGCGGCTATGTCGCGCTCGCGGGTGTGGCATTCACGCCGAAGCAATACGCCTGCGCGGCGAGTATCGGTGGTATTTCGGATCTCCCATTCATGGTCGGACACATCAACAGACTGACTTCGAGCGACTATTCGCCGATGCGCACGTACTGGCGCGACCACATTGGCAGCGTTTCGAATGCGCACATAGCCGTCTATTCTCCTGCGCGCAGCGCCGCCAATGTGATTGCGCCGGTCTTGCTGATCCATGGCACAGAAGACACCGTCGTGCCCATCGCGCAATCGCGAATCATGGCGCGTGCGCTCAAGAAGGCGGGAAAACGTTTTGAGCTCGTCGAGCTTCCGGACGAGGATCATTGGCTCTCGCAGAGCGCCACGAGAATCCGCATGCTGACCGAGCTCGAGCGCTTCCTCGCCATGAACCTGGCCGCGACCGGCAGCTCTAACTAGCCGGCGCATTGGAATGAAGCTCCACGCCACGATCGGGAAATGCAGCCGATGACCAGTCGCCGGACCACTTCTCGTGCCCGGTTTCCCGCCTGGCGGCGGCTCCGCAGCAGCCACGGGAGCTGCAACTCGCCGACATATCGGACCTTCCCTACATTCTTGGGCGCCGCACCCGGATATCTTTGAGTGATGACTCTCCGTGTCGCAATCAGTGGCGCATTCGAATCGGCCACGTATCGATGATCGGCCTTCGAAAGCTTGCGTGCGTGCTGTTCCTCGTCGCGTCCGCGGCGTCGAACACAGCGGAGGACGCCAAACCCGCCACTAACAAACCAACTGCCACCAAACCCGCGGCGACCAGACCCGCCACCAAGCCCGCGAAACCCAGACCCGCGAAGGCCAAGCCGCCGAGTGCCGCCCCGGCGCCGGCCACTCCTCCGCCGGTCGAAGCGTTCGGTCAGCTCCCGGCCATCTCCGACGTCGACATCAGTCCGTCGGGATCGAAGCTCGCGTGGATCGACAACAGCGGCAAGCTGGCGCGCATCGTGATCTTCGATCTCGCCTCGAATCGCGCGGTGCGCGAGGTCAACCTGCCCGCCGAAACCATCCCGCGCCGGGTGCTGTGGGCGGACGACGCGACCCTGCTCGCCGGTGTATCGGTGACCAAGATTCAGCTGGGTCGCAAGAAGGTGCAGCTCGAGTGGCGGCGCTGGTTCGCGATCGGCGCCGTCGGCGGCGAGCCACGCATGTTGCTCACCTTGAGCGGTGATCTCGAGAGGAACACCGGACCCGTCATCGTCCGTCGCCGGACTTCGAAGCCAGGCAAGATCTTCATGGCCGCGCGGGAAGCCGCGCCCGGATTGTTCTCGGCGCTTGCCTACAACCTGTATGAAGTCGATTTGCAGTCTGGTGAAGGAAAGATCCTGGAGCGAGGCAGCGCGTTCACGACGAGCTGGGCGGTCGATGCAACGGGCAACGTCGTGGTACGCGGCGACTGGAACCTGACCACTAACAAGTTCACCGTCTCCGCCAGGAGCAACGGCGGTTGGCGGCGCCTTTACGAAGGCAAACCTTGCGGCCGGCCATGGCCCCTGTATCTGTCCGAGGACAATGCAGCAGCGATCGGCCTGGGAAGCTTCTGCGAAGATCAACGCGTGAAGCTCTGGTCACTGCCGCTCGACGGCACCGGGAGAAAAGCGCTGGTCGAAGTGTCCCAGATCGACGTCGAGCACCTGACACTCGATCCTCTCGATGAAACAGTGGTAGCCGCGACGCTCGCCGGAGACGGTGGTCAGCAGATCTGGCTGGACAAGCGCGCCGAACAACGTCTCTATGCGCTGCGCCGGTCGTTCGAAGCCGACTGGATCACCTTCACGGGCCGATCCGCGGACAGCCAGCGAGTCGTGATACGCGTCGAAGGCGCCTCGCGTCCTCCGGTGTATCACCTGGTCGACTACACGTCGAAACGTGCCGACATCGTCAGCGAGGCCTACCCGAAACTGGCGAACACCAGATTCGGATTCGTCCGTTCGTTCAACTACGACGCACGCGACTCATACCAGCTCGTCGCGCGACTCACGGTCCCGGTCGACAGCAATGCACAGAATCTGCCGCTCGTCGTGCTCGTGCATGACGGGCCCGAGGATCGCGATCCGGATGTCTTCGATTGGCGAGCGCACTTCTTCGCGTCGCGTGGCTACGCCGTCCTTCAGCCGCAGTTTCGCGGGTCGACCGGCTTCGGTCTGTCGCACGCCGACGTCGGTCGTCGCCAGTGGGGCCTGCGCATGCAGGACGACGTGACCGATGCGGTTCGTGCCGCGATTGCACAAGGCATCGCCGATCCGAAACGCGTGTGCATCGTCGGCACGGGCTACGGCGGATATTCGGCGCTCACGGGCGCGAGCGCGACAGCGGACCTGTACGCCTGCGTGGCCAGCGTCGCCGGTATCTCGGACCTGCCGTCGATGCTCGACTACCTGGAAAAGACTTCGGACGATTTTGCCTATTGGCGCCGACATATCGGTGACTCGGAACGGACGCTGATAAAGCATTCGCCTTCTCGAAACGTCTCCGCCGTGCGTGCGCCCATCCTGCTGATGCATGGCACCGAAGACAGCGTCGTGCCCTTGCAGCAGTCGCGATTGATGGCGCGGGCCCTGAAGACGGCGGGAAAACCGCACGAGCTCGTCGAACTGCCGGGCGAGGACCACTGGATGTCGCAGGGCCCGACACGAATCCGCATGCTCAGCGAGCTCGAGCGCTTCCTGGCGAAACACCTCGGCCCAGCCGGACGCCCGAATTGACCACTTGCGACGGCGGCCGCCGTCTCCATGTATGCTTGCGACAGCTTTTACGGGGGCGACCGGTTTCGACGTGGGTAGCAAACCGTGAGAGGCGTACCGAGGGTGTAAGGACCTCGTAAATCCCTTTGCAAATCATAGTTGCCAACGACGACAACTACGCTCTAGCTGCCTAGTCGCAGCTGACCCCGAGACCAGCTGGTGCCTATGCCACTGAAACTCGGGTCGCGCTCATAGGATCGCGGTTCCGTGTGCTACGGGCGGAACCGTTAAGAGTCACTGTAGCTGGCTGGACGTCTTCCCTGCTCTTCGGGTAGCGGACAGTGAGAAAACAAAGAAGCAGCTACGTACGTAGATTCTCATGTCTAGCGCTTGCGGACGCGGGTTCAATTGATGCGAAGGAACGCAATGGTTGCCTTCGCTCGTAAGAGCGAAGTGATAACGGGGCTCATTCGGTGAACCCTGCCGTCGCGAAAGCGACGTGGCAACGCCGAGGGGTGGGACGAGGCCAACTCGCCCTGCCCTGTAGAGACTCATGGACTGGCTGAGATGCTCACGCATCGGAGCTGGCCCCAGGATCCGGATCGGGACGTAACGATTCGGATAACACGCCCCGCATCCGACTCGTCGCGAAAGCGGCGAAGGATGAAGGCATAGTCCAGCCCGTCTCGAAAGAGATGGAACAGCTGTCCCGCCGCCTCCACCAAAAGTGCGCGTTCCCCGGAGAAATCCGGGGAGCGCGTTTTCATTTCGCGACCTAATCTGAACGATGGCGCGAATTTCCCGCTTCAGTGACCTCAGGCCCAAGACGCGGCCTACATCGCGGGTTTGGTCGACGGAGAAGGAACAGTCACTCTCAGTCGCCTGCACGCCAACGAAAATCGGCGCTTGGTTGTCAGCATCGCCAATACCGAAGAACGACTTCTGAGATTCGTGCTCGACAAGACAGGAGTGGGCAAGCTCACACGGAAGCGGACGTCCTGTGAGCGACACACGCCATCCTTTTGCTACAGCGTTACCAGTCGACAAGCACTCAGGCTGCTGAAACTCATTCTTCCGTACCTGAATTCGTATAAACGCGAACGCTCCGAGCTGGCGCTCCGCGAATATCTTTCGATGACGCCGAGAAATGGCAAGTACACGCCTCGTCTGCGCGCGGATCGCCGCGACTTTGAGCAGCGATTCTTTGCAATCCATGCATGCCCGAGATGCGACGAGCGATGAGTCGCGCACGTGTACCGGAAGATAGCCTCGCCCGCCTGGCGTCACCCGTCCGGCCATCAACAAACTTCCTGCGTACCGCGAGGTCCCCCACGAGCTAACTGCTCAACCACCACGTGCGGAACTCATCGATGTTGATGCGTCCGTTGCCGTTCGTATCCGTTTCGGTAAAGCCGACGCGCAGCTCCTGCTCACTGAGCTCCTCGTCGAGCTCGCGGACCAGCGCCTTGAACTCGGTGAAGTTGATCTGTCCGTCGTTGTCCTGATCGGCCTGTGCAAACAACGCGTCGATCTCGGCCAATTCTTCCGCTCTGCCCATCTTGAATCCCTCCGTCCGCTGGTTGGTGATCGTCGCGCCTGGTTGTAGGACCGCCACTGACGCCAGGTCACGGTCCCCACGTGCAGTCTTCCATACTTCCTGAGCCTTAGGATTCCGGCGCCATCCACTGCCCTCTGGCGGCTGGGAGTCCTTCTTGGGCACGTTTCAGAAGTATCGCAAGAACGTCTATTCGCAGAACGGCGAGGACGGGGTCATCGCCGAGATCCTGCGGCGCATCGGCCTGGGTCCCAGCTGGACTTGTGACGTCGGTGCTTGGGATGGGCGCTACGGCAGCAACTGTTATGCCCTGGTGAAACGCGGCTGGCCGTGCCTGATGATCGAAGCCGATGCGCGCAAGTTCGAATACCTCCAGCAGCTCGCTCGCAGGGTCGACGGACTCATCAAGCCGATGCATGCCCATGTGGATCATGCCGCCGGCCCGGATGCGCTCGATGCCATCGTGGCGCGCGCCGAACTGCCGGCGCGCATCGAGCTGATCTCCATCGACATCGACAGCTACGACTACCACGTGTGGCGCAGCTTTTCGCAGCGGCCCGCGATCGTGATCATCGAGATCGGCAGTAGTGTGCCGCCGGGCGAACGCTACATCTTCAGCGGTGGCAAGCGGCTCACGAGCTTCACTTCCATGCTCGAGCTCGGCCAAAGCAAGGAGTACACGCTGGCCTGTCATACGGGCAACATGATTTTCGTGCGCAACGAGGAAGTTTCGAAGCTGGGGATGACCGCCGAGGAGCTCGAATATCCCGAATCACTATTCGTGAACGATTGGCTCCATCCCACGCGGACCCAGGTCTGGAAGCGCAAGCTCAAATTCCTGACGCCGCAGCGCGCCTGGGTGAAGTGCGTGAATGCGCTGCACGGGAACGGTCCAGCCTGATCGGGCTACTTCGCTGACACACCGTCGTAGCTGGTCAGTGAGCGGTAGAGTTCCGGACGCCGATCGCGGAACACGAACCAGTTGTTGCGCAGCTCCTCGTTCGCCGCCAGATCGAACTTCGCCGTGAGCACCGCTTCGCCGTCCTCACCGGCCTCCGCGACTTTCGCGCCGGTCGAATCCGCGATAAAGCTCGATCCATAGAACCGGATGTAGAGGCCCTCGGGATCCTGCAGGGCGCGCTCGGTACCGATGCGGTTCGAGACGATCACCGGCGTGAGGTTCGCGGCCGCGTGACCCTGCTGCGTGCGCTGCCAGTGGTCGCGTGAGTTCACGGGTAGCGCCGGCGGGGGCTCGCTGCCGATGGCCGTGGGGAAGAACAGCAGCTCCGCGCCCATGAGCGCCATGGCGCGCGCGGTTTCCGGAAACCACTGGTCCCAGCAGATGGCCACGCCGATGCGCGCATAACGCGTATCGAAGACCCGGAAGCCGGTATCGCCGGGGCTGAAGTAGTTCTTTTCCTGGTAACCCGGACCATTCGGAATGTGCGACTTGCGATACACGCCGAGATTGCGGCCATCGGCGTCGAGGATGGCGATCGAATTGAAAAATGCGTTGTTCGCCTTCTCGAAGAAGCTGATCGGCAACACCACACCGAGCTCGCGCGCCACTTTCGAAAAGTGATTGATGGCCTTGTTGTCCGCCACGGAGGTCGCGAGGCGCAGGTGTCGAGAATCCTGCTCGATGCAGAAGTACGGGGTCTCGAACAGCTCCTGGATCAGGATGATCTGCGCGCCGCGTTTCGCCGCCTCGCGCACCAGGCGTTCGGCCGTTGCGATATTGGCGTCCGCGTCCCAGCCGCAGGCGAACTGCGTGGCGGCGACGGTGACCTCGCGCTTGCCCCGATCCAGGTGCGCCGGCTGGCTCATGCGAACACCTTGCCGGGATTGAGGATGCACTTCGGGTCGAGAGCGTTCTTGAGCAATCGCATGGTGGAGATCTCCGCGGGCGTCCGCGACAACGGTAGATAGGCGCGCTTCTCGAGGCCGATGCCGTGCTCGGCCGAGACCGATCCGCCGATCTTCGCGAGCGGACGGTAGATGATCTCCTCCACCCTGGCGCGCGTCGCCGCGTCGTCGCCGGCCGCGACCACGATGTGCAGGTTGCCGTCGGCCATGTGCCCGAATACGAATGCGCGGTTCGGGCCTGCGAAGGCACTTACCGAATCGCCGACCTCGCTCGCGTATTCCTTCATGTTCTCGATGGGCAGGCTGACGTCGAAAGTGAGCAGCGGCGCGATGTTCTTCACCTGCCAGACGTCCTCGCGGATGGCCCAGATCGCGCGCCGCTCGTTGTCGGAATTCGCGATCGTCACGTCGCTCAGCGTGCCCGCCTCCAGGGCCTCGCCCAGCACGGCCTCGAGTCGTGCCCGGTCGGTCTGCGGATCGCCACCCAGGGTCTCCGCGATCGCGTAGAACGGCGCGCCGCGCGCGAGTGGCGGCACATTGGCCGCGGGCGGCGCCGTGTTGAAGTCGTAGTAGTTGCCCCACAGCGCCTCGTACGCGGCGAGCTGGCCACCGAGGCCCGAGTCGAGCCGGTTCAGCAGGTCGACCAGCGCCTCGAACGTGGGCAGCGCCGCGAGCAGGGTCTCCTGGCTGCGCGTGCGCGATACGAGACGCAACTCGGCACGCGTCACGACTCCGAGCGTGCCCTCGCTGCCGATGAACAACTGTTTCAGGTCGTACCCCGCGTTGTTCTTGAGCATGCGATTGAGCGACGTCAGCACGGTGCCATCGGCCAGCACCGCTTCGACACCGAGCACGAGGTTGCGCATCATCCCGTAACGCAGGACGCGCAGCCCGCCCGCGTTGGTCGAGATGTTGCCGCCGACGGTGCAACTGTCGCGCGCACCGAGGTCGAGCGGGAAAACCAGTCCGTTTTCCTCGGCCGCACGCTGCACGCGTCCGAGTTGCGCGCCCGCCTGCGCGCGCAATGAACGACCCGGGACATCGATGCGCTCGATCGCATTCATGGACTCGAGCGAGAGCACGATGTCGTTGCGCCCGGCGTCGGCGCCATTCACGAGCCCCGTGAGGCCTCCGTGGGTCACGACGGACTGGCCGCGCGAATGGCACAGCCTGAGCACCGCGGCAACCTGCTCGGTCGAACGCGGACGCACGAGCAACTCGGCGTCCACGTGGCCGTGAAACAGATTGCCGGCGCGCTCATGCACGGCCGCGCCTTCGAGCAGGCCCTGCTCACCGACGATGTTCCTGAGTTCGTTCTTCAGCTGCGACATGCGGCCGTAAAGGTAACGCGCCGCACGCGCAGCCGCCAGAACGTCGCCGGAATGCCGCTCAGTGCAGCGTGGGCTGCTGCTGGGTTTCGTCGCTGTCCGACGGAAACAGCGCCTGGTCGAGCGCGTGGACGTAGGTGGCGACGTTCACCGTGCCGGGCACGAGTACACGTCCGCCAAACAACAGGTTCGGTACGGTGCGCACACCGAAGCCTCGCAGCCGTTCCTCGCTGCCCGCCAGGATGCCTTCGCCGTCGCGAGTTTCACGGAATGATTGCAGCGTCCGGTCGGAAAGGCCGGCATCCGCGCCGAGGCCGACCAATACATCGATATCCGCGATGTCGGCGCCACGCTCGAAGTACGCGCGGAAGATCGCCGCGGCCACGTTCGCGTGCCGCCCTTCGTTGACCGCCAGCTGCACCAGGCGATGCGCTTCCGACGTGCTCGGCAACGGCCCGAGCTTCTCGAAGTGGAATTCGATGCCCAATTCACGGCCCGCCTCGGTCAGGCTCTTTTCGGCAAACGGCACGCTGATGCCCGACGGCAATCGCTCGGCGAGGTATTCGTGGAAGCTGCGCGGCGCGGCGTTCTCGAGCGGCTGCGCCATGCGGAAGGGATGCCAGCGCAACCGCGTCTCGACGTCGCCCGAAAGATTGCCGAGCGCGCGCGTGAGCTGGGCCATTCCGAGCCACGACCACGGACAGGTGAAGTCGGCGACGAGATCGATGTCTAACGTCCGTCGCACGTCATTGAGAGGTCTGACAGTTGCGTTCATGCGGCATATGTAGGTGCGCCGCGTGCACGTTCAAGCCGATTGCCGGGACGCCCCCAGGTTCGCGTGAACCTGTTCGGTGATGCGGATCGCGGTCTCGAGTGCGCGCAGCCCATCTTCTCCAGACACGATCGGCTGGCGGTCGTTCCGTATGCAATCGAGGAACGACTCGATTTCGCTCTTCAGGGCATCGCCCTGCTCGAGATTGGCTTCTTCGATGCTCACCGGCAGCTGGCCGGGCTGCGGCACACCCTCGCGCTTGCGGATCAGCGTCAGAATTTTCTGCTGCAAGTCGAGGGAAATGTAGGCCGCATCTTCGAAGATTCTCAGCTTGCGTTCAGTTTTCAGCGAGACACGGCTCGCCGTCGTGTTGGCCACGCATCCATTCGCGAAGCGGATGCGGGCGTTGGCGATGTCGATCTCGCCCGAGAATACCGGCGTGCCGATCGCGTCGATGCTCACGATGTCGCTGCGCGCGAGCGACTGGATGAGATCGATGTCATGGATCATGAGATCGAGCACCACGTTCACGTCGGTGCCACGCTCCTTGTAGGGAGCAAGCCGCTGACACTCGATGAAGCGCGGAGTGGACAGGTAGGGCTCGGCCGCGAGGATCGCGGCGTTGAAGCGCTCGAGGTGGCCCACCTGCAGGATGCGTTTGCCGGCCCTGGCGCGCGCGATCAGCGCGCGGGCCTGGTCGGGGGTTTCCGTAATGGGTTTCTCCACGAGCACGTGGGCGCCGGATTCGAGGAAGGCCTCAGCGATCGCGAAGTGCGCGGGCGTAGGCGTCACCACGCTCACCGCGTCGACCTTTCCGAGCAGGTCACGGTAGTCCGCGAGTGCGCTGGATTTCACCTCGTCCGCGACGGCCTTGCGAACGTCCTCCCGGCCGTCCACGACGGCCACGAGCTCGCATCCGTCCAGTTGCGCGTACTTCTGCGCATGAAACCGGCCCAGGTAGCCGACTCCGATCACCGCCGCCCTGATTTTGTTCATGCGCTATTATGCCCGCGCTTTCCCGCCGCCCGGCGGGACCACGGGGGCTTCTCCGACTTGTTCAACTGGTTCGTGCGCGCGCGCAATTGGTACCTCGCGTTGCCGCGGTTCAAATTCGAAGCGATGACGTTCGGCCTCGCGGTGCTCGCCGGCCTCTTGGTCATGCCCGTGTTGATCTACCTGGCTGGGCTCGTGGCGCTGAAGGCGTACGCGAACGGCGGCGTGTTCACGCTCTACTACGACTGGTTCAAGGGGCTGTTCGAACTGCGGCCGAGCTTCTGGGCCGTGGTCATCGGCCCCTTCGCATTCCTCACCCTGTTTCGAGTGTTTCGC
Source organism: uncultured Pseudomonadota bacterium (assembly GCA_963774045.1). GTDB lineage: Bacteria > Pseudomonadota > Gammaproteobacteria > Steroidobacterales > Steroidobacteraceae > CADEED01. The sequence continues at coordinate 89,877 of CAVZED010000037.1, forward strand.
TGGATCCTGCGCAAGATATAAGTAAAACGGGCCGGGCCGAAACGTGAACCAGGTCACGAAATTCCCTTCGCTCCACCTTCCAAGCCACCAGTTTTGTGACGCAATTCGGCGACACTGGCTCCAGAAGAGGTCTTGGGCACCCCAGGGAACAAACGACCATGAGCGAGTACTTCCTCGCGGACCGCAAAGCGGCCGAACGGGCACGGCAGCGTGAACGCGAGCACGAGAGCAAGGAACCGCAGAAAGCCGAGAACATCAAGGTCACCTTGTTAGGCGACTTCCTGTTCCCGACGTCGGAACCGCAAGGCTGCGATCCCTACAACAGCACGCAGGGAAAAGCCGTGCGCGACGCGTGGCGCACCCGCCGCGAAAGGCGCTGAACCGCCCGACCTGCCACGTTTTGGCGCGCTCGAGCAACCCCTGAGCGCTCATTCCCTCTCGCGCGGAACCAACCGTGCGATGCCGCGCTCGAATTCAATCATGCGCCGGCGCTTCATTTCTTCGGCCAGTAGGTCCAGAGGGCAATGGCGAGCACCACCGCCAGCGCGGCATGAGCGGCGTAGCGCCAGCGCCGCGAGCGCAATTCGCCGTAAAAGCTCGTCGTGGCAACCCCTGCGAGTATCACGGAGAGGGTGCAGGCCACCATCAGCGGGACCCGCTCTTCCGCGAGGCGATCGTCGTAACCCGGGAGCAGCAGGAAAACCAGCCCGGTCATCAACAATGCGGCCGCAATGGAGACTGTCGAGCCCATCACGATTCCAAGGAGAACAACGAGCGGGCGCATGGCAGACCTTATCTTTGGGGAGATTCCACTTGAAGGGGGCCGTCACGCGGCCTTACTGTTGAATTGTACGGACCGTCACAAGCGAGAGACACGCCGAGCATGAATCCACCGATTACCCGTTCGTCCCGCTGGCTTGCCCCCTCGATGCTCGCCGCCCTGCTGGTTCTCACCGGGTCGGCCCAAGCGCCTGCGAATACCCAGTTGCCGGCCGGATCCGTGGTTCCCAGCGAACGCCATCGCTCGGTGGCGCGCCGCGTGGGCTCGATGCTCGAAGGCATGCACTACAGCGGCTCGAAGCTCGACGACCGCCTCTCCGCCATCGTCTACACCCGGTTCCTCGAAAGCATCGACGGCCAGCACACCAGCCTGCTCGCCTCGGACATCGCCGATTTCGAGCAATACAAGATGCGTTTCGACGACATGATCCGCAGCGGCGAGGTCGATCCCGCGTTCGCCATCTTCGCGCGCTTCCAGCAGCGCAACCGCGAGCGCGTGAAATTCGCGCTCGCCCAGCTCGACAAGGAACCCGACTGGACTATCAACGAATCCTTCGATTTCGATCGCGAAAAGTCGCCGTGGGCCGGTGCCCCGGCCGAGCTCGACGAGTGGTGGCGCAAGCGCGTGAAGAACGACGCGCTGTCGCTGGTGCTCACCGGCAAGAGTTGGGAAGAATCCTCGAAGCTCCTCAGGAAGCGTTACGAGACGACCCTGAAGCGCGTCGACCAGGTGAGCGCCGACGACGTGTTCGAGTCGCTCATGAATTCCTATGCCCGGGCCTACGACCCGCACTCCAGCTACTTCTCGCCGCGCAGCTCCGAGGAATATCGCATCCAGATGAGCCTGAACTACGACGGCATCGGCGCGTCGCTGCAGCTCGTCGACGACTACGTGACCATCATGAACGTGATCGAGGGCGGTCCCGCGGCCGTGGCCGGCACGCTCTCGATCAAGGATCGCATCACCGGCGTCGGCCAGGGCAAGGAAGGCCCGGTCACCGACGTGCTCGGCTGGCGCATCGACGACGTCGTGCAGCTGATCCGCGGCCGCGCGGGCACGCAGGTCCGCCTGCAGGTACTGCCAGCGGGCGCGGCACCCGGCACGCCGGAAAAGACGCTCGAATTCACGCGCAACAAGGTGACGCTCGAGGCGCAGGCCGCCCAGAAAGAGCTGCGCACCCTCAAGCGCGGCGACAAGGAAATCCGCGTCGGCGTCATCAACGTGCCCGCCTTCTACCAGGACGTGGAAGCGCAGAACTCCGGCGACAAGGAATTCCGCAGCACGACGCGCGACGTGCGCCGGCTCATCAACGAGCTCAAGACCGAGAAGATCGACGGCCTGGTGCTCGACCTGCGCGGCAACGGCGGCGGCTATCTACCGGAAGCCACCGCGCTCACGGGCCTGTTCATCGACAAGGGTCCGGTCGTGCAGCTCAAGGTCACGACGGGCGAACTCGAGGTGCAGGACGACCCGGAGCCGGGCGTCGCGTATTCGGGCCCGCTCGCGGTGCTCGTCGATCGCTTCAGCGCCTCGGCGTCGGAAATTTTCGCCGGCGCCATCCAGGACTATCACCGCGGCGTGGTCCTCGGCCAGCGCACTTTCGGCAAGGGCACCGTGCAGAACCTCGTGCCGCTCGATCGCTGGTCGCCGCGCCCGGTCAACGGCCAGCTCACCGTGACCATCGGCAAGTTCTATCGCGTCACCGGCGAAAGCACGCAGCATCGCGGCGTCGAGCCCGACGTGACGTTGCCGTCGCAGATCGACATGGAAGAATTCGGCGAAAGTGCGCTCGAAGGCGCCCTGCCCTGGGATCGCATCCCGGGCGTGCCGTTCCGCAGCGAAGGCAAGGCGCTGCAGCCGAACATCGCGGCGCTCGCCACCGAAGAGAAAACGCGCGCCGATCGCGATCCCGACTACCGCTGGCTGGTGGCGGATCTCGCCGCCGCCGAGACATCCGCAAGCAGACCTCGCTGTCGCTCAACCTGCAAACCCGCAAGGCGGAGCGCGAACGCCTCGAGCGCGAGCGCCTGACGCGCGAGAACGCACGGCGCGCGGCCCAGAAGCTGCCGCCGCTCAAGAACGCCGAAGAACTCGCGGACGCCAAATTCCCGGACACCGTGCTCGACCAGGCCGCTGAGGTCATGACCGACATGGTGACCGGTCTGCGCCCGGTCCACGCCGCCCCGTCCCGCACGGTTCGCGCGGAGCCCAAGCCCGCGGGTTGATCCCCGCCAAGCCATTGACCTAGTCCATGCTGGTGTTGTAGTTGACTACAACACCAGACTCCCCTAGACTCCGCCCCGTCCTCGCAACCATTTCCGTTGCTGCGACGTCTTAACGGCAGACACAGGGGACGGGCATGACAAACAAAATTCTTCGCGCGGCAGCTCTCGTGGCGCTCGCGCTCATCGTTTCGTCATGCGCCCGGGACGGAGTCGCCGGCGACGGCACCACCAAGGACAAGGACGGCAAGGAAAAGGCCGAAGCCGCCATCCCGGTCGAGGTCGCCAAGCCCGTTCGCGGCGAGATGCTCGCGATGTACTGCGGTACGGCCACGCTCGACGCCGAAGCCGACGCGGAGATCATGGCCAAGGTCGGCGGCGAAGTTCGCCGCATCCTCGTCGAGGAAGGCGACCGGGTCAATGCGGGCGAGGTCCTCGCGGTACTCGATGATCGGCAGCTGCGACTGCAGGCCGCGCAGACGCGCGCCGCGCTCGCCAAGACCGAACGCGATTTCAATCGCCAGATCGAGCTGCACAAGAAGGGCCTGGTTTCCACCGGCGCCTTCGAAAGCCTCAAATACGATCTCGACAACTCACCGCGCCGCCGACGACATCGCGCAGCTCGAGTCTCTCGTACAGCCGAGATCCGCGCGCCGTTCGCCGGCATCGTTTCGACGCGGCACATGAAGCTCGGCCAGGAGATCGCGATCGGCATGCCGATGTTTCGCGTCACCGATCCCACACCGCTCAAGGCGAGCGTGTACGTGCCCGAACGCGAGCTCGCGCGCCTCAAGCCAGGACAATCGGCGACGATCGCGGTGGACGCGCTCGCCGGGCGAACTTTCCCAGCCATCGTGAAGCTGGTGTCGCCCACGGTCGATGCCGCCACCGCGACGTTCAAGGTCACGCTCGAGGTCAACGATCCGAAGGGCGATCTCAAGCCCGGCATGTTCTCGCGCGTCGGCATCGTCTTCGAGCGCCGCGCCGAAGCGCTGACGATTCCCCGCGTCGCCCTGCTCGACACCGACGGCTCATCGAACGTGTTCATCGTCACCAAGGGCAAGGCCGAGCAGCGCGCCATCAAGACCGGCCTCTCCAATGCCGGCAAGGTCGAGGTGACCGAAGGCCTCACGGGCAAGGAGCAGGTCGTCATCGTCGGCCAGAACGGACTCAAGGACGGCAATCCGGTCAGCGTCGTGACCCTGGAACAGACTGCCCAGGCAAGCACGCGGTCCGGTAGTTAGTCATGGGTCTCGTCGATTTCGCGATCCGCCGGCGAGTCACCATCGCCATGGCGACGGTGGCGATCACCCTGCTCGGGTTCATTTCGCTGTCGCGGCTCAAGGTCAACCTGCTGCCCGACCTCTCCTATCCGACCGTCACGATCCGCACGGAGCTGCCGGGCGCGGCGCCCACCGAAATCGAGAACCTGATCTCCCGGCCGATCGAGGAAGCCGCCGGCGTCGTGCGCAACGTGCGCTCGGTGCGCTCCGTGTCGCGCTCCGGCCAGTCGGACGTGATCATCGAGTTCTCATGGGGCACCAAGATGGACTTCGCGGGCGTCGAAGTGCGCGAGCGCCTCGACCTGCTGTGGCTGCCGGTCGAAGCCACGCGACCCCTGCTGCTGAGGTTCGATCCTTCGAGCGAGCCCGTCATGCGCGTGGCCTTCGTCGACGAGACGGCCAAGGGCGCAACCAACGAGGAGCGCCTCAAATTCCTGCGCCGCTTCGCCGACGATCGCATCAAGCCCGGCATCGAAACCGTCGATGGCTCCGCCGCCGTCAAGGTCAGCGGCGGATTCGAAGACGAAGTGCAGATCTACGTGGACCAGCAGCGGCTCGCGCAGCTGCGGCTGTCCATCGAACAGGTCGCGCGCCGCATCGGTGCCGAGAACGTGAACCTGTCCGGAGGCCGCCTCGAACAGGGCACGCAGCGCTTCCTGGTGCGCACGGTCAATGAATTCGATTCGCTGGATGACATGGCGAACTCCGTCATCGCCAACGTCGACGGCCAGCCGGTCTATCTCAAGGACGTCGCGCGCGTGGTGCGCGGATACAAGGACCGCACGGCCATCACGCGTCTCAACGGCGAGGAATGCATCGAGCTCGCCATCTACAAGGAAGGCGACGCCAACACCGTGCAGCTCGCGAATGGCATCACGGCGAAGCTCGAGTCGCTGAAGGACACGCTGCCCTCCGGCACGAAACTCGTGCCGGTCTACGACCAGTCGAAATTCATCGCCAGCGCGGTGAGCGACGTGAACGAGGCGGCGCTCTCGGCGGTCTGCTCTCGATCCTCGTGCTGTATTTCTTCCTGCGCGACGCCTGGGCCACGATCGTCACCGGCATCGTGATCCCGGTCACCGTGGTCGGCATCTTCGTGATGATGTACGCGTTCGACCTCACGCTGAACGTGATGTCGCTGGGCGGCATCGCGCTTTCGGTGGGCATGTTGATAGACAACTCGGTCGTCATCCTCGAGGCCATCGCGCGGCGCAAGGAAGCGGGGCTGTCCACCATCGACGCGGCGCGCGAAGGCACCGCCGAGGTCGCGACGGCAGTGACCGCCTCCACGCTCACCTCCGTCGCCGTGTTCTTCCCGATGGTGTTCGTGAGCGGCATCGCCGGCCAGTTGTTCCGCGACCAGGCACTGACGGTGACCTTCGCGCAGCTCATCTCGCTCATGGTCGGCATCACGCTCGTGCCGATGCTCACGGCCTGGCGCGCACGGCTCGGCGACAAGGAAACACGTGCTGGCCGACGACGCGGGTGAGCCGCGCGAAACGCTGGGCGCGATGCGCCGCTATCTCGGCGCGATGATCGGGAACCTGTTCATCGGTTCTGCGGTTCGTGGACGCGAACCGATCGCCCGGCCGACGCGGCGCGCCTGGATGGTCGTCAGCGTGCCATGGTTCGGCATCCGCTGGTGCCTGCGCGCGCTGGCCTGGGTGCTCCGCCTCGTCATTACCTGGCTGGTGCGCGTGCTGCGCATGGTGTTCGGATTCTTCGGCAAGTTGTTCGCGGTCGCTGCTTTCGCCCGTCGTCTGGATCACGCAGAAGATGCTACAGCGTGCTCGACCGCCACTATCCGGAACTGCTGGATTGGGCGCTGTCGCGCCGCCCGGCCGTGTTGTTCACCGCGTTCGGCCTGCTCGCGGCCACGGCCCTCATCCTGCCGACGCCTCGGCACCGAGCTGATCCCGCAGCTCTCGCAGGGCGAGTTCACCGTGAAGATGCGGCTGCCCGCGGGCTCGCCGCTGGAAACCACCGACCGCCAGGTGCAGAGCATCAACAAGGCCGCGCGCAACCTGCCGAACCTCGACAGTGCGTACGCGGTCGCCGGCACCGGCAACCGCCTCGATGCGAACCCGGTCGATTCGGGTGAGAACACCGGCAACCTGGACGTGCGCCTGCAAGCGCGCCGATCGACAAGGACGGCGAGGAAGCCGCGATGGAGGACCTGCGCGAACGCCTCGCCGGCATTCCCGGCGCGCAGTACGAATTCACGCGGCCCTCGCTGCTCACGCTCGCAACGCCCGTCGAGGTGATCCTCGCCGGCTATGACCTCGATCGCCTGTCGGTGGCGGCCGAATGCCGTGCGCGCGCGCATGGAAGCTTCGGGCGCATTCAAGGATATCCGCTCCAGCATCGAAGGCGGCCATCCCGAGATCCAGATCATCTTCGACCAGGAGCGCGCCTCGCAGCTCGGTCTCGCGGTGCGGGACATCGCCGATCGCGTCGTTTCCAACGTGCGCGGCAGCGTGGCGACGCGTTATCGCCTGCAGGAAAAGAAGATCGACGTGCTGGTGCGCAGCGTCGATACACGCGCGGCCTCCATCGAAGAAGTCCGCAACCTCGTCGTGAATCCGGGCTCCGAACGCCCGGTGCCGCTCTCGGCCGTCGCCGAAGTGCGGCTCGCGACGGGTCCCGCCGAAATCCGCCGCGCCAACCAGGAACGCGTCGCCGTGATCTCCGCGGCGCCCGTGGACGGCGACCTCGGCGCGGCGACGGTCCAGGCCCAGGAAATCCTGGCTCAAACTACCCTGCCCGTCGGCATCCTCGGCTCGGTTTCCGGCCAGAGCGAGGAAATGACGCAGAGCTTCCGTTCGCTCGGACTCGCGTTCGCGCTCGCGGTATTCCTCGTCTACCTGGTGATGGCGTCGCAGTTCGAATCGCTGCTGCACCCGTTCGTCATCCTGTTCACGATCCCGATGGGGCTGATCGGCTCCGTCTGGGGCCTGTACATCACGGGCACGACGATCAACTCGGTTGCGCTCATCGGCCTCATCATGCTCGCGGGCATCGTGGTCAACAACGCCATCGTGCTCATCGACGCGATCAACCAGGCGCGCGAGCGCGGCCTCGAACGCATCGAGGCCATCAAGATCGCGGGCCGCACGCGCCTGCGCCCGATCCTCATCACCAGCGTCAGTACCGTCATCGGCCTCATCCCGATGGCGATCGGCATCGGCGAAGGCGCGGAGATCCGCCGGCCGATGGCCATCACCGTCATCTCCGGAACTCTGGTGGCGACGTTCCTCACTCTGGTCGTGATCCCGGTGCTGTACGCGGTGCTCGACCGCAAGGAATTCGTGAAGGCACCGGTGGGCCACGCCGCGGGCAAGCTCACGAAGCCCGCCGCGCCGCCGCTGGCCGTACACCGGGCGGAGGACTAACCACCATGGTCCACACCGACTTCGCGCTGCGCCGGCCCGTCACGACCCTCATGGCGTTCGCCGCGGTCGCGATGATCGGCATCGTGTCCTCGCGGCTGCTGCCGCTCGAGCAGTACCCCGACGTCAGCTTTCCATTCATGGGCGCGGGTGTGCCCTACCCCGGCTCGACGCCCGAGGAAACCGAGGAGCTGATCACGCGGCCGATCGAGGACGCGCTCGCGACGTTGCCCGGCATCGAGCAGATAACCTCGACGTCGATCGGACCAGGACGCGCGTTTCGAGATTCGTTTCAAATGGGGCACGGACCTCAACACCGCCGGCTTCGAGGTGCGCAACAAGCTCGACTCGGTGCGCGCGTCGCTGCCCAAGACCGCGGATCGCATGTGGATGTGGATGGCGTCCACCGCCGATGCGCCGATGCTGACGGTGCGCTTCTCCGCCGACCAGGATCTGTCGTCGCAGTACGACCTGCTCGAGCGCTATTTCAAGAAGCCGATCGAGCGCATCGACGGCGTCGCGCGCGTCGAGCTCGCGGGCGTCGAGGCGCGCGAAGTGCGCATCCTCGTCGATCCAGGCCGCATCGCGGCGCACGGCATCGACATGCGCCAGCTGGTCCTGTTGCTCGAGAAGAGCAACTTCTCGGTGGGCGCGGGCCAGATCACCGGCAACGGCGAGCGCCTGTCGGTGCGGCCGCTGGGCGAATTCCGCACGTCTCGATGAAATCCGCAATCTCGTCATCAAGGGCAACGTACGCATCGGCGACGTCGCCTCCGTCGAACTGGTCAGTCCCGAGATCACGAGGCGCCGCCACCTCGACGGACGGCCGGCGGTGGGTCTCGACGTGTTCAAGGCGACGCAACGCCAACGTGGTCGAAGTGGTCGATCGCGTGCTCGCGGTCATCGACAAGAACAAGGCGCTGCCGCAGATGCAGGGCATCAGCGTCTTCGTCATCGACAACCAGGCCGACGCCATCAAGCAGTCGCTCTCCGATCTCACCGAGGCGGGATTGATCGGTGCGGCGCTCGCGTTCTGCGTGCTGTTCCTGTTCCTGCGCCACTGGCCGACGACGCTCATCGTCAGCGCCGCGGTGCCGCTGTCGCTGCTCGTGACCCTGGCCGTCATGTACTTCGCCGGCCTCACCATCAACGTGATGTCGATGATGGGCATGATGCTCGCCATCGGCATGCTGGTGGACAACGCCGTGGTCGTGACGGAAAGCGTGTTCCGTCACCGGCAGCTGGACCCCGACAATCCGCAGGCGGCCACGCTGGCGGGCGTGAAGGAAGTGGGCGTGGCCACGCTTGCCGGCACCGCCACCTGCGTCGTGGTGTTCGTGCCGGTCCTGTTCGGTTCCAACAACGAGATCTCCATCTGGCTCACGCATGCCGCCATTCCCATCTGCGTGGCCATGGTCTCCTCGCTGATCATCGCGCAGACCCTGATCCCGATGGTCACGTCGCGCTTCGCGACGCCTCCACCGATGGACAGCAGGAGCTGGATCTCGAGGCTGCAGGACAGCTACACGCGCTGGCTGCACTGGAGCATCCATCACCGCGGCTGGACGGCCTTCGGCCTGTTTGACCGTCATCGCATTGACCGTGGGCCTGATCGATGCTCTCCTCGATGTTTCCCGGAAAATTCATCAAGTTCGATCCGGGCGCGCAGGATGGCGGCAACCAGGTCTTCCTCGGCTACAACATCAAGGGCTCGCATCCCATCGACCGCGTCGAGTCGGCCGTCGAGCACCGTGGAGCGGCATCTGGAAGGCCGCCGCGATGAGCTCGGCATCAAGAGCGTCTACTCGGTGTACGACCAGACCAGCGCGTTCACCATCATCGTCACCAAGCCGCGCGACGAAGGCGGCCTCAAGGCGCAGGAACTTCATCGCGAAGGCGCAGGAAGACCTGCCGGAAATCATCATCGGCAAACCCAGCTTCAAATGGGACGACGCGAACTCCATGGGTGGCCAACGTTTCAGCGTGCAGCTCACCGGGGAATCCACCGAGAAACTCGCCGTGCTCGCCGATGAAGTTGCGCGCGTGATGTCGAGCGTCAAGCGGTCTCGAATCCGTGCGCTCCGAGGCGCGCGAGGGCGACGAGGAAGTGCAGATCGTGGTCAACCGCCAGCGCGCCGCGGCTCTCGGCCTCACGTCTTCGGACGTGGCGCAGGCCGTGGCCGCCGGCATGCGCGGCGACCGGCTGCGGGAGTTCCGCGGCACCGAGCGCGAGCTCACGCTGCGCCTCGCGTTCCGCGAGTCGGATCGCCAGTCCATCGACAACCTGGCCGAGTTCCCCATCTACCTGCCGACCGGCACGCGAGTGCCGCTGTCGGCGGTCGCGGACTTCCGCATCGCCGAGGGTCCGCGCTCGATCGAACGCGTCGACCGCATGACCTCAGTCGCGATCACCGGCAACGTGAAAAAGGACGCGACGCTCGACGCGGTGGGCAAGGAAGTCGAAGCGCTGATGAAGAATTACCAGCTGCCGCCGGGTTACTCGTGGAAGCTCGGCAAGGGTTTCGAGCAGCAGGACGAGAACTCGGCACGACGATGCTGTTCAACATGCTGCTGGCCGATCGCGATGATCTACCTGGTGATGGCCGCGGTGTTCGAGAGCACCGTCTATCCGATGTCCATCATCACCTCGATCTTCATGGCCATCGTCGGGGTGATCTGGCTGCTGTTCCTGACGCGCACCACCATCACGCTCATGGCTTTCATCGGCGTGCAGATCCTCATAGGCGTGGTCGTGAACATCGGCATCGTGCTGGTCGCGCACATCAACGAACTGCGTGCGGCCGGAATGGAACGCATGGCGGCCATCGTCCAGGCCGGCCGTGATCGCCTGCGGCCCATCCTCATGACGACGCTCACCGCCTCGCTCGGCCTGCTGCCCCTCGCGACGGGCGATGCCGCGCTCGCGGTGGGTGGTGGTGGTCCTTCCTACGCGCCCATGGCGCGGTCGATCATGGGCGGACTGCTCCGGGCGCGGTGATGTCGCTGTTCGTGGTGCCGGCGTTCTACGTCTGGATCGACAATGGCGCGAATGCGCGCGAAGGACTTCATGCGCCGCACGCGCGTGCAGATCGCACCGGCGACGCCGGCCGCGCCCGCGACGGGCTCTATCGCAGAAGGACCTTGAAGAGGTCCCAGGTGTCTTCGGCCAGCACGTTCGGCAGTCGCGCCGCCGTCACGCCCTGCGAGCCGTGCGCCAGCACGTCGCCTTCGGAGACACCGCAGGATTCGGGGATCGGAACGTCTCGCCCTCGCCCAGATAGGCCGCGGTACCGCGCAGCCGTTCGGTGCGCTGCGCGACTTCCTGCATCAGTCCGCCGCGCTGGCGGAGCACGTTGCGCGCCTTCACGATGTCGCTCATGAGCGAAACGCAGGCCGCCAGGTCGCCGTAGTGGTCGCTCGATTCACGCCTGGACATCGCGGCCCGCGCCGCGGCCACGAGGTTGGTGCGCGCCAACCGCAGGCACAGCACTTCGGCACAGGCGATTGCCGTGAGATTGATGGCTCGCTTCGCCTCGACGGAGATTCCCGGGAACTCGCCGGCGCCCGATTTCTCGATCTGCTCGCAACGCGCGCGTGCGGCGAGCAGCGTGGCTTCCGCGGCGTCGACCGCGGCCTGCAGGGCGGGCCGCTGCGCGGCCAGCTTTCGGGCGCTGCCAGCGATGCCACCACTTGTCGAGCTTCGCGAGTCTCGCATCGAAAGCCACGAGCTGCTGGCGCGCCGCGACCATGAGCGACTCCGCCTGGCGCAGCTGCTGTTCGCTCGCCTGGCGCTGCTGGAACTGGCGGCGGTTGCCTTCGAGCGCGAACGCCTTGCGCTCACGCTCGTCCTGCTTGGCGGCAGATCCTGGATCATCTGGCCGATGAGCTCGCGCCCGTCGGCCCACAGGGACGCGCAGGTGATAGAACACGATGGTAGATAGGCCGGAGTCGGCGGATTCGAGACGCTTCTCGAGGGCCTCGTGCATCTCCTGGACGCGCGAGGTCGCCGCTTCCTGCTGCTTCAGGCGGTCGCGCAGCCGCTGCAGCTCTGCGTTGAGCTCCTCGTGCTGCTTGCGCAATTCCGCACGGCTGCGGAATAGCTCGACGACGCGCCCGTCCTCGGGCGGCGCCTCCGGCGCGTCACCGCCGCCGAGAAGACCGAACTGCTTGAGCGCTTTCTTCATAGACCCCTGCGCGGTGGCGGGGTCCCTTGTTTGTCAGGAACGAAACCCGTGGCCGCGGTCGATGCAGTACTCCAGCCACTTATTTAACATCGTATTCCGGGCCCAGCGCTGATCCAGTTCACGCTCCGCCAGCCCCCGCAGTTTCCTGAGGCCCTCGTGGTCGTGCTGCGTCGCCCATTCCTGGGCTTCGACCAGCCGGGCGTCGTGATAGACGCGTACCCGCATGTCCGGGTAGGTGGATACGCCCTCTGCGACCTCGAACAGATAGGTGAGGTCGAAGCTGGTCGTGTACGGAGATCGCTCGGTGACGCTGAGACGCAATTCACAGTCGTCGGCCACGCGGGAGACACGCACGTCCGCCAGCTCGCGCAGGTTTCCGGCCAGCGACGCGAGGCGCAGGTAGTTGCTCTCGTACAGCGACATGAGCGCGACGAAACTGCGCGGGCGCGAGCGCCAGGAAACGATGGATAACGCGTCGATCAACATTGAGTCCGAATATAGCGGACCAAGACGATGATTCAAGACGCAAAAGTCAAGCCAATCGGGCGTGATGCAGTTCGCGACGCGTTATTTTTTTTCTGCGTATTGAAAAACTTCGTCGAGCGTGCGTTCGAGCGCGCGCGCGATCTTGAACGCGAGCTCGAGCGACGGCGAATATTTTCCCGCTTCGAGCGCGATGATCGTCTGACGTGTGACACCGCAGAGCTTCGCAAGTTTCTCCTGCGTCATTCCCTCGATCGCAACCCGCAGCTGGCGAATCTGGTTCTGCACTGCCGGCGCGTTCATCGACGATCCCACGCGTAGCGGGCCACGAGATACACGTGCTCGACGAAAGTTTTGCCGATCAGGATGCCGATCAGCACGTTCGCGGCGATCAGCGGGGCGAGCCACCAGGTCGAGCCGTTCGGCGGGCTGACCGACCAGCAAGCCGACGCACCACACGATGACGATCGTGAACGCCCAGTCGCCCGACGCGATCCGCCGCATGGCGCAGCCGCAGGTCGCGTTCGTCCGATTCGACGACGTCCTCGCCGCGTCCCCGGATGTTCGCCGATACCACTGCCCACGCGATGAACAGCACCGTCAGGTTCCAGATGAAGTGATCCGCCGGCAACTCCCGGATTCCGTCCGGCACGTCGGACATCGAGCGCACATGCCACATGAACCGCAGATAGGAGAGAAAAATCGAGCCCGATGAACACCAGCGCGGTCCACGCCCGGCGTTCCGCGACCGACCAATCGGGCGAAAAGATCCGGTCCGGGTACCGGGCGAACAGCCATGCACCCGTCCACAGCGTAAAACCGAACACCGTCGCTCCCAGGCTGCCGATGTCGATGCCCCACACGTTCGACTGAGGCAGGAACACGTTCGCGAGAGCGCCTGTCAGCCCCAATACGAGGATTCCCCAAGCCAGTCGTGATACAGCCGCCATGTGCCTGCCCTCTCCCTGCGAATGTAATGTTTACCTTACATCCTGGAACGGCGCGATGTAAAGTATTTTTTACATCCAGGGATCAGGGATTGAGACGCTCGCCGCGCAGGAAGGGGCACAGCTCGAGGTCGACGTTCCCGCCCGACAGGACGATGCCGACCCGCTGTCCGGGATCACCCAGTTTGCCCGCCAACGCGGCAGCAACGGGCACGGCGGCCGAGGGCTCGATCAGCAGTTTCAGATCACCGAGCACGATGCGCATCGCGTCGACGATCTGCGCTTCGCTCACCGTGACGACGTCATCGACGTGGCTGCGGAGCAGCGCGAAGTTGCGGACGCCGATGGAGCCGCGCAGGCCGTCGGCGATCGTGTCCGGCGTGCGCAGCGCACGCCGCTCGCCGCTGCGGAAAGATTGATAGGCATCGTCCGCCTGCTCGGGCTCCGCGCCGATGACGCGAATGCCCGGACTCAGCGCCTTGGCCGCCAGGGCGCTGCCGCCGATCAGTCCGCCGCCGCCGACCGGCGTGCTGAGCACATCGAGCGCGGCCACTTCCGTCAACAGCTCCAGCGCCGCGGTGCCCTGCCCCGCGATGATCCGCTCGTCATCGAAGGGATGGACGAGCTCGCCCGGTTCGCGCGCCAGCACTTCGGCGACGCGCTTCTCGCGTGCCGGCAGTCCCGGGTCGCAGAGTTCCACCGCGCGCCGGCCGCCTGGATCGCGGCGATCTTGGTGCGCGCCGAATCCCGCGGAACGATGACGATGGCCTGCATGCCGCGCGCCTTCGCCGCCAGCGCCAGCGCGTTGCCGTGATTGCCCGAGGAGTGCGTGACCAGCAACGGCGTGCGCGCCGGATCGAGCTGCAAGGCGACGTTCATGGCGCCGCGAAACTTGAAGGCGCCGCCGGTCTGCAGGTTCTCGCACTTGAAGAACACCTGCGCGCCCGGCGCGCGCGTCGAACGCGGCGGAACGCATCACCGGCGTGCGCACGACGTGCGGGCCGATGCGCGCGGCCGCGGCGACGACGTCCGAAAATTCAGGGAGCCTGGATTCGGTGGATCGGGCGTTCACGAAGGTCGGCGTATTCCGGCGCGAGCAAATGCTCGCGGTAGTACGCGAGCTCGCGGATGGATTCCTGGATGTCGGCAAGCGCCTTGTGTTCACCCTGCTTCGAAAAACCCGGAATGATTTCCGGCGCCCAGCGGCGCGCCAGCTCCTTGAGCGTGCTGACGTCGAGGTTGCGGTAGTGGAAGAACTTCTCGAGCGTCGGCATGTGGCGCGCGAGGAAGCGGCGGTCCTGGCAGATGCTGTTGCCGCACATCGGCGAGGCATTGGGCTCGACGAGCGCGGTGAGGAACTCCATCGTGCGCTTCTCGGCGCTCGCCATGGTGTATTTGCTTTCGCTGCACGCGCGCGATGAGCCCGGACGCGCCGTGCGTGCGCTTGTTCCACTCGTCCATGGCGTCGAGAACCGCATCCGGCTGGTGGATGGCGATCACCGGGCCTTCCGCCACGACCTTGAGATTCGACGTCGGTGACGATGGTGGCCATCTCGATGATCACGTCGGTGTCGGGCTTGAGGCCCGTCATCTCGAGATCTATCCAGATGAGATAGTCGCTGCTCGGCATAAGGATTGACGCGATACTACACGAATGATCCGACACCGCGACGAATTCGAAGCCGAGGTGATCGCCGCCTTCGGCCGGCATCTGCTGGTGCGTGACGCCGCGGCGCGCGAGCTGCGCGCGCGGCCCAGCGGCCGGCGGCTGTCGATCGTCTGCGGCGACCGCGTGCGTTGCGAGGTCGATGCGCGCCCACGACGAGGTCCTGGTCGTCGAAGTCCTGCCGCGCCGCACGCTGCTGGCGCGCGCCAACGTGCGCGGCGAGAGCGAGCCCGTGGTCGCGAACATCACGCAGCTGGTGGTGGTCGTCGCGCCCCTGCCGGCCCCGGATTTCTTCATCGTCGATCGCTACCTGTGCGCCGCCACCGCCGCCGGCATCGCCGGCGCCATCGCCGTCAACAAGTCCGACCTCGAGGCTAACAAGATCGACGCGGCCGAGATCGCGGCGTTCTGCGCCGCGGGTTATCGGCTGGCATCGTGCTCGGCCAAGGCGCGCGCCGGGCTCGACGAGTTGCGCGCGCTGCTCGCCGGCAGCGTGAGCGTGCTGGTCGGCCAGTCGGGCGTCGGAAAATCCTCGCTGGTGAACGCGTTGCTGCCGGATGAGCGAGTCGAAACCGGCGGGCTCATGCGCGAGGAGGAAGGCCGGCATACGACCACGGCCTCGCGCGCCTACGCACTCGAATCCGGCGGCACCCTCATCGATTCGCCGGGCGTGCGCGATTTCGCGCCCGCCATGGAACAGCTGGACGCGCAAACGCTCGGATTTCCGGAGGTCGACGCGCGCGCCGCGCGCTGCAGGTTCCAGGACTGCAAACACATGCAGGAACCGGGCTGCGCGGTCATCGCGGCGGTCGAGAGCGGCGAGCTCTTCGCACGACGTTACGAAAGTTATCGGCGCATGCGCCGCCGCTACTCCGACCTGATCCAGACCAGGGGTTACCGGCGCGGCCGGCGTTGAAAGGGCCGCGATGTCGCGCGGGTAGCGACACCGGCGGTCTGCCGGCTAGACGCTGTGCCGTCCGGCGAATGCGTGTGCGAGCGTGCCGCCATCCACGTATTCGAGCTCGCCACCGATCGGCACGCCATGCGCGATGCGGCTCGCGCGGATATGGCGCTCCGCAGCGCGCTCGCTGAGGAAATGCGCGGTGGCCTCGCCTTCGACCGTCGGGTTCGTGGCGAGGATCACCTCGCGCACCTCGCCCGAATCCAGCAGTGCCTCGAACTCGCGCGCGCCGATCTGGTCCGGCCCGATGCCGTCGAGCGGCGAGAGATGTCCGTGCAGCACGAAGTAGCGGCCGCGGAAACTGCCCGACTGCTCGACGGCGACCACGTCCGCCGGTGACTCGACCACGCACAGCAGGGTCGCGTCGCGCGACGGCGCGGCGCAGATCGAGCACAGCTCCGTGTCGGTCAGCATGCGGCAACGCGCGCAGCGGCCGATGGATGCGAGCCCTGCGTCAGCGCCTCGGCGAGCGTGCGCGCGCCGCCACGTCCGCCCTGCAGGAGGTGGAACGCCATGCGCTGCGCGGTCTTGGGCCCCACGCCCGGCAGTGCGCGCAGGGCGTCGATGAGTTTGGCGAGCGGCGCGGCGTGCTGCATTAGAAGGAGCGCGTCATTTGCGTCAGAAAGGGGCGTCAAAATGGCAGCTTGAATCCCGGCGGCAGGGCCACGCCGGACATCACGGCTCGACATGCGCGCCTGCGAAGCGGCATCGACCTTGTTGACGGCGTCGTTGATCGCGGCGGCGACCAGGTCCTCGAGCATCTCGCGATCTTCGGCGGCGACCTGCGGCTCGATCTGCACGCGCTTGACTTCGTGTTTGCCGTTCATCGTCACCTTCACCATGCCGCCACCGGACTCACCGATGACTTCCATGTTGGCGATTTCTTCCTGGGCCTTCTTCATGTTGGCCTGCAGCGCCATCGCCTGCTTCATCATGTTTCCACCACCACGCATCGAAATCTCCTTCTCTATTCCGTTGGCCGCACCGATTCGGGATGCAGCGTGGCGCCGAATCGCGACTTCATCTCGCGCACCGTCGGATCTTCGTCGAGCGATCGGCGAGCCGCCTCGAGCGCCTCCGCCGAGCGGCGTTCGCCGTGTTGCGTCGGCGTTTCGATCGGTGCTGCCCCTTCGACGAACTCGAGCTTCACGTGGCCGCCGAGATATTTGCCGAGCGCCTGCGCCAGCCGCTCGACCTGCGGTGCCGGTGCGCGCGACCTTCGCGTCGACGCCCAGCTTCAGCGTGTTGCCGCGGTGTTCGATGAGCGCGCAGTTGGTCGCGAGCTGGCGCGCGGCGCCGGTGACATCGAGATCGCCGATGACGCGCGCCCATTGCACCGGGTCGATGGGCCCGGCCGAGGCGGGCCGCACGATGGGTGCCGGGACGCCGGCTGGCGTCGATCCGCGCCGACGCGCGCGCACTGCCCTGGTTTCCGGCGCCCGACGCCCGCGCCCGCCGGCCGGAACGCCAGCATGCGCACCAGCGTCATCTCGAAGCCGGTGCGCGGATCGGGCGCAAAGCCCAGGTCGCGCCGTCCGAGGATCGCCGTCTGGTAGTAGAGCTGGACGTCTTCGGCGGAGATCGCCGCGGCGAGCTCCTTCAGCAGCGCGGGATCGAACAGCTCGTCGCCCTCGTACGCCGGCACGAGCTGCTGCACCGCGACGCGCGTCAGCAGCGCCGCCAGGTCGTCGAGCACCTGCCCGTAGTCGGGAGAGAATTCCTCGAGCGAACGCGCCGTCTCGAGCAGCCTGCCGGCATCACCGGTCGCGAGCGCGCGCGCCAGCCGCGCGACGTGATCGCGATCGATGGTGCCGAGCATGCCGCGCGCGCTCGCCTCGTCGACCTTGCCGCCGCCGAACGCGATGAGCTGGTCGGTCAGCGACAACGCATCGCGCATGCTGCCGTCGGCGGCCTGCGCGACGAGCTTCACCGCCGCCGCGTCGTGCGCGATCTTCTCCGCATCGAGCACCTTGTTCACGATGCTCGCCGATCAGCGCCACGGGCAGGCGCTTGAGGTTGAACTGCAGGCAGCGCGACAGCACCGTCACCGGCAATTTCTGCGGATCCGTGGTCGCGAGCAGGAACTTGACGTGCGGCGGCGGCTCTTCGAGCGTCTTCAGCAGCGCGTTGAACGAATGCGTCGACAGCATGTGCACTTCGTCGATGAGATAGACCTTGTAACGTCCGCGCGTCGGCGAGTACTGCACGTTCTCGAGCAGCTCGCGCGTGTCGTCGACCTTGGTGCGCGACGCGGCGTCGACTTCGATGAGGTCGACGAAACGCCCCTCGTCGATCTCCTTGCAGGAGGCGCAGGTGCCGCAGGGCGTGGCGGTGACACCCGTTTCGCAGTTGAGGCACTTCGACAGGATGCGCGCGATCGTGGTCTTGCCCACGCCGCGCGTGCCGGTGAACAGGAACGCGTGGTGCACGCGACCCTGCGTGAGCGCGTTGCCGAGCGCCTGGCGCACGTGTTCCTGGCCCACCAGCTCGGCGAAGGAACGTGGCCGCCATTTGCGCGCCAGCGCGAGATAACTCATGGTGCGATCTTCGCATTGGGAATGGAGGCAGCCCGCACCAGCCGGACTTCGGCGCCCGACATCGCCGCTACCGCTGCTCCCTTCCGGGCCTGACGGGGTTTACAACTAGTCGTCGCGAAGGAGCCGATACGGACTGCCATGGACTTAAAAGAGTGGCGGACAGGCAGGGATTCGAACCCTGGAACACCTTTGGATGTTACTTGCTTTCCAAGCAAGCGCCTTCGACCGCTCGGCCACCTGTCCGCGAGCGGGCGGACGAATCATAGCAGTCTCAGCGACGTCGGCTTCTGCGGCGTCCGTGGCTCTTGGGGGTCGAGAACGGCGGCGGGATGTCCAGGCAGGGCTCGTTCTTGCCGCGAACGCGCTCCGGGGTACTGCAGCGGCGGGACCTTGAGCGCGTTACGGGTATTCGGCGCCTCGAGGCCGGGCGGCGCCTTGAGCGGCGGCAATTCCTTGGCCCCGGCGTAGTCCTTGTTGTCTGGCTGCAGGCTGGAGCGCGGGTCTTGCAGCCCGGCGAGCACCTGCCATGGCGAGGAACTGATGACGATGATTCCGGCAATGCGCATGAGGGTTGCGACCTTTCGATGACTTCAGGAGTTCACGAGTCGGAATGCCGGCGGCGAACAGCGACTCGGTGACGATCGCATGGTACTCCGCCGACAGTTCGGTCAGCGGCAGCCGCAGAGTACCTCCGCAGAGACCCATGCGGGCCACGGCCCATTTCACGGGAATGGGATTGGACTCGACGAACAGGTTGCGATGCAGGGCCACCAGGCGCTGGTCGATCTGCGTGGCGCACGGCGCGTTCGCCCCGCACCGCCGCCGCGACCATGTCGGCCATGGCGCGCGGCGCAACGTTGGCGGTCACGGAAATCACGCCCGCGGCGCCGACACCCGATGGCCTCGCGCGCGGTGAGATCGTCGCCCGACAGCACCTTGAACTCCGGAAGCGCAGGTCGCGACCAGCTCGCGGACTCGCGCGGCTTCGCCCACCGCTTCCTTTATGCCCGCGATGCGCGGCACGCGCGACAGCCGCGCGACGGTCGCCGGCAGCATGTCGACCGCGGTGCGCCCCGGCACGTTGTAGAGAAGCACGGGAAGGCGCGATGCGCCGGCGATCGCGCGAGAAATGCCGGAACAGTCCTTCCTGCGTCGGCCGCACGTAGGCGGGCGTCGCGACCAGCAGCGCGTCGATGTCGAGCGCGGAGAATCCAGCGCGCGCGTTCGACGGAAGTGGCGGTGCTGCTCGTGCCGGCGTTCGCGATGAGATGCGCCCGTTTGCCGAGCGTGCGGCGCGCGCGCGACCAGCAGCTCGCGCAGTTCGGCGTCGGTGACCGTGGCGGATTCGCCGGTGGAACCGGCGACGACGATGCCGGTGGTGCCATTCGCGACGTGGAATTCGAGGAGACGCGACCAGGCGTCGAAATCGATACTGCCGTCCGGCTGCATCGGGGTCACGAGCGCCACCAGGCTGCCGGCGTACATGAGAAATCCGAGGGTTCGATAAAAACGGTCGCGCATGGTACGGGCGCACGGAGCGAGTTCGCAAGCCGCCGCCTGCGGTACACTCGCGCCAGATGAAGCAGCACCTCGCCGTATCCGCCATTGGCAGCGATCGCACCGGGATGGTCCACGACCTCACCCGCGTAATCTCGGACTGCGGCGGATCCATCAGCGAGAGCCGGATGGCCAGCCTCGGCAACGAATTCGCGATGCTGGTGCTGGTTTCGCGGCAACTGGCACTCGCTGGCCAAGCTCGAGAGCGAACTGCGCGCCTGGGCGAATCGACCGGCCTGTCGCTGCACATGAAGCGCACCGAGCCGCGCGCCGCCGCGGACCGAACTGCTGCCCTATTCCATCGACGTCGTCTGCCTCGACCAGTCGGGAATCGTCGCCGGCCTCTCCGGTTTCTGCGCCAGCCGCGGCATCGACATCGCCGAGGTCTCCACGCGCACTTATCCCGCGGCGCACACCGGCGCGCAGATGTTCGCCGTGCAGATGATCATCAACGTTCCCAAGCGCCTGCAGCTCGCGCACCTGCGCGAGGAATTCATGGACTACTGCGATGCGCAAAACCTGGACGCGATCCTGGAGCCCGTGAAGTCTTGACGCTGGCCATGGGAAAGAAGCTCCCCGCGTTCTCGCTGCCGCGCTCCGACGGCAGCTCGTGGAAAACTGCTGATGCAAAGGGAAGCAATCTCGTGCTCTATTTCTACCCGAAGGACATGACCCCGGGCTGCACGCTCGAGGGCCAGGATTTCCGCGACCTGCACGCGGCTTTCCGGCGCGCCAAGACCACGGTGCTCGGCATCTCCAAGGACAGCTGCGAACGGCACGCGAAATTCCGCGCGAAGGAAAATTTCCCGTTCGAGCTGCTGTCCGACGAGGACGAGAAGGTGTGCCGGCTGTTCGACGTGATCCGCGAAAAGTCTCTGTATGGAAGGAAATTCATGGGAATCGAACGCAGCACGTTCCTCTTCGACTCGGGCGGCAAGCTGGTGCGCGAATGGCGCAAGGTCCGCGTGAAGGGACACGCGGCGGAAGTACTCGAGGCGGCGCAGTCGCTGTGAGCGCCGCGAAACGCGCCGCCGGCGGCAAGCCGGCCAAGCCCGTGGTCGAACGGCGCCTGTTCGTGCTCGACACGAACGTGCTCATGCACGATCCCACCGCGATCTTCCGTTTCCAGGAGCACGACGTCTATCTACCGATGGTCGTGCTCGAGGAGCTCGACGCGAACAAGAAAGGCCTGTCGGAAGCCTCGCGCAACGTGCGCCAGGTGAGCCGCTTCCTCGACGACCTGATGCGCGACGCCACCAAGGACGAGATCGACGCCGGCCTGCCGCTGCCCTCGCCCCAGGGCCTGGGTGCCGACAAGCGACGGCGGCGGAAACGGCACCGGTGGCCGGACCGGCCGCCTGTTCTTCCAGACGCGCCAGCTCTCCAGCGCCCTGCCTGACTATCTACCGGGCCACGGCGCCGACAACGCCATCCTGTCGCAGACGCTGGCGCTGCAGGCGCTGCACCACGAAGCGCGCGTCACGCTGGTGTCGAAGGACATCAACCTGCGCATCAAGGCCGCCGTGGTCGGCGTCCATGCGGAGGACTATTACAGCGACAAGACCATCGAGGATGCCGACGTCCTGTACACCGGGCTCGCGCCGCTGCCCGCGGATTTCTGGGAACAGGCCGGCAAGGACATGCAAGTCCTGGAAGGAAGCGGATCGCACCTATTACCGAGGTCGAAGGCCCGATCGTCTCCGGAGCTGCACGTCAACCAGTTCGTGCACGAACAGGGCGAAGCCGGCATCGAGGCCATCGTCCGCCGCATCGAGGCCGGCAACGCGACGCTCGAGCTCGCGCGCGATTTCCGCTCGCGAGCGCCACAGCATCTGGGGCGTGACGCGCGCGCAACCGCGAGCAGAATTTCGCGCTCAACCTGCTCATGGATCCCGAGATCGACTTCGTCACCATCCTGGGCCCCGCGGGCACGGGCAAGACCCTGCTCACGCTGGCGGCCGGCCTCATGCAGACGCTGGAATCGAACCGCTTCGTCGAAATCATCATGACGCGCGTGACGATCCCGCTCGGCGAGGACATCGGCTTCCTGCCGGGCACCGAGGAGGAAAAGATGGAGCCCTGGATGGGCGCCCTCATGGACAACCTCGAGGTGCTGACCAAGTCCGGCGAAGGCGGCAACTGGGGCCGCGCCGCGACCAACGACCTGCTGCGCAACCGCATCAAGATCCGTTCGCTCAACTTCATGCGCGGGCGCACTTTCCTGAACCGCTTCGTCATCCTCGACGAGGCGCAGAACCTGACGCCGAAGCAGATGAAGGCGCTGGTCACGCGTGCGGGTCCGGGAACCAAGATCGTCTGCCTGGGCAACATCGCGCAGATCGACACGCCCTACCTGACGGAAACCACCTCCGGATTGACCTACGTCGTGAACCGCTTCCGCGGCTGGGGCCATTCCGGCCACATCACGCTGGTGCGCGGCGAGCGTTCGCGCCTCGCGGATTTCGCCTCTGATACGCTCTAGGCCGTCGGCGCGGGCGAAACTCCCCGCTCCCCGCAAGGTCCTACTGGTCGGATGGCAAACGCGACTCAAGAAACTGCTGGTGATCCTGGTGTCGGCCGCCGTGCTGCTGCCCGCACCCGCTCATGCGCCAGCAGAACTCCGGCAACGACCTGCCCGACATCGGCAGCCCCGCCTCCTCGACGCTGACGCTCGACGACGAATACCGCATCGGCCTGCAGGTCGTGCGCCAGCTGCGCGACGAGGGCCAGATCCTCGAGGATCCGGAAGCCACCGAATACCTGCAGGCGCTCGGCTCGCGCATCGTCGCCCAGGCCAGCGGCGATTCCGCGCAGCGCTTCTCCTTCTTCTTCGTGCGCGACGGCACGATCAACGCGTTCGCCCTGCCCGGCGGATTCATCGGCGTGAACTACGGGCTGGTGCTCGCCACGCGCAACGAAGCGCAACTCGCCGGCGTTCTCGCGCACGAAATCGCGCACGTCACCCAGCGCCACATCGCCCGCCGCGTCCGCTCGCAGGGACGCCAGAGCATCGCGACGATGGCCGGCATCCTCGCCGCCATCCTGATCGGCGCGGCCACCGGCTCGAGCGACGCCACCTTGGGCGGCATCTCGATGGCGCAGGGCGCGGCCATGCAGCAGCAGATCAACTTCACGCGCGCCAACGAAAACGAGGCGGACCGCGTCGGCATGGGCTTCCTCGCCGCCGCCGGTTTCGATCCGTACGGCATGCCCGACTTCTTCGAGACGATGGGTCGCCGCACCACCGTCGTCTGCCACCAACCGCAATGCGCTGCCCGAGATCCTGCAGTCGCACCCGGTGACCACCAACCGCATCGCCGAGTCGCGCGCGCGCGCCGCGCAGTTCAAGGACCTGCAGCCGGCCGCCGAAACCGTGAGCTACGCGCTCACGCGCGAACGCCTGCGCGTGCTCTCGACGCCGGCGGAAGACAACGTGCGGCGTTACTACGCCGATCGGCGCGATGCAGCAGGCGCCAGACCGACGGCGAGCGCTACGGCGAGGCGCTGGCTAGCTACCAGGCCGGCAACTCGCGCGCCGCGCTCGATTCGCTGACGGCGCTCGCGCGCGACTATCCCCAGGTGCCGATGCTGCAGTCGACGCTGGGCCAGGCGTTGATGGCCGCCGGCGACACCGAACGATGCGCTCGCCACGTTCCGGCGCGCACTCGCGCTGTCACCGCGCAACATTCCGCTCACGATGCGTTACGCCGAGGCGCTGCTGAAGGCCGGCGAAGCCAAGACGGCGCACGCGGTGCTGCTCGACCTGTTCAACAACGTCGCGCCGACGCCGGAGCAGATCCGCTTCACCGCGCTGGCGGCCAGCAGCGCCGGCGACACCGCCGACGCGGCTTACTACATGAGCGAGTACCACATCTCCACCGGCAACCTGCCGCTGTCGGTGAGCCAGCTCGAGATGGCGCTGGCGGTTCCGGACATCACCGGCGTCCAGCGCAGCCGCTTCCAGGCCCGCCTCGACGAGGTTCGCGAGGCGCTGTTCAGCGGGCGCAAGAAGCGGCGTGATGCCGAACGCAACGAGCGTCCGAGGCCACCCGGCCAGGGCGACGACTCCCGCTCCACCCGCCGCGGCTGATCTCCCGGCGCGCGGGAAGAGCCCGCCGGACCCCCTGACTTCCCGACTCCCTGACGTGCGAGACATGGCCGGTGTCACGGGCCAAGGGTGGTTAACACGGCTCACCGCCGCCAACAAGGCGGCGACAAATTACACAAATGAGTAGAATTTCTGCCATGCAAAAAGTCGTTCTTGCCCTGTTCGCCCTGTGCCTCGCCGGTTGTGCCACCGTGCCCGGGAAAGCCCGATCCCCGCGACCCCTGGGAACGCTTCAATCGCAGCCTCGTTCGAGTTCAACGATGCGCTCGACCGTGCCGTCGCCAAACCGGTGGCCAAGGCTACAAGAAGGTCACGCCGCGCGTGATTCGCACCGGCGTCAGCAATTTCGTCAGCAATCTGGACACGCTGACGACGATCGTCAACGACGTCCTGCAGGGCAAGATGCGCCAGGCGGGCCGCGATTCCGGCCGTTTCCTCCTGAACACCACGCTCGGCCTCGGCGGCCTGTTCGACCCGGCCTCGGCCGCCGGCATCGAACGTGACGACGAGGACTTCGGCCAGACCCTCGGCAAATGGGGCGTCAAGTCCGGCCCCTACCTCATGCTGCCCATCCTCGGCCCGTCGACCGTGCGCGATACGTTCGCGCGCGTGCCCGACCAGTTCACCGATCCGGTCAACTATCTCGAGGACGACAGCACGCGCTACATCATCCGCGGCATCGAATTCCTCGACCTGCGCGCCGGCCTGCTCGACCTCGATGCCCAGATCGAACGCAGCTACGACCGGTACGCGTTCGTGCGCAACGCCTGGCTGCAGCGCCGCGAGTTCCTGGTCACGGACGGCAACGTCGAAGATCAGTCGCTCGAGCTCGAGGAGGGCATGATGGAGGAGCCCCGTCGAAGACCCGGCCGCGGCCCCGGCTGATCCGACGGCCCCCGCCGCGGACGAGGCTGCACCGATACCCCCACCCGGGAACCCATGACCGCGAGCCCGAACGGCAAGCTGCCGCCGCTGCTGCTGCTGCACCCGGACGACAACATCCTCGTCGCGCGCCGCGACATCGCGGCCGGCGAGCGCGTGGAGCTCGATGGCGAGGCATTCACGATTCCCGCAGCCGTCGAGCTGGGCCACAAACTCGCGCGCCGGGCACTTGCCGCCGATGCGCGCGTCCTCAAGTATGGCGCGCCCATCGGCTCGATGAAGGCGGCGGTGGCGCGCGGCGAACACGTGCACCTGCACAACCTGCGCAGCGACTACATTCCCTCGACCACCCGCGACGGCGGCGTGGACGCGACACTGATGAATGCAGCTCCCAGGGCAACGATGAAAGGTTTTCTCCGCAAGGACGGCCGCAAGGGCATCCGCAACGTGGTCGCGGTCGCCTATCTCGTGGAGTGCGCCCATCACGTCTCGCGCCTCATCGTGCAGAAGTCCGGCGCGGACGACGTGCATCTCATCGGCTTTCCGGGCTGCTACCCCAACAAGTATTCGCTCGAGATGATGCAGCGCCTGTGCACCCACCCGAACGTCGGCGCCGTGCTGCTGGTGTCGCTCGGCTGCGAGGGCTTCAACCGCGAGCAGCTGCGGCGCACGATCCACGCCAGCGGCCGGCCCGTGGACCTGCTGGTGATCCAGCAATCCGGCGGAACGACGCGCACGCTCAACGCCGGCCTCGACATCGTGAAGAAGATGCGCGCCGAGCTCGGCGCAACAGATCGCGGTGCCGATGGCGCTGAACGAGCTCGTCGTCGGCACGGTGTGCGGCGGCTCGGACGGCACCAGCGGCATCACCGCGAACCCCGCGGTCGGCCGCTGCTTCGACTGGCTCATCGAACACGACGCCGCCTGCATCTTCGAGGAGACCGGCGAGCTCATCGGCTGCGAACGCATCATGGCCTCGCGCGCCGTCACGCCGGAGCTCGGCCGCGAGATCGAAGCCTGCGTCGACAAGGCGGCGAACTACTACCGCATCATGGGTTACGGCAGCTTCGCGCCGGGCAATGCCGAGGGCGGCCTCACGACGCTCGAGGAGAAATCCATGGGCGCGTATTCGAAGTCCGGCTCCTCGCCCATCAGCGGCCTGATCAAGCCCGGCGACGTGCCGCCGCGCGGCGGGCTCTATCTTCTCGACGTCGTGCCGGACGGCGAGCCGCGCTTCGGCTTTCCGAACATCTCCGACAACGCCGAGATCGTCGAGCTCATCGCCTGCGGCTCGCACCTCATCCTCTTCACCACCGGCCGCGGCTCGGTGGTGGGCTCCGCCATCTCGCCCGTCATCAAGGTGTGCGCCAACCCGGACACCTACGACCGCATGGCCGACGACATGGACGTGAACGCCGGCCGCATCCTGCACGGCGCCGATCTCGACGACGTGGGCCGCGAGATCTTCGAGCTCGTGCAGAAAGTGGCCGCGCGGCGAGCTCTCGAAGTCCGAGGCGCTCGGCCACCAGGAATTCATCCTGACCTACAAACAATTCGAACCGATCGGCCCGGCCTGCCTGCCGGCTGCCTGAACTCTCTGGGAGCAGCGATTTGAAACTCGTACGATTTGGTGCCGCCGGCGCGGAGCGTCCCGGCCTCGTGAACGCGGACGGCAGCATCGCCGATATTTCCGGCGTCGTTCCCGACCTGGCGGGCGCGGCCCTCTCGCCCGATTCGCTGCGCAAGCTCGCGGCCCTCGACGCCGCCAAACTACCGCGCGCCGCGGCGGGCAGCCGCCTCGGTCGCCTGCGTGGGCGGCGTCGGCAAATTCATCGCGATCGGCCTCAATTACGCGGATCACGCCGCCGAGACCGGCGCGAAGATTCCGAGCGAGCCCATCGTGTTCATGAAGGCCACGAGCTGCATCGTCGGCCCGAACGACACCGTGCTGAAGCCGCGCGGTTCGATCAAGATGGACTGGGAAGTGGAGCTCGGCGTCGTCATCGGCAGCGTCACGCGTTACGTGAGCGAGGCCGACGCGCCGAAGCACATCGCCGGCTACTGCGTCATCAACGACCTGTCGGAGCGGCATTTCCAGCTCGAGCGCGGCGGCCAGTGGGACAAGGGCAAGGGCTGCGACACCTTCGGCCCGCTCGGACCGTGGCTCGTGACGTCCGACGAGGTCGGCGATCCCGCCAACGCTCGTCGATGTGGCTCGACGTCAACGGCGTGCGCCGGCAGAACGGCTCGACGCGCACGATGATCTTCAAGCCCGCGTTCCTCGTGAGCTACCTCAGCCAGTTCATGAGCCTGCATCCGGGCGACGTGATCACCACCGGCACGCCGCCGGGCGTTGGCATGGGAATCAAACCCGAGCCGATATTCCTCGAACGTCGGCGACGTCATGGAGCTCGGCATCGAGAAGCTGGGCAGCCAGCGCCAGGTGGTCGCGGCGGCGTAGCCGCGATCGAGCGTCACGAACAGCATCGCCGACCTGCGCGAGATCGCGCGGCGGCGCATTCCGCGCGCGCTGTTCGACTACATCGAGCGCGGTTCCTACGACGAGCTGACCTGGCGCCGCAATCGCGACGATTGCGCGCGCTCGCAGCTGCGCCAGCGCGTCATGGTCGATGTGTCGCGACTTTCGGTCGGAACGCACCGTGCTCGGCGAGCACTGGAAAATGCCCGTGGCGCTGGCCCCCACCGGGCTCACCGGTTTCTTCCATCGCGACGGCGAAATCCACGCCGCGCGCGCGGCGCAGGCGGCCGGTGTGCCGTTCACCCTGAGCACGATGTCCATCTGCTCGATCGAAGACGTGCGCGCGGCTGTCGAAGGCGCATTCTGGTTCCAGCTCTATCTGATGCGCGATCGCGGGTTCAACGAGGCGCTGATCGCGCGTGCACGGGAAGCGCGCTGCTCCGCGCTGATGCTCACGCTCGACCTGCCGCTCAGGCATTGCGCCGCCGCGATCCCAAGAACGGCCTGTCCGTGCCGCCGCGCGTCACCGCCGCGAACCTCGCCGAGATCCTGATGCGGCCGCGCTGGCTCGCGGGCGTGTTGTTAGGCAAGCGGCGCACGCTGGGCAATCTCGCGGCCTTCTTCCCGGAGCGCGGCATAGGCCAGCTCTCCGAATGGGTCGGCGGCCAGTTCGATCCATCGATCACGTGGCGCGACGTCGCGTGGGTGCGCGCGCGCTGGCCCGGGCAAGCTGATAGTCAAGGGGATCATGGATGCCGAGGATGCGCGCCTCGCGCTGCGATTCGGGCGTCGACGCGATCGTGGTCTCCAACCATGGCGGGCGCCAGCTCGACGGCGCGACGTCGACGATCGCGGCGCTGCCCGCGCGTGGTCGAAGCGGTCGCCGGCCGTTGCGAAGTGCTGCTCGACGGCGGTATCACCTGCGGACAGGACGTGCTCAAGGCGCTCGCGCTCGGCGCACGCGCCTGCCTGGTCGGGCGGGCGTTTCTCTATGGACTCGCGGCCGATGGGCAGGCCGGCGTCGACGCTGGCGCTGACGATCATCCGCAGGGAGCTCGAGATAGCATGGCGTTGACGGGCGTCACCGACGTCGCGCAAGGTCGACCGGAACACGCTGGTATTCCGGAGCGAATGATCAGCCGCTGGCGGTCAGCAACCCGTCGACTTCGGAAATGCGCGCGATCGCCACCAGCGACTGCGGCAGATTCTCGAGCGACAGCGGCCGCGATTGCGGCGGCCCCAGGCCAGCCAGTCGAGCAGCACCGCGAGGCCCGCGCTGTCGGCGCGCGTAACGCCGGCGCAATCGATGACGAGGCGCTCCGCGCGCGAACTTTCGAGAACGAGCAGGCCGAGCTGGCGCGCGTCGCGCGCAGCTGGCGAACGTGAGCTCGCCGGTCACGACGATGCGTCCGAAGTGGGTTCGCTGATGCCGACGCGCACGTTCTGTCCGCTCATCCCCGCTCGCGGCGTTCAGGTGGTTTTCACCTTGGCGGCCTTCGCGCTCGCGGCCTTGGCCTCGAGACGCGTGATGACGGCGTCGAGGCCCTTCTGCTGCACTTCGGCGCCGTAGTCCTCGCGATAACTCTTCACGTAGCTGATGCCGTCGATGACCACGTCCCAGGCTTTCCACTGCGCCATTGACCTTGCGCAGCGTGTAGTTCACCGCGACCTTCGTGCCATTCGAACGCTTGATCTCGGTGCGCACCGTGGCGCGCGTCGTCTGTCCGGCGTCACCTTGGTCGGGAACACCTTGAGGCGATCGCCGGTGAAATCGATCATGGCGTCGCCATAGGTGTACAGCAGCGACTGGTAGAACGCGTCGACGAAGCGCTTGCGCTGGTCCGGCGTCGCCTGGCGCCAGTGCTGGCCGAGCACGAGCTGCGCCGCATACGGCGTGTCGAAATTCGGCAGCAACGTCTGCTCCACCAGCTCATACAGCCCGGTCGGATCCTTGCGGAATTCCGCGCGGCTCTTGTCGATGCCCGGGAGCAGGATGTTCGCGGAGCTCTCGATGAGCTGCGACGGCCCACTGGTGTCGACCGGCGACGGACGCCGGCTTGGCCGCATCGGCCGCGTGCGCGGCGCCGCGACCAACAAGGTTGCGATGAACCCGGCCTGAACGATTCGCTGCAGCTTGCTGCATCATTTCTGCTCCTCTTTTGACGGCGCGTCGTCCTTCGATCTCGTCCGGTCCCTTGCTCGCCATGTTGGCGAAGAACTTGTTGACCAGACTCTCCAGCACGATCGCCGATTGCGTGAACTCGATTTGACCGCCCTCCTTCAGGAAGGTTTCCGAGCCGCCGGGCCCGATGCCGATGTACTTGCCGCCCAGCAATCCCGCGGTCTGGATGCTGGCGTCGCTGTCCTCCGGTATCTCGGAGTACTGGTCTTCGATACGCAGCACGACCGCGGCCTTGTAGTCCCTGGGGTCGAAGCTGATCGACTCGACTCGGCCGATGCGCACTCCGGCCATGGTCACGGGCGAGCCGGGCTTCAGGTCGCCGATATTGTCGAACTTGGCGACGACACTGTATCCGGCTTCACCGCACCGAACTTGAGCGAGGTGCCGGGCAGCTGCGTCGTGAGAAACGCGAGCGCCGCGAAGCCCAGCAGGACGAAGAGCCCGGTACCAATTTCGAGAGAACGGGAGTTTTTCATGGCGTGATCCAATCAGGACTTTGTTAGGAACGCGGCGGTCAGCAGATAGTTGAGCAGCAGCACCATCACCGAGGAGGTGACGACGGTGCGCGTGGTCGCAAGGCCGACGCCTTCGGGCGTCGGCTCGCATTGATAACCCTCGTAGACGGCGATGAGACTGCAGGCGACGCCGAATACCAGGCTCTTGACGATGCCCTCGGTGACGTCGCGCAGGTCAACCGCGTTCTGGGTCTGCGACCAGAACGCGCCGACGTCGACGCCCATCTGCTGCACGCCGATGAGCTGCGCGCCGTACAGGCCGATGACGCTGAAGGTGGCGGCCAGCAATGGCATGGCGATGATGCCGCCGAGGAACCGCGGCGCGACCACGTGGCGCAAAGGGTCCACGGCCATCATCTGCATGGCGGTCAGCTGGTCGGTGCTCTTCATGAGCCCGATTTCCGACGTCAGCGAGGTACCCGCGCGGCCGGCGAACAACAGCGCGGTCAGCACGGGCCCCAGCACCTTGAGCATGCCGAGCGCCGCGAGCACGCCGAGCGAATCTTCCGATCCGAAGCGCTGCAGCGTATCGAAACCCAGGAGGCCCAGCACCATGCCGACGAACAGCCCTGACAGCATGACGATGACCAGGGAACGCGCGCCGGCGTTGTAGATCTGCCGCACGATGAGACCGGGCTTGGCCAGCGACGGCACGAGGCGCGCGCAGTACCTGCACGAAGAACAGCGTCATCGCTCCGACTGCGACGCAGCCAGGCGATCGTCAGCGAATCAGCGGGCACGCTCACGAACCCACCTCTAACAACTGGCCGAAATAGTCGGGCGCCGGATAGTGAAACGGCACCGGTCCATCGGCGAGCCCTTCCATGAACTGACGCACCTCCGGGCTTGCGGTGTTCGCGCAGCTCCTCGGGCGTACCGTGCGCGACCACCTTGCCGCCCGACAACAGGAAGCTGTCGTGCGCGATGGTCGCGAGCTCCTGCACGTCGTGCGAAACGACGATGCTGGTGATGCCCAGCGCCTCGTTCATCTGCTTGATGAGGCGGCAGATCACGCCCATGGAAATCGGATCGAGGCCGACGAACGGCTCGTCGTAGATGAGGATGTCGGGATCCATGACGATGGCGCGCGCCAGCGCCACGCGCCGCGCCATGCCGCCCGAGAGCTCCGCGGGCATGAGCCGCGCCGCGCCGCGCAGGCCCACGGCGTGCAGTTTCGTCGAGCACGAGGTGGCGTACCAGGGACTCCGGCAGCCTGGTGTGCGCGCGCAGCGGGAATGCGACGTTTTCGTAGACGTCCTCGTCGGTGAGCAGCGCGCCGTTCTGGAACAACATGCCCATGCGCCGGCGCAGCGCGAACAGTTCCTTGCTGGACATTGGCGCCACTTCTTCGCCAAAGACCCGCACGCTGCCGCGTTCGGCGTACGACTGCCCGGTGATGAGCCGCAGCAGCGTGGTCTTGCCGGTGCCCGAGGGACCCATGAACGCGGTGATGCGGCCACGGCGCGCGGTGACGTCGAGCCCGTCGAAAATTGCGCGCCCGCCGATGGCGTAGCGAACATCCCGGACCTCAATAACGGCATCGCCGGCTTGCGCCGGCGATCCGTTCGACTTCGGAACCTGGACTTCGCTCAAGCGGCCACCACGGCACGCGAAACACTCGGAAGATCGCTTCGATTCAAGCTCTTAACCCTCAAGGTCCACTGGTTCGGAAGGCGGCGAAGGATAACAAAAGGCTCAGGTCCCGGGTTTCCGTCGGATTGAATCCGTACTAAACTGGTCCCACTTAAAACGGGCCCCAAAAGGCACGACCCTATGATGCGGATCGGCAAACTCACGGACTACGCAACGGTCATCCTGGCAACCCTGGCCGGCGACCGGGAACGCCTGCTGAACGCCAGTACGCTGGCCGAACGCACGCACATCGCGGCACCCACGGTCGCGAAGCTCCTCAAACAAATGCACCGGGCCGGCCTGCTCAAGTCGACGCGCGGCACGCACGGCGGTTATCAGTTGTCCCGTTCCCCGGATGCCATCAGCGCCGCGGCCATTCTCGACGCACTCGAAGGACCCATCGCGCTCACGGATTGTTCCGTCGGCAGCGGCAATTGTTGTCTCGAACACAGCTGCTCAGGTCAGCCGCACCTGGCAGCGCCTGAACGTCGCGATACGCAAATCGCTCTCCGAGATCAGCCTCTCGCAGCTCGCCGGGCATGGATGCGCGCACGACGCCGGCGCCATTCGAACGCGAGCTCAAACAATTCACGCGCCCCAAGGTGCCCGTCACATGAACAGCGAAGCCAAATCAACCGAAACCGGAATCGACCCGATTCTTGCGAAGAGCTACCGGCACGGCTTCATCACCGACATCGAATCGGACACGTTGCCGCCCGGTCTCGACGAAGACGTGGTGCGCTTCATCTCGCGCAAGAAAGGCGAGCCGGAGTTCCTCACCGAATGGCGTCTCAAGGCATACCGCCACTGGTTGACGATGCGCGAACCGCACTGGGCGAAATTGCGCGTCAACCCGATCGACTACCAGTCGATTTCATACTTCTCCGCGCCGAAGCGCGATCCGAATGCGCCCAAGAGTCTCGCCGAGGTCGACCCGAAGCTGCTCGCAACCTATGAAAAGTTGGGCGTGCCGTTGCACGAACGCGCGCGGCTGGCGGGCGTCGCTGTGGACGCGGTGTTCGACAGCGTCTCGGTCGCCACCACGTTCAAGGAGCGGCTGGCGGAGGCCGGCGTCGTGTTCTGTTCGTTCTCGGACGCCGTGAAGAACCACCCCGCCCTGATCGAGCAATACCTCGGTACCGTGGTGCCACACACCGACAACTTCTTCGCGGGATTGAACTCCGCGGTGTTTTCCGACGGCTCGTTCGTCTATGTGCCGCCCGGCGTGCGCTGCCCAATGGAGCTCTCCACGTACTTCCGCATCAACGCGAAGAACACCGGACAGTTCGAGCGGACGCTGATCATCGCCGATGACGGCGCCACGTGAGTTATCTCGAAGGCTGTCTGCCGGCCACCGAGGAGGTTACATGCGGCGATGAACTGCGCTGTATCCGCGATATTGCCATCGATGACGCGGTACTCAACGAGCGCGGTGAGGAGACTCGCGTCGGAAAGATCATGCGGCGCGGGTATCGCGGCGACCTCATGAAGATCACGCCGCGCAGCACGGGCAATCACTTTCAGCTGACTCCCGAGCACCCCGTGCTCGCAATCCGCCGCGAGCGCATTCAAAAAACGCCCCGCTCTGGCGGGCGATGGAGCGACATGGATGCGGCGCTATTGGCGGCTGCCGAACCCGCATTCGTACCTGCCGGAGAGCTCACACCCGGTGATCTGATCGTCTACCCGATCAACAAGGTCGAGCGCGATGAGCCAAGCCTGAACGACGACTTCCTGAGATTGCTCGGCTACTACGTCGCCGAGGGCTGCGCGACGATGTTCAATGGATGCAAGGCGGTCGAACTGTGTTTCGGCGACCACGAGCCCGAGCTGGTCGACGACGCCGCGAGCCTGCTCGAAAGTTTGACAGGAAAGCGTCCTTCACGAACGCACGACAAGAAGCAACACGGCGTCTACCTGGTTGTCTACTCGAACGAACTTTGGGACAGCCTTGTCGAGCATGGCGGCAAGCTGGCCGCAAGCAAACGCTTCAGCAAAGCCGTGATGGATCTGCCGCCCGCAAGACAAAAGCTGGCGATCGATACCTATTACCTCGGCGACGGCAGTGTCTCGCAAGACGGCAGCCTCACGCGCATTCGAGCCGCGACGGTGTCGCGCCAGCTCGCTTTCCAGTTGCAGGAGCTGCTCTCGCGGCAAGGCATCTTTGCGTTCATCAACACCAGGGAAGCATTCGACGAGGTCATGAAAGACGGCCGAACGATTCACCACAGCAAGAAATACGTGCTGTTCTATGCAAAGAACACGCGTACCAAGCGTGCGTTTCGCCGCGACGGCTATTTTCTGCTGCCGATCCGCAAGGTCGACCGCCAACCGTACGACGGGTTCGTCTACAATTTTGAAACGCGAGAGGAGCCGCATTCCTATCTCGTGAAGGGCTTTGCCGTGCACAACTGCACGGCGCCCATGCGTGACGAAAACCAGCTACATGCAGCGGTCGTGGAACTCGTTGCCCTCAATGATGCTCAAATAAAGTATTCCACGGTGCAGAACTGGTACCCCGGCGATGAAAAAGGCGTCGGCGGCATCTACAACTTCGTGACCAAGCGCGGCGAATGCCGCGGGCGCAACTCGAAGATCTCCTGGACCCAGGTGGAAACCGGATCCGCGATCACCTGGAAGTACCCGTCCTGCGTGCTCAAGGGCGAGAACTCGGTCGGCGAGTTCTATTCCGTCGCGACGGCCAACAACTACCAGCAGGCCGACACCGGCACGAAGATGATCCACATCGGCGCGAACACGAAGAGCACCATCGTCTCGAAGGGAATCTCCGCCGGTCACGGACAGAACACCTACCGCGGCCTCGTGAAGATCCTGCCGGGCGCGACCGGCGCGCGGAATTTCACGCAGTGCGATTCGTTGCTGATGGGCCCGAACTGCGGCGCGCACACGTTTCCCTACATCGAAACGCGCAACCCGTCCGCCACCGTCGAGCACGAGGCATCGACCTCGAAGATCAGCGAAGAGCAGCTGTTCTATTGCCTGCAGCGCGGCATCGACGAAGAGGATGCGGTGAACATGATCGTGAGCGGTTTCTGCAAGACCGTCCTCGATGTGTTGCCGATGGAATTCGCCGTGGAAGCGCAGAATTTGCTGGCTGTGAGTCTGGAAGGGGCCGTGGGATGACGCCGATGCTCGAGATTTCGAACCTCTCCGCCAGGGTGGGCGGCAAGGACGTGTTGAAGGGACTCTCCCTCACCATCAACGCGGGCGAAGTGCACGCCATCATGGGCCCGAACGGCTCGGGCAAGAGCACACTTGCCTACGTGCTCGCCGGCCGGCCGGGGTATGAAATCACCGGCGGCAGCGTCAAGTACCGCGGACAGGACCTGCTCTCACTGCCAACCGAAGAACGCGCGCGCGCGGGACTCTTTCTCGGCTTCCAGTACCCGGTCGAGATTCCCGGTGTGAACAACGTCTATCTGCTCAAGGCGGCGCTGAACGCCAAACGCAAGGCCGCGGGTCAATCCGAGGTCGACGCCTATGAATTCCTGCAGCTCGTCCGCGGCAAGATGAAGCTCATGCAGATCGACGAGAGTTTCTTGAAGCGCGGCGTGAACGAAGGATTCTCGGGCGGCGAGAAAAAGCGCAACGAGATCCTGCAGATGCTGGTGCTCGAGCCCACGCTCGCCGTGCTCGATGAAACCGATTCCGGGCTCGACATCGACGCGCTGAAGGTCGTGGCCCGCGGAGTCAACACGCTGCGGGCGGCCGATCGCGGCGTCCTGCTCATAACCCATTATCAACGCCTGCTCGACCACATCGTGCCCGACCAGGTGCACGTGCTGGCGCGCGGCCGGATCGCAAAGACCGGCGACAAGGACCTGGCGCTGGAGCTCGAGAAGCGCGGCTACGATTGGGTGCTCGAGGTCGCGTGATGATCGCGTTGCCCACGAACCAGGCCGAGAACTGGCGCTACGCCAACCTGCGCCCGCTCGCAAAGGCGCGGCCCGAGGCGGTCGCGACGGCCGCCACGCAGTTGCCCGACCTGCCTGCGCCTCTCGGCGGATTCGCGCGCTGGGTTTACGTCGACGGCCGCCACGCCCCCGAGCTCTCGAACCACGAAGGCTCCGCCGCCCGGCCGCTCGATGCGCGCGAGGCCGGCACGGCGTTTGCGGAACTGCTGGATGAATCGATCGCGGAGGCTGGCGTCGATTACGCCTTCGCGCGCATGAACGCGGCGCGTGGCCATGAAGTGTTGCAGGTCACGCTGCCCGATGAGGCCACCGCCAACGTCGAAGTCATCTTCATGGCAACCGCGGCGGCCGCGACGGGCACGTCCTACCCGCGACTGCAGGTCCAGGCCGGCCGCAACTCGCGCCTCAATCTCGTCGAGCGTCACCTGAGCGCCGGATCGGCGGACTCCGCGGTGAACGCGGCGGTCGACATCGCCGTCGGCGCCGATGCCCAGGTAACGCACTCGCGCCTCCAGCACTGCGCCGACGCGGCGAGCGCCTTCGACACGCTGATCGCGCACGTCGCCGAGCGCGCCTCGTATTCGTTGCGTACCGTGATCCTCGGCGGACTCACGTCGCGCTCCACGATGTTCGTCAAGCTCGCCGGACGCGCCGCCCGCTGCGAACTGACCGCCGCCACGGTGGCCAATCGCCTGCAAACCCACGACGTATTCGCCGAGGTCGAACACGCGGCGCCCCAGACGGTGACGCGCGAATTGTTCCGCGGCATCGCCACCGAGCGCGGCAAACTCGCCTTCAACGGCAAGATCATCGTGCGCGAGAACGCCCACGACGCGGACTCCGCGCAGTCGCTGAAGTCCCTGCTCACCGGCAGTGGCGCCGAAGCATCGGTGCGGCCGCAGCTCGAGATCTATACCGATCGCGTGCGCGCCGCGCACGGCGCCACCACCGGCAAGCTCGACGACCAGATGCTCTTCTACCTGTTGTCGCGCGGCATCGACCGGGCGACCGCGCAGGCGCTGTTGCAGTGGGCGTTCATCGAGGACGCCGTATCGCGCCTGTCGCCCGCAGCGCTGCGCGGCGAAATCGAGAATGCCATCGCGGAGCAGCTCACCGACGTGGCCGCTCTCGATGGACTGAGGGGCTCGCCTTGAGCGCGAATCTCAAGCCCACGGGCGGCTACGACGCGGAGCGCGTCTGGCGCGACTTCCCCATCCTGCGCCGCGAAGTACACGGCAAGCCGCTGGTGTTTCTCGACAGCGCCGCGTCGTCGCAGCGGCCCGCCAGCGTGATCGCGGCCGTGGACCGCTACGAGACCCTGCACCACGCCAACGTGCATCGCGGCGTACACCAGCTCTCGCAGGAAGCGACGGAGATGTTCGAGCAGGCGCGCGAGCGCGTGCGCGGGTACGTCAATGCGGCGTCGACCCGCGAGGTGATCTTCACGCGCGGCACCACCGAATCCATCAACCTGGTGGCGCAGAGTTACGCGCGCCCGCGGCTGCAGCGCGGCGACGAGATCCTGCTCACCGCGCTCGAACACCACGCGAACATCGTGCCCTGGCAGCTGGTCGCCGGGCAGACCGGCGCCGTCATCAAGGTGGCGCCGATGGATCGTCGCGGCGTCGTCGAGCTCGGCGCGTTCGCGTCGCAACTCAGCGAACGCACGAAGATCGTCGCCTGCGCGCACGTATCGAATGCGCTCGGCACCGTCTTGCCGGTGCGCGAGATCGCGCGGCTGGCCCACACGCGTGGCGCCGTGCTGCTGGTCGACGGCGCACAGGCGGTGCCGCACCAGCGCGTCGATCTCGCGGCGCTCGACTGCGACTTCTACGCGTTCTCCGCGCACAAGATGTACGGACCGACCGGCGTCGGCGTGCTCGTCGGCCGCGAGCGCCTGCTCGAGGCCATGCCGCCCTGGCAAGGCGGCGGCGACATGATCCTGACCGTCTCCTTCGAGAAGACGACCTACAACACCCTGCCTTTCAAGTTCGAAGCCGGCACGCCCAACATCTCGGGCGCGATCGGTCTCGCCGCCGCGATCGAATACATCGACTCGCTCGGCATCGACAACATCCATGCGCACGAGCAGCGGCTGTTGCAGGCTGCGACCCAGAAGCTGTCGCGCGTGCCGGGCCTCACGATCATCGGCACCGCGCCGGAAAAGGCGTCCGTCGTGTCTTTCGTCTGCGAAGGCATCCACCCGCACGACCTCGGGACCATCCTCGACGCGGAAGGCGTCGCGGTGCGCACCGGGCATCACTGCGCCATGCCGGTCATGGAATTCTTCGATGTGCCCGCGACGGCGCGCGCATCGTTCGCGTGCTACACGCGCGACTCCGATATCGACGCGTTGGTCGCCGCGCTGGCGAAGGCGCGCGAGGTTTTTTCCTGATGGATCTCAAGGATCTCTATCGCGAGGTCATCCTCGACCACAACCGCAGCCCGCGCCTGTTCGGCAAGCTCGAACCCGCGGACAGTTCGGCCGATGGGCACAACCCGCTGTGCGGCGACCGGCTGCATCTCACCGTCCGGCTCGACGGTGATCGCCTGAGCGACCTGCGCTTCGAAGGCAAGGGCTGCGCCATCTCGGTCGCCTCCGCGTCGCTCATGTGCGAGGCCGTCAAGGGCAAGGACCGCGCGGCCATCAAACATCTCTTCGACGAGATCCACGGCGTGCTCACGCATCACGACGCCCCGGTTCCCGAGGACCTCGGCAAACTCGCCGCGCTCTCGGGCGTGCGCGAGTTCCCGGTGCGCGTGAAGTGCGCCAGCCTCGCCTGGCACACGCTCAATGCCGCGCTCGAGCGCAGCGACATGCCGGTAAAGACAGAATGAGAACGCACGACAACGAACCCTTCGTGCTCAGCCGCGACGTCAAGGCCGTCATGGTCCCGGCCGGGATCGAGATCGAGCTCAAGTCCGGCCAGTCCGGTTTCATCACGCAGGCGCTCGGCGGCAGCTTCACGCTGTACATGGAAGGCAACCTGTTCCGGCTGCCGGGAGCGGATGCCGACGCGATCGGCAAGGAAGTCGTGAAGGCGCCCGAGCTGCCGCCCAATGCCACCGAGGACGACGTGCTCGCGATCGCCTGGGACCAGCTGCGGACCTGCTACGACCCCGAGATCCCCATCAACATCGTGGACCTCGGGCTCATCTATGAGTGCACGGTGAGCGCATTGCCCGGCGGCGAGCGCCAGTTCAACGTGCGGCTGACGCTCACCGCGCCCGGTTGCGGCATGGGCGACGTGCTGGTCCAGGACATCAAACAAAAACTCGAAATCATTCCGACGGTCACCGCGGCCCATGTGGAGCTGGTGTTCGATCCGCCCTGGAACCAATCCATGATGACCGAGGCCGCTCGGCTGCAGACCGGGATGTTCTGAGGGCACAATCCGATTATGTCGGCATGGGTCGATATCGGCAGTCTTGCGGACCTCGAATCGACTTCACGTCTTGAAGGCGATCTCGACGGCTGGCGCGTGCGCGTCGCCCGGGTTGGTGGCAACCTTTACGCGTTCGAAGACCGCTGTACACACGACGACTCCCCGTTCGACGATGCTCCCATCGAGGATTCCGAAATCACCTGTCCGCGCCATGGCGCGCGGTTCTGCCTGCGCACCGGCGCGGCGTTGTCCCCGCCTGCCTATGAACCGCTGCGGATCTTCGAAGTGCGCGCGGTCGAGGGACGCGTCGAGGTTCGTGCGTGACCGCGCCTGACAAGTCGCGCCGCCTGACACTGATCCGTCACGGCAACGCGGAACAGGATTCCGACGTCCGCGACTTCGAGCGCCCCCTCAGCAAGAAAGGCATCGGCGAGGCCAACGAGATGGCGCGGCGGTTTCACGAGCGCGCGCCTGGTTCCCGACCTCATCCTCGCGAGCGCCGCGGTGCGCACGCGTGAAACCGCCGAGGCCTTCGCGAAGGTGCTCGGCGTCGCCGCCCGCCTGCTGCAGGCCGATGACTCGCTGTACCTCGCCGATGGCGATCACATCCTGTCGGTGATCCGCGCGGTGGGTCCGCGCGTCGGGCATCTCATGGTGATCGGGCACAACCCGGGAATTTCGGCCGCCGCGATTTCGCTGGCACCCGAGGCGGTCACGAGCGACCTGCCGACGTGCGGCACATTGACCATGTCCGTGGCCTGCGCCGACTGGTCGCGCATCGACCGGCGCTGCGTGCGCGAATCGGAACGCGATTCCCCGAGGAAATTCTTCGACTTCGGCTGAAAAGGGGGACCTTTTTCAGCTGCCGCGCGCGACCTGCGTGATGTCGACCACCGCGCCCTGGTCGCGCTCGCGACGCACCGCGAGTGAATCCGTCAGCTGCGGATCCGCGACCGTGCAGCAGTCGCGTCCCGCCTGCTTCGAGCGATACAGCGCTTCGTCGGCCAGGCGGATGAGCGTCTCGCGATCGCGCGCCATGGTCGAATCCGCGATGCCGTAACTCGCCGTGAAGATGGGTGTGCCCGAGAGCAGGTGAGCCTGCGCGAGCGCCGCGCGCAGACGGCCGACGATCTCGTTAGCCTTGTCGGAATTGGCGCCCGGCAGCAGCAGCGCGAACTCCTCGCCGCCCCAGCGCACGACGTGGTCGCGATCGCGCACCACTCCTCGTGCGGTCTCGGCGAACAGCTTCAGCGCGCGGTCACCGGCCTCGTGGCCCTGCGTATCGTTCAGGCGTTTGAAGAAGTCGAGATCGGTCATCACGACGGCGAACGCCGAGTCCACCGACATCAGGTTCGCGAGGACTTCCTCGGCGGCGCGGCGATTGGCGAGACCCGTGAGCGAGTCGGTGCTGGCCTGCAGCTGCGAACGTTCGAAGGCGCGCAGCGTGCCGATCCGGTTGCCGGCATGGACGCCGAGCGCCGTGAGCTGCGCGATCTGCTCCGGGTTCGGCGGCTTGCCCTTGGCGCCCGCCACGTGCAGCACGCCGAGTGCGCGGCCCATGAAATTCACCGGCACGCAGGCCGCGGACAACGAGCCGCCCATGCGCCCCAGCAACTTGGGACAGGCATTGAGCGCCTCGGCGTCGGGGAATATCTGTGGATGCCCGCGGCGCACGGCGATGCAGCTGTAGGGCGATTCCACGCCGCAATTCGGCGAGCCGGTCTTCGGGTGAACGCAGGCGCGCTCCAGGTGCGCGCGCGACGAATCGGCGAGCAGCAGTTCCATCGGATGCACCTCGGAAATGGCGGCCATCGCGCGTGCGATCACGCGGTCGGCCTCCGCTTCGGAGTCCGCCATCTCGAGCGCCTCGACCAGCTGGTTGCTGAACGAGCTGCGTCCTGCCTCGCTGCGCAGGCGCGTCAACATGCCCTGCATCGTGTCGGCGAGCAGGTTGATCATCCGCGCGAGGCCGCTGACCTCGTCGTTGCCATGCGCATCGCAGCGGTTGTCCATGTCGCCCGCCGCCAGCGCCTGCGCGACGTCGCTGATGTCACGCACGGAGTGCGATATGGAACGCGCGATGAACAGGAACACGATCGTGGCGAGGCCGGCGGCGAACAGCGCGCCGCCGATGATCCAGGCATTGGTGAAGGCCGCCTCGCCCGAATCGTTGATCACGCGCGTCTCGACGCGCTGGAGCACGCCGCGCATGCGCGCCATGGCATCGCGCAATCCGGATTCGAGCGCGGCGCGGCGCGGTTCGAGATCGGCGAAGGCCCATGAGGTCGCGCCGCCGCCGTCCCCGCCCTGCTTGATGAACGCCTCGGCGCTCTCGAGGTACTGCGCGGCCGGCGTGCGCGTGCCGTCGATGATGGAGGCGATTTCGGGCGTCGCGGGCAGTGCCCACGTGCCCTCGAGCTGGGCGCGCAATCCATTGACCAGGGTGCCGGCACCATTCGCCGCGGCGCCGCGCCCGGACTGCAGCTCGGCCGCGAGGCTGGCCTGCAGCGCCAGCGAACGGTCGAGCGACCGCTGTACGGCCGCGACGCGCGCCAGGTCCATGCTCGCTTCGCTCTGCTGGTGCGCGGCACGCAGGCAGCCGGCGACGATGCCGGCTTCGGCCAGCAACAGGATCGCAAGCATTATGTGAAAGCGTCCGGTGATCGGGATCGCGGTCAACCACCGGCGCGTCGGTCGGCTCGTCATCGTCTCCCGGTATCGGCGGATCCGGGGATGACGTTAGGGGTCAGGAGTCGCCGCGCGACCGATGCCGCGCGACGCATTGCTCAGATTCTGCCAATCGGACCGGATTCAGCGCGCCGCGAGCGACAGCAGCCCCGCGTTGCCGCCGATGGCCGCGGTGTTGGTCGTGATGGTCTGCTCCGTGGCCATGCGATGCAGATAGTGAGGCCCGCCCGCCTTCGGGCCCGTGCCCGACAATCCCATGCCGCCGAAGGGCTGCACGCCGACCACCGCGCCGATCATGTTGCGGTTGATGTAGACGTTGCCCACGCGCAGCTGCCGCGCGATGCGCTGCGCGAGTCCGTCGATGCGCGTGTGGATGCCGAGCGTGAGCCCGAAGCCGAGCGCATTGATGGACGCGACCACCGAATCGAGGTCGCGGGCGCGGTAGCGCAGCACGTGCACCACCGGGCCGAACACCTCGCGCTGCAGGGCGGCCAATGAATCGATCTCGACCGCGAGCGGCGCGAAGAAACGTCCCGTGCCCGCGCGCGCCGCCGGCGCGCGGTGGCTCCAGCGCGCGCGGCTCATGGATGCCGCATGTTTTTCGAGCATCGACAACGCGTCGTCGTCGATGACCGGACCCACGTCGGTGGAGAGCCGCGCCGGATCGCCGACGGTCAGCTCGTCCATGCAACCGGCAAGTAGTTTGAGCACGCGCGGCGCGATCTCCTCCTGCACGAGCAGGATGCGCAACGCCGAGCAGCGCTGGCCGGCGCTGTTGAAGCCCGACTGCACGACGTCGAGCACCAGCTGTTCCGCCAGCGCCGAGCTGTCGGCGAGCATCACGTTGAGACCACCCGTCTCGGCGATCAGTGTGCCGATGGCGCCCGCGCGCGCCGCCATCGAACGCTCGATGAGGCGGGCGGTATCGGTCGAGCCCGTGAACACGACGCCCGCGAGCCGCGGGTCGCGCGTCAGCGCGCCGCCGACTGCGGCGCCGTCGCCGGGTACGAATTGCAGCGCTTCGGCGGGCACGCCCGCCTGCAGCATCAGGCCCGTGGCGTAGGCGGCGGTCAACGGAGTCTGCTCCGCGGGCTTTGCCACCACGGTGTTGCCCGCGGCCAGCGCCGCCGCCACCTGGCCGGTATAGATCGCCAGCGGGAAATTCCATGGGGAGATGCAGCCGAACACACCCTTGCCGCGCAGGCGCAGCAGGTTGCGCTCGCCGGTCGGTCCCGGCAGCGTGGATTCGTGCGAGAAATCGCGGCGCGCGCGCGCGGCGTAGTAGCGCAGGAAATCCACCGCCTCGCGAACTTCACCGATCGCGTCGGGCAGCGTCTTGCCCGCCTCGCGCACGCAGCGCGCGACCAGTGCCGCGGTCTGCTCCTCGAACAATGCCGCGGCGCGCTCGAGCACCTGTGCGCGGCCTTCACCGCCCACGTCGTCCCAATCCGCTTGCGCGCGCGCCGCCGATTCGATTGCGGCGTCGACGGTCGCGGCGTCCGCGGCGATCACGCTGCCGATCCTCTCGGCGGTGTTCGCGGGATTGGAGAGTTCGGTTGCCTTGCCAGTCCGCGTCTGGCCGTTCAGCACCGGCGCGGC
Source organism: uncultured Pseudomonadota bacterium (assembly GCA_963774045.1). GTDB lineage: Bacteria > Pseudomonadota > Gammaproteobacteria > Steroidobacterales > Steroidobacteraceae > CADEED01. The sequence goes on from CAVZED010000037.1 coordinate 133,293, forward strand.
ACTCCAGCCGTGCGAGGCCGCGCGCTCGCAGTCGCGCAGCAACACGTCGAGCGCCTGGCCGTCGGCGAAATTGAAGCCGGTGGAATTGAGCCGCTCGGGCGCGAACAGGTTCACGGGCAGCGGTATGCGCGGATGTGCGACGCGCTCCAGCGCGTCGACTTCCGCGATCGGATCCGCGACCACTTCCTCGGCCGGCAGGCTCGCGTCGACGATGCGGTTGACGAACGAGGTGTTCGCGCCATTCTCGAGCAGGCGCCGCACGAGATACGGCAACAGGTCTTCGTGCGCGCCCACGGGCGCGTAGACGCGGCACGCATGTTTTCCCCACGGGCCGCGCACCACGCTGTCGTAGAGCTCCGCGCCCATGCCGTGCAGGCGCTGGAACTCGAAGCGGTTCACGTCGCCACCGAACAACTCCGCGACGTGTGCGATGGTGTGCGCGTTGTGGGTGGCGAATTGCGGATAGACCCGTTCGCCGGCGCCTTCCAGCAGCCGCGCACAGGCCAGGTACGAGACGTCGGTGTTCGGCTTGCGCGTGAACACCGGGTATCCCGCGAGTCCGCGCTCCTGCGCGCGCTTGATCTCGCTGTCCCAGTAGGCGCCCTTCACCAGGCGCAACGTGATGCGCCGATCCGTCTCGCGCAGGCGCTTGATCAGCCAGTCGAGCGCGCCATACGCCCGCTTCTGGTAGGCCTGAACTGCCAGACCAAAGCCGGCATACCCGCGCGTCGTCTCGCTGGCCAGCAGTTTGTCGACGAGCAGCAGCGACAGCTCGAGCCGCTCCGCTTCTTCGGCGTCGAGCGTGACGCCGATGCCGGCTTCGCGCGACTCGCGCACCAGCTGCTCGATGACCGGATACAGCTCAGCCATGACCCGGCTGGTCTGCGCGAACTCGTAGCGCGGATGCAGCGCCGAGAGCTTGATGGAGATGCTGTGACGCGCGGTGATGGACTCCTTCGTCTCGACCGCCTTGCCCACGGCCTTGATGGCCGCCGAATATTTCTCGCGGTAACGCTCCGCGTCTTCGCGCGTCAGCGCGGCCTCGCCCAGCATGTCGAATGAATAACGATAGTCGCGTTCTTCCTTGCCGGCGGCGCGCGACAGCGCTTCGCCGATGTCGCGACCCATGACGAACTGATGACCGAGGATGCGCATCGCCTGTTTCAGTGCGGCGCGCGCCACGGGTTCGCCGAGTTTCGCGACCAGCCTGCCGTACCAGGAGCGCGCCTCGCCGACGTCGTTGCGGTCGAGAGCGACGACGCGGCCGGTGAGCATCAGGCCCCAGGTGGACGCGTTCACCAGCAGGGAATCGGAGTCGCCGAGATGCTCGTCCCAGGCGCCGCTCGGAATCTTGTCGGCGATGAGCCGGTCCGCGGTCTCGCCGTCCGGAATGCGCAACAGCGCCTCGGCCAGGCACATGAGGATCACGCCTTCGCGCGACGCCAGGCTGTACTCGCGCAGGAAGGCGTCGAGCGCACCGCCGCCGCTGCGCGCGGTGCGCACGGCCTGCACCAGCGCCAGGGCGCGCGTGCCGACGCCGCGGGTGGCGGTCTGCGGGAGCCGGGCCGCATCGGCCAGCTCGCGTACAAGTGATTGTTCTTCGGCGAGATATTGGGAGTTGATCGCGCGCGCGATGGCGTCGGGACGGTCGAGGGTTGGAAAGGTCTGCATGGCGCGCGATTCTATTGAAATCGATCACCCCTAGCCCAATTTCCGGACGCATGAGCTCATCCGTCACGGCCGTGACCACGGCCAGTTTCCACAACGAAGTGGTCAACGCATCCACGTCGCAACCCGTGCTGGTCGACTTCTGGGCGCCCTGGTGCGGTCCATGCCGCGCGCTGGGCCCGGTGCTCGAACAGGTCGCCGACGAGACCGAAGGCAAGGTGAAGGTCGTCAAGGTCAACACCGACGAAAACCAGGATCTCGCGCAGCAGTTCCAGATCCGCAGCATTCCCGCGGTGAAGCTGTTCCGCGGCGGCCGCGTCGTCGACGAGTTCGTCGGCGCCCAGCCCCTGGCGCGCGTGCGCGCGTTCCTCGAACCCCATCTGCCGCGCGTGTCCGAGGTCGAACACCTGGCCGCGCGCGAGCTCGCAAAGACCGGCGACTTCGCGGGCGCCGTGACGAAGCTGCGCGAGATCGCGGAATCGGATACCGGCAATCTCGATGCGCGCCGCGACCTCGCCCGATACCTCGCGCTCTCGGGCGACGTGGTCGGGGCGTCGCAGGTGCTCGGCTCGCTGCCGCCCGCGGCGCAGAGCGATCCCGCCTCCAACGCGGTGCGCGCGTTGATCCATTTCGCCGCGCTCGCGACCGACGACGCCGCGCGCTCGGACGGACTGCGCGCCGGCGCCGCGCGCTCGATTCTCGGCGGCAGCCCGGACGGTGCCATCGAATCCCTGCTCTCGCGCATGCAAGGCGATCATGCGTTCGCAATGCGCGCCGGCCGTGAAGACCTGTTGCAGGCATTCGCGCTGCTGGCTCCGGATGACGCGCGGCTCTCCGGCTGGCGCCGCCGTCTCGCGGCGTTGCTGAACTAACCATTTCCCGGCCGCGAGTGGACGACATTCACATCGCCATTCGCGCCGGCCTCGCCGCCGCGCTCGGCGCCGGTTTCCTGTGGTTCCTGGTTGCGCTCGTACGTCGCGCAAAACGCGGCGGCAAGGCAGTTCGTGCGGCCGGCGCAATGCTCATGCTGTTCGGCTGGGGAAACATGCGCGACCCGGCCAACAACCCCGTCGCCGAAGCGCGGGACGGGCGGATCCGCAAGGGAAACGAATCCGGCGATCCGCCGGTCTAGGCCTTCACGGTGGCGCCCTTGTCAGTCCGATGCGGCTTCGCGTCGCAATCTCTCCGCCTCGCCGCGCCCGAGATACGCGACGATTCCGAAACGCGCGACGTACAACAGCGGTATCAGCGCGATCGCCGCGCCCATCTTGTACACGTAGTTCACGGTACCCACCGCCAGGAACTGCGGAATGGACCAGTGCTGCGGGCCGATCACGAACGCGATGTACAACACGATGAAGCTGTCGAGCAACTGCGAGACCGCCGTCGACGCGGTGGCGCGCAGCCACACGAAACGTTCGCCGGTCATGCGCAGGATGCGGTGGAAGACCGCCACGTCGATCAACTGGCCGACGAGGAACGCGACGATGGATCCGCAGATCGTCCACAGCCCCTGCCCGAACAGGATGGCGTAGGCCTTCTGGATGTCGGGGACACCCATGTCCTTGTTGATGTCGACCCAGAAAGACGCCGGCGACAGTGAAATCGCCGCGTAGGCCGCGAGGAAGGCGTACGCGATGAGGCCCACCGCGATCCACGAGATCAGCCGCACGCCGCGCACGCCAAAATACTCGTTGATGATGTCCGTCATGATGAAGACGAACGGCCACACGAGCACGCCGGCGGTGAAGTTCAGCGTGCCGGAGATGCCGAACAGTGACCAGTTGAACGGCTGCGCGCCGAGCGTCGCTTCGAGCGCGAAGATCTTCACGCCCACGAACTCGCCGATCAGCGCGTTGGTGAGGAAGAACCCCGCGAGGAAGATGAACAACCGCGTGGCGCGATGATCGGTGGTACGCACGAGACCTCCTCGTTCAATCCCGGCCGCGCAGGCGCCGCAACTCGCGGCGGCCATGTTTGTCGGGCCGCTCCAGGCTGCGCGGCGCGAAGGCCGAAGCGAGACGCGAGACTTCGGCGAACTTCTCGCGCGCAGCCCGCGCCTGCTCGGTCTCCGCATAACAAGCCTGGGCGATGGGCGCGGCGCCGCGGCGATCCGGGAGCGCCAGCACCCGGCATTCGAATGCAAATCCCGGACGCGTGATCGTGACCATGTCGCCCACGCGTACACCGTGCGCGGGCTTGACGCGGTGGCCGTTCACGTGAACCTTGCCGCCGCCGACGGCCTCCGCCGCCAGCGAGCGCGACTTGAACAGCCGGGTGCACCACAGCCAGCGATCGACGCGCAACACGTCGCCGCCGCCTTCGGCCCGTTCGCTTTCACCGGATTCCCGCATGTCGGCGGCCAGTATAATTGCCGCCAACTCCAGTTACCCGGGCATCCCGCGTGGATAACGCTTTTTACCAGCGATTCGACTCCCAGCTCGCCGACCTCCGGCAGCAGGGCCTGTTCAAGACCGAGCGCGTCATCGCCAGCCCGCAGGGCGGCCAGGTACGGGCCAACGAGGCCGACGTCATCAATCTCTGCGCTAACAACTATCTCGGCCTCGCCAACCACCCGGCCATCCGCGAGGCCGCGCACCGCGCGCTCGACCGTTTCGGGTACGGCATGGCGTCGGTGCGCTTCATCTGCGGCACGCAGACGGTGCATCGGCAGCTCGAAGCGGCGTTGTCGAAGTTCCTCGGCACCGAGGACACCATCCTCTATTCATCGTGCTGGGACGCGAACGGCGGCCTGTTCGAGACGGTGCTCGGCGAGGAAGACGCCATCATCTCCGACGCGCTCAACCACGCATCGATCATCGACGGCATCCGGCTGTGCAAGGCGCGCCGCCTGCGCTACGCGAACCGCAATCTCGCGGAGCTGGAGCAGCACCTCAAGGACACCCAGTCCTGCCGCACGCGGATGATCGCCACCGACGGCATCTTCTCCATGGACGGCAGCATCGCGCCGCTGAAGGAGATCTGCGATCTCGCGGACCAGTACGGCGCCCTCGTGATGGTGGACGACTCGCATGCCACCGGCTTCATGGGCGCGGGCGGCCGCGGCTCGGTCGAACACTGCGGCGTGCTAGGCCGCGTGGATTTCCTGACCGGCACGTTCGGCAAGGCGCTGGGTGGCGGCAGCGGCGGCTACACCAGCGGCAAGGCCAACGCGATCGCCTGGCTGCGCCAGCGCTCCCGCCCCTATCTGTTCTCGAACAGCATTCCACCGGTAGTCGCGGCCGTGACGCTGCGCGCGCTGGATCTCGTGGAGAACATGCCGGACCTGCGCACCGCGCTGTTCGCGCATGCCCGGAAGTTCCGCGCCGGCATGACCGCCGCGGGCTTCAAACTACTGCCCGGCGAACATCCCATCATCCCCATCATGATCGGCGACGCGGCACTGGCCGGCAGGTTCGCCGAGCGGCTGCTGGGTGAAGGCATCTACGTGATCGGGTTCTCGTTTCCCGTCGTTCCGAAGGGCGAAGCCCGCATCCGCACGCAGATGTCGGCAGGATTGACGGACGCACAATTGGACAAAGCGCTGGCGGCCTTCATCAAGGTCGGCAAGGCGCTGGAGCTGATCAAATGAAAGCACTGGTCAAGAGCGAAGCAAGACCGGGAATCTGGATGAAGGACATCGACGTCCCGAAGGTCGGACCCAACGACGTGCTCATCAAGATCGGCAAAACCGCCATCTGCGGCACCGACATGCACATCTTCAACTGGGACGAGTGGGCGCAGAAGACCATCCCGGTGCCGATGGCCGTGGGCCACGAATACTTCGGCCGCATCGTCGACATGGGCAGCGAGGTGCGCGGATTCGCGGTCGGCGACCGCGTCTCGGGCGAAGGCCACTTGACCTGCGGTTATTGCCGTAATTGCCGCGCCGGCCGCCGCCACCTGTGCATCAACACCGTCGGCGTCGGCGTGAACCGCCAGGGCTGCTTCGCCGAGTACCTGAGCATTCCCGCCAGCAATGCGTTCAAGCTGCCCGACGCGGTCACCGACGACATCGCCAGCATCCTCGATCCTTTCGGCAACGCGACGCACACCGCCCTCGCCTTCAACATGGTCGGCGAGGACGTGCTGATCACGGGCGCGGGACCCATCGGCATCATGGCGGTGGCGATCTCGAAACGCGTCGGCGCGCGCCACGTCGTCATCACCGACGTGAACGACTACCGGCTCGGCCTCGCGAAGAAAATGGGTGCGACGCGCGCCGTGAACGTGACGCGCGAAAAGCTCGACGACGTCATGAAAGAGCTCGGCATGCAGGAGGGCTTCGACGTGGGACTGGAGATGTCGGGCAATCCTGCGGCGTTCCGCGACATGCTCCGCACCATGCATCACGGCGGCAGCGTGGCATTGCTGGGCATCCCACCGGGTGACACGGCCATCGACTGGAACCAGGTGATCTTCAAGGGCCTCAACATGCGCGGCATCTACGGCCGCGAGATGTTCGAAACCTGGTACAAGATGGCGGCGCTGCTGCAGGCGGGGCTCGACATCACGCCGGTGATCACGCACCACTTCCCGGTCCAGGAATTCCAGCGCGGCTTCGAAACCATGGGTTCCGGGCAGTCGGGCAAGGTCATCCTCGACTGGTCGTATATTTAGCGCTGACGCGCCCTCTTCACGGCGTCGAAGCGACGCCGTCCATGAGCATTGTTAGAGCGTCAGACTACCGAACTTCGCAGAAGCAGTAGGCGAAGCGGTTGTCGCGCGAGGTCATGCGCGACCAGCGCTCGATCTCGCGCTTCACGGGCTCGAGCTCGCGCGAGACGCGCGCCAGCGGATTGTGCTTCACCACGTCGCCGAACACGGTTCGCGCGAACCACACGCGCACCTGCAGCGCGAGCCGCTCGGCGAACGTGAGCTCGGGCTCGATCCGCTCGATCTCGTAATCCTTGATCTCGGCGCGCGCGGCCGCGGACTTCACCGCGTCGTCGAACAGGCCGAGCTTGTCGACCAGGCCGTTCTTGAGCGCGTCGCTGCCGATCCAGACGCGGCCCTGCGCGATGGCGTGCACTTCGTCGCGTGTCTTCTTGCGGCCTTCCGCCACGTGTCCGAGGAACTCCTCGTAACCGCGCTCGATCATCGCCTGGATCAGTTTCTTCGCGTCTTCGCCGAGCGGGCGGTCGATGCGCAACTGGCCGGAGAGATTCGTGGTCCCGACGCCGTCGACGTTCACGCCGATCTTGCCGAGCGTTCCTTCGAAGGTCGGGATGGCGCCGAAGATGCCGATCGAGCCCGTGATGGTGGCCGGATGTGCCCAGATTTCGTCGGCCGAAGCCGCGATGTAGTAGCCGCCGGATGCGGCGAGATCACCCATCGATACGACCACGGGCTTGCCCGCGGCTTGCGCGGCGCGCACTTCACGATAGATCTGCTCGGAGGCGAGCACGCTTCCGCCGGGGCTATCGACGCGGATCACGATGGCCTTCACGTCGTCGTCGTTGCGCGCGTCGCGAATCAGCATCGCGGTGCTTTCTCCACCCACGGCGCCGGGCGGCTGCGAGCCGTCGAGGATTTCTCCCGACGCCACGATCACGCCGATCTTGTCCTTGCCCAGGCCGCGCGCCCGTTTCTCGGCTTCGACGATGCGCAGGTAATCCTCGAGCGAGGTGGCGTTGAAATCCTCGCCATCCGTGCCCTGCTCGACCTTTTCCGGGTCCGCATCCTCATCCTCGCTGCCGACCAGCTGGACCAAGCGGCGCTCGACGTCGAGCGAGGACTTGATGCCGGTGACGAGCTTGGCGTCGAGCGCGACCTTGGCGGCGTCGCCCTTCGCGGCCAGCAGCGCCGGCACGGTGTTGGCGACGTAGTTGCTGATGTCCTCGGGCTTGAGCCCGCGCGCCGCGGCAACCGACGACTGGTAGCTCGACCACAAGGCATTCAGGTACGCGAGCGATCTCCTCGCGATCCTCGGGCGACATGTCGGTGCGCACGTAGACTTCCGCGGCGCTCTTGTAGGCGCCGACGCGGAACAGGTTGACGGTCGACGCCGAGCTTGTCGAAGAGGTCCTTGTAGTAGCTGCGATAACGCTCGTAGCCGTCGATGCCGACGATGCCGAGCGGGTCGATGTAGATCTCGTCGGCGTGCGGCGGCGACGTAATACTGCTCCTGCAGCATCGCCGACGCGTGCGCGACCACCTTCTTGCCGGAGGAGCGGAAATCGTCGATGGCCGCGGCGAGCTCCGCGAGCGTCGGCTGGCCGCCGCCGGACATGTAGTTGAGATCGAGGACGACCGCCTTGATGCGCGCGTCCTTCTTCGCCGCCTTGCAGCGCGTCGATGAGGTCCCAGAGCAGGGTTTCGGCCTCGCCGACGCCCTGCGCCTTCGCGATCGCCTGGTCCACCGGGCTGCCGGTGAGCTGCTCGACGATCTCACCCTTGGGCGCGATGACCAGCGCCGATTGATCCGCGATGCGCGGGATCGAGGTCCGCAGGGCCCCGACGACGAATCCGAAGATGATCAGCAGCAACACCAGGTGCAGGAACTTGCGCAGGCCGTCGAGGCCACGCCAGATGCCGACCAAGATCCGTCCGATCATGTCGTCGAAGCCCTCACAAGGGAAGTTAGACCTTCTCTTCGATGCGCGCGGCCTTGCCGGACAGGTCACGCAGGTAGTAGAGCTTGGCGCGGCGCACGCTGCCGCGGCGCTTGACTTCGACACTTCGCTGATCGAAGGGCTGTGCGTCTGGAACACGCGCTCGACGCCCTCGCCGTGCGAGATCTTGCGCACGGTGAACGAGGAGTTGAGGCCGCGGTTGCTCTTGGCGATGACCACGCCTTCGTAAGCCTGCGCGCGTTCACGATCGCCTTCGGTCACCTTGACCTGCACGACCACGGTGTCGCCCGGATTGAAGTCCGGGAGCTTGCGCGTCGCACGCGCCTTTTCGAGTTCTTGAATGATGTTAGCCATGTCTGTCACCTTCGCGTTCAGCGAGAAATTCGTCCAGGAGCTTGGCCGCATCGGCCGGCAAGCCACCCTTTGCAATCAGATCCGGCCGGCGCAACCAGGTACGCGCGACCGCCTGCTTCAACCGCCAGCGCTGAATGTCAGCGTGGTGCCCGCCCTGCAGGACATCGGGCACCTTCCGGCCTTCGAACTCCACCGGCCGCGTGTAATGCGGCCAGTCGAGCAGTTTCCCGTCGAAGGACTCCTCGACCGCCGAGCGCTCGTCCCCGAGTACCCCGGGCAACAAACGCGCCACCGCGTCGAGCACCACGAGCGCCGGGAATTCACCACCCGACAACACGTAATCGCCCACCGACACTTCCATGTCGATCCGCGATTCGATGACCCGCTCGTCGAGTCCCTCGTATCGCCCCGCCACCAGCACCAGCCCCGGCAGCCTCGACCAGACCTTCGCCAGCGCCTGCGTGAATGGCACGCCCTGCGCCGACATGTACACGCGCGGCGCACCCGGCACCCGCGCCGCGGCCGCATCGATGGCCTTCGACATCGGTTCGGGCTTGAGCAACATGCCCGGCCCGCCGCCGTAGGGTCGATCGTCCACCGTGCGATGCACGTCGCTCGTGTGCGCGCGCGGATCCTCGCAGCCGACGCTCACGATGCCGCGCTCGATCGCGCGCCCCAGCACGCCGACCTTCAGCGCGTCGCGAATCAGCTCCGGGAACAATGTCACGACCTCGATGTGCATGAGTCGTGTCAGAAGTCCTCGGGCCAATCCACGATCAAACCGCGGTGTTCCACGTCCACCTTCCTCAGGTGCTGCGCCGTCACGGGTACCAGGTACTCGCGCGCGCCGCGGATCACCATCACCGCGTTGCCCGGCGTGTCGATGAAATGATCGACGACTCCGAGCAACACGCCTTCCAGATTCTTCACCTCGAAGCCGAGCAGGTCCTCGCGGTAGTGTTCGCGCGCGCCAGCCGGCGCAAATTCCGTCCGCTCGACGAGCACCAGGCTGCCCGCCAGCCGGCCCGCCGCATCGCGTTCATCGATACCCTCGAGCCGCGCGATCCACCCATTGCCCTGGGGCCGCGCCTCCAACAACTTCATCTCGCGGGTGGCGCCGCCTTCAGCCTGAAGTAACCAGCTTCGCCATTCGAACAACCGCTGCGGAGGATCGGTGAACGACTGCACCCGCAACCAGCCACGCACGCCGTGCGCCGCTCCCAATCTACCGACCTCGACGAGGCGGTGGTCAGTCACCGCACCCCCGAAAATAGCGATCAGGCCGCGTTCGCCTTGCGGAACGTCGTGACGAGGTTCTTCACGCGATCGGACTGCTGCGCACCCTTCGACAGCCAATAGTCGATGCGACCGAGGTCGAGCTTCAGGCCGATCTCGCTCTTCACGGGCTTGGGATTGAAGTAGCCCACTTGCTCCAGGCTCTTGCCACCCTGGCGCTTGCGGCTGTCGGTCACCACGACGTGATAGAACGGCGTGTTAGTGGCACCGCGGCGGGTCAGACGAATTGTCACCATTTCTTTGAACCTTCAAGTTACGTGGCCCCGGGGCGAAATACCCGTCCCGGCCGGCCAAAAAAGAGCGCGGATTCTACGCAAATCAGTAGGTTATCGGTAGTCCCCGGACTCGATAATTTTCCGGGCTGAACCCGCGGCGGCCGGGTGCCGGAAAGTCCCCGAAAATCAGGGCTTAAGGTCAGGCCCGACCCGGCACTCCGTTACGGGCCCGGAAACCCCGGCGGCATCTTTCCCTTGAAGGCCTGGAGCATGCGCTGCATTTTCCCGCCGCCGAAGCTCTTCATCATCTTCTGCATTTCCATGAATTGCTTCATCAGGCGATTCACGTCCTGGACCTGAACGCCGGCGCCTGCCGCGATGCGGCGGCGCCGCGAGCCGTCGAGGACGCCCGGATTGCGGCGCTCTTTCTTCGTCATGGAGTTGATGATGGCGATCTGCCGGCGCACGTCCTTGTCGCCCTTGTCGGCCGGGAGAGTGGCGCCCTTCATGGCAGCTGCCGGCAGCTTGTCCATCAACGATGCGACACCGCCCATCTTCTGCAGCTGCTCGAGCTGGCTCTTGAGATCGACGAGGTCGAAGCCCTTGCCCTTCGCGACCTTCTTGGCGAGCTTCTGGGCTTCCTCGACGTCGACCTGCTTCTGGACCTGTTCGACCAGGGCGACGACGTCGCCCATGCCGAGAATGCGGCCGGCCATGCGTTCGGCATCGAAGGCCTCGAGCGCGTCGAGTTTTTCTCCCATGCCCACCATCACGATGGGCTTGCCGGTGACCTCGCGCACCGAGAGCGCCGCGCCGCCACGTGCGTCGCCGTCCGCTTTCGTGAGGATGACGCCGGTCAGATCCAGCGCCGCCCCGAAGGCGCGCGCGGAATTGATCGCGTCCTGGCCCGCCATCGCGTCGATGACGAACAGCCGCTCGTGCGTCTCGACGGCGCGCTCGATCTGCCTGACCTCTTCCATGAGCTCGGCGTCGACGTGCAGACGGCCGGCCGTGTCGACGATGAGCGCGTCATACACGCCCTTGCGCGCCGCTTCGAGCGCGTCGCGCGCGATCTCCGCGGGCGGCTGCTGCATGTCGGTCGGGAAGAAGCCGGCACCGACCTGCTCGGCCAGGCGCTGCAGCTGGAGAACGGCCGCCGGCCGGCGAATGTCGGTGCTCACCAGCAGCACCCGCTTCTTTTGCTCGATCAGCCAGCGTGCCAGCTTGCCGGCCGTGGTGGTCTTGCCGGCGCCCTGCAATCCGGCTAACAACACGACCACGGGCGGCTGCGCGCGCAGCTCGAAGCGGCCCCGGTCGCTGGCCATGAGCGCGATCAGCTCCTTGTGCAGGATGCCGACGAAGGCCTGGCCGGGCGAAAGGCTCGCGGTGACCTCGGCGCCGAGCGCCTTCTGCTTCACGCGCTCGATGAAGGTCTTCACCACCGGCAGCGCGACGTCTGCCTCGAGCAGCGCCATGCGCACCTCGCGCAGGCTCTCGCCGACGTTTTCCTCGGTTATGCGGCCCCGGCCGCGCAGGGTATCGACGGTACGCGACAGGCGCGTGGTCAGGTTTTCGAAAAGTGCCATGGGGCGGGATTGTCCTATGCTATGGCGCATATGCAAAACGCCCCCTCCTACATCCTCGGAATCGCGCTGGTCGTCCTGTTGCTGCTGATCGCGTTCTCCTCGGGAACCGAGGTGGCGATGCTGTCAGCGAACCGCTACAAGATCCGCGCCGCGGCCAAGTCGGGCAAACGCACCGCGAAGGCGCTGGATTCGCTGCTCAGCAAGCCCGAAAGCTGGCTGGGCGCCAATCTGGTGATCCTGGCGCTCGCAAGCGTCGCGGCTTCCTCCATCGTGACTTTGTTAGCCCAGCGCACCAGGTTTGAGCACGCCGTTCCCATCGCCGCGGGCACGCTGGCGGTGTTCATGATCGTGTTCTGCGAGCTCGCGCCCAAGATCTACGCGGCACTGAAGCCGGATCCCGTCGCGCTGAACTCCACCTACATCTACAAGGTGCTGGTGATCCTGATGACGCCGTTCAGCTGGTTCACCAACCGCGCCGCGTACGGATTCCTGCGGCTCTTCGGCGTGAAACCCGTGAGTGAATCCGGCCAGGCGATGTCGCCCGACGAGTTGCGCTCCGTGGTCGCGGAGGCCGGCCCGATGATCCCGACGCGCCACCGCCAGATGCTGCTGTCCATCCTCGATCTCGAGCACGTGACGGTGAACGACATCATGGTGCCGCGCCAGGAGATCGCCTCCATCAACGTCGACGACGACTGGGAGGACATCCTCGAGCAGTTGCGGAACACGCCGCACACGCGCCTGCCGCTGCACGAAGGTGAGCTCGACAACCTGGTCGGCATCGTCCACATGAAGCGCGTGGCGCAGGAACTGGCGCGCGACACGCTCACGCGCGATCGACTGGTGGAGATCGCCCGGACGAGAGAACCCTACTTCGTGCCCGAGGGCACGTCGCTCACCGTGCAGCTCAACCAGTTTCAGCGCACGCGGCGGCGCCTGGGCTTCGTGGTCGACGAATACGGCGACATCCAGGGTTTCGTCACGCTCGAGGACATCCTCGAAGAGATCGTCGGCGAATTCACCACCGACCCGGCCACCGTCACGCACAAACACGTGCACCGGGAAGCTGCCGGGTGTGTTCATCATCAACGCCAGCGCGACGGTTCGCGCGCTGAATCGCTCGCTGGGCTGGCAGCTGCCCACCGACGGACCCAAGACGCTCAACGGACTGCTGGTGGAAAAACTCGAAACGCTGCCCGAAGCCGGGGCCGAGGTCGTCATCGGCGAATACCACTTCGAGGTGCTGCAGATCGGCGAGAACACCGTCCGCACCGTGCGCGCGCGCCGCGCGACTCCCGTCGTGGCCGACGGCTAGCCGAGAACCGCTTTCAGCGCCTCGTCGAGCCGCCCCAGCGCGAGAATCTTCAGTCCGTCGATCGGGACCCGAGGCGCGTTGTCCTTCGGGATCAGGGCCAACGAGAAGCCCTGCTTCGCGGCTTCCCGCAGCCGCTCCTCGCCGTAGGCGACCGGCCGCAGCTCGCCGGTGAGGCCGATCTCGCCGAACGCCACCACCGACTGCGCGATCGGTTTGTCCGCCAGGCTCGACGCCAGAGCCAGGGCCACCGGCAGGTCGCACGCGGTCTCGGTCACCTCGAGGCCGCCGACCAGGTTCACGAACACGTCGTGTTCCTGCAGCCCCACGCCCCCGTGCCGATTGAGCACGGCTAACAACATCGCGACGCGCTGCGCGTCGAGACCCTGCGCCACGCGGCGCGGCGCGCCGAAACGCATGCGGTCGACGAGCGCCTGCAGCTCGACCAGCAACGGCCGCCGCCCGTCGCGCGTCACGGTCACGATGCTGCCGGGCGCAGGCGTCCGCGGCGCGCGCCAGGAAGATCGCGGACGGGTTGCGCACCTCGCGCAGCCCCTGCTCACCCATGTGGAAGAACGCGAGCTCACCGACCGATCCGAACCGGTTCTTGGTGGCGCGCACGTTGCGGAAGCGGCTCGACGCGTCGCTCTCGAAATACAGCACGGTGTCGACCAGGTGCTCGAGCATGCGCGGACCGGCGATCGCGCCATCCTTCGTCACGTGGCCGACGATGACGACGCTGATGCCGGTGGTCTTCGCGAAGCGCACCAGCTGCGCGGTGCATTCCTTGAGCTGGGTGATGGCGCCGGAGGGCGTGCCCACCGAGACGAGCTGCACGGTCTGAATCGAGTCGACGATGAGCAGCCGTACGTTCGACTCGCGCGCAGCGGCCATCGCGGCCTCGAGATCGGTGTCCGCGATCACGCGCAGGCCGGGTGCGCCGACGCCGAGCCGGCGCGCGCGCACGCCGATCTGGGCCGCCGACTCCTCGGCGGACAGGTACAGCGTGGCGTTCTCGCGGGCCGCGTGATCGGCCAGCTGCAGCAGCAGCGTCGACTTGCCGATGCCGGGCTCGCCGCCTAGCAACGTCACGGATCCCGGAATGAGTCCACCCCCGAAGACGCGATCGAGCTCGCCCATGCCCGTCGGCAGTCGCGCCAGCTCGACCGTCGACAGCGTTTCGGGCGCCGCCGTCGGGCTGGCGGCACCCGGAGCCGGGCCGGCCGGGCGGCGGGTCACCACGCGCTGTTCGAGGGTGTTCCAGCGCGCGCATTGCGGGCACTGGCCCTGCCATTTGAGGGTCTCGGCGCCGCAGTCGGCGCAGACGTATACAACTGCCGGTTTAGCCATGGTGGGTCGGGGAAGTGGGCTCTGAAAGCGTGACGAAGTTCATGGGGCGGGTCCGCCTGGGGCGGGGTGAGCCCATTTTGTGTGCAGTAGTCCGGTGCGAAGTAACCCTAATCCCATTAGCATTGCGAACCTAGGTCGTTGATTTTCGTTGCATGCACCCGGGGGAATTGTGACTTATTGCCAGAGCGCCCGGGTGGGGTGCTGGTACGTTATTGCGAGCGCGGGGAAGCGTGCGGATGCATGGCCTCCGCAAAGGTCTCTTTTTGAGCATTGAGCACGGCGTGATCGAAAAACTGCTTGAACATCGCGGGCCCGGGCCATGCCAATCATGACCCTCAAGGGCAAACTCTCGTTTGTCGGCAAGACCGACACGGGACGCGTCCGCGAGCACAACGAAGACACCATAGCCTCCGATCTCGACGTGGGTCTGCTGGTGCTCGCCGACGGCATGGGCGGCTACAACGCCGGCGAAGTCGCCAGCGGCATCGCGGTGAAGACGATCACCAACCTGGTCCGCGAAGGCCTCGCGCGCGAGGACCTCGGTTCCCTCGATCGCAGCACCGGGCTCACGCGTCCTTCCATCGTCCTGCGCGACGCCATCACGCGCGCCAACAAGATCATCTACCAGACCGCGCGTTCGCAGGCCGAATGCGAGGGCATGGGCACGACCGTGGTCGCGGCCCTCTTCTACGACAACCGCATTTCAATTGCGCACGTGGGTGATTCACGCCTGTACCGCCAGCGCGGCAGCGAGATCTCCCAGGTGACCATGGACCACTCGCTGCTCCAGGAGCTCGTCGATCGCGGCTTCTATTCCCCGGAGGAAGCGCAGCGTGCGGCCAACAAGAACTACGTGACCCGCGCCCTGGGCGTCGAACCCCAGGTGGAAGTCGAGGTCCAGGAACACCCGGTCGACAAGGGCGACATTTTCATCCTTTGTTCGGACGGCCTGTCCGACATGGTGGAAGATGAAGACATCCGTTTAACTATAAGTACCTTTGGTGCTAATCTAGATACGGTTGCTAAGCAGTTGATTCAGTTAGCCAACGAGAACGGCGGCCGTGACAACGTCTCGGTGGTGCTCGCGCAGGCGATCGAAGCGTTCCCCGCGAGCCGTGGTGTGATGGACAAACTTCTGGGCTGGTTCAGTTAAGGGACGAAAACAATGGCACGTCTGGTCTTAAGCCTGGATAACCAGGTCCTCGCCGAATACAACATGAACAAGGAGCGGTACACCATTGGCCGCCTCCCGGACAACGACATCCGCATCGACAACTCGGCGGTGTCGGGTCATCACTCGCTGATCATCAACATCCTCAACGATTCGTTCCTCGAGGATCTGAACAGCACCAACGGCACCTACGTCAACGGCAAGCTCATCAAGAAGCACGCCATGCAGCATGGCGACGTGGTGACGGTCGGTCATCACCAGCTGCGGTTCGTCGAAGACGACGAAGCCCAGGACGAATTCGAGAAGACGATGGTCATCCAGCCGTCGTCGCGCCCCGCGGCCGAGAAAATGCGCGCCGCCAAGGACGTCGTCGAGAAGCAGTCGGCGGACCTGTCCGCCAGCGGCGTGCGCAAGGGCCTCGATGGCAAGACGCCGGTCAAGAAGGCCAAGTTGCAGGTGCTCTCCGGCTCCTTCGCGGGCCGTGAGCTCGAGCTCAACAAGGCGCTGACCACGCTCGGCCGGCCTGGCATCCAGGTTGCCGCGATCACCCGGCGCCAGGACGGCTTCTTCATCGTGCACGTGGATGCGGACAAACCCGACAACTTCCCGCTCGTGAACGGCTCCGCCATCGGCAGCCAGGCGCGCCGGCTCGTCGACAACGACGTGATCCAGCTCGCCGGCGTGAAGATGGGGTTCTTCGAGGCTTAGTCAGCCGCAAGCCTGAGAATGCCGGGCCGGCACCGGCATGATTGATACGAGAAAGGCCGGAGTTCAGCTCGGCCTTTTTCATTTGAGCTCGAGGGGAACTCGCTGGCTCACGCCGCACAGCAGCTCATAGGGAATCGTGTCCGCGTGCGCGCGACTTCTTCGACCGGCAGGCCCGGACCCCAGATGATGGCCTTGTTGCCCGTGGCGACCTTCGCGCCGCCCGTGACGTCCACCGCGATCATGTCCATCGACACGCGGCCCACGAGGGGATAACGCGCGCCGCCGATCAGCACCGGCGTGCCGTTCGCGAGGTGCCGCGGCAAGCCGTCGCCATACCCCGCCGCGAGAATCGCAATGGTGCTGTCGCGCTCGGCGCGCCACGCGCCGGCGTACCCGACAGTCTCTCCGCGCTTCACCGCCCGCACCGTGAGCACGGTGGTTTCGAGCGTCATCACCGGCTTCAGGCCATGCACGCTGGCCGTCCCGCCGCCGAACGGTGAAACGCCGTAAAGCGCGAGCCCGGGACGCACCCAGTTGCCATGCGCCGCCGGCCAGCCGAGCGTGCCCGCCGAATTGCCGATGCTGGTGGTGATGCGTTCGGCGCCGCCCATGAGACCGGCCGCCGCGAGCGTGCGCTCGAATACGGATACCTGGTCGCGCGTCATCGACTGGTCGAGCTCGTCGGCGCGCGCCAGGTGCGTCATCGCGCGCAGCTCGAGCGCCGGCACCGTCATCGACTTCAGACGCGAATGCGCAGCGGCGAACGCCTCGGGCCGGAACCCGAGGCGATTCATGCCGGTGTCCATCTTGATCCACAACACGAAACGTTCGGCGCCGCGATGGGCCTCGAGCAGTTTGAGCTGCACGCGGGTCGTGGACGACGAGCTCGAACCCGTGCTGCGCGGCTTCGGCGAGTTGTTCGGCGCTGAACACGCCTTCCAGCAGGACGATGGGGGCCCGGACGCCGGCGGCGCGCAGCGCCAGCCCTTCTTCGAGTCGCGCCACGGCGAAGCTGTCCGCGTCGGCCAGCGCGAGTGCGGTGGAAACGAGGCCGTGGCCATAGGCGTTGGCCTTGACGACCGCCATGACCTTCGCGCCCGGCGCGTAGGCACGCACGGTGCCGAGGTTGTGTCGCAACGCGGCGCTGTCGATCAACGCGCGGAGCAGACGGATCAACGCATGATTCCTTCGCCGTACGCCGGGTCCGCGTAGTTCTCGAAGCGGGCGTTCGCGCCGCGGAAGGTCAGGCGGATGTCGCCGGTCTCGCCGTTACGATGTTTGGCGAGGTCGATCTCGGCGACGCCCTTCTTCGGCGTCTCCTTGTTGTAGACCTCGTCGCGGTAGATGAGCAGGATCATGTCTGCATCCTGTTCAATTGCACCTGAATTGTGCGTAGTTAGTCCGTCGGCTAACCAGTTGTGGTAGTTAGGAACGGTCAAGTCGAAGGTCTCCACTTCGCCAGCTGACTCGACGGCGACGACCCTGTCCCAGAACAACGGGCATTTTGCCCAATCAGCCAGCAGAGGGTCGTCTAACAAGTCAGCGTAATCGGCGAAGAGCGCTCGCGAACCGCGAGAACTGGAAGTGAGACTCGCCACCGTACGCCGTGCCCCGCATCCCTGCCATGGCCCGCGCCGTGATATTGCGCTCAACCATTCGGCCCTTGACCGACCGAAACACCGACTTGGGCAGCGTGTCGACATTCGTGTTGCCGCGGATGGATGCCAGGTGAGACAACAATCGCTCGACCGGAGCGGCGCGCGGACCGAAGCCACCTACCTGGGTCGCAAACAGGATTTGATCCTCGCGACCCGACACGTCAACCGTAAAGACTGGCCGACCCTTCGCGTAGCGGACCATCCTCTGCCGCGCGACGATACCGAGACGAAGCAGAAGTGCGGCGACATCAGACGCCAAACCTGCACTACAGGTGCTGAAGTAGACGCGAGGTGCTCCGCGCACCCCCGGGGATCGCGTCGATACACAGCCGTCGGTCGCCCACAAGTGGCTCAGCAACGTCGCCATCTGCGTCTTCGCAAGCTGAAACACCTGGGAGGGCAAGCGTTTCTCATGCGAGCGCTGATTGAAGATGCCCAGGTCCTTCAACCACTTTCCGACGCCAGCCGAATGCCAACGATTGCCATTGCCTGAAATCACGAGCTGATGCCAATTGCCAACCCCGGCGTGGCGCGTCACCTTGCTGCCGAACAGTTCCGCGCTCTTCGCTACTGCGGCGCTGTTCTCCTCGGACGCCGTCGTGTACCTCAAAGGCTGATGCGTGAGATAGCTTCCGTCGCCGACCAGGTGGCCCAGCAGGACCAGCCAGTGTTCGGGCCATACCAACGGCTCCCGAACTTCCGGCAACTTCCGGGCGATCGCGATGCGATCCCCAGGCGCGCAGTCGCTGATCGGCTTCCACTTCTCGCCGGCCATGACGCGATGATCGGCGGTCGCTCGCAAACGTGCTCCGCTCGCCAGCTTCAGATCGAACACCGGCTTTACGCCCGTCGACCACACGATTTCCGCGCGCGCAGCGACGACATTCTTTTCGTCATCCAACGCCCACACTTCGGGCTGCTGACCGACGAGCGATGCAATCGGCACACGGCGTCCATCCGCGAGGCACACCAACGTGTCCCCCGCGACGCATTCACGCAGATCCGACATCACCGGCTTCTTGCTCTCGCGCTGCTCCACGCCGCGATTCAGCTGCGACAGCGCGATCACCGGGCAATTGATCTCCTTCGCGAGCGCCTTGAGCCCGCGCGAAATCTCGGAGATTTCCGTGGCGCGATTCTCCTTGGTGCCCGGCACGGTCATGAGCTGCAGATAGTCCACGACGATCAAATCGAGCCCGTGCTCGCGCTTGATGCGCCGCGAGCGTGCCCGCAGCTCGGTGGGGTTCAACGCAGGCGTGTCGTCGATGAAGATCTTCGCGTCCTGCAGCTGTTTCGTCGCGCCCGTGATGCGCGGCCAGTCGTCCTCGGACAACTTGCCGCTGCGGATGCTGCCGAGGTTCACGCTGCCCACCGACGACAACATGCGCGTGAGGATCTGTTCGGCCGGCATTTCGAGCGAGAAGATCGCCACCGACGCGCGAATTCCCTCCTTCAGCGCCGCGTGCTCCGCCATGTTGATTGCGAGCGTCGACTTACCCATCGAGGGACGGCCGGCGATTATCAGCAGATCGCCGCCGCGCAGGCCACCGGTCTTGGAATCGAAGTCGATGAAACCGGTGGGCAGGCCACGCGGCTTGTTCGGGTTGTTGTACAGGTCGTCGATCTGGTCGATCAATGCCGGCAGCGCCTGCTTGGCGCTCACGTAACCCTTGCCGCGCGAGGACCCTTCCGCGATCGCGAAGATGCGGCGCTCGGCGCGCTCGACGAGATCGCGGGCGCTCTCGCCCTCCTCGCTCCACACCGAGCCCGCGATCTCGCCGCCGGCGCTCACGAGCTCGCGCAGCAGCGCGCGTTCCTTGACGATTTCCGCATAGGCGCGCGCATTCGCCGCGCCCGGCGTATCGCGCGTCAGCGTGCCGAGATAGGCCAGTCCGCCGGCGTCGTTGAGCTTGCCGAGCCGCTGCAGGTGCTCCGACACGGTGACCGGATCGCAGGGCTGCGCTTCACCCGCCAGCGACGCGATGCTCTCGAAAATCAGCTTGTGATCGGGCCGGAAGAAATGATCCGCGATGATGACGTCGCCGACCTGGTCCCAGGCGGCGCGGTCGAGCATGAGTCCGCCCAGCACGGCCTGCTCCGCCTCTTCCGAATGCGGTGGCGTACGCAGGTCGCTGGCGAACGACGGGTCACGGCGGAATTTCGGAGTGCTCGACATGTGTTGTATTCCCCGGGCTGCGCCGACTCTAAAAACAAACGCCCCGTGAGTCCATCACGGGGCGCTGTGTCTTTGCGTCGAATTGCCGAAGCCCTTGGTGCCCGGCAATATTTTCTTCGGCTTACTCTTCCGCGGTGATGACCACCGGCAGCTGCACGTCGATGTCCGTGTGCAGGTGCAGGGTGATCGTGTGATCCCCGACCGTGCGCAACGGGCCCGTCGGCAGGCGCACTTCGGCGCGCGCCAGCTTGTGCCCTTGCGCCGTGCAGGCCTCGGCGATGTCGGCCGTGCCGATCGAACCGAAGAGCTTGCCCTCGGTGCCGGCCTTCGCGGTGATCGCGAGCTTGAAGTCCTTGAACGCGGCCGCGCGGCTCTCGGCATCCGAGAACTGTTCGCGGGCAACCTTCTCGAGCTCGGCGCGACGCGCTTCGAACTTCTTCACGTTGTCCGGCGTCGCGAGAGTCGCCTTGCCCTTGGGCAGGAGGAAGTTGCGGCCGTAGCCGGACTTCACTTTCACGCGGTCGCCGATGTTTCCAAGGTTTGCCACCTTGGTGAGCAGGATGACGTCCATGGTTATCTCAATGCTGGTCGGTGTAAGGCAGCAGCGCGAGGTAACGCGCGCGCTTGATCGCCGACGAGAGCTGGCGCTGGTAGAACGCCTTCGTGCCCGTGATGCGGCTCGGAACGATCTTGCCGGTTTCGGTGATGTACTGCTTGAGCGTGGCCAGATCCTTGTAGTCGATCTGCTTGACGCCTTCGGCCGTGAAACGGCAGAACTTGCGACGGCGCGAGAACGAACGGTTGCCGCCACCGGCACCGCCACCACCACCCGGACCACTACGACGCGGTTTGTCGTCTTTCATTACGCGTTTACTCCCATGTCGTCGTCATCGCTGGCGAACGGCGAATCGTCGCGGCGCTCGCGGCGCGGACCGCCTTCCTTCTCTTCCTGCGCGGCCTTCGCCATCGGCGACGCCTCGGTCACGGCCTCGTCCATGTTCACGACGAGGTGACGCAGCACGGCATCCGAGAAACGGAACGCACCGGTGAGCTCTTCCAGCGTCTTCTGATCGGTTTCCACGTTCAGCAGCACGTAGTGCGCCTTGTGGACCTTCGAGATCGGGAACGTGAGCTGGCGGCGGCCCCAGTCTTCGAGACGGTGCACGGTGCCACCACCGGCGGAAATCATTCCGCGGTAGCGCTCGATCATGGCGGGGACTTGTTCGCTCTGGTCCGGATGGACCAGGAACACGATTTCGTAATGCCTCATGTCTTCTCCTTTTGGATTAGCCACCCGCCTGAGGTTGACGGTGCAGCAAGGGGATAAAAACGGGCGCGAACAATACCCAAGGGCCGGCGGGATGGCAAGCCGGATTGAATTCACCCTTCCAGTGAATTCAATGGCTTGCGCTTACCGGCCCTACTCTTATTGACGGATACGGCTCAACGGACCTGGGCGATCGTCGGCAGTGACGACAGCAGGCTGGCCCGGACCGGCACCCACTCGAGCCCCCGGCTGGTGATCACCAGCTTCATCTCGGGGGCGCGAAACGTCCCGTCGAACTGCGCCGTCGTCGCGGCACAGCCGCTGCTGGTCGCATTGGCGGCGACCGGGGCGTCGGCGGCGGAATCGTCTTCCTCCTGCTGGTCGCGCGGCAGGCAGATTGGCGGATTCACGGTGCCGAACAGACTGACGTTCGGATCGAAGGAAGCCCAGTCGATATAAAGAGTGCCTTCGCCCTGGGCGTTCGACGCATTGGTCAGATCCAGGAAGTTGTTCTGGGAATTCGGGTCATACGCCAGGCCCGCGTTGCTCGTGAGCGGCAGGACCGAATTCGTCAGCGCCACCGTGATTCCATCGGGTTGGGCGCTGCGTACCGTGAACGTCGGCGTCAGGTAGATGTTGTCGTTCGTGAACACCGTGGTCGGAAGGACGGCGGTCGAAATCTGGAACAGACCCGAAACGACTCGGAACCCTGCTTCCAAGGCAGGGACGGTCGAGTCACCCGCACTCGGCCGCTGCAGGAACAGGACGCTCGGAACATTCGCGCCGGTGTTGCCGGCGCCGCCCGGTATGACCTCGGGCACGAAGAGCCGCAGCTCGGTGTCCGTCGTGCCGATGCGACCGCCCGCGAGATCCATGCCACCCGCGCGCAGTTCGACGTTCTGCGCGGTGATGTGGGCATCCGTACCAGCCAGCACTCCATTGGCCAGGATGTCGCGGCCCGCAGCCAGCAGCACGCGGCCTGAAGCTCCGGTCCCGGTGACGTTCACCCGCTCGACCGTGATGTCCTCGCGCGCTCCAACGAAGATGTCCTGGTTGCTGGACGCATTGAGGTTGGTCAGATTCACGCTGTTCAACTCGTGGAAGAACATGCCTCCCGCGCTCGAAGTCGCGGTCAGCGAGTTCACCGACGTATTCAGCGTATTCGCGGCGGAGCCGATCGAAGCCGCGGTGATGGTGGCGGCTCCCGCGATCAGCGCGGGTTCGTCGAGATCGGTCGACGTGTCGGTGAGTGCCCCGCCCGCGGTGAGCGTCGCGGCGCCGGACGCTCCCGCATTGACCGTGTCGCGAATCGTGAGCGCGCTCCCGGCGCCGCCCGCGGTCAGCGTGACACCCGCACCGCTTACAGTCGTGACATCCAGCAATCCGCCGACGGTCGCCAGGGTCACGGCGCCGGTCGCGTTCGCATTCGTGACGACGAGACCGCCGGTCTGCTCGGCGACGCTCAGCGGACCCCCCACCGTGCTCGTGACATTGAGCGTGTTCACATCCGTGCGCAGGTCGACGGAGCCCGCGGAGGCAATCGTCAATCCACCCGTCGCAGTCAGTGTATTGCCGGTGTTGGAGATGGCCCCGCCCGCCGTCAGGTTGGCCGCGCCCGTACCGCCGCTCACCGTGCCGAGGGTCAGGTTGCTGCCCGCGCCACCCGCATTCAGCGTGACACCGACGCCCGACGCAGCCGCGACGTTGAGCGCGCCGCTGACCGTGGACAGGTTGACCAGGCCCGTGGCGGAAGTCGCATTGTTGACCTGGAGCGCATTCGTATCGTCGAACCGTCAGGCCGTTGGCAACGCCCGTCGCCGCCAGGGTGGCGACGTTGGTGTTCAGATTCACGGAACCCGCGCCGCCGATCGTCAAGGTGCCGCCGGCGACCGAAGCCGAACCACCGTCGGTGATCGCGCCATTCGCGCCGGCCGTGAGCGCCACGTTTCCGGCGCCCGCACCCGCATTCACCTGCGTGAGCGAGATGCCGCTGTTCGTGCCCGCGGCCGTGAGCGCCACGGTCGAACCCGACGCCGTCACTCCCGTCAGCGAACCCGCAACGGTCGACACGGTGACGGCACCGGTGGCCGCCGCGTTCGTGACCGCGAGGTTGCCGGTGGTTTCGCGAATCGTCAGCGGGCCACCCACGTTGCCTGCATCGAGAGCATCCACATCCGTATCGAGATCGGCGGAAGTCGCGGCCGTGATCGCGAGCGTATTCGCGCTGACCGAGGCGGCCGTTCCGGTATCCGTGATCGCGCCGCCCGCGTTGAACGTCACCGTGCCGTTGGCCGCGCTGACCGTACCGAGAGACAAGCCGCCACCCGCGACCGTCAACGCGACCGAGCCGTTGTTGCTCGTCACGTTCGTGACGGCCAGCGGACCGCTCGCCTCGTCGATCGTGACGTTGCCCGCGATGTTGTTCGCCGCGAGTGTGTTGACGTTCGTGTCGAGGTCGACGCTGCTCGCATTCGCGAGCGTGAGTTGATTCGCCGTGACACCCGCACCCGTGATGCTGCCGGACGTGGTCACGCTGGCGTTGTCCTGATCGGCGGCCAGCTGTGCGACGGTCACGTTGCCGGCCGCGCTCAGCGAAACGTTGCCGTTGCCCGCCGCCGCCGCTGCATCACCTGCCGCCAGGCTCACGGTGATCGCACCGCCGCCGGTGCTGCGGATCGCGACGTCGCCCGAGTCGGACGACGCGGTGAGAGTCGTCACATTCACGTCGATCGCGCCATTGGCACCCGTACCGACTCCCGTTGCGGATTCGAGCACGGCCGTCTGAACCGTGATCCCGCTCGCCGGGTTCGTGTCATTGAGGATCGCGCCGCCCAGCGCCTGCAGGTCGAAGGACTGCGCGGCGATGGTGCCGAGGGTGATGTCGCCACCCGATTCATCGACGTTCAGCGCAACGCCCAAGGTGCGTTGCATTCAGAGTGCCGACGTTCGTATCGAGGCTGGAACGCTCCGCCAGCGGCGGCCGCGTCGAACGTCAGGATTCCCGTCGCGGCGAGCGTGATATTTCGCGAGTCGGTGAGTCCCTGGAAGATGTCCGTGCCACTCACGAGCAGGTCCGCCGGAGCCGCATCGGTTGGCAGTCCGGCTCCGAGCCTGAGCACTCCTCCCGAAGCGAAGCCCACACCGACGTCGTTGCCGGCGCCGATGTTGATGAAACCCGCCGGAAGATTGCGCAGGTCCAGGGCGCCCGGAGACTGCAACAGGACATCGCCCGTTCGCCCGGCGGGTGCCGAGCCGAGCGTGATCGTGGTGCCGTTTGCCGGAGCGTTTGAGAGGTTGAGATTGATGGCGCCGCCGGTCGGATTCGTCACGTTCGCGGTGAGGATGCCGGCCGTGTCGACGTCCACGGAGTTGCCCTGCCGTGTCGCGAGGTCCGTCACCGTTCCGATGCCGTTCACGGCGGTCAGGGAGACCGAAGAGCCGGAGATCGTATTGCTCGCCGTCGTGCCCGCATCCTCATCCAGGATCGAGCCGGCCGACTGGATGGATACCGCGCCACCGGCGGCTACACCCTGCACCAGGAGGTTGCCGGACTGATCGACGACGGTCAGGAAGGTTTCGACATTGTCCGCCGTCAGCGTCGCCACATCCGTGGTGAGATTCACCGATTCGGCGCGGTCGATATCGAGCGTCGTGCCGCTCACCGATCCGGCGGCGATTTCCGTGATCGCGCCGCGATCTCCCGCCGTTCCGGCGCTGAGCGTCACCGCTCCGTTGGTCGCATTCACATCGGCCAGCGTGATGGCGCTGTTCGCGCCACCCGCGGTCAGCGTGACGCCCGTATTGCCCGACGCATTGACGTTCGTCAGGTCCCCGTTGGTCGTGATGAGCGTGACGGATCCGTTGGTCGAGTTGGCCGCGGCCACCGCCAGGGGTCCGGCCGATTCAGTGACCGACAGTCCGTTCGTGACGCCGGTCGCATCGAGCGACCCCACGTTCGTCGTGAGGGTGACCGAATTCGCGCCGGTGATCGTGAGGCCGCCCGCCGTCAGCGTGCTGCCGCCATTCGTGATGTTGCCGCCCGCGCGCAGCGTCGCGGCGTTGACGCCCGCATTGACGTTGGCGAGCGTGAGGTCTCCCAGCGTGGTCTGGATGTCGACCGTGCCATTCACGGTCGAGTTGCTGACCGAGAGGCCGTTCGCTTCGCGGATGGTGAGCGGTCCGCCCACGGTGGCCGCCGTCAGCGTCGTGACACTCGTGTTGAGAGTCACCGACGCGGGATTGCCGTTGATGGTGAGCGTGCCGCCCGTCACCGAGGTCGTACCGCCGTCCGTGATCGCGCCGGTTGCGGTCAGATTGACCGCGCCGCCGGCATTGCCGGTCACGGAGGCGAGCGACAGCGTGGTGTTCGAATTGAGCGTGACGCTCGATCCGGACGCATTGACGTTGTTCAAGGAGCCGGCGGTCGTGCTGAGGTTGACCGCGCCGGACGCGCGGGCGTTATCGACCGCCAGCGGACCACTCGCCTCGCGAATGGTGAGTGCGCTGCCCGTCAGATTCAGCTGCGCATCCAGGGTGTTCACATTGGTGTCGAGATTGACGGTCGACCCACGACTGATCGTGAGCGTATCGCCGACGACGGCCGGTGTCGCCGCGCCGGTCTGGGTGATGGTGCCCGCGGCACGCAGGGTGACGTCGCCGGTCGTCTGCACGCGTTGCGTGGCGCCAGCGCCGACGTCGATCAGCAGGTTTCCGGCGGGACGATTCGGGAAGCCCGCCTCGAGAATGATGTTGTCGCCCACGACTTCGCGAACGGTGAGATTGCTGCCGACGCGAATCGTCGTGTTTCCCGTGCCGTTGGTTTGCCGGCCGACGATGCGATCGGTGAGATCGGCGGTCGATGAGGCCCCGCCCAGGAGCACTTCGACGTCGCCCGTGAGCGGATTCAGATCGTCGTTCACGCTCATCGAACCGTCCTCGGTCGCGATGCGCGTCATGTTGCCGCCGGCCGCGGTAAAGGCGTTTATTCCCGCCGAGTTCAGCTCGAGCAGGACGACGTCGCCATTCGTCGCGGTCAGCGTGAAATTGTCCACGTCGGTATCGATCTCGCCATCCTGGGCGACGCTGCCGATGCTGGTTCCCGACAACGTGAGCTGGCTGCCCTCGATACGCGTACGGATGCCGCCGACGTCGAAGTCGTCAATGATCGCGCCGCCAAAGTTCGCGCTCAGGTCGACGTCGCCTTGGGCGTTCAGTGCCCCGACCGTGATGTCTCCGGGGGTACCGACGCTGCCGGCGTCGACGGTAATGGCGTCGCCCGCGGTGATATCGACCAGGGTGATGGCCCCATCGACGCTGACGTCGAGGTCCTGGAAATTCAAGACCGTCGCGGACAACCGCCCGATGTCGCCCCGCAGGGTCGCGCTGCCGTCTTCTCCGCGCGAGTCGAAGATCAGGGTACCGATGTCGAACGTGAGATCGAAATCGCCATCCGTGATGTCATCTCCGTTGAGCGCCAGGGTTGCGGGCGCAACGTCGAAGAGACTGTTGGCCGCAGCGGGCAGCGTAAGGTCGCCGTCGGAGCGCAGGCCCACCGCGGCCGTATTGCCCGCGCCGAGCGCGACCAGTCCGGCGAGTCCCCCGCGGAGACATCGAAATTGTCGGCGGTCTGCAGCAAGGCCATGCCGGTCGCGCCACCCGCGTCGGCTCCCAACACGATGTCGCCGGCGCCGAGCGTCGGCAGTCCATTCACGAAATTCAGGTTGATCTGGCCGGCGTTCGACTGAACCGTCGCCGTCAGGTTTCCGTCGGTGTCGATGTCCACGGATGAACCCGCGCCGGCCCTGAGGTTCGCCAGCGTGCCGGCGGTAATCGAGCCGATGCCGGTCTCCGCGTCCAGCACGATGTTCGCGCCCGCGATCACGGTGTCGTCGGCGGTACCCGCGTCATCGTCCAGGATCGCGCCGTTCGTGGACGTGAGCGTCGCGGTTCCGGCATTCGCATCCACGTCCGCGACCGTCAGGTTGCCCGTGGACGTGAGGTTCACGCCGTTGGTGGCCGTGGCGGACGTCACGACGAGTGCGCCCGTGTTGTTGATCGTGAGACTGCCCGCGGTGGCGTTGCCCGAAGTCAGCGTGCCGACCGCCGTATTCAGATTGACGACCGTGCCCTCGGCCGTGAGCGAGACCCCGGAGACCGTCGTTCCGCCGACCTGTGTCAGCGTGCCCGAATCGGAATCGACGGTGACGGCGCCGCCCGCGGTGACATTGCCCACGACCAGTGCGGCGCCGCGAATCGTCACGCTTCCGCCGGTGGACGTCACGGCCGACGTGTTGCTGCCGAAGGTCACGGTGCCGTTTCCGGATTCCGGTCCCGCGCCGCCCGCATCGTTGGCCCGCAGCAGGATGTTGCCGCTGGTCGCGATCGTGATTCCCGGGTCGATGGTGATGGTCTCGCCGGCCTGCAGCGTGAGGTTGCGATTGGCGGGAGCACCGCCCGCGGTGATGCTGGCCTCGACGTCGATGTTGTCGTTCGCCTGCAGCGTGAGCGAACCATTGCTGGTCAGGAAGGTGGTGATGCTGGTCGCGCTGACGGTCGCGTTGGCCGGGGCGTCGTTGAAATCGATGTTGCCCGTGACGTTGGTGCCCGCGTTGATCGTGATGTTGTCGGGGTCGAGCAGCAGGTGTCCGCCCTCGCCCGCGGCGGCGCCGAGATTCACGTCGCCATTGAAATCGAGCACGCCTCGGCTCGAGGCTTCCATGAAGCCGCCGTTGCCCGAGCTCGCGCCACCGCGTCCCGACACCGTCCCATAGAACTGCGTGGCGTCGTCCGACCAGAAAATGACCTTGCCGCCGTCACCGCTCTCGCGCGCATCGGCGAGAACGACCGCGTCCGGGGCCACGATGGTGCGGCGCGCGTTGAGCACGTCCGCGTTGGCGCCCTGGTAGTCGCCGCCGATCAGCGCCGAACCGCCGCCGTTGTTGCCGGAGACGTCGACGAGCGCATTGCCGAAGAGCCCGACGTTTTCGCCGAGCACCTGCACGCTGCCACCCGTACCGGTACCCGTGCCCGACGCATCGAGCACGCCGCTGTTGACGACGGTGCCTTCGGCGCCGACGAGGCGGATCGAGCCGCCTGAATTGTCGATGCGGTTCGCGCGCACCAGGCCGTCGTTGTTGACGGCGCGATCGAACACGTTCCGCGCCGCGCTGGTGGTCAGCAGCACCTGGCCGCCGTCCGCGTAGATCTGTCCGGTGTTGGCCACGGCCGCGGCCGCGCCGCTGGCGTTTTCAGTGAGCGCCGAGTCGGTTTCGAAGCGCAGCAGTCCGCCGCCGTAGAAATCGAGCGTGGCCGAACGGCCGGCCGCGAGGTTGACGGAGCCGACATCGGCAACGATGAGTCCATTGTTCGCGACCGTGCCACCGAGGAGGCTCACGGAGCCGCCCGGGGCCGCAGTGATCGAACCATTGTTGACGATCGAGCCCGGTGATCCGGCCGCTTCGAGACGCAGGCGTCCCGTGGAATCATCGATCGAAACGACGTCGAGGGACGTCGCGAGAAGTGATCCGACATTCACCTGCGAACCGGGTCCGAACAGCATTCCGTTCGAATTGAACAGCACGACCCGGCCGTTGGCATCGATGCGCCCGAAAACTTCGCTGGCCTTCTGATCGAGGATGCGGTTCACCGCGACCGCGGTGGACGACGGCTGGTTGAAACGCACCGACTCGTTCGCCGCGACGTCGAATGAACTCCAGTTGAGCGACAGGCGGCTGCTCGACTGATCGATGACGGTCGACGTCGACGTGGGCGTGGAAATCGTGCCCTGGCCGCTGGTGACGACGCCACCTTCCGGGCCGGCGAAACTGTTCGGAGCCGCGGCGATGCTGCAGGTCGCGCCGATGAAGATGGCGAGCGCCTTGTTGCCCGATCCGGTGGAATTTTTCTTGCGGGTTTTGCGTGACATTCGTCTGGTCTCCACCTGGTCCGTCAGAAGTGAACGCCGATGCGGAAGTAGGCCTGGACGTCTTCGCTGTCCGGGTTGTCATTGCTGAACGGCTTCGCCACGTCGACGCGTGCGAATACCTTGTCGGGCACGTTGAGCTGGATCGAGCCGCCCCAGCCACCGACGTCGAAGTCGTCCTCGACATCCGGGTCGGCGATGTCGTTCAACTTGCCCTTGGCATAGTCGGCGAACAGGGAAAGTTGCAGCACCTGTCCCCAGGTGCGGTTGCCGAAGGCCGGCCGGTCCGCAAGTCCCGGGATCGAGAAGATCCACTCGAGCGTCGCGACCACACCGGTATCCGCGAGGGCCGAGTTTGAGTTCGACAGGTTGAGATCGTTGCCCGCGCGTTCCGTCACCTGGAACGCGCGCACGGCGTCCGGCCCCGTGAGCGACGTCTGCTCCATGGAGACCAGCGGGTCATCGGAAAACTGGCCGCGCACGTGCAGCAGCAGCGAGGAATTCTTGGTCAGGCGCTGCAGGCGCGCGACGTCGGCCACGACCTTGTCGAATTCTCCGGTGGCATCCAGGCGGCTGGCGCCGCCGGTGGTCGATCCGTCGTAGGCGCCGAGCGAACCCAGCAGGTCGTCGAAGCCATGCGAATAGGCGAACGAGATCGTGTTGACACCGCGGAAGCGCTGGTCGACGACCGTCCAGTCGATCGAGCTGCGCAGGATCGTGAGCTGGTCTTCGAAGATTTCGATTCCACCCGTTTCGAACGACGAGCGCTTCGACTGCAGCTCGAAACCGAAACCGCCCGTGGTCACGCGCGATGGGGCGAACGCATGGCGGTAACCCACGGATGCTTCCAGCGCATCGCCCTGGGGCTCGGTGTCTTCGACGTTGGTGCCGCTCGCTTCGCCGATCGTGTACGAATTCGTCGCGGCGCCCACGAAGACGAAATTCCGGCTGTCGACGACCGGCAGCGTGTAGCGGAACCCGCCGTACAGGCCCTTCGCGGAGCTGTCGTCCGGGTCGAACCCGTACAGCGCGTAGGCACGCAGCTGATCGGCCTGACCGAACAGGTTGTTCACGCTCATCGCGACCTGGGCGCGGTTTTCGCCCGAGAGCTCCGACCCCTGGTTGTCGAGGCCGAAATCGAACCCGAGGCGATCTTCCTTCTGCACGCGCAACGTCAGCTTGGTCGTGCCGATGTCCTGGCCGGCGCCGAGGACGCCGAAGGCGCTGAGGCCCGGGTAGTTAGTGAGCGTGAGCAGGGCCGACTCGACCTGGTCCTTGGCCACCGGCGCGCCGAGCAGGTCTTCGAACGGCCGCAGCAGCGTCTTGGCCTTGTAGCCCTTGTTGCCCTCGACGACGATCGCGGAGAGTTTTCCTTCGAGCACCCGCACGGTGACCCTGCCGTCGCGCACGTCCTGCGCGGGGATGAAGGCCTTCGCCACGACGAGTCCCTTCTGACGGTAGTAGTCGGTGACCTTGTCGGCCACACCTTCGATGTCGGCGATCGTGTAGCCGGTCTCGGGTTGTGCGCGTACCGCGGCGTCGAGGATCGCCTGGACCTCGGGCAGCGAAATGCCCAGCGACGGCTGCGCGACCGCGCCCGCCAGTTCGAACGAGGTCACCTTGATGCGCGGACTCTCCTCGGCGGTGAGCGGCCTCTCGGAAACCCGGGGAATGTTCAGCCCGACGGTGGCCGGCGCAAGCTGGTCCTGGGCATTCGGTGCCGCGGTACTGGGCGTGGCGCCGGCACCGGACTGGACCTGTTGCGCCAACGCGCCGGCCGACATGACCGCCAGCGCCAGGGCCGGCGCGGCGACGCGGATGATTCGCTTGCAGCGATACGGGTGGATCTCGCTCACGTGAATCCTCCAGCCGAAGTTTCTTTGATTAATCGTGGACTTCAGCTGACTAGTTTTTCTAATTTTCGCGACCGACGATACTTAGGTGAATGTGACAATGCAACCGCGTGCCGCACCGCGCAAATCCGATCTGAGACGCCTGCACGCCGCGTTTCAGCCACAACAGGACGATCAGAATTCCCGAACTACTCTAAATCCCGTGATCGCGTCGCGCGTCGCGCCATCCACGCCCTCGCGCGTCGTGAATCGAAGCTTCGGCCCCAGGTCCGTGTATGCACCACCACGGACTACGCGCTGCGCTCCTTCGCCGCTCTTGCGCGCCGATCCGTCCGCCGGCGCGCCCTCGTGACTCGACACCCAGGGATCTTCGACCCACTCGCGCACGTTGCCGATCGCGTGGAAGAGCCGGAACGCGGCATTGATCCTCTGGCTGCGGCGCCACGGAGCCGCGAGCTTCTCGTTGACGGAATACACGGCGTCGGTCTGGGCCAGCGCCTCGCCCTGCGGGTACAGCGCTGCGCTGCCACCACGCGCGGCGTACTCCCACTCGGCTTCGGTAGCTAGTCGATACCTGAACCCGGTGACGCTCGACAGCCAGGCGGCGTAGTCGTGTGCGTCCTGCCAGCTGACCTTCACCACGGGGAAATCGTCACCCTGCCACGGCTGGGCTTCGCAATTGCGTTTGGCCTGCGTGCAGAACACCTGGTACTCGCCCTGCGAAATCTCGTGCTCGGCGATGGCGAAGGGCCTGGCGATCGTGACGGAGTGCACCGGGCCCTCCTGCGAGATCTGCCTGCTGCCCATTTCGTAGGAACCGCCTGCAAGCACGATCAGGTATGGGCCCCATGCGCCGCCTGCCAGCGCGTCGCGGCAGCGAGGCCTTCTCGATCCGACCAGTTCCTGGCGGCAACGGTCGGGATTGTTGCTGTTGTCCGCCGGGGCCAGCGGCGCGGCAGCCGCCGCGGTCGCGCCCGCCTGTCGCACCGCGGCACTTCCCGATTTGGCGGCCGTTGCCGGAGTGGAACCCGCCTCGGGCTTGATCGCGGGGCTCGCCGCCGGATTTGCCGGCGGCGTCGCTGCGGCCATCGGTGTGGGGAGCGCGGGCGCGGCCGTGGCCGCCGAATCGCGTTTCTCGCCGCCGCCATCCGAGACGACCGGTCTGCGGACGGGCGGCGCGACGACTGTGTCGGGAGATGAGATGTCGATGCCGACGCTGCTGGCCAACGAAGACAGCGGACCCTCGACGGTGCCGGGACGCTCGGCCGTCGCGGTCAGCGCGCGCCGTTCCTTGACCCTGGATCGCACGCGCTCCACGAATCCCTGGTACCAGGGCTGATCGATTGCCGCCGCCCGCTCACCGTCCGGCAACGTGGCCCAGCGCGTGTTGAAGTTCGCGATCTGGTCGTCGCTCCAGTCGTCCGCGGCGAGGAAGTCGTTGATCGCCAGGTAACTCTCGGACGTGGTGTCGACCGTTGCCGCGATGTCGCCCGCGGCATCCGGTGCCGCCGGACGCGGATAGAGGAACCAGGCGGCGGCCCCGATGACCGCGATGAGCGCCACGACGATGTAGATCGTCGCCGATCCCTTGCGCGGCGCGGCCTGTGGCTGCGACGCGGGCGCCGCCGCTTGCGGCTCCTTTTGGGCTGGCGATGCCCGGGGAACCGGCGGCGCCGGAACCGGCGCCGGTGGCGCGGCCGCCGGACGTCCGCGCTGCGGCAGCGTCGTGCCCGCCTCGTCCACTTCGACGTCCGCACCCGTCAGCCGATCCAGCAATTCCGCGCGCATCCGGCGGTACGACTGCAGGTCGAGCTCGCCACCGTGATATTGGGTGGCCAGCTGGCGCAGTCGTGTCGAGGCGGATGCACTCATCGGTTGCTCAGAATTCCCGGATCAGTCGCAAGCCGTCTTTCCATCGGGCGATCCGCTGTGCGCGCGACCGAGCGCGACACCGCAGTTGGAAACGTTGTCCGAGAATGCGCCGCCCCGCGCCACCCAGCCGCCGGGCGCGCGCGCCCACTCCTGCGCGTTGCCGATGATGTTGTAGACGCCCCATCTGCTCGCGGTGCCACTGTTCTTCTCGGCGAGCGAGAATCCCTTCACCTTCTGGCCGCCGACTTCCATCGTGCAGTTGAAGTCGGCGCCATCGGGTATCCCGGTGGCTATGTAAGTCCATTCGGCGTCGGCGGGCAACCGGTAAGCCTTGCCGCTGGCCTCGGTCAGCCATGCGGCATAACGCTCGCCTTCCGCGGCGCTGATCGTCACGATCGGGAGGCGCGGAGCCGCGCCGACCGTCTTGCAGCGCCCCGTGCTGGTGCAATAGAAGTTGTAGTCCCGTTAGTTAGTTCGTAGCGCATGACGCTCACGGGGCTGGTGAACGGACCGCCCGCGGGGATGACGACCAGGTCGGGACCCCGACCGCTCGCGAATCCGTCGAAACACACGGCCGCCGATCGCGCGCCCTTGCCGGCGAGTTCGGCGCGGCACGGCTTCGAGGCAACCGGCGTCGACATGGATGCCGGCGTAACCGCAACGCCCCCGGGCGAATCCGTGGCGGCAGGTTGTGGTGTCTGCGTCGCCTGGCTGGCCGCGCTTTGCCCGGCGGCCGTGGCCGCGGATTGCTGGCCCGCGGCCGGTGTCGCAGCGGCGGTTGCCGCCGGACGCGTTGCTGCGGCGCGCGGCGTATCGATGATCGACACCTGCTGGCCGATGTTCTCGTAGTTGGACGCGAGCGTGGGATTGCGGCCCCGCTCGTTGCGGATGCGGGTTTCGAGGGCGGCCTTGAACCGCTTTTGCACGTCCGCGGACAGCGCGGGATCGCCTTCGATACCGCATCGAGGCCCGCGCGCAGGTCCCTCGCCGAGAGATTCGATCCCGTGCTGATCTGCGCGCTGAGATCCTTCAGCGCCGAGTAGCGCACACGCGCGTCGCGCAGGGAGCGCAGGCCCGCGGCGTTTTCCAGTCCGCGATCGATCAGCGTCACCGCCTCGTCGTAGGAGCCGCGGCGCGCAGCCTTGGTCGCCAGGCGCTGATACGACTCCGCGATCACGAACGGCGCTTCGGAGGCCAGGAACGCGTCGTTTCCCGGCAGCGTCTGTTTCAGGCTCTTGAGCGTGACGAGGAATTCGGTGTCGTCCGCCTTGGCCTGGTCGCGCAGGCGCTGCTTGAGCGCGTCGGTATCCGCCGCGAGCTTGTTCTGCTGCGCCATCTTGCCCTGCAACGCGCGCGCATCCGCGAGCAGCTTGCGTTCGCTCTCGAGTTCCGGATGCGTCGGCGTCAACTGCGCGGCGCGTTCGATCATGCGTTCCGCTTCGCTCAGCGACTTGGCATCGCGATTCTTGCGCGCCGCCGCGATGTAGGTGTTGGACAAGGTCCGCTTCACGCCGACGACGTAGGGATCGGTGTCCGGCAGATAGGCGGCCAGGCGGCGCAACTGGGCGTTGACGTCGCGCCACCACTTGTCGTCGAGCTTCGGCGCCTTGACGAGCGTGTCGATGTCCGCCTTGATCGCGGTGATCGCGGCCACGCGCGTCTGCACCTGCCGCTCGGCACCCGCCTTGCGCAGCTCGACCCAGTTGCGCGGTCAACATCGCCGATTCCGGCATCAGCGCGCTCGCCTGCTCCGCGAAACGGATCGCCGCATCCGGGCCGGACTTCTCGCTCATCGCGCGAATCTCGGCGACCAGCTGGTTCTGGATGTCGCGCCGGGCATTGACCACCAGCGGATCCTTCACGCCGCGGTTCTGCAATTTCTCGGCGAGTTGCAGCGCGCCGCGCGCGGAGTCGATCGACTGCTTCGGCGCCCGCAGCGCGGTCGCCAGCTGGGCCTTGAAATCGTTGTCCTCTTTCGCGCGTTGCGCGGCGAGTCGTGCTCGCAGTTGCTGGTCGGCCGCCGAGCGGGCCAGCTTCTCGGCGTCGTCGATTTCCTTGTTCTCTTCCTGCAGCACACCCTTGACCGCCGTGCTCGGTCCGAAGTCGAGTCCCGCGGTCACCTGCCGGCGTGCGTCGGCGAACGCGCCCTTGCTGCGCAACTCGCCCGCCTGGCGCGCATAGGCCGTCGAGATCTGGTCCTTCGCGGCCGCGAGCTGCTCGGTATCGGCGCCCGCGCGTTCGAGACTCGCGTAGATGCTCTTGGCGTTGTCGGCGGCGGGCGGCCCGAGTCGCCCGGCGCGGATGGCGGCCTGCAACGCATCGCCGAGCCGCGCCAGGTTTTCCGTGAATTCCTTGCGCGCGCTCGTCAGCGCGTCGCGACGGTCGGCGACATACGCGGTGCTTGCGAGCTCGGCGTAACGGCCGAGCAACGCCTCCGCATCCGTGAACGAACGCTTGTTGCTCATCTCGACGAGGCGTCGATCGAGCTGCGTCTGCATCTGCGATTGCCAGCGCGCCAGTGCGGCGTCGTCGGGCGCCACCGCGCGCAGCTCCGCGAGCTCGGTGCGTTTGGTGTCGAAGGCTTCGAGCGCCGGCGACGAACCGAGCGCGGTGTCGATGCTGGCGCGCAGCGTGCGCACGCGCTGCACCGACTGCTGGCTCGCCACGACCTGGCGCACGCGGTCGCTGAGATCCTTGAGGCCCTCGTCCTGCGGCGAGAGCTTGAGGCCCGCGGCGATCAGCTCTCCGGCCAACTCGCCGTTGGCGCGATCGAGCGCCGCGCCCGCCTGCTCGGAATACGCGATCAGGAGCCGCTTGTCGGTGAGCAGCGGATGTTGCGGCTGAACCTGGGCGAGGATCGAGAGCACGCGCGAGGCGTTCTCGGGGTTCTGCTTGTCGATGAGCCAGCCGCGCGTCAGCGTGTCGTCGAAGCGGCGGCTGAGGCGGTTGATGAGGTCGCTCTGGCGCGCTTCCAGCGTCTGCTTCATGGTCGCGACGCGGGACGAATCCGAGAAGATCGCCTGCGCCTGGGCGAGCAGCGCCATGGCCCTGGCGTATTCGTACTTCTGTTTGCTCTCGTCGGTGGCCGCGGCGATCTGCTTCTCGAAATACGTGAGCAATCCGTCGCGCGCCGGGGATTCGGGAGCGAGCAACGTGCTGCGCTGTTCGGGAGTCAGTTTGGCCATGCGCTCCAGCGCATCCGGCACGGTCTGGTCGTCGCCGTTCTCCAGCACTTCGGCAATCGCCTGGAGGCGGCGCTTCTCGAGATACCCGGGCAGGAACAGCGCCACGCCGGCAACCACGATCACCACGCCCGCCGCGATCGCGATCCAGCGCACCGGCGAGCGGCGCTGCGGGCTGACGTCGTTGAGGAACTGCATGACCGTGGGCGAACGCTGCTCGCGCTTGAACGCCAGTCCGCGCAAGAGGCCGCGCCACTGGCTGCGCGACAAGCCGGGCACGGGCGCGGGCACCATCTTCGCGTCGCGGGCCTGCACCGCGGACTGCTTGTTGAATGGATGCCGGCCGGTCAACAGCTCGTAGAACGTGCAGGCCAGCGCATAGATGTCGTCACGCGGATCCGGCTCCGCGCCTTCGATCATTTCGCAGCTCGCATACGCCGGGGTCAGCGCGCCGAGCGTGCCGGGATCGAACAACGTCATCGAACCGGACACCTTGTCCGAGCGCTTGGCCGCGCGCGAGATGCCGAAGTCGAAGACCTTCACCGATGCCGTCACGCGTCATGTACGCGTTGGCCGGCTTGAAGTCCGAATGCACGATGCCCTGCTCGTGTGCATACGCGAGCGCGCGCGCCATGTGCGCGGTGTATTTCAGGGCGATCTTCGGCGGCAGACCGCCGACGTCGTTGCGCTTGATCAGGCGATCGAGCGGCTCGCCCTCGAGCAGCTCCATCACCATGAAGACGTTCGCGCCGTCGCGATCGAACTGGTAGACGGTCACGACGTTCGGATGCGCGAGGTTCTGTGCCTTGCGCGACTCGCGCTGCAGCGCCTTCAGGGATTCCGGATGCCGCTTGAAGTCCTCGTTCAACACCTTCACGGCGACGTACGGGTTGCGATCCTGGGCTTCCTCCCAGCGCAGGTCGCGCGCCTTGAAGACGATGCCCATGCCGCCCTTGCCGATGATGTCTTCGAGGACGAACCGGTCCTTGATCGTATCGCCGGCGGCGAGTGGTGCGGCGTCGGCATTCGGCGCGTTGAGATTCGACCAGCTCGACCCGCCGCTGCCGGATCCGGTTCCGGTCCGCCGGCCAGTCGAGGGACCCGTTCCTCCGGTCCAGCCACCGGTGCCGGTCGCGGGTCCGGTCCCCGTGACCGGGCCCGTACCGCCGGTAGTAGTTTGGGACGCGGGCGCGGGCTGCGCCGCAACCGGCGCACCCGAACTCTTCGCTGAATCGGCCGGCGGGTCGCCGGGATCCGGTGTGCCGAGCAGCTCGGAGAGGGAACCCGGTTTGGCGGCAGGCCGGGCCGGCGGCGGCCCGGCAGCCGTGGGCTTCGCGCGCAGCTGCGTGCGATCCGCGCCTGGCGGCGACTCCGGCGGCGCAGCGGGAGGAATCGGCACCGGTGGTGCCGGCGCGCGCGCGGCGGGCGGTGGCGCGGGTGGCGGTGGCGGTGCCGGTGGCGGCGCCACCGTGGGCGCCGGGCCGCGCGGCGGTCCGGGACGCGGCATCCGGAACTGCGTCTTGTCGGCCGACTCGGGCGCCGGCGGCGCAGCCGCAGCGGGCATACGAAAGTGTGTCTTGTCGCTGGACTCCGCCGGCGGCGGCGGTGCGGGGGCCGGCGGTGGCGCGGCCTGCCCGGCGGACTTCACGATCAGGTGCAGCGAGTCCCGCGCCTGCGCCGACAGGCGCTGCGAACGGAACATGGCTTCGATGATGGCGCTGTGCGCCGCGGCGAGATGCGGCTGCTTCTGCAAGCTGGCGCGCAGCGTTGCTTCGAGCGACTGGACGTCGGTGCGTCCGGCGAGATGTGCCTCGAGTGCGAGGCGGAAATCGTTCATGCCGGACCCGGGACCCGGTTCGCCGCGGCGCGCATGGGCACGCCGCTGAAGTGGACGACGACCACCGACACATTGTCCGAGCACGTGCCCGACAGGGCCTGCTTGATGAGCCCTTCGCAGGCCTGCTGCGGATCGGGCTTGGCCAGGTGACGAATGATGTCGGCCTCGCTCACTTCCCGGTACAGGCCATCGCTGCAGAGCAGGAAGCGATCCTTCTCACGCAGCTCGCGCAGCTCGAGATCGAGCGTCAGGTCTTCGAGGCCACCGACGGCGCGCGTGATGATGTTCGACTGCAGCCGTGCATCGTTTGCCTCCGGCGTGAGCGTGCCGTCGTCGAGCAGTTCCTGGGCCTCGCTGTGATCGCGCGAGATCTGTTTCAGGGCACCGTCGCGGTAACGGTAAACGCGGCTGTCACCCGCCCACGCCGTGAGACAGTAACGTCCCCAGGCCAGCAGCACCGCGACGGTGCTGCCGCTGACTCCCTGCGCGTCGCCGCTGTTGGACTTGGCATACAGCGTGCTGTTCACCGCGCGCAGGCGGTCGTCCACTTCGTCGACGAATCCGCTGAAGCTCTGCGGCCGGCCGGTCTGCTTCAACGATTCGACGATCATGCCGCTCGCGACGTCGCCGCCGCGGTGACCGCCCATGCCATCGGCAACCCCCCACAGACCGATGTCGGGATGATCGAGGATCGCATCCTCGTTGTGATCGCGAACGTTGCCCTGGTTCGTCATCGCGGCGGAGCGCCAGGTGAACGGTGCGCGAATTTCCTTGGGAGATACGGACATCGAGACCGCCGGTTTCTTGTTCTCGTCGCGAGTCTAACGCTTGCGCAGCCTGGCCGTGTTCGCCAGCTGCTGGAGCTGCTCGAAATACGCCTTCGCGAACTCTTCGCCGAACAGGTTCTGGAAAGTCGATTCCGCGTCCCGGTCGTATTCCTCGAACTGTTCGCAGTACATGTCCCAGAACTTGAGCTTGGCAGTCACGCCCAGCAGCATCGTGCGCTTGAGCTTGCGTTCGTAGGTCTCCTGCAGGCCCTCCGGCTCGAGCCGCGCGAGCAACGCATTGAAGGCGGTGCGGATGCCGGCCAGCATCGCGACCTGGTGATAGGCGACGTCGCGAAAACCCTCGCGGAACGCGTCCACGGGTTGCAGATACCCCGGGTTCCGTTTCACGAACAGGTTGTGAATCGCATCGTCCACGTTCAGCGAGAACTTCAGCGGATTGTTCTCCACCGGCCGCATGGTCGTCATCGGCACGCGGAAATTGTTTTTCACCTCGGTGCGCGATTGCAGCACCTCGATCATGCCCTGCACCACGATGCGGAGGATCTCGCCGAGCTCGGCGAAGGTCTCCGGGCTCACGCGATCGGGGTCGACGCCGAGTCCGGCGAACAACGCGGCGATCCGGTCGTCCGACGCTCCAGGGGCGCCGCGCACCGGGGCGCTGGCGGGAATCGTCGGGCGCGGAGTAGCCGGTGGCAACGTCGCCGCGTGCGGCGATGCGGCCTCTCGCGCGGGTTGAGGATGCGCGGTTCGCGGCATCGGCGGCGGCGCCGGCGGCACGGCAACGTGGGGCTCGCGACGCTCGGGCGCCGCGCGCGGCTGCGGCGCCGGCAGGTTGAAGCCGGTGAGCTGCCAGTCGTCGGGAATTCCACCGGCCGGCGCCGGCGGCGTGGACGGCGGCGCGGTGACGGGCGGAAACGGGGTGACGGGCGGCAGCGGCGGTGGCGCGGCGCGCGGCATCGGGTCCGGCACGAGCGGTGCCGCGCGCGCCGGCACGGCGGGCGGCGGCGAGCCGCCGCCTAACAACAACAGCGGATCGGAGGTTTCGATGGCGACATCGGGAACGAGCGGCGCAGGATTCGCGGCGGCGGACGGAGCCCACGGGCGGTGCCGGTGCCGGTGCCGGCGGAAATGTTTGTGGCACCGGGGCCGGCGGCGCGACGGGTTCCGGCGCCGCGGCCGAACCGTCGTCGATCAGCTGGACCAGGATTTCGTAGTCACCGATGAGGATGCGGTCTCCATCCCCCAGCGCCGTGAGATCCGACTTCGATACCGGCGTATCGGTCGAATTGAGAAAGGTGCCGTTGGTGCTGATGTCCTGCAGGTAGTAGACGTTGTTGTGACAGCGGATGCGCGCGTGATGGCTGGAGACGAACTTCGCGGGATCGGGCAGCACCCAGTCGTTCGCCTCCACCCTGCCGATGGTGCCGCCCTGGGAATCGAACACGCGGTACGCGCTGCTGCCCAACCCGGCGCCCTGCGAGCTGATGACACTCAAGGTCAGAAGCATGTTTGCGGTCCGCCAGTGGTCAACGTCCGATCTCCACCATCATCAACGGCGGCGGCCGCCCGGCCGTCGCGGAATATTCCTTCACC
Organism: uncultured Pseudomonadota bacterium; assembly: GCA_963774045.1. Taxonomy (GTDB): domain Bacteria; phylum Pseudomonadota; class Gammaproteobacteria; order Steroidobacterales; family Steroidobacteraceae; genus CADEED01. The sequence continues at coordinate 173,675 of CAVZED010000037.1, forward strand.
AGCCGCTCCATCGAAGTGGCGGCATCGCCGCCGCTGCAGAACGCGGCGTTGGCCGCGTTCGACGCGTCGCGGCTGCCGCCAAGCAGCCACACGTCGCCGGCCGCCGCGTGGTCGTACACCACGGACAGGTGATCGAGGTCGCTCGAACCGCAGGGGTCCGACGGACCACCGGCCGGCGCGGCGACCAGCGAAATGAGGTCGCCGGCATTGCCATTGACGGCGCCACCGTCGCCGATCATCGGCAGCGTGATGCCATCGCGCACGCGCAGCACCTGCGCATCACCCGCGCTGATGTACGCGCACTCGGCTTCGGACTTCACGACGGCGAGCACGTTGGCGAGGCCGACGGGATTCAGGGGATTGCGCGCGGACTCGTCCGCGAGACGCTGGCTGACGCGCAGCAAGAGCTGGCGGACACTCTCGGCGAGCAACGTGAGCGTGGCGGCGGGACCGACGTCCTGCAACGCGTCCGCGACGGTGCGGGTGGCATTGACGGCCGTGTCGCCGTTCGGCGCGACGACCGCCCACAACCCGATCTCCGGGCGCACCACGAAAGCGGCGAGATTGCCTTCGACGTTCGAAGGGGAATTCGTCGGCAGGCGCGCGCGCGCATCGAGTGAAATGCCCGGCGTCACGAATGGTTCCGGCATCGGTGTCGCCGCGACCGGAACAGGCTGCAATGCGGGCAGCGAATACTGGGCGCCGGGATTCGCGGACTGCCACGCGGAGCCGCGCCAGTTGCCATCCAGCATCGCGGCGAAACTCGCGGGCGCCGGCAAGCCGCGCGACAGCAGCCACGAGGAATGCACGCGCTCCGCGCCCGCGGTCCACCACAGGGTCACGGGCCGCAGGTGGCGATGGATCTCGCGATAGGCGAGCACCGACACGTCGAGCTGCAGGTGATCCGCCGACGGCAGGTTCATCTGCCATTGGGTGCTCGATGCCGGGAAACCCGCGTGACGGAACAGCTCGCCTTCGATGTGGGTCGGAACCGCGACGGTGAGCGGGTCCTGGATGTGGCCCACGCGCGCGATGAACTCGTCGAGGCGCAGGTCCTGCGCATCGAGGGCGTCGCACGCGCACTGTTCGAGCGCCTCGAACCACGGCGCCCAGCACACCGCGACGTCCAGGGGATTCCAGCCCGAATCGAGCTGGCGCACCAGGGTCAGCGGAAAGTAGCGTCCGACGCGGTCCACGCTCGGGACGATGATGCCGGCGTACGCGCCGCTGCCGCAGGCGCCCTCGGCGAGCACGAAGCGCCAGATCGGGCCGGATAGATAGGCGTTGAGCCACTCGCCCTGCAGCGACTGGCGGCTCTCGAAGATGCAGGCCTGCAGCCACTGGTCCCAGCCGTCGAGCCATTCCTGCGAGACGTTGTACTGGATGAAGTCGCCGTTACAGGGCAACTTGCCGAAGAATCCGGGTGGGAACTGGGCGCTCACACCACCTCACTACTGACAGCGGAAGCGGAACAGGTCGGGCTGTGCGAAGGGATTGCGCACGGAATTCGCCTGGATGTCGACCTCCGCGTTGCGGCCCTCGACACTGAATGCCGCCGAGAACGAAGTGTCCGAATTGCGCGTCACGGTCGCCCGGTCGAGCAGTTTGAACAGCGCCCACGGCCCCTCCAGTCGCACAGCGGGACCGACGCCGTTGCGGTCCTCGAACACCACCGAGGCCTTGCCGGCGGCATTCTCGCCCGGCCAGGTGATCGAGCGGCTCTGCTGCGGCCCGTGCCGGTACTCGAACAATTGCCCGTTGACCTCCAGCGCGAAGCGCGCGACCGACGCGTCGAGCGTGCTGGGCGAGATGTTGAAGCGCACCTCCGGCGTCTGGCTGCCCGCACGGAAGAACACCTCGCGGATGCGCTCAACCTGCTGGAACTTGCCGAGCATCGCCTCGGAACCCGCGGGCGCGCCTTCGCGCCAGCGCCACGGCCGGCGCGTGGTGTCGACCATCGCCTTCAGGTTGTCACGGAAGAAATTGTCGAACACGCCGTTGCTGCCGAAGACCTGGCCGAAATCGCCGAGCGGCAGGTCATTGCCGCTGGAACGCGTGAAAGGATAGCGGCCGCCCACCAGCTCCTGGCACTGGCGCAGCACCTGTTCGTTGTAGCGCTGCACGAGCTCGCTGCGCGCGGCCACCGCCACCACGCCTTCGCTCTGTCCGCCGACCTTCGCCATCATCTCGTTGAGCGGCGGCGGCAGTTGTTTGGCCTCGAGCTGGATCGCCTCGAGCGTGGCTGCATTGACTCCAGCGGTGTCGAGCGCGCTCTGATCACCGAATCCCGTGCCGGTCGACTTCAGCTTGTCATGCATCTGCTTGAGCACGCCCTGCAGCCGATCGAACTGCGTGCCGCCGGGCGGACCCTCCACGAGCTTGCGGATCTGCTCGAAATGCGCGGTGCAGAGCGCGCCGGGCTTGGCGGCGCCCTCGGGCTCCTTGATGTCGAGCGTGCGGGCCAGCAGGTCCGTGCCCGGCTTCTTCAGCTTGTCTTCGATCTTGTCGACGGCATCCTTCGGATCGACCTTCAGCAGGTTGGTGTTGTCGGCGACGATCTCGTAGAAGCGCTTCAGGGGCGACGAGGGACTGGCGATGATGCCGATCACGTCCGCGATTTCGCGCGGGTTGCCGCCGGCGCGGATCTGGACGTCACCCACCTGCCCGTCCCAGAAATTGATGAAGTCCTGCTCGTAGACCTTCATGACGTCGAAGGCGTAGCGGCCGACCTCGGTGAGCTCGAACAACTTGCCGCCGAACACCCACTGGTCTGCGGCGAAGTCCTTGACCACGCCGTACTTGCCGCTGCCGTTGACCTCCTGGAATACGGCGCGCGTGTAGATAGCCGGGATCGTCGCGCCGAGCTTCTCGCCGCTCTTGCGCGTGAGCGCGGCGTCGGCGCCGGCGCCGAGCTCCATGCCGAGCCGCACTTCGTGCTTGTCGTCGGCCAGGTAGTTCTGCTTCAGCCTGCTGTACATGAGAAAGGGCAGCGACGCGGTGCGCAGCGAATAACGCGCCTGGTCGACCACGTCCTGGCTGACCGCCGACGTCTTGATGCGGTCACGGTCCGCGAACAGCGTGGCGAAGTGTCCATCCACTTCCTCGCGCGCCTGCGGGTCGCGGGCCAGGACCTGGCCCAGCAACAGGCCCGTCAGCGCCTGCAGGTGCGGCAGGTCGCGATGCGAGGCGTCCTTCAGCATCAGGTACCCCTTGAGGTACTCGTACATCTTGTCGGGGGACTGCGCGTTGCCGCGCAATTTCTCCTCGAACTGACGCGCCAGCACGGGCACGAGGATGCCGTTGAGCTCGCGCACGTACGCGTCCTGCGCCGCCTCCGTGAGCGCGGCGCCACGATACAGGCCGAACCGCATGCTCCAGGGCACGTCGCCCTCGTGCACGGCGGCCTTGCCCACGACGTCGCGCAGCGCATTGAGATGCGGCAGGAAGGTTTCGATGGGCTGCTCGACCTCGCGTGATACGGAGAGCGGCTGCAATTCGTCCGCGGCCTGCTCGACGTCGGCGATGTAGCCCGAGTTGCGGCTGTAACTCACGATCATCAGGATCACGCCGACCACCAGGACGGCGACGCAGGCCACGTACGCGAATGACTGCACGAAGATCTTCTGCAATTGCAGGCGGCGGTTGATCCCCGCGAGACCCGACTCCGCGAAGATCACGTTTTTCAGCAGCCGCTGGATGAAGTACGACTTGCCCTGACCCGGCGGCGCCGCGCTGACGGCCGAGGTGAAACCGAAGGAACGCGCGATGGCGCCCAGCATGCGGTCGATCGGCGTTCCTTCCTGCGTGCCGCTGGTGAGATACACGCCGCGCAGCAACACCTTGCTGTCGTACCCGGACGCGCCGAACACGCGCTTGAGCAGGTCGCCCAGCAAGGGCTTCAACAGCGCGGTCTGCTGCGGGAACGCCAGCATCGAGGCGCGGCGCCGCGTGTCCCGGTCCTGCTCGATGCGCGTCAGCACGCGGCCCTGCAGCCGCTCGAGCAGCGCGTCGAACTCCGCATCGAAAGTGTCCACGGCCTTGCCCGACTCGGTCGCCTCGATCGGGAAAGTCATTCCCCAGACCTGCGCGCGCGCCTCCTGTCCGAAGTCGTCGAAGTATTCGGAGAACCCGGCGATCAGGTCGCACTTGGTGACCAGGAAATAGACGGGCACCGAAATCTTCAGATTCCGATTGAGCTCCTCGAGGCGCTCGCGAATCGCAACGACGTGTTTCTCGCGTTCGCGTTCGTTGAGCGTCAGCAGATCGGACGCGCTGATCGCGACCAGCACGCCATTGATCGGCTGGCGGCTGCGGAATTTCCGCAGCAGCTGCAGGAAGGCGGTCCAGCCCGCGGCGTCCGCGCTTTCGTTCGAATCCTGCGTCGTATAGCGGCCGGCGGTGTCGAGGAGAATGGCCTCGTCCGTGAACCACCAGTCGCAGTTGCGCGTGCCGCCGACCCCGCGCAGCGCCTCCTTGCCGAACTTCTGCGCGAGCGGGAAGTTGAGGCCGGAGTTCACCAGCGCCGTCGTTTTTCCCGAGCCCGGCGGGCCGATGATGATGTACCAGGGCAGTTCATAGAGATTCTTCGCGCCGCGCGTGCGCGACTTCTTGAGCGCGTCGATCGCCTCTTCGAAGCGCTTGCGCAACTGCGCCGCGTCGGCGCCGCCGGCCTTGCCGCCCGCTTCCTGGCCGGCGACCTCGGAGGCGAGTTTCGAGCTGGCGTTGTTCGACTTCGCCTTCTTCAGCAGGACGACGAACGCCCAGACGACGAAGACGACGACGATCGAGAGGACGCGCACCAGCACCGACTCGAACGGCCGGTAGTCCGCGAATGCGAAATACGGACCCGCGAACCAGATCAGCAGCGCGAGAATGAGCAGTCCGACGAGGACCAGGAACGTCCGGCTCTTGATGAATGCCATCATGGGTCAGCTCCGCCGGTAGACGATTTCGACGCGACGGTTGCGCGCCTGGTTTTCCGGTTCGTCCTCCGGCGTGTAGCGCGGCTGGGACGGACCCACGCCGCGCGACTCGATGCGTTCCGGATTCGCCAGGCCCTTCCTGATCAGCGCGACGACGTTGCGGGCGCGGGCACTCGAGAGCTCGAAGTTGTCCTTGTACTGGAAGGAGCGGATGCCCTGGTTGTCCGTGTGGCCTACGACGATGATCTGCCCGGGAAGCCGCGACAGCGCCTGCGCGATCTGGCTGACCAGCGGTTCGTACTCCGGATTGAGATTGGCGTTTCCGGAACCGAACAGGTTCGGCACGGTGATGATCACCACCGCGCCGCCGTCGTGCTCCTGCACGCTCACCAGCTTCTGCGAGATGGGACCGGCGAGCACGTCGCTGAGACCCAGCGGCGGCAACGTATTCGTCGCGGGTGCCGCAACGACGGCCATCACGTCCTGGTTGCCGATGTCCGCGAGCGTGCGGTTCACGGGCTCGGCGCGCGAGCTCAGCCGCGAATTCAGGAAGATGAGCGTGATCGCGAGCAGCGTGAAACACGCCGCGGCCACGACCCACAGCGGTACCAGCCGGATGACTCCGTTACGTTTGTCCTGCACGCCCTTCCAGCGCGGCGACAGGTCGTTCGAGACCGAACCCCGCGACGCCTGGATGCGGCGATACAGGTCGGCGCGAATGTCCGCGAGCTGCGACTGGCCGCGGTCGTCCAGCCGGTACTTGCCTTCGAATCCGAGCGCCAGGCACAAGTACAGCAGCTCGAGCAGCGAGAGATAACGCCCGGGCTCGGTGTTCACGCGTTCGAGGATCTGGAAGAACTTCTCGCCGCCGAATGCTTCACGATGGAAGGTCACCAGCAGCGACTGGGATGACCAGCCGCTCTGCGATCCCCACGGCGTGTTGAGGACGGCTTCGTCGATGGCCGTGCACAGCGCGTAGCGCGCCGCCATGGTGTCTTCCGCCGCGACGCCCGCCTGACGGGCACGTTCCTCGAACGACCGTACTTCCTGGATGGTCTGGCGGCGCAGCGCCTCGACGTCGGCCTGCGCGACCTGGCCGCGCAGGCGGCCCGCGAGCATCAGCAGCGGAATCGCCGCCTGCACCAGCGGGTTGATGCCGGTGAGCAGGAATTCGTTGAACCCCGCGGCGCCCGGCGGCGGTGCAGCCGGCGCGGCCGAATGCCGCGGCAACGGCGGCGTCGGTTGCTGATAGTTAGAGGACGGTGGCGGCGGGGCCGGCGGCGGCGCCCCGCTCGCGGGAGCCGGAGTCGGACGCCGCGCGGCGCCCGAGCGCGGCCGGAGGATCGTTGCGTCGCTGGGCGCGAACGGATCGTCGCTGTCTTTGTTGCTCATGTCCTATACCGAAATCAGCTTCTGATGGCCCAGAACTCCATCGACAACCCGGGGAATTCACCCGCCTGGTGGAACGCCACGCCGCCGGAGGTCTTGAGCGCGCGCCACAACTCGTTCGATTTATCGAGCTCGAAATATACGAACCCGGCGTGGTAGGGAATCTGGCGCGGCGCCACGGCCATCGGCTGAATGCCGATGCCCGGCAGCTGCAGCATCACCAGGTCGCGGATCTTCTCGACCGTACCGATCTTCAGCTGCGCGGGGAATCGCCGCCGGAAATCCTCCGGGGGCAGATCCGCGCGCGCCGCGAGCACGAAACTCGCGCTGTCGAACAGGCCCTTGTCGGCGACCGTGGCGACGCTGATGCCGTACTTCTTCTGCGCCAGCGGAATCGGAATCGCATTCGATTCCAACACGACGTTCAGGCAGGCGCGCAGCGCGTTGATGACGGGCTCGAAGCTCGCCCGCAGCGCATCGTGCCGATACGACGGAAACTGCGGCGGCCGGCGCGAGGTTGCGGTGAGCGTCGACAGCTCGCCCGTCACCTGCAGCGCGAGGCAGTAAAGATCTTCCGGATGGCAGTTCGCGCTGGTCGCGAGGTGCGCCACGAGCGGCTCGTAGCGATTGACCGCCTGCAGCATGAGGAAGTCCGCGATCTCGGCCGCGCCACCGCGCCCGGTGGCGACCGCGCGCGCGGCGAGCGCTTCCGCCCGCTGGTGCAGCAGCCCCTGCATTTCCTGCAGGAAGGTGGTGAGCCGCGGCGCGGCGCTGGTCCGCAGCACGGTGGGGATGAAGCGGTCGTCGAGCACGACCTGTTTGTCGGCGCGGCACTCGATGACCTGCGCGACCGGGATGCGGGCGAAGTCCTCGCCGGGTTCGTTCTGCGTGAGCAATCGCGCCTTGAGCTCCGCCACCTCCAGCTCCGCGGCGACGCCGCTCTCGCTGGTGACGTCGCGCGTCTCGAAGTCGCGCGCGCGGAACCGCGTGATGCCGGCGGCACTCATGCCGCGGTCGACGAGCGTCGCGCCGGCCTTGCGGATCGGCAGCGCCAGGTAGATGGTCTGGTCGCGGGTCTGCTGCGTGACTTCGAGCGGCGCCGGTGCGGAATCGTTGTCCGGAATCGCGAACGGCGTGCCGTCCGGGAACACGCCGCGCGCGCGCCGCAAACCGAGCTTGCCGATGGTCAGAAGATCACGCTCGATCTCGAGCTCCGTGAAGCCCCAGGAATTCGTGTGCAGCGCCGCGGTCCGGCCCTCGATGTAGGCCTCGAGGAAGCGCTCCTGCTGCTGGAAATGTTGCGGCCGGAGGAACAACCCTTCCGACCAGATCACGCGATTGCTGTCCGACATGAGTCGTGTACTTCCGGGTTGTTCAGTCTTTGATGGTGAGCGAGACGGCGTTCTTGCCGAGCGTGACCGTCAGGCGGTCTTTCTTCAGCATGTCGGCGAGCCCTTTCTCCGGTGCCGGAGACAGCGCCCGCCAGTGCGCGCCCTGGTCGCGATACGCGGCGAGGACCCCGAGGAAGCGCGCATCGCGCGACACCTCGAACTTCATGTCCTCGGTTTCGCCCGGCTCGAGCGTGTATTCCTCGCGTGCGATCAGGCTGGGTCCGAGAACTTCCTTTTCGCGGTCATAGATGGCGAAGAAGTCCGCCTTGGCGAACTCGGCTTCGGTCTTGAGCTGGTAGATGCGCACGACGATGGGCGACGGCCGCCCCTTGGCGTCGGGATTCACATCCGTGGTGGCCACGATCTGCATTTTCGTTTCGGCGGGCTTTGGCGCCGCCGCGCAGCCTGCGATCGTCGAGATGACCAAGAGTCCCAGCAGCACACGCATCGTCCGCGCCGTCATGTCGTTTCCCCTGTTTGCTTGGCTCACCGGCAGACCCGGTGGTTAATAATAGTTCGTACGATCCTGCGACCGCGCCCTATCGCTGTTTGCGGTCGCGACTTCTTTTCAGTTTATCCAGTTGCGTTTCGTACGCGGAGGCGAACTCCTCGCCGAAGAGCCTCCGGAACGAGTTTTCGCGGTCCGCGCCGAGTTCGCGGCAGTATTCCTCGAACAGGTCCCAGTAGCGCGACTTCGACGACATGCTGAGCAGGCCGCCCCGCTTTATCTGCTTGTCGAACTGTTCCTGCAGGGCCGCGGCATCCAGGCGCTCGAGCACGCTGTCGAAGCCCGAGCGCATGCCCGCCAGCATCGCGAGCTGATGATTGCGGATGTCCTCGAACGCGTCTTCGAATGCCTCGATCGGCTGCAGATAGGCCGTGTTGCGCCGGTTGAGCAGCGAGGCCATGGCGTCTTCGGCGTTGACCGAAAACTTGAGCGGGTTGTTCTCGGAGACTTTCAGGCGCGTGACCGGCAGCCGGAATTCGGTCTTGATCTCCGCCCGGGCGCGCAGCACGTCGATGGTCCCCTGGACCACGAGTTTCAGGATCTGGCCCAGCATGGCGGCCGTCTCGGGTGGACAGGAGTGCGGATCGATGCCCGCGCCGCGCAGGAAGCTGTCGACATCGAAGCCACCGCCTGCCGCTGCGGGCCCGGGTGTCGGCGGCGGGGTCGCGCGGACCGGAGGCGGCACCGGCGCCTGAACGGGAACCGTCGGTGGGCGGTAGGCTGGTTGCACGGGAGGTCTCGCCTGCTGCGCCGCAACCGGCGGAGGCTGCGCAGGCGCGGCCGGCAAATTCCACTTGGTGCGATTGAAACTCGTCTTGTCCCAGTCGGCCGGTATTTCGTTTCCCGACGGCGCTGAAGGCATCGCCTGCGGCGGCGTGAAATGGTCCGCGAGGCCCGAGGTGTGGGTCCACTGCATGCCCTGATTGGGATCGACCAGGGGTCGTGTCGGTCGCCCCGCGGGCAGTTGCTTCAGGGGATCCAGTTCCGCGGCCTCGAATGGGTCGCCACCCGCCATCAGTGGCCGGCTGGGTGCCTGGGGTTCGAAGAGGTTTTCCAGGGCTCCGCCGGGAAAGGCGGGCTGGGAGTCGAATGAGCGGCTGAACCTCGGCGCCAACGACCGTGACCCCGATTTCGTACTCATCCATGAAGATCCGGTCGCCCGACTTGATCGGCTGCCGTTCCATCGGGCCGAGCATGGGAGTCGGGCCGTTCACGCTGATGCCGTTCTCGCCGACGCTCTCTATATAAAAAGAGCCGCCAATGAACCGGACGGTCGCATGGTGGCGGGATATGTACGGGTTGGGCAGCACCCATTCGCATTCGGCGGCCCGGCCGATTTTCCCGCCCTGTTCGTCGAAGACCCGACGCCGCGCCGCACCCAGGCCCTGCCCGTTCTCGCTGACCACTTCCAGAGTGACTTGCATGCTCCTGCCGGGCCTGTCGGTTCGCAATGGAACGCGGGGTACTGTACCGTCGGTCGGCGGAAACCTCCATTGCGGCCTGCGGCTTAGGTCGCATTCCGGAGGCGAAGTCCGCAGTCTGTTAGACCGGTCGGCCGGCGGTACCGACATAATCGCCGCATCGCATTGACGCCCCTTGGGGGGTGTTATTGAATCCCCCCGCAGGCCCATCGTCCCCATCCAAATAAGAGTCAGAGGCCCCCAGTCATGAGCCGGAAGGAAGCCCAGATCGCTCACCTCAACCTGCCTACCTCCGGGAACGAGGATGTGGCGCGAAACGCGCGCATCGGCAGGATCTACGCCCTCGATGAGACCGGCGTCGTCACCGTGTGGATACGGGGAGAGAAGCTTCCCGTGCAGGCCCGACTCGCGGTATCCGCGACCATCGAACAGATCAGACACGCCATCGAAGTCCATCAGCCGGTATTGCTGCTGACCGACGAAGAGGCTCCAAAGCGCCCGATCATCGTCGGGTTCATCACCGACAAGGTGAGCCCGACGCCCGAGGCCCCGCACGTCGTCGAAGCCGACGTGGATGGCAAACGGGTCCGCGTGGAAGGAAAGGACGAGATCGTCCTCGAATGTGGCAATGCTTCGATCACGCTGCGCCGCAATGGCCGCGTGATCATCAAAGGTACGTACGTCGAGACCCACTCCGACGGCACGAACCGGATCAAAGGGGGACAGGTGCGCATCAACTGACGAACAGTGCCGCGCGCCATGTCCACCCCCACCTCCAAGATCGAACCGCTCCCGGAGCTGATCGACGAATGCCTCGACGAGGCCACGTTCCTGTGGCAGCGCTGGGAGACTGAGCTGTCGAGTCCACACCGCAATCTCGATGAGATCTGGGAGTGGACCGAAGACCGCCTCATTGGTGCACTCGACGGCGTGCGCGTGGCTCCCGATTCCAGCCTCGAATCCCTGATGGCGGACGCGATGGCGTCCGAGGACTCGTTCAGGCAGACCGCCGTCGCGAGCGCACTGGCGACGGCGCCCGCGCGCAACGCGCGAATCGTGCTGGCGGCCGCCGTACGCGATGCGACGGGCCCGAAGCTCGCGGCCTGCATGCGCGGCATCGAAGTCGCGAATCTCGACGGCAGCTTTGCGCCGGTCAGCAAGGTGCTGTCCAGCAGTGGACCTGAACTCAGCGCCGCGCTCTGCCGGTTGAAGGCATTCCGCCGCGCCTCGCTCGGCCCCGAGGTCGCGGCCGCCTTCGAGTCGCGCGTGGTCTCCCTGCAGGTGGAGGTCATGCGCGCCATCCGCTTTTTGCCGCCCGAGTATGTCGGTAGCTGGGTCGCGACCGGATTGAAGCACGAGCACGCCGCGGTGCGCGCGGCCGCCATCGAGAGCGGCATCAGCCGGCGAATACCCAATGCCTGGGCAGCAGCGCTCGAATACGTACGGCAGCCGCGCGCGGAGACCAGCAGACTGTTGCCGCTGGTGGCGATGCTGGGCGGCGCCGCCGAACACAAGCTGATCCTCGATTCGGTGACCGATGCCAGCGTGCAGCGTGCCGCGCTCTGGTCGCTGGGGCACATCGGCACACGCGAAGCCGTGGACGTTTGCCTGCTGGCGATGAAGAACCCGAAGCTCGCGCGCATGGGCGGCGAGGCCTATTGCACCATCACCGGCGCGAATCTCGAGAACGACAAACTGACGGCGCCGGAACCCGAAGATCCGCCGACACCGGCTTTCGAGAAAGACGACCTGGACGCCAACCTGGTTCCGCGGCCCGAGGAACTCTGGCCCTTGCCCGATGCGCAGCTGGTGCGCAAACACTGGACCGACCAGGCGCCACGCTTTCAACCCGGCCGCCGTTACCTGCGCGGGTTGCCTCATGACGGACAGGCTTTGCTCGTCGGCCATCGTCAATGGCCCGATGCTGCGGCGTCCCGACCACATCTTCGAGATGTTCGTGCGCTCCGAGGGACGCTTCGACGTCGAGCCGCGCGCTTCGGCGCCCGTGCAGAAGACACATGATCGCGGCGGCGCAGGCGCGCCTGACTACCCGAGCGCGGCCTGACATGCTGCAACTCGAGAATCAGACCCCGTTCGCGCCGAGCATCGCGGTGCTTCCGGACCGCAAGGCCATCGATACGCTGTACGTGATCGTCAAGGCGACGATGAACCTGCGGCCGCGCCTCGGCCTGGCGGAGACCCAACTGCCCGTGGCTCATGGCCGACGAGTACTACGAAGACCCGGCGAACTCGAGCCTGAAGCAGGTTTCCGACATGCACATCGGCAAGCCGGGCACGGACGTGCTGCTCATCGGACATGCGTGGGGACCCAACGGTCGCCGACCACGCAGACCGATGTCACCGTTTCCGTCGCCGAGCGGCGCAAGACTGTTCGCGTTTTCGGCGACCGCGACGTGGCGTGGCGGGCACCCACCGCGCCCGCCGCGTTTCAGTCCATGCCGCTGGTCTGGGAGCGCGCCTTCGGCGGCATCCACCGGACCGAGGACAGGGTGTTCGCCGAGGAGCGTAATCCCATCGGCTGCGGATTCCGCGGCAAGCGCAGCGCGCGGAGTGCGAAGGGCAGCCGGTCCCGAATCTCGAGGATCCCGTCGGCGCCGCTGCAGTCGCTGGGTCAGAACCCCGTGCCCGCCTGTTTTGCGCCGATATCGCCTTCCTGGCTGCCGCGCCGCGCCTACGCGGGCACCTACGACGCGAACTGGCAGAAGCAGCGCGCTCCCTATCTACCCGACGACTTCGATCCGCGCTTCCTGCAGTGCGCCGCGCCCGAACTCACGTTCGACCGGTATCTCGAGGGCGGCGAGCCGGTGGAGATCCATGGCGCGAGCAATACCGGCCCCATCGGCTTCACGCTGCCGACGGCGCGCCCCATCATCGAGGTGATGATCGCGGGCGCCGAAACAGGAGCCGTGGGCGAACCTCGAGACGCTGCTGATCGAGCCGGACGAAAATCGCGCCAGCCTGACGTGGCGGGCGGCGTTGCCCTGCGATCGGACAGGTGATGAAGGTCGAGAAGATAGTCGTGAAGCTGCGGCGCAGGGGAGGAGCGGCATGAGCCCCGCGGCCATCACGTCGTCTTGCGTGCTCTGCGCGGGCGGGCGAGGCACGCGACCAGGCATGGGCGACGACGCGCGCCGGCGTGTCGCGCATCGCGAGCTCGCACGTGAAGGACAAGAACTCCGACATGATCCAGATGGGGTTGGTCCCCGAAGCGGCGCTTCCGCCGGTGCCGCCGGAAATCGAGGCACTCGGGCTGCCGGCCCGTGCGCGACGCATGTTACGCCTCGCCGCTCCCGTGCTGCAGGGTGGTGGCCGCCGAGGCCGGCGACGGCCCGCATACGTTGTTCACCGGGCTTGCCGCAGCTCGATCCCGCCGATGCGCCGTGGCTCGCCAACTTTCACAAGTTGTTGGGCCAGTTCGCCGGCGTGCCGGTCGATCTCGGCGACCAGCCGCACCGTGCCGCTGGGCCGGGCTGCCGCCCTGATGGCAATCGAAGCCGGCATCAAGACCATCGAACAGGGCGGCGCGCAGGTGCGTCATCGTCGGCGGTGTCGACACCTTCCTCGATCTCAAACTACTTTCCGAGCTCGATGCGGAAGGCCGGATTCTCGGGCCCCGAGTTATGGACGGGTTCATACCCGGAGAAGGCGCCGCGTTCCTGGTCCTCAAGCCGCAGGACCAGGCGGCAGCGAGCAGAAGTGCCGTCGTCTATGCCCTGGCAGCAACGTCGCTGCCGGATCCCGGCCACCGGTATGGCGCGGAACCGGCGAAAGGCGAAGGCCTGGCAAAGGCACTCGAGCAACTGCGCGCCGGCCTCGCCAGGCAACCACCGCCGGTCAACACCACCTTCGCTGGCTTCAACGGCGAAAATTTCGACGCCAAGATGTGGGGCGTCGCCCGCATGCGTCACACGGATTTCTTCACGCCGTCGATGTCGATGGAACACCCCGCGAGTACCATCGGCGATACCGGCGCGGCGTGTGGAGCCATCATGTCGGCGCTCGCGGCGACCGCACTCGCTCAGGGCCATCGGAGGGGCCCTGCCCTCGTGTGGGCCGCGTCGGATCGCGAATCGCGCGCATGCGCGTTGTTGTCGACCTCACCATAACGAGGACCAGTCATGCCCGGAACCGTTTTTGCCAACATGCGCGGCGTCGCCCACAAGGGCAGCAGCGGCATGAGCCCGATCTTTCCGGACGTCTGCAAGACGCCGACCCCGGCCGGTCCCATTCCCATTCCGTATCCGAACATCGGCAAGTCGGCCGACACCTCCAGCGGCCCCACTACGGTGAAGTGCGACGGCAAGATGCCGATGACCAAGAGCGCCAAGTACATGATGTCCACCGGCGACGAGGCGGGCTCCGCCATGGGTGTCATGAGCAACAAGGTCAAGGGAACCTGCGAATACATGATGTATTCCTTCGACGTGAAATTCGAAGGCAAGGAAGTCTGCCGGCTCGTCGATCCGATGTTCCACAACGACAAGAACGGCATGGGCTGAGGGCAACCGACCATGCAGCTCCTCGAAGCCTTCAACGCGAAGATGTCCGAGCTAAAAAGCGAGAAGGATCCCGCCTGCGATCAGGATGACAAGGACAAGGGCTGGAAATCGCGCGTCAACGATCACAACAGCCAGGAGGTGTGCACGGGCACGCGCCTGTACGACAACATGAACGCGAATCGAGCCTCGCACGTCAAGAAGGGACTCGGTTTCGTGCCCACCAAGACGGCTGGAACGGCGTGGCAAACATCGATGGTCACCGAGGAGAGTTTTCCGGTGCAGGCACATCACCTGATTCCGAAGAACTATCTTCCCGATCACCAAGTTTGCCGCTGGCTCGCGATCAAGTACAAGAAGGACACGCTCTACGAGCTCAAGTACGACTCCGACTACGATACCGACGATTCCGACAACGGCTACTGCATGCCCTATGCGACACCCATGAAGGAGTGGGGTGGCGACCAATCCAATAAGACGGCCGTCGCTTTCGAGGTGATGGAAAAGGCCTGCGTGCAGCTTCACCAGGGATCCCATGCAAAGGTTCTGGATCCCCACAAGCTGGCGGAGCTGGCCGGAAGGATGATCATCCCGGAGATCACCGACGCGCCCGGCGGCGGCGACGCAATGGAAGAGGCCAGGATCCACGAGCCGGGCTATCTGAACCGCGTCGAACTCCTGCTGGGCGTGGTCGACGCAAAGGCGCACGCGCACGCGACGAAATGCGCCGTCTGCCAGAAGACCAAGGCTGGCAAGAAGACAAAGGTGCTGCCTTCCCAGGACACGACCAAGCTTATGCATCGCGTGTCGATGATCATCAAGATCCTCGTGAAGGCCAATGTCATGCACGTGAGTGGTTACGCGTTCTACTATGCGTTCCACAAGCGGCATCTCGAGGTGCGGGACGGCCGCGTCTACGTGCGCGGATCGAAATCGGAAGTTGAAGAGATGCTGAAAGGCTGAGCCCAGGGGACGACATGTATTTCCAGCTCGAGTGCGATGAAAACACGATGACGGCGTATCTCAGGCGGGAGAATCACGCCACGAACCCGCTCATCAACGGCGTGTTCATCGATCCCACGGAAGAAGATCTTCCTTTCAGGGTGACCTGGGAGGACCCGACCGGCAGTCCCTTGTTCGACTACTACTCGGGCAAGAACATCATGAGCAAGAAAATGGTGAACGTGCTCAGGCAGGCAGGCGTGGACAACCTCCAGGAGTTCGCCACGGAGATGCAGGACAAGCGCACGGGAGAGTCGACCAACGACTTCGTGACGGTCAACATTCTCGGAATGGTCTCCTGCGCCAACGTCGCTGAATCAGAAACCTCGGAGCTCGGCTCGACCTATTACTTCCATGACCTGGTGATTGATCCGGCAAAAACCGGTGGCCTGCTGCTGTTCCGGCTCGCCGAGTCGATGATCGACGTCCTGGTCCACGAACGCGTCGCGGAGGCGCTCAAGGCCGCGAAGTTGCGCGGGGTGGTACTCAATCCGGTCAAGGCCGCCGGCGGATGAGAGGCGGTGCCGCCGATCAATTCTGATTGATCTTGCTACCCTTGATGGTGACGTCGCTCGAAGCCTTGACGTTGATCTTGCCGCTGCCCTCGATCGTGATGTCCTTGCCCTTGATCGTTATCGTTCCGTCTTTCTTCATCACGATACTGGCCGAGCCCGTGGTCAGGGAGATCTGATCCGCGGCTTCCACGATCAGTTTCTTCCCCACATTGAGGGTGTCGTCCTTGGCCACCGACGTCGAGCGAGCATCACCGATCGAGTTGTCCTGCTTCTTGCCGATCGTGATCGACTCGTCCTTCTTCACTTCGCGCGTGCGGCTGCCTTCCACCGTCAGCTGCTGATCCTTCTTGACGGTGACCATCTCGTTCTGGCCCACGGATTCCGTGCGGCTCTTGGTGATCGAGATCGTTTCGTCCTTCTCCACGGTCTCGGTGCGGTTGCCCTTGATGGTGATGGACTCGTCCTTGTCGACGGTCTCCGCGCGATTGCCCTTGATCTGGGAGGTTTCGTCGTTGTCCACGGTCTTGTTTCGATCGTGACCGACCCAGTGCGTCTCGTCGTTCTCGACCGCGATGTCCTGGTTCTTTTCCGCGTGGATCGTCAACAGCTCGCTGCCCTTCTTGTCTTCGAAACGGATCTCGTTGAAGTTCTCGGGCGTGCCATCCTTCGAGCTGCGTGACTTGATGCCGCTCTGGGTCTTGTTGGCCGGCAGCTCGTACGGTGGCACGTTGGCGCCGTTGTAGACGCGGCCCGTGATGATGGGTTTGTCCGGGTCGCCCTCGAGGAAGTCCACGATGACTTCCTGGCCGATGCGCGGGATGTGGATGCGCCCCAAAGCTTGCCCGCCCAGGTCTGGGCCACACGGATCCAGCAGCCGCTGTTCTCGTCGTTCTTGCCGTACCGATCCCAGTGGAACTGCACCTTCACGCGCGCATGTTCGTCGGTGTAGATCTCCTCGCCGCCCTTGCCGACGACGATCGCCGTCTGCGCGCCCTGCACGATCGGTTTCGGAGTCACGCGCGCGGGTCGAAAGGGCGTCTTGGCATCGATCACATCGATCGAGACGCTGCACTCGACTCCGGGATCTCCCGCCCCGGCGGCCGCGGCATCGGAGGTGATGATGTATTTCGCCCCGGTCACCAGGTAATCGACGTTCTGGTCCTTGCGCGGAAACAGGTCCAGCTTGAACTTGTATCCGGTGGCGAGGCCGGCCGCATTGCCCTTGCCATGTCCGGTGTATTGCCCGGCCTGCAATTCCTGCACGCGGATCTTGGCGACGCGGCTCGTTTCGCTCGACTCGAACTTGGCGAGGTCCGCGGGGTAATCGTAGATCTCGAAGCTCGAACGCGAATGCGGCTTGCTGATCGATGAATTGCCGGCGAGCGACTTCTTCGGCGCGGTGAAATCGTAGTCGGTGCTGGCGTACGCGCCCGGCATCACGGACTTCGTGTAGGTCCAGTCGGAAAGGTGATCGCGCGAGCGCGCCGCGTCGGGCGAATCCGGCGGGAAGAACGGCACCGTCTCGTAGTTGGCCGCCTTCTCGTGCGCCGAGTTGTCGTTCGCCAGGATCATGGTGTGGCGGCCGTCGGCGTGCTGGAAGAAGTAGTAGATGCCTTCCTGTTCCAGCAGCCGGCTGATGAAGTTGAAATCCGTCTCGCGGTACTGCACGCAGTACTCGAACTTGTTGTCGGCGCCCGACAGCTTGAGCTTGTAGTCCGTGAAACCGTAGGGCTTGACCACCTCTTCGAAGATCTCCGCCACGGTCTTCTGCTGGAAGATGCGGCAGTCGGCACTGCGGGTCAGGAACCACAGCCACGGACGCACGGTCGCGTAGTACTGGTGGAAACGGCGATCGAAACCGCCCTGTGAAAACTCGGTGACGAAGCCGTGGAAGAAGCGCTTGCCGCCACTCGGCAGGTCGAACGTCACGGTGACGTCCTTGCCGAGGATATTGTCCGCGGACAGGTCGCCCTTCTCGCTCACCAGGTTCAGGTCGAACTGGAACAGCGCGCCCATCTGTTCGACGGCGGAAAACTGGGAGATCAGCAAGGCATCCTTGCCGAGAGGGGTCGTTATCTGGACCGTGCGTTTGGCTTGCGTGGTCGGCATGATCCCTGACTTATTCTTGGACTAATCAATTGCCCCGACCGACTTTACCAGCAATCGACGGAAATCCGGACCAACTCTATTCGAGGGGCACCAGGCGCAGGCAGGCCTCTTCGTTGGTCGAATAGAAGTACAGGCCGTCGCTGTCTTTTCCTTCGTCGATGATGACCGGAACCACCTTTTCGAACTTCTGCTTCGCAATAGCGGTGGCCGCGACCTCGTTGATCGACTTGTCCTTGATGTAGCCCGTCCAACGCGAGTCGGCTTTGTCGACCCGCGCGCCCGTATCCGTGGCGCGACGCAACACCTTCAAAAATTCGTAGTAGTCATATTCGACTACTTTCGCACGACCCATACCTGGAGCCCCGTCTGGAGAGGTTGGCAGTAATAACAAAAAATTACTGTCCTTATCAATAGTTGCATCACTTTGTTGACCATCTTTTCCGCCTAGCAATGCGAACTACCTCCTAGTTTTAAGGTTAATTGGCAGCTGGCGGGCGGAAGGATAGTGTCTGCCGGGATTCGTTGGTACGTGGCGCGGGGCCGAAAGGTTCCCCGGGCCCGATTCGGGTGGCGATCCGGCGGCGAGGTTGTCGATGTCGAATGGAAAAACCGGCCAGGTTTCGATGATGCGCGACGGCGTCAAGTACGTCGGTTATTACTTCATCGAGAACGACGTGATGAAGGTCTCGACGGAAACCGGAACCATGAGCCGCCCGCTGCGTGGCCTGCCCGCCAAGGAACTGGCCGGCCAGCTGTTGGCCAAGCTGGTTCACGAGGAGATCAAGAGCCTCAAGTAGGCAGCCGGGCGATGACCAGGTGGCCGTTCACGTCCAGGCCACGCTCCTTGCGCAGCACCACGGCTTCGATCTCGGGATCATCGAAGCCCGCGGCACGCACCACATCGCGGACGTAATCGGCACCGTGCGTGTAGCGGCCGTGCGCCTGTATGCGGTAACGCTCGGTGGAACCTTCGGGCTCCGCTTCGACCGTGAAGGCAAACAATCCTCCCGGCCGAAGACAGGAGCGGGCCGCGGCCGCGGCCTCCTCGAGCGCGCCGAAGTAAACCAGCGTATCAGCGCAATTGACGATGTCGAACTCCGCGGGATGTGCACGCATGCATGCGCACAACTCGGCTTCTATGAGTTCGTCATAGATTTTCCGTTCGCGTGCCTTCGCCAGCATGCCGGCGGACAGATCCACGCCCACCAGGTTCTTCGCGCTCGAACGCAGTAGCACGCCGCACAACCCGGTGCCGCAGCCGGCATCCAGGACGTCGAACCGGTTTTCACCGAACTGCACGCGCTCCGCGATCGCCGACGCCAGCAACTGCGGCGCGGCGTAGTCGAGAATCTTCAGGCTCTGGTCGAACGAGTTCGCGAAGGAGTCGAACACCTGCGCCACGTAGCGATCACCCGCCCTCTCGGGCACCTGCTGACCGCTGGTCGCGGCCACCATGTGTTGGGCGACGGGATTTCCGGGCTCGACCTCCAGCCATTTGCGGTAGACATCGGCCGCGTGAGTCGGCTGTCCCATGCGATACAGCAACAACCCGAGGCTCTCGTAGGCGCGCGAAAAACGCGGGTTCGCATCGAGGACGTTGCGAAACGACTTGAGCGCATCTTCCGGCCGGCGCTTGCGCCGGAACAACACGCCGAGATTGAACCAGGTCTCGGCCATCTTGGGGTTGAGCTGGGTCGCGCGCATGTACGCGGCTTCGGACTCATCCTGGCGGTCTTCCGCGAGCAAGAGGTTGCCCAGGTTGTTCCACGCATGTGGATTCGTGGACAGTATTCGCAGTGATCGCTGGATCAGTTCGATGGCGGCCGGTCGCCGCCCCTGGTGCATGCGCAGCAGCCCGAGAAAATGCAGCGCATCGGCATCGTTGGGCCTCGTGCGCAGCAGGCCCAGATAGGCCGCCTCGGCTTCGGCCAGGCGTCCGGCCTGGTGCATCTGGATGGCCTTCTCGATGATCGATGTATCGGCGCGCACTGGTGCCCTGGAGAAGTTTGTTGTTGTGGACCGCGGAACCCGGCAGCATGCTCGCAGAAAAAGAATCGAGAGGCACTACCAAGTGAGAATGGACATCGACCTGGGAACGCCGCCGCGCCGGTCCGCGAAACGCGACAGCGAGCAGCCATTGCGCGTGCTGATCATCGGCAACTTCTCCGGCAACGTGGGAGTCGTGCACGACCCGGCAGCGTTCACCGCGCGCCGTCTGGATCTGGATAGTTTCGATGCCGTCATGGCCGCGGTGAAGCCGCAACTCGAGCTCGCGATTCCCGGCCTCGGTGAATCCCGCGTGCGCCTGGGCTTCTCGTCGCTGGACGATTTTCATCCGGACGCCATTTTTCGCGAGTGCGGAATCTTCGCGGCCCTGCGCGACAAACGCGCGCTGCTCTCAAACGCCGCGACTTTCGCCGGCACCGCCGCCGGCATGCTCGAATCCGGCAAGGCCACGCAGCCGTTATCGAGCTCCGAGGGCGAGATGTTCGAGCGATTGCTGGGCTCGAGCGGCCGCCAGCCCTCCGCGCCCACTCCCACGCAGTCCAGCGTGATCCAGAACCTCATCAACCGCGTCGTGGCGCCGCACGTCGTCGCGGACATCGCGCCCGAACAGGGCCGCTACATCGCGTCCGTCGATTCCGCGATTGCCATGTTGATGAAGAACATCCTGCATGCACCGGAATTCCAGGCGCTGGAGTCGGCCTGGCGGGGCGCGCGGGCGCTGCTCGATGAAACCGAGGGTGGCGAGGAAATCCAGTTGTGGCTGGCGGCCGCCGGCATCGAGGCGCTATCCGCCGACGTCGCGCGCTCACCGGAAGATCCCGGGAAGACCGCCGCGTACGAGCTGCTCGTGGCGCGCGCCGAGCGCGCGGCCGACGGCGAGCCCTGGTCGATCGTCATCGGGAACTATCTATTCGGTCCGGGCGATGAAGACCTGCGCGTACTTTCGGTGCTGGGGACGTCGTGCCGGCGCGCCGGTGCAATCCTCGTCGCTGGCGCCGCATCGAGCGTCGCCGGCTGTACTTCCTTTGGAGAGAGTCCTGCGCCGGCGAGCTGGAAACCGGATCCCGCGGCCGCCGCGCGCTGGAGCGCGCTGCGCGCCCAACCCTTCGCCAGCTCGGTCGCCCTCGCCGCTCCGCGCGTGCTCGCGCGGCTACCCTATGGCAAGGCGTTCGATGCGATCGATTCGTTCGCCTTCGAGGAGCTCGATGACGCGGCGGCGCACGAGTCGTTTCTCTGGGGCAACCCGGCATTCGCCCTGGGCCGGCTGCTCATCCGCGGCTTCGTCGCCCGCGGCTGGGACATGGAACCCGGCGACGAGCTCGAGCTCGCGGAGCTTCCCGCGGTCGTGCGCGGACACGGCGACGATCGCGCGCTGCAGGCCTGCGCCGAGGCCTGGATCGGAGAGCGCGGCGGAGAAACGCTGCTCGGTCTGGGGCTGGTGCCCGTTCTCAGCCACGAGAAACGGGCCGCGGTTCGATTGATGCGAATGCAATCGATCGCGGAGCCGGCGGCGCCGCTGGCCGCCGCGTGGGTCTGAACAACCGTTCTCCTACGCCTGGCTCACGGCGTGAGCGGCCACTTCGGCGTGAAGAACTCCACCAGCTCGAACTTCGCGTCGTTCGCCCACGGATCCCACACTGTCTTGTCGCCGCAGCTCAGCGCGCCCGGCCACGAACCCATCGAGGTAGATAGACAGGGCGGATACTGGGTCTTGCGCGGCATCATCAGGTACTTCTTGCCGGCCTTCCAGAAGTACTGGTAGCCGCCGTTGAAGATCTTGGCGCCGGGATAGATCAGGATCACGTGACCATTGGTGGTTTCCTTCTTGCCACCCACGACCACGGCACCCAGGTTGGCGGCGGAGAACCCGTCGTCCAGCGTGACCGACGACCAGTTGATCGTCATCCAGTCGATGAGCTGGTTCGCCTGCCGGTACTCCTGCTTCGGATCGTGAACGGCCTTGATCACGTCCCAGACGGCGTTGCTGCATGAGCTCTGGTTGGCCGCATACGCGGCGTCACATGCCTTGGCCAGGTCTTCGACGGCTTTTGCGGTGTCGGCCATTTTCGTTCACCTCGATTGTTTTTCTTCGCCCCCGACGTATTCACCCTTCGACTCGTCCCAGGTCATCGCCAGCTCGTGATCGCCGCTCACCGTCGGATCGGTGACGGCGATGCGGATCCTGCGCGGCAACCCATCGCGCCAGTCCTCGAAATTCAGCGCCGATGCAAAAGGCGGATCGTCCGGATAGTTGTAAGGCAGCCGGCCGATCGTCTTGCCGGTTGCGGAAACGATCAGCGGTTTCGGCATTCCCACCGTGGGGGCGCCGTCGGGCTGGCGCGCATAGAATTTTTTGGCCGACACCGCCACCACGCGCACCGCAACCGCGCCGTCGGCGCCGCGCAGCGAACATTCGTCGATGTCGGCCGCGAACGTCTGCCATTCTCCCGACAGGTCGGCGGCGCCCGCGGCGCGCGGCGCGCAGACGAACCCGACCGCGGCAGTGGATTGCGGACCCGGCGTGGAATCACACGCGGCCAGCGCGAGCCCCAGGACCACGAGCCCGGAACATTTCTTCAGGCTGAGTCGCATGTGCGTCACCTCTCGTGTCGGCTATTCGAACCCGTACTTGAAATCCCCGTCCGCGACGCTCACGTGCACGCGGGCGATCGTCTTGCCCTCCACCATGCGCTGCAGGAACTCCTCGCTGATCTTCGGCAGCACCGTGTTGGTCAGGATGGCGTCGATCATGCGGCCGCCGCTTTCGAGCTCGGTGCAGCGGCTCGCGATGAGCTTGATCACCGTCATCGTCGTACGTGAACGGCACCTTGTGGTTTTCGCGGATGCGTTTTTCGATGCGGCCCAGCTGCAGGCGCGCGATCGCGCCGATCATCTCGTCGTTCAGCGGGTAGTAAGGAATCACGACCAGGCGCCCGAGCAGCGCCGGCGGGAACACCTTCAGCAGCGGCTCGCGCAGCGCCTTGGCGATGCCCTCCGGCGTCCGGCATCAGCTCCGGGTCCTTGCACAGATTCGATGATCAGCTCGGTGCCGGCGTTGGTGGTCAGCAGGATGAGCGTGTTCTTGAAGTCGATCACGCGGCCCTCGCCGTCTTCCATCCAGCCCTTGTCGAACACCTGGAAGAAGATCTCGTGCACGTCGGGGTGCGCCTTCTCGACTTCGTCGAGCAGCACGACGCTGTAGGGCCGGCGGCGCACCGCCTCGGTGAGCACGCCGCCCTCGCCGTAGCCGACGTACCCGGGCGGCGCGCCCTTCAACGTCGAAACGGTGTGCGCTTCCTGGAACTCGCTCATGTTGATCGTGATGACGTTCTGCTCGCCGCCGTACAGCGCCTCCGCCAGCGCGAGCGCGGTTTCGGTCTTGCCGACGCCCGACGTGCCGGCGAGCATGAAGACGCCGATCGGCTTGTTCGGGTTG
Source organism: uncultured Pseudomonadota bacterium (assembly GCA_963774045.1). Taxonomy (GTDB): domain Bacteria; phylum Pseudomonadota; class Gammaproteobacteria; order Steroidobacterales; family Steroidobacteraceae; genus CADEED01. The sequence goes on from CAVZED010000037.1 coordinate 196,892, forward strand.
TCGAGTCTCGGCGCGCGAGGTCTGGATGCGCCTGGCGATCATGTCGAGCGCATGGCGCTGGCCGATGATGCGGCTGTTCGAGCGTGTCGGCGAGCTTGAGGACGGACTCCACCTCGTTCTTGACCATGCGGCCGACCGGGATGCCGGTCCAGCTCTGCGACCACCGATGCGACCGCCTGGTGATCGACGGTCGGCAGGATCGAGCGGCTTCTCTGCCCTGCAGCTTCGCGAGCTCGCGCCTGGAGTTTCTTCAGTTCTTCGAGTTGCGCCTGCGTATCGGCCGGCGCCGCGGTGTGACTGCGGCGGCGCCCTCCACCTTGCCGGTGGCGGTGCGCAACTTGCCGCGGATCGCGAGGATCTTCTCGACCAGCTCCTTCTCGCCCTGCCAGCGCGCCTCGAGCTCTTTCAGCTGCTGCCTTGTTCTTCTCGAGCTTCTCGTTGGCGACCTTGGCGCGTTCCGCGGTATCGACGCCGACGGCGGTCTCGCGGCCGATGATCTCGAGCTCGGTATCGAGCGCCTCGATGCGCTTGCGGCAGTCCTCGACCTCGGGCGGCACGGCGTGACTGGCTGATGGCGACGCGTGCACAGGCGGTGTCGAGCAGGCTCACCGCCTTGTCGGGCAGCTGCCGCGACCGGGATGTAGCGATGCGAGAGCCGCACGGCCGCTTCGAGCGCCTCGTCGAGCACCTGCACCTTGTGGTGCTTTTCCATCGTCGACGCGATGCCGCGCATCATCAGGATCGCCTTGTCCTCGTCCGGCTCGTGCGACCTGCACGACCTGGAAGCGCCGCGTGAGCGCGGGATCCTTCTCGATGTGTTTCTTGTACTCGGCCCAGGTCGTCGCGCCGACGGTGCGCAGCGTGCCGCGCGCGAGCGCGGGCTTGAGCAGGTTGGCCGCGTCACCGGTGCCCGCGGCGCCGCCGGCGCCGACCAGCGTGTGCGCCTCGTCGATGAACAGGATGATGGGCTTGGGTGAGGCCTGCACTTCCTCGATGACGCTGCGCAGGCGCTGCTCGAATTCTCCCTTCATGCTGGCGCCGGCCTGCAGCAGGCCGACGTCGAGCGTGCGCAGCTCCACATCCAGCAACGGCGGCGGCACGTCTCCGGACGCGATCTTCATCGCGAAACCTTCGACCACCGCGGTCTTGCCGACGCCGGCCTCGCCGGTGAGGATGCGGATTGTTCTGCCGGCGCCGCATCAGGATGTCGATGATCTGGCGGATCTCCTCGTCACGGCCGACGATCGGGATCGAGCTTGCCCTTGCGCGCCTGCTCGGTGAGATCGACGGTGAAGCGCTTGAGCGCTTCCTGTTTGCCCATGTGCGGCCGGCGCGCATCGCGTCGCTGGCTTCACCGGGTGCGGCTTGCGCGCCCAACTGCGGTGCCGTCGCTGCGCGCGCATGCTCGCCTCGGGCGACTTGGCGCAGATCTTGTCGAAGTCGTCGGTCAGCGTGTCGGCTTGATCCTGTTCGAATTCCTTGCGAGATCGCCGTACAGGACGTTGCGCAGCTCGGCGTCTTGAGCATCGCGACGATGACGTGACCCGTGCGGACCTGGGACTCGCCGAACTTCAGCGTCGACCAAACCCACGCGCGCTCCACGGCGATCCTCGATGTGGGACGAGAGATCGGAGATGGACGTTGCGCCACGCGGCAGGCGGTCGAGCGCCTCGCGTCATGTCGCGCGCCAGGCGGGACGCGTCGATGTTGAAGCCGCGCACGATGCAGTGCAGGTCCGAATTCGGCAGCTGCAGGATCTGGTGGACCCAATGCACCATCTCGACGTACGGATTGCCGCGCAACTTGCAGAATACGGTCGCGCCTTCGATGGCCTTGTAACCCAGGCTGTTGAGCTTCCCGAACAACTTTACGCGGCTGATGTTGCCATTTGTTTTTCTCCAGGCTTGTTCGTTCGGAATCGTGGTCGTTCAGTATCGGTCGGATCACGCGTGCCAGCGGTCGTCCCCCTGCAAGACGACCTCGTCGGCCTGCACGCGCTTGGTGCCCAGCCACGTGGTCCATCCCAGTTGGCCCGCCTTGCCCAGGGTCATGCCGGGCACGGCGACGTCGGTGAGCAGCAGGCGCACCTGCCAGGCCCATTCATCGTTGGTGTACAACCGGGTCAGCGCCCGCAGTGCGCGCAGGCCGCGCGCGCCGGGCAGGAAATCGACGAAGGCTTCGAGTGTCAGCGGGCCGATTTCGATCTCGAACTTGTGCTGGCACTGCCACGAGGCGGCGCCCAGCGTGGCGCCGGCACCGAGCGTGGCGAACTCCGCCGCGCCGCCCAACCGGCAAAACGAATCGCGTGGCACGTCCAGCCAGGCGCCGACGAACTGCTTGATCCGGATCGGCAGTTCGAAATAGTCCGCGAGGATCGCCTCGAGCCCTTCGGCCGAGCGGCTCTGCGGCGCATACCGGCCGCAGCGTTGCAGCTTGGCGTAGTCGACGACGTCGTCGCGCGCGCGGGCCGGTTCACCGGCGATGCCGATCAACGCGCCCAGGTAGGTGCGGAAGCGATCCTGATCCGGCCGATCGAAGTTCGACGCGGGATCGCTGTTCGCCCAGCCACGGTGGAACAGCGTCGATCATGCGGTGCTGCAGCGTGTTGACGAAATCCTTGACCGTCGGATCGTCGAGCTGGCGTTCGCGCTCGCGCGCGAACTCGGTGAGATGCAACGGCAGCGCGCCATTGGGGCCGAACAATCCGAACGTGTATTGCATCAGCACCGGGCGGGATGCGCCCTCCTCTGCTGGAAGCTCTCGACCTCCGCGGGCGCGAAAATCAGGTAGGGCGGCTGGCCGAGCCGGATCGCCTCGTCCGCGACCTTGCGCGATTCGCCCAGGCGCGGCTGGGCCGCGTGGCTCTGCTCGAGCAGGCGCAGCGCCGCGAACAGCGTGAACCGCGACGGCTTTTCCTGCAGCGTCGCGAGCGCGGCTACAAGATCTGTCGATTGCCCAGCCGGACCGGCCACTGCTTGACCTCGCCGCGCTTCTGCGAATGCAGGCGCAGTTGTGTGAACGAATTCATCGAGACGTATCGCGGGAAGAACCGCTCGAGCACCGCGCCGAGCATCAGCACGCCGGTGCCTTCGAAGGCGTTGTCGTCCATCGTGATGTCGATTTCGAGCCCGCGGCCGTAGCTGATGGGACCCTTGATCGGGATGCGCCTGACTACCGGGCGATGCGCGATGTTGCGCACGCCGTCGATCTGCCGGTTCATCGCCACGTCGTTGGCGTCGGAGTACAGGGACAACATCTCGCGCAGCAGCTCGGCGCCGTTCTGCGGATTCGTATCCGCGAGCGAAAGATAGTTGAGCGTCAGATGGCTGATCAGCTTCCAGGCCGTGTCGCCGAACGCGGGTGACGGGCGCGGGTAGGTCGGGACCGGCGATGCAACGGATCGCCTCGAGGGGCGCCGCGCCGACCAGCACGAAATCCGTGCGGCCCTTGCCCATGGAGATCTGGATCGGCAGGTCGCGGTTGGTGCACATGCGTCTGCACGTCGAGCTGGCGGAAATCGCCGGTCCATTGCCGGTTCTTCGAGTCCACGACGGACACGAAACACTCGGTGCCGATGTAACTGGCGCGCGCTCCGTCCTGCTGCTGGCGGTTCGAATAGAGCCGCTGGCGGCGCTGCACGGTGTAGTAGGCCCGCTCGGCGCTGCTGCGCGGTGCGGTGGTTGACGGAATAGAACGGCGCGATCTCCACCTGTTTCTCGCCGCCGGCGCCCATGCCCTTGATCTTCTCGATCGAGAAGACTTCGAAATCCATGGGCCGATTGCGGTCGGGCAGCACGTGGTGCTCGGTCTCGAACGGCGTGACGTGCAGGCGATCGGCTTCCTTCGTGAAGAGATTGATCAGCGGCGCGGTGAACAGCCGGAACTGCGAGCGTCGAGGGCATTCTCGAGGCTGGTCTGGATGCGATCGAGCCCGATGTAGATCTCGAACTCGTCGCCTTCGAAGGTCTTGACCGCCTCGAGCAGGCTGCGCAGGCGGAAAAACAGGAAGCGTTCGGGAAAGGCGAAATATTCCTGCAGCAGCCGGTAACCCTGGAACGCCAGCTTCGTGACCGGCAGCAGGGCCTCGTCGTCGCTCAACCCCACCGGCTCGACCGAGTCAGCGGCGCGGAAATGCACGGCCGCGCCCGGCTGGGTCGAGCGCATCCAGAACCCCGACGCAGTTCGCCAGCACCTGTTCGTGCAGCTTGCTCGCGATGTCGGGCGTCGCCTTGATGAAGAACGTCAACGCATCGAGCGGCAACGCGCGCAGCTTGATGCCCCGGCGCTGACCTTGAAGCGCAGCCGAATCGCCGCGCGCACTTTCGAATCGACCGCGATGCCCTGGGTCGCGAGCGCGCCGGAGCCGGAGATGTACTTCGCCTCGGTGACCGAGAGCGGCCACAGCGTCACGTCCTGGGCGGTGCGGAACTCGCAGGCGGTGCGCTCGCCGCGCGCCACCTGGGTCTGCAGCGCTCGCTGCCGCGTGGAATCGTGAGGCCGGCCTCGAGCGCGGCTGTCCTTGAAGTCCGGCACGAACTCCGCGAGCGCGCACGACGGCATCGGGCTCAGGAAATGCGGATACACCATCTCCAGCAGGTGCTGCGTGAATTCGGGGTGCCGCGCATCGATCTTGAGCTGCACGCGCGCCGCCAGAAACGCAACACCCTCGAGCAGCCGCTCGACGTACGGATCGGCGCATTCGATTCCATCGATGCCGAGGCGCGCCGCGATGCGCGGATACGTCTGCGCGAACTCCGCGCCCATCTCGCGCATGAACTGCAGTTCGCGGTTGTAGTAATCGAGAAGTCGCGGATCCATGCTGTGCCGGCCCTACCTGGCGGCCGCCTCGCTGACGCGGATCTCGCCGGAATCGAGGTCGATGCTGGTGCGCAGCACCATGTGCTGGGACACCGGCTGCCCCCACAGGTCCGCTTCTACCTGGAATGCGACCGCGAAGTTTTCCTCTCCGTACGTGCGGCGCTCAGGACTCACGCGCACCTTGCTGAGCCGCGGCTCGAAGGCGACGATCGCGCGGACGATGCGCTCCGCGGTACGTTGCGGATCGATGGAGCTCATCTGCCGCCCCGCGAGCGTCGGCATGCCGTAGTTCAGCACCGAACGCTCGCACTTCCGGATACCGCGACAGGTCCTCGGTCGAATCGAGGCTCATGGAATTCAGCAGCCAGGTGATGTCGCGGAACACGGCATCGCGCAGCCGGCGCATCGTGAAGACCCGCTTGTCGAGCGACTCGGTCTGCGTATTCAGCAGCGCGCGGCCCTGGACGCGGCAAAAGGTGCTCAGGGCCACTCCGGCCGGCGCACCGGGCGGCTTGATGACGAATTCCTTGATCTGCTGCAGGCCCACCGAGCGCCCCGCCGCGACGAACCAGAAATCATGCTCGTCGTCGGAGGTGCCGGGTACCGGCGCCGGTATCGCCTTGAGTCCCATGCCCGCGAGGATGTCGCCGAGCTCGGATGTCTTGATGCGCAGCCGCTCGAGCTCCGTGCGGCGCGCCGCAACCTGTATCTGTGTTACGAACCGCTCGTCATCGGTCAGCCGGTCCAGCAGGCCTGGCTGCAACTGCTCGCGCAGACTGAGTTCGGCCATCGCCGTTCAAGCCCGCGGATCGAACACGATGTCGCGGACTTCGAGCAGCGAATATTCACCCGCATCGGTCGCCAGCAGTCGCTGCCCGAGTCCGGCGAACGAGGACTCGGCGAGCTCGCGCCACTCGGTCTTGCGGGACATGCGGATCGCGTCGTCCGCGCTGGCCTCGCTGCCCGCGTAGCGGCTGGGAATGAAACCCACCGCCTCGCCGGCGTTGCTCCAGGTGAATTGCGCCGGCAGCCAGATGAGGTCGCGCGCATCGGAAGGCGCGTCGAGCACGATCTTCTGCACGCGGTGCGCGGGCACCCAGTAGTAGGCGCCGTTCAACAGGACTTCGAACATCGGTCCGATGCGGGAATCCCCATCGGCCAGCCATTCGAATGCCTCGCCGTTGATCTTGCCTGCCGAGGTGGGCGCGGACTCGAACGCCTCGGTGCGCAGCTTCGCGGCATCGGCGCCACGGCCTTCGCCGTCGAGGATCAGCGCCTGCAGCAGGCCCGCGATCCAGGGCTCCGGATCGCCGAACAGCAGCGGCGAACGTTTGCCGGCGAATACCTCGGCGCGCAGCAGCTCGCAGTCGATGGCCGAACGGTAGGCCCGCGCCATGGGCAGCGCGGATGCGTCCATTTCCCCGATGACCGACAGCTGCGTGACCGCGCGGTCCCACTGGCCGATCATCATGAGCAGTTGGGCGAGGAAGATCCTGAGTTTGACGTCGGCCGGCTTTTGCCGGACTTCGGCCTGCAGCTCTTCCAGGCTGGCGGTGAGCCGGCCGGCACGAAAACTGTCTTCAGCCTTTCCCATTTTTCAACCGCCAGCAGGCAAGCACGTCGGCGCGAACAGCGCGCGCATGACGCGCGCCGTTGCGCCAATCGTTACGGAGCAATCGAACTACGAGGCGTATCAGGCCTTCGCGTTGGCAGGGATGTCCCACGCGAAGTTGCCGTTCTCGCCCTTGGCGCCTTTGACGCCCTGAGTCCAGTACTCCATTTTCACTTTGGCGAAGTTGAGCGTGACGTTTTCCGTCAGACGTTCCTCGCCACCGCTTCCGCCAGCCGTGATCGAGCTGACCAGGATGTTGTCGAAGTTGTACGTGAGGTATTCGAGCGGGTTCTCGCCGGCCTTGCGGACGATGAGTCTTGCCTTTCGCCACATGCTTGCCGTATGCGCAGGCAGAGCATGAGATCCGCGAGTCGCCTTGTCGACGTACTTCGTGAACGAGATGTCCTGGAAATTCGCCTTGCCCGCGCCGCCACCGCTCGCCATGGTGGAAGGTTCCCGAGTTGCTCAGGCCCCAGCTCCAGGCGAGCACGTCGATCTTGCCCTTGTGGGTCTTGTCGAGTGACTCGCCCTTGATTCCTTCGAGCTCCAAGAACATATCAACAGCCATGACAATTCTCCTTCCTTTTTACTTGCATTCTGTGCCGTGACGATTGCAGACCGTCTACCTAAGCCTTGCTTCTGCGACGGCAGCTTCGATACCAGGCTCAGGGTGACGTTGACTCCTTCGAGCTGGTAGTGCGGACGCAGGTAGAAACGCGCGGCGTAGTAGCCCGGGATTGCCCTCGATCTCCTCGACCTTGACCTCGGCGCCGGCCAGTGGCTTCTGCGCCTTCAATGTCGTCGCCGGCATTCTCGGGGTTGCCGAGCACGTAACCCTTGATCCAGTCGCCGAGGAAGCGCTCCATGTCGGCGCGTTCCTTGAACGAGCCGACCTTGTCGCGAACCATGCACTTCAGGTAATGCGCGAAGCGGCAGCTCGCGAACAGGTAGGGCAGGCGCGCCGAGATGTCGGCATTCGCCGTCGCATCCGGGTCCGTGTACTCGCGTCGGCTTCTGCAGCGACTGCGCGCCGATGAAGGCCGCGACGTCGGTGTTCTTGCGGTGGATCAGCGGCATGAAGCCGCAATTCGCCAGCTCCGCTTCGCGCCGATCGCTGATCGCGATCTCGGTCGGGCACTTCATGTCGACGCCGCCGTCATCGCTCGGGAAGGTGTGCACCGGCAGGCCTTCGACGGCGCCGCCCGACTCCACGCCACGGATCGACGAGCACCAGCCGTAGATCTTGAACGAACGGTTGACGTTCACGGCCATCGCATACGCCGCATTGGCCCAGGTGTACTTCGAGTGATCGCCGCCACCGGTGTCTTCCTCGAAATCGAACTCTTCCACCGGATTCGTCTTCGCGCCGTAAGGCAGCCGCGACAGGAACCGCGGCATCGCGAGGCCGACGTACTTCGCATCGTCCGCTTCGCGCAGCGAACGCCAGGCGGCGTAGTCGGGCGCGGAGAAGATCTTGGCGAGGTCGCGCGGATTTGCGAGCTCCTGCCAGGAGTCCATGCCCATCAGCGACGGCGCAGCGCCGGCGATGAACGGGGCGTGTGACGCGGCGGCGATCTGCGCCATCTGGCCGAGCAACTCGACATCGCCCGGCGTGTGATCGAAGTGAGTAGTCGCCGACCAGGCAGCCGTACGGTTCGCCGCCGAGCTGGCCGTACTCCTGCTCGTACAAGCTTCTTGAACAGCGGGCTCTGGTCCCAGGCCGCGCCCTTGTACTTCTTCAGCGTCTTCGCAGACATCCTTCTTGGAGATGTTCATGACGCGGATCTTCAGCATCTCGTCGGTCTCGGTGTTGTTGACGAGATAGTGCAGCCCGCGCCACGCGCTCTCGACCTGCTGGAAGCGCTCGTGGTGCAGGATCAGGTTGATCTGGTCGGTGAGCTTCTTGTCGATCTCCGCGATGATCGCCTTGATGGTGCCGACCACGTCGTCGGACACGACGGTGCGTTTCGCGCAGCGCCTGTTCGGCGAGCGTGCGCACCGCGTTTTCCACTTCGGCGCGTGCGCGCCGGAGTCTTCGGCTTGAACTCCTTCTGCAGCAGCGCGGCGAATTGGTCGGCTCGAGCGTTCGACGGCGACGTCTGCCTGTTGTTTCGGCTTCAGCCATTTTCAGTCCCCTCGATTACTTCGCTTCGCCAGAATCGTCGGCCGGCTTGGCCTTCTCGGCCAGCGATTTCAGCAGCGCAGGGTCGTTGAGCACCTTCGCGATCAGGTCTTCCGCGCCCGCCTTGCCGTCCATGTACGTGATGAGGTTGGAAAGCTGCTGCCGCGCCTCGAGCAGTTTGTTCAGCGCGTCGACCTTGCGGGCGACCGCGGCGGGCGAAAAGTCTTCCATGCTCTCGAACGTGATGTCGACCGCGAGGTTGCCCTCGCCCGTCAACGTGTTCGGCACGCTGAAGGCGACGCGGGGTTTCATCGACTTCATGCGTTCGTCGAAATTGTCGACGTCGATGTTGACGAACTTGCGGTCGTCGACCGAAGGCAGGGGTTCCTTGACGTCGCCGGACAGGTCGGCCATGACGCCCATGACGAAGGGAACCTGCACCTTCTTCTGCGCGCCGTAGACCTCGACGTCGTATTCGATCTGCACGCGCGGCGCGCGGTTGCGAGCAATGAATTTCTGACTGCTCGGCTTGGCCATGGACCCTCTCCCTAACAGAACCCTTGATGTGCAATCTACATGAGCCCGCACCAGCCGGCACGTCACTCATCTTTTATACCGCCGGCAAGTTTCGCGCTCGCAACACCTTCCGGCGCGATCTCCTGCAGGGCTTCCAGAAAACTCTTGCCAACCAGATTCTTGGCGCGATCCAGCAGGATCGGCACGGGGCTGGAGGGCTCGTTTTGACGAAAATACGCCGCGATGGTGTCCATGGCGCGAATTGCGTCCTGCCGTGACTTAATACCACCGACCGCCTTGCCGCCGCCGCCTTCCGCGCCACCGGCGGCCTCGCCGGCCGCATCGGCGGCCGCGGCGCCGCGCAAATCGAGCTGTTCGCGCAGGATCTTGCGCACGCTGCCCAACGCATCCATCAGGGCGTCGACGTCCGGTGACGATGCGGCGCCGCCATATTCGCGCATGGCGCTGTCGATCGCCTGGATGTCGCCGATCGCGGTTGCGACCTGCTGCTCCAGGGGCTGCAGATCCTCGAGCGGGGCGGCCATCAGGGCGGCCGTCACCTCGGATTCGGTCGTGGGAGCCGTTTCGCCTTCGGCAGGCGCCTGCTTGCCGGTCGCGATCTCGATGTCGCGCAGCGAGAAGCGGCCGAGCTGCTTGTTTTCGATGATGGGTGTGCGCCGCACACCGTCCACGATCGCCATGCGGTCGGACAGGCAGCTGAGCGCATTTTTCCGGAGGATCGCGTCTTCATCGATGCGCGGGTAAACCGCATCCCAATGCTCCTTGATCCAGAGCGACGCAACATGGATGGACCCGAGCAGCCCGGGCCAGCCGTCGACGCGCATGGCCGCAGCGGCAAAATGCACCAGCAGCCGGATGTCCTTGCTCTGCTCGAGCGCTTCGAGCGATTTGGCCTTCAGCTCGCGCCAGTCCGTTTCCGGCAACTGCACGGATTGGCCAAACAGGTGGAAGGCGTCGAAGGACGCCAACAACTGAGTGTCTTCCAGGCTGGCGCCACAGGGGTTGTCGGCCGTTAACGGCTTCGCCAGCGAATCCAGTTCAGACTCGATTGCCATCCCTTTTTCTTGTTCGCTTACGCGGGTTTGCTGCTGTTATGTGTGGAGCCGCAGTAGCTTGGCCTTTTCAAATAAGATGTCAACTGTATTCCTGTGGCCGGCTGCCCAGAATGTGTGAACAGTTCCCGCCGCGGCGGCCCTAACGACCAATCCCGCGCTGCCGGACCGCTTCATAAAGGAGCATTCCGGCGGCCACCGAGACGTTCAGACTTTCGACCGTGCCGGACTGGGGCAGGCGGACCAGCAGGTCGCAGGTCTCGCGCGTGAGTTGCCGCAAGCCCGACCCCTCCGCTCCCATGACCAGCGCCACCGGTCCGCCGAGATCGGTGTCCTGCGCGAGCTTTGGGGCCTCGGCGTCCGCGCCGACTATCCACAGACCCGCCTCCTTCAGCAGTCGCAGCGTCCGGCGCGAGATTCGTGACCACCGCGAGCGGCGTGCGTTTCCGCCGCGCCGGCCGCCACCTTGCTGACCGTGGCGTTCAACTGCACGGCGCGATCCTTCGGAATCACCACGGCGAGCGCGCCGCAGGCGTCCGCGGTGCGCAGGCAGGCACCCAGATTGTGGGGATCCTGCACGCCGTCCAGCACCAGCACGAAGGGCGGCATGCACCCGCCTTCGTTTCGAGGCGCCGGGTGATGCCCGCGATCAGCTCTTCTTCGTGCCAGGGCGGCAGCGGCTGCACCTCGGCGAACACGCCCTGGTGCACGGCGTCGCCGAACAACTGCTTGAACGTGGCCGGCGGCGCACGTTTGACGGGTTTGCCCGCCTTTTGCGCCAGCGACTGGATTTCCGCCACGCGCGGGTCGGAGCGTTGCTCCGCGACGGTCAACTGGGTGATGCGCTCGGCTGTCGCAGGAGCAATGCACGCACGGCGTGCAGTCCATAGACCTTCTCGCGTCAAACTACTTCTCCTGCCTGCGGCGCTTCGGCTGCGCGGCTGGGGCCGCTCGTTGCGGCGAACGCTGCGGATGCCGGCTGCGCGGTGCGCGGCGCGGGTCGGGCTCGACTTCGACCAGCGCCAGGTCCACCAGCCCCTCGATCGGATTCACGCTGGTGACGATCACGTGCACGCGCGCGCCCAGCGACAGCCGGCGCTTGCTGTTGCGGCCGACCCAGGCGCGTCCACCCGCCTCCATGACGTATTCGTCGTCGCGCAGGTTGTCGATGTGCAGCAGCCCGTCGGTGCCCACGGCCGTGAGCTGCACGAAGGCGCCGAATTCCACGACCGTCGTGATGAGCCCTTCGAAAGTCTGGCCGATGCGATCGCGCAGGTACACGCACTTGAGCCAGGCACACGTAACGATCGGATTCGTCCGCGCGTTTCTCGAGCGCGTGAGCTCGGTGCCGGCGAGCGCGAGCTCCCGCGCCGTCGTAACGCATGCCGTAGGCATCGGTGTCCGACAGCAGCGAGCGCAGCGTCCGGTGCACCACGAGATCCGGATAACGCCGGATCGGCGACGTGAAGTGCGCGTAGTGCGCCAGCGCGAGGCCGAAGTGGCCGATGTTCTGCGGCTGGTAGACGGCCTGCTGCATCGACCGCACGATCAGCGACTCGATGAAGGGCCGCTCGCTCGTCGTGCCCCAGCCGGTCGGTGATGGCACGGAAATCGCGCGGGCTCACGTCTTCCGGCAGCTCCGCCGCGACGCCGAGCGCGTTGAGCGTTTCGAGCAGCACCTTGAGCTTCTTCTCCTCGGGCTTGCCGTGCACGCGATACAGCGTGCCGATGCGCCGCGATTCGAGCTCGCGCGCCACCGCGACGTTCGCGAGGATCATGCACTCCTCGATGAGTTTGTGCGCCTCGTTGCGCTCGTACATGTACACGCGCTGGATGCGGCCCGCGGCATCGATGTCGAACTCCGCCTCGGCCGCGTCGAATTCGAGCGCGCCGCGCTTGTGGCGATGCCTTGAGCAGCGCCCGGTAGACGTCGACCAGCGGCAGCAGTTTGTCGGTGAGCGCGCCGAGCTCGGCGCGCGCCTCGGGCTCGCTGTCGAACAGCGCCGCGAACGCCTGCGTGTACGTGAGCCGATGCGCCGACCGCATGACCGCCGGGATAGAAGCTGCGCCTCCAGCAACACGCCGGTCTTCGAGACGATCATGTCGGCCGCGAAACACAGCCGGTCGACGTGCGGCTGCAGCGAGCACAACACGTTCGACAGCGCGAACGGCAGCATCGGGATCACGCGCGTCGGGAAGTACACGCTGGTGCCGCGCTCGCGCGCGCTGGCGTCGAGCGCCGTTCCGCGACGCACGTAGTAACTGACGTCGGCGATCGCGACGATGAGCCGGAAGCCCTTGGCATGCGGCTCGGCGTACACCGCGTCGTCGAAATCCTTGGCGTCTTCGCCATCGATCGTGACCAGCGGCAGTCCGCGCAGGTCGACGCGTTTCGCGGCTTCGGCCGGGTCCACTTCGCTGCCATAGGCCTCCGCTTCGCGGATCGCCTCGGGCGAAAACTCCTGGGGCAGATCGAAGCGCGCGATCGCCGCTTCGCAGGCCAGCTCCACCGGCTTCTCGGGATCGAGACGTTTGAGGATCCGCGCCTGCGGCGGAGTCGAACCCGCCCCGGGATAACGGGTGACGGCCGCGATGACCCAGTCGCCATGGCGCGCGCCGCCGAGCTCGTCGGGCGGCACGAGGCAGCGCATGCCGATGCGCCGGTCGGCGGCGGTCACGAAGGCGGTGCGGCCGTGAACCTCGAGCGTCGCGACGAACGCCTTGGTGGCGTGCTCGATGACTTTTTCCAGCCGCCCGGAATAGCGGCCGTCGCGGCCGCGCTCGACCGAGACGCGGACGCGGTCGCCGTGCATCACGCCGGCCATCTGCGGCGGCGGCAGGAACACGGCTTCTTCCTGGCCCTCGATGCGCACGAAGCCGAAGCCGGCGCGGTTCGCGCTCACGACGCCTTCGGCGACTCTTGTGGTGGCCCGGAGGACAGGGTGCGCGCGATGCGCCGGGTTGATGTTATGGGTGTGCGCGGACTCTTGCACGGCGGCCGCGCTTGCCATTTTGTCGTTTCAAAGTACGCGGATTCTACGCATATACCCGCAAACTGCGGCGGATTCATCGGACGACTCCCGCGCGCAGTGTCGTGTTCCGACAGACAGCGCGCCGCGCGGTTCGCCGAGAATGCTCGCAGTACCGGAAGTGTCGCCATGAACAAACGGCACAAGTCGTGTGTGTTCGCCGTCTGCGCGCTGGCGTCGGCTGCCCGGGCCGCCGACCTCACCCTGTACAGCCGATGGCGATTTCCAGGGTCGCCCGCTCAACGTCGTCATCGACCTGCGGCAACTGGGAAGCATGAATTTCAACGATCGCGCCTCGTCGGTGGTCATCGAAAAGGGCGCCTGGGTGCTGTGCACGGACGAGGATTTCACCGGCAATTGCGTGACGCTCGAGCCCGGCCGATATGGCTCGCTGCAGCGAGCTGGGACTCGACGACGCCGTCACTTCGGTGCGCCGCCGCGATGCGGCGAGCCCGGGCGATATTCAGCGACGCGCCGGTGACGACCACACCGAAATTGACAGTCCCCACGGCGATCCGTAGATTGCGCCTCCCTTCGCACCCTGCCCGGGTGGCGGAATTGGTAGACGCACTAGTTTCAGGTACTAGCGAGTAACATCGTGGAGGTTCGAGTCCTCTCCCGGGCACCATTCAAAAACAGAGTTAGATTGATTTTGGGGGTCCACGCTCTTCTATATGCGTATCGGACCGGCGCGACCGCCGGCAGTTCCGCGCCCTGGGTTCTGGCCCGGTGCCAGGAAGGCCGCGACTCGTCGCGCGTCTCCTCGATATGGCGCTGCGTCAGCCGGCGTACTCCCCGGCTGTCCCCCTTGGCCCAGGCCGCGAACAGCGCGTTGTGTTCGCGCGTGGCGCGGCGCATGCGGCCGGGCGGCAGCAGGTGCATGCGTACGTAGCGCTGCGAGAGGGTGTGCAGCCGGGACAGGATTTCGAAGGTCACCGGCTGCGCGCGGGGCAGGATCAAGGCGAGATGAAAGCCGCTGTTCAGCGTGCCGATGTTGCCGAGCGTCCGTGCCGCGAGTGCGGCGTCGAGTGCACGCAGCGCGGCGCGCGCTGCGTCGTGATCAGAAGCGTTCGCGAGCCGCGCGCCCTCCGCCACCGCCGCGGGCTCGAGCGTCAGTCGCAGGCGGAACACCTCGTCGACCTCCGTGGCCGTGAGCGGGCGCACGCGGAATCCGCGGTGCGCCTCGATGTCGATCAGTCCCTCGGCGCGCAGGCGGACCAGCGCCTCGCGCACCGGGATCTTGCTCACCCCGAATTCCGCCGCGATCGAATCCTGCAGCAGCGCGGCGCCTGGCGCGTACTCACCGATGAGGATCTTCTCGCGGATGCGAGTCGCGATCTGTCCGCTCATCGTGCGGATCAAGGGTTCGTTCATCGGATGCCCCAGCAGAACGGATCGGGCGGATCGAGCAGCAGCGTGCTTTCGGCATTGACGTAGGCGCGGCCGCTGATCCGTCGGCGCGATGCGTCCCGCAGCCCGATCCAGCCAGCGGTAGTGCGCCGTGAACGAGCTGCCGATCACGCTCTCCTGCACCCAGCGCTCGCCTTCCGCGAGCGCGCCGTCGGCGGCGAGGCACGCGAGCTTCGCGCTCGTGCCCGTGCCGCAGGGCGAGCGGTCGTAGGCCTTGCCGGGACACAACACGAAGTTGCGGCCGTCGGCCCCGGTGGTGGGATTTGCCGTAGAGCTCGACATGATCGACGTCTGGAAAGCCGGATGCATTGAGCACCTGGCGCACGCGCCAGGAAAAATCCGTGAGCGACTCGATGTGCGGCAGCGCGATCTCGCGGCCACTGGCGTCCACCAGGAAGAACCAGTTGCCACCCCAGGCGACGTCGCCGGTCACGCGCCCGATGGCCGGGCACGTCGATGCCGACACCTTTCGCGCTGCGATAACTCGGCACGTTCGCCACTTCCACCACGCCGTCCTCGCGCAACAACGCATCGACCGGTCCCACCGGCGTGTCGATGCGCACCGGGCCGGGCTTCACGCGGCCCGCGTGCGCGAGCGAGGCAACCAGTCCGATCGTGCCGTGGCCGCACATGCCGAGGCAGCCCACGTTGTTGAAGAAGATGACGCCGAGCGCGCAGTCGGCGCGATGCGGCGCGGTCAGCAGCGCGCCGACGATGGTGTCGGAGCCGCGCGGCTCATTGACGATGGCGGAGCGCCAGGGATCGAACTCGGCGCGAAAACGCGCGGCGCGCTCCGCGAGCGGACCCGATCCGAGATCGGGCCCGCCGTCGAGCACCAGCCGGGTCGGTTCACCCGCGGTGTGGGAGTCGATGACGCGGATGTGTTTCATGGCCAGTTCTTCATTTACGAGCGTAGATCGTATACGGTAGCCGAATGCAGGGGCAAGAAACCGTCGCGGTGATCGGCGCCGGCGTCATCGGCGCGTCGGTCGCCTACGCGCTGTCGCGCACCGGGCGGCGCGTGTTGCTCATCGACCGTGCACCGCCGGGGGAAGGCGGCGCGAGCTTCGGCAATGCGGGCCACATCGCGACCGAGCTGGTCGAGCCCCTGCCCTCCACGCGGTTGCTGTTCGGATTCTGGCGGCAGCTGGTCGCCGCCGGCGGCGTGCTCGACATACCCGCGCGCCGGCTGCTGAAGTTTTCCCCCTGGGCGGTGCGCTTCGCGGCCGCCGCATTCCGGCGGCAGGCGAATACGCGGCATCTCGCGCCGTTCGTGCGCCCGGCGGTGCCGGCGCTGGTCGGATTGCTCACCGATGCCGGCCGCCCGGACCTGATCCGCCAGCACGGCCACTATGAAATGTGGCTGGGCGGCAAGGTGCACGAACGCGCCCGTGAGCAGGCCGAAGCCATGGAAAAGCTCGAGGTGCCGACGCAGCCCGCGCCGGCCGACCTCGTCGAGAAGGTGCGCGCGGCCGCGCGCGCCGACATCGCGACCGGCCTGTGGTTTCCGAAGTGCGCGCACGTGCTCGATCCACTCGAGGTGGTGCGGGCGTTCGCCACCGCCGCCGCGCGCCATGGCGCCGGATTCCTGCAACGCGAAGTCCGCGAGTTGCGCGCGCGCGGGACGGGGTTCGAGATCACCACCGATGCGGATGCCGTGCTCGCCGGCACCGTGGTCGTGTGCCTGGGCGCATGGTCCGCGCCGCTGCTCACACCCTTCGGATTCCGCGTGCCGCTCGAAGCCGCGCGCGGTTACCACGTGCAGATGCCGCATGCCACGCCGCTGGTCGACGCGCCGGTTCTCTACAACGACAACATCCTGGTGACGCCGATGACCGGGCGCGTGCGCGCCACGAGCTTCATGGAATTCGCCGGCACCGACGCGCCCGCCGATCCGCGCAAGCCCGCGTGGCTGCGCGAGCAGGTGACGGCGCTCGGCTATGCCTGCGATCAATCACCGCCATCCTGGGTCGGACCTCGACCGGTGCTGCCAGACTATCTGCCGGCGCTGGGTCGCGCCGCGCACCTGCCCAACCTGTTCTACGCGTTCGCGCACCAGCACATCGGCCTGACGTTGAGCGGCGTCACCGCGCAGGCCATGGCCGATCTCGTGGTGGGCCGGCCGCGGCCGGATCTCGCCGCGTTCGATCTGCGTCGTTTTTGAGGGAGAAGAATCGATGAACATGAGTCTTGCCGCGCAAGTCTTGCTGGGACTGCTGGTTCTCCTCGCGCTCTTTTATATAGGGCGCTGGATCGTGATCGAACGTCGCGCCGCAGGCGCGCCAGAGGCCAATGGCGCGGGAGGCGCCGGTTTCAGGCCAGGACTGGTCCAGACAATCACGGGCTTCGTCACGAATTTCTTCGACACCCTGGGCGTGGGCTCCTTCGCGCCGACCACCTCGGTGTTCAAACTGTTCAAGCTCGTGCCCGACGAGAAGATTCCCGGCACGCTCAACACGGGTCACGCCCTGCCGACGGTCGCGCAGGCCCTGATCTTCATCGCGGCCGTGAGCGTCGATCCGCTCACGCTGATCACGCTCATCGCCGCCGCGGTGGCCGGCGCCTTCATCGGCTCCGGCATCGTGGCGAAGCTGCCGCGCCGCGCCATCCAGATCGGCATGGGCGTCGCGCTGCTGGTCGCGGCGACGTTGTTCGTGCTCGGCATCGTCGGCGCAATCCCGGCCGGCGGCGACGCTACGGCGCTGCGCGGGCCGCTGCTTTTCGTCGCGATTGCCTGCAACTTCGTGCTCGGCGCGCTGATGACGCTCGGCGTGGGCCTGTACGCGCCCTGCCTCATTCTCGTGAGCCTGCTCGGCATGAATCCGATCGCGGCGTTTCCGATCATGATGGGCTCCTGCGCTTTCCTCATGCCGGTCGCGGGCCTGCGCTTCATCAAGGCGGGCAGTTACGACGTACGCGCCGCCATCGGCCTCGCGCTCGGCGGCATCCCGGCCGTGCTGATCGCCGCGTTCGTCGTGAAGTCGCTGTCGCTCGACTGGTTGCGCTGGCTGGTCGTGATCGTGGTGCTGTACGCAGCCTTCACGATGCTTCGCGCGGCACGCGCGAAATAGGAACAGAGCGGCACGCGCGAAATAGGAACAGAGCGGCACGCGCGAAATAGGCACAGAGCGGCACGCGCGAAGTAAGCCGCCTCCGACAAGCGCACCGGGAGGGCGTCCCGGCGATGGCTGGCCTAGAATCCGCGCCCATGAACACGCTGCTTGCCCGCGCGACTCACGCGCGGTTGTTTGTTTGCGCATTCGCGCTCTTCCTGGTCACCGTCGCACGCGCCGCGCCCGACCCGCGCGACCTCGCGTTGGTGCAACGCATGACGCTGCAGGAAAAGATCAACCAGCTCATGTTGCTCAGCAAGGGCACCATGACCGGCCCGGACTCGGCCGGCCGCCCGCAGATATCCGCCGAGGAGCTGGCGCGCAGCGGCATCGGCTTCCAGATGTCGGCATTCGAGTGGTCGGCGGCGGACGTCAATCGCATCCAGCGCATCGCGGTGAAGGAATCGCGCCTCGGCATTCCGGTGGTCATGTCCACGGACATCATCCACGGCTACTGGACCGTGTTCCCCGTGCCGCTGGGACTCGCCGCCACCTGGGACGCGAACGATGCGCGCCGCGCCGCGGGCATCGCGGGGCTCGAGGGTTACTCGCACGGACAGCGCTGGACGTTCGCGCCGATGCTCGACCACCCGGCCGATCCGCGCTGGGGTCGCGTCGTCGAAACCTTCGGCGAGTCGCCACTGGTATCGAGCGACTACGGTGTCGCCACGGTCCAGGGTTTCCATCGCTCGTTGGCGGGACTGCCGGGCACGCCCGCGCCCGCGGATTTCGGCGTCGCGAGCTGCCTCAAGCACTACCTGGGTTATGGCTCCTCGCAGGGTGGCAAGGACTACGCGTACGTCGATCTCTCCGAGCGCGCGATCCGCGAGTTCCATCTGCCGCCGTTCATCGCGGGCGTGCAGGCCGGCGCGCCGTCCGTGATGCCGGCGTTCACGACGGGCAGCGGCGGCGTGCCGCTGTCGGCCAACAAACATCTCCTGCAGGACGTGCTGCGCGGCGAGCTCGGCTTCGACGGCGTGCTCGTCTCCGACTACGCGGCTATTACTGAAATGCGTCATCACGGTACCGCGGCCGACGATCTCGATGCCGCGGTGCAGGCGCTGCGCGACGGCACCATGACCGTCGACATGGAAGACGGCGTCTACTACGCGCAGCTCGCGCGCGCGGTCTCGGAGGGCAAGGTCACGCTGGCGCAGATCGATCGCGAAGTCCTGCGCGCGCTCGCCTTCAAACGCAGGCTCGGACTGTTCGACAACCCGTACGTGCCGGAGAACCTGGAACGCCAGGTGCGTGTGTCCGCCGCGCATCGCGCGGCGGCGCTCGAGATCGCGCGCAAGTCGATCGTATTGCTGAAGAACGATGGCGTGCTGCCCATCGGCAACGCGCGCCGCATTCTCGTGACCGGACCGCTCGCGGATGCGCCGGCCGACATGCTGGGCCCGTGGCATGCGCGCGGCCGCGCGGAAGATGCGGTCAGCGTGCTCGCGGCACTGAAGGCGCGCGCGCTGCGCGGCGCGGCGCGCGTCAGCATCGATTTTCGCGAGGGCGTGGCGCTCGACGCACGCGGCGTCGCCGTCGCTGGCGACGAACCGCGTATCGCCGCCGCCGTGGCCGCCGCGAAGCAAAGCGACCTGGTGATCGCGGTGGTCGGCGAGCGCGAGACGATGAGCGGCGAAGCGAAGAACCGCTCCCGGCTCGATCTGCCCGGCCGGCAGCAGGCGCTGGTTGACGCGTTGATCGCGAGCGGCAAACCGGTGGTCGTGGTGCTGTTGACGGGGCGCGCTCTCGCCGTGCCCGAGCTGCTCGAACGCCCGCGCGCGGTTTTGCACGCGTTTTTCCCCGGGATAGAAGGCGGTCCTGCGATTGCCGACGTGTTGTTCGGCGATGTCAATCCCGGCGGCAAGGAACCCGTGACCTGGCCACGCAGCGTGGGTCAGCTGCCGATCCACCACTACGATCCGCCGAACGGCCGGCCCAACATCCCCGAGCGCGGCGACTACAAGGCGCATTGGCTGGACGAATCCGACGCGCCACTCGTGCCTTTCGGTTTCGGCCTGAGTTACACGCGCTTCGCGTATTCGGCGCTCGAGCTGCCGGCGGAGCTCGGCCGCGACGACGCGCTCACCATCCGCGTGCGCGTCGCGAATACCGGGACACGCGATGGCGATGAGGTCGTGCAGGTCTACGCGCGCCCTCAAGTCGCGCGCTCGGTCACCGGCAAACGTCTCATCGCCTACCGGCGCGTGCCAGTGCGCAAGGGTGAGTCGGTCGCCGTTGAGTTTCGCCTGCCGGCATCTTCGCTCGCGACGCTCGATCCGGAAAATCACTGGACGTTGATGCCTGGACGCCACGAATTTCTCGTGGGCGGCGATTCCTCGCAGGGTCTCGCGGTCACATTGACGCTGGTCGACGCGCCGCACGCGGCACGACGCACCGCGAAAGCGCAATGGTAGCGCTCACTCTGGCCTAACTAACCTGCGAGTGTCGGACGATTCCCGCGCCGTCGCGGGACGCGCGCCTACATTACAAACCCTTCAGGGTTTTGTGGGCCACCCCGCGTCGGTGTAACAATGTCACCACAGAACTAGACGTGCGCCGCGCCCGGTGGCTTGCAACCCGCGCGCAATTTCCGCGACGTCACGACACAACATTGAGGGGTTGTTTCATGAATCACTTTCCACGATCGCTGATCGGCGCTGCCATTGCGTCGGTCCTCGCGGCGCCGACAGTCAGCTGGTCCCAATCTGCGGACGCGACGCTGCGCGGGAACGCACCCGCCAGTGCCGACGTCACCGCGAAGAACGTCGCGACGGGTTCCACGCGCCGCACCAAGGCCAATGCCGAAGGCAGTTACACCCTTTCGGGTCTGCCGCCTGGAACGTATCGCGTCGATGCAGGCCCGGGCACCGAACAGGTCGTGACGTTGACCGTCGCATCCACCGCCTATCTCGACCTCGCCGCCGGCGGCGCCGAGCCCGGCGAAGCCCCCATGCAGGAAGTCACGGTCACCGGTCGACGGCTCGTCGAGGTCAAGACCTCCGAGATCGGAGCGACGATATCGCAACAACAGATCGAATCCGTTCCGCAGATGACGCGCAACTTCCTGGAGTTCGCCGACACGGTGCCGGGCATCGTGTTCCAGGTCGACAGCAAGGGTGCCACGTCGCTGAATGCGGGCGCGCAGGGCGCCAACAGCGTCAACGTGTACATCGACGGCGTCGGGCAGAAGGGCTACGTGCGCGCGGGCGTGTCGGGCCAGAACGACGGCACGCAGGGCAATCCGTTTCCCCAGCTTGCGATCGGCGAGTACAAGGTCATAACGTCCAACTACAAGGCGGAATACGACCAGATCTCGAGCGCTGCCATCACGGCGCAAACGCGATCCGGCACGAACGAGTTCGAAGGCCAGGCTTTCGGCACCTATTCGGCGGACAACTTCCGCGCGCGCACGCCGGCCGAGCGCAATAGCGGCACCAAGACTCCGTCCGAATCGAAGGAATACGGCATCGCCTTCGGCGGCCCGATCATGCAGGACAAGATGCACTTCTTCGGGACTTACGAGGCGAAGCGATATGTGCAGCCGGTGACGGTCATCCCGGCCAATGCCAACGTGACGGCGGCCCACCTCGCGCAGTTGCCGGCGGACGTCAACGCCTTGTTCGGGCCCGCGTCGATCGAGTTCGAGGAAGACCTGTTCTTCCTGAAGGTCGACTATGAACCGAACGACACCGATCGTTTCGAGATCTCCGCGAAGCTGCGCAAGGAAACCCTGTTTGGCAGCGGCATCGGCTCCGGCATCGCGCCGTCCGCGGCGGTGGACACCGACAACGACGACGATCGATTCCTGCTGCAGTGGAAGCACAGCGGCGAGGGCTGGTTCAACGAAGTCGAGCTGACATACGAAGACGCGTTCTTCGTGCCGCACGTCCGCAATGCGGACCAGAATGGCATCAGGTACACGTTCGAAGAAGCGCCCAACAATGATCAGCCCATCATCACCCTCAATGGCGCCGACCCGCGAGCCGGCCAGAACAAGGGCCAGAAGGGCTGGTCGATCGGCAATACGATCACGTTCACGGACCTCGCCTGGGGCGCCGGCGATCACACGATCAAGGCCGGCATCAAGTACAAGGACGTGGAGCTCACGGCGGCCGATGCGGTGCAGAACAACCCGGTCTTCTCGTATCACGTGACGCCCACCAGCC
Source organism: uncultured Pseudomonadota bacterium (assembly GCA_963774045.1). Lineage (GTDB taxonomy): Bacteria > Pseudomonadota > Gammaproteobacteria > Steroidobacterales > Steroidobacteraceae > CADEED01. The sequence continues at coordinate 218,751 of CAVZED010000037.1, forward strand.
TCGGTGCCACTCCGTGGCGGGCCGTGTTCTCGCTGCCCGTCGCCGGCTTCTCGGGCACGGTCACCTCGGATGACAAGCAGCTCGGCATCTTTCTCCAGGATGACTGGGAGGTGAACGACAAGCTCACGCTGAACCTCGGCGTGCGTTACGACCTCGAGTGGAATCCGTCGTATCTCGATTTCGAAACACCAGAGTTCCTGATCAATTCGCTGAACACCCTGGTCGACACGGATAACAACGGCGTGCCCGATACGCCGTACCGCGATACGCTGAACGCGTCGGATGATCCGAACGTCGCGATAAACATCGACGACTACCTCTCGGACGGCAACGACCGCGAGGTCTACAAGGGCGCATTCCAGCCACGACTTGGCTTCAGCTACGACTTCGGCGGCGATCAGCGTCACGTGTTGTTCGGCGGCGCGGGCCGCGCATACGACCGCACGCTGTACGACTACCTCCAGCTCGAGCAGAACAAGTTCGCGCTGGCGACGACCACCGTGGATTTCGACCTGGAAGGCACCGATCCGGCGCACGACTGCGACCAGCTCACCAACGTGAACTGCATTGCGTGGGACCCGGCCTACCTGACGGATCCGTCGCTGCTCATCGCCCAGTTCGCCGGTTCGGTCGGTGAAACCAACATCATGAACAACGACATGAAGGTGCCGTACTCCGACCAGTACAGCATCGGCATGCGCAACAAGGTTGGCGACTGGAACACGAGCGCCTCGGTGTCGCGCATCCATAGCAAGGACGGCTTCGCCTTCTCGCTGGCGAATCGCTACCCGAACGGGGACTACTGGCAGAACGGCGGCCAGCCCTGGGGTAACTCGCCCCCGGGTCTCGCGGGCGTTCTGCTCATCGGCTACAACGGCCTCGAGTCCGAGAGCACGCAGGTGGCGCTCTCGGCCGAGAAACCTTTCACCACGGAGTCCAAGTGGGGCGCGACCGTTGCGTACACCTATACGGATGCCGATATGAACAACAGCGACCGTTACTCGTTCTCGGAGTCGCTGGTTCGTGCGTACTCGATGATCCAGTCGGACAAGGTCGCCAGGCATCGCTTCGTCGCGTCGGGCAATTACGAACTCCCGTGGGGCATGCAGCTCGCGGGCAAATTTACCTGGTCCTCGCCGATCCCGAGCTGGTTCGAGTCGTGCTACACGGGCGGCAGCGGCGTCTTCTATCCGGACGGCGCGGCTTGCACACCGTTCGTGGACAACGTCGGTGGCACCGGCTACCAGGCGCTCGACCTTCAATTCACGAAGAACTTCGAGCTCGGCGACATGGGCTCGATGTACCTGCGCCTGGACGTGCTCAACGTGACGAACGAGGACAACCTCGTCGACTTCCTCGCCGAACCGAATCTCCCGGATGGACGCCGGACGGGCAGCCGCTACAACCCGGACGGCAACATCACGGGCTTCCCGCGGACGTTGCGAGCGTCGTTCGGCGTGAAGTTCTGAGCCTCCCGCCCGCGCCGGCAGCATTTGAGCTGTCGGCGCGGGTGATCTTTGCCACAATCGCAGCGTGTCAGACGCGCGACTCAAGAGCATCGTGATCGTCGGCGGGGGTTCCGCAGGCTGGATGGCCGCGGCCGGCCTGGCCCGCGCCATCGAATATCCGGTCTCCATCCAGCTGGTCGAATCCGAGGAGATCGGCACGGTCGGTGTCGGTGAAGCCACCGTCCCGCACCTGCGCTCCTTCAACACTTCCCTCGCCATCGACGAGGTGGAATTCGTGCGTGCCACGCGCGGCACGTTCAAGCTCGGCATCCAGTTCGTCGACTGGGCGCGGCTCGGTGATCGCTACGTGCATGGCTTCGGCACGATCGGCCACGACTTTCGCTCACTGCCGTTCATGCAGTACTGGACGAAGCTGCACCTGCAGGGCAAAGCGCATCCTCTCGACGAATATTCCCTGAACGCGGCCGCCTGCCCTTCCGGCAAGTTCATGTCCGGCGCCACCGATGTACCGGCGGGATCGCCACTCGCGCAGGTGGCGTACGCGTATCACTTCGACGCCGGCCTGTACGCGCAATTCCTGCGTCGTTACGCCGAGGCTCGCGGTGTCCAGCGCATCGAAGGCCAGGTCGTCGACGTGACGCTCGACTCCGGGAACGGCTTCATCGAGTCCGTCAGGCTCAAGAGTGGCCAGAAGATCGAGGGCGAGCTGTTCATCGACTGCTCCGGTTTTCGCGGCCTGCTCATCGAGCAGGCACTCAAGACCGGTTACGACGACTGGACCCACTGGCTGCCCTGTGACCGGGCCCTCGCCGTGCCTACCGAGAAAACCGCGCCGGCCACACCCTACACGCGCTCGACGGCGCGCGCTGCCGGCTGGCAATGGCGCATTCCGCTGCAGCATCGAACCGGCAACGGCCACGTCTACTCGAGCGCCCATACGAGCGACGACGCAGCGGCGCAGGTGCTGCTCGCGAATCTCGACGGACGTCCGCTCGCAGAACCGCGCCTGCTTCGCTTCGTCACCGGCCGTCGCCGCAAGATGTGGAATCGCAACTGCGTGGCCCTCGGACTCGCGAGCGGCTTCCTCGAGCCGCTCGAATCCACGAGCATCTATCTCATCCAGTCCGGCATCGCGCGGCTCATCGGCATGCTGCCCGACCGTCACATGAGCCCGTTGCTGCAGGACAAGTACAACGCCGATGCCGCGTTCGAGATCGAGCGCATCCGCGATTTCCTCATCCTGCATTACAACGCCACCGAGCGCCGCGACACGGAGTTCTGGAAATATTGCGGCACGATGTCCATCCCGGACTCGCTCGCCCGGAAGGTCGCGCTATTTCGTGACAGCGGACGCTTCTTTCGCGAGGCAGACGAAATGTTTGCGCTCACGAGCTGGGTGCAGGTGATGATCGGACAACGCATCGTGCCCACGCGTTATCACCCGCTGGTCGACGCCGTTTCCCAGGCCGACCTCGAAAAGCTCGGCAACAGCGTGCGCGGCGTGATCGCGAGCTGTGTCGCGGCGATGCCGATGCACGAGCAGTTCATCGACAAGTATTGCCGGGCCCCCGCTGCGGCATGAATCGACGCGAAGCCTCACTACTTCTGGGCGGAACCGCAGCGTGGGCGCTCAGCGGCTGCAAGACGCCGCCCGCGCAGCTCGATCCCGTGGTGGTGAAGGTGGCGCCGATCGCACCGCTCAACACGCTCGACCCGTTTTTCGACGAGATCGAAAAACGCACTTTCAACTACTTCTGGGACACGGCCGAGCCCGAGACCGGCCTCGTACCCGACCGCTGGCCGAAGGCGCCGTTCGCCAGCATCGCGGCCACCGGCTTCGCGCTCAACGCCTACGCGATCGGCGCGGAGCGCGGTTACATCACCCACGCGCAGGCGCGCGACCGCGTGAAGCTGACGCTCGAATTCCTGTTCAAGCTGCCCCAAGGTCCCGAGGCGTCGAGCACCGCCGGCTACCAGGGGTTCTTCTACCACTTCCTCAACTTCAGGACGGGCTTGCGCTACGGCAACTCCGAGCTGTCGACCGTCGACACCGCGTTGTTCATCGCGGGCGTGCTCTTCGTCGCCGGTTATTTCAAGGGCGACCATCCGGACGAGGTGGCGATCCGCAAGGTGGCGGACGATCTCTACGGCCGCGTGAACTGGCCCTGGTCCATCGAACACTTCCCGGACATCCGCATGTCGTGGAGCCCGGAGCAGCAGTTCAACATCCACGACTGGCGCGGTTACAACGAAGGCATGATCGTCTACGTGCTGGCGCTCGGCAGCCCCACGCACCCGCCGTCGCCCGGCGCGTGGGTGTCCTTCACGTCGAACTACTACCGGCACTGGGGCACGCTCGAAGGACAGACGCATCTCACTTTCGGCCCGATGTTCGGCCACCAGTTCAGCGCGATCTGGATCGACTACCGCGGCATCAAGGACGAGTTCATGTGGCCGCAGGGCATCGATTATTTCGAGAACAGCCGCCGCGCGACGCTCGCGCAGCGCGCCTACGCCATCCGCAATCCGATGGATTGGCGCGGCTACGGCCCGAACATCTGGGGCCTCTCTGCCTGCGACGGGCCAGGCGACTACAAACTGCCCTACCTCGGCGAGACCCGCCAGTTCCGCTCGTACTCGGCACGCGGCGTGAGTCGCGTCGAGACCTTCGACGACGGCACCATCACGCCCTACGCGGCCATTGCCTCACTGCCCTTCGCGCCGGAGGTCGTGATCCCCGCGGCGAAAGAGATGTACCGCAAATACGGCTCGCACATCTACGGCAAATACGGCTTCATCGACGCGTTCAATCCGAGCTTCAATTACGACGTCCCGTTGCGGCACGGCAAACTCGTGCGCGGCGTGGGCTGGGTGGCCAGCGACTATATCGGCATCGACCAGGGACCGATCATCGCGATGATCGAAAACCACCGCAGCGAACTCATCTGGAGTGTCATGCGCCGCAACCCGTACATCCGCAGCGGGCTCAAGCGCGCCGGCTTCGAGGGCGGCTGGATCGACCCATAGTCCGGGACTGGACCAGTGCCCGGGTCTAACCGAAGCGCAGTTTCAGGTCCGGCGCGCGCCCGACCACCGACTCCAGCGTGTCGACGAAGCTCGTGTGCCACGCCGTGATCGAATTGCGTCTCAGGACCTCGAGCATCGCGGCGTGCCGGTCGCGCCGTTCGGCGAGCGGCATGTTGAACGCCTGCTGGATCGCATGCGCCATGCCGCGCGAGTCGTACGGGTTCACCATCAGCGCACTCGTGAGCTCCCGGGCCGCGCCGGCCAGCGTGGAGAGGATGAGCACGCCCGGATCGGCCTCGTCCTGCGCGGCGACGAACTCCTTGGCGACCAGGTTCATGCCGTCGCGCACCGGCGTCACGATGCCGATCAGCGCCGAGCGCATGAAACCCATCAGCACGTCGTGCGGGAAGTTGCGATTGAGATAACGGATCGGTGTCCAGTCGGTGTCGGCGAAGCGCCCGTTGGTGCGGCCGGTGGTCTGCTCGAGGTCGCGGCGAATCTCCGCGTACGCGCGCACGTCGCTGCGCGACAGCGGCGCGATCTGCAGGAAACTCACGCGGTTCTGGTTCTCGGGATGTGTCTCGAGGAAACGTTCGTACGCCTTGAAGCGCTCGACCAGCCCCTTGCTGTAGTCGAGCCGGTCGACGCCGATCATGAGGCGCCGCCCCAGCAACCCGGCGACCATGCGCTTGCAGGCGTCGGTGTCCTGCGATTCGACCGCCTCGCGCTGGATCGCGTCGACGTCGACGCCGATCGGAAATACGCCGGTCACGATGTGGCGGCCGCCCAGCGTCACGCCGCCATTCGAGGTGAGCACCGAGTCGCCCCACACATAGGCGACCGCGGAGCGGAAAGCCTGCGCGTCCGTTTCCGTCTGGAAGCCGAGCACGTCGTAAGCAAGCATCGCCTGCAGCAGCTCGCCGTACACCGGCAGCACGCGCAGCACCTCGATGTTCGGAAACGGGATGTGCAGGAACAGGCCCATCGGCTGCGTCGCGCCGGCCTCGCGCAGCTTCTGCGCGAGCGGGAACAGGTGATAATCGTGCACCCACACGAGGTCGTCCGGCTCGAGCAGCGGCGCGAGCAGACGCGCATAACGCTGGTTCATGCGCTGGTAGGCCTCGTACTGCGTGTCGTTGTAACGGAAGCCATCCACGAAGAAATGAAACAGCGGCCACAACGTGCCGTTGCAGAACCCGAGATAGAAGTCGCGATACTCCGCCTGGTCGAAGTCGATCGAGGCGTAGGTCACGCCGTCCTTGCGCACCAGGGACGGATCGGGCGCCGCGGTTTCGGCGGTTTCGCCATCCCAGCCGAACCACATGCCGCGCCGCGCCTGCATCGCGGCCAGCAACCCGACAGCGAGTCCGCCCGGCGCGGCGCCGCGACGGGGCACGGAAATGCGGTTCGAGACCGCTACCAGTCTGCTCATACGATTTCCTCCCAGCTGCGCGAGAGTCGCAGCGCGCTGCCGATGACTCCCACCATGCTGTAGGTTTGCGGGAAATTGCCCCAGAGCTCGCCGCTCGCCGGCGCGATGTCCTCGGAGAGCAGCCCGAGCGGATTGCGCCGCTCGAGCAGGCGCGTGAAGCGCTCGCGCGCCTCCTCGACGCGGCCGGCGGCCGCGAGCGCGTTCACGTACCAGAACGCGCAGATGGTGAAGGCGTTCTCTGGCGCGCCAAAGTCGTCGGCGTGTTTGTAGCGGAACAGCAGGTCGCCGGTGCGCAACTCTTCCTCGATGCGCTCCAGCGTCTTGAGGAAGCGCGGATCGCTGGCTGGCAGCAGGCCGAGCTCGGGCAACAGCAACGCGGTCGCATCCAGGTCGCGGTTGCCGAAGGCCGAGGTGAACGACTGGCGCTCCTCGCTCCAGGCCTTGGCGAGAATCTCCCCGCGCATGTAGCTGGCCCGTGCGCTCCACTCGCGCGCCGCGAGTGCATCGCCGACGCGCCGCGCGATGCGCGACAGGCGGTCGCAACCCGCCCAGGAGATCGCCGCCGAGAACGTGTGCCGTTGCATGCGCCCGCGGAATTCCCAGGGGCCCGCGTCCGGCTCCTCGAAGGTGCTGACCGCGCGCCGCCCCAGCCGGTACAGGCGCTCGAGCAAGGTCTGGTCGCCGGAGCGGACCAGCCGCTCGTCGAAGAACAGCTGCGTGGCGGCCAGGATCACCGAGCCGTAGACGTCGTGCTGCACCTGGTCCGCCGCGAGATTCCCGTAGCGCACCGGGCCCATGCCGCGGTAGCCGGAGAGCGCGGTGGCTATCTTCTCCTCGGCGCGCGGATCGCCGGTGATGCCGTACAGCGGCTGCAGGGTATCGGCGGTCGAGGTCGCGATGATCTGGTCGATGTAGTGTAGATAGGCCTCCATGGTGCGCGTCGCGCCCAGGCGGTTCAGCGTCTGCACGACGAAGTAGCTGTCGCGCAGCCAGCAATAGCGGTAATCCCAGTTGCGCGTGCTGTGCGCGGCTTCCGGGATGGACGTGGTCAGCGCGGCCAGCACTGCGCCGGTGTCCTCGTAGGTGCACAGCTTGAGCGTGATCGCGGCGCGGATCACCGCGTCCTGCCAGTCGGCGGGCACGGACAGCGTACGCACCCACTCCTGCCAGTAGTTGAGCGTGGCGCCGAGGAATTCCCGGCACAGCGCGGCCGGCGACTCCTGCAACGTCTCGTCGGGGCCAAGGATGAAGTGCAGCGGCTGCTCGAGCACGATCGGGCGGTTCTCGAGCAGGCCCGCGAGCGAGGCGTCGGTGGTCACTCGGTAGGTGATCCCGGCCTCGGTGGTGTAGCGCACGTGATGACTGCCGCTGATTCCCGGCTCGCAGCGCGCGCCGAAGCCCGCCGTGGGACGCAGCCGCAGCCGCAGCGTCGGACGTCCGGCCAGCGGCTCCACGCTGCGCACGAACATCATCGGCCTGAAGACGCGGCCACGGCTGCGAAACCGCGGTGAGAAATCGAGAATGCGCAGCGCCCCGCCGTGCGAATCGTAGAGACGGGTTTCGATGATCGCGGAATTGCGCAGGTAACTCTGCTCCGAGCGCGTCAGGTCGATCATGTCGATGGCGAACACGCCCGTGTCCGAATCCCCGCCCTCCTTCTGCAGCAGCGCCGAAAACACCGGGTCGCCATCGGGACGCGGCAGGCACGCCCAGACGAAGCGCGCCTGATCGTCGATCAGCGCGGCCACCTGGCAATTGCCGATGACGCCATAGTTCACGCGGACAACGCCCCGTTCGATTCGGACAACAGCTCGAGCCAGACGCGCACCGCCGCCGGACCCGGCAGCCACCACTCGGACTTCACGCGCGAACCCACGGCGATCGCCATGCCATCGTGACGGCGCACGGCCGCGAAGCCGCCGTAGTCCGTCTGGTCGTCACCGATGAAGATGGGCATGCGGCCGCGGAACGGCGCCTCGTCCATGAATTCCGTGACCGCGGTGTCCTTGGTGTGCGCCGCGGGCTTCACCTCGATCACGGCGTGCCCATCGAGCACCGCGAACTTCGGCACCAGCGGCGCCGCGAGCAGCGCCACTTCCGCGCGCAGCTCGTGCTCGAGCTCCCGCGCCTTGAGGAAGTGCAATGCGATACCCGCGCCCTTGTCCTCCAGCAGCAACCCGGGATGGCGCGCCGCCATGCGCTGGAGGCCGGTGCGCAGGTCGGCGAGCTGCTCGCGCGCGACCGGGGCGATGTGCAGCCTGCCCCGCGCGTCGCGGCGCTCGCAGCCGTGCAGCCCCGCGACCGGCAGCCCCGCGCCGCCGAGCAGCTGGTCGAGGTTTTCGATGGTGCGCCCGCTCACCAGGGCGACGGCGCCGTCCGCCACGCCGCGCAGCCGCGCCAGCAACGGCAGCAACGCCGGATCCACGGCCACGCCACCCGGCGTGTCCGCGAGCTCGAGCAACGTGCCATCCACGTCGAGGAACAGGCACCAGCTGCTCCCGGGCAGCGGCACGCGATGGACCGCCTGTACGTCGGGCTCCGCCAGTTGCATCATCCGCGGAGTATAAGAACCCGTGGCGGTTCCGGCCCGGGGAAATCGGGTAGTTAGGCCTGAGATTTTTTCGGCAAGCGGCGCACGACGGCGATCGCTGTCGGAGAGCGCCTACTCGTCAGTCGAAAGGATGCCTGAGCACGATGGTCTGATCGCGATCCGGCCCGGTCGAGATGATGTCGATCGGGATTCCGGCGAGCTCCTGCAGGCGCTCGAGGTAGGCGCGCGCGTTGGCGGGCAGGGCCGCATACGACGTCACGCCGATCGTGGATTCCTTCCAGCCCGGCATCTCCTCGTACACCGGCTCGACCTCGGCGAAGGCATCGGCGTAGAGCGGCGGTTCTTTCGAGATCGCGCCGTTTCCATCCTTTGAAAGACGGTAGCCTGTGCAGATCTGAAGCGTATCGAGACCGTCGAGCACGTCGAGCTTGGTCAGGCAGAGCCCCGAAACGCTGGAGTGGATGATGGAGCGGCGCAGCGAGACCGCGTCGAACCACCCGCAGCGGCGCTTGCGTCCCGTGACCGCGCCGAACTCGTGGCCGACGCGCGAGAGATGCTCGCCGTACTCGTCGAACAACTCGGTGGGGAACGGACCGCCGCCCACGCGCGTGGTGTACGCCTTCACGATGCCGAGCACGTAGTCGAACGCACGCGGGCCCAGGCCGGTGCCGGTGGCCGCGAACCCGCCCGTCGTGTTGGACGACGTGACGTACGGATACGTGCCGTGGTCGACGTCGAGCATGGCCCCCTGCGCGCCCTCGAACATGACGTCGGCCTGCTTCTCGCGCAGCGCCGCCAGGGTCTGCGTGATGTCGCTGACCAGCGGCCGTACGCGGTCGGCATACGAGAGCTGCTCATCGAGCGTCTTCTGGAAGTCGACCGGCGCCGTGTTGAAATACTTCTGCAGCACGAAGTTGTGGAAATCGAGGACCTCGCCGAGCTTCGCCGCGAATTTTTCGCGGGCGAACAGGTCCTGCACGCGCACCGCGCGCCGCGCGACCTTGTCCTCGTAGGCGGGGCCAATGCCACGACCCGTGGTGCCGATGGCATTGGCGCCGCGCGCCGCCTCGCGCGCCTTGTCCAGCGCGACGTGCGACGGAAGGATCAGCGGGCAGTTCGGCGAGACGCGCAGGCGCGCGAACACGTCGACGCCGGTGTCGATCAGCGTCTGCGCCTCACGGAACAGCGCTTCCAGCGACAGCACCACGCCGTTGCCGATCAGGCACTGCACGCCCGGGTGCAGGATCCCGGAAGGAATGAGCGAGAGCACGGTCTTCTTGCCGCCGATGACCAGCGTGTGGCCCGCGTTGTGGCCGCCCTGGAAACGCGCGACCGCGGCCGCCCGTTCGGTGAGCAGGTCCACGACCTTGCCCTTGCCCTCGTCGCCCCACTGGGTCCCGATGATGATGACGAACTTGCCCATGCCTAACCGTTGCCGCATTCACGCGGCGCAAGAGTTGTCGTGAAGGAGTTCAGCGCCGGCGCGTCAGCGTCTTTGGGGTGCCGGGCTCTTCAGATACTTGAAGAACTCGCTGTCGGGCGAGACGACGATCAGGTCGCGGTCCTGGCCGAGCGAATTGCGATACGCCTGCAGGCTGCGATAGAACGAATAGAACTCGGGATTGCGGTTGTACGCGGCCGCGTAGAGGCTGGCCGCGGCGGCTTCACCCTCGCCGCGGATGCGCTGCGCATCGGCGTTGGCTTTCGCGATGAGCTCGACGCGTTTGCGTTCGGCGGTCGAGCGGATGATCTGCGATTCGCGATTACCCTCGCCGCGCTGCGTCTGCGCGATGCCCTCGAAGCTCTGCTTCATGCTCTCGTACACGCGCGCCGCCACGTCTTCCTGCAGGTCGATGCTCTGGATGCGCACGTCGATGAGCTGGATGCCGAGCTTCTGCAGCTCCTCGCTGGAGCGCACCATGAACTCGCCGGTGATCTGCTGACGGTCGGAGGTCACGATCTCCTTGAGCGTGCGGCCCGCGACCTCGTTCTTGATGCCGTCCTGGATCTTCTGGCCGACGAGCGAACCCGCGCGCTCCTCGTCGCCACCGCTGGTCGACTGGAAGAACTGCTCGGCGTCGCTGATGCGCCACTTGATGTAGTAGTCGACGGTCAGGCCCTGGCTCTCGCTGGTGAGGAACTGCTCGTGGTCGAACTTGCGCGTCAGGATGCGGCGGTCGAATTTCACCACCGAGTCGACGATCGGGAACTTGAAGTGCAGCCCGGGCTTGTAGTCCTTGCCGACGATTTCCTGGATCTGCACGCGCAGCGCGAGATCCTGCTCGCGCACGACGAACGTGGACATGGTGATCAGCAGGACCACCGCCAGCAGCAGCACCAGGGTGCCGAGAGCGCGCGAGCCCATCAGCGTTCCACCCGGGCGCGCGCATCGGGCTGCGCCGGCTCCGCTTCGACCGTGACCGACGGGCGCACGGGGATCGAGTTGCCGTCGGTTTCGCGCGGCCGGTCGATCAGCTTGTCGAGAGGTAGATAGAACATGTTGCCGTTGCCGCTGCCCTTCGAATCGATGATGACCTTGCGCGAGCCGCGCAATATGCCTTCCACCGCCTCGATGTACATGCGCTCGCGGGTCACGGCCGGCGCCTTCTCGTAGGCGGTCAGGAACTGGCCGAAGCGCGACGCGTCGCCGGTGGCCTGCTGCACGATCTGCGATTTGAACGCCTCGGCTTCCTGGACCTGGCGCGCCGCGAGACCTTCGGCCTGCGGCAGGATGCCGTTGACGTACGCCTGGGCCTCCAGGATCACGCGATCGCGATCGGCCTTCGCCTTGACCGAATCGCGCTGGGCCTGCTGCACGGCGTCCGGCACCTGAACGTCGGTGAGATTCACGTTGACCACCTCGATGCCCGCGCCGTACTGGTCGAGCGTGCGCTGCACGATGTCGCGCGTATCCGCGACGATCAGCACGCGCTTCGATTCGAGGATGGCGCGCAGGTCGTTGCGTCCGACGACTTCGCGGATGGCGCTCTCGCTGACTTCGTTGAGCGTGGCCTCCGGTTCGCGCACCCGGAACAGGAAGTCCTCGGCCACCTTGATGCGGTACTGCACGAAGACTTCGAGCTCGACCATGTTTGGCTCGGCGGTGAGCACGCGCGACTTGTAAGACGTCGACTTCAGGCCCTGGGTGTCGACCTTGGTGACGTGCTCGATGGGCCACGGCAGGCGCCAGCCCCAGCCGTTGGGCACGGTCTGCACGAGGCGGCCGAACCGCTGCACGACGCCCTTGCTGCCCGGCGGCACCGTGTAGAAGCCCGTGGCCATCCACACGGCGACCACGATGATTGCGATGATGAGCAGCGGCGTGGACGACCGGGCGCCGTCACCGCCTCCGCCGAAGAGGGATTCGATGCGTTTCTGCCAGTCCTTGAAGGCCTGGTCCAGATCGCCACCACCCTGGCCCGGCTTTTTGCCCCAGGGGTTGTTGTTCGAGTTACCGGGTTGATTCCAGGCCATGTTTCAACTGCTTCGCAAGGCGGGCGAGGATTGTAGGTAGCCCCCTGCGGCGGTACAAGCCAATGAATCATCCGCAGGTCGGGCGACCATCAGGACTTCGACACCGGGCTCGCGCGCCCATTTGAGGAGTTCGAACTCGGAGAGTTCAGTATCGATTTCAAAAGAACCGTCCTCGGCGATTCTTTCCGCCCGGACCAGGCTGGCGGCATAGAGCCGGGCCCGGATCTCGCCGGCGGATACCGGCAATCGCAGGGTCGCGCGCCGCGCCACGCGCGACAGCCGTTCGGCGACGGCTTCGAGCAGTTCGGCGAGCCCCTGGGACTTCATGGCGGACAGCCAGACGTGGCTGGCGCGCCCCGATTCGTCGCGTTCGATGCGCGGCGCCGCCTCCAGGCGGTCGATCTTGTTGAAAACCAGGATCTGCGGCAGGTCGGCGGCGCCGATCTCGGCCAGCACGCGGTTCACCTCGTCGATGTGTTCGTCGCGCCGCGGGTCGGACACGTCGACCACGTGCAGCAGCAGCGTCGCCTCGCGCGCCTCGGTGAGCGTCGACTTGAACGCCGCGACCAGCTCGTGTGGCAGCTCGCGGATGAAGCCGACCGTGTCCGCAACGACCACCTGGGTGTTGCCCGGCAGCGTGATGCGCCGGACCGTGGGATCGAGCGTCGCGAACAGCTGGTCGGCGATGTAGGCATCGGCGCCCGTCAGCGCGCGAAACAGGGTCGACTTGCCGGCATTGGTGTAGCCCACCAGCGCCAGCGAGGGCACGGGGACCTCGGCGCGCTGCTGGCGCCCCGTTTCCCGCTGCTGGTTGAGCTTCTCGAGCCGGGCCGTCAGCGTCTTCACGCGTTTGCCGAGCAGCCGCCGGTCGGTTTCGAGCTGCGTTTCGCCGGGACCGCGATTGCCGATGCCGCCACCGCGCTGGCGCTCCAAGTGGGTCCAGCCGCGCACCAGGCGCGTGGCGATGTGCTTGAGTTGCGCGAGCTCGACTTCGAGCTTGCCTTCGTGGCTGCGCGCGCGCTGCGCGAAGATGTCGAGGATCAACCCGGAGCGGTCGAGCACGCGGCGCTCGATGAGCTTTTCGAGATTGCGTTCCTGCGAGGGTGACAGCGGATGATCGAACAGGACGACTGCCGCATCGAGCGCCAGTGCGGCGTTTCGGATCTCTTCTGCCTTGCCGCTGCCGACGAAGAAGCGTGGATCGGGCCGGTCGCGTCGACCCCCGATGTTCGCAACGGGAATGGCGCCTGCCGAACGGGCAAGCTGCTCGAATTCCGAGATGTCTTCGGGGTCCGCGGGTGCGCCGATGCCGAGGCGCACGAGCACGGCCCGCTCACCTGCGCGTGGTCGCTCGAACAATTTTGAATCTCGAGAATTCGGGGAACGAGCGTGCGGAAGCGATCACTCGCCGGCGACCGCCTCGATCGTCGTTCCGTCCTCGTTGGTGATGCGCACGTTGCGCGCGGGGACAACCGTCGAAATCGCGTGTTTGTAGACCATCTGGCTCACGCTGTTCTTGAGTAACACGACGAACTGATCAAACGAATCGATCTGGCCTTGCAGCTTGATTCCATTCACCAGATAGATCGACACCGGGATACGTTCCTTTCGCAATGTATTGAGAAACGGGTCCTGCAGTGACTGGCCCTTGGCCATGACGTTCTCCTTATTTTTCAAGCAAGCGGACGCCCGCGAGTCTACCACGCGCCCCCTGCCCGGCAACGCACTCAAACGAGGCGGAAAGCCGCGATCAGGGATTCACGGAGGCCTACAAAGCTTTGCGCATCATAGGGATCGAACGCATGGATGTTGGGCATCGAACGCAGCCAGGTCATCTGTCGTTTGGCCAATTGACGTGTCGCGGCCTGGGCACGTTCCACCGCCGTTTCCAGCGGATACAGCCCTGACAAGTGCGCCCATAGCTGGCGATAGCCGACGGCGCGGATGGCCGGGTTCGCATCGGTTAAATCGCCGCGTTGGTGGAGCCCGCGCACCTCCGCGAGCAGACCCGCCGCCATCATCTGGTCGAAGCGTGCGTCGAGGGCAGCATGCAGCCGCGCCCGATCCGCGGGGATGAGCGCCGCCACGAGAAATTCGCGCGCAAGCGGCGACTTCGTGCGCGACTGCCGGACGGAGATGGGCTCGCCGGTCACCTCGTGAACCTCGAGCGCCCGCTGGATGCGCTGCGTGTCGTTGGGATGGATGCGCGCGGCGGCAGCGGCGTCCACCGTGGCCAGGCGGGCGTGCATCGCCGGCCAGCCGAGGCGCGCGGCATCCGCGTCGATGCGCGCGCGGATCTCGCCGCTGCCGCCGGGGAGCTCCGCGATGCCGCCGATCAACGCACGCAGGTACAGCATCGTGCCGCCCACCAGCAGCGGCACGCGCCCGCGCGACTCGATGTCGTCGATGGCGGCCGCGGCGTCCCGCGCGAACCGGCCGGCCGAATAACCCGCCTCGGGGCCGACCAGGTCGATCAGGTGATGTGGCACGGCCGCGCGTGTCGCGGCATCCGGCTTCGCGCTGCCGATGTCCAGGCCGCGATACACCTGCGCCGAATCGACGCTTATCAGCTCGATGGGAAACTCGCGCGCCAGGCGCAATGCGCAGTCGCTCTTGCCCGTGCCGGTCGGGCCGGTGAGCACGGCAATGGGCCGGTTCATCTGCCGCGCAGGAACATGCGGTCGAGCTCGGCCAGCGTCACCTGCGTCCAGGTCGGGCGCCCGTGATTGCACTGGTCGGCGCGCGGCGTCTGCTCCATCTGCCGCAGCAGCGCGTTCATCTCCGGAATCGTGAGACGGCGGTGCGCGTGGATCGCCGAACGGCAGGCGATGGTGCCTAACAACCGGTCGGTCGCGCCGTCGAGATGATGTGAGGCGCCGTCGCCCGCGACGTCGCCGATCACGTCCCGAACCAGTGTGGTCACGTCTTCGCGCGGCAGCATCGCCGGCACGGAGCGCACGACCAGCGTCTCCGGTGCGAGCCGCTCGAGGTCGAAACCCGCGTGTTGCCACTCGTCGCGATGCTCCATGAGCGCATCGATCTCGTCCACCTTGAGCTCGACCGAGATCGGCGCCAGCAGCAGCTGCGTCGCGAGCGCGCCGGACTGCGCCTTGAGTTTTTCGTACAACACGCGCTCGTGCGCCGCGTGCATGTCGACCAGCACGAGTCCCTGGTCGTTCTGCGCGAGGATGTAGATGCCATGGATCTGCGCGAGCGCCTCGCCGAGCGCGGGTGCCGCCTCATCCGCGGCGCGCGATTCGGGGACATGTGGTCGCCGGGTCGCGCGTCGCGCCGCGCAGCGCATCGGCAATGGCCCACACGCCGCCGGGCGCCGCGCCGTCGGCCGCGCGCTCGTACGCAAACGATTGGGCCACCGGCTGCCGCGCGTGGCCGTTGGATTGCCAGGCTGGCGGCACCGCGCTCACGCCCGGGCGCGTTTGCGCCAGCGTGCGTTCGACCGCGCGGAACACGAAGTCGTGGATCTGCCGGCTGTCGCGGAAGCGGACTTCGAGCTTCTGCGGATGCGCATTCACGTCGACGAGCTCGGGGTCGATGTCGAGGTACAGCACGTACGCCGGCTGGCGGCCGCCGTACAAAACGTCTCGGTAGCCGAGACGCACGGCGTTCATCAGCAGGCGGTCGCGCACCGC
This sequence comes from uncultured Pseudomonadota bacterium, assembly GCA_963774045.1. GTDB lineage: Bacteria > Pseudomonadota > Gammaproteobacteria > Steroidobacterales > Steroidobacteraceae > CADEED01. Next base: position 234,354 of record CAVZED010000037.1, read on the forward strand.
GCGGCCGTTGACGAACCAGAACTGCAGGTCGCTCGTGGCACGTGCGGCGGCCGGTGCGCCGATCCATCCGGCGAGCCGCACCGGCCCGGCCGAGTGCTCGAGCTCGAGCGAACGCTCGACGAATTCCGCTCCCACGATGCGCTCGAGCCGCCGCGCGGCGCCGCCCATCGCCGACAGCGCCGGCGCGTCGAGCAGCGTGCGCGATCCGGAGCGCAGGCGGAAAGCGACGTCGGTGCGTGAGAGCGCGAGCCTCTCGACCAGCCGCACGATGTGGCCCTGCTCCGTGACTTCGCTGCGCAGGAACTTGCGGCGCGCGGGCAGGTTGTAGAAGAGGTCGCGCACTTCGATCGTGGTCCCCGGCGGATGCGCGGCCGGTGCCGGTTCGCCGACCTGGCCGGCATCGACGCTCACCGTCGCCGCCCGCTCCGCGTCCACGTGGCGCGAGGTGATTTCGAAGCGCGAAACCGAGGCGATGGACGGCAGCGCCTCACCGCGGAACCCGAGCGTCGTGATCGCGGCCAGGTCCGCGGCGGCGGCGATCTTGCTGGTCGCATGCCGCGACAACGCGAGCCGCAATTCGCCTGCGGGAATACCCGTGCCGTCGTCGCGCACGCGGGTGAGCCGCATGCCACCGGATTCGATCTCGACCTCGACGCTCTGCGCGCCGGCGTCGAGGCTGTTTTCCACCAGCTCCTTGACGATCGAAGCCGGCCGCTCGATGACTTCGCCGGCGGCAATCTGGTCGATGAGGTGGCTGTCGAGAACGCGGATGGGCACCCGCGCATCTTAGTGGAAACGGGGCCAGACCCCGTTGCCGCTACCGGAGCTCGATCGTCGTGCCGGCGCCGGTCGAGCGCCGCGTCGCGGCCAGGCGGGTGCCGTCGGGCGCATTTCCCTGAAAGTACTGCTGTATTCCCACGAAGATGGCATTCGCAAGCTTGGCGCGGTGCGCGGGCTGGGCGAGCTTGCGCTCGTCCTCGCGGTTCGAGATGAACGCCGTCTCGACGAGCATCGACGGGATGTCCGGCGACTTCAGCACGATGAAGCCTGCCTGTTGCACTTTCGGCTTGCGCACTTCGCCGGTACGGTCGAGTGCCTTGAGCACCTGTTCCGCGGCAACCATGCTCGACGCGATGCTCGCGGTCTGCGAGAGGTCCATGAGCACATTCGCGAGCGCCGGATCCTTGTCATCGAGTTTCACACCGCCCATGAGGTCCGCCGCGTTCTCGCGCTCGGCCAGCCAGCGCGCCGCTTCGGATGACGCGCCGCGCTCCGAGAGCACGTACACCGACGAACCCGAAACATCCGGGTTCGCGATGGCGTCGGCGTGAATCGATACGAACAGGTCCGCCTTCATCTTGCGCGCGCGTTTCGTACGCTCCGGCAGCGTGATGAAGTAGTCCCCGTCGCGCGTCAGCGCGGCCTTCATGCCGGGTTCCTGGTTGATGCGCGCGGCCAGGGCCTTCGCGACTTCGAGCACGACGTCCTTCTCGCGCGTGCCGCGGCGTCCCGAGGCGCCGGGATCGACGCCGCCATGTCCGGCGTCGATCGCGATGATGATGTCGCGCCCGGAGTCGGCGGGCGCGTGCGCGGGACGAATCGCCACCGGCGCGACGGGCGCCGAGGGCGTCACCGCGACGACCCTGGGTGCGCCGGGCGTCGTGAGATCGAGCACCAGGCGATGACCGGCCTCGCCCGAGGGCGCGACCAGCGAGGTTTCGATCGCGACGGGTCCGTTCACCTCGAAGACCAGCCGCAATCCGTTGCGCGGCAACTTGCCGGAACGCACGCTGCTGACCGCACCCGTGGCTTCGGGCAGCGAGAGCTTCGTCAACGAGCTGTGCGCGAGATCGACGACGACGCGCGCCGGGTCATCGAGCCGGAAAACCTTGTGGGTGACGGGAGCCGAGAGATCGAGGACCACGCGCGTGCCGGTTTCGGTGGGCGCGACACGAATGCCGCGGATTTCCGCGGCGGAAAGGTTTCCACTGGCACTCATCAGTGCCACGAGCAGCATCACCAAAGCCGCGTGCCGCATCCCCGGAAAACCCTTCTCCATCAGGGGGTTCAAGCCCCTAGTTGCATTGCAATTTACTTATTCGCGCTAAATTTTTCAATCCTCTCGATGCGATGGCCCTCCGGGCCGATCGTGAACACGAACTCCAGATCGGCCCGCGGAATGCGTTCGCCGCCGTGTTCCGGCCATTCGACCAGCCACAGGTGCCCATTGCGGTGATAGTCGGCGAGCCCGAGGTACTCGAGCTCCGAAGGATCCTTGAGCCGGTAGAGGTCGAGGTGAACCACGGTGACGGCCGAGAGCGGATAGGTTTCCAGCAGCGTGTAACTCGGACTCTTGATCGCCCCCTTCACGCCGAGCGCGCGCAACGCGCCGCGCGCGAATGTCGACTTGCCCGCGCCAAGATCGCCGCTCAGCGTGACGATGCGGCATGGCGCGCCGCGCGCTGGCGGGCCGCCCAGCAGGCGCGCGCCGAGCGCCTCGGTCTCCTCGCCGCTGTGGGTGACCCAGACGCGCTGATCGAGCGGGTTCACGGATTCACCCAGCCGCGCAACTCTGCGACGACGTCGCTCGCGATCAGGCCGCGCTGGCCGCCCTGCGAAGCCGAGTCACCGGCCAGCGCGTGTACGAGCACACCGATGCGGGCCGCGAGCTCGCTGCGTCGCGCCTCGGGCGCGCGAGTTGAAACCACAGCCTCCGGCGCGCCAGTTGAAACCACCGCCTCGGGCGTGCCGGAAGACAGTTGCGCCCGCAAACCCGCGATCACGCCCGTGAGCACGTCCCCCATCCCCGCGGTCGCCATGCCCGGGTTGCCACGCTCGCAGATGTACAGGCCGGGCGCCTCGCCAGCTCCGCAGGCCACCAGCGTGCCCGCGCCCTTGAGGACCGCGATGGCGCCGTAACGCGAGTGCAGCTCGCGAACCGCGCCAAGGCGGTCCGCCTGCACGGCGTGGGCGTCGCTGCCGAGGAGCCTCCCGGCCTCGCCGGGATGCGGCGTGATGATCCAGTCCGGCGGTAGTTTGACCGGGTCGCGCGCCAGCAGGTTGAGCGCGTCCGCGTCGACCACCGCCGGTGTCGCCGCGACGCGCCGCGCCTCGCTCCACAGCCGTTCGGCCCACTCGCCGGTGCCGAGACCGGGCCCGATTGCGAGCACGTCGGCGGCGCGCAGCGCCTGTTCCAGGCCCGCGCCCGGCGGCGTAGGTAGATAGATGAGCTCCGGCCGCGAGCCGGTCACCGCGGCCGCGTTCTCGGGCGCGCCCGCGATCGTGACCAGGCCCGCACCCACGCGCAGCGCCGCCTCGCCCGCGAGCCGCACCGCGCCCGGCATGCCTGGGCCGCCGCCGACGATCAGGACGCGGCCGCTGGTCCCCTTGTGCGCTTCGCGCGCGCGCCGCGGCAGCGACAGCGCGATCTCGGACTCGTCGATGCGCCTCATCAGCGGCGCGAACTCGGGCCGCGCCGGCGCGACGACACCGAGGTCGTCCAGCAGCACCACTCCCGCGTGACCGGGGCCCGCGCCCAGGAACAGCCCGGATTTGAACGCCACGAAACTGAGCGTGAGATCGGCGCGCACCGCCGCGCCGTGCACGGCGCCGGTATCCGCGTCCACGCCCGAAGGGATGTCGAGCGCCAGCACCGGGCGCCGCACCGCGTTGATGGCTTCGATGACCGCGATCGTTTCCGCGCGCGGCGGTCCCTTGAGCCCGATGCCCAGCAAGGCGTCGACGATGACGTCGCTGCCCGCGAGCGCGTCGGCCGCGAACGGATGCGCCGGACCGCCCGAGGCGACCCAGTCGTCCTGAGCGCGGCGCGCATCGCCGGACAGGCGGTCCGGCGGCGTGGCCGCGAGCACCAGGGCGTCGAGCCCGGCCGCCTGGGCGAGCCGCGCAAACACGTAGCCATCGCCGCCGTTGTTGCCGCCGCCACAGACCACGGCGACGCGCTTCGCCTGCGGCCAGCGCGCACGCAGGATCTTCAGCGCGCCTTCCGCCGCCCGGGTCATGAGCGTGTAGCCCGCCACGTTGCGGTGCCTGATTTCATAGGCGTCCAACGCGCGTACCTGGCTGGCGGAATAGATGGCGGTCGGTCGGCTCATGGACGCGAATTATACTGGCCGCGTCCCATGAACCCGCCCGCCGATATCAGCGACCTCAAACAAGCCCTGGCCGCGCTCGCCACCGCCCGCGGGTTCGACGCGCTGGGAGTCAGCGATCTCGCGCTCGACGCCGACGCGGCCCATCTCGACCGCTGGCTGGCGCAGGGCAAACACGGCGAGATGGACTACATGGCGAAGCACGGCACGCGCCGCACGCGCCCGGACGAACTGGTGCCCGGCACGGTGCGGGTACTGTCCGCGCGCATGAACTATTGGCCTTCAGAGGGGCCTTCAGAGGGGCCGGCCGGCGCGCGCGATGCGGCCGAGGTTCTCGCCGACGCGAACCTGGGCTACGTGTCGCGTTACGCGCTCGGTCGCGACTATCACAAGGTGCTGCGCAACGCGCTGCAGGGCCTCGCCGACGACATCGTCGCGCGCGTCGGTCCGATGGGTTATCGCGTGTTCGTGGACTCGGGTCCGGTGCTCGAGAAGGCGCTGGCGCGCAAGGCCGGTATCGGCTGGATCGGCAAACACACCAATCTCATCGCGCGCGACGCCGGTTCGTATTTCTTCATCGGCGAGATCCTCACCGACCTGCCGCTGCCGGTGGACGAAGCCGCGAGCGCGCACTGCGGCACCTGCTCCGCTTGTATTCCCGCCTGCCCCACCGGCGCGATAACGGCGCCGCATCAACTCGACGCGCGCCGCTGCATCTCGTACCTGACCATCGAGTTGTTTGGTGCGATCCCGGTGGAACTGCGCCGCCTCATCGGCTCGCGCATCTACGGCTGCGACGACTGCCAGCTCGTGTGTCCCTGGAACAAGTTCGCGCGCGCCGCCTCACATCCGGATTTCAAGACGCGCCATCGCCTCGATGCGTCGCGCCTGTCGGAGTTGTTTGGATGGAGCGAGGAGGAATTCCTGGCACGCACCGAGGGCTCGGCCATCCGGCGCATCGGCTACGAGCGCTGGCTCAGGAACATCGCGGTGGCGCTGGGGAACGCGCCGGCGACGGCGGAGAACGGAGCGGCGCTCGATGCGCGGCGAGATCATCCTTCGGCGCTGGTGCGCGAGCACGTCGACTGGGCGCTCGGCGAACACGCGAACCGCCGAGTCGCCGAAGCAACCGCAGCCAGTTGATCAAGGCGCCCAGATCGAGATCACGAGGCCCAAATCAGTTGGCCGAAAATTGCAGATTGTCGATGAGCCGTGCCTTGCCGAGCCGCGCGGCGGTCAATACCACGAAGTGTTTCGTGTCCGGCTGCGCCGGGCCCAGCGTCCCCGCATCCCGCACGCTGAAGTAGTCGGTGCGGAAACCACCGCCATCGAGCACGGCGCGTCCCGCGGCCTCGATGCGCGCGTAGTCGCGCGCGCCGGACTTCAACGCCGCCACCGCCTGGGTCAGCTGCCGGTAGATAGCCGGGGCCTGCCTGCGCTGGGCTTCATCGAGATACTGGTTGCGCGAGCTCATCGCGAGGCCGTCGGCCTCGCGCACCGTGGGCGCACCCACGATCTCCACGCGCAGGCACAGGTCCGCGACCATGCGGCGGATCACCGTGAGCTGCTGGAAATCCTTCTCGCCGAAAATCGCGACGTCCGGATCGACGATGTGGAACAGCTTGGCGACGATGGTCGCGACACCCTCGAAATGACCGGGGCGGAACTCGCCGCACAGGATGTTGGAGAGCTCCGGCACCTCGATGCGCGTCGCGCGGTCCGCGCCGTTCGGGTAGATCTCGCCGACATCGGGCATGAACATGAGGTCGCAGCCCGCGTCCTGCAGCATCTTCGCATCGACCGCCGGCGTGCGCGGATAGTGCGCGAAGTCCTCGTTGGGCCCGAACTGCATCGGGTTCACGAAGATGCTCGCGACGAAACGCCGGCCGTGCGCGCGCGCCGCCTCGATGAGGCTGACGTGCCCGGCGTGCAGGTTGCCCATGGTGGGCACGAACACCACGCGCTCCTTCGCCTCGCGCCAGCGCGCGACGTGCGCGCGCACGTCGGCGATGGTGGTGACGGTCAACATGGGAGGGATCGACTTCAAGGAAATGGGCCTCATGCGTGGAACTCGTGCTCCGGCGCCGGATACGTCTTGTCCTTCACCGCCTTCACGAAACGCTGGATGCGCGTCGAGGTTCGACGTCGCGCCTTCCATGAAATTCCTGACGAAGCGCGGCTTGCGTCCCGAGGTGATGTCGAGCACGTCGTACAGCACGAGGATCTGGCCGTCCACGTCGGGTCCCGCGCCGATGCCGATGACCGGCACGTGCAGCGCCTCCGTGATCTTCTTGCCGAGCTCCGAGGGGATGCATTCGAGCAGCACGATGTCCGCGCCCGCCGACTCGAGCGCCTTGGCGGCGGCGAGCATGCGGCGCGCCGCGTCCTCGTCGCGGCCCTGCACGCGAAATCCGCCGGTCTTGTGCACCGACTGCGGTTTCAGGCCCAGATGCGCGCACACGGCGATGTCGTGCCGCGCGAGGAATTCGACGATCTCGAGCTGGCTCGGACCGCTTTCGAGCTTGACCATCGCCGCGCCGCCTTCCTGCATGAGACGCACGGAATTCGCCAGCGCGATGTCGGGCGTCGGGTAACTCGCGAACGGCAGGTCCGCCATGAGGAACGGCCGATGCAGGCCGCGCGCCACCGCCTTGCAGTGGTAGACGATGTCGTTCATGGTCACCGGCACGGTGGTGTCGTGACCCTGCAGCACCATGCCGAGCGAATCGCCGACCAGCACGACGTCCGCGTCGGCGTTGTCGACCAGCACCGCGAAGCTCGCGTCGTAACAGGTGATGGCGGCGATCTTCTCGCCCTCGCGCTTCATCTTGTCGAGCGTGCCGAGCGACACCGGCGGCCGCGTGGAATTGCGTTGTTCCAGATGTGTGTACACGCCAGCCCCTCGTAATGCGCTAGATCGTACCGTGCCGCAGCGGGTTGTAGTACATGCGCCCCTTTTTCATCCGCGGATCGCTCCCACGAGCTCGTCGTAGTCGGCCTGGTTCTGTACCGGATCGATGCTCGCCGCGTTGACGATCAAGAGCGGCGCGCGGTCGTACTCGTGGAAAAACCGCGCATAGGCGTCGTTGAGACGCGCGAGATAGGCCGCGTCGATCGCGGTTTCGTAGGCGATGCCGCGCCTGGCGATCCGCTGCAGCAGCGTCTCGACGGGCGCCTGCAGGTACACCACGAGATCGGGCTTCGGCGGATCGACGTCGAGCCGCGAGGCAACCTGCTCGTACAGGGACATCTCCGCCGGGTCGAGCGTCAGGCGACGCGAACAGGCGGTCCTTCTCGAATAGATAGTCCGCGACGCGGCGCGGCGCGAACAGGTCCTGCTGCTTGAGGCTGCCGAGCTGCTGCGCGCGCTGGAACAGGAAGAAGAGCTGCGCGGGCAGCGCGCCCGACTTCGGGATTCTTGTAGAAGCGCTCGAGGAACGGATTCTGCGCGTCCTGCTCGAGCACCAGCTCGGCGTCCAGCGAGCCGGCGAGCCGGCGCGCGAGGCTGGTCTTGCCGACACCGATCGGCCCTTCGACCACGATGTAGCGCTGCGCCGGCATCTCGGGCGCGATCGCGCGCGGCAGCGACTCCGGGTTCGCGACCGTTGCGCCCGGCTCCGGGTTGCCGCTGCTCACAACCTTTCGATCCCGCGGTTGGTCACGCGTTCGCGCAGCTGCGCGGCGCGGCGCGAGCCCGGGCACCTCGAGGTCCGGCGCGATGTCGGCGAGTGGATAGAGCACGAAGTCGCGCTCGGCGATGCCGGGATGCGGCAGCGTCAGCGATTCGGTACGCGCGGGTCTCGCGGCCCACGACCAGCAGGTCGAGGTCGATGACGCGCGGGCCCCAGCGTTCGCGCGGCGGCTCGCGGCCGAGCCGGCGCTCGAGCGCACGCAGGTCGGCGAGCAGATCCTCCGGGGTGCGCATGCGTGAGCAGACCCGCGACGGCGTTGACGAACGCGGGCTGCACCACCTCGCCGAAGGGCCGGGTGCGGTACAGCGGCGAGCTGACGACGAGCCGCGTGTCCGGCGAGCCCCGCGAGCGCGGCGAGCGCGCGCTCGCACCTGCCGCTCGGGATCCGCCAGGTTGCTGCCGACGCCGACGTAAGCCGGCAGCCAGCGCGGCCGGTGTCACGGGCAAGCGCGCGTCGGCGGCCGCGCTCATGAGGCCGCGGGTGCGCGTCCGCGGCCGCGACGCCGCCGGCGCGCGTGGCCTGCATTTGACCTTCGCCCGGCGGCGCGCGGCTGGCCGCCCAGCGCATCGGCCATGCGGTCGCGATCGGTCTGCGAAGCTTCCTGCACCTTCGTCCACCACTCGGCGAGCTCGCGCGAGGCGAGTCCCATCTCGGCGCGCAGCAGCAGCAGGTCGAAGCCGGCGCGGAAGCGCGGCTGCTCGAGCATGCGCAGCGCGCGCCGGCCGCGCGGCTGCTCGAGCCGCGGCTGCGCCGCGAACATTTCCCGCACGCCGAGCGAAAAGCGTTTCGGAATCGAGATGCGTCCCTGCGCGCCACGCGCGGCGCGGTCGACGCAGTCGACGATCGTGCCGATGTCGTGCCACTTCTCCTGCGGCTGCTTCTCGATGATTTCGGCGAACGGCCCGTAGAGCAGCAGCGCGAACAGGAACGTGGGCGTCACCGGCTTGCCGGCCGCGACGCGCTGGTCGGTGTTCACCAGGCCCTGGCGCAGCAGTTGCGCGACCGCGCCGTCCGGATGCCGCGTCGAGATACGACGCCACCGTGGGCAGCAACTCGGCCAGCAGACCATGCTGCAGCAACACGTCGAGACTCATCGCGCCATGGCCGGTGAGGAACAGCTTCAGCGTCTCGTCGAACAGGCGCGCCGGCGGCACGCTCGCGAGCAATCCCTTGAGCTCGCCGATCAAGGTGCCGGTCTCCCCATCGAGCGAGAAACCGAGCTTCGCTTCGAAACGCGCCGCGCGCAGCATGCGCACCGGGTCTTCGCGATAACGCGTGGCCGGATCGCCGATCAGCTTCAGGCGCCGCGCGGCGATGTCTTCGACGCCGCCCGCGTAGTCCCAGATCGAGAAGTCGGCGATGTTGTAGTAGAGCGCGTTCGCGGTGAAGTCGCGGCGCCACACGTCTTCGTCGATGGTGCCGTAGGCGTTGTCGCGCAGGATGCGGCCGTGCTCGTCGGTGACGCGGTCTTCGTCGTCATCGTCGCCGCCCGCGCCCGCATGCCGCGAGCGGTCGCGCTCGCGCAGCGGCGCGGCGCCGTGGATGCCGGTCTGGTGCGGACCGGCCTCGGCGAGCACCGTGCTCTCGTCGATGTCCTCGAGGTCGTCATCCTCGTCATCGAGCAGATCGTCCTCGTCGAGGAGCTCGTCGTCATCGAGATCGGGCGGCTGCGACGTCGATCGGCTCGGCGCCCACCTCCGGCGCGCTCATCGCGCGGAACGTCGCGACTTCGATGATCTCGCGGCCGAAGAACACGTGCGCCAGGCGGAAGCGCCGGCCGATGAGGCGGCAGTTGCGGAACGTGCGCTTCACTTCCTCGGGCAGCGCGCTGGTCGCGATGTCGAAATCCTTCGGCGTGATCCCGATCAGCAGGTCACGCACGCAGCCGCCCACCAGGAAGGCTTCGTAGCCCGCCTCGCGAAGCCGGTACAGCACCCGAGCGCATTGGGGGAGATCGCGGACCGCGATATGGAATGTTCGGCACGGGGAATGATGCGTGCGGGGGGCCGTGAGGCCGGATCAGGAGCAAGTCGTCGTTCAAGACTTCAAAGTTCCGCTTGGCATGAGAAAAGCGGCGCATATACTACCGCGCTCGATTCTGGACCCGCCGTAATAGACGCTCCCTTCGTCTAGAGGCCCAGGACATGGCCCTCTCAAGGCCGTAACACCGGTTCGAATCCGGTAGGGAGCGCCAATCAAATCAAAGGCTTGTGCCTGAAGAGGTTTTCCGGTGCATCACCGCGTCCCGGCACTCGCCGTCGCGGCGGTGGCCGCGTCCTCGCGACCAATCCCGGCCATTCCCGTTCGGGATGTCACCCGAAGGTCTCGCCCAACCGAAGCCCGATCGGGTCCTCCATCGCCTGCGAGACGATGAGAAGGATGCGCGCGCAGCGGCCGCGGCCGCCACGGTAGTTAGTCAGACCGCCAGCGGTGCCGGGCGTTTGCCAGCGCGGCGTCGCGCGACTCCGCCGATCCGGCTCCCAGCCACCACCGCGCGCGAATACTCCGCGCTGGCCACCAGGCCGGATTCACCGAACACGTTCACGACGAAATGATGGATGCGCCCCGCGCTGCCGGCGTGCGTGGCCACGGCACGCAGGCTCCCCGAAGCCGGCAGCGGCGCGACATGCGTGAGATTGAACGACAGCGCCACGGACACCTCGCCGTCGTCCATGCCCTGCTTCATCAACCGCGCGGCCGCGAGCTCCATGAGTGCGGTCAGCCTGGAAATCGGTAGAACCGCCGGGTCCGCCGGATCGATGGGGAGGATGCGTTGCCTGGCCTCGGCGGTTCGACCTTTCAGACTCATCACGTGCTCCAAGGCAGACCTTCGATGGCGCGAATTCTCCGCGCCACGCGGCCGAAAGTCGTTTGGGCGCCGTCCGGTTCCGGTTGGGAGTACTTTGCCGGACAGCGTGTAGGCGCCATCCGGCCTTGTCCGACAGAGTCGCGGCCCGCGTCCTCCGAGAATCCCTTCCACCATCCAGTCGAAGGCTCCATTCGCCCGTGAGTTCGTTCGTATCGAGAGGCGCGGTCCTCGCCTGCGCGCGCCTTCTCAACCAGGCTCTCGCGCTGCTGAGCCCGCTGTTGCTGGTGCGGCTGCTCGACATCATCGAGTACGGCCGCTACCGGCAGTTCATGGCCACCGCAATGCTGGTGACCTCCCTGGGCGGCTTCGCGCTCGCCGCCAATCTCAACTACCTGATCGCGCGTTCGCCCGAACGCGCCGCCAGCGACATCACCAAGACCTGCGTGCTCATGGCGTTCGTGGGTTTCGTGAGCGCGCTGCTGGTGGCCGCGCTGCGCCACTGGATCGTTCCAGAGGAAATCGGCTCCTCGTGGCTGCTGCTCGCGGCCTACGTCTTCCTGTTCCTGAATCTCGAAGTGCTGGTCTCCTACTGGCTGGCGCACGGCCGATCGTTCCCCGTCATGATCTACACGCTGATCCTGACCGCCTGGCGGCTCGGCACCCTGATCGCCGCCGCGTTGTACTTCGACGACGTCGAGATGATCTTCGTGACGATCGTGTGCGCCGAGGCGGCTGAAGAACCTGGCTATCTACCTGTGGCTGCGGGCGCGTGGCCTGCTGCTGTTCCACTGGCAGCACGACGTGTTCCGCGAGCAGGTCCGGCTGGTCGCGCCGCTCGGACTGGGGTCCGTGCTCAACAAGGCAAATGATTTCGGCAAGGTCGTGGTGGGCATGCAGCTCGGGCCCGCGCCGATGGCGCTGTACTCGACCGCGGCCTACCAGGTGCCGCTGGTCAACATCGTGCAGCAGTCGCTGTCGGACGTGATCTTCCCCGACATGGTCAAGCGCGCACAGCGCGATCCCGATCGCGGGCCTGCTGCTGTGGAAACGCGCGCAGGCCCTGGTGTTCGCCGTGATCTGCCCCGCGTGGCTGCTGCTGACCTGTTTCGCGGAACCGCTGATCCGCGTCGCCTTCACCGAGGCCTACGTCGCCGCGACTCCCTTTTTCCAGGTGTTCCTGTTGCTGATGCTGCGCCAGAGTTTCCAGTTCTCGGTGCCGTTGCGCAGCGTCGCCGACAACGCCTCGTTCGCCACGTCGAACGCGATCGCGCTCGCCATCAATGCCGCGCTGGTCATCCTGCTGATGCCACGCTACGGACTGTGGGGACCGACGCTCGGTCTCGTGGTCGGCCAGGTGTGGACTTTGTTCTATCTGGCGAAGCGCCTGATGAGCCGCTACGGAATTCCGCTGGGTGAATTGTGCCAGTGGGGCAAGCTCGGATTGTCGCTCGCCGCCTCGCTGCTGGCGCTGGGCGCGTTGTACGCGACCCAGTACGCGGTCCACGGACGCGCCGGAACGCTGGGCGGCCTGCTGGCCTTCGCGCTGGTGTACGGGCTCGCGGGTCGCTTCATCCTGCGCGAGGAGTACGGCTACATCGTGCGCGCGCTCACGCGCCGCGGAAAGCCGGCATGAATTCGCGTCCCACCCTGCTGGTCGTTCTCGTACTACTACGCGCCGAGCCCGCTGGTCGGCGCGAAACGTTTCAGCTTCCTGGTGCGCGAATTCACCGCGCGAGGCTACGACGTGCACGTCTTCACGAACGAGCTCGTGATCTCGCATCTCGGGCCGGCCGATCCGTCACTGCCGCTCGCGGGCACCGTGCATCGCGTGACGGCGCCGTTCAAGGTGCCGCTGCCCGGGGACGGCTGGATCGTCCGAAAACTCAACGGAATATTGCGGCGGCTGCTGGTGCCCGTGGGACCGGAGTACTTCTGGGCTCGAGCGGCCGCGGCCCGCGCGCTCGAGGTGGCGCGCACGATGCCGCGCGGCATCGTCATCGCGACTTCCCCCACCCACGCACCGTTCTTCGCCGGCGCGCGCGTGGCACGGCGACTCGGCTGGCCGCTGGTGCTCGACTATCGCGATCCCTGGAGCGCCTACCCGTGGCCCGCGTGGCGCCGCGGAGCCGTCTCGCAATGGTTCTCGCGCCGCATCGAGGCGCGCCTCGTGCGCCGCAGCGCCGCGCGCGTGCTCAACACGCCCGCGATGCGCTCCTGGTTCGAACGCTTCTTTCCGCGAATCCCGTCCGCGAAGAACTTCGTGGTGCCCAACGGTTTCGATCCGCGCAACCCCGCCGCGCCGCCGGCGACCTCCGGTCCGCTGGACATCCTGCACGCGGGCGAGATCTACACCGGGCGCTCGCTCGTGCCCGTCCTGCGCGCCGCGCAGTCGCTGCGCGCGCGTTTTCCCGACCGGCCGATTCGCGTGACCACCTATGGCGACCTGCCTCCGCCCGAATTGCAGCGCATCCGTGAGTCGGGACTCGAGGAGTACGTGCGCGTCCTGCCGCGCATTCCGTTCGCGGAGTTGTTCACGCGGCTGCAGGCGGCGCACGTGCTGCTCGCGCTGGTCAGCGATCACATGCTCTATTCGACGCCTTACAAGGTGTACGACTACATGGCCGCCGGACGTCCCATTCTCGGCCTGGCGCCGCGCGGCGCCGCCCTGGCCGGGCTGCTCGCCGAGAGCGGCGCCGGTTTGTGTGTCGAGCCCGAGGACGGCGCGGGCCTCGAGGCCGCGCTCGAAGCCTTGCTGTATCCCGTCGGCGGCGATTCGGCCCCGCGCACCGAACGTTTCCACTGGTCGAATCTCGCCGTGCAATACCAGGCGGTGATGGAAACGGTCGACGCCGGTGGCTTCACCCGGCGGGTCGCGGCACGCGATACCAGCTCGCATACAGCGCCGGCAGGAAAATCAGCGTCAGCACCGTAGCGATGAACAGGCCGCCCATCATCGCGACCGCCATCGGACCCCAGAACACCTCGCTCACGATCGGAATGAGTCCGAGGATCGCGGCGGCCGCGGTGAGCAGGATGGGCCGCAGGCGATGCATGGTCGCATCGACGATGGCCGCGCCGCGTTCCATGCCGGCATCCTCGTTCTCCTTGATCTGCGCCATCAGCACGACCGAGTTGCGGATGATCATGCCGACCAGCGCGAACACGCCGAGCATCGCGACGAACCCGAACGGCCGGTTGAACAGCAGCAGCGCGAGCGTCACGCCGATGATGGCCAGCGGCGCGGTGAGCATCACCAGCAACAGTTTCTGCGTGCTGTGGAGCTGCAGCATGAGGATGAACAGCATGATGCAGGAACATCACCGGGATCACGGCCATGATGGACGCCGAACCCTTGGCGCTCTCGCCGGCCGCGCCGCCCACCTCGATGCGATAACCCGGCGGTAGTTTGGCCATGAGCTTCTCGATCGGCTCCTGCAATTGTTCGTTGACGGTGGCGGGCTGCAGGCCGTCCGCGATCTTCGACTGCACGGTGATCGTCGGCAGGCGGTTGCGGCGCCAGATGATGGTTTCCTCCAGGCCGTATTCGAACCGGGCGATCTGCGCCAGCGGCACGGAGTTGCCTCCGGCGATGCCGATCTCGAGGTCGCGCAACCGGCCGAGATCGCTGCGGTCACGCGCCTCGGCGCGGCCCTGCACGTCGATCAGGTAGATGTCGTCGCGGAACTGGGTGACCGTGCGGCCCGAGACCGCCGAGCTCAGCGCCTTCGACACCTGCTCGGAACTGATGCCGAGCTGGCGCGCCTTTTCCTGGTCGACCTCGATACGCATCGACTTCGTCATCTCGTTCCAGTCGAAGTTGACGACGCGCGTGTTCGCGTTGGCGCGCATCGTCGCCGCGACGGTCTCGGAAATGGCGCGCACGCCCGCGACGTCCGGGCCGCTGACGCGATACTGCAGCGGCCAGTCGACCGGGGGGCCGAGCGCCAGCGGCTCGACGCGCGCCATCAGCGTGCGAAAACTCGTCGTTCAGCACCTTCTCGAGACGCGCGCGCACCTGGTCGCGCACCTCGTAACTCTTCGTCAGCACGATCGCCTGCGCGAAGTTCGCGTTCTCGAGCTGCTGGTTGAGCGGCAGGTAGAACCGCACCGCGCCCGAGCCGACGTAGAAGCTGTGATAGACGATGTCCGGATCGGCCAGCAGCACCTTCTCGAACCGCTTCACCTCCGCCTCGGTCGCGCGGATCGAGGAATTCTGCTGCAGGCGCAGGTCGACGATGAGCTCCGGGCGCTCGGACGACGGAAAGAACTGCTGCTGCACGAACCCGAACAGCACGATCGCGATCACGAAGGACGCCGGCCGTGCCGAGGATGACCCAGCCGCGATTGGCGAGGCACTTCGTCAGCACCTTGCGAAAACGCGCGGTCATCGGCGACTCGGCATGCGCCGGAAAGTGTCCCGGGGGCTGCTCCTTGAGCACGACGACGCCGATGTAGGGCGTGAAGATCACCGCGACCACCCACGACACCAGCAGCGCGATCGTCACCACGGCGAACAGCGTGAAGCAGTATTCGCCGGCGCTGCTCTTCGCGAACCCGACCGGCAGGAACCCCGCGACGGAAACCAGCGTGCCGGTCAGCATCGGAAAAGCCGTCGAGGTATAGGCAAAGGTGGCGGCGCGGAACTTGTCCCAGCCCTCCTCCATCTTCTTCACCATCATTTCGACCGCGATCATCGCGTCGTCGACGAGCAGGCCCAGGGAGATGATCAGCGCGCCGAGCGAGATGCGCTGCAGGCTGATCTCGAACATCTCCATGAACACGAACACGATGGCCAGCACCAGCGGAATGCTGATCGCCACCACGAGGCCGGCGCGCAGGCCGAGGCTGATGAGGCTCACGATGAGCACGATGCCGATGGCCTCGAACAGTCCGCGCGTGAAGTGACCGACGGACTCCTCGACCACCGCCGGCTGGTTCGCGACCCGGTGCACGTCGATGCCCACCGGCAGATCGCTCTCGATTCGCTTCAGTTCCCTTTCGAGCGCCGACGCCGAGATCGAGCACGTTGCCGCCCTTCGCCATCGAGACGCCGATGCCGATCGCGGGAGCGCCGTTGTACCGGTACTGCGGCGCGGGTGGATCCTTGTAGCCGCGCGCGACGCGAGCGAAATCCTTGATCCGCACCTGCCGGTCGCCGACACGGATCGCCACGTTCTCGATTCCCTCCACCGAGTCGAGCGCGCCGCTGACGCGCACCATGATGCGCTCGCCCGGCGTCTCGATCGTGCCGGAGGCGATCACCGCGTTCTGGCTCGCGAGCGTCGCGGCCACGAGATCCGGGTCGATACCGAGGCCGGCCATCTGGCGCAGCGAGAAGTCGATGATAGATGACCTCGTCCTGCACGCCGATCAGGTCCACCTTGCCCACGTTGTTCACGCGCAGCAGCTCGGCGCGGATGAACTCGGCCTGGTCGCGCAGCTCGCGGTAGGTGAAGCCGTCGGTGGTCAGCGCGTACACGACGCCATACACGTCGCCGAAGTCGTCGTTGAAGAACGGCCCGATCGCGCCCTGCGGCAACTGGCCCCTGATGTCGCCTATCTTCTTGCGCACCTGGTACCACTGGTCGGGCACCGCCGTCGGGTGGCGTGCTGTCGCGCAGGTTGACGATGCACCGTCGCCTCGCCCGGCTTCGTGTAGCTGGTGAGGAAGTCGACGTACTCGAGCGACTCGAGCGGCTTCTCGAGCCGGTCGGTGAGCTGTTTGGCGGTCTGGTTCGCGTCGGCGCCCGGCCACAGCGCCCTCACCACCATCGTCTTGATCGTGAACGGCGGATCCTCGTCGCGGCCGAGATTGCCGTAGGCGCGCAGGCCCGCGAGCAGCAGCGACGACCATCATGAAGCCGATCAACGGCTTGTGGTTCAAGCGCCCAGGCGGAGAGGTTGAACCGCCCCGTGGTCGTGGTTCGCCGCGTCGCCGCTCACCGCGGCGTCCCGGCCAGTAGTTTGACCTTCTCGCCGGGCGCCAGGCGGTGCACGCCGGCGGTCACGACGCGTTCGCCGGTGCGTCAGTCCCGAGGCGATGTACACGCGCTCGCTCTCATAACGCTCGACGACCACCGCGCGCAGCTCCACGGTACTGTCCGGCTTCACGATCCACACCGCGGGTTTGCCGTCCTTCTGGAAGATGGCGTTGGAGGGCAACGACGACGTTCGGCGCGCCGCCGACGCGCGGCAGGGTCACGCTCACCGTCATGCCGAGCCGCAGGCTGGCAGGAGGATTCACGATCGTGGTGCGCACCTGGTAGGTGCGCGTCACGGGATCCGCGGACGGCGAAATCTCGCGCACGCGCCCGGCCCACGCCACGCCTTCGCCCTGCAACGGATTGATGACGACCGACGAGCCGACTCGCACGCCGTCGACGCGGCCATCGGGCACATCGAACACGGCTTCGAGCTCGCTGGGCCGCGCGATGCTGATGGCACGCTGGCCCGCCGCCACCACCGCGCCGGCCTCGACCTGGATGCGCGTGACGATGCCGTCCTGGTCGGCGCGCAGCGTCGTGTACCCGAGCCGCTGCTGCGCGAGCCGCATCTCGGCCGTGGCCTGCGAAAGTTTCGCCTCCGCGGAACGCACCGCCGTCTGCTGGGCCTGGTACTGCGCGCGCGTCGTGAGACCGCGCTCGAGCAGGTCGCGGAAGCGGGCTTCCTCGCTGCGCGAACGGTCGAGGTCGGACTGCGCCGCGGGCACCGCCCCGCGCGCCGCGTCGACGCCTAACTGCTGGTCGGTCTGGTCGAGCTGCGCGAGCACCTGGCCCTTCTTCACCGTCGCGCCCACGTCGACGGGACGGCTGACGACCTTGCCTCCCACCTGGAACGCGAGATCGGTCTCGTAGCGCGAACGGATCTCGGCCGTGTAGGTAGCGCTTTCCGCGCTGGCGCCGCCCGCCACCACTTGCGATCGCACCGGCCGAACCAGCGGCTCGGGTTCCTGCTTGCCGCCGCAGCTCGTGAGTACGAGGGCCAGCGCCATTAATAAGAGTGGGAATCCATTGTCATATTTCATATTGAGTCTCAGGGCGCCGGGGCCGGATGTTCACGGAACCACTTTTCGACGCGGCCGTACCAGGCCTCGCGCGAAGCTGGATCGAGCAGGATCTCGAAGTCGCCCATCGAACGCAGCACGTTGACGAAATCGGTCATGAATCCGTACTTCGCATCGGTCGCGCCGAGACCGGCGGCGAGCGCCGTCTCCTGCGCGTCGATGAGATCGGTCACGGACACCGCGCCGCGCGCGTACGCGTCGCTGACCATCGCGAGATTCTCATCCGCGGCGGATGCGGCCTCGCGCGACAGGTCGATGGCGGGCCAGGAGCTCGCGGTGCGATGCAGGTGCACGCGCGTGCGCGCCTCGATGCCGTCGACGGCCGCGGCGCGGTCCGCCTCGCTGGCGCGCAGCTCGTGGCGCGCCTGCGAACGTTCGGCGCCGCGCAACCCGCCGGTGAACAGCGGCAACGTTGCCTGCAGCGTCACGTTCCAGGATTCATCGTCGGGCGCGCCGGGAATGGAGAGGGAGCCCGCGCCGCTCTTGTCGGTGTAGTTCGAACCACTCGCGGCGATCGCGAGCTCCGGGATGAAGTACGCGCGGCCCGCGGACGTCAGCTGCCGCCGGCGCGCGTCCAGCACCGCGTCGGCCTGGTCGATCTCGGGCGCGTTGTCGAGCGCGGCGTCCACCGCGTATTCCATGAAGACCGACCATTTCGCCGGCGTGTCGAGGAACGCCTGCGTGCGCGGACTGGAGACCAGCGTGAGCGGATCGTCGAGCCCGGATTCCACGGTGCTGAAATGCCGGTTCGCGGGACGATGCAGGACCCGCGAGACCTCGGTTTCCGCCTGGCGGCGCTGGGACTCCGCGGCCAGCAGGTTCTGCTTGTCGCGCGCCAGCTGCGCCACCCAGCGCAGGTAGTCCGAATGGCCCGCGAGACCCACCTCCTCGCGCACGCGCGAGGTCTCGAGGTTCCGCCGCGTGTTCTCGACGTTGCGCCGGCGCACGTCTTCCACCGACTTGGCGCGCAGCAGGTCGAGGTAGGCCGACGCCGCGCTGGCCAGCGTGTCCAGCATGTCGGTGCGCTGCTGCTGCTCCTGCGCGGCGGACAGGCTCTTCGCGATGGAGTAGCCGGCCCAGGCACGCTCGGAATAGACCACTTGCGACAGCTCGAGGCCGGCGCTGGTCGAGTCCTCGGCCTGGATGAGCGGGCTGGCGCGGTCCGCGTCGATCCGGGTGCGGGTCGCGTTCGCGGACAGCGACGGCAGGAGATTGCTGCGCGCGATCGCCACGTCGTCGGCGGCGCTGCCGCGGCGTTCGCGGCTCGCCAGCAGCGACGGGTTGGCGTCGAGCGCCGCGCGCATCGCGCCGAGCAGCGTGAGCGGCTCCGCGCCGCCCGGGTCCGCATTCAGCTGCTCGGAGTCCGAGAGGAACTGCCAGCGCGGCGAGAAGCCGATGTCGCGCGCAACGCGCATGTTGATGACCAGGCGCTGCGAGGTCGGGAAACTGACCTCGAACTTCGCCGGATCCTCACCCGGCCGCGATTCGCTGGATCATGATGGCGACGCGGCGCGCCAGCCGCTCGATGTCGCGCTCGGCGCCGCCGGTGGTCAGGAGCATCCCCGCCTCGACCTCGCTGCGTCCGACCACCGAAAACGTCGGCAGCTTTCGGGCCGCCAGGCCCCGCGCCAATTCCTGCACCTGCGCCGAATCGAATCGCAGCGGCGTCACGTAGACGGCGTCCGACGCCCGCGGGAATTCTGGCGAGCGCCGCCTGCACGTCGTCGCCCACGCGCACGATGCCGATGCGCACGTTGAGCGTGGCGGCGAGCTCCGTCGCCTTGGTGGCCAGCTGCGGCAGCGCGCCTAGCAAGCGAGTCGTCGACCAGCGCCACGAGATATTTGAAGCCGACGATGTCGTGGAAGGCGCGGACTTCGTTCGCAACGCTCTGGAAATCGGCGACATAGGTGAAGTTGCGCCGGCCGCTGCGCCCTTCGATGAGCGGGAAACCCTGCAGCACCGGGTCGATGACCAGCGGTGCGATCACGGGTTTCGGGCAGCGAGGTGCGGCGCGCGGCCTGTTGCGACGTGAGGATTCCGATCGTGAGCACCACGTCGACGTCGCGGTCCGCGAGCGCGCGGTCGAGCGCGGCGTTCCGCACCTTCCAGCGACCAGTCGCCGGAGAAACGCGACGGCGGCGGGCAGGACGATCGAGACGTCGGGAGACACGACATTCGCGATTTCCCGTTCGATGGCCTCGGCCGAGAACACCGGCGGCCGGCGGGCCCGTCCGTGACCACCGCGACGCGCAACTCCCGCGGCGCCGGCGGCGCAGACGAACGCGAGAAAGATCAACGCTGCCGCAGTGCGGCGCGAGCGAAGCACACCCAAAGGCCTCTCCCCGTGCGGAATGTTGTTTGCCGGGCATTTTAGGGCCGCGCAACTGTGCTGTCGCGCACAAATCTTCCGCTGCAGAGCTCGCACTAGTGCGGCGCTACTCTTCGGTGCATGGCCAACGAAACCGTCACCCCTGGCGAACAGACGGGCCAGCTCGAAGCGCTGCTCGAACGCTGGCAGACCAGCCTCGACCTGCACGCCAAGTATGCGGCGCTCGACGACACGCGTTACTGGCACGTGCAGCCTGGCCCAAGCACGAGCGGCCGCAACGCTGGATCATCCAGCTCGCGCGCAAGCGCATCCTCGCGCTGCAAGCGCATCGTCGCGCAGCGTCAGGCCGAAGGCGACCGCGCCTTCATCGAAGGCATCGAGATCATGAGTTTCCTCGCCACGCTGGTCGGGCTCACCTCGGTCGAGCGCTTCATCCCGCTGGCCACTCACGAGACCGAACGCCGCGACGTGCTCGCGGCCAAGCCCGAAGCCGACAAAGGCAGAAGGACACAAGCCGAAAGCACGCCGCGCGCAGCGCGAGCACCGCGCATCGCGACACGCGGTCGAGCACGCGAGCACGTCGCCACGCCGCCGAGACCACGCGCCAGATGCCGGTGCTGCCGAGCAAGGTGTATCGCATGCTGGCCGCGCAGCGGGCCGGCGTGCCGCTCAAGCCCACCGCCGCGGCACCCGGCGCGCCCGCGGCCAGACGCGAGGTACGCCGCGACCCGAACCGCCCCGCCACCGTCAAGCCGAAGAAAGCCGCCGGCCAACCGTCACCCAGATGGAGCACGTGGTGATCGCGGACGCGGTGCGCTTGTTAGGCTGGGGCAAGCAGTGGCACGAGCTCGCGGAAATGATCGCGCGCCTGGCCGAGCGCCCCGCGCCCTCGGAAATCCGCCGCATCCTGCGGACCTATCGCGACCAGATCGACGCCGTCGCGACCCGCCGCGCGCGACTGAAGATCACGGCTCCGTAATCCTTGCGTCTTGCGCGACGGCGCCTCCTCAGCAAAATCCGCGCCCCGCGCCGCGGAACTATCCGCAGGCGCCCCGATGCTCTGAACAGGCGCCATGATCAAGACCCAGAACCTGACGAAGAATTACGACGGCCTGCTCGCCGTCGACGACCTCACTTTCACGTGGAGCCGGGCGAAGTGCTGGGGTTCCTCGGGCCGAACGGCGCCGGCAAGTCCACCACGATGCGCATGCTCGCCGGGTTCATCACGCCCACCGCGGCAGCGGCAGCATCTGCGGCCACGACGTCGCGACCGAGCCCGCTCGCCGCGAAATCCGCGCTCGGCTATCTACCGGAGGGTGCGCCGACGTTACGGCGAGATGACGGTCGGCGGCTTCCTCGATTTCATCGCCGACCTGCGCGCGCCTCGAAGGCGCGCACGCGCAAGACGCGTCTCGACTACGTCATCGGCCGGCTGCAGCTCGAGCCGTGTCATCGCGCAGACCATCGACACGCTGTCGAAGGGCTTCAAGCGCCGCGTCGGCCTGGCGCAGGCGATCGTGCACGATCCGAAGGTGCTGATCCTCGATGAGCCCACCGACGGACTCGATCCGATGCAGAAGCACGAGGTGCGCACGCTCATCGGCGAGATCGCGAAGCGAGAAGACCATCGTCATCTCCACGCACATCCTCGAAGAGGTCGACGCCGTCTGCACGCGCGCGATCATCATCGCGCACGGCAAGCTCGTCGCCGACGACACGCCCGCGGGTCTCAAGGCGCGCGCGCCCTCGGGCCGCCTCGAAGACGTGTTCCGCGCCGTCGCCGCCTGATCCTCAATTTCCCTGAGGAGCCTATGAAAACCGTCGCAATCATCCTGCGCCGCGAGCTCGCGAGCTATTTCGCGACGCCCATCGCCTACGTCGTCCTCGTCATCTTCCTGCTCATGGCGAACCTCTTCGCCTTCTCGTTCGGCTCGCTGTTCGAGCGCGGCCAGGCCGACCTCGCGCCGTTCTTCACTTTCCTGCCGTGGCTCTACCTGTTCCTGATCCCCGCCGTCGTCGATGCGCCTGTGGGCCGAGGAACGCCGCAACGGCAGCATCGAGCTGCTGCTCACGCAGCCCGTCACGCTGTGGCAGGCGGTGCTCGGCAAATTCTTCGCCGCCTGGCTGTTCGTCGGCATCGCGCTCGCGCTCACCTTCCCCATCTGGATCACCGTCAACTACCTCGGCAATCCCGACAACGGCGCGATCCTCGCCGCCTACCTCGGCTCGTTTCTTCTTCGCGGGCGGCTTTCTCGCGGTCGGCTCGTTCACCTCGAGCATCACCAAGAACCAGCTCATCGCGTTCCTGCTCGGGCTGCTGGATGTGCTTCCTGCTGCTCATCGTCGGCTATCCCGGCGGCCACGATGGCTCGCAGTCCTGGGCGCCGCGTGGCTCGTCGAGCGGCATCGCCTCGCTGTCGTTCTATCACGCACTTCGAGAACATCATCAAGGGCGTGCTCGACCTGCGCGACGTCCTGTACTTCGCGCTCGTCAGCGATGTTCTTCCTGCTCGCGAGCACCGTGGTGCTCGAACGCCGCAAATCGAAATAGACGGAGCAACGATGTTCAAGAAATCCATCTCGGCACCGGTCGGCGCTCGCGGTCGTCGGCCTGCTGTTCATCGGCATCATGCTGCTCGCGAACACTGCTGCTGCGCGGCGCGCAGATCGACCTCACCGCCGACAAACTCTACACCGTCTCCGAGGGCACCGAGCACATCGTGCACGGGCCTCAAGGAGCCGGTGAACCTCTACTTGTTCTTCTCCGAGAAGACGGCCGACGCCGAGTCCCGCAGATGCGAACCACGGCGTGCGCGTGCGCGAGCTGCTCGAAGAGCTGGTCTCGCGCTCCAACGGCAAGCTCACGCTGCAAGGTCATCGATCCGCAGCCGTTCTCCGAGGAGGAAGACCGCGCCGCGGAGCTCGGCATCTCGGTGCATTCCGGTCGACAACGGCGCCGACAAACTGTACCTCGGCCTCGCGGCGACGAATTCCACCGACGGCAAGGAAGCCATCCCGTTCCTCGACCCCGCGAGCTCGAAGAGCAGCTCGAATACGACGTCGCGAAACTGATCCACAAGCTGTCGAGCAGCGAAGAAGCCGATCATCGGCTGGCTGTCGTCGCTGCCGATGCAGGGCGATTTCGACATGCAGACCGGCCGGCAGCGGCCAGCCGTGGGTGGTCTACGGCCAGCTCGAGCAGCTCTATACCGTCACGCAATCTCGAGCCGTCGCTGACCACCATCGACAGCGACATCGACGTGCTGGTGCTCGTGCATCCCGAAGGAGTCTGCCGCCGGCGGCGCTGTACGCCATCGACCAGTTCGCCATGCGCGGCGGCCACATGCTCGCGTTCGTCGATCCGAACTGGCGCAGCAGGACCAGTCGGCGCACGACCCCAACAACCCGATGGCGCAGTTCGCGGCGGACAAGTCCTCGCATCTCGATCCGCTGCTCGCCGCGTGGGGCATCGAATTCGAGTCCGGCCAGGTCGTGGCGCGACCTCGAGCGCGGACTCTCGTCTCGATGCGCGAAGGCGAACCGCCGTCGCAGCACATCGCCATGCTCGGCCTCGACGCCAGGCAGCATGGCGAAGGACATGATCACCGCGCGGCTCGACGAGCATCAACATGGCGACCGCGGGCAGTTTGAAGGCGCTGCGCCGGGCAGCGCAAGCTCAAGTTCGAGCCGCTGATCACACCAGCGCCCAGGCCGGGCTGTTGCCCGTGCAGCGCTTCGCCATGCTGAGCGACCCGCGCACGCTGCGCGACGGCTTCAAGCCGAGCGGCGAGCTCGTCGTGGCCGCGCGCGTCTCCGGTGATCGCGGCCAGCGCGTTCCCGGACGGGACCGCCGGCGGGCGTCGCCGCCGCTGCCGGATGCGCTGAAGGCGTCCGCGCAAGCCGCTCAACGTCGTCGTGGTCGCGGACACCGACGTGTTGTCCGACTTCATGTGGGTGCAGACGCGCAATTTCTTCGGCCAGATGGTCGCGCAGCCGTTCGCCAACAATGGCGAGCTGGTCTGGAACGCGGTCGACAATCTCGCGCGGCAGCACCGACCTCATCAGCATCCGCGGCCGCGCCGCCTACTCGCGGCCGTTCGAACGCGTCGAGGCGCTGCGGCGCACGCGCCGACGCGCAATTCCGCTCCACCGAACAGCAGCTCGAGGAAGAGCTGCAGCAGACCGAGGAACCCTCACCAAGCTGCAGACCGCTCACCCGGGCGGCAGCGAGGCGCATCCTGTCGCCCGAGGCCGGCGCAGCGCCATCGAGCGCTTCCAGGCAGGAGAAGCTGCGCATCCGCAAGGAACTGCGCGCCGATGAAGGCGCGGCCTCGACAAGGACATCAAGGCGCTGGGCATGCAGGTGAAGCTCATCAACATGCTGCTGATGCCGCTGGTCGCTGACCGCCCTCGTCGCTGCTGGTCGCGGCCTGGCGCACGCGCCGCCGCCAGGCCATCGCCATGCTGCGCAACAAGGGGCGCGGCATGACACGCAGGAAATTTCTCGCGCTGGCGGGTGTCACCGCCGTGCTGCTGGCCGCCGGCATCTGGATCAACGCCAAACGCTCGGGCCAGCGGCTCGGATATCGCCGGCAACGTGCTGTTCGCCGATCTCAAGCCGGCGCTGGCGGACGTCGAAGAGATCCGCTTCTCGAAGGGCGACGGCAGCCGGGCCACCCTGCGACGCGGCGCGGGCGGCTGGACCGTCGTCGAACGCAACTACCCGGCCGACGCCAATCGCGTACGCGAACTGGCGCTGGCCCTCGCCGGCATGAAGGTCATCGAGCGCAAGACCAGCGATCCGGCTAACTACGCGAAACTCGGCGTCGAAGCGCCGGACACGCCGACCGCCACCGAGCACGCTGGTCGAAGTCGTCGCCGGCAAGAAGACCTGGTCGCTGATCGTCGGCAAGGGCGCCGAAGCCCGCGCCGTCTACGTGCGCAAGCCCACCGAGGCGGCGAGCGCGCTGGCCGCAGCCCGCTGGTCGTCGCCGATCCCGACCAGAAGCGCTGGATCGACCGCGCTGCATCACCGACTTCCCGGGCGCGGACGTGCACGACATCGCGGTGCGCCCGGCGACCGGCCCGGCCTATCTGCTGACGCGCGCGAAACGCGGCGACGCCGACCT
The DNA here is from genome assembly GCA_963774045.1 of uncultured Pseudomonadota bacterium. Taxonomy (GTDB): domain Bacteria; phylum Pseudomonadota; class Gammaproteobacteria; order Steroidobacterales; family Steroidobacteraceae; genus CADEED01. The sequence continues at coordinate 259,487 of CAVZED010000037.1, forward strand.
CGCCCTGACCCGGTGCCGAAGGGCCGCACGCCCGTGAGCTCGATGTCGCTCGACAGCCAGGCGGAAGCTCTGTCTTCGTTCCATGTTCGACGACGTGCGCACGCTCGCCGAACCCCGCGCCGGCCGCGACCGATCACGCCACGTAGCGCACGTTCGATGGCCAGGTCATCGAGTTCTCCGGCACGGCGCAGCGCAGACAAGGCCTTCATCACCGTGACCGCGCGCCGCGACGCGGCGCTGGCCGCGCAGTTTCCCGCGCCGCCCCCGGCGGCGGCACCCGCCGCCGTGACTCCCGCCGTGCCCGGTGCCGACAAGCCGGCCGCACCGGCGCCCGCCGCCACGCCCGCTGCGCCGAAGCCCGCGGCGCAGACCGTCGAGCGGCTGACGGCCCGCGCCACGGGCGTCGAATACGAGATTCCGTCGTACAAGTACGACGCGCTCTTCAAGCCGCAGGAAGAACTGCTCGAGAAGCTGCCCGAGAAGGCGGCGAAGAAGTAGCGCGTCAGCGCGTTCGCGCGATCAACACGACGGCGGCGGTCGCCAGCAGCACGGTGGGGGTCCAGGCGAGCACGACAGGGCTCGCGTCGAACACCATCGCGCCGCTCTCGAGCATGCGCTGCACGAGGAAGAACGCCATTCCGATGAGCACGCCGAACAGCGTGCGCGTGCCGGAGCCCGCCGCGCGCAGGCTGCCGAAGACGAAGGGAACGGCGAGCAGCGCGGCGAACAGGATCGCCGAACGTGCGCGCGATGCGGGACCAGAATGCGAACTCCTGGGGCGCGGTGTCGAGGCCGTTCTCCCGCAGGTGCCGCATCAGATCCCCACAACACGCGCGGTCTCGAGCTGGCGCGGTTGGGCGACCGTGAGCTCGAGGAAATCCCCGCCGACTTTCGATTCGAACACGCGGCTCGCCTGTTTCTCGGACTCGATCGCGCTCGCCGCCGAAGCGCGTGCGCGCGTAACTGCGAGAGCTTCCAGCTGCCGTCCTTCTGCACGGTCGCGGAGGATGCGGCGGCCACCGACAGCAGCTCGTGTTCGGGCGACAGCTCGAAGATCCGCATGCCGCCGAATTCGCGAGGTGCCCGACTGTTCCATCACGTTGATGAGCAGGTTGCCGTCGCGCACCCAGGCGCCGCCGCGGCTCGCGAAGGTGATGTTCGAGAACTTGGCCAGCGCCTTCTGCTGCTTGGCGATGGCCTGCAGCGGCGGCGCCAGGAATTCGCCGCACACGACGGCGAGGATCGTGAGCAGCAGCCCGGCCATCGCGACCGAGCCCGCGATGCGCCACACGGAGATGCCCGCGGCGCGCATCACGGTGAGCTCGCTGCCGCGCGCGAGTTGCCCCAGGCCCAGCAGCGCGCCGATCAGCACGCCGATGGGCATGAGCTCGTAAACCAGCTGCGGCATGTTGAGCAGCACGAACCAGAACGCGTCGAGCGCGGTGTAGCTGCCCTGCCCGATGTCGTCCTGCTGGCCGGCGAACAGGAACAGCGCGAACAGCGTGAGCAGCACCGCGAGCACCACGAGGACGCCGCCGAGCACGGCGCGGATCACGTAGCGGTCGAGCAGGTTCATGCCGGCACCAGGCGCGCGGTCATGTGCGCCGGTAACGCGCGCGCGCCAGCCAGCGCGGCACGAGCAGGATGGCGGCCGCCAGCACGGCGATGGCCGCGTGCACCCACCACAGACCTAACCACTCGGGCGTGACTCCGCGGGCCAGCCACGTGCTGCCGGCGATGGTGAGCTGGATGTACACGAAGAAGATGAGCACGGCGAACCCGACGCGCGCGTAGCGGCCCTGGCGCGGACGCAGGCGCGCGAGCGGCACCGCGATCACGGCGAGCAGCAGCGCCATGACCGGGAACGCCAGCCTGAAGTGGAATTCGGCGCGTTGTTTCAGGTCGTCCGAGCGCAGCAGCGCGCCGCTCGCCAGGCCTTCGAGCGAGGTCGATCCGCCGGAGAGCTCGGGCAGGCGCACGGGGATGGTGTTCTCCGCGAATCGCACGATGCGGAACTTGCGCTCGCCGGGCACGCCCTCGTAGCGCTCGCCGTCGTAGAGCGTGATCAGCTGCAGGTTGCCGTCCTCGGAATAGACGTGCGTGGCGCGCTGCGCCAGCGCGACTTCGAGATGGTCGCCGCGGTCGCGCTCGACGAACACGCGTTTCAGCGTGCCGTCCTTCTCGGTCTCCTGCGCGTAGACCACGGTGGAGCCGCCGCCGAAGGTGCGGAACTTCCCGGCCGCGATCGGCGAAAATTGTCCGGCGCGCAGCGCCTCGCGGCGCAGCTCGAGCATTTGTCCGACCGCGGCGGGCACCACCTGGAGCGACAACACGGCTAACAGGATTGCGAGTATCCCCGTGAATCCGAGCACCGGAACCAGCACGATGCGCGAGCCGGCGCCACAGGCCTGCGCCGCGGTCATTTCGCTGTCGTGATACAGCCGGCCGAGCGCCAGCACGACCGCGAGCAGCAGGGCGACCGGCATGATGACGGGGAGATTCTGGACCGAGCCGAGCAGGATGAGCTCGAAGACGACGCCGCGCGGGTACTGGCTTTCAGCTGCCCGCGCTAACACACTCGCGACCTGATTTGTGATCAATATCGCCAGCAATACGCCAGTTACTCCGAACCAATTGACGACGACTTCACGCAGGATGTAACGATCGAGGATTCGCAGCAACAGGCCACCCAAACGGACTTGAGTTACACTTCGCGACCTTAAAGCACCGCCGCCCCCCGCGACAATGCGAGCGTGACAATGCAATTCGATATCTGGACGAAGTCGCTCCCGGAATTGTCCATCGACTGTGTCGCCGTCGGCGTCCACGAGGATGGGGAGCTCAGCGCCGAGGCCAAGATCCTCGACCTCCGCAGCCGCGAAAAGCTTTCCCGCCTCACCAAGCGCGGTGATTTCTCCGCAAAACCCGGGGAAACCTGGCTGGTGACCGACCTCGAGGGCCTGGCCGCCGAGCGCGTACTGCTCGTAGGCGTCGGAGCGAGGAATCCCGCGTCGAAAGATGGCCTCACCCGCAAGGCCTGGCGCCGCGCCGTCGCGGCCGCCATCGGCGCCGCGTCCCGCACGCGCATCGCATCGCTGGCGCTCGCCCTGCCGCGCCCCTCGGCAAAGCTGCTCAACGACGAGCGCCTGGGTCGCGCCGTGGCCGAAGTCACCGGGAACACGCTCTACCGCGTCAACGACCTGAAGAGCGCGAAGAAGCCGCGCGCCCACGCGTTGACCAAGGTCGTGGTGGCCGCTGCCGCGAAGGCGGCGCCGGCACTCAAGAAAGGATTCGCGCAGGGCGAAGCCCTCGCCGCCGGTGCGGCGTTCATGCGCAATCTCGCGAACCTTCCCGGCAACGTGTGCACGCCCACCTATCTCGGCAAGGCGGCCGAGGGGCTGGCGAAGACCCACAAGTCGCTGCGCGTGAAGGTGCTGGGTCTCGCGGAGATCAAGAAGGAAAAGATGGGCTGCTTCCTGGCGGTCACGCAGGGCAGCGAAGAGCCGCCGCGTTTCATCGTGGTCGAGCACAAGCATCCCAAGGCGAAGAACGCGCCCGTGGTGCTGGTCGGCAAGGGCATCACGTTCGACACCGGCGGCATCTCGCTGAAAGATCCGCCGCTCATGGACGAAATGAAATTCGACATGTCGGGCGCCGCGTGCGTGCTCGGCACGATGAACACCGTGGCCGAGCTCAACCTGCCGCTCAACGTCATCGGCCTCGTGGCGACCTGCGAAAACATGCCGGACGGCCGGGCGATCAAACCCGGGGACATCGTCACCAGCGCGCAGGGGCTCACGGTCGAAATCCTGAACACCGACGCCGAGGGCCGGCTCATCCTGTGCGACGCGCTCCATTACGCGAAGCGCTTCAAGCCCGAAGTCGTCATCGACATGGCCACGCTCACCGGCGCCATTGTCGTCGCGCTCGGCACACACCACACGGGCGTGTTCTCGAACGACGACGCGCTCGCGCGCGATCTCGTGGACTGCGGCGCGGTGGTGGACGACCGCGCCTGGCACATGCCGCTCACCGAGGAATACGGCGAGCAGCTCAAGAGCAACTTCGCCGACATGGCGAACGTCGCGGGCCGCGACGGCGGCTCCATCACGGCGGCCGCGTTCCTCGGCAAGTTCACGAAGGATCTCACCTGGGCGCACCTCGACATCGCCGGCACCGCCTACCAGGGCGGCTCCGCGAAGGGCAGCACCGGGCGCCCGAGCGCGCTGGTGCTGGAGTTCCTGCTCAGACGGGCATCCGCGCGCTAGAGGGTACGCCTCGACGCCGCGTACGAATTCGATGCCTCCGCGAGTCGATTTCTACCTGAGCGAAGAGGCGGGCGAACCGGCCCGCCTGCGCCTCGCCTGCCGCATCGCCGAGAAGGCCTATCTCGCGAAACAACGCGTGGTCGTGTTCAGCGACGACGCGGCGCTGCTGCCGAAGATGGACGAGATGCTCTGGACCTTCGGCGACGGCAGCTTCGTGCCGCACGACGTCGTGGGCCGCGACGGCGTTTCCTGCGAGGCGCCGGTGGCGCTAACTACCGGCCCGCTGCCCGAAGGCGCGGCCGACGTGCTCATCAACCTCGCCGGCACCGTGCCCGCGTTCTTCGAGAAGTTCGGCCGCGTGGCCGAGTTCCTCGATTCGCGCCCCGAAGTGCGCGCCGCCGGGCGCGAGCGTTTCAAGACCTACCGCGCGAAGTCCATCGACCCGCAGACGCACAACGTCTGATGCTAATGGGGACATTCCTCGTTTTCTAGGAAAAGGGGACGCGGCTCGAGATGAGTGTGAGATGTGCGGGCGGGACGGAGCGCGGCCGGGGGAGGTGCGGCTTCTCGCGGCGGCCGTGGTTGTGAGTGAGCGAGGGCTGCGGGGCGCCGGCTGACACGAAGATGGTTTTGGTGCAGTGAGTGTGGGGCGCTGGCGAAGAGTCCGATTGAAGTGGAGAGCCGGCTGCGTGCCTCGCCACTCCAAAGACCGCCGCTCCAGAGCCGCACCTCCCCCGTCCACGCTCCGTCCCGCTCCCACCGCCGCGGTCACACTCACGTCGAGCCCGTGTTCCACCTCCCTTTCAATCGAGCCGCGTCCCCTTTTCCTAGAAAATAAGGAATGTCCCCAAATGCGTAACTTGCGTCCGTGCCACGACGGCGACTTCGCGGCGATCCATTCGATCATCAACTCGGCGGCCGAGGCTTATCGCGGCGTCATCCCGGCGGATCGCTGGCACGAGCCGTACATGCCGGCGGAACAACTCGCGGCGGATATCGCGGCCGGCGTCCGCTTCCGGGGCTGCGAGGACGATGGGGAACTGGTCGGCGTGATGGGCGTCCAGCCGGTGCAGGATGTGGACCTCATCCGGCACGCGTACGTGCGCCCGACGCTGCAACGGGGTGGCGTCGGCGCGGCGCTGATCGAGCACATCAAGGCGCACAGCCGCCGCCGGTTGCTGGTGGGTACCTGGAGCGCCGCGTCCTGGGCCATCGCCTTTTACCGGCGTCACGGGTTCGAGCTACTCCCGGATGACCGCGCTCGCATGCTGCTGGCGAAATACTGGGCGATACCCGAACGGCAGATGGATACGTCGGTGGTGCTGGAATTGCCGCGCGGTTAAATCGGCACGGAGGCCAACGCCCCGTATAATCCGCGCCCTCATGGACAAAGCCTATTCGCCGGGCGAAATCGAGACCCGGATCTACCAGCGTTGGGAATCTTCCGGAGCTTTCGCACCCCAGGGTGAAGGCGAGCCCTACTGCATCATGCTGCCGCCGCCGAACGTCACCGGCACGCTGCACATGGGCCACGCGTTCCAGCACACGCTGATGGACACGCTCACGCGCTGGCACCGCATGCGCGGCTTCTCGGCGTTGTGGCAGCCCGGCACCGACCATGCCGGCATCGCGACCCAGATGGTGGTCGAGCGGCAGCTCGCGGCGGAGAAGAAGAGCCGCCACGACCTCGGCCGCGAAAAGTTCCTCGAGCGCGTCTGGAAATGGAAGGCGGAGTCCGGCGGCACGATCACGCGCCAGATGCGCCGGCTCGGCACGTCGGTCGACTGGTCGCGCGACAAGTTCACGATGGATCCGGACCTGTCGCACGCGGTCACCGAGGTGTTCGTGCGGCTGCACGACGAGGGGCTCATCTATCGCGGCAAGCGCCTCGTCAACTGGGACCCGGTGCTGCTGACCGCCGTTTCCGACCTCGAGGTGCTGTCGGAGGAAGAAAACGGATCGTTCTGGCACATCCGGTATCCGGTCGTGGGCCGCAGCGGCGAGTTCGTCACGGTCGCGACCACGCGCCCGGAAACCTTGCTAGGCGACACCGCGGTCGCGGTGAACCCGGACGACGAGCGCTACCAGGCGCTGGTCGGCAAACAGCTCGAGCTGCCGCTCACCGGCCGCACGATCCCGGTGATCGCGGACGCCTACGTCGATGCCGCGTTCGGCTCGGGCTGCGTGAAGATCACGCCGGCGCACGACTTCAACGACTACGAGATGGGGCAGCGGCATTCGCTGCCGCAGATCAACATCTTCACGCCCGACGCGAAGCTCAACGAGAACGCGCCCGAGGCTTATCGCGGGATGGACCGCTTCGAGGCGCGCAAGCGGATCGTCGCCGAGCTCGAAGGCGCCGGGCTGATCGAGAAGATCGAGCCGCACAAGCTCAAGGTGCCGCGCGGCGACCGCACCAACGCCGTCATCGAGCCCTATCTCACCGACCAGTGGTACGTGAAGATCGCGCCGCTCGCCGAGCCCGCGCTGAAGGCCGTCGAGGACGGCCGCATCCGATTCGTGCCGGAGAACTGGTCGAAGACCTATTACGAATGGATGCGCAACATCAAGGACTGGTGCGTGAGCCGCCAGCTCTGGTGGGGCCATCGCATCCCGGCCTGGTACGACGACGCCGGCAACATCTACGTGGGCCGCGACGAGGCCGAGGTGCGCCGCAAGCACTCGCTCGGCGCGATCGCGAAGCTCACGCAGGACGCGGACGTGCTCGACACCTGGTTCTCCTCCGCGCTGTGGCCCTTCTCGACGCTCGGCTGGCCCGAGACCACGCCCGCGCTGCAGAAGTTCTATCCGACGAGCGTGCTGGTCACGGGCTTCGACATCATCTTCTTCTGGGTCGCCCGGATGATGATGATGGGCCTGAAGTTCATGGGCGACGTGCCGTTCCGCGACGTCTACATCACCGGCCTGATCCGCGACGAGAACGGCGAGAAGATGTCGAAGGCCAAGGGCAACGTCATCGACCCGCTCGACATCATCGACGGCATCGATCTCGAAACGCTCGTCGCCAAGCGCACCAGCGGCCTCATGCAGCCGCAGATGCAGCAGCGCATCGAGAAGAACACGCGCAAGCAGTTTCCCGAGGGCATGGCCGCCTACGGCACGGATGCGCTGCGCTTCACGTTCGCCGTCGCTCGCCGGCCCGTCGCGCGACATCAGCTTCGACCTCGGGCGCGTCGGCGGCTACCGCAACTTCTGCAACAAGCTGTGGAACGCGGCGCGCTTCGTACTGATGACCGTCGAGGGTGAAGGCGGCGCCGACCTCGTGCGGCGCGGCGGAGCTCTCCGTCGCCGACCGCTGGATCGTCTCGCGCTTCGCGGACACGCTGTCGCGCGTCGATACCGCGCTCAAGGAGTACCGCTTCGATCTCGCCGCGACCGCGCTGTACGAATTCACCTGGTACGAGTTCTGCGACTGGTACCTGGAGCTCACCAAGCCCGTGCTGCAGAGCGAAGACGCCACGGCAGCGCAGAAGCGCGGCACCCGGCGCACGCTGGTGACGATGCTCGAAGCGCTGCTGCGCGCCCTGCATCCGATGATGCCGTTCATCACCGAGGAAATCTGGCAGCGCGTGCGCCCGCTCGTCGCCCCGTTGGAATCCGCGGCCAAGCCGCGCGCCAGCGTCACCGCCACCGCCGCCGACAGCGTGATGACCACCATCTACCCGGCCGCCGGCGACTACGCCGGCGATGGCGAGGCGGAAACGCGCGTCGGCCTGTTGAAGGAGTACATCCTCGGGGTGCGGCAGATCCGCGGCGAGATGAACATCGCGCCTTCGCGCAAGATTCCGCTGCTGCTGCAGGATGCGGATGACACGGCGAAGAAGCTGGTCACCGACCATGGTCACTACCTCAGCCGGCTCGCGGGCCTCGAACGGCTCGACGATGCTGGCGCCCGGCGAGGCGGGCCCCGTGGCGGCGAGCGCGATGGTCGCGAACACCACGCTGCTGGTGCCGATGGCGGGCCTGATAGACCCGGTGGCCGAAGCGGATCGTTTGAGCAAGGTGATCGCGAAGAACGAATCGGACCTCGGCAAGCTGAGCGCGAAACTCGGCAACGAGAATTTCGTGAAGAACGCCAAGCCCGAGCTCGTGGCCGCGGACCGTGCGCGGGTCGCCGAGCTCACCGCACAGAACCTGAACCTGGCCGCGCAGCTCGAGCGCATACGCAAGCTCGCGTGAACCTCCAATGCCACCCTCGACGCCCTCGACCGCGTCATCCTCGGCAAGCCCGAGGCCGTGCGCCTCGCCCTCACCTGCCTGCTGGCGCGCGGCCACCTGCTCATCGAGGACGTGCCGGGGGTCGGCAAGACCACGCTGGCGCACGCGCTGGCGCAGGTGCTGGGCCTCGCCTGGCAACGCGTGCAGTTCACCAGCGACCTGCTGCCCGCGGACATCATCGGCGTCTCGGTCTTCGATGCGAACAGCGGCGCATTTTCGTTCCGCAAGGGCCCGATCTTCACGCAGCTGCTGCTGGCGGACGAGGTCAACCGCGCCAGCCCGAAGACGCAGAGCGCGCTGCTCGAGGCCATGGAAGAGCGGCAGGTGAGCGTCGACGTGACCACGTATCGCCTGCCCGAGCCGTTCTTCGTGGTCGCGACGCAGAATCCCTTCGAGCAGCTCGGCACCTTCCGGCTGCCCGGAGTCGCAGCTCGACCGCTTCCTCATGCGCATTTCGCTCGGGTATCCGGACGCGGCGCACGAGCGTGCGCTGCTGGCCGCGCCCGACCGCCGCGACCTGCTGGCGGGCATGCAGCCCGCGCTGAATGCGGACAGGCGTGCGCGAGCTGCAGGCCGCCGCGCAACGGGTCCACGTATCCGCGGCGTTGCTCGAGTACGTGCAGGCGTTGATCGCGAGCACGCGCGCGCGCACCGACATCCTGATCGGGCTCTCGCCGCGCGCGGGACAGGGCCTGGTCCGCGCCGCGCGCGCCTGGGCGATGATCGGCGGCCGCGACATGGTGCTGCCGGAGGACGTGCAGGCCGTGTTCCCCGCGGTGGCCGCACATCGCCTCGAACGCGCCGGCACCGCGACCGCCGCGGATCACGCGGCCTTCATCGCCGAGCTCGCGCGCGGCACCGCGGTCCCGGTCTAGCGAATGATCAGCACCGTGCGTCACCGGTTCGGATTCGAAACGGTGCGCGCGCGATTGCGTTCGCGGGCCGCCGCCTGGGCGCGCCGCCGTCAGGGTGACGACCGGCTGCCGCTGGCGGTGAACGCGCGCCGCGTCTACATCCTGCCGACGCGCGGGGGATTGGCATTCGCGGCGCTCGTGTTCGTCATGCTGCTCGCGGGTCTCAACTACGCGAACAGCGTCGCGTTGATGATCACCTTCCTGCTGGCCGGCTTCGGGCTGATCGCGATGCATCTGTGCCACCGCAACCTCGTCGGTCTGGCGCTGCGCGACGTCGCGACGGTCGACGCGTTCGCGGGCGAACACGGCCTCATCAAGCTCACGCTCGACAACGCCGCGGACACGCCGCGCATCGGCATCGAGGCGGCCACTGACGACACCGAACGCGTCACGGTCGACGTCCGCGCCGCGGGCACCGCGCGCGCCGATCTCGCGCTGCCGCTCGAGCGGCGCGGCCGCGTGGTGACCGACCGCATCAAGCTATCCACCGCGTTTCCGTTCGGCCTGTTCCGCGCCTGGACCTGGGTGCACCTGCGCGTGGCCGTGATCGCATGGCCGGTGCCGCGCGGCCGCCGCGAGCCGCCGCCGGAAGCGGCCTCGGGCGGCAATGCCCCGTCCGTGCATCGCGCGGGCGACGAGGAATGGGCCGCGCTGCGCGAGTTTCGCGCCGGTGATTCCCCGCGCCACGTGGCGTGGCCCGCGTATGCGCGCGGCCGCGGCCTGCTGGTCAAGGTGTACCAGTCGCCGGTCGCCCATCACCGCGTCTTCGATCTCGCGCGCGTGCCGGGCGCCGACCTCGAGGTGCGGCTCGAACAGCTTTCGGCCTGGGTCGAAGGCGCGCACGCGCGCGGCGAACGTTACGGACTGCAGCTGGGCGCGCAGTCGATTCCGCCCGACGGCGGGGCCAAGCACCGCGAGCACTGCCTGCGCGAGCTCGCGCTGTACGGCGAGGCGGGGGCGCCATGACCGCGGCCGCCGCGCGCTCGCACCTGGCCGCGACCCTGGTCTTCGCGGCCAGCCTCGTGCTGGTCGTGGCGCAGGCGCCGGCCTGGTGCGTCGTGATCGCACTGGCCGCGGCCACCTGGCGAGTGCTGATCGCCACGCGTCGCGCGCCGCCGTTCGAGCTCGGCAAGGGCATGCGCTTCGCCTTCGGCGCGCTGACCGCCGCATTCGTGATCGCCGTGCTCTTGAGCTTCCGCACGCTGAACGGTCTCGCGGCCGGCACCGCACTGCTCACGCTCATGGGCGCGCTCAAGCTGATCGAATCCCGCACGCGTCGCGACGACGGCATCGTCGTGGGTGTCGCGCTGTTCCTGCTGCTCGCCGCCGCCCTCGCCAGCCAGGCGATGTGGCGCCTGCCTCTCTACCTGCTCACGGTGTGGGGCGCCTGCGCGGCCATGGCGCTGGTCGCGCACGCCGGCTCCACGCTCACCGCGCGCATGGCGCTGCGAATCTCCGCGCGCGCGCTCGCCATGGCGCTGCCGCTCGCGGTCGCGTGTTTCCTGTTCTTTCCGCGCATGGCGGGCCAGTTCTGGGCGCTGCGAGTCGGGGTCGTCGGCGACCACCGGTCTGTCCGACGAGATGTCGCCCGGCGCCATCGACAAACTGGTCAGCGAATACACGCCGGCGTTCCGGGTGCGCTTCCTCGGCGCGACGCCGCCGCCCGAGGCGCGTTACTGGCGCGGTCCCGTGCTCAACGATTTCGACGGCTTCACCTGGCGGCGCTCGGGCGGGCCATACAATGCGACGCCGCTCGAGATGCGCGGCGCCGCCTACTCGTACCGCGTCACGCTCGAGCCGACGAGCCGGCGTTGGGTCTTCGCGCTCGAGAGCGTCGACGCGAGCCCGCGCGCCGACGTGCGGCTGACCCATGACCGGCAGCTGATCGCGACCGCGCCGATCAACGACACGCTGACCTACGATGCCACGTCGCACATCGAGACGCGCGCGCTGGGGCCGCTGTCGGAAGCGGGTCGCAGGTACGAGACGCGCCTGCCTGCCGGCCGCAATCCGCGCGCGCTGGCGCTGGCGCAGGAGATGCGCGCGCAGGCCGGCAGCGACGCCGCGTTCGCACGCACCGCGCTCGACTGGTTTCGCGACAACGGCCTCGACTACTCGCTCGAACCCGAGCCGACATCCCTCGATTCGGTGGACAGCGTGCTGTTCGACACCAAGCGCGGCTTCTGCGGGCACTTCGCGTCTTCGTATGCGACGTTGATGCGCGCGGCCGGCATCCCGGCGCGCGTGGTCACCGGCTATCTCGGCGGCGAATGGAACCCGATCGGCGGTTACTGGATCGTGCGGCAGTCCGACGCGCACGCGTGGACCGAGGTGTGGCTGGAACCCGGGGGCTGGACGCGCATCGATCCCACCGCGGTGGTCGCGCCCGAGCGCCTGCGCGCCGGCGCCTACGACGTGCTGCCGGACACGCAGGCATCGACCGGCGTCGCGATCTGGCGCAACTCGTGGATGAGCGGCCTGGCGCGCATGTGGGATGGCGTCAACCAGTGGTGGCGCGAGAACGTGCTCGAATTCGATCTCAAGAGCCAGTTCGACTTCCTGCGCGCGCTCGGCATCGACTCACCGGACTGGAAACATCTCGGCTGGGCGTTCGCCGGCGCGCTGGTGGCCTGGATCGCCTGGGTCAGCCTCGCGCTTCGCCGCAGCGTGGCGAAACGCCGGCCCGATCGCATTGCGCGGGCCTGGCTGAAGGCGACACGCAAGCTCGCGAAGGTCGCGCCACCGCGCGCGCCCGATGAAGGTCCGCTGGCATTCGCCGCGCGCATTTCCGCGGCGCGGCCGGACCTCGCGCCGCACGTGAACGCGATCGCGGCGCGATACGCGCGCCTGCGCTACGGCAGCGTGGCGCCGCCGGGCGAGGTCGAGGACCTGGAAAAGGATGTCAGGCGTCTTGCGGCGTGACGCGCACGCGCCAGAGCAGGACTCCACCGATGGCGAACAGGATCACGAGCGAGACGATGGAAGCGCGCGGGTTGTGCGTGACGTCGGCCGTGACGCCCATGAGAAACGGCCCGAGGAACGCGGCGAACTTGCCCATCATGTTGAAGAAACCGAAGAACTCGGCGTTCTTGCCGTCGGGCACCAGGCGGCCGAACAGCGAGCGCGACAGGCTCTGCACGCCGCCCTGCACGAGCCCGACGGTGACCGCCAGCGCGAAGAACTCCGCCTCGGTGTCGAGGAAATACGCGTAGATCGTGATCGCCGGCGTACACCGCGATGCCGATGAGGATGCCGCGCCGCGCGCCGATGCGGTCTCCCAGCCAGCCGAACAGCAGCGCCGCCGGGAAGCCGACGAGCTGCGTGACGAGCAGCGCCAGCAGCAGTTTGCCGGCGTCGAGGTGCAGCGCCATGCCGTAGTTCACCGCCATCTTGATGATCGTGTTCACCCCGTCGATGTAGAACCAGTAGGCGATGAGGAACATCAGGATGGTGCGGTACTGGCGAATGTGCCCGATCGTCGTCGCGAGCTCGCGGAACGCAACGCGTACCACTTCGAAGAACGGCAGGTGGGGACCCCGGTGCTGCTCGCGCACGACGCGCATCAGCGGCAGCGTGAACACGAACCACCACACCGCCACCGTCATGAACGAAGCCTGCACCGCGTGCGCGCCATCACGCAGTCCGAACCAGGCGGGCTTGCTGAACATGACCAGGTTCAGCGCCAGCAGCAGGCCGCCGCCCAGGTAGCCCATCGAATACCCGAACGCCGACACGCGGTCGTATTCGCCCGGCTTCGCTACGTCGAGCAGCAGCGAGTCGTTGAACACGATGCCACCGTTGAAGCCCATGCTGCCGAGCACGAACATCAACGCGGCCGTGCCCCATTGCCCCTGGCCGACGAAATAGAGAGCACCGGTGGCGCACACACCCAGCAGCGTCCAGCCGAACAGGAACCGCTTGCGCCTTCCGCCGCGATCGCCGATGGCGCCGAGCACCGGCGCGAGCAGCGCGAGCGCGATGCCGGCGATCGCATTCGCGTAGCCGAGGCGCGCGGTCGTCGAGCTGGGTTCGACGCCGGTGCTCCAGAACCGCTCGAAGAACACCGGGAAGAAACCGGCCATCACGGTGGTGGCAAACGCGGAGTTGGCCCAGTCGTAGAAGGCCCAGGCCAGCACGGGTTTGTTCTTGAGCAGCGACGGCACGAGCGCGAGTATGGGGGAAAATTGCGACAGGGTGCACGCCAGGCCTTTTGCTGTTTGAATCGTCATACATGCGCATGTCAGTGAGCACCGCGATTCGCGCCTGCACGGCGTTCTTCCTCCTGTTCGCCGCCGGCTGCACGCTGGTCAGCGACCCGGAACGAAAGCCGCAGCAGAAGGATCGCGTCCAGTCGACGCCGCTCGCCGACTTCCTCTATCAAGGCAAACAGGTTCCGCTCGAGAACGGCCGCGCCGCGCTGCTGCTGCCGATCCGCATCGGCCTCGCCTTCATCGGCTCGACGGACGAGAGCACCGGCCAGGTCCCCACGAGCGAACAGCGCGCGGCGACGCTCGACCGCGTGCGCGAGTCGCTGCGCGCCTTGCCCTGGGTGAGCGAGGCCGCGATCGTTCCCGAGTATTACTTCCGCCAGCAGACGGGCGCGGGGTTCGACAAGCTGAGCGGCCTCGCGGACCAGTTCGATTTCGACCTCGTCGCGCTCGTCTCGTACGACCAGGCGATCTACGAGTTCCAGAACATGCGTTCTCTCGGGCTGATCACGCTGGTCGGGAAGGACCTGTACAAGGTGGACGTCGACCAGGCATTGACCGTCATCGAGCTCGCGCTGGTCGAGCCCACCTCGCGAACCGTGGTCATGCGGGTTGCCGCCGGCGACCAGTTCGGCGACACGACCACGCTGCTCGACGACTGGCGCTCCAAGCAGCACGTGCGGCGCGTGAGCTTCGATCGCGCGAACGGGATATTCCTCGAGGCGCTGCGCAAGGAGCTGCCGGCGCTGCGGGAGCGCGTCACGCTGCCCTCGGAAAACTAGAGCGCTGGACCCCGCGCTGCTCGCCTTCCTGACGATGCTCAGTCTGCGAGGTGTTCTCGTGTGGCGCGGAAGGAGATCTTTGGCCAGCGTTCGATCGTGAGCTCGAGATTCACGCGTGACGGCGCGAGATAGACCAGCGCGCCGGAGTGATCCACGGCGAGGTTGTCGTAGGCCTTGGTGCGGAACTCCTCGAGGTGCTTCTCGTCGTCGCAGTACACCCAGCGCGCGGTGTGCACGCCGATGGTGTCGAACACGCTGGCGACGCCGTATTCATCCTGCAGGCGGAACGCGACCACTTCGAACTGCAGCTGGCCGACCGCGCCGAGGATCATGTCGTTGTTGCGCAGGGGCTTGAACAGCTGCGTCGCGCCCTCCTCGCACAGCTGGTCGAGGCCCTTGGCGAGCGCCTTCATCTTCAGCGGGTCCTTGAGCACCGCGCGGCGGAACATTTCCGGCGCGAAGTTCGGGATGCCGGTGAACGTGAGCTTCTCGCCCTCGGTGAAGGTGTCGCCGATGTTGATCGTGCCGTGGTTGTGCAGGCCGATGATGTCGCCGGCGAAGGCCTCGTCCGCGGCCTGCCGGTCCGCGGCCATGAAGGTGAGCGCGTCGGCGATGCGCAACTCCTTGTCGAGCCGCACGTGGTACATGCGCATGCCGCGCGTTGTATTTGCCGGAGCACAGGCGCATGAACGCGATGCGATCGCGGTGCTGCG
This sequence comes from uncultured Pseudomonadota bacterium, assembly GCA_963774045.1. GTDB lineage: Bacteria > Pseudomonadota > Gammaproteobacteria > Steroidobacterales > Steroidobacteraceae > CADEED01. The sequence goes on from CAVZED010000037.1 coordinate 274,611, forward strand.
GGTCCATGTTCGCCTGGATCTTGAAGACGAAGCCGGTGAGCTTTGCCTCGGCGGCTTCGACGACGCGCTCGCGCGTCTCGCGCGGCAGCGGAGCCGGCGCGTGCGTCGCGAAGTGCGCGAGCAGCTCCTCGACGCCGAAGTTGCTGATCGCGGAGCCGAAGAACACCGGCGTCTGCTTGCCCGCGCGATAGGCGTCGACGTCGAACTCGGCGGTGCCGCCGCGCACCAGCTCGATCTCGTCGTCGAAACGCTTCGCGCGGTCGCCGAGGAACTCGCGCGCCTCCGCGCTGTGCAGTCCCTGGATCACGCGATTCGTGCCGCGCTCGCCGCGGCCCGCCGCCTCGTAGACGTAGATGCTGTCTTCGAGCAGGTGGTAGATGCCGGCGAGATCGCGGCCCATGCCGATGGGCCAGGTGACCGGCGCCGTGCGGATCTTGAGCACGCTCTCGATCTCGTCGAGCAGCTCGATCGGCGGGCGGCCCTCGCGATCGAGCTTGTTGATGAAGGTCATGATCGGCGTGTCGCGCATGCGGCAGACTTCCATCAGCTTGATGGTGCGCTCTTCGACGCCCTTCGCGCAGTCGATCACCATCAGCGCGCAGTCCACCGCGGTGAGCGTGCGATAGGTGTCCTCGGAGAAGTCTTCGTGGCCGGGCGTGTCGAGCAGGTTGATGATCTGGTCGCGGAACGGGAACTGCATCACCGACGAGGTGACGGAGATGCCGCGCTGCTGCTCCAGCGCCATCCAGTCGGAGGTCGCGTGGCGCGCGGCCTTGCGGCCCTTCACGGTGCCGGCCATCTGGATGGCGCCGCCGAACAGCAGCAGCTTCTCCGTCAGCGTGGTCTTGCCCGCGTCGGGATGCGAAATGATGGCAAACGTGCGCCGTCGCGCCGTCTCGTGCGCGGTCGATGTCATCTGTGATTGAAAAAGCTCAGGTGGATGTCTTGGTCTGCAGAGGCCGGAGATCCAGCTTCAGCACGACGGCGTCTTCGCGCCCATCGAGGGCCTGGTAATACCCGCGGCGGATGCCGATCTGTTCGAAGCCGAGCCACTGGTAGAGCCGGATGGCGGCGAGATTGCTGGGGCGCACCTCGAGGAAGGCCTCGCCCATGCCGGCGGCGGCCGCGCGTTCGAGCAGGTGCTCGAGCAGGCGCCTGCCGAAGCCGACGCTGCGGAACTCGTCGCGCACGCAGACGTTGAGGATGTGCGCCTCGCCCGCGCCCACGCTCATGACGCCGTAGCCGATGATCTGGCCCGCGAGATCGAGCGCGCGGCAGGTATATCCCACGCGCAGGCAGTCGCGGAAGATGTTTTCGCTCCACGGGAACTGGTAGCTGCGCGCTCGATGGCGGCGACGTCCGGCAGGTCGATCTCCATCATCGGCCGGATGTGCACTTCGGGCACCTCGCGCAGGTCTTCGCGCCGCGCGGCCATTACTGGCTCCCCGGGGTACTCCCGCCGACGATGCGTTGAACGTGGCGCGCGCGAACTTGAGGTCTTCCCACGCCTTGCGCTTGTCGCCCGGCGAGCGCAGTAGATAGGCCGGATGATAGGTGACGACGAGCGGCGTCTTCGCCTCGCCGAAGTGGTGCAGCTTGCCGCGCAGCCGCGCCAGCGGCGCGTCCGTGGCCAGCAGGTTCTGGGCGGCGATGCGGCCGACCGCGAGCATGATCTTCGGCTTGAGCAGCGCGATCTGCGCCGACAGGAACGGCAGGCAGCGCGGCCACCTCTTCCGGCTTCGGGTCGCGGTTGCCGGGCGGCCGGCATTTCAGGATGTTGGCGATGAACACGGTCTCGCGCGGCAGGCCGATGGCGAGCAGCATCGCGTTGAGCAGCTGGCCGGCGCGGCCGACGAAGGGCTCGCCCTGGCGGTCTTCTTCGGCGCCCGGCGCTTCGCCGATGACCAGCCATTCCGCTCGGTATTGCCGACGCCGAACACGGTCTGCGTGCGCGTCTTGCACAGATCGCAGGCGGTGCAGGCGGCCACGGCTTCGCGCAGCGGACCCCAGTCGATGTTGGCGGGCAGCGCCGGGCGCGGCGCGACGATCGGTTCCGCGATCTCGGTGCAGCGGCGCGCGCGGCGGGGGCTGTCGATCCGCCCGGCCTCGGGCTCCGCTGCCACTTCCGACGCGGCCGGCGCGTTACGCGAAACCCAGCGTCGATGCCGAGCGCGTCGCAGGTAGGCGTTGCGCAGACGCGGAAGCGCACGTCCAGCTCGTCGGCGCCGTCGGGGTGCGCGGCCGGCGCAGCTTGCGGCCCAGCCACAGCACCGGGCCGTACGTGCGCGTAGGAGATGAACATGGCGAAGCAGCATGGTCGGCGGATCGACTGGATCAGCACCAGCATCGGCAGGATGACGAGCGATGTAGACGTATTTCATGCGCCGCGTCACGTCGAACTGCTTGAAGCTCGGGTAACTGAACGAGCTCACCATCAGCGCCGCGGCGTAACCCGTGACCGCGAACGCCAGCACGAGCCCGGGCAGCGCCGGGCTCGCGCCACTTCGCGAAGAACCACACGAAGGCGGCGACCACCGCCGCGGCGGAGGGGCTGGGCAGTCCCTCGAAGTAGCGCTTGTCGCCGCTCGCGTGACGCGCGTTGAAACGCGCCAGGCGCAGCGCCGCGCACAGCGCGTAGAAGAACGCGATGAGCCAGCCGAACTGCCGCCACTCCTGGCCGTACTCGCCGATGCGGACCACGCCCCACTGGTATACGAGGACGGCGGGCGCGACGCCGAACGCGACCATGTCCGCGAGGCTGTCGTATTCCTTGCCGAACGGGCTCTCGGTGCGGGTCCAGCGCGCGACGCGGCCGTCGAGCGCCGTCGAAGATCATGGCGATGAAGATGGCGCCACCCGCGACGGCGAAGTTGCGGTCGATGGCCGCGACGATGGAGTAGAAACCCGAAAACAGGCAGCCCGTCGTGAGCAGATTCGGCAGCAGATAGATGCCGCGGCTCGGCGGCGATTTCACGGGCTTTTCGGGCTCTCCGGTCACGGCCGGCATCATAGGCGAATCGGCCACCTGATACACTCCCGCGCCTCCATGCGACTGTCCCAATACCCGGTCAACACGACCAAGGAAACCCCCGCCGATGCCGAGGTCGTGAGCCACCAGCTCATGCTGCGCGCGGGCCTCATTCGCAACCTCGCCGCCGGCCTCTACACCTGGATGCCGCTCGGACTGCGCGCGATGCGCAAGGTCGAGAACATCGTGCGCGAGGAAATGGATCGCGCCGGCGCGCTCGAGGTGCTGATGCCGGGCGCCATCCCCGCGGAGCTGTGGCAGGAATCCGGCCGCTGGGACAAGTTCGGCCCCGAGCTGCTGCGCTTCAAGGACCGCCACGATCGCGACTTCTGCCTGGGTCCTACGCACGAAGAGGTGATCACCGACATCGCGCGCCGCGAGCTCAAGAGCTATCGCCAGCTGCCCGTGAATTTCTACCAGATCCAGATGAAGTTCCGCGACGAGCTCCGCCCGCGCTTCGGCGTGATGCGCGCGCGCGAATTCCTGATGAAGGACGCGTACTCGTTCGACATCAGCCACGAAGCCATGGCCAAGAGCTACGACGCCATGCACAAGGCCTACACGCGCGATCTTCACGCGGCTCGGGCCTGAAGTTCCGCTCGGTGCAGGCGGACACGGGCGCCATCGGCGGCAGCGCCTCGCGAGGAATTCCACGTGCTCGCCGAGTCGGGCGAGGACGCGATCGCGTTCTCCGATGGCGACGACTACGCCGCGAACATGGAGATGGCGATCGCGCTGCCGCCCAGGGAGCCGCGCGGCGCCGCCACCGCGGCGCTCACCGAGGTCGCCACGCCGGACGCGAAGACCATCGACGAGGTTTCGAAATTCCTCAAACTACCCGCGAGCCGGCAGTTGAAGACGCTGGTCGTCGACGGCGCGGAAGGCGGCGTGGTCATGCTGCTGGTGCGCGGCGATCACGAACTGAACGCGGTCAAGGCGCAGAAGTTGCCCGGGGTCATGAGCCCTTTGCGCATGTCCTCGAACGACTCGATCGTGAAGGCCACGGGCGCGGATCCCGGATCCCTCGGCCCGGTCGGTTTCAAGGGAAAGATCTACGCGGACCATTCCGCGCTCGCTCTCGCCGACTTCGTGTGCGGCGCGAACAAGAATGGCGCGCATTTCACCGGCGTGAACTGGGGCCGGGACCTGCCCGAAGCCACCGCGGCCGACATCCGCAACGTGGTCGCCGGCGACCCCTCGCCCACCGGCAAGGGAACGCTCAGCATCGCGCGCGGCATCGAGGTGGGGCACGTGTTCCAGCTCGGCCAGAAATACAGCGAATCCATGGGTGCCACGGTGCTGGGCGAGGATGGAAAAGCGGCCACGCTGTACATGGGGTGCTACGGCATCGGTGTGACACGCGTCGTTGCCGCGGCGATTGAACAGAATCATGATGCGCGCGGCATCATCTGGCCGGACGCCATCGCGCCCTTCCAGGTGGTGGTCGTTCCCATCAACGCGCCGAAGTCGCCCCGAGTCCGTGAAACCGCAGAACGCCTCTACAAAGACATCGCAGCCCTGGGGCTCGACGTGCTGCTCGACGACCGCGACGAGCGGCCGGGCGTCAAGTTCGCGGACTCCGAGCTCATCGGCATTCCGCACCGGATCGTCGTCGGCGACCGCGGTCTCGAGGCCGGCAAGCTCGAGTACCGGCATCGGCGCGCGGAAGCCGCCGAGGAATTCCCCGCAACCGAGGCGCTCGCGTTCCTGCGCGGGAAGCTCGGGCTGGCGAACTAGCTACCGGGGAGTGGCGGGGAGCATGCGCACCACCCTCGCCCTGCTGTTGATCCTCTGCACCGCCGGCACGGCCCTCGCGGCGCCGGCCGCCGACGCACAGCGCGAGCCCGAGCTCAAGGGCGCCGTGCAACACGCCATCGACCAGGCGGAGTGTTTCGAGGATCGCTACGACTCGGCGGTCTGGTACAAGATGATGGAGCCGCGACTGCGCAAGCGCGTGCCGGACCGCGACGAGCGCATGGCGATCCTCAAGAACGTGTTCTGCGAGGCGAATCGCGCGGGCGAGGTGAAGATTGCCGCCCGGTCTGGTCATGGCGATCATCGACATCGAGAGCAACTTCAATCGCTGGGCGGTTTCGTATGCGGGCGCGGTGGGCCTCATGCAGGTGATGCCCTTCTGGCCCGAAAACCTCGGCATGCGGCGCCACGAGCTCACCAAGGCGCCGGAGAACATCCGCATGGGCTGCGCGATCCTGCGCTTCTATCTCAAGCGCGAGAACAACAACGTCGCGCGCGCGCTGGCGCGCTACAACGGCAGCACCGGCAAGCGCTGGTACTCGGACAAGGTCATCAACCAGTGGACGCGCTGGAACGGCGCCGACGACCTGGGCCGCACCGCGAGTCTCAGCCCGAAGTGAAGCCCGGCCGCGCGCCCTCCGCGGCGTCGGCTTCGGACGTTTCCACTCCCGTCACCTTCGACGCGGGAGAGCCTTCCCACAGCCAGGCGATGAATTGAGCGACCGTCTCGGCCTCTCCGCATGCCAGGACCTCGACCCGGCCATCGGGCAGATTGCGCGCGTAACCCGTGAGTCCCAGCAACTGCGCCTTGCGCACACAGGTGGCGCGGTAAAAGACTCCCTGGACGCGGCCGGAGACGAATGAACGGCGGCAGATCATCTGGCATGTTTATCATGGGGGCACATGACCGAGATACTCATCGTCTACTACACGCGCCACGGCGCGACGGCCGAACTCGCGCGCCACGCGGCGCGCGGCGTCGAGTCCGTGGCGGGTTGCGCGGCCAGGCTGCGCACGGTGCCGGCGGTGTCGGCGGAGAACGAGCGGCCCGTCAAGGCGGTGCCCGACAGCGGCGCGCCGTTCGCGACGCTGGACGACCTGCGCCGCTGCGACGGATTGTTGTTAGGCAGCCCGACGCGCTTCGGGAACATGGCGTCGCCGCTCAAGTATTTTCTCGACGGAACCTCGAGCCTGTGCTGTTTCGACGAGCCCGCGGCCAAAATGCATCTGCCAGAGCCGGTTCACGAACACACGCGCCGTCAGTGGGTGGTCCTTGCTGAAAAGCCACTGCGCCAGGCCCAGCCTGTTTCGCGGAGCCGAAGCGTCATACGGCAGTATGCTCTCCAGCGCTGTTGGCTCAACCGGCTCGCCATGCTCGGAGAACACGCCGCGCTTCAGGATGTAACTCTGGCGCGGGGTAAGCGTGTCTCCCATCACCATGATCTCTGGCACCGGATCGAGTGCCTTTACCAAGGCTTCGCGGCTCGCCTGAAGACTTGCGGCGGCTTCCACGACGTGCGGATGTCTCGCCGTTGCGTAGTCCTCGAGCGTCGCGTTCGAGGCCGAGTCGGTGGGATCGTGCAGGTACCGCACTTCGATATCCGTTAGCTGGCGGTTGAACACGCGCAGCTCATCGATGCCGCCGTCCTTCATGTGCTTCACGGGACTGCGCACGCCGAGAGAAAAGCCGCGATCGACGAAGACGAAGAACGACGTCTGCTCATCGACCCGCGAGTTCTTCACCAGATGGTCGCGTATCGTCGTGAGCTGAAGCGGCCGGCCATCGAGAAAAAGATGGACACCTCCGCCTTGCCGGAACCCGAGTACGTGAGCGTCACGTGGCTCCAGCGCTTCGCCGGAAGCGCTTCGTCGGAGACGACTTCGAGATTGTCGTGAGGCCACGAATGCGACATCACGAAGCGCAGGCGATTGTCTTTGAGAAGAAGGTTGTAGCCTTTGTGACCGTGCCGCTCGTAATTGCTGTTCAGGAACACTGAAGCTTCGGGATGCACCTCGTTCGGATAGATCCACAGATCGATGCTGAACGGATGTGTATGGTCGTAACGGCCGATTCCCTTTCCCAGGAACGCAGCACTGTAGTCGCCGATGAAAAACGCATCCCCTTTTATGCCTGGCTTGCGCACAGGCGATTGCAGGGTGGCTGGCGTCCTCGAATCCATTGCGTTTGGCGTGCTGAGCAGCGTCTCGTCCTGCGAGCGCACCGTGGTGCCATTCGCGGGAGCTCTGCGCGTGACTTTGTCGAACGAGTAGTGTGCTGTGGTCGCCGCGCGAACGGACTGTTCGAGCTGTGCTCGCAATGCGCTGGCTGGCTGTTTCGCGAGCGATGCAAGCCACGCGTCCACCGCCGGAGCGACTTGCCTCTCTGCCACGCTGACCGCTCGTTTTTTCTCCTCGATCTGGCGCCGCGCGTCGGCAATTGCCGCTTCCTGTTCCGGAGTGGGCAGCAGCGCCGCGGCACCTGGTGTTATTTCGACGTCGGTGTACAGCCCGTTCTCGTTAGTGCTGTTGAAGAACGCATATGTCTGGTAGTACGCCTTTTGAGAAATGGGATCGTATTTGTGGTCGTGACAGCGCGCGCATTCGAGCGTGAGACCCAGGAAGGCCTTGCCGAAGGTGTTCGTGCGATCGACGACGTACTCTACGCGGTACTCTTCCGGATCCGTTCCTTGTTCGGCATTCCTGCGATGGAGACGGTTGAACGCCGTTGCCACCAGCTGAGCCCGAGTGGGCGCATCGCCGTGCTCATCCCGGATGAGATCGCCTGCCAGCTGCCACGTGACGAACCGGTCGTACGACATGTTCTGGTTGAAAGCCTCGATCACCCAGTCTCGCCACGGGTAGAGCAGGCGCTTTCCATCGAGCTGGTAGCCATCAGAGTCCGCGAAGCGCGCTACATCCATCCAGTAGGACGCCATGCGCTCGCCATAGCGGGGCGAGGCGAGCAGGCGATGCACTACTTTCTCGTAGGCGTCCGGCGAATCATCGGAGACGAACGCCGACATCTCTTCGGGAGTGGGCGGCAAGCCTGTGAGGTCGAACGACACGCGGTTGAGCAGCGACTGTTTGTCTGCCGGCGGTGCCGGCTTCAACTTCTGTGCATCGAGGCGCGCGACGACGAAGCGATCGATCTCGCTCGCCACCCTCGCTGAAACCTTCGGCAGCTCCGCCTTGACGGGCCTGATGAACGCCCAGTGCGGTTTGTATTCGGCTCCCTGCTCGATCCAGCGCACGAGCATTGCTTTCTCGGCCGCGCTCAGCGTCTTGTTCGACTCCTTCGAGGGCATGCGGAAGTCGGCGTCCGCGGAGACGATGCGTCGGAACAATTCACTGCGAGCGGCAGCGCCCGGCACGATCGCGTGCTTGCCTGGATTTTCCTCCAGTTCCGCGAGCGCGTCTTCACGCACATCCAGTCGCAAGCCGGCCTTGCGAGTGCGCGCGTCCGGTCCGTGACAGGCGAAACACTTGTCGGAAAGGATGGGCCGGACATGAAAATTGAAATCGACTTTGTCCGGAAGCGACTTGCTCGCGGCCGCCACGTCTTCAGGAAGCGGTGGCTCGCAGCCGCTCAGCAACGCCGCGAACGCCGCCATCGCCAGTGCCGCGCGACGCGCATTGCGATCCGTCGCTCGTGGAGTGTCCATGCTCACCACCTTCCTGTGCCGCACTGATGATGTTCGCGACGGAAGAAAAAAGCCACAAGCGCGGTCGATGCCGGCGACCGAAACCGTCTCGGCCGCACGCCCACACGGTGGCCGCTTCCGATTAAGTAACAGGGCCCCTTATTTGCAGCTGTGGGAAATGTACCCACGTTCTGCGGCGAAGGAGTGCACTCTCAGCCTTGATCCAGTGCGTTCGCGGTCGGGATGCACGCGCCAATCCGGCCGGAGAATTCAGCCTGCCGACAGTTCTCCCGATCGATTGTCGGCACGACGCGTGCTCGTTCGTCTTCATGGCAACCAGGAAGCTCAACGAGGAGATACTCATGAAGCAGACATATACGGGCGGCTGTCACTGCGGCGCAATTCGCTATGAAGCGGATGTGGATCTGGGCAGGGGGACGCTGAAGTGCAACTGCTCGATCTGCAGCAAAGGCAGAGCCTGGCTAGCGGCCGTGGACGGGGGTGACTTCCGGCTACTGCGGGGCGCGGATGCGCTCTGCGAGTATCAGTTCGGGGCCAACCGCATCCATCATCTGTTCTGCAGGCACTGCGGAGTCAAAAGCTTTTCGCGCGGGGATGGGGCGGAAGGCAAGCAGTTCGTCGCTGTCGCGGTAAGTTGTCTGGACCATGTTCCGGATGCGCAGCTCGCCGCGCTGTCGATCCTGTACGTCGACGGTCGCAACGACAATTTTCAGGCGGCACCGGTGCAGACGAGCCATCTTTGACTGGACGGCACGAGGGCGCGGCGGAATCCGGGCCGGGAAAACGTCCTTGATGACGAACCTGCAGGAATATCTTCTGCAGGTCACTGACTTGAAGGAGGATATTCATGAGACGGCTAGTGATCGGAATCGTGCTGGGATCCCTGCTGATGACCGCGGCCGTCGCGGCGACGCCGCCATCGAAGTCGCCGGCGCCGCCTCCGTTCCGCGCAGCGGTGGAGGCGCACCTGGCTGCGATCTCCGCGCGCAACATGGACGCGTTGTTGCCGACGCTGACCGGTGGCGATGCCCTGACGATGATCGCCCCCAACGGCTACAAGTTCGACACGCGCCAGCAGTACATCGATTTCCACAAGCAGTGGTTCGCCGCACCGGACGAGGGCAAGCTCGAAGCGCAGATCGCGAACGTGACGGAATCGCCCGCCCTCGCGCATGCGCTCATCAGGTACCGCTACACGTCGAAGGATGCCTCCGGTAAGCAGCAGTCCACGCTCTGCTGGCTGGCGTTGACGTTCGCGCTAGAGAAGGGCACCTGGCGCCTGGTGTTCGATCAGAACACGCTCATCACCGAGCCGGCGCCACGCTGAGAATCCTCAGAGCACTGACTGAACGCCATGCAATACCCAAGCGCACCCCAATGCATCGACTTCTGTGACTGCAGCGGCGGTTCGCAATCCATCGCATCACAGGCGGAGATGGTCCGTCGCGTAAAGAATCACAAAGCCGGCTTCGTGGGCAGCGACAGCAATGTGCGCCCGTCGGCAACACTCGCGGACGTGCTGGCAGCGGCCGAAACCATCGACGGCGAGCACGGGACCGTCTTCGTGCTCGCAGCGGCCGTTGCAACCATCGCGCAGTGTTTGCGCATCGACGTGAACGACGACGTGATGGCGCTCGTTCGGCGCCGATGCGTCTGCGACGATGGTTCTCAAGTCTGCGATGACCGCTTTCGGTCATGCTCGATCTGCATTAGCCCACAGCACGCCGCCGAAGGATCCATCAGCGATCGCGCATGGCGCCTTCGGTGATCTCACTACTGTCGGCTTTCGGAACAGGGATTTCGAGCAGACGGCTCGGAAGGGCGGATTCACCAGTGCGGGCAGAGGCAGTCTGTGAACTTCCTATCCGCCCGCCCCTACTTCTTCAGCGTCGCGAGATAGGCGACGACATCCGCACGCGTCTTGGTGTCCGGAATCAGCATCGGCATGGCGGTGCCCGGCACCTTCGCCATGGGGTTTATCAGAAATTTGTCGAGGGTCTTGGTGCTCCAGGTGATCCCGGAGGCCTTGAGAGCAGGCGTGTACAGGGCGAACTCAGGCTCGCTGGCCGCCTTGCGGCCGACAATTCCCAGCAGGTTGGGGCCCTGTGTCGGACCCCCTGTTTTCGTCACTGAATGGCACATGCCGCACATGGCGGCAAATGTCGTCTTGCCGTTCTCGATATCCGGCTTGGGGCCTGCAGCACACACGGCCGGGGCGAGGGCTGCGGCGGCAACGATAAAGAGGCGCCGGCACGCGGACATGGACAGGGTCACTCCGGAAGGCTCGCGGCCCGCATCGATCAACCTGTGGCGCATTGTAGCAAAGGTCCCTCGGGGCGCCGGATCCTCGCGCTATCCTCCTGCGCTCGAGGACTTGCCGGGACTAGGGGGATGCCATGGGAAAACAATATCGGCCGTTCCTTTTCGCGTTGCTCGTTCCAGCCTTCTCGCTCGTTGGCGTGTCCGCTGTCGTTGAAGCGGAAGCGGCTCAGCAAGGATCGCCGGCGGTCAAGGCGACGCGCTGGTCCGATCGTGCCACCTGGCCAGGCAGGAAGGTGCCACGCGCAGGCGACAAGGTAACCATCGCAAGAGGCAAGGCAGTGATCCTCGACGTCAGTCCGCCGGCGCTGGGCGGTGTGACGATCGAGGGCAAACTCAGCTTCGCAGACAATGCGGACCTCGAGCTCACCACCGAGTGGGTCATGCTGCACGGGGAGCTGGAAATCGGCACCGAAGCGAGCCCCCACACGCGCAAGGCGACGATCACCCTCACCGACAACGTCCGTGAAGAAAGCATGATGGGAATGGGCGACCGCGGGATCATGATCTCGGGCGGAACCCTGAACCTGCATGGCGACCGGAACAACTCCTGGACCAAGCTGGCGAAGACAGCCGACGCAGGCAACAACTCGATCGAAGTCCTGGACGCTGCCGGCTGGCGCGTTGGTGACGACATCGTCCTCGCGTCCACGGATTTCGATCCCAGGCAGGCGGAGAGGCGAACCATTTCCGCCATCAATGGAAATACGATCACGCTCGATCGGAACCTCGACTACATGCATTTCGGCAAGATCACCTTCGACGTGGATGAGCGCGGCGAAGTCGGTTTGCTCACGCGCAATATCAAGATCCAGGCCTCAGCCGATGCGGAGCAGTCCTTCTTCGGTGGGCACATCATGGCGATGCCCTCGAGCAAGATGTATGTCTCCGGTGTCGAGTTGACCCGCATGGGCCAGAACCTGACGCTCGCCCGCTATCCCATCCACTGGCATCTGGTCGGCGAAGGCAAGGGTCAGTACATCAGGAACGCCGCGATCCACGACACCTACAACCGCTGTGTCACCGTGCATGGCACGAACAACGTGCAGGTTGAGAACAACGTGACCTACAACACCGTCGGTCACTGCTTCTTCCTCGAGGACGGTATCGAGACCGGCAATCAGTACGTCCGCAACCTGGCCATCCAGACCAAGTGTCATACGTCCAAGCCTTGCGACCCGACAAACCTCCGAGCGGACCGTCGGTGGAAGAGGCTCAGGACACGTCGGGCGAGGGCTCGTCGCGCTCCAGCGGATGCTCCGGTACCCGCGCAGCCGGTCGTGCCGTGGTGTCCCCCGCCGGGGTGACCGCCGCGATGGCGACGGTCATCGCGTCGCGCACCGTTTTGACGACGCGACCGATGACGCCGCGCGGGGGTGTCTTCTTACTCGCGGCGCGCTTGCGGCTCGGCTTGGCTCTGGCTGCGGGCTTCTTCGCGGCCGCCTTGGCAGCCTTCTTCGCCGGCTTGCTGGCAGGCTTCTGGGTACTCCTTCTTGGCACCCCCCCGCGCCGCGGTGCGCTTCTTTGTACCGGGGGGTTTCTTCTTCGCCGCGACGGTGCGGCGCGACCGGGCGGCCTTCGTGACCTTGCGCGTCGGCATGTCGTCTCCCATCGCCCGCGGGTGTCTGGCCCGGGGGGCTCGAGTGTGGTCGACCGTCTAGACGAAGCGGTGCCCGCCGTGAAGACGGGTCATGGCGCCGACGGGGCTGGGGGCGGACCGCCGGCGGAATCTGCGCGAGCAGCTTCCGTCGTACCGACTCCGGGTCGACGAGCGGCGCGCGCCGCAGGGCGGCCACCTCGGCCGCCGTGTAGGGCACGAACCCCGGCGGCAGCTCCGCCGCGTCGAAGCGCCCAGCATCCAGTTGAGCACCGCCGCCAGCGCGGCGTCGTCGAGCGGCGCCTGCGCGACGCCCGGGCACCTGCACGAGGTACTCGCGGCCACCCGGGACGCGCAGGAAGCGCGCCGACGCTGCCCGCGAGCGGCGGCACGCTGCCCGGCGTCCCCGCCGTCGGCGCGGTGGCAGCCCTGGCAGTTGAGCGCGTAGTCGACGCCGGGGATCGGCGCCAGCGCCGCCGCCGCGGCGAGCAGCGCGAGCAGCGAGCGGCGCGCGCACGCCGCTACGACTTGCGTCGCCACGCCGAGCACGACGGCGACCGAGCAGTGCACGGCCCGGCTCTTCGTCCCGAAGCACCAGAGCAGGTCGTTGTTCTGCGACGTGTGGTACACCGGCTGCTCGCCCTCGGTGCGCGTGCAGCGGCAGCGCACGCAGAGCGACTGCCCGCAGCAGTCGTTGTACGAGATGATGTAGTCCTTGCCCGTCGCCGGGATTGCGGCAGGTGCCGATCCAGGTGACGGGCGACATCTCCGTCCCCGGCGGGCAGCGTTCTGCGTGCCGCCGCAGCAGGCGCAGAGGAAGCCGTCGATGGCGCAGTGGCGCCAGTAGCTGCAGTGCTTCGGATCGCCGACTCGCCGTCGAGCCCGCCGTCGTCCGGCGGCGGGCGTGCGCGTCGGCGGCGCGCGCGACGGGGAGGAGCGGCAGCGCGGCCGTGCGCCGACCAGCAGCGTCGCCGACGCGCGTGAGGAAGCTCCGGCGCGACGTGCGCCGCGCGAGCGGCGCGCGCGCGCGCTCGACCAGGCGGTCGATCCACGTCGGTCGTGCGTCACGGCGCGCTCACCTCCGTCGTCTCGTCTTCGCGGGCGAGAGTCCTGGAGCGAGGCCACGCCCCGCTCTCTGCGCCTCGAAGAGGCTCTCGAGGTGCTCGCGCGTGTTGACGAGACCCTTGGCGCGCATCATGCCGTCGCCGTCGATCAGCACGGCGTACGGCAGCTTCCCCACCTGCGTACGTGATGCCGAGCGGCGCCGAGAGCAGGTACGGGAACGCTCCGAGCGCTGCGCGGCGACGAACGGCTCGTGCTCGGCGCGCGGGCCGTCGCTGGCCAGCACGACGTCGAGCCAGCCGCGCTCGCGCCGCGCCACGGAGCGCAGCGCCGGGAGCAGCGTCTTGCACACGGGACAGGTGGGCGAGAGGAAGAAGAGCGAGCGTGCTCCGGCCGTCGTCGCGCGGCCGCCGACGGTCGCGCGTGCCGCCCGCCGAGGTCCTCGGCGTCGCAGCACCGGCGCCGCCTCGCCGACGCGCGGCCCGCGGCCCGCCATGAGCGCGCCCGCGGGCGCGACGCGCTCGTAGAGGACGCCGATCTGCCGCGCGAGCGCCGCGACGACGCCGGCGAGCGACCACGACGGCGACCCAGAGAACGACTTCGAGACGAGCAGCGCGTCGCTCATGCGCCTCCCGCAGGCGCGCGAGCGCGGCGCGTGGGCCATCAGCCGATCGGCCGCGAGGTAGAGCGCGGCGAGCGCGAGCGCGCGCCGCACGACGGTGAGCGCGTCGACCCAGACGAGCGGCCGCGGCGCCGACCGGGACGAGCGCCGCGAGCGCGGCGGCGGCGAGCACACGCGTTCCGGACGACGAGCCCGGCGCTGATCGGCCGCGCGCGCGCCGGGCCGGCGCAGCCGCAGTCGATGTGCGCGGCGGCCGCGCGAGGAGGTTCACGCCGATCGCGGCGCCGTAGACGAGCAGCAGCGCCGCGCGCCGAGCTGCCCGCCGAGCGCCGCCGCCGGCGCGACGAGCAGCAGCGCGACCACGACCAGCTCCGCGAGCGGACCACCGAGCCGCCGCGAGGGCTCGCCGCGCCGGGCAGCAGCCGATAGTCCGCGAACGTCGCCCGGAACGCCGCGCACGTCGCGCAGCTTGTGCGACCGCCGCGGCGACGAAGAGCAGCGCCAGCGCGGCGCGCAGCGTGAGCGTCGATCGCCGGGATCCATCACGGCGTGATAGAAGGCGTGCCGGCGATGCCGGGCTCGGACGATCTCGCGCACGACCGCGCCGCGTCATCGCGTCGTGGACCGTCACCGTGGGCGGCATGCGGAGCGCCGTGCGACCAGCACCGGCTTGTCGTCCTGCGTGACGGCGATGCGCTCGACGCCCGGGTTCGGCAGCATGCACTTCGAGGAGCCAGCGCGAAGCTGCCGCCCGCGCGCCCGCGGCTCGCGAGGCCCATCTGCTGGCCGACGAAGCTAGGAGCGGGTTCATCACCGTGATGCCGCTGCACGCGGCGTGCGCCCGGCGATGTCGTAGACCCACACCTCCGTCCCCGGGTCCTTGTGCGTATCCTGGCCGCCCTGGTGCATGAGCGCGTAGAGCCGGCCCGACGCGGCGTGCACGGCGAGGTGCTGTCCGCCGCCGACGCGCCAGTTGGCCGTGCGGTCCGCGTCGTCGACCAGCGACCACTTCTCGCCGAAGCGCACCTGCGCCCCGACACGTCGACGGGATGGATCATGCCCTCGAACGACACGAACAGCCACTCGTTGCCGCGCCGGACGGCCTTCTCGGTCAGCGGGTCCTTGTTCGGATCGAAGAACTGCGTCGTGCGCGTCGACGCGTCTGCTCGCCGCCCGCCTCGTCGACGGTCACGATGAGCGCGCCGCCGTTCGCGCACAGCATGAGGAAGCGGCGCGGCCCCGCCGCGTAGACGAGGCTGCACCCGGGCGTCTGCACCTCGGCGACGAAGCGCCGCTCGCTGCACGTCGACGATCGAGAGCGAAGTCATCGGCGTCAGGTTGAAGACGGCCATGAAGCGGCCGTCGTCGGAGAGCGCGTTGGCGGCGTTGCCCGGGAAGTACTCGGCCCGCTTCGGCGGGATGCGGGATCTCGTGCACGGCTGCAGCGTGCGCGCGTCGTAGACGGTGACGACGTCGGTGCGGTCGCCGCGCACGCCGCGCGAGTAGTACGATCTCGGCGACGTAGATCTCCTGGTCGGGCGAGAAGAGCGGCGACACGATGAACCCGACGCCCGGCCGTGCCCGAGCTGATCGCGCCCGAGCATGTCGCCGGTGTCGGCGTCGAAGAGCGCCGTCCGGTGCAGCAACAGGTCGGTCAGCCAGAACCAGTGCGGCCCCGGCTCTCGGGCAGCGTCAGAACCCCGCCGACGGCTCGGGCTCGGCGGCGCGGAGCGGCGCCGCTGGGCGGCGAGGAGGGCGGCCATGGGCGGCCAAGCCAGCGAACGAGCCCGTCACGCGGCGGCGAAAAGCATGCCGCTTGCGGGGATGGACAACCCGTCCGACCGCTGACAGACGGTCGGCATGACCAACCGTTCGCTCCTGACGCTCACGTTCCTGGCCGGCATGCTGACCACGTATGCGCTCGCGGCGCAGCCGAGGATGGAGGCCGCGATGGTCTCGCTCCGCGATGCGCGGGCCGCGCTGCGCGAGGCGACGGCCGACAAGGGCGGCCACCGCCAGAAGGCGCTCGATCTCATCGAGGCGGCGATGGGCCAGGTGCAGGCCGGCATCGACTACGGCCGGACGCACTAGCGCGGCGGACCGGCGCCGAGCGCCTCGTAGGCTCGGCGCACCGCGGCCGCGACCGGTCGGCAGCGAAGCGCGTGGCGAATCGCTGCGCGCCGGCGGCGGCCAGCCGTTTCCGTAGCTCCGCGTCCACCGCGAGGCGCATGAGCTCGCGCGCCATCGCGTCCGGGTCGTCCGGCGGGACGAGCAGCGCGCTGTCGCCGTCGGTGACGTCTTCGGGGATGCCGTCCACCGCCGATGCGACGACCGGCAGGCCGACGCGCAGCGCCTCGAGGATCGCGAGCGCGCCGCTCTGCTCCTCGCGCGACGGCAGCGCGAACACGTCCGCGTGCTGCAGTGATGGCTCCACGTCGGGGACGAAGCCTGCCACGAGCACCGACCCATCGAGCCCGCGTGCCTGGTCGCACGCCGGCGGTTCTCGTCGAGCAGCGGACCGCCGCCGATCAGGCACGCGCGCAAGCGCACGCCGCGATCCCGCGCCAACGCTAGCGCGTCGATCAGCACGTCCACGCCCTTGCGCGAGTGATTGCGGGCGACGCAGACCACGAGCGGCGCCGTGGCGGGCGCCAGCGCCGCGATCGCCGCCGGCATGGGCTCGGGAGGGCGGGGCGGGAGAAACGCCGACTCCGGGCCGTAGGCGATGCGCTCCACGCGTACTGCGTCCCCGTGTTGCTCCTGCACGAGACGGCGCATAAGCCTCGTAGTTGACCAGCACGCGATCCGCGCGGCGGTACGCGTGGCGTTCCCAGCGGTGGACGACGGCGCGAACCCACGCCGCCTCCAGGCGATAGCGCCACGCCACGGCGACCCGCGCGTCGCCGCGTAGCCCGCGGATCAGCGACGCCGTCTCCACCCGATAGGTCGTGTACGAGCCGATCACCGCGACCGCTCGGCGTCCCCGGCGGCGGAGCCGCGCGCAGCCCTGCACGGCAGCGGCGTCCCCACACGCCGAACCGTGGCGCCAGGACCGGCCCGGGCTCTGCCGCCGCCAGCGCCACGAGGCCGCGCGACAGCACGGGCGCATGACCCGGGATCATCAGCTGGCGCAGCGGGCGGAACGGCGAGCGCAGCCGATGCACCACGCCGAAGTCGGTCTCGCAGGTACGCGCCGTCGCGCCGACGCAGAGGATGTGCGGCCGATAGCCGGCCCGCACCGCGGCGTGCGCGTAGGCACGGACGTAGCGACTGAGTGCCCGCCGCCCGGCTCGTCGAGCGGGTCCTTGCCGGCGACGTATACGAGCAGCGAGTTCACTCCCGCGCGCGGCGGGAGCTCGCGCGCCACGTAGGCGACGTCGGTGTCCGACAATCCCGGGCCCGACGGGAGGTAGAGCCCCGTCGCGCCGAGGCGCTCGGCCGTCGGGTAGGACTCGCCGCGGTGTGCGCGGAAATACGCCGGCTGGATGTGTATCGGCACGAAAAACGTCCGCGTCTCGATGCCCTGCCGCGCGAGCCGGCGGCGCAGCTCGTCGCGGTTGCATCCGAACGCCGCGGCGTCGACGTCAAGCGCGAACATCCAGAAGACGCTCCGCACCCCGGGGCGTTCGACGGGGAGCCCGAGGCCGGGGATGTCCTCCAGGGCGGCGGCGTAGCGCTCGCGGTTGTGGCGCCGGCGCTCGACGAGGTCGGCGAGGCGTTCCGTCTGCGCGAGGCCGACGGCAGCCTGCAGATTCGTCATGCGATAGTTGAAGCCGACGGAGCGGTGCCAGAAGTGGCGCTCGGTGGAGAAGCACAGCGCGCGCAGCTCGCGGGCGCGCGCCGCGATCGCGGCGTCGTTCGTCGTGAGCATTCCGCCCTCGCCCGTCGTGACGACCTTGTTGCCGTAGAACGAGAACGCGGCGGCGTCGCCGAGGCTGCCGACGGGACGGCGGTCGTACCTGGCGCCGTGCGCCTCGGCGGCGTCCTCGACGACGACCAGCCGATAGCGTCGTGCGAGATCGGCGATCGGGTCCATGTGGCAGGGATGGCCGTAGATGTGGACGGGCACGATGGCCCGCGTGCGCGACGTGATCTTGCTCTCGAGCTGGTCGACGGCGAGGTTCCAGGTGTCGGGCTCGGCGTCGACGAACACCGGTGTCGCGCCGAGCAACGTCGCGGCGTTCGGCGTCGCGATCATGGTGAACGTCGGCATCAGGACCTCGTCGCCGGGGCCGACGCCAGCCGCGCCGAGCGCCAGATGGAGCGCTGCCGTGCTGCTCGAGCAGGCGACGCCGTAGCGGCAGCCGACCGCCGCGGCGAACGCCTCTTCGAACCGGGCGACGAACGGTCCTGCCGACGAGATGCGGTTCGTGTCGAAGCACTCGAGCACGTAGCGGCGCTCGTTGCCGTCGAGCAGCGTCTCGCAGACGCGCAGCGGCCCGTCCGGCGCCGGCGCGTCGGGCGTGCCGACCGGCTCGCCGAGCGGCGGCTCCGGATCGGGGATGAGATGCCGGATGGAATCGAGCTCCGCTGCGGTGAGCTCCTGCGGTGCGATCATGTCGCCTCCTCCATGAGGGGTGCCGCAATCCAGGTCGCGAGCGCTCTGGTGCGCGCAAGTGCCGCCGCGGTCCTCGTCACGTCGGCCGACGCGAACGCGCCGTCGAAGATCGCTG
>CAVZED010000038.1:0-44505 GCA_963774045.1 uncultured Pseudomonadota bacterium
TCGGCCGCGGTTGCGGTCACGGCGCCGATCGGCATCAGCGCCATGGTCAGAACCATAGTCAGAGCCTTTTGCATGTCACTGATCCTTCACTTTGAGGCTGAACCTCTCGACAGCGTCGAGCACTTGCTGCTGGTTGGACTGGATCAGGTAGTGAGGCGCGTTCGGCAACTCCAGCACCTCACCCCGAACAACGCCGCGCCGGAATAGTTCGATGTTCCTGCGACGGGTGTCGTAGTCGATGCGGCCGATTTCCGCGAGCGTCGACTTGAGCTCCGCGTCTTTCGCGTCGTACCAGGATGGCAGTGCCTTGTTCGGATCCGGCATCGCGTAGATGGCCAGTGCGGGTACCTTGATTGCCGCGTAGTCCGGCGCTTCGATCGCCGCGACGATGGCCTGCGGTGTTCGCGCGTCCATGGCTGGCGTGCCTGCGAGGAAGGGCTTGTTGACGTTCCACATGGCGATGAGCTCGCCTTCCGTCAGCCGTACATGCCCGCGTTCGGCGAGAAGCGCGCTCATTGCCAGGTAGTTGCGCGTCGCCTCGGGCGGAATGGGCGGTTCCGGCGGGAGGCTGCGGCTGAGTACGCTCTGGCGGGATTTCATCACCGCGTTGCCGGAACGGTCGTAGGCGGCATCCAGATAGACGAGCCCGCTGAATCGTTCCGGGTGATGCCCGCCCAACCACGTGAGCTCCTCGCCGGCGATCGAATGGCCGACCAGGAGCACTTTCTCCAGCTTCAACGCGTCCATCACCTGCAGCACATCCTGGGCCAGGCGGGGAGTGTCGAAACCGAAGTCAGGCCTGCTGGAGTAGCCGCTGCCGCGCCGGGTGATCGCAACCACGCGATGTTTCCGGGCGAGCATCGGCGCCAGCTCGTCGTAGCCGTGCGCCGTGGCGCCAAGGCCGGCCAGCAACAGGATGGGCGAGCCCTGCCCACCGAAGTCCAGCACTTCGAGCTGAACGCCCTCGTCCACGGTGATGGATGTTGCCTCGTGCTTCGCGCTGTCGCGCCACAGGGCCTGCTGGAAATCTCTGCCCTCGGATGAGGGCAGCGGGCACGTACGCGTGTCGCTGCCCAGCATGCCCGGCAGCTCCATCGACTCATCGATATAACCAGCGAGTGTCCACGCGGTGACGGTGATGTGGTCGCCCTTTGCCAGCCGAGGCGAGCCGACGTGCAGTCTGACGCTCCGGCCAAACGGCCAGCGCGCCCAGCGCGGCGAATAGTCCGGCAGGGCGTAGACGCGACTCGCGGGAATGTCCTCGAGTTCGGCGCTCACCTGTGCCGGCTGATCGAAGCCGGAGAAACAATTCACCTCGATGGAACTTCCCGCCGAGCCGGGCTTCGCGCTGCAGTAGCCGAGCTTCGGAACGGTATGGCGCCGCCCGTCGGCAGGCAGCCTGAATTCATGCGGCTCGAGGAGCGCGAGGTAGTAGCGGAGCTCGAGCTCCACCTGCGGCTCGCTGCTCAACTCGCGCAAGGCGTGCTCGGGCAGAACCCAGGCATGAGACAAACTACTGCCCTCGGTCTCGTACATGGTGGGCCGCAACGAGTAGATCGGCGACGAGCCGGACGCGGAGGAGTACTCAGCCGACACGTAGATGAGGCCCACGCGCCAGTTGGGGGGCAGTCGCCGTGGTTCGATGGACGTCAGGAAGGCGACGGATTCCGGTCCCGCCTCGGCCTGGTCCTCGTAGGTCCAGTCTCGCACGCTGACGGCGCGCCGGGCGTCTGCGAAGGCGGGATCCGTCGCGAGATCACGTACGCGGGTCGCGGAGAAGCAGGTCCGCACATTTCGCAGGTGGATGGCGCTGGTGTCGGGCGGGGGCGTCACCCGTGGATTCACCAGCATGGTTTGTGCGGCGTATACGTGTTTCCAGGGAAGCAGCCACATGGGCAGCAACAGGAGCACGACGAGGGCGAGCATGGATGCGACGAGCATGAACCGTGCAGCCCGTATGCGCCGCCGCCAAAAGGCGAGCCAGCAGGCAACACCGAACAGCACGAATGCCACGAGCCCACCTGGAACGATGGCGAGCCAACCCATGCCGACGCCGAACAACGCATCCCCGATGGCGGGTTGCAATGGCCCGGGTGCGGTCACGAAGGGCGTGGGAATGACGAACGCGCAAATGAACATTCCCAACAGCACGCCGATTCCCTGGATGACGGTGCGCGTGACCAGCGCGGCGATCAGCGGCAACGGCAACAACGCCACGCCATAGGAGTAGAGCTCCGTCGAGTTCGAATCGTGGAACAGCAATGCCCTCTGCAGGGTCTCCGCCACCGACGTCCCGAGCGCTGGCTCGATGACGAGCGTCGCGACTACCTGCGAAAGCCGCAGTACGACGAACAGCAACACCAGCTTTGCGACGAGCAATTCCGCCCTGGGTACGGGCCGGCACAGCCAGTCGTCCACCTGGCTGGCGGGCGGGTCGAGCTGGAGCACCGCCAGAATGAGCGCCGTGCCCGCCAGCATCAGCACCGGCGTCCGGAGCGGTGCCCACGCGGTCCCCAGATCCATGCGCATGTACAGGACGTCGGCCGCGAACAGCAGCGCCACCATCAGGATCAGTGGATAGAGGCTGCGGACATCCTTCTTGAGGATGGCGGCGACGATGCGCAGGTTCATGGCGCGGGATTTCGCTTGCGCTGTTGCATGAGCGAGCTCGCGACCGCGCGCAGGGACATCGGCTCGCATTCCATCCTGACGGCACCGAAGTGCCGGGTCAGTTCCTGGTACAGCGGTCCATCTCCCTCGTAATGAGCGGCAATGAACCGCAGCCGGTGACCTTCGACGGTCGGCAGCAGCCAGCCGTGGGGCAGCGGCTGTGGCAGCTCCTTCACCACGGAAAGCGTGACGTGCACCTCACGGAAGCGCGCTTGCAGGTCCTCGATCGCCTCCTGCAGCAGCAGCCGCCCGTTCTGCATGAACGCCACGTGCGTGGTGAAGCTCTCGATCTCCGCGAGCTCGTGCGAGGAGATGAGGATGGTGGTGTCGGCAGCCTGCTGCAGGAGACCGTTCACCACTTCATCGCGCACCAGTGTGTCGAGGCCGCTCAGCGGTTCGTCCAGCACCAGTAGTTGGGGGCGGTAGGCGAGTGCGCCCACCAGCAGCGCCTTCATGCGCATGCCGTGGGAGAGATGCCGGATCTTGCGTGTGGACGGCAGCTCGAATTGCGCGCAAAGCCGAGTCTCGAGAGCGCGGTCCCAGGCCGGATAGAGACTGCGCAGGTATTCGAAGTAGTGCGCGAGGGAGAGCCGCTCCGGCAACTTCTGACTCTCCGATACATAACCGATGCGTTGGAAGTCGGCAGGCTCGAGCCGGTCCGACGGCGTGCCGAGCACGTGGGCCTGCCCGCGATCGGCCCGCAGGATGTTCATGAGCAGGCGGATCGCAGTGGTCTTGCCCGCGCCATTGGCGCCGATGAGCGCAAACACCGAGCCTTCCGGAACGCGCAAGTCCAGGTCTTCGACCGCGTCGAAGCGACCGAACTTCTTCGTCAGGCCCCGCGTCTCAACGATCATTCGAGACAACCTTGAGTCCGCGCATCTCGGTCCACGTCTCTTCCACCGCTTGCTGCACTTCATCGAGCCCCGCCCCGACGCGCATGGCCTCGACCACGAGCTTTTCGACTTCGTCTTCGAGCAGCCGCTTGCGATCGCCCGCGCGTGCCTTCGGCGGTTGCGCCACGACGGTGCCGACGCCCGGCTGGGCTACCAACCAACGTTCGTGGATGAGGTGCTGCACCACCTTGTGGGCGGTGTTCGGATGGATCTTCAGATCCAGCGCCAGCGCGCGCACCGAGGGGAAGGCTTCACCGGCCTTCAATTCGCCCGCGAGGATGGAGCGGGTGGCGGCGAACACCACCTGGTCGAAGATCGAATCGCCAGGGATCAGCTTGAGCTTGAACGGGACCATGGGCCCTCCAGTGTCACAGCAATACTGTGACACATGGATGGGTCCTGCGTAAACCTGTTGGGCTTGAATAGCGGCCGATGTCTCAAGTGGCCGCGGTGCACGTCAAGGTACCTTTACATCTCTTGCGCATGCGGGCAAGTACACAAACTGGTCTACGATTGTCACAACAGAGCGCGCCGCATGGGTACAGAGAAATGGAGAGCATGAAATCAATCGTTGCCGTGACGCTCATGGCTGCCACGGCCTCGGCAGTCGAGGCCGGCGTGTGCGAGCCGGGCGCTTACGGATCCGGAAAGGGTGACTACGTCGTGCTGGTGTCCATTCCGCAGATTCCGCCTCCGGGCCAACGTTTTCTGTTTCAAGACGGCCGGCGCGGCAGCACTGCGGATGCGTCGAGTCCCGTCGCTTGCGAGGATGGCTTCGCCGTCGTTCGCGAGTCAAAGGAGCACGTGCAACGTTGGCCGAAGCTGAGGACCAGGAGAACGCCGACAGAGTTCACGAGCGCCACCACCACGTTGGCCGGTGAATTGATGGAACCTCTTTGGCGAACCGGGCCGTTACCCCTTGTGGTGATGGTGCACGGTTCGGAGCGAACACCCGCCATTGGAAATCAGTACGCCCATGCGCTGGCTGCACAAGGCATCGCCGTCTTTGTCTACGACAAGCGTGGCACGGGCGCATCAAAAGGTGAGTACACCCAGAATTTCGAGCTGCTCGCTGACGATGCGGCTGCTGCGCTCATGCAGGCGCGGAACCTCATGAGAGGAAAATTCAGCCGCGCCGGATATTTCGGAGGCAGTCAGGGAGGTTGGGTCGCTCCACTGGCTGGCACGCGTTCACCTGCAGACTTCGTGGCCGTGGGCTTCGGCCTCGTTGCGTCTCCCATCGAAGAAGATCACCAACAGATGCTCCTGGAAGCGAAGGAACTCGGCCTGGGGGCTGACGCGTTCGCGCTGCTGGACCGGCTTTCGCAAGCGACGTCGCGCTTGTTGCTGTCCCGCTTCACGGAGGGTTATCAAGAGCTGGCCAACGTGCGGCGAGAGTTGGCAACCAAACCGTGGGCGGACAAGATTCATGGCGAGCACAGCGGTGAAATGCTGCGCATGACCGAGTCCGATCTATCGCGCGTCGGGCGCCCGCGCTTCGACAATCTCGAGCTCATTTGGGACTACGACGCGATGGCGGTCTTGAAGAAGCTCGAAGTGCCGTTGTTGTGGGTCCTCGCCGGTCAGGACAGAGAAGCGCCCATCGAGCGCACGCGTGAGGCTCTCTTGAAGCTGGCGCATGCGGGGAAGCCCGTCGACCTGTATTTGTTCCCGGACACCGACCACGGAATGGTGGAGTTCGAGACCAATTCCGACGGATCACGCACCGTCAAGCGCATTACCGATGGCTATCTACGCCTGCTCGGCGACTGGATAAAGAACGACGTCCACGGTGATTATGGCCGCGCGGAGGCGCTGCACGTTTCACCGGGAGAGTGAGGGAGCGGCACCGACTCAGCCATTCTCACCTGCCACTGAAATGCGCGAAAAAGTCCGCGATCGAGTACCACCACTGAGTCGTGCTCAAAGGCGCGCGCAGAAACTGAACGGCGACGATGGCGCCGCCGCCGATCAGGTACGCGGGATGAATTCGCCCGCGCGTGCGCCAGTCGTAGGCCATCGCGACGACGATCAACAGGTCCGCCAATAGACCTGTCATCAACACGGACTCGACGGTCCTCGGTCCGGCAATGCCCGGACGCAACCCCGCGCTCATTCCGACATTCACGGCATAAAACAGTCGCGCAATCGCAGGGGGCAATATCGTGATCGTCGCCAGCAGCATCAGGCGCTTGTGGATCTCGGGCCGCCGTACGTACGCGATCGCCGCGACGACGAACACGCCAAACAGCGCGGCCATCGACGTCGAGACGATATGAAAGGCGCGCGCCCGATCGCCAAATCCTGCCGCCAACCGCCGTATCAGGACTTCATCGGCAGCCGCGAATCCCACGAGCACCATTGCGGTCGCGAGTGAGATGCCTGCCAAGCCCCAGGTGCGGTGGCGGGTCAGCCGCCCCGTCGCCACGAATGTCGTTTGTGCCAGGAAAAGCGACCGTCCAGGCGGAAAACAGCCAGCCGTGCAGATGGAGCAATGGCGACCCAACGAACGTTCCGGGCGCAAGCTGCAGCCAGTAGGTGGGTGCAAACCCGACGATCGCAATCAGGGCGCAGGCGCCCGCCATCCACACGTAGAACCAGCGCGTCGCGTCGGGTACGACGCCGGCGCCCATCACGGCAATACCCATCTGAATCTCCTGAGCGGAACCTTCCTGACCGACTAACGCGTAAACGGCGAGGAAACTGCGTCATTCCCGCCACGGCGGCTCTACACTCGGGAATGCAGGCCAAGACCGCACACGCAGGGACGGTGAGTCAGTTGCTCCAGGCCTGGGGGCGCGGGGATCTGCAGGCACGCGAGGACCTGATTCCGCTCGTCTACCGGCAACTTCGCCAGCAAGCCGCCGCCTATCTCAGACACGAGAGACGCGATCACACCCTGCAGCCGACAGCGCTCGTGAACGAGGCTTACATTCGCCTGCAGGGACAGCATCGAGTGAAGTGGCTCAACCGCGCCCAGTTTCTCGGCGTCGCGGCGCAAGTCATGCGGCGCATCCTGGTCGATCATGCGCGTGAGCGTCAGGCGGCGAAGCGCGCCGGCGGCATCAAGGTGACGCTCGATGATGAGGTCGATGCCGTTCAACCCTTCGACTGCGAGCTACTCGGACTGAACGATGCGCTGCAGGAGCTCGCGCGCCTCGACGAACGCCAGGCCCATATCGTGGAGATGAAGTACTTCGGCGGCCTCTCGGAAGAGGAGGTTGCGGCAGCGTTGTCGTTGTCGCGCGCCACGATCACGCGGGAGTGGCAGTCCGCCCGAGCGTGGCTGTATCGACACATGACCCTCGGGCGAGTCCGGTGATGATGACGGACGAGGGCAGTCGCTGGCCGCGGGTCAAGGAGATCTTCCAGTCTGCGCTCGACTGCGCGCCGCAGCAGCGCGCGACGTTGCTGCGCGACACATGCGGCGCGGACGTGGCGCTCGCGCGCGAAGTGGAATCCCTGCTCGCGGCACATGCCGCCGCGGGAACGTTCGCCGAACGTCCCGCCATCGACACTCTGGAGTCCGACGGCTCATTGTCGGGTGACGAAGCTCCGGCGCTGGCCGCAGGTGTCGACCTCGGGCCATACCGCATCCTCGCACCGCTCGACGCTGGTGGCATGGGCGAGGTCTATCGCGCTCTCGACACGCGACTGCAGCGGGAAGTCGCGGTAAAGGTGCTGCCGACTGCGCTGTCGGTGGATCCCGGGCGCATCGCGCGGCTGCAGCAGGAAGCTCGCCTGCTGGCGGCACTCAACCACCCGCATATCGCCACGATTCACGGCCTGGAATTCGCCGGCGGTGTCCATGCCATTGTGATGGAGCTCATCGAGGGGCCAACCCTGGCGGAGCGTCTCGAGAGCGGACCCCTGGCGCTCGACGCGGCGCTCGAGATCGCGCGGCAGATTGCCGAAGCACTCGAAGCGGCGCACGGGAAAGGCATCATCCATCGCGATCTCAAGCCCGCCAACATCAAGTTCGACGCCACGCGCGCCGTGCGGCTGCTCGACTTCGGCATCTCGCAGACGCGTACGACGGACGCCGCCGTGAGCGATGCAGGCCTCGTGATGGGAACACCCAGTTACATGAGCCCAGAACAGGTTCGCGGCGAGAGCGTGGACGCG
Source organism: uncultured Pseudomonadota bacterium (assembly GCA_963774045.1). Lineage (GTDB taxonomy): Bacteria > Pseudomonadota > Gammaproteobacteria > Steroidobacterales > Steroidobacteraceae > CADEED01. Next base: position 7,692 of record CAVZED010000038.1, read on the forward strand.
CGCACCGATATCTGGGGCTTCGGCTGCGTATTGTTTGAAATGCTGACGGGCACCCGGGCATTCGGCCGCGTGAACCCGGTCGCCAATCAGGATCCCCAGCCCGACTGGGATCGCCTGCCGCCTGAGGTGCCCGCGGATGTGCGGCGCCTGCTGCGCCGGTGCCTGGAAAGGAATCCTCGGCGCCGACTCCACGACATCGCCGACGCGCGCATCGAAATCGAGGACGCCGCTAACAACCCTGAAGGAGGCGGCTCGGCGGGAGCGGGCGCATCGCAAAAACGCCGACGAACGCTGGTTACCTCGGCTGCCGTCTTGACGATTGCGCTTGCCGCTGCGCTGGGCTACTGGCTGCGTGCTCCATCACCGGAACCGCGGGTTGTCGACATCACGACGCCACACGCCTCCGACCCGTGGTCCTTCGCACTTTCACCTGATGGCCGGCGCATCGCGTTCGTCGCAGATCACGAAGGACAACCCATGTTGTGGGTGCGCACGCTCGACGCCGCGAATCCGCAGGTCTTGCCGGGCACCGAGTCCGCGCGCCGGCCATTCTGGTCGCCCGATGGCCGCTCGATCGGTTTCTTCGCGAACAGTGACTTGAAGAGGATAGAAGCCCGCGGCGGTGCGGCGCGCACGGTGACTTATGCGCTCGGTGGAACAACGGCGGCCTGGGGGCCGGATGGAACTATCCTGTTCTCCGGCGCCGATGCGCAGGCACTGCGGCGGGTCAATGCAGCGGGCGGAGCGCCGGCGGTGGCCACGGCCGTGGCGGCGCAGTCGACCGGTCATCGCCATCCGCAGTTCCTGCCGGGAGGCCGACAGTTTCTGTTCTTTGCCGGCGGTCCCGACGCGGTGCGTGGCGTGTACCTGGGTTCGCTCGATTCCTCCGAAGTGTGGCGTCTCACCGCATCGGACACTCAAGGCGCCTACGTTGCGCCGGACTGGCTGCTGTTCGTCCGGCAAGGAACTCTGCTGGCGCAGCGCTTCGATCTTGCGCAACGAGCGCTTCGCGGCGAACCGATCACGGTTGCAGACTCGGTGGCCGTCGAGCCCATCACCGGCTCCGGCGCGTTCGCGACATCGGATGCCGGGGTGATGGCCTATCGAGCGGGGCGACCGTCAGCGACACGACTTTCATGGTTCGACCGTTCGGGCAATGCGCTCGGTACTTTTGGATCTCCCGAACAAACCGGCTTGTCGAACATGAGGCTCTCTCCGGACGGCCAACGGGTTGCAGCCGAGCGTACGCTGCAGAATGAGACGGACCTGTGGCTGCTGGATTCCATGCGCCAGACACGCTTTACGCGCGGGTCGGATGGAAGTATCGCGCGACTTCCCGTTTGGTCGCCGAACGGCGAGCGAATTGCGTTCGAGCTCGTAGCGTCAGGCTCGGTGAAGCTCGCCGTGAAACCCTCCGCCGGCGATGGCAACGAAGAAACTGTTTTTGAATCGCCGCACGGCAAAATTCCCTGCGACTGGTCACCCGATGGGCGACATCTTCTCTATTACGTCCCCGATCCGAAGTCGGGCACTGATCTTTGGGTGCTGCCGCTGGAAACGCGTCAGCCATACGTCTTCCTCAAGACCGACGCGAACGAGCTCTGGGGCCAGTTTTCGCCGGACGGACGCTGGATTGCGTACCAGTCGAACGAAACCGGACGATATGAAATATACGTGCGGCCGTTCGCCGGGCCCGGCGGGCCAGTTCCCATTTCATCGGCAGGGGGCGTCTATCCGCGATGGTCTCGCGATGGAAGGGAGCTGTACTTCATTGCACCCGACGCGAAGTTGTTAGCCGTCGCGATTCGGGCAACCGAAAAGACAATTGAACCAGGCGCGCCGGCAGTGCTTTTCCAGACACTGAGGCTCGGCGGTGGCGTGAATGTGATCGGCCGCAGCCATCAATACGATGTCACTGCGGATGGCCGGTTTCTCGTCAATATTGCCGAGTCGGACCCAACTCCGATCACGCTGCTACTCGACTGGAAGCCATAGACAGCTGCCGTCGATACGACAGTGCATTCGGTGATCCTGAGACTTCGCCCGGGCAGAACGCGTTTCGGTACTAGTGCGCGGCTCCCAGCTCTATCGTCCTCGTTGGGCGCGGTGCCAGCCAGATGAGAAAGGCGGCAAGAAGGAACGCCAGCGACGAGAACTGCATGAGCTCGTTGGTCGACAGCATCACGGCCTGGCTCTGCACCATTTGATCCATGCGCCTGCAGCGACTGCTCATGGTTGAAGCCACTGGCTGCGAGCGCGCGCATCGTCTCACCACTGCCATCGACCAGGCCGGCGAGCTCGGCATGTTTGACCTGCGCGCCGTTCTCCCAGGCCGTATTCACGATGGATGTGGCGACCGCGCCCGCCAGCGTCCTCAGGAAGTTCATGAGGCCCGCGGCGGAGGCGGTCTCGTGCTCCTCCACGCTGGCGAGCGCGATCGTGGTCACCGGCACGAAGAAGAATGGCAGGCCGATGCCCATGAACAGCAACGGAATCGAGATCTGCCAGAAGCTCATGTCGGTGGTGCCGATGCTGCGAATGGCGAGGATGCCGCACAGCCACATCAGTCCGAAGAACACCAGCTTGCGCGGATCCACCTTGGTAGATAGCAGTCCGGCGGCCGGCGCGCAGAACACGGCCAGCACGCCGGTCCACGCCGTGGCCAGCCCCGCCCAGGTGCTGGTGTAGCCCATGTAACTCTGCAGCCAGAGCGGCGTGAGCACGTTGGCGGCGAACATCGCGCCGAAACCCGCGGCGACGACAATCACCGCGGTGGTGTAACCGCGATGGCGGAACACCCGCAGGTTCACGATGGGATGCTTCTCGAACAATTCCCAGATGAGGAAAGCGGCGAAGCCAATCACCGCGACGACAGCCAGTCCAACGATCAGGCCGGACTCGAACCAGTCGTGTTCCTTGCCCAGATCCAGCATCAACTGCAGCGCGCCGACGAACACCACCAGCAGCGCAAGGCCGATGAGATCGATGGGCGACTTCTCGAGCCTGGTCTCGAAGCGCTTGAGCATGCGCCACGCGAACGGACCCATCATGAGCGCCAGCGGCACGTTGATGAGGAAGATCACCGGCCAGGAATAGTTGTCGCACAACCAGCCGCCGAGGATGGGGCCGGCGATCGGCGCCACCAGCGTGGTCATGGCCCAGAGCGCCGTCGCGGCGGCGGCTTTCTCCTTCGGGAAGATGCGCAGCAGCAAGCGTCTGCGACAGCGGAATCAGCGGGCCGCCGGCGACGCCCTGCAGGATGCGGCCGAACACCAGCACTTCGAAGATTCGGCGCGAAGCCGCAGAGGGCGGAGAACACTCCGAACATGGCGATGGCCGTGGTGAACACGCGCACCGCGCCGAAGCGGCCCGCGAGCCAGCCCGTGAGCGGCACGGTGATGGCCTCGGCCACGGCGTAACAGGTGATGACCCACATGCCCTGGCTGGAGCTGATGCCCAGCGCGCCGGCGATGTTGGGCACCGACACGTTGGCGATGGTCATGTCGAGCACGGCGATGAAGTTGGCGCCGGCCAGCACGATGGCGACCAGCCACAACATGGCGCCCTTCAGTGGCGCGTCGCCGGACAAGGCTTTCTCTAGTGCGGTCATCACGATCTCCCTGATCGAGTCCTATCTAGTCATCAGCCCTGGTTGGAACGGGTGTCGATGGTGGCTTCCATCGACAGGCCCACCTGCAGCGGATTGGCCTGCAGATCGGCCTGCTCGAGCTTGATGCGCACCGGTACGCGCTGGACCACCTTGATCCAGTTGCCGGTGGCGTTCTGCGCCGGGATCGCGGCGAAGGTCGAGCCCGTGCCGCCCGAAAGGCCCACGACCGTGCCGCGATACTTCACCGAACTGCCGTACAGATCCGAGGTCACTTCCACGGGCTGGCCGATGCGCACGCGCTCGAGCTGGCCTTCCTTGAAGTTCGCGTCCACGTGCACTTCGGCCATGGGCACGATGGCCAGCACCGGCGTGCCGGGCTGGATCTGCTGCCCCACCTGCACCGAACGCTTCGCGACCACGCCGTCCACGGGGGCCCGGATGATGGTGCGCTCGAGGTTCACCTGCGCCTGGTCGCGGCGCGCACGCGCCAGCAGCACTTCGGGATTGGTGTTCTCGGTGGCGTTCTCGATGAGCACGGCATTGGCGCTGCGCGCGCCCATCGCCGCGGAGTAGTTGGACCGCGCCTGCGCCAGCGCCGCCTTGGCGCTCTCGTAGGCATTGCGGGCCTTGGTCAGCTCGTCACCCGACACCGAGCCCGAGGCCGCGAGGTTCTCGCGCCGCTTCAGGTCGATGGTGGCGCGCTCGAGATCGGCAACGGCCCGTCGTTCATCCGCCGCCCGCGCGGCGAGCTGCGCCGCGAGGCTCGCGTCGTTGGCCACGTAGCCACGCACGCGCCGCTGCGCGCGGCCGAGCTCGGCCTCGGCCTGCGCCAGCGCCAGTCGTGCGTCGATGTCATCGAGCACCACGAGCACGTCGCCCTTGCGCACGTAGCTGGTATCGGTGACGCGCACTTCGCTCACGATGCCGCCGACGGCCGGCGTCACCTGCGCGGTTTCCACCGCGGTGTACGCGTTGTCGGTGCTGATGAATTTCGAGGCGACGTAATGGTCGTAGGCGAAGTACGCCAGGCTCAGCAGCTTCACCGCGCCGGCGAGGCCGAGCAGCATGCGCTTGCGCTTCCTCTTGGCGGCGGCATCGTCGGCTGCCTGCGCGAGCGCCTTGTCGGCCTGCTGCAGCGTTTCGGTGTTCATCGTCGTCATTTGCGTCTCTCCTGAAGTTGTCTGTAAGGGATTGGAAGTCAGTAGTGGTAGCCGCCGCCCAGCGCGCGGTTCAGCGCCACGTCGAGCGACATGGAGCGGCTGCGCAGGTCGGACTGGGTGCGCAGGTTGGTCAGCAGATAGTCCTCGGCGGTGAGCACTTCGAGATAGGTCGCGAGCCCGCCCTCGTAGCGGTTGCTCTGCACGCGCCAGGCTTCGCGCGCGGCTTCCACGGCGGCGTCCATGCGCTCGAGCTGGGGCCCAAGCGCGCGCTGCGAAACCGCGGCATCGGCAACTTCCTGCAGCGCCTGCACCAGTGCCTTGTCGTAGTTGGCCACGGCCTCGGCGTACTCGGCCTCGGCGCCGCGCAACTGCGCGCGCAGCCGGCCGCCGTTGAAGATCGGCAGCGAGATCGCCGGACCCACGCTGCCGATGCCCGAGCCGCTCTCCTTGAGCATGTCGAGGCCCGGCGCGACTGCAGGCCGATGAATCCGCTGAGGTTCACGTTCGGGTAGAACTGCGCGCGCGTCACATGGATGCGCTTGGCCGCGGCCTCGGCGCGCAGGCGCGCCGCGACGATATCCGGCCGGCGGCCGATGAGATCCGCGGACAGCGTCGCTGGCAGGCCGAAGGCGCGCGTGAAGTCGACGCTCGGGGCGCGCGATCGTCGATGCCGCGGTCGGGCCCCGCGCCCATGAGCGCTGCGATGCCGGTTCTTCTGCAGCAGGATCTGCTCTTCGATCGACAGCACTTCGGCGTCGCCGCCGGCGCGGCGCGCATCCGCCTGGCGCACGCTGCCGCGGGTTTCGAGGCCATTGTCGAAGCGCTGCGCGAACAACGCTGCCGTCTTGGTGCGCAGTTCCTGCGACGCTTTCGCGGTGTCGAGCGCGGAGTACAGCCGCGCGAGCTCGGCGTAGCCGGCAGCGATGCCAGTCGACAGGACCAGGCGCGCCTGGTCCGCATCCGCGCTCGCGGCCACCGCCTCCGAAGTTGCCGCCGCGAGCGCCGCGCGATTCTTGCCCCAGAAGTCGAGCTCCCAGGAGAAATCCAGCGAGGCCCGGCCGTAGTCGTCCCAACCCTGCGGCGTCATCTCGCGCGGAGTCAGGTAGTTCTCGCTGTGCTTCTGCGAGCGTGACCGCATTGTTGGCGGCCAGCTGCGGAGCCAGCGCACCGCGCGCCGAGTCCTGGGAGGAACGTGCACGGCGCAGGCGCGCATCGGCGATGGCGATCGAGGGAGAACCCGCCAGCGCTTCTTCGATGAGCGCGTCCAGCTGCGGATCGCCGTAGTGCTTCCACCAGCCCGCGGCGGGCCATTCGCCCGTCGGGGCCGCGAACGAACTGCGTGGCCGCCAATGATGATTTGGGCTGCGACGCCGGTCGCGGCGACCCGCCGGGGAAGCTGGCGCAGGCCGTGAACACGGCGAGGCCTAGCAAACTGACGAGAGCGTTGGCGCAGAGACGGTTGTTCATTTCGATTCCTCGGGTCATTGGTTCGATTAGGGACGGCAGCAGGGTCGCGAGCTCAGCTTCCCGCCTGTTGAGGAGGAGTCGAAGCGCCCGCGGGTACGCCGGACTGTCTGCAGCTCGTTGAAGAGCGCCGCGCCCAACCGGAAGTCAGCGGTGCGGCGTCGCGTGACAGCCGCGCATTCAGCGCCTGCCACCGGCCAAGCACCTTCCACGCGTGCATCCAGTGCGCCATCGATTCGAGAGTTGTGTCGCGATTGATCATCACTTGTCCTCCAGTCCATGGAGTGCAAGTTATCGGGGCGGGTCCGCGAAGTCGTTTGGGAAACGTCGCGTTTCGGTCTGGGTTGCGCCAGCGCCGACTGCGTTGATCGGCAACGAAACCGGACGCTAACCAGACCGTTTCCTGACGACTGCGCGCGAGCGCATTTCTAGACTGGCCTCCAATCCGAACGGGACAGCCACCGGCCGGTAAACCAAAAACTGTTGACAACTATTGGAGTGAGAAATGAAGAAGTTCAATTTGTCCCGCGTTGCCATCGCGCTGAGTGTCGCGTTGTCGTTGACGCTGAGTTTCGTCGTCGTGGACGCGATTGCCGCTGAAGGCATGAAGGCGGCCGCAGCCTTGAGGAACTCGCGACCTGTCATTCAACCGTTGCACGCGCAGTCGCGTCGGGCGGCCGTCCCCAGCCCCGCCGGCACCCGTGTTTGTTAGCGGCCGACCCCGCCAACTGTCAGTTACCGCAGTACAAAAATAGGAATACAGCCATGAGTCGCCGAGTATCGATTGCAGCCACGCTTCTGCTGGTTGCGCTTTCCACCTGGTGCGCCGCTGCGTCACCGGCACGACATCCGCAGCCGCAAATGCAGACACAATCGCTGTCGAAGCTGTTCAAGCAGGTGAGCGGCGCGGTCGCGGTCGTGCGCGTTCGCGAGCACGCTTCGCTGCGGGGCGTGGACGACCCAACGGAGCGGACCGCGACCATCAATGGCATCGGCTCCGGCGTATTGATCAGCACCGACGGCAAGGTCGTTACCGCCGCGCACGTCGTGCAGCTCGCCGACGCGGTGTCGGTGGAGTTTCCGGGCAGCGCGGCGGTGAACGCGCGGGTGCTCGTGTCGGACCCCGCGGCGGACGTCGCGCTGCTGCAGCTCGATTCCGTGCCGGCGGGCGTGACACCCGTGAAACTTGGCGACTCGGATCGTGCCGAAGTCGGCGATCAGGTATTCGTGATTGGCGCGCCGCTCGGAATCTCGCGCACGTTGACGGTCGGGCACTTGAGTGCGCGCCGCTCTCCACGGGAAGCGGCCGGGTCGCTGGCCGTGGCCGAATTGTTTCAGACCGATGCCGCGATCAATCGCGGCAACAGTGGCGGGCCGCTGTTCAGCATGGACGGCGAGGTGATCGGCGTCGTGAGTCACATCGTCTCGAGCTCCGGGGGCTCGGAGGGTCTGGGTTTCGCAGTCACCTCGAACATGGCGCGCCGGATGCTGCTCGAGGAGCCGACACTGTGGAGCGGCCTCGAGGGATTCCTGCTGAGCGACGACCTCGCGCGCGCCTTCAATCTACCCGTGACCACCGGGCTGCTCGTGCAGCGAGTCGCCGACGGCTCACCGGCACAGCGGCTGGGAATACGCGGCGGTTCCCTTCCCATGCGCCTCGGCAGCGACCCACTGTTGCTGGGCGGGGACGTCATCCTCGCCGTCGCCGACATAAAAATTGGCGAGCCCGCCGCGCGCGAACGAATCCGCCAACGCATCGTCGACATCCGCGACAGCGGGCGCCCGCTGCAGGTCACCGTGCTGCGCGGCGGAGAGACCGTGCAACTCGTCGGCAATGCCGAACCCTGACTTTACAACCACCTCACAACAGGAGATTCCCATGCAAGTCTTTCGATTCCTTCCAGCACTGGCCGTGGCGGTTGCCTTGTCCGGTTGCGCCACCGGTCCTCGAGTGCACGTCGACCGCGATCCCGCGGCCAACTTTGCGGCTTACCGGACTTTCGCGTTCTTCGAGCCGCTGGCGACCGATAACGCACGCTACTCGACACTGATGACGGCGCACTTGAAGCAGGCGACGCGATCACAGCTCGAGCGGCTCGGCTATGTGTACGACGAGTCTTCCCCCGATCTGCGGGTAAATTTCTACGTGCGGGTCGCAGACCGGCAGGAACTGCGTTCGAGCGCCACCGGCTTCCACGGTTATCGCGCCGACCTGTACCGGGGCTGGATCGGCTACCCACAGAACCTGGAGACCGTGAACTACAAGGCCGGCACGCTGAGCGTCGATCTGGTCGCGGCGAAAACCGGTTCGCTGGTGTGGCAAGGCGTCGCGGAAGGGCGCGTGCGCGAGAAGGCCATGCGCGATCCGGCGACGGCGATCGATTCGGCCGTCGGCGAAATTTTCAGGGATTTTCCCGGCTCCGTGAAAACCAACGGTTGAACCCAAAGACCCTGCGGCACCGGAAGCCTGTCGACCATCGGTCCGACGGCTTCCGGTGCCCGGACTCATGCCTCGCCGCGACCCGTCGAGGCCCGGAATTACCCAGAGAATCAGCGCGATATGATTCCCCAGAAAAGATTGAAGCCGGACCGATCGGTGACGGCCGCCAGCGGGTCGGCCGGCGAAGCTGGCGTCATGGAATCGTTGTCCCGCCGGCTGCCCTATGATCCCGCCATGAAGCCTCGTTCGCTGACCGGCGAAACTCTGCTGCGCGTTGCGGTTGGCGTCGCTCTCATCGTGGCGCTGTCGAGCGGCATCACTTACTGGCTGATCTACAGCCAGCTCGAGCAGCGCGCGCTGGAGCGACTGCAGGAATACTCGCTGCAACGTACCCAGCTTCACGAGGCCCGCTTTGCGCTCGGCAAGGCATTCCACGAAGTGATCAAGGCGGATCTGATCCGCCGCTACCGACAGGGCATGCCGGAAGCGTCGCGGCGCTTCGACGCGCTCATGATGCGTTATCCCGATGGCGCGTGGCGCAACCGCCCCGAGTTCTCCGACATCACTCGCTACTCGACGGGATGGATCCACAAAGACGTGAAGCTCGATGAGGACCTGCGGCGTCGCTGGATGCTGTTCTTCGACGTGTCCGAGCACTACTCGCGCATCGTCACTTCGCGCTTCGTCAATTTTTATGTGATGCACCCGACGCAGATGCTGAACATGGGATACGACGATCCGGAGCGTTCGGGTCACCTGGAATGGGTGAAGTCGACGCCGGCGGATTACGCGATGAACGAGCGCGAGTTTTTCTCGGCTGCCGGCGTCGCCAAAAATCCCGAGCGGACTACCGTTTGGGCCGGGCCGTACTACGAACCTGTCTACAAGCAGATCCTGGTTTCCGCATTGACCCCGGTCTATGTCGGCGATGAGCAGATCGCCACCATCGGCAGCGACGATCTGCTCGGCGATCTCGAGGCGCGGATCCTGCACTCGGATATTCCGGGCGCGAGCCACACCGTGTTTCGCAAGGACGGCCGGCTCGTGGTGGATCCGCAGTACATGCAACGCGTCGTCGACAGCCACAACGGTTTCAGCATCGCGGAGTCCGGTGACGTCCGGCTCGAAACGTTGTGGAAGCTCGCGCTGCAATCCGGAGATGCGCCGCTCTTCGGCTATGCGAAGGACATCGATCAGTTCTATTCGATCGGCAGGCTGAGCAGCACAGGGTGGTATTTCGCCTCGACGCTGTCAGGCAAAATGATCCGCGGCCAGGCCTTCCGCGCCGTGCAGTGGGTAATCTGGGTGGGCATCGCGTCCGTTGCGCTGCTGATCGCGAGCCTCGCCCTGATCCTGCGCCGACAGATCGCGCAGCCGCTGCGCCGACTGCAGGAAGGCATTCGCAGTGCCGCGGCGGGCGAAGGCCGGGAGGTGCCGGCGACGGGCAGCGCGGAGCTCGGCCACATGGCCGCGGCGTTCAACTCCATGCTGGGCAAGGTATCCGAGCGCGATGCGGCGCTGCGCGATGAAAAGGAGCGGTTCCGCGCGCTCATCGAACATGCCCCCGACGTCATCGTGGTCGTCGCGGCGGATGGCGGCGTCTTATACGCGAGCCCGGCGGCGCAAACGGTTCTCGGTGTAGCACCGGATGTGTTGCTCGGACGCTCGCTGCTGGCTGAGGCGCATCCCGAAGATCATGAACGACTGACGGCGGCGTTGCATGCCGTCGTCGGACATCCCGGTAAAATCGTCGAGCGCACCGAGTTCCGCATGCGCCACGCGGATGGAACCTGGCGCTGGCTGGAGGCCACCGGTACGAATCAAATCGGCAATTGCGCCGTGAACGGCATCGTCATCAATGCTCGCGACATCTCGGAGGCCAAGGACGCCGAAGAGGAGATCGCCCTGCAACGCGAGAGCCTGCATCAGCGCGAAAAGCTGGCGGCGATGGGATCGCTGCTCGCCGGCGTGGCGCACGAATTGAACAATCCACTGTCGATCGTCGTGGGTCGCGCAACGATGCTGCAGGAGGAAGCCGTCGACGAGGGCACGCGTTCTGTCGCCGACAAGATTCGGGCAGCAGCCGAACGATGTGCACGCATCGTCAGGACTTTTCTCGCGATGGCGCGTCAGCGCAAGCCCGAACAAACGGTCCTGTCGATCAACGCCGTGCTGAGCGACTGCGTGGAGATGCTCGGTTACGGCCTGCGCACCGCCGGCATCATCGTCGAGAAACAACTGGCCGGGGATCTACCGTCGATCTCGGGCAACGCCGATCAATTGCATCAGGTATTCCTGAACCTGATCGTGAATGCGCAGCAGGCGATGGAGACGCAGCCGCTGCCGCGTCGGCTGCGTATCGTGAGCGACCGGTACGAGGATCGTGTGCGAGTCCGGATCGTCGACAACGGCCCGGGGATCACGCCCGCGATCCGCTCGCGCATTTTCGACCCGTACTTCACCACGAAGCCTCCGGGTGGAGGGACCGGCGTGGGCTTGGCGGTGAGTCTCGGAATCGTCGAGAGCCACAACGGCAGCTTGACCGTGGAATGCCCACCCGAGGGCGGCGCCGTGTTCCAGGTGTTGCTGCCGATCCGGGCTGCGGGCGAGCCGACGGATCATCAGGAGATCGCAGTTGCCGATCCGGCCAATCCGAAGGGACCTCGCTTGTTGATCGTCGACGACGAGCCGGAAGTCGGCGCGCTGCTGGCGGACATCCTGCGCCGCGACGCCGCCAGCATCGAAGTTGCCGCGAGTGGCCAGGAGGCACTGCATCTGCTGGTCCAGCGCGAGTTCGATGCCATTCTCACCGATCTGCGCATGCCGGGGATGGACGGACCCGAGCTGTACCGTCAGATCGAGCAGCGTTGGCCGCAGCGCGCGCGAATCGTCATCTTCATCACCGGCGATGCATTGAGCCCCACCGTGCAGACATTCCTGGCCGGAACCGGCCAGCCGTATCTCGAAAAACCTTTTGTGCCGGCGGAAGTGCGAAAGATCGTGCAGGAAATCGTGAGCGCCGCGGTGTTCAAGGGGCTGACCTTCGCAGCACGTTCTTGATGCGAAGGAGCAGCTCGCGCAGTTCGAAGGGTTTGGTCACGTAATCGTCGGCACCTACTTCGAGACCGACGATCCGATCCAGCGCCGTCCCGAGGGCCGTCACCAGGATGACGGGCGGGCCGCCGTGTTCGCGCAAATGCCGGGCGAGGCTCAATCCATCTTCTCCCGGAAGCGTGATGTCGAGCAGCACCAGCTCGATCCTGGTGGTGCCGAGTATTGACCGCGCGTCGTGCGCATTGCTCGCCGTCACCACTCGGTAACCCCGGGCGACGAGGTACTCCTCGATCATCGAGAGCAGTTCGGGCTCGTCGTCGACGGCCAGTATCGTCGATGGCGTTCCCTCGGAGACCACCGGCGAACGAGGGCGAACGGCGGACACCGGAGCGACCTGCGCGACGAAGCGATAACCACGTCTGTTGAGCGTTTCGATGTACCGAGGGGCGCGCGGATCGTCATCGAGCAACGTGCGCAACTGATTGATGATGGTCTTCAACACCGATTCGCTCACGTGCCGGTGTCCCCAAACCGCATCGAGCAACTCGTCTTTCGTCACGAGCCGCTGATGATTTCGCACCAGAACACACAGTACCGAGAAGGCTTTCGGTGCGAGGTCCAGCGGTTCGCCGTCTTTCGTCAGGCGAGCATTGCTTTCATCCAGCACGTACTCGCCGATGCCGAGAACCGGTAGGGGCGCCACCATCTGATTCATCTTCGCACTCTATCGAAGCGCGATTCTGGCGGCCACCGCAGGATCTGGCGCGGCGTTGCCGCGGGCAAAGAGTTAGCTGGCCGCGGCTGGAGGTTCTTGCTCGGCGCCTGCGCTTCGTCCATCCTATGCGAGCTCGCCGGAAGCACCCTGTCCGCGGAAATGGGCCAAGCCCACCGGTTACGCGTATCGACAAATCAACCTGACTTCCTGCCCAAGCGTGCGGACCAAGGGCCTCCATAGGAGGTAAGGTTATGACCACCGTATCGCGGGAGCTGCCCGATCGGCCCCATCTCGATATTCCGAAGCGCGAGGCGCGCGAGCTCCTCGATCTGTGGCGTAACGGCGATCGCGACGCACTCGACCGTATCCGCCGCTGCCATCCCAAGTTCGCCGCTGCGGATGACGCGCGCGTCGCCGCGGGCCCGTGTCGCTTGAGTGACGCGCAATTCGTCATCGCTCGCGAGTACGGCCTCGCGCATTGGACCGAGCTGAAGCAGCGCATCGCCGCGGACAGCGTCGCCAAGGAGTTGATGGCCGCGATTCGCGCCGACGATGGCGCTGCCGCCGTTCAGCTCGTCCGGGCGCACCCGCAAGTACTGCATATCCCGCTGTGGAGCGGCAACTGGGGTCCGCCGATGAGCCACGCGGCGAACATCGGCCGGCTCGAGATCATCAAGGCGATGGCGGCGCTCGGTGCGCGTGACTTTCAGCACGCGCTCGATCGCGCCGTGCTTCAGGGACAAATCGAGTGCGCGCGTTGGCTCCTCGCCAACGGCGCGCGCATGGAGCCGGGCATCGTGATGGGCGCGTGCGAGACGCTGGATGCCGACGGCATCCGCTTTGCCGTGGAAATGAACGCGCCGTTCACGGACGAACGCGGCGATCGCCTCGCGCCACTTGCGATGGTGCTCGAGACGTATGCCAGGCATCCCGAAGAGAAGCACGAGATTCTCGAGATCTTCGCGCAACGCGGCTACGGACTGCCCGACACGCCGATGATGGCGTTTCATCGCGGCGACCTGCCGCGGCTCGAGGAGCACCTGCGTCGCAATCCGCGTTTGCTCGAGCACCGGTTCACGATCGGCGAGATTTATCCGGTGGAATGCGGTTGCGGCAGGAGCGGGCCCGGTCTGCATTGGACGCCTATCGATGGGGCAACGCTTCTGCACCTCGCGGTCGACTTTCGGGAGCATGAGATGTTCGAGTGGCTGCTCGCGCGCGGCGCGGACGTGAATGCGCGCACCGCCGTCGACCGCGACGGTTTCGGCGGACACACGCCGCTGTTCAATGCCGTCGTTTGCGGAGTGGGGCATCGCGCGACGATGACGCGCGTGTTGCTCGAGCGCGGCGCCGCGAAAGACGCGCGCGCGAGCTTGCGCAAGTTCCTCGATTGGACCGAAACCCCTCGCTGGCACGAAGCCCGCGATGTGACCGCGGCGCAGTGGGGGCGCGGGTTCCCGGATCAGGGTTGGGTGAACGAGGAGGCGTTACACCTTCTCGAGTAGACCGACACGCAGTGTCCGGCGAAGTGTTGAACCGCGTTGGGTCCGCCGGAGATTTTCAGCGTGAGTCGCGCCAGACCACCGCCCGAGTTCGAATCCCTGTCTCCCGCCAGATTCGAACCAAGTTGCTGGCTCATCACCGCATCGGTCTCAGCTCGTCGCGCCTGACCACGGTGCCACCGATGATCACGATCTCGATTGAATCGTAAGCGGTGACGTTGCGGAGCGGATCTTCCGAGAGCAGCAGCAAATCCGCCTGCTTGCCGCGCTCGATTGATCCGATTTCCCGCGACAGCCCGAGAGCCTGCGCATTCTCCAGCGTGGCAGCGCGCAGAATCTTCAGCGGAGCGATACCGGCATCTGCCCAATGCTGGAGTTCCAGCCGACCATTCAGGCCGGGTGGATTGCCAATGCCTTCAACCGATGGCGTGTCCGTGCCGAAGATGAGCCGCACGCCGTTCTTGTCCATTCTACGCAGGGTCGCAGCGGTACTTTGGCACGCGTTGTCGATCAACTGCGGCGCATTCGCCACGGCCCCCAAATATGAATCCTGTATGGCCCTGAGACTCGCGGCTCCGGCATCGGCGTGTAGATAGGTGATGATGCTTCGGGGCAACGACAGGGACAGGCGCGGATCATCCATGAGACGCAGATCGAACACCGACTTCGTGCCGCATACAGCGCGAGCTGTAGGCTGCACATAGATCCGTTTGCGTGCGACCTCCGCGATGACTTCCCACGCCGCCGGCGGGGGCGTCGGGTCGGAGCGATCGCCCGGCCACTGCCACAGGCCATGCGCGATGATTTCCGTGTTCACGGTGACGGCCGCACGCCACGCATCGATTGCGTTGGCGTGCATGACCATCGGCAGTTTCCGGGCCGCCGCCGCTTCACGCAGCGCGCTCAGTGTCTCGGCGCGCGGCACGGGCCAGTTGAACATCCCTCCGAATCCCGACTCGTAAAACACCTTCAAGCAGATCGCGTCCGCGGCTGCGGCGCGCTCCACGGCGCGCGCCGGCGAGTAGTCGCGCGGATCGAGCACGTCTGGCCATTGATCGGACTGCGACGGCTCATACACCAGATTCGGAATGCGCTCGAGCTTCGCGTCCTTGGTGACGCGGCGCGCCATGTAGCCGGCAGCGATGCGAACGCCCGGGCCGCAACCGTGGAGACGCGGATGAAGTGGTTGTGAATCAAACCACTCGCGCGATGCAGGATCGAAGTCCAGGTCCACGAGCGTCGTGAAGCCGAACGCAAGATAGGCGCGCGGCAACTGCTCGCGGTAAGCGGCGAGTAACTCCGGCCTCTGATCCGCCGTGTCATCGTCGACGACCATCAACGGCTTGATGTGGACGTGCGAGTCGATCAGGCCAGGGATCAGAAAGCGACTCGTGCCGTCGATACTGCGGACGCCGGCGGCTTCGAGCCGGCGGCCGATCCGCTCGATGATTCCCTCGCGAATGAGCACGTCGGCATGGTGCAGCGGTGCCGAACGTTCCGGTGAAATCACCGTCACGTTCCGGATCACGAGGGAGTCCCCTGAGGCCGCCGCAAACCCGGTGGTAGCTGCGGCGGCAATTGCGCCGAGCAGACTGGCTTGGTTGAACCACTTTCTCTTCATCGAGCCATCCTCCCGGCAACCCCGTTTAAGTTGGACGACGCGCAGGCAGGAAAGGTTGTAATGCGCGGAATTGCGATGGCCGCGCCTGGGGTCGGGCGATTCCCTGGCTCCCGGCATTCCCATCGGCGCAAGAGGTACCGCAAACCGCTTCCGGCAGCGCGGCAGCACGATTCCTCAGTTCTTAATTCTTTTGCATCCTGCCGATCTCAGTGAGCAGCGCCTGCGGCGACACGGGCCGACCGAGGAAGCCGCGCAGCAGCTCCGCCGTCTCGTGCGTCTGTCCCGAGCTCAGCAGGTTCTGCGACAGCCACGAGAACCAGCGCTCGTCCCCGGTATCGAACGGACCGAGCTGCGTCGCAATCCGCTGCCGGATATCCGCGGTCACGACCGCACCGAGGCCGTAGTTCACCATGTAACCCGGCGAGTTCACGAGCTGCACGCGCACCAGCCACCACGAGAGCTCCGGATGCGGGATCACGTTCAGATAGCGATGGGTGATCCCGGTCCAGACAACGTTCGGATCCTGCGTCGGCTCGCGCAGCATGCGCAGCTCGAACAGCGCCCAGGCGACGTCGAGCATGACGCTCGAATACAGCGCGCGCAGCGAAGAACCTTCGGCCGAGCTGCGGCCGAGATATTTCTGCTGCCAGGCGGGCTCGTAGGTGCTCCACGACGGCACGTCCGCGAAAGCTTCGTAGAACAGCGGGTCGCCGAGATCCATGAATGCAGGTCGCGTCCGCAACGCCATCATGTGCACGACGTGCCCGTTCTCGTGCACCAGCTCGTTGATGAGACCGAGACCGCCGCGCGCGTAGTTTCCCGAGACCCGCGTCAATGTCGGATCCCATGTGCCGTCACGCGCGCGGCCGCGCTTCACGTAGTCCGTATAGGCGAGCGGCGCTTTACCCGGCCGCGGATCCAGGTCATAGATCACGTGCCACGCGCCGAGCGGCGCGCCGAGATCGCGATAGAACCGTTCGTTGATCGGCTGCAACGCCTCGCGCGCGATCTTCTCGCCGAGCTCGCGCTCGGTCGCGCCGCCTCGATAGCGATAGTCCCACGGCTCCATCGGCTGGCCGTCGTCCGTCTTGCGCCACGCGTCCAGGATCTGCACGAGCCAGTTCTCTACTTCCGCCGTCGACGCACCGATGGTCTTCGCCGCGGCGTCGATCGCGGTTCCTTCGGTGCGGCCGCGCTCCGCGGCCATCGCGATGAGGCGGCGATACGGGCTGTCGCGCTCGTTCTTGCCATTGATTGATTGCCACAGGGGCACGAACTGCAGGAACAGCTTCCTGCGCCGCTCGGGCTCGTCCATGCGCGTGAGCAGATCGAAGGCGCCGACGCGCGTTACCTTCGCGCCTTCGAAGTCGAGCGTCGACAACACGCCGAAGCACGCATACAAGGCTTCGCGCAGCGGTGCGTATCCGATGTCCTTGCGCTGTGCGTCTTCGCACTTGCCGCTGGGCGCGAGCGAGCCGCTCTCATCGGCGTCGGCCATGCTCTTGCGCATGATGTCGATGGCTCGCCGGTCGGCCGGTGGGAGGTCCCATCCGGCAGTTTCCTTCAGACGCCGCTTCACTTCCTCGCGGGCCTGCTGTTGCAAGTGGACCCATTCACTGCGCGTCCTGCCCTGGTAGCTGTCCCGCAGGCCCGACTCGATCAGGCTGATGGCTCCCGAGGCGTCGTTGAAGTCGGCATAGGCGCTCTCGATCCCGTTCAGGGATGCCGGCGGGGAGGCAGACCGGGTGCTGGACGCACCGCCCAGGGCCAAGGCGACCATGAGCAACGTAACCCGCTTGCGCATTTTCACGTTCATGTGGGGAGAGTTTAGCTTTCCGCGCTCAATGTCAGGGCGCGCACCGATTGCCGCAGCACGATTCGCTGGATCAACTTGGCGGGCAGCGATGCCACTGAATAACTTTCGTGTTTCGGCGTGAATGAGGTGTCCAGAATGTCGGTTTCCGCGCTGCGGCTCGGCCTGATTTCCCTGGTTCTGCTTCTTGCGACGGGCTGCGCCACGTCGCAACGATGTGGGGGAGTGAGTATCAGCGTTGGGTCCGACACCACTCGCTGCATCCAGCCTGGCAGGGGCGAGCGGTTCAAGGACTGCGCTGATTGTCCGGAGATGGTCGTCGTTCCAGCCGGGCAATTCCTCATGGGCTCGTCACCGGACGAACCGGAACGCGAGGTTGGAAGAGAGGATCAGGTCCGCGTGACCATTGGCAGACCGTTTGCCATCGGGGCGTTTGCCGTCACCCGCGGCGAATTCTCGGCCTTCGTCGCCGCAACCGGCTACCAGGTGGACGAGAGTTGTTACTTCTGGACCGGTACCACGTGGGAGGTGCGGGCGGACCGGTCGTGGCGCGCGCCTGGATTCGAGCAGGATGACCGCCATCCGGTGACGTGCATCGACTTGAAGTCCGCCAAGGCCTACACGGCGTGGCTGTCCGAAAAGACCGGCAAGAACTACCGCTTGCCTTCGGAGACGGAGCGCGAATACGCGACACGTGCGGGCACGGTGACTCCGTTCTGGTGGGGCTCCTCGATCTCGACCCGGTTGGCTAACTACAACGGCTGGAGCCGCTACGCACAGGGCCCGACTGGGCGCGTGGCGGCAGACGACGATGCGCGTCGACAGCTTCCGGCCCAATGCATGGGGTCTCTACAACGTGCACGGCAACGTCTGGGACTGGACCGAGGACTGCTGGAACGAAAACAACTTCGGCAATCCCGGCGACGGCAGCGCCAGGACGACCGGCGACTGCACCTGGCGGGTTGCGCGCGGCGGAGCCTGGAACTACAGCCCAACCTACTTGCGCTCGGCCTTTCGCTACTGGAATGAGCCCGACAATCGCAGCGGCGTTCAGGGCATGCGCGTAGTCAGGACACTTTAGAACCGTCGAGCCGGCAGCGCCGGCCACGAATGACGTCAGTCTTTCGGCCCGAACGTGAGCGTCAGCATGGCCCTCACCGTGCGGGGTGCGATCGGCGTGAAAGTGCCGCTCGGTGCGACCCAGTAGCCTTCAACACCCGTCAGATTGGAGGCGAGCACACGGAAATCGGCCTGGCGTCCCGCGAGCAGGAATTTGCTGCGCGCGCCGATGCTGACGAGCGTCACGGCCGGGGTCTTGAAGCTATTGGCGGTGTCGGCCCAGCGTTCGCCCGAGTAGCTGACGGCCGCGTCGACTGACCAGCCCTTCGCGAGCTGGCGCTCGAAATTTGCGTTCACGATCCGGCTGCGAGATGCCCGCGGCATGCGAGCCGACCACGCCGGCGTCCACCAGCGGCCCGGTCACCTTGGGTCGAAGGCCACGGCGCCCACGACGACGCTGGTCTTCGCTCCCAGCTTTCCCGCGATCGAGCCTCGATACCGCGGTGGCGCACTTCGCCCACCAGCGCCGAACGAGCGGTCGGCACGAAAGCCGTTGGTGGGTTTGGAGACGTCGAACAGCGCGCCGATGAAGGTCAGTCCCGGCGTGATGGCGTGGCGCACGCCCAGTTCGAATTGCTCGGCCTCGACCGGGGGCAGCACTTCGTCGCGGTTGATCGCCGAGGTGGGCGCGACGCCGGACTCCTCGAGGCCGGTCACCCAACTACCGAACACGGCCGTGCGATCCGTGAGACCGACGATGGCCGAGGCATTGTATAGCGTGGTCTCGCTGACGCCGTCGGTGCGAACGCCGGCGATCGACAACACGTCCTTGTCGTAGCGAGTGCGGTGGATGGCGAAGCGAAGCTGCACGCGCTCGCTCCACGCGAGCCCGTAACCCGCGGACGCGGTGACCTGTTCGACGGTGTCCGTGCCGCGCGTTCCTGACCAGGTTTGCTCGAGTCCTTCCGGCGCATCTTCGTTTCGCAGGTCGAAGGTGCCGAGCGGGATGGCGAGGTTGGAGTTGATGCCGGTGACAGTGCGGCCGCCGCGCAGCGACACGGTGGCGAGATGACTGAGTCCGCGCGCTTCGAATCTGCCGGCCGACGCGCGCCTCGGCGGAGTTCGCCCGCTTGGCGCGATCGGGATTGCGATACGTCGTGGCCGATGCGAGCCCGTCGGCAGTCGACGGAGAGCAGCGTGTAATCGGTGTGGTCGATGTCGAAGATCGAATGGAAGGCCGTGAGGTCGAGCGTGTAAGCCGCCGATCCGCCCGTCGTAGAGAACGCCGAAATTCGAACTCACGCGCCTCCGTCTGCGCCCAGGAAGGCGAGTACTGGTGCAGCGCCTCGACGCTCGGCGGCACGGCGCCTTCGCTCGGGAGCACCGCATAGTCACCGTCGTATTCGCGCGGGACCGTCGTTGCGAACGCACGCAGCCGCTGGTCGGGCGCGATCTGCCATGCGCCGACGCCGCCGACTTCGAAGGCGCGGCCCTCGTTGCCCTGGGCCAGTCGCCACATCGGACGCCAGACGAAACCGCCGGCGAAGCTGAAGTCTCCTTCGCGAAACGAGCCGTCACCCTGGATCACCTGCGTGCCGAAGTCGCGGAAGCCCACGCCGAGTCGCAGCTCGTTCTTCGGGCCGGCCTGGCGCAGGCGATAGTTCACGACGCCCGAAGGCGCGGGATAGGCGAGGCGCACGGCATTGACGCCCACTCGAATGCCCACGCCCGCGAGCACCGGATCGTTCAGCGCCGCGGCCCGGCTGAAGTACGCGTCATCGATGCGATAGGCACCGCTGTCATTGAGGTCGAAACCGCGGACCTGGGTCTCGCGTGTAGAGACCCGACTGCTCGGTGCCCACGCGCTCGCCGAATGCGTCGGCGGCGGACTTGACCGCGCTGTCCTGCGCTACGGCGCTTGCAGCAGCGAACACGAGAGCCAGCGATCGCGATCTGAGTGATTCTGAACATGCGGCTCAGTCTGGGCGCGACGAGCGCGCAGACGCAGACCGCTCGTTGCAACGGGCCGGCGATTCACTGCATTGGATGCCTGGCGAGGTTTCCCTTGGCGTAGAGTTGCCGGCCATGACGGCAACCCATTCCGGCGAGCGCTCGGTTCCCTGGCGCTGGATCGCCGCCCTGTGGTGCGCGGGCGGGCTGTTCGAAGCCAGTCAGGCCGTACTCATCATGCGTTTCGCCGAGGGCAGGCATCACGCATGGCTGCCGCTTTTCGTAACCGAACTGGCTGCCTGGCTGCCGTGGGCGCTGGCGACTCCATGGATCATCAGCCTGGCGCGGCGCTATCCAATCATTCGCGGCACGAGCGTGCGCTCGATTGCCGTACACCTCGCCGCCTTCGCCTCCATCGGCGTGGTCGCGGAAGCCTGGTCCACGCAACTCCACAGGCTGGCCCAATCCTGGGTCGGTCGGGAGCCGCCCACGTTCTGGGATGCATGGGGCACGACACTGCTCTATCAGGCCATGATCTACCTGATCGCTTACGCGCTGATCCTGACCATCACGTACCTCGTGGACTCGCGCGAGAACATCGCCCGCCAGATGACCGAGACCGCGCGGCTCAACGAGGAGCTTTCCAAGGCGCAACTCGCCGCGCTGCGCCGGCAGATGGAGCCGCATTTCATGTTCAACACACTCAATTCCATCGCCGGACTCGTGCGCGATCATCGCAACGAATCGGCGGTGAACATGATCGTGGGCCTGAGCGAGTTCCTGCGCCGCGCCTCCGAGTCTTCGCACCGTTCGCAGGTGACCCTCGCCGAGGAAGTCGAGTATCTGCAGCGCTATGTCGACATCCAGCAGGTTCGTTTCGGGGACCGGCTGCGTGTCAGCGTGGACATCCCGGAGGACCTGCTGAACGCGCTGGTTCCAAATCTGTTGCTGCAGCCCCTGGTCGAGAACGCCATCAAACATGGCATCGCCAAACGCGTGGCGGGAGGAAACGTCCGTGTCACCGGCACGCGGCGGGACGGCAGCGTCTGCGTGAGCGTCTACAACGACGGCCCGGGCTTTTCGCGAGACTGGCAGACGAACGGCGGCGTCGGCCTCGCCAATCTGCGCACGCGTCTCGAGATCCTGCACGGCGCCGCCTCCGACCTGCAGATGAAGAGCGCTGGAGAGAACGGCGTGGAAGTTCTCGTGACGCTGCCCTTGAGGAAGGGCTGAGTGATCCGGGCCCTGGTGGTCGACGACGAGGCGCTGGCGCGGAGCAACGTCACCGCGCTGCTGCGCGCCGACCCGGACGTAGAGTCGATCGAGGAATGCAGCTCGGGAGCCGAGGCGATCGAAGCCATTCGGCAAAGGCGACCTGACCTGGTGTTTCTCGACGTGCAGATGCCCGAATGCGGGGGCTTCGACGTGCTCGAAATGCTGGGCGCCGACCTGCCGCGCGCCGTCATCTTCGTGACCGCGTACGACGAGTATGCGTTGCGCGCATTCGAGGCGGGCGCGCTCGACTATCTACTGAAGCCGTTCGACAACGCCCGTTTTGGACGGGCCCTGGGCCGCGCCAAGGAGAAGCTCGCGCTCCCTGCGCCGCGGCAGCCGCGGCCGGTCAAACGACTCGCCGTCAGATCCACCGGGCAGCTGCTGTTCCTGAACGTCTCGGACATCGACTGGATCGAGGCCGCGAGTTACTACGCCTGCATTCACGTGGGTGCCGACACGCACATCATCCGCCGGACGTTGTCGGAGCTCGAGCAGGACCTGGGCGAGGAAAATTTCATCCGCATCCACCGCTCGATCATCGTGAACCTGGATCGCATCCATGGAATGGAATTGCAGAGCGGCGGTGATTACGAGGTGGTGTTGCAATCCAGGGTTCGGTTGCGGTTGAGCCGGCGTTTCCGGAAACGGCTCCAGGATCGCATGGACGCGATGTCGGCAAGCGCCCGGGGGTGAGGGGCGCGGCGTGAAGGTACCCCTTTCAACAACTCACGAGCGCAATCGCCTCGGCACGAACCGAGCGGTCGTGCACGGGCATCACCAGCACATCGCCCGGCCGGGTCCACTCGAGCAGGCGCCTGACGGCGTCGATTTCACTCGAGCACATCTCCAACGCCGCGTCGGGCACGCCCGCTTGCAGCAGCGCCGCCCTGATCAGCGCCGGAGTTTCACCGGGCGCGCGCCCTCTCAGGTACGACTCCATCTCCTTGATCACGACGAGATCGGGCCTGAAGCTGGCCGCGGCGGCCGCGAGTAGTTCGATGTCGGCGTCTTCGCGGTTGCCGGCCTGGCCCAGCAACACCGCGAGCCGTCCCGTTCGTGGCAGCCGTGCCGCGACGGTCATGAGCCCGCTCAAACCCTCGGGGTTGTGCGCGTAATCGATGAGCACCTGTGAGCCCTTGTAAACGTAGCGCATGAGGCGGCCCGGATTGTCGGCGGGGTCAGCGCCGAATCGCGCCAGCACGCCGGCGACGGTCGTGGATGACACGCCGAGCTCCAGCGCCGCCAGCGCGGCGCCCGCGATGTTCGACACGTTGTACTCGGCGCTGCCGCCGACGGTCAGCGGCATGTCGGCGATCGCGCCGAGGTCCCATTGCTCCATGTCCCTGCTGACGATGAGCCGGTGATCGCGGACGCCGGCCGTCGAGCCGCCGCGTGCACGGTGTGCGAGCAGGGCGGGGTGGTCGTAGTCGCGCGCGAACCACCCGATGGGGCAATCGAGCTCGTCAGCGCGCGCCAGCAAGATCGGGTCATCGGCATTCATCACGAGCAATCCGTCGCCGTCGACGACACTCGCGACGACCAGTTTGACATCGGCAAGCCCCGCCAGATCGTGAACGCCGTACTCGCCGAAGTGGTCGGAACTGATGTTCGTGACCACGGCGACATTCGCGCGCTCCGCCGCGAGACCGCGTCTGAGGATTCCACCGCGCGCGGTCTCGAGGATCGCGGCCTCGACGCGTGTGTCACGCAGGACGCGCCGCGTCCCTGCCGGGCCGGAGTAGTCACCGCTCTCGACCTGCTCGCCGGCGATGAATACGCCATCCGTGCAGTTGAAGCCGTCGCGCCAGCCGTGCGCGCGCGCGCAGGCGGCTAACAACCGCACGGTGGTCGTCTTGCCGTTGGAGCCGGTGACGATCGCCGCCGGCACGGCGTGCAGCTCCGCCCAGGGCACCTCGCTCACCCCGGGCAGGGCGTCCACCGGCCACGATCGGCTGCCGCTGCCGGATCCCAGGGTGAGCTCGTCTTCATCCAACACGTGCAGGAGCGCATGCTCATCGGCGGCGGCGACGAGACTGCGCAGCTTTGGCGCCGCCTCGAGCTTCGACAGCACGGAAAAGCGGGCGAATGCGCCTCTCTCTTCGAGTACGGGTAGTGAGTCCGCAAACGGCACCGGACATCGGCGTGTCGGCGTCAGCCGCCGCCTTGCGCGCGGCCGCGATGAGCGCGCCTTCGAGATGACTCCACCGCGTGGGATCCGCTGCGGCGAGCGATGCACAGAAGGCCCACTCGTTGACCTCGGTCGCCGTGAAGAGCTGATCGACGGGTGCCGCCAGCGCCAGCGCGGTTCCGGTCGCGTGCTGCCGGATGGCGATGGACCGGGCACGCGACACGGCGTAAGGGTTCATCCTCTTCCCGGCGCGCGGGTCATCTGGCCAGGCGAGCCATGAACGCGCGCGCTTGATCCGGCTGCTCCAGTCGGCCAGAAGCGCGTCGTCAACGGTGACGCCCAGCGTCTCGAGCACGGCCCCGGCTGAATCGAAGAACAGGTTGCTGCCCGTCAGGCGCCGCGAGTCCTCGAACGGCAGGTCGGACACGTTCAGTCGTCGACTTCCGGCGCGTACGCGGATGCCGCGTTCGTCGCGCAGCAGCCCTTCGAGACTCGTGAACGGCGCGGGTTCGACCGGCGTTGCGGCCGAGCGGCCGGCGCGGCCGCGACGCGGAGCGGTACGGCCGGCGCACCCGCGGGCCGGAACTTGGTGATCTGCTTCCACGAGCGCGTCAGCGCGTCGGCGAAGACCAGCAGCAGGTCGCCCGGCTGGGCCATCTTGAGCGCGCGTCGATCGCTTCCTGCTCGTCCGGGATGATCGAGATGGCAGTCTGCGGCACGCCCGCGGCGTGCAGCACGCCGCCATGATGCGCGGCACCTCGTCACTCGCGCGCTCGCGCAGGTTGTCGTCGCGGCGGCAGACGTAGTGGTCGAAGCGGCCGGCGACTGCCTTCGCGATCGCGCGCAGATCCTCGTCGCGGCGGTCGCCGGGACCGGCGAGCACGACGATGCGCCGCCCGGAGACGTCGAGCCGCTGCGCCAGGTCCGCCATGATGCCGACCGCGTGCGCGTTGTGGCCGTAGTCGAACAGCACCTTGAACGGGTGCTCGTTGAAGACGTTCATGCGGCCCGGCGCCTGGAAGAAGGTCGTGTCGAAGGTGCGCAGGCCCTGCCGGATCGCGTCGAGCTTGATGCCGAGCGAGAACGCCATCGCCGCCGCGAACATCGCGTTCTGCACGTTGTGCGTCGCGCGGCCCTCGAGCGTCGCCGGGATCAGGTGTGTCCAGAGCGAGCGGGATGTGGCTGCCCCGGTCGTAGAGCGTGATCATCTGGCCGTTGACGCCCGCCTCGAGCGCGCAGGCGCGCCCGCCGGCGCGGATGTGCTCGCGCACCAGCGTGTGCTGCGGGTTCATCGTCACGTAGCAGATGTTCTTGGCGTCCGTGTGGCCGACATCTTGAGCACCAGCGGGTCGTCGGCGTTCAGCACGGCGCAGTCCGTCGCGACCTCGACCACCACGCGCTTGATCTCGGCGAGCTGCTCGAGCGTGTCGATGCCCTTGAGCCCGAGATGGTCGGCCTGCACGTTCAGCACGGCGCCGACGTTGACCTCCGGCACGCCCATGCCGGCGCGCAGCAGGCCGCCGCGCGCGGTCTCGAGCACCGCGATGTCGATCTGCGGGTCGGCCAGCACCATGCGCGCGGACACGGGGCCGGTCATGTCCCCCTACACCGTGCGCTGGCCGTCGATGTAGACGCCGTCGGTGGTCGTGAGGCCCGGCGTGTAGCCCGCCATCTTGGTGATGTGCGCGAGCATGCGCGCCGTCGTCGTCTTGCCGTTGGTGCCCGTGATCGCGGCGATCGGCACGCGCGACGGCGCGCCGGGCGGGAACAGCATGTCGATCACCGGGCCGGCGGCGTCGCGCGGCGTGCCTTCGCTCGGCGCCACGTGCATGCGGAATCCCGGTGCGGCGTTCACCTCGCAGATGCCGCCGCCGATCGCGTGGTAGCTCTCGGCGATGTCCTTCGACAGGAAATCGACGCCGCCGACGTCGAGGCCGATCGCCTTGACTGCGCGCACCGCCA
The DNA here is from genome assembly GCA_963774045.1 of uncultured Pseudomonadota bacterium. Lineage (GTDB taxonomy): Bacteria > Pseudomonadota > Gammaproteobacteria > Steroidobacterales > Steroidobacteraceae > CADEED01. Next base: position 33,445 of record CAVZED010000038.1, read on the forward strand.
TGTCGCGGTTGTCGGGATGGATGATGTCGGTCACGTCGGTCGCCGTGCCGCCGGTCGAGAGGTTCGCGGTCGAGCGCAGGTAGACGACCTGCCCGCCCTCCGGCACCGACTGGGCCGTGAGCCCGGCGCGCGCCAGCATCATCTCCGCCTGCGCGTCGAGCTCGAGCCGCGTCAGCACCTTCTCGTGGCCGACGCCGCGGCGCGGATCCTGGTTCACGATCTCGACCAGCTGCGCGACCGTGTGCTCGCCGTCGCCGACGACGTGGCCCGGCGTGCGGCGCGTCGCGGCGACGAGCTCGCCATTGACGACCAGCAGGCGGTGGTCGTCGCCTTCGAGGAAGGTCTCGACGATGACCGAGCGCGAATGCTCGCGCGCGACGTCGAAGCCTTGCACCACTTCCTCGTCCGTCGTGAGGCGGATCGAGATGCCGCGGCCGTGGTTGCCGTTGTAGGGCTTGGTCACGACCGGGAAGCCGATGCGGTTCGCGGCGCGCACCGCCTGCGCCCTCGTTCTGCACCAGCTCCTGCCGCGGCACCGGCAGGCCGAGCGACGGCGAGGATCTTGTTGGTCTCTTCCTTGTCGCTCGCGAGCTCGACCGCGATGTGCGGCGTGCGGCCGGTGACCGTGGCCTGGATGCGCTGCTGGTACTTGCCGTGGCCGAGCTGGACCAGCGACTGGTCGTTGAGCCGCAGCCAGGGGATGCCGCGTGCTTCCGCGGCGCTGCACCAGCGAGGCCGTGGACGGCCCGAGCGCGCGCCGCTGCGCAAAGCGGATGAAGTCGTCGCGCGCGTCGGCCAGTTCCAGCCCTCCGGCACCGAGCCCTGCGGGGCGCAGCGTTTCGGGCAGCAGCGAGCACAGCAGTCGCAGAGCCGAGCTCGCCGGCGGCGACGCCTTCCTCGCGCTGCGCGTACTCATAGACCACCGAGTAGACGCCCGGGCTGGCCGGCGCTGCGGGTCTTGCCGAAGGTGACGTCCTCGCCGGCGACGTTCTGCAGCTCGATCGCCACGTGCTCGAGCACGTGGCCGAGCCAGGTGCCCTCGTCCTCGCTCATGCGGCGGATGAAGCCGCCGGGCTCGCGGTAGGAGCAGCCGTGCTCGGCGAGGCCGGGCAGGGCGGCGACCAGGCCGTCGACGAAGCCCGCGCCGAGCCGGCCCGTCGGCCACGCTTCGAGCTGCCGAGGTCGAGCTCCAGCCGGATGACCGGGAAGCGGGCGTAGTGCGAAGGCCCGACGTAGACGGAGCGGTCGAGGATGCGCATGTCGGGCGACGCTCTCTGATGGAGTCGTTGGTCCGACGATGCGCCTAGTGCTTCGTGGGCCGCAAATGATCGCGCAGACGCGATGCGCGTGTGCAGGTTGAAGGTGGCGCCGGCGACGAGAACGTGCACCATGAGGCCGAGCATGCAGACCGGCTGGCCCTCGGTGACGCTGTCCATCGACGAGAAGCTGACTTCCGAGGCGTCCACGACCGTGACGCCGCCGCTGCCCTCGACCTCGAGCGTCTCGTCCGGGCCGATGAAGGCGGCCGTGTCCTCGTCGAGGCCGATGCCGACCGCGAACGGGTTGTAGGCGAGCGCGGTGATCAGGCGGCCGAGCCGGTCGCGCTGCGCGGAAATGCTGGTCGATGATGAAGCGGTTGGTGAGCCCGAGCCCGGGCGCCAGGCGCACGCTGCCGGAGATCGCCGACGAGCCTTCGTCGCCGAAGGCGATCATGTGCTCGCTGAGGATGCTGGCGCCGGCGCTGGTGCCGCCGACCGTCACGCCGCGGCGTTGCGCGTGCGGATCAGCTTCGCGACCGGCGTGCCGCCGAGCAGCGTCGTCAGCCGGAGCTGGTTGCCGCCGGTGAAGAAGATGCCGGTGGCTTCCTCGAGCCGCTGCAGGCGGTTCGGCTCCTGGCAGTCGCGGCGCGTGTCGAAGTCCATCACGGCGACGCGGCGCGCGCCGAGCTCGCGGAACAGCTTTTCGTAGCGCGGCGCCGGTTTCGTGCAGGCGGCTCGCGGTCGGGATCACGACGATGTCGGCGATCGTCGCCGCCCGACACCTGCGACGAAGCGCGCGAGGATCGCGGGTCGTTTTCCTTGTTCTCGGCGCCGCCGATCGGGACGATCCAGCCGCGCGTCTCGCCTTCGGGGACTTTGCTTGGCATGGCAGCAAGTCTAGCGCGAAAGCGTCATTCGAATGTGCCGCGCTGGACCGGCGCTCCGTCCCGCACGTGGATTTCGCCGCGCACGAGCAGGGTGTGAACGTTCCCGCTCGTGTCGAGCACGAGGAGGTCGGCGTCGTTGCCGGGGGCGACGATTCCCTTGCGATTCAGCCTGAGGAGCTTCGCGGGGTTTGACGTAAGGCGGGCAGGACCGTTTCGAGCGCAATGCCGCGCGCCAGCGCTTCGCGCAAGGTCTGCGAGCAAAGCACCGGCGGAACCCACGTCCATGTGTGCTCACGTGGCCGTCGGCGTCGAAACACGGCAGGCAGCCGCCCGCATCGGAGCTGATGGTGACGCGGTCCGGCTGGCGCACCAGAAGCGAGGTAGCGTCGAGCGCTTCCGCGGCCGGCTAGGCGTCCTCGTCCGCCGCGACCGGGAATGCCGTGATGTCTACGGTCGATCCGCGTCGCGCCGAGCTCGACCGCTTCGTCGAACAGGGCGCGGCGCCGATTCACGTGCGTCGGGTTGAAGACGCGGGCGGGAAGCTCACTCTTCTCTAATGCCTCCCGCACCAGCGCGAGACCGCGGGGTCCGTCGCCCAGGTGCAGGTGCAGGATGCCGGCCTTGCCCGTCATGACCCCGGCGACATGGCATTCGGAGGCGATGCGCAGCAACTCGTCGAGCGTCGGTTGGCTCGAGCGATGATCGCTGATGGCGACTTCACCGATGCCGATCAACGCCTCGACGAAGACGAGGTCGCCGCGCACACTGCCGGTGAGCGTGGCTGGCGGCACGTGATACCCGCCGGCGTATCCGTACGCGTTGAGGCCTTCTTCGCGCAGTGCATAGAGCGTCGCGAGCAGTTCACCCGGGCCGCGCGCGACATCGTCGGTGCCTAACAGTCCGACGACCGTGGTGATGCCCGCCATTGTGAAGCGCGTCAGCGGCACCGGCGGCACACGAGTGCGAAATCCTGCTTCGCCGCCGCCACCCGTGACGTGCACGTGCCCGTCGATGAGGCCCGGCACCAACCGCAGTCCGGCCACATCGATGATCGTGGAAATCCTGGCCAGGGGTACGGGAAGGTCGATGGGTTCCTTGCCCATCCAGAGAATCCGGCCGCCGCCGACCAGCAGATGCTGAATTCCGAGTGGTTTCGGCGCGTAGACGTTGGCGTTTTTGATCAGAGCGAGAGTCACGGCGCGGGAGCGTGGGGCTCGGCGCTGGGAGCGTCAAGTCACCGGGAGCCGCCTTGCGGCGCCTACGCAGTGCCGGCCCCCGGAAGCGTGAAGTGAAACGTTGCGCCCGTACCAGGGTTCGACTCGGCCCAGAGCTTCCCGTCGTGCGACTCCACGATCGTGCGACTGATCGCCAGCCCCATCCCGGTTCCCGCCGCTTTCGAAGTGACGAACGCGCTGAAGATCTGCTCCAGTTTGTCGGCGGGAATTCCCTCGCCCGTACCCCGCGACCGGCGGTGAAGAGGCGCTCGGCCGGCGCGTTCATCAGGACGATGTTGCCGGCGGGGTCGGTGACGACGATCGGGTCGGCGACCGAGTCGATGACGAGATCGAGCCGGTCGCGCTCGGCGCGGACCTCGGCCTCGGCGATCCGGATCCGGCGGTAGTTCTCCTCGATCTCCTCGGTGGCGCGCTGGAGGTCGGTGATGTTGCGGAGGACGGAGACGATGCCCGGTGCCCTCGCGCGGGTCGTCGACGACGGTGCTCAGGAGCTCGAACAGGAGGTCGGAGCCTTCGACGGGATCGACCAGGGGCAGCTCGCGCCGCCACGACTCGCGTCCTCGAACGCGCTGCGCGACAGGGCCGACGGAGAACAGCATGTTGTTCAGCGCGACGGCGCGCCGCCGGCCCTCGCTCTGGTCCTCGTCCGCCGCGAATAGGGCTCGGCGCGGGCGTTGGCGAGCATCAGGCGGCCCTCGGTGTCGGTCAGGAGGACGGGGTCCGGGACCGCGTTGATGATGCTCTCGAGCAGCGCACGCTCGCGACGCAGCCGGCGCTCGGCATCCGCGAGGACGCCGGACGAGTGGAGCTCGGGCGAGCTTCTGGCCGAGGATCTCGGCGATCCAGCGGACGTCCGGCCTCGGCGGCGGACACGGGCGCCAGCAGGAGGAGACCGATCGGCCGGTCGTGCCGACGTCGAGCGTGCGCAGCGGCATGCCGCGGCGAACGCCGCGCGCTCGAACGCCGCGGCGAGGCCGTGCGACCGTCGCGGTCGCCGAAGGACGACCGCCGGCGGCTTCGGCGAGCGCATTGACCAGCGGGTGGCGCCGATCTTCCAGGTCGACGAGAGCTCGTCGTCGCTCCGCCGGCGAGACCGTAGGTCGGCGATCCCGAGCGAGCCGGGTGCCTTCCGGTCGACCGCGGCCACGATAGCCGCCGCGACCCCGCGCGTGCTCGCCGAGCCAGTGGACGGCGCGGCGGGCGCAGTCCGTCGACGTCATCGGAGACGAACAGCGCCTCGAGCAAGCCGAGGCTGGCCTTCGCGTCGGCGCGCCCCCGGGCGCGAATCGCGGCGAGAGTCGCGCCGCGCCGAGCGCCGGCTCACGCCGGCGCGCTCTCCGGGCCCGGCGGCCCGCGCGCGGGGCGCGGCGCCGTGGCGCCGGGGCGAGCTGCGCGCGCAGGGCGACGTTCTCGGCCATCACGTCCTCGCGGGTCCGGGATCGATCGCCGCCGGCGCCGGCTTCGCGATCGGCGCCACCTGGCCGACGGCCTCGGAGTACTTGAGGTAGGTGTCGATCGAGGCCACGACGATCCGCGCCTCGACCGTGATCAGGTCGATGCCGACGAGCGAGACGCGGACCCAGGCGTCGATGACGATGCCCTTGTCGAGCACCCGGTCGAGGACGTCGATGAGACTCGTGCCGCCAGCTGTTCGTTCAACGGGCATCCGTCAGCCTCCCTCTACCTGCCGCGGAGATGCCGTCCGCGCCGCCGGAAGCTCACGCGCCCGCGGAGAGCGACGCGACCGGTCGCTCCAGGACCTTGATCTGTTCGCGCAAGCGCTCGTTCTCCGGCGCCGCGCTCTGGTTGCCGGGCGCCAGGTGGTGGTCGTAGCGCCACCAGTCGAGGCCGATCTCCTGCGCCTTGTCGAGCGAGCAGACGATCAGCCGGATGCGGATGGTGAGGAGCTCGACCTCGGCCAGCGACACCTTGATGTCGCCCGCGATGACGAGCCCTTTGTCGAGAATGCGGTCGAGGACGTCGACGAGGCCTGTGCTGCGGGACCCCGGCTGCAGGTCCGTTCTCATGGATGCGGCGAATCCTCGCATAGTCCCGGTCTCTGTCACCGGAAGACCGCCGAAACGGGAGCAGGATGAAGTCCTCACGAAGGCGAGGCGGGGCATCACAGCAATTCGCGCCCAGGCTGCCCGGCCCGAGCCGGGCAGGAGCGACAACGAGTTAGCAACAACGTACCTGACGGCGCCTCCCTGCGCTCCACGATTTTCTACAACGAATCGGTGTAACAACGGACTCAACCGTTGACCGCGCGACGTGGAGGCAGGACGTCCGGCGGGCCTCACCGTCGACTTACCCCGCGTCAGGCCAGGGTGTGCCGCACCATCTTGCTCTCGACCAGGTAGACCACCATCTCGGCGATGTTGGTCGCGTGGTCGGCCACGCGCTCGAGGAAGCGCGCGATCAGGATCAGCGGATGGCGCGCGGGATCGTGCGCGGGTCCTCCATCATGAACGTGAGCAGCTCGCGGAAGATCTGGTGCGTTGAGGGCGTCGACCGGCGTCGTCCTCGGCGCAGACGCGCCGCGCGCAGCGCGGTGTCGCGCGCGACGAAGGCGTCGAGGCTCTCCTTGCACCATCGCCTGCGCCTGCTCGGCCATGCGCGGCAGGTCGATGTAGGGCTTGAGCTGCGGCTCGCTGGTTCAGCTCGAGCGCGCGCTGGGCGATGTTCACCGCCTGGTCGCCGATGCGCTCGAGGTCGGTGACGATCTTCATCGCGGTGGTGATGAAGCGCAGGTCGCCGGCCGCGGGCTGGTGCAGCGCGAGCAGCTCCACGCACTTCTCGTCGATCTCGATGTCGTAGCGCGTTGACCTCGCGGTCGCGCGTCGATGACGTCGCGCGCCAGCGCGTCGTCGCGCTCGATGAGCGCGCGCATCGACGCGGCGGATCTGGTCCTCGACGAGGCCGCCCATGGCGAGCAGCGTCTGCTTGAGCGCGTCGAGCTCCTCGTGGAAGTGTCGCTGGCATCGGCTGATCCTCCGCCGGCTCTATCCGAACCGGCCGGTGATGTAGTCCTCGGTCTCGCTTGTCGCGCGGGCTCGTGAAGAGCTCTCGCGTCGACGCCGAACTCCACCAGCTCGCCGAGCAGCATGAAGCCCGTGTAGTCCGACACCCGCGCGGCCTGCTGCATGTTGTGCGTCACGATCACGATCGTGTAGCTGTTCTTCAGCTCGAGCATCAGCTCCTCGATCTTCGCGGTGGCGATCGGGTCGAGCGCCGAGCACGGCTCGTCCATCAGGAGCACGTCGGGCTCGACGGCGATCGCGCGCGCGATGCACAGCCGCTGCTGCTGGCCGCCCGAGAGGCCGAGCGCGGAGTCGTCCAGCCGGTCCTGCACCTCGTCCCACAGCGCGGCGCCGCGCAGGCTGCGCTCGACGATCCCCTCGAGGTCGGCGCGGTCCTTGCGACGCCGAGGATGCGCGGGCCGTAGGCGACGTTCTCGTAGATCGACTTCGGGAACGGGTTCGACTTCTGGAAGACCATGCCCGACCCGCTTGCGCAGCTCGGTGACGTCGAGCGCCGGGTCGTAGATGTCGGTGCCGCCGATCCGGATCGTGCCCTCGATGCGCACGCCGTCGACGAGGTCGTTCATGCGGTTCAGGCAGCGCAGCAGCGTGCGACTTGCCGCAGCCGGAGGGGCCGATGTAGGCGGTGACGCGGTGCTTGGGCACCGACATCGATGACGTCCTTGAGCGCCTGCTTCGTCGCCGTACCAGAGGCGACAGGCTGCTCGATCTCGACCATCGGCGTCTCCATGAACCGGGCGACGGCGCCGGCTGCGCGGGTTCAGGCTGGCGCTGACGTCCGATCAGTCGCGGTCCATGGCATCCTTCTCCCTACACGGCCGCGGTCGCGTACTGTCGCGCAGGCGGTTGCGCAGGCCGATGGCGAACAGGTTGAGCAGCACGACGATCACCAGCAGCAGCAGCGTGGTCGCGAAGACCATCGGGCGCGCGGCGTCCACGTTCGGCGACTGGAAGCCGACGTCGTAGATGTGGAAGCCGAGGTGCATGAACTTGCGGTCGAGGTGCAGGAACGGCCAGTACGCCGTCGATGGGCAGCGCGGGCGCCAGCTTCACCACCCCGGTGATCATCAGCGGCGCCACCTCGCCGGCCGCGCGCGCCATGGCGAGGATCAGCCCGGTCAGGATCGACGGCATGACCGCGGGCAGCACCACGCGCAGCGTGGTCTCGAGCTTGGTCGCGCCGAGGGCCAGCGAGGCCTCGCGCGTGCCGCCGCGGAATGGCGGCCAGCCCCTCCTCGGTGGCGACGATCACCACCGGGACCGTGAGCAGCGCCAGCGTCAGCGACGCCCACAGGATGCCGCCGGTGCCGAAGGTCGGCGTCGGCAGCGCCTCGGGGAAGAACAGCCGGTCGATGGTGCCGCCGACGAAGTAGATGAAGAAGCCGACGCCGAACACGCCGAAGACGATCGACGGCACGCCGGCGAGGTTGTTGACCGCGATGCGCACCGCGCTGACGAACGTGCCCCTGCTGCGCGTACTCGCGCAGGTAGAAGGCGGCCAGCACGCCGAGCGGCGTGACCAGCGACGCTCATGATCATGCACCATCATCACGGTGCCGAAGATCGCCGGGAACACGCCGCCCTCGGTGTTCGACTCGCGCGGGTCGTCGGCGACGAACTCCCAGACCTTCGCCGCGTAGTGCAGCGCCTTCGCGGCGACGCCCATCGTGTTCGGGAAGTACACGTCGACGACCTGCGCGAGCGGCAGCTCCTTCTCCTTGCCGCCGTCGGCGCCGACCACGACCGTGGCGGTCTGGCGCCTCGCGAAGCTCGGCCAGCCGCTCGCTCCTGCTCGTCGTAGCGCGCCTGCAAGGTCGGTCGAGCTCGCGCCTGCAGCGCCTCGACGTCGGCGCCGCTGGTGACGCCCTGCAGCTCGAGACGCGCGCAGCCGCAGGCGGATCTGCTCCTGCGTCGTGGTTGATGGCGCCGATGTCGCCGCGTCTCGATGCGCGGATCTCGCGCCGCAGCCGGCCGGCCTCGGGCAGCCGCGCTCGCAGCTCCGCCCAGCTCGCCTGCGGCCCGGTCGCGACCGTCCGCGCCGCCGTCGCGCACCGCGGTCGATGGTGCCGATCAGCAGCCCCCACTCGCGTGCGCTCGATCGACCACCACGTCGGCCGGGTCGCTCGCGCCGCGCGATCTGCGCCTCGTCGACCCAGACGAAGTCCGCGCCGTAGAGGTCGCGGTTGCCGACCTGCAGCTTGATCCGGTACTCGGTCCCGCGCGTGCCGGGCACGGCCTCGCGCTCCGCGATCTGCCCGGTCATGACCGTTGCCGTCGCTGCAGCGTGAACCGCATCGACCGCGCGTCGGCCAGAAGAAGCCGAGCCCGTTGACGAGGATGATGCGCGATCAGGCCCGCCACCATGAGGAGCGCGACGCGCGAGCGCGCCGCCGGTCAGCCAGATGAACGGCTCGCCGCTCCGCCAGAGCGCTCTTCACAGGTAGCGGTACTTCTGCCGCAGAGCGCAGCCGCACCAGCTCGGCGACGGTGTTCACGACGAACGTCAGGCAGAAGAGCAGGAACGCGGCGAGGAACAGCACGCGGAAGAGCGTCCCGCCCTCCGGCGCCTCCGGCAGCTCGACGGCGATGTTGGCCGACAGCGCGCGGAAGCCGTTGAAGAGTCGACCAGTCCATCACCGGCGTGTTGCCCGTCGCCATGAGCACGATCATCGTCTCGCCGACCGCGCGGCCGAAGCCGATCATGACGGCGGAGAAGATCCCGGGGCTCGCCGTCGGCAGCACGACGCGCATCGCCGTCTGCCAGCGCGTCGCGCCGAGCGCGAGCGAGCCCGCGCGCAGGTGCTGCGGGACGTTGGCCAGCGAGTCCTCGGCGATGGTGAAGATGAGCGGGATGACCGCGAAGCCCATGGCGAAGCCGACGACCAGCGAGTTCCGCTGATCGTAGGTCAGGCCGAGCGCGCGCAGCAGCCAGCCGCGGTAGTCACCGCCGAGCAGCGACGTCTCGACGAGCCCGCCGAGCGCGAACGCCGAGCCAGACCGCGCCGAGCGACGACCGGGACGAGGAGGAAGACCTCGGTGCCCGGCCGGAACCGGCCGCCGGACCGCGCGCGGCAGCGCGCGCCACGCCGAGCAGCGCGACCAGGATCGACGACGGGCAGCACGAGCGGGAGCAGGAACAGCCCGGGAACGATCGCGCTCGACCATCGGCGCCAGCCAGAGGCCGGCGATGAAGCCCGAGGACGACGCTCGGCAGCGCCGCCATGATCTCGACCACCGGCTTCACGTACGCCTTCACGCCGGGATGCATGAACTCGCTGACGTAGAGGGCGCCGAGCAGGGCGAGCGGCACGGCGAACAGCAGCGCGTAGAACGTCCCCTTCAGCGTCCCGAAGATCAGCGGGGTGAGGCTGAACTTGGCCTCGAAGTCGTCGGTGCCGCCGGTGGACTGCCAGACGTACTCGGGCCGGGGGTCGCCACGGCCTGAGCCGCCTGCGCGAGGGCAAGCTGCAGAAGTTCGGCGCGCGCGACGGCCTCACCAACGAGAGCATCCGCGCGCTGTTCCAGGATCGCGACGGCAACCTGTGGATCGGCACCAACGGCGGCGGCCTCAATCGCTGGCGCGACGGCCGCTTCGACGCGTTCGGGGCAGCGCAGGGCCTGTCCAGCGACGCGGTCGGCGCGCTGCACGAGGACCGCGAGGGCAGCCTCTGGGTCGGCACCGACGCCGGCGGCCTCAACCGCCTGATGGACACCTCCTTCGTCAGCTTCGGCACGCGCGAGGGCCTGTCCGACGACAACGCGCGCAGCGTGCTCGAGGACCGCGACGGCAGCCTCTGGGTCGGCACGTTCGGGGGTTCATGTCGCCGAGCGCGAGTTCCAGAGAGTTGACGAGTTCAACGTCGGAGGTGGCGAACGTCGGCGAAGTTTTATCCGTGATGCAGCCGTCGCCGAGCAGCAGCCCAAGCGAATACGGTTCGAGCGGCACGGCGCGGCGCGGCCAGTCCACCGGCGACGAGAGCAGCGGCAACTGGTCGCGGTACTGATGATGGCGGCGGCAGTTGCCGATCATCTCCTGAGTCGTCAGCACCCGCTGCGGGCTTGCCCCTGCGCTTGTCCTCCATCGTGCGGAACCGCCCAGAGGTGTTCGGCGCAGGCCAGCGTGCTTGCGCCGTCGGTCATCGCCACGCGGTAAACCGCTTTCTGGCCCTGCGGGAATACGCCCATCACAAGGACGGACTTTCCGTCGGAGCCGATCACACCGAATGTCCGGCTTGATGCTCCCCATCGCGCCCGCCAGCCGCCGGGAGTCATCAAGCGGCTGTGCAGTGGTTGAGCGCGGCCGCGCATGAAGGCTAGCGGCGCGACCTCGATGGATGCGCTTCTCCAGGAGTTTTCCCGACGCGCTCCGGGTCCATCGAATAGAACAGCGCGTCGTAGAGCGGGCGCAGGTAGGAATAAACTTTTCCTGCAAGTCGCCGGGCAGGAAGCCCAGCCGCTCGCCCACCTCGACCGCCCGGGCGCGCGAGCACGATGCGGCTCACCTGCTTCTGCACGAGCGCCTGCACGGCCATCGCGACCGCCAGATAGGTTTTCCCCGTGCCGGCCGGGCCGATGCCGAAGACGGGGCGTCCTTGTCCTGGATGGCCTCGATGTAGCGGCGCTGGGTGGCGGACTTAGG
>CAVZED010000039.1:0-15313 GCA_963774045.1 uncultured Pseudomonadota bacterium
TTATCGCTAGATAAGATGGGTCAGGTCGGGAATCTCGCCGTGGTTGGACTTTTGACCGTCGCGTCCGGGCTGCTGGATGCGCGCGGTTTCCTGTATGCGGGCAAAGCCTGGCCGGGCGGCCAGCTCGACCCCAAGATGGGAATATTCTCCCTGCTCTCCTTCATGGGCGGCCTCACGGCTTACATTCTGGCCGTAAGATTCATGCAGAACGCCGGTTTGAGTGGCGTGGCGCTGCAAAGCGGCATCTGGTTCGTCATCACCGCCGTCGGAATCGCGGCGATGGACGGCACCTTGCTTCAGTGGACGCGCACGCAGCAGGTGGTGGGCGTCATGGTGGCCGTGGCGCTCGGCTGGCTGATTTCGACGACCCGCGCGGCCGCGGGCTGACCCAACAACTACTGGATACCCATGGATTCGAGACTCATCGAAATGCTTGCCTGCCCGGTGTCGAAGGCCCCGGTGTTCTTCTCCGAGACCCGGCAGCTCATCGTCTGCCCGACGAGCAAGCTCGCCTACCCGATCAAGGATGGCATTCCGGCCATGTTGCCGGAGGACGCGATCAAGCTCGAAGACAACGACCCGCTGCTGTCTTCGACAGGCTGAGGATCGCCTCAGGCCCGCGAGGTCGTCTCTGCGTCCGCGTAGAACTTGAGGAGCTTGCGCTCGACGCGGTCGAAATTGTTGAAACGCGCCAGCTTGCGCAGGTCGCGCGATTCCCGCCCTAACAAACCGAGCTTGAGCGCCAGCCCGATGAACGGGTTCTGCGGCCGCTCGGTGAAGGGTATCTGGTTGAAGTCGAAGAGCTTGGGTCCACCGGCACGCCGGTCGACCATGACGTTCATCGCGTGCAGGTCGATGTCGTATAGCTTGGCCTGGTGGCTGAGCGTCACGAGCTCGGCGAGATCGTCCATGAAACGCGGCGAGATGAAATCCGCGTGCCCGCGCTGCGCGAAGTAGTACACCTCGCCATCGAGACATTCCTGCAGCGACATCTGGAAGCCCGGTTCGACCACGAAGCCGAGCGGCTCCGCGACGTACTTGGACATGCCGCGCGCCTCGAAGAACGCCCGGTTGCGGCGGTGTTCGAACTCGGCCAGCGGCAGCTTGTGTTTGCGCGCATGCCGCGCGATCGCCGCGGGTTTGTAGACCTTGACGCCGACCTCGCGGCCCCTCCAGCGCGCGCGGTACACCACCGAGCGTTTGCCCTCGCCCAGCTTTTCCGTGACCTCGAGATCTGCGTACTCGCTGCCGGCGAGCCGTTTCCTGAGACTGTCCGGATCCACGTGGCCGCACTCGGCGAGCACCACCCATTTGTCCGAGAGCCAGCGCCGCACGTTGATGATCTTCGCCACGCGCAGGCCCGCGTCCTCGAATTCAGACGTCATGCTTTTCACCGACACGCGCTCGAAGGGGCGCTTCGTCAGGCCCAGTGCGCGCGACAGCCTCCACACGCCGTAGCGGAAAGAATACTTGTGCCGGTAGTCGGCGATGACCCAGCGGCGCGACACGCGGCCGAACTCGCGCAGCATGCGGCGCCGGGTTTCGGGGTCGACGTGGAACAGGAAACGGATGCTCATCACGCAGTCCGTGGATTTCGTGCCGAACGGCATCTTCTCCGCGTCGGCGCGCACGTAGCCCTTGATGTTCTCGTGCCTGACCGAGGGCAGCTTCGCGGCCTGCTGCATCATCTCCACCGAGATGTCGCTGCCCACCACCTCATATCCCGCGCGCGCGAGATGCCCGGTGAAGCGGCCCGTGCCGCAGGGCAGATCGACGATGGTCTTCACGCCGTCCGTCAGCGCCAGTGCCTGCTGGATCGCCGCCCACTTGCGTGCGTTGCGCCGCATGCGCTTCGGCGTGCGAAAGCGGTGTTCGTCGTAATCGGCCGCGACTTCCGAGCTCTGGTAGAACTGTTTCTTGTACTCGTAGCCGTGTTGCTTCGGCTTCGAGGGGTCGTCGCGGGAGGGTTGCTTTGCCATGGCGCGCAAATCTACCTGCGCCGGTCACGCGAAGCGAATCGCGGGAGCAGCATCGCAACGCATCCGTTGCCGACCGATGCGCAGACTTTGCGGAAGGTTGCGGTGACTCGCGATCAACACGGAGTTGATGGCGAATCCTGAGAAATGGTGGGCCGTGTAGGGGTTGAACCTACGACCTACTGATTAAGAGTCAGCTGCTCTACCAACTGAGCTAACGGCCCATTCGCAGGGGCGCGCACTCTACCAGACGAAAAGCGAAAGTCCACGCGGTGCGGGAAAGACCCAGGCCCGCCGCCGCACCGTCGCGAGGGGTCCGGGACATATATAAAGAAAGGACCTCGTCGCCGGTCGCCTTTGGATCTGGCGGAATTCGATCAACTACGATAAAAAGCGATCAAACTCGATCGAACACAGACCGGCGACCGGGGGGAAAGCCGAATGACCACGAACCACGTGCCTGCGCGCGCCCTGGCTGCATGAGAGGGGCGTTGCCGACATTTTGCGCCCTGGTATCGATCGCGGCGTTCGGGGCGGAAACGCCCGGGCCGCAGGTTTTCGACTTCGCGCCGGGAGGCAATGCCGCGGGCCACCCCGCCTATTCCGCGGCCACCGGTTTCGGCTTCGAGCCCGACGCACCCAACCGCTTTTCGGTCCGGCTGCCCGAGGGCAACTATCGGGTGAGCGCACGTTTCGGCCGCGTACGCAGCCGGGCATCGATGTCCCTGCGAACCGAACAGCGGCGGCTGATGATCGAAAGCCTGGACCTGAGCCGCACCCGGACCACCGAGCGAAGCTTCATCGCCAACATCCGCACCGCGGCGCTCGGGGAACTGCCAGCGAACGCAACCGGCGGGACGCAGGTTCGCCTGAAGCCCCGCGAGATCGGCGCCGCGAACTGGGACGACAGGCTCTCGATCGAGTTTTCACCGGACGCCGCGGCGCTTCAGTTGCTGACCATCGAACCCGCGGATGTGCCGACGCTGTATCTCGCCGGCGATTCCACGGTCACGGACCAGCCGGTCGCGCCGAACGCGAGCTGGGGTCAGATGCTGCCCGGCTTCTTCGCGCCGGACATCGCCGTGGCCAACCATGCCGAATCGGGCGAGACGCTGAAGTCGTTCGTCACCGAGCAACGTCTCGACAAATTGCTGTCCCGGGCGCGCAAAGGTGACTGGGTGATGATCCAGTTCGGCCACAACGACCAGAAGACGCAGTGGCCGCAGACCTATGCCGACGCCGCGACGACCTACCGCGCCTGGCTGCGCACCTACATCAGCGAAGTCCGGCAGCGCGGGGCCACGCCCCTGCTCGTGACTTCCCCCGACCGGCGCAATTTCGACGACAGCGGTCACGTGGTCTCGACTCTCGGCGACTACCCGGAGGCCATGCGCACCGTCGCGCGCGAGGAACACGTCGCGTTGATCGACCTGAACGCGATGAGCCGGCGCTTCTACGAGGCGCTGGGGCCGGAAGCCTCGCCGCGCGCGTTCGCCGATGATGGCCGGGACAAGACGCACTTCAACGAATTCGGCGCCTGGTCACTCGCCCGCTGCGTCGTCGAAGGACTGCGCGCCGCCGATCCCGCGCTCACCGCGGGGCTCGAGAGACATCTCGCGCCCGGCCTCGCGCGCTTCGACCCCGACCACCCGATGATCGTCCTGTCCGAGGAGAAGAAATGAACGTCGCGTTCCGCATGATGCTCAAGCCCGGCAAGGTCGCCGAATACCGCAAGCGCCACGACGAGATCTGGCCGGAGCTCGCGCAACTGCTGCGCGACGCCGGCATCCACGACTATTCGATCTTTCTCGACGAGGCGACGCTGCACCTGTTCGCGGTGCTCAAGCTGCGCGAGCCCAACAAACGAGCCGACCTGCCGCAGCACCCGGTGATGCGGCGCTGGTGGGACTTCATGAAAGACCTGATGCACACGCATCCCGACGGCCGGCCGGTGGAATGGCCGCTCGTGCCGATGTTCCATCTCGACTGATCGTTCGCAGGAGCATTTCGTGCAAGACATCGACCGCAACATCCAGCTGCTGATCCGCAATCTCGTCGAGATAAAGGACACCTCGGGTGAATTCCTGCTGCGCCTCGACGATGGCCGCGTCATCGACACCAAGGGCTGGAACGACTGGGAGTGGACCCACGGCATCGGCCTGTACGGCATCTGGAAGTTCTACGAACAGACGCGCGACGCCCGCTCGAAACAGATCATGCTCGACTGGTTCGCGAACCGGCTGGCCGCGGGCCCGCCCACCAAGAACATCAACACCGTCGCGCCCTTCCTGACCCTCGCCCATCTGCACGAGGAGAAGCCGAACCCGGCGTGGCTGCCCTATCTCGACGAGTGGGCGGAATGGCTCATGGACGGCCTGCCGCGCACCGAGGAGAACGGCTTCCAGCACATCGTGTTCAACTCGGTGAACGAACAGCAGATGTGGGACGACACGCTGATGATGAGCGTGATGCCGCTCGCGAAGATCGGGAAGCTGCTGAATCGCCCGCAGTACGTCGAAGAGGCGCGCCGGCAATTCATGCTGCACATCAAGTACCTGGTCGACCGGAAAAGCGGCCTGTGGTTTCACGGCTGGACCTTCGCGGGGCGCCACCATTTCGCGAACGCGTTGTGGGCGCGCGGCAACTGCTGGGTGACCATCGCGATACCGGAATTCATCGAGCTGCTCGATCTGCGCGCCCGGCGACGGCTTGCGCGAATTCCTGCTCGAAACCCACCTGCAACAGATCCGCGCGCTGCAGAAGTACCAGGATGCCAGCGGCCTGTGGCATACCTTGATAGACGATCCGGGCTCCTACCTCGAGGCCTCGGCCACCGCCGGCTTCGGCTACGGCATCCTGAAATCCGTGCGCAAGGGTTACATCGGCCAGGAGTTCGAAGAGATGGGGCTGCGCGCCGCGCGGGCGGTGATCGCCAACATCGATGCCGCGGGCGAGCTGAAGAACGTATCGTTCGGCACGCCGGTGTTCGCCGATCTCGATGGTTACCGGAAGATCCCGCTGACCTCGATGCCCTACGGGCAGGCCATGGCCATCCTGTGCCTCGGCGAACTGCGGAGAGCACATGTCCGTTAGACAGGTCCGCCTCGGTCACTTCATCGCGTACGGCAGCAACGATTTTCTCGGCGCCGGGGCGATGTCCATCATCACCGCCTGGATCATCTTCTTCTACACCACCTATTGCGGGCTCACGGTCGCGGAGGCCGGCTTCATCTTCGTGGCGGCGCGGCTGCTCGACGCGTTCTTCTCGCCGGTCATCGGCTACATCTCCGACTACTTCCATCACACCTGGCTGGGCCGCAAGTTCGGCCGGCGCCGATTCTTCATCCTGCTGTCGGTTCCGTTGCTGCCGTCCTTCGCGCTGATGTGGGTGGACGGCCACGGCTTCTGGTACTACCTGATCACGTACTGCTTCTTCGAGCTGGTGTACGCGATGGAGATCATCCCGTACGAAACCCTGGCCGCGGAGATGTCACCGGACTACAAGACCAAGGCGATCTTCGCCGGCGCCCGCATCATCTGCGGACAGATCGCCAACATCGCAGCCCTGTTCCTCCCCGCCGTGATCATTTCCTACCTCGGGGGCCAGGGTAACGCGGACACTTTCTTCTACCTCGGCCTCCTGTTCTCGGTGTTCTTCGTGTTCGTCGCGCTGGCGGTTTTCCTGTTCACCTGGGAACGCCCGCGCGTGGACATCGAGCACATGGCCGCACCCGTGGGTGGGGTGTTCTCGAAGCTCGAGCAACTGTTCCGCGACCTGTGGGCCACGCTGCGCATCCGCGCGTTCCGCCTGCACCTGGGCATGTACCTCGGCGGTTACATCAGCCAGGACGTGCTGAATCCGGTGCTGTCGTACTTCATCGCGTTCGCACTCGCGGGCACGGTGGTCCAGATGTCCGTGATCAACACCTGGATGGCCTGTGCGCAGCTGGTCTCGGTGATGCTGACGATCTGGATCGCGCTGCGCCTGCATCCCGCGCCTTCCTACCGCATTGCCGTCCTGCTGTTCGGCCTGGGCGTGGTGGGCCTGCTCACCCTGTACGCGGCCGGCGTCACCGACTTGACGTGGTATCTCGCCGTGGTCGTCGTCGCCGGGCTGGGCCGCGGCGCGCTCAACTACATTCCCTGGAGCGTCTACAACTACATGCCGGACGTCGATGAGATCGTCACCGGCCGGCGGCGCGAAGGCGCGTTCGCGGGCGTCATGACCTTCGTGCGCAAGCTCATGCAGTCCATCGCCGTGTTGATCGTCACGCAGATCCTCGAGGCGAGCGGCTTCATCAAGGGCACGCTGGTGCAACCGCCGGGTGTGCTGACCGCGATATTGCTGCTCATGGGCGTCGGCACGCTGGGGATTCTCGCCTTCGGCTTCATCGTCTCCACGCGTTTCCGGTTGAATCGCGATACCCACGCCGTACTCATGACCGAGATCGAGCGCTTCAAGGCCGGGGCCGAGACACCGCCCACGCCGGGGAACCGCGCCATCGTCGAGGACCTGACGGGCTGGCGCTACGAGGATCTGTGGGGGCGCGAGGAGAAACCGACCGTGCAGGCACCGTCACCGGGACATGACTACCGCTGAAGCGGGGCGCAAACGGAATCCTGGGGCGGGCCGCGGTCGGCGGGCACCTTGCGCCCCTTGGCCGACAACATCTTGTGCAGCGGCAGGGTGTCGATCGAGCGCAGCCCGGAGACGATGTCGCGCGCATTCGCTTCGGCGCCCGCGGTGTTCGTGTGCACCGAATCGTCGATGAACTGCGCCTTCACGGCATCGATTCCCTCGCGCTCGTAGCGGTCGGCGATGATGCGCGTGAGATCCAGGAACTCGACCTTTTCGCTCAGCGCGGTCTGCCAGGTCCATTGCCGGTATTTGTCGAAGGGACAGGGAATGTGGCCACCCTTCCAGTTTTTCTGCTTGGTCAGCGTCAGCAGGATGGGCGTGGCGCCTTTCGCGCGCACATCCGCGATCATTTTCCGCAGGTACCAGCCGAAGGTGTAGATGGTCTCGTGCTGCCCCGTGAGCACGTTGTCGATTTCCTCGGATTCGTTGCCGATGCCCGGCAGCGTGCCGCGCGCGCGCAACGGGCGCGTCGAGCCCGGTGGTTCCTCGTTGATCGGGCCGGCGTCGTTGTGTCCGAACTGGATGATGACGAAGTCGCCCTTGTGCACCTGCGCCAGCAGCCGGTCCCACAGTCCCTCGGTGATGAAGGTGCGGCTGCTGCGGCCACCGCGCGCCAGGTTCACGACTCGCAGCTGTTGCTCGTCGAAATACGGCTGCAACAGCGCACCCCAGCCCTGCTGGTTCTTCGGGTTCGGTTTGTAGTAGAACGCGGTCGAATCGCTGGCCACGAACAATTGCGGTACACGCGCCGGATCCGCTGACCGCGTCAGGCCGCTCGCCAGGACGGCGGACATCGCGAACACCGCGATGAGTGTCTTGCGGAAATTCATGGTGCCTACTCGATCAGAGTCCGGCGCCAAATGCCATCAGTCACTGCCTGATCGGCTGCTTGGAAACTTCTGGCCAGTTCTGGTTGGCGCGGGAGATGTACCCGGGCTGATCCTTCGACCAGATGTCGAGGACCTTGCGGTCGTAGTTGAGGTACAGCTTGCCGTCGACGACCTTGAATGCGTCCGGCTCGGTCTTGACCTTGTAGCCATTCGCCGTGCCGAGCGCGCAGAAGCCGCCGAACTGGGGCGCGTACTTTTCCGGATTGGCCGCGAACTTCTTCTGGTTGGCCGCCGTGACGAACAGGAATTTCGACCCCTGGTACGTGAAGCTGTGCGGGGCCGATCCCTTGACCGGCATGTTCGCTTCGAAATACGCGACCGGATCGTAGCCGCGCAGTGCCAGGCCATCGACCTCGAAGAAGTCTCCGGAAACCGCGAAACGCGACATCAGCGCCAGCGCGAGGAGTCCGAGTGTGATTCGACGTTTGTTGATCATGTCCACATGACCCGCCGGAAGGATTGGTTATTTCAGAAGGAAAATGGGGTGGCCGATGGGACTCGAACCCACGACAGCCGAGATCACAACCCGGGGCTCTACCAACTGAGCTACGGCCACCATTGAACAAACCTGCAGAAACTTGGCGCGCCCGGCAGGAGTCGAACCTGCGACCACCGGCTTAGAAGGCCGGTGCTCTATCCAACTGAGCTACGGGCGCACAGTTGGAACGGAAGACTACCTCAACGAACGCCTGGTCCCCATCGGATGGTCGGGGCAGCAGGATTCGAACCTGCGACCCTCTGCTCCCAAAGCAGATGCGCTACCAGACTGCGCCATGCCCCGTTTCCGATACCGCCCACCCGGGTAAACCCAGTTGGGCCCGGCGGGCGGGGGCGCGCATCATACCCGAGCGCCCTGGAAATATGGACGGCCAATTTAACCGGGGGGCTCAGGCCCGGCGCCAGGTGGTCACGCCGCCCGGCTTGTCCTCCAGGATCACGCCGGCTGCCGCCAGCTCGTCCCGGATGCGATCGGATTCGGCCCACTGCCTGGCCTTGCGCGCGGCCAGCCGGGCCGCGATGCGGGCATCGATGTCCGCATCGGCGAGGCCGCCCTGCGTCGAGCCGCGGAACCATGCCTCCGGCGCCACCTTGAGGACGCCGAGCACACCCCCCAGGGCGCGCAGCTCGCCCGCCAGCAGCGCGGCGCGATGCGGCTCGTTCGCCGATCTGGCGGTATTCAACTCGCGCGCCAGCCCCTGCAGTACCGCGATGGCCTCGGGCGTATTGAAGTCGTCGTCCATCGCCGCGTCGAAGTCTCTGGTTGCGGCCGTCGGGGCATGAAGCTCGCCGCCGACCTCGGGCACGTCGCGCAGCGCGGTGTACAGGCGGTGGAGTCCAGCCTCGGCCTGGTCGAGCTGGTCGGGCGAATAGTTCATCGGGCCACGGTAGTGACTCGACAGCAGGAAGAACCGCAACACCTCCGGATGCCGGATCTTCGCGAGCACCTCGCGCGTCGTGAAGAAATTCCCCAGCGACTTCGACATCTTCTCGTTGTCGATGTTGAGGAACCCGTTGTGCATCCAGATCTCGGCGAACTTCCCGCCGGTGGCGCCGCAGGTCTGCGCGATCTCGTTCTCGTGGTGCGGGAACTTGAGGTCGAGTCCCCCGCCGTGAATGTCGAAATGTTCGCCGAGCTCCTTCGTGGACATGGCCGAGCACTCGATGTGCCAGCCGGGACGGCCTTCGCCCCAGCGTGACGGCCACGCGGGCTCGCCGGGCTTGGCCGACTTCCACAACACGAAATCGAGCGGATCGCGCTTGGCCTCGTCCACTTCCACGCGCGCCCCGGCGCGCAGGTCTTCGAGCTTGCGCCCCGACAGCTTTCCGTACGGCGCGAACCTGCGCACGTCGTACATCACGTCGCCATTCGAGGCCTGGTAGGCGTAACCGTTGTCGATGAGCTGGCCGATCATCGCCAGCATTTCCTCTATGTACTCCGAAGCTTTCGGCTCCTTCTCCGGGCGCAGGCAGCCGAGCCGGTCGAGATCCTCGTGCATGGCGGCGGTGAACTTGCGAGCGTGTTCGCGCCAGTCCACGCCCGACTCGCGCGCGCGGTTGATGATCTTGTCGTCGACGTCGGTGATGTTGCGCACGTAGGTGACGCGAAATCCGCGATGTCGCAGGTAGCGGCTCACCATGTCGAACACGACGAGCATGCGCGCGTTGCCGACGTGGAAGTAGTCGTAGACGGTGACGCCACAGCTGTACATGCGCACGTGACCGGGCTCGACGGGCCGGAGCTCCTGCTTCTCACCCGTCAGGGAGTTGTGGATGCGGATCATGCGGCGAAGCGGCTCAGGCGGTCGTGAATCGTCGACTCGCGCATGGCCTTGAGCAGTGGTGCGAGCTCGGGACCTTCGGAGGCGCCGGTGAGCGCCAGGCGCAGCGGCTTCCAGAGGCCCTGCCCCTTCGCCCCGGTGGCGCCTTTCACGGCTTCCACGATGACCTCGAGATTGCCGCCGCTCACGAGCGCGGCGTCCGCCGCGGCCCGGAAGAACCGCGGCCCCGCCTCGCGCACGCGCGCGAGCGCCGGCTCGTCCAGCGCCGGCGCGGCACCGAACACGACGTCGCGCCAGCGCGCCACGTCCCCGGGCAGCAGGACATTCGGGCGGATCGCCGCGATGAACGCGCGGCGGCGCGCGGCGTCGATGTCGTGCGGCGTTTCCGCGGCCAGCCAGCGCTCGCTCTCTTCGAGCGGCATGTGGTGCGCGACCTCGCGCTGCCAGACGTTGAGCTGCGATTCCTCGAAGCGCGCAGGCGCGCGTCCCAGGTGTTTGACGGTGAAAGCACGGGCCATGGCCTCCGGCGACAACACGCCGTGTTCGCCGCTCGAGTGCCCGAGCCGGAACAGGTGGTTGTTGAGCGCCGCGGGTAGATAGCCGCGCTCGCGGAATTCGCGCACGCTGGTGGCGCCGTGGCGCTTCGACAGCGGCGTGCCGTCCGCGCCCACCAGCAGCGACAGATGCCCGTAAGTCGGAGCGCGCAGCGTGAGCGCCTCGAGCACCAGCAGCTGGCGCGGCGTGTTCGTGAGGTGGTCCTCGCCGCGCAACACGTGCGTGATGCCCATTTCCGAATCGTCGATGGCGTTGCTGAAGAAGAACGCCGCGCTGCCGTCCGCGCGCCGCAGGATGAAGTCGCCGATGTCGTCGGTGGCGAAACTCTGGAAGCCGTGGACCATGTCGTCGAACTCGACGCGTTTGCCGGTCGGGACGCGAAAACGCGTGGTCGGCGAAATGCCCTGCGCACTCTTGCGCACGCGCGCCTCGGCCGAAAGCTCGCGGCAGGTGCCGGCATATCGCGGCGGGCGGCCCGCGGCCAGCTGCGCCTTGCGCGACAGGTCCAGCTCGAGCGGCGTGCAATAGCAGGGATACGTGAGGCCGCGCGCATCGAGTGCCGCCGAGTGGCGCGCGTAGATGGGACCGCGCCGCGACTGACGGTATTCGACGCCGGAAACCTCTTCCTTGTTGTCAATTTGGGGCCCGGCGTCCCAATCGAGACCCATCCAGCGCAGGTCTTCCATCAGCGCGGTGGTGAAGGTTTCCTTGCTGCGCTCGGTGTCGGTGTCTTCGATGCGCAGGACGAAGCGCCCGCCGTGATGCCGCGCGAACAGGAAACTGAACAGCGCGGTCCGGGCATTGCCGAGATGGAGCTCGCCCGTGGGGCTGGGCGCGAATCGGGTCGTGATGGGTCCGTGAGACACCGCGGGATTTTACGGGAAACCGTTCGATGAGTCGCAGCTTCGGTAGAATCGCCGCCATGTCCAAAACCCGATTGTTCGCGGGCCTCGCCGCCCTGCTGCTCACCGCCACGGCCCAGGCCGCCGCACCCGAACGCGTCCAGGTCACCACCAACCTGGGATCCTTCGTGATCGAACTGCAGCGTGATCGCGCGCCGCTCACCGTGGAGAATTTCCTCGGCTATGTGAAGAATGGTCACTACTCGAACACGCTGTTCCATCGCGTGGTATCGAACTTCCTCATCCAGGGCGGCGGCGTCGGAGTTGACTACAAGCTCAAGCCGACGTTGAAGCAGATCCCGAACGAGGCGGGAAACGGCCTCAAGAACCTGCGCGGAGCGGTCGGGCTCGCGCGCGCTTCGGGTGCGCATACGGGTGACTGCCAGTTCTTCATCAACGTGGCCGACAACGCCGACCTCGATCCGCTGCCCACGCGCTGGGGTTACGCCGTCTTCGGTCGCGTCATCGAAGGCATGGAAGTCGTGGATCGCATCAGCGTCTCGCCGACGGGCGCGGCCGGGCCGTTCAAGGCAGACGCTCCGCTGCAGCAGGTCGTCATCCAGAAGATCGAGTTGCTGGCCGCCGCGGCGACGCCCGCACCGGCACCCGCGGGCACCGCGCCCCCGGAAACGCCCCCCGCGACCCCGCCCGCGCAACCCGCCGCGGATCCGGCCACGGGAACCACGCCGCCGAAGTGAGCGCGAGCCGCCACACGCTTTTCGCCTCGGATCTGCACCTCGACAGCGAGGCCCCCTGGGCCATCGATGCGTTCCTGAAATTCCTCGACGGCGAAGCGCGCGGCGCGGAAGCCCTCTACCTGCTCGGGGACCTGTTCGAAGTCTGGATCGGCGACGACGACGACAATCCCGACAATGCCCGCGCCTGCGAGGGCCTCGCCCGGCTCACGGCGAGCGGGGTGGCGGTTTACGCGCTCCATGGCAATCGCGACTTCCTGCTGGGAGAGCCCTTCGGGAAACGCACCGGCGTCAAACTACTGCCCGACCCGGTGAAGGTCGACCTGTACGGCGTACCGACTTTGCTGTCCCACGGCGACGTGTTCTGCACCGAGGACACCTCCTACCAGGAGCTGCGCAGCATCGTGCGCCGCCCCGCCTGGCAGAGGCGCTTCCTGTCGCTGCCGCTCGCGGCGCGGCGCGATCTGGCGAGCGCGGCGCGCGCCGGCAGCAAGGCGCACACCGGGCGCACGATTCCGACCATCATGGACGTGAATGCCGAGGCCGTGGCCCGCGCGTTCCGCGCCACCGGCGCTCGCCGGCTGATCCATGGCCACACGCACCGCCCCGCCATCCATCCCAGCGTCATCGACGGCGTGCCCGCCGAGCGCGTCGTGCTGGCGCCGTGGTACGAGGCGGCGAGCTGCGTGGCGGTGGATGCGAACGGCGTTCGCGAGGTCCCGCTGCCGCGTTAATGGGGTGGGCCGGAGTGGAAGCGCAGCTCCGCATCGGGTGAGGTGGCGAGCTCGGACTCTCGCGTCGCGATGAGCTCGAGCCGCTCGGCGATCTCCGCCGGCTCGAACTCCCGCTCCGCGAACTGCAGATAGATCTCGAAGTGCCGCGCCTCCGAGCGCTCGAGCTGCGCATAGAGATCGCGCACCTCCGCGGGCAACTTCGTCGAGAGCAGCCTGAAACGCTCGCACGATCGCGCTTCGATCAGCGCGTGCACGATCATGAGATCCAGCTTGCGCTTGGGCTCGTGGGTGCGCACCAGCTTGCGCAGCTCGCTCGCGTAACGCCCGGGCTTCAGGCGCACGTGCGGCACGTCGAGCTTCTTCATGAGCCGCTCGACCTGCTCGAAATGTTTCAGTTCTTCGCGCGCGAGCCGCGACAGCGCCACGCTCAGCGAACGATCCTCGGGATACGCGAAGATCAGCGCCATCGCCGTGGACGCGGCCTTCTTCTCGCAATTCGCGTGGTCGATCAGCAGCGTCGGAAGGTCGGCGCGCGCCGCCTCGACCCAGGCGCGCGGCGTCGCGGCCTTCAGGATCGATGCGCCGGTCGCCCTCTCGAAACGCGCGGCGGCCACCGCCTCGCGCCGCTGGATCACGAACCGTTCCCCTGCGGCTCCTTCGCCGGTTCCATTCCCGAGATCACGAAATCGATGAGCCGCGCGACGTCCGCCGCGTTGGCCGGCCGCGCGTCCGCGTCCTTGGCCATCAGCGTGTCGATGAGCGGCTGCAGGTGCGCGATGCGCTCGGGTAGTTTGGGGATCGGCGCCTTCGCGTGGTGCACGAGGATGGCCATGTGGTTGTCGGCGTCGTAGGGCTTCTTGCCCGTCAGCATTTCGTACAACATGACACCGAGCGCGTAGATGTCGCTGCGCGCATCGATCGGCTTGCCGTGCCCCTGCTCGGGGCTCATGTAGTGCGGCGTGCCGAAGATGAGGCCCTTGTCGGTCACCTCCATCTTGAGCGCCACGTGTTTGGCGAGGCCGAAGTCGATCAGCGCGATGCTGCCGTCGTCGCGCAACATGACGTTGCCGGGCTTGAGATCGCGGTGAAAGATGCCGACTTCGTGGATCGCATCGAGCGCCTGCGCGAGATCGCGCGCATAGGCGAGCGACTGGCGCGCGGTGAGCCCTTCCGACATGCGCTTGCGCAGGTCGCCGCGCGCGAAATGTTCCATCGCCAGGAACAGGTGATCGTCGGTGACGCCGAGGTCGTAGATCCGCACGATGTTCGGATGCTGGATCTCGCGCAGGATCTCGAACTCCTGCAGGAAGCGCTCCATCGACTGATCGATGCCGGAATCCTTGCGCACCGCCGGCGTGACCTTGAGCACCACGACGCCGCCGACGTCGGCGCTTTCGGCGAGAAACAGCTCGGACACCGAACCCTTGGCGATCAACTCGATGCGGCGATAGGCCTTGAGACGCGCGCCGGCGAAATCCTGCGCCAACTTGGCTTCGGCGGAAGTCCGCCAGCGGCCCTGCGCCTTTGCCTGGCTCTCGGCGGCACGCCGTATCGCGCCATTGAGCACCGTGTGCTTGATCTTCTTCTTGCCGAGCACTTCGAACGCGCCGGCGGCGCGTGCCGCCTCGGCCTCCGCGGATGCGTCGTCGTCCGCGAGGAAGATGACCGGCGCGAAGCCGTCGCGGCGCTGGAAATCCTTGAGCCACTCCGCGCCCGAGCCGCCGCCCTTCCATTCGTGATCGAGCAGCACGGCGCTGTAGCCCTGCGCCAGGAAACCCGGCGTGAGGGGACCGCGCACGCGCGGGTTGTAGCTCACGAGGTCCACATCCGGCCAGTCACACGATATGTGATGGCGCAGCAGCGTGCGGTAACGCGGATCGTCGTCGATGAGCAGTAAACGCATCGGGCGCGATTAGAGCACGCGGCCCGGCGAAGCGTCACGAACGGACGTCGCGGAATTCCTGAGGCCGATCAGGAGGTCTCCGACGTTCGTGCCCGTCGGACCGGTGTGTACCAGGTCCTCGGCGGCTTCGAGCGCGGTTCCCGAGTCGAACTCGCGCCAGGCTCGCTCGACATCGATGCCGGCGAGCTCCGCGCGTTCGATGGTGCCCGCGTCGACGATGGCGCCGGCGTCCTCGGTGGGACCGTCGGTGCCGTCGGTGCCGGCCGCGAGAATCGTGAACCGCTCTCCGGCGCGCAGCAGTCGCGCGGCGGTCAACGCCACGTGTGTGTTGCGCCCGCCACGCCCGGGTGCCGCCGGCAGCGTCACCGTCGATTCGCCGCCCCACACGAGGCCGTCTGCGCGGCTGGCGCGCAGCGCGGCGACGAACTCGCCGGCCACGGCCGCGGCCTCGCCGTCGTACGGTGCGGCGCGCGGCTCGAGGTCGAGGCCACGCGCCTGCGCCGCTGCGGCCAGCGCGGCAACCGCCGCGCCATTGCCAGCGATCACGTGACGCTCGATCGAGTCCGCATTCGCATCGCGGCCTAACAACCCTGATCCGATGACGTCCGGATCGTCACCGGGGACGTCGGAGATGAACAGCGCCAGCGCGCGGCGCCCGGCGAGCAGGCGTGCGACCCCGCCCGCCTTGAGCCGCGAGAGCCGCGCGCGTTCCCGGTTGAGCTCACCGATCGCGAGCCCGG